>NZ_CP120863.1:4630591-5870788 GCF_026191725.2 Roseibium porphyridii
TAAACACGCTGCCCGGGATTTACGGGAACAAGTACGCTTTCCCCCGTCACGAGGCTCTGGTCGATTTCCGAAGCGCCCGTTTCCACAACTCCGTCGACAGGGACACGTTCACCGCCGGAGACCATGACCAGGTCACCAGTCTCGATCTTGGAAAGCGGAACCTCGCGGACGGTGCCATCCGGATTGATCCGGGCTGCGACTTCAGCCTTCAATGCAGCGATGTTCTCAGCGAAGGACCGCGTGCGCCCGCGCATGTTGTGGTCGAGATAACGACCGATCAACAAGAAGAAGAGCAACATCACCGCAGATTCAAAATAGGCATGATGATGATGCTGGATCGTTTGCACGACTGAAAGCGCAACCGCAAGAAAAACACCGATCACTATTGGCACGTCCATATTCAACCGCCCGGCAGCGAGCGCCTTGAACGCGCTTGTCACAAATGGACGGCCCGAATAGGCAACGGTCGGCAAGGCAATCAATGCTGACAACCAGTGGAAAAAATCGCGCGTTTCCGGGGTTATGTCAGTTGCGTTTCCGGACCAGACGGAAACGGACAGCAGCATGATGTTCATGCCGGCGAAGCCCGCGACCGCCAGGCAACGCAACAACTGCTTGCCGGTTTTGTCCTGGCGTTCGCGTTGACTTGCCGGATCGAAGGGATGCGCCGCATAGCCGAGGCGCTCCAACTCGGCGACTATCTCATCGGCTCCGGTTTCATCCTGAACCCAATCGACCGCGAGACGCTGGCTGGTCAGGTTGACCCGCGCATTGCGAATTCCGGGAAGACGATGCAGACCGCGCTCAATTTCGCCCATGCAGGCAGCACAGGTGATGCCGTCGACGGCGAGGTCCATATGAACCGCGCCGTCCTTTCCCGGGGTGACAAAGGCCTGCCAATCGCGCTGATGAACCGTCAAAACCGTCGCCTCAATCCGTCAGGAAAATCCGGTTTTCGGATTTGAACATCCGCTTACCGTCCTGCTCGATTACCAACACCAGGTTCCAGTTGCCCGCGGGCAGGTCAGAAACGTCTGCCGTATACCTGCCGCCGCCATCTGCATTCAGGAAGAGTTCCACATCCCCCTCCCCTTGAGCCGGTCGCCGCAACGCGGCTTTGACATCCACACCATAAAGAGGCGTGCCCTTCGCATCCAACGCCGTAACCTGAACCTTGGCACCTGCACCTGTCGTCCGCGTAACTTCGTTGGTCACCTGCCAGCGCAATTCTTCCTGGGCCTTTGCAGCCGCAATTTCCCGATTGTAGGCCTGTCCGGCCTCATAGGAACTTTCTACGACCACCCCCGGGAATGAACCGAAAGCGAGGTAAAGAAAGATCGCATTGGCCGTGAAAATAACGCCAAAAAATCCTATCAACCAAGCCAGCACCGTTTTGCCGGTGATGGCCTTTGGATCCTTCATGTTCGACTGAACCATGGTCATCATTATCTCCTCAAGGATTTCCCGGGGCTTTGAACGTGTCTTTGGCGGTCACAACCTCACCCATCACGCTTTCCGTGATCCGAAAGACGACAGGTGTCGAATGAGGCATGTCCTCAGAGGGTGGCGATGTCACCAATATCCGAACTTCCCGTGTGGTGTCCGGACCAACTTCGATGAAGGGCCGGCCGGCAAAGGTTTCGTCGACACCTACAGCCTCAACAAGCGTTTCGGGCGGCATGCCCTCCACATGAAGCATGAAGTGGCGCTCGTGGCGGCGTTTGTTCGAAAGACGAACCGTATAACCATTGCGCACAGATCCGTCGGACTGTTCCACAAAGATCGGATTTCTGTCGTGCAGAACGCTGATATCGGCAAAATCACGGTTGAGCAGCACGAACAGCATGATTGCGCCAACCAGTGCTATGACTGCTGCGTAAATAACCGTCCGGACCCGGACAATCTCGTAGACCGGCTCCTTGCCTTCGATCCGGCGTTCAATGTTTTCGTCAGTATCATAAGCGATCAGGCCCGTAGGCTTTCCGATCTTCGTCATGATGTTGTCGCACGCGTCGATACAGAGACCGCACTGAATGCAATCTAGCTGCATGCCTTTGCGAATATCGACCCCGGTCGGGCAGACCTGAAAACACTGGTAGCAGTCGATGCAATCACCTGCCGGAAGCCCCTGATCAACCAATTTCTTGTTTTGCTTCAGGGACCCGCGCGGTTCACCGCGGTCCCAGCGATAGGTAACGTTGAGCGCTTTTTCATCGGTCAGTGCAGCCTGAATACGTGGCCAGGGGCACATATAAATGCACACCTGTTCCCGCATAAAACCTGCCAACAGATAGGTTGTGGTGGTCAGGATCCCGATCCAGATATAGGCGATCATGGGTGCCTGGAACGTCAGCAACTGCCAGACCAGCGTCGGGGCATCGTTGAAGTAAAGAACCCAGGCTCCACCCGTCCACCAGGCGATCATCAGCCAGAAGAAATGTTTTGTAGCCCTTTTGCCAACCTTTCCGGCGGTCCAGGGCTGTTTGTCGAGCGCGATCCGCTCACGCCGGTCGCCCTCTACCTTTCGCTCAACCCACAGGAACAGATCCGTCCAGACCGTCTGAGGACACAGATAGCCGCACCAGATCCGGCCTGCAACAGCGTTCATCAAGAACAGGGTCACTGCAGCGATGATGAGCAGGCCCGTGAGGTAGTAGACTTCCTGCGGCCAGATCTCGATGAAGAAAAAGTAGGCCCGCCGATGCTCCATATCGACCAGGACAGCCTGGCCGGGTGCGTTCGGCCCCCTGTCATAACGAATGAAAGGCAGGAAGTAGTAGATGCCCAGAGTAATGAAAAGCAGAGCCCACTTGATTCTGCGAAACAGACCGTGGGTCGCCATGGGATAGATCTTTTTGGCTGACGCAAACCATTCTTCGGATTGCGAGCCTTCATGCGTTTCGGTGTCCGTAGACATGCCGCCCGTCCTCTTAAACGCGATCCTGCCCCAATAGGATCTGAACTTTCAGATGCTCATGATCTTTAGCATCCGGATCTCAAAATAAACCGGCGCAAAGCGTCACACTTTGCGCCGGATCAAATCATTCAGGCCTTCTGGCGTTTTTGTCGCATCAGTCCTGTGAATTACAGGTCCGGCCTGACGGATTTACTGACCACCACCGAAGGAGTGGACGTAAACGGTCAACGACTTGATGGTCGCCGGATCGAGACGATCCGACCATGCCGGCATCACGCCGTTCCTTGGGTTCGTGACCTGCGCCTTGATGGCATCAAGCGATTTGCCATAAAGGTAATTGGCCGACATCAAGCTCGGTGCACCGACTTCCTGAATTCCTTCCAGGTTGTCGCCATGACACGCTGCGCAATTGTCTTCGTAGAGTGTCTGCCCAGCGGCCAGATCAACACCGTCGTCCGTATCAAGTCCGGCTTTGGACGCAACGAAGTTCGAGACCTGATTGATCTCGTCCTTGCTCAGAAGTTCGTCGCGACCGTAGGCCGGCATGTCACCGAAGCGGGTGTCGTCGTTGGTGGTCCGGATGCCATGGAGCAAGGTGGTGTGGATGTCATCCAGCGTACCGCCCCAAAGCCAGGTATCATCCTGAAGGTTCGGATAGCCCTCAGCACCGGTACCGCCACTGCCGTGGCAAGGTGCACAGTTGTCGCCGAAGGCAGCCTGACCGTTTGCCAACGCAAATTGCAGCATCTCCTGATCAGCCGAAATGTCCTGTAGCGAGGTGGCGACAATCTTGTCGGCAAACTCGGACCGATCGGCAATACCTTGATCATAAGCGGCGATCGCTTCCATGCGCTGGTTAGCGCCGAGGACACCTTTCGTGTAGCTGGATACCAACGGCCAAGCCGGATAGAGGATCCAGTAAACAACCGCCCAGGCGATGGTGACGTAAAAGAGATACAGCCACCATCTCGGCAAGGGATTGTTCAGTTCTTTCAGGCCATCCCACTCGTGGCCGGTGGTCTCGACCCCGGAAACCTGGTCGACTTCCTTGTTGTGTGCGTCAGCCATCAATCAATCCTCCCGAAACGGGATCTGAGCTGCATCGTCGAACTTTTTGCGGTTCTTTGGCCACAACGCATAGGCCAGGACGATGCCAAACAGGATCATGAAGTAGAGTAGGCCCCAGGTCTGCGCGAAGCCTGCGAAAGCGGTATACGTTTCGTTCATCGCCCTTACCTCGAGTTTGCCTTGTTGTCGTAGATGGAGAAGTCCACCATCGTGCCGAGCACCTGGAGATAGGCGACGAGAGCGTCCATCTCGGTGACGGCGTCGGGATTGCCATCGAAGTCGCGGATCTGAGCCGTCGGCCAACGCTCCTCGAATGCGTAAGCTGCATCCGTGTCCGGCCGAGCCTGTCCCATCAGATCGCTGGCTGCGTTCTCAATCTGCTCTTCGGTGTAAGGCACACCAACGATGCTGTTGACCGTCAGGGCCGATTGAGTGTCACGCGTGTCCAGCTTGTTTTCCGCCAGGAACGGGTAGCCGGGCATGATTGACGCAGGAACCAGAGACCGTGGGTTGATCAGGTGCTCCGTGTGCCAGGCGTCGGAATACTTGCCGCCAACGCGGGCAAGGTCAGGGCCTGTGCGTTTGGACCCCCACTGGAACGGATGGTCATACATTGACTCCGCCGCCAGCGAGAAATGACCGTAGCGCTCCATTTCATCCCGCATCGGGCGCACCATCTGCGAGTGGCAAAGGTAACACCCTTCACGGATATAGATGTCGCGCCCCTTGAGCTCGAGCGGCGTATAGGGCCGCATTCCGACTGTCTTCTCGATTGTGCTCTTCAGGTAGAAGAGCGGTGCAATCTCGACCAGACCGCCGATGGCGACCGCCACCAGAATGCCAATCAGCAGAACAAAGGAGTTCTTCTCAAAGACTTCGTGTTTTTTCCATGCAGACATTTTTGTCCCTCCCTTATTCGGCCGGAGCCAGGGAGCCAGCCGGCGCAGCGTCGGCTTCTTCAGCCTCGCCATGACGGACGGTCATCCAGAGATTGTAGGCCATGATCACGGCGCCGAGCACGAACAGCGCACCACCGAGAGCACGGATGATGTAGAACGGATGCATTGCTTCCACGGTTTCCACGAACGAGTATTCAAGGAAGCCGAGGCTGTCATATGCCCGCCACATCAGGCCCTGCATGATACCGGACACCCACATCGCGGTGATGTAGAGAACGATACCGAGCGTCGACAGCCAGAAGTGCCAGTTCACCAGCTTCAGCGAATAGAGCTGCTTCTTGTTCCACAGCCAGGGAACGAGGCAGTAAATCGCGCCGAAGGAGATGTAACCCACCCAGCCGAGAGCACCGGAATGCACGTGGCCAATGGTCCAGTCGGTGTAATGCGACAGTGAATTGACCGAGCGCAGGCTCATCAACGGACCTTCAAAGGTCGACATGCCGTAGAATGCAACCGAGACAACCATCATACGCAGAACCGGATCGGTTCTCAGCTTGTCCCAGGCACCCGACAGGGTCATCAGACCGTTGATCATGCCACCCCAGGACGGCATCCACAGGATGATGGAGAAGGTTGCACCCAGGGTCGATGCCCATTGCGGCAGAGCCGTGTAGTGCAGGTGGTGCGGACCAGCCCAGATGTAGAGGAAGATCAGCGCCCAGAAGTGGACGATCGACAGGCGGTAAGAATAGACCGGCCGGTCAGCCTGCTTCGGAATGAAGTAGTACATGATGGCCAGGAAGCCGGCTGTCAGGAAGAACCCGACCGCGTTGTGGCCGTACCACCATTGAACCATTGCATCCTGTACACCCGACCAGACGATGTAGGACTTTGTCGAATAGATCGACACCGGTATCGTCAGGTTGTTGGTGATGTGAAGCATGGCAATCGTGACGATGAACGCCAGATAGAACCAGTTGGCCACATAGATATGCGGCTCTTTGCGCTTCCAGAGCGTGCCGAGGAACAGGAACAGATAGAAGACCCAGACAATGGTCAGCCACAGATCGGCATACCATTCCGGTTCCGCATATTCCTTACTCTGGGTCACGCCCAGAAGGTATCCAGTGCCGGCAATAACGATGAAAGCGTTGTAGCCGAGAATAACGAACCAGGGCAGGATCCTGCCCGGCATGCGAGCCCGGCTGGTCCTTTGCACCACATACATTGACGTGGCCAGCAGCACGTTGCCGCCAAAGGCGAAAATCACGGCTGAGGTGTGCAAGGGACGCAAGCGCCCGAAATTGGTCCAGGGAAGGTCGAAATTCAGCGCTGGCCATGCCAGCTGCAACGCGATCACGAGCCCGACCGTAAAGCCGGCCAGTCCCCAGAACATTGCTGCGATGGTCCCGAATTTGACCGGTCCCATGTTGTAGTTCGGTTTTCCGTCGATTTCAGCCGGGATCGGTTCCCCGCCGTCGTCGAAGTAGTTCTTGAAGATAAAAAACACGCCCACAGCGGCAAACAAAGTGCCGATGCCAGCGTGAAATGCCATGACCTGATCAAATGTCTTGCCCGCTACGATCAAGCAGACAAAAGCAAGCACCACGAGGAAGATCGCAAAACCGCCTTCCTCGAGCGAGATCATTTTGGCCTTATTTTGTGCCATTTCAGCGCCCCAGTCCTTAGAATCCATACAAGGTGCCAACGATGGCACGACCATGCACACGACTTTCCCGAGCCGCGTTGATTCATATCAATGGGGTCATACAGTCCCTCTAGACAAAAGGTTGAGTGCAGGTTGTCGCACCTGACCGGCACAATGTCGCAGCTCCTGGTCCGGGCCCCGCAAAGCGCAATAATTTGCCCTCTTTCCAATCAGGAACTGCCGACCACTTTCGTCCCTGAAACACGAATTTTCAGCGCGCGCACCAGGAAGCTGTGCTACTTCGTCACTGCCCTTCCTCACGTCGGTGCTGGTTAAAGTGCCGCCGACACCGCCAAACCAGGACATGCTTCTTGCCGTCGATGCACGAGAACAGAACGCCCTTGCCGCCGAATCTTGCCGGCAGCCTCTGGATGATCGCCGCCATGGCGGCGTTCGCACTGGAGGATGCTTTTGTAAAGCAGGCTGCGCTTCAGCTTCCTGTCAGCGAAATTCTTGTCTTGTTTGGCCTCGGCGGGGCATTGGCTTTCTGGGCGCTGGCGGCCTTTAATCGCGAGCACGTATTCAGGCGCGAAGTCATATCGCCGGTAATGCAGGTGCGGTTCGGTTTTGAGCTTGTCGGACGATTGTTTTATATTCTCGCTCTTGCCCTCACTCCGCTCTCGGCCACAACCGTCATTCTGCAGGCGACGCCAATTTTTGTGGTGTTGGGCGCAGCCCTTTTCTTCGGCGAGAAGGTTGGCTGGCGCCGCTGGACGGCCATTCTCGTCGGCCTTGTCGGCGTCATTATCGTTTTGAAACCTGACAGCGGATCGTTTACCCCCCTGTCGCTTCTTGCTGTCATTGGAATGCTCGGCTTTTCCGGACGTGACCTGGCCAGCCGGGCTGCACCTGCGTCGCTCAGCACAAATGTGCTCGGGTTTTACGGCTTCGTGACCATACTGATCGCGGGGCTCCTGTTTGGTCTTTGGGAACAACCGGTATTTGTCGCACCTCCCCCTAACAGTATTTTCGCCCTTCTGGCCGCCGTGTTTTTCGGCATCTTTGCCTATACGGCATTGATGAAGGCGATGCGGACGGGTGAAATCGCCACGGTCGCACCCTTCCGCTATTCCAGGCTTTTATTCGGTGTCTTACTGGGTGTTGTCTGGTTTGGAGAAACAGTCGATACGCAAATGCTGATCGGTTGCGGCATCATTGTCGGTTCGGGACTGTTCATTTTGTGGCGTGGGGGCAAAGTTCGCGGCAAATCGTGATCAGCTGTCGTCGTTCGGTCTTGTTTAATCGTTCAGCGTTGCCAGTCTCTTCAATTCCAGCGTGACATCGTCGACCGCCTTGTTGCCTCGCCCTCCCGGAAGGCTCCACAGGCTCATCGGTCTCTCAAGGCGCACCGACATTGCAAACGGAGCCACCAGATCACCTGAACGCAAGTGTTCCTCAATCAAGCTCCTGTGCGCCATCAGAACGCCGGCACCGCTGAGAGCTTCCTGAACAGCGAGGGAGTAGAGCGAATAGACGGGGCCTTTGGGAACAAACTCCCAACCGTTTACAGAACGAGATGCCCAGATGCGCCAGTCATCCGACCAGGCGCTGTCAGTCAGGCAAGTGACTTTGTCGAGATCCATGGGTGACTTAAGCGTCGCGGCAATTTCCGGAGTGCACACAGGCAGCAGCTCATCTGACGAAATGACAGTTGCCCCACGGTCTGACGCGTCCGCATAAAAAAGGCATAAATCGAACGGAACACGCTTGAGGTTCGGCGGAACCTCCAGAGCCGTCACGGAAATATCCATGTCCGGGTGCTTCGCCCGGACCGCGGGGAGACGGGGTGCCAACCAGAG
Organism: Roseibium porphyridii; assembly: GCF_026191725.2. Classification (NCBI taxonomy): domain Bacteria; kingdom Pseudomonadati; phylum Pseudomonadota; class Alphaproteobacteria; order Hyphomicrobiales; family Stappiaceae; genus Roseibium; species Roseibium porphyridii. Next base: position 4,638,983 of record NZ_CP120863.1, read on the forward strand.
TTCCGCGAGCGCCGGCAATGCGGCGATGTGAACCTTACGCGGCGCTGCTTCTCGTCGAAGGTCACGTACGGTCTGACCCAGACTGTCAAAAACGGCGACAAAACCGGGTAGTGCTCTTTCGCCAAGCGGTGTCAAACGCACGCCCCGTGCACGGCGCTCAAAAAGCGGTGCCCCGATATCTTCTTCCAATTTCTTGACCAGGGCCGCAACGGCTCCCGGCAACACATTCAGTTCTTGTGCTGCCTGGGAGAACCCGCCCAACCTTGCGGAAGCTTCGAACGCCCGCAACGCGTTGAGAGACGGCAGCCGGGGCACCGGAGGGGCAACTGACATAGTCTAAGGCCTATTTTTTCTAGCCCTTAAATTTCTAAAATCTAGTTTGTTTAAAAGCAAGGTCTCGATGCAATCTGATAGAGACGAGAAACTGGAGTTGAGACATGAGTGCACGTGACACACATCCCTGGTTGCCCGAAGAAGTCGTTTCACGGATCGACGGGATCACGGACGCTTCCAGGAAACTGACTTCGCAGCAAATCGTCTCACGCATCGAAAACTTGGCCGACGAAAACCGGACAATCCACGAAAAGGATTGTTTCAATCTCAATCCTGCAACCAATGTCATGAACCCACGGGCCGAAGCTCTGTTGGCAAGCGGTCTCGGTTCCAGGCCGTCGCTTGGATATCCAGGTGACAAATATGAGATGGGTCTTGAAGCAATAGAAGAGATAGAGGTGCTGGCTAGCGCACTGGCCTGCGAAGTTTTCAGATCGAGCCATGCCGAAATCCGCGTCGCTTCCGGGGCCATGGCCAATCTTTACGCCTTCATGGCCACCACGCGTCCGGGCGATGTCATTATCGCTCCACCGGCATCGGTCGGTGGCCACGTGACCCACCACCAACCGGGATGCGCCGGTCTCTACGGTCTCGAAATTCATACAGCCCCGGTTGATGCAGACGGCTACACAATCGACATTGACGGTTTGAGGCAGCTTGCCCGGGAAAAGCAACCGAACCTCATTACCATCGGGATGAGCCTGAACCTCTTTCCACATCCCGTTGCGGACATTCGGGAGATAGCAGACGAAGTCGGTGCCCTGGTCCTGTTCGATGCAGCACATCAATGTGGAATGATTGCCGGTGGTGTATTTGCCGATCCGCTTTCTGAAGGGGCTCACCTCATGACTATGAGCACCTACAAAAGCCTTGGTGGCCCTGCCGGTGGACTGATCGTCACGAACGAGGCGGACCTGGCTCAGAGGCTTGATGCAATCGCGTTCCCGGGCATGACGGCCAATTTCGACGTGGCAAAGTCTGCAGCGCTGGCGATTACATTGCTGGACTGGCGCGAATTCGGGACTGCCTATGCCCGGAAAGTGACGGACACCGCGCAGGCGCTTGCCGCAGCGCTTGCCGAAGAAGGCATGCCGGTCTTCAAGACCGGCAATGGCTTTACCGCGTCACATCAATTCGCACTTGAGGCGGCTCCTTTTGGTGGCGGGCAGACTGCATCCAAGAAACTTCGCAAGGCCGGCTTTCTGGCGTGCGGCATCGGATTGCCTGTCGCGAATGTTGCCGGTGACATGAACGGCCTGAGAATCGGCACACCCGAACTGGTGCGCTGGGGCATGGACGATACCCATATGCCGCAGCTGGCGCACCTGATAGCCGAGGCTCTGCGATCAAACGATCCGAAAGCAATGGCCGGGCGGGTGGCGGAATGGCGTGGCAGTTTCGGAGCTTTGCACTATGTGCTGACGTAATCCAGACCGTGGACTTGAACCATCAAGTGCCTTCCGTTTTGTCCAGTCTGTGAATACCCTTTGCGTTGCAAGTTCTTCAGTGCATCGGGGGCAACACGGATATGCCGGACTCTAGCAACGACGGATACGCAGCCCTGGGGCACCTGATCAAAGGAGCCCCGGATCTCCTAAAGTCGATCCTTGAAGGTTCGCCAGACACCATCAGCGTTTCAGATGTAACCCAGCCCGATCTGCCACTCACCTATGTGAACCCGGCATTTACGCAGACAACCGGCTATGGCTCAGACGAAGCACTTGGACGGAACTGCAGGTTTCTTCAGGGCGAGAATACCAACAGGGATGACGTTGCCAGAATTCGAAAGGCCATCGAAGAGCAGAAACCAATCGACATCGTTCTGCTGAATTACAGGAAAGACGGGGAGCCATTCCTGAATGCGTTGCGCATGGCACCTATCTTCGACAAATCCGAACAACTTTCCGCCTATTTGGGCATTCAGCGCGACATCACCCAGGAACGACTTAGAGAAGAAAGCGAAAAGACACAGAACCGGCTAGAAACGCTTGGGACTGCGTCAGGCGCACTCGCCCATCAATTGAACAATCTGCTGCATCCCATAGAGAGCCTGATTTCTCTTCATTTGCCTGACATCCCCGACCCCACGATCAGGGCTGACCTGGATATGGCACGTTATAGCGCGCACCAGGCTGCAGACCTCTCAAACAATCTGCTCGGGCTCTCACGCGGGGAATTTCAAGACAGTGCCGATTCGACTCAGCTTCCTGACGCGCTGGTCCGTACAATCTCACTGGTGCAGCTCATGTTGCCGACAACTGTCAGTATTCAGTCCGACTTTCGGAACGTTCCAGCAGATCTGGCTATACCCATCAATGAAACTCTGTTTGCACAAGTATTAATCAATATCATCACCAACGCGTCCCAAGCGACAAAGCATCTAGGGATAATACGTATAGAACTCAAGAAAACTGAAAACACCAGACTCCAGATTTCCATTTCCGATAATGGGCCAGGCATCGAAAAGTCTGATAGGGATAAAATATTCAAACCATTTTACTCAAAAAGTCTAAGTAAAAATAGTTCCGGACTTGGCCTTCCTGTCGCTTTGCAAATTATTAATAATATTGGTGGAATAATTCATCTTAGTGAGGGCTTAATACAACCAGACGGACGTGGATATGGTTGTATGTTTACTTTAGATCTGCCCAACATTACGTAAGGTTGTTTCTAGGTAGTACTTGGAGGGGAATACCGTGTGTCAAATTCTGCTGATTGACGATATGCAGCCGGTTCGCCACGCGATTGCGGCTACCTTGCGTAAAGCTGGGCATGAAGTTGTCGAGGCCGAGGACGGTCAAAAAGGTCTCGAGATCGCTTCAAGCCGGACATTCGACCTCGTGATCACGGATATCATGATGCCCGCAACAGACGGCACAGATGTCGTGTTTGCGCTCAAGTCTGCACCGGCAGGGCCGAAAGTGGTCGCCATGTCAGGCGGGGGCGCAGGCATTCCTGCAAAGGAAGCACTTCATCTTCCGTCTTCGCAGGCCGACGCAGTTCTGAAGAAGCCTTTCACAAACGAAGTTCTGATCGACACAGTGCGCGATCTCACCTCGAGCTGATCTAGACATTCAACCACGCTTTCGGAGGGGTAATCGTGGCCTGGTTTTACAATATGCGGCTTACGCAGAAGCTTCTGCTTGCCTTCGGCGCATTACTCGTTGTGATGCTCTTTCTCGGTGGAAAGTCCGCCTTGATGTTCCAAACGCTCGATCATGAATTCTCCGAATTCTCAGAGCATGGCAATGCGCTTGCTGCCGCCGCGGACATCACGCAAGGGTTTTCAGAGATGGAAATCTCGGCGTTAAATTACGTCACCAATCCGACACATGAGAACCTGGACAGGGTTGACACTGCACACTCGCAACTCGCTCAACTGATCGAGGAAAAGCTCAAGAAATTGCATGTTCCGGAAGAGGTTGAGCGCCTCAAGGATGCGAAAAAGCATATCGAGATCTATTGGGAAAACTTTCAGAAACTCGCCGAGGAGCGTGAACAGCAGCTCGTTATCGTGGACACACAGCTCCACAAAACTGGAGACAAGCTTCAGTCGGAAATCTTGACCGTCTTCAAACACAAACTGGAAGGCGAGCTCGCAAGCGGGACCCCGAGCGAGACACTTGATCTCGTCACGGATGCCACCGTTCACCTGCTGATCGCCCGCGATCATGCCAACCGATATGTCTATTCACACGATGAAAGCGAACTGGACTATGCCCTCGCAGAAATCGAGCGTGTGAAGAAAGATCTAACCAGCGACTCCATGGCGGCGCTGAAAGGTGAAGACAAGGCACTCGTCGACGACGCTGTTCAACAGATTGAAGTCTACGTTGCTGCTCTGAGCGACTACCGTACACTTGATCGGGACATCAAACGTCTTGAAACGGACGTCATGCTGTCTGAGGCGAAGATCATCACCGATGATCTGGAAATGATCAAAAACTTTGCAGTCGAGGCCGAACACAAGATCGAAGACCTGGTTCACGCGCAGACATCCAGCGCAATTCTGTTTTCGATTGCAGGAACGTTGATTGGACTGGTGCTGGGCCTTTCAGCCGCCGTTGTTCTCGGTCGCATGATCAGCCGCCCCATCGTTCAGCTTTCGGGAACCATGCATGACCTTTCTGAAAACAAGCTCGACACACCTGTTGCTGAACCGCGTGGCAAGGACGAAGTCGCAGAAATGACCCGTTCAGTCATCGTATTCCGGGACGGTCTGATTGAGCGTCACAGAATGCGTGAAGAGCAGGAAAAAGATCGCGAAACTTCGCAACGGCGCAGGGACGAGCTCGACCAGATGGTCGGCATCTTCGGCAACACCATCCGCGGCATCTTCAAACGCATGTCCGAATCCTCCACCGAAATGTCCACGACCGCCGAAGACTTGACCCAGAATGCAGATCATTCAACGTCTCAGGCTTTGACACTTGATCAGGATGCTTCGGAAACTTCCGGAATGGTCGCAACCGTTTCTTCCGCGGCCGAAGAACTGATTTCCTCCATTCAGGAAATCCAGCGAAACGCAGACCACTCGGCGGAAATCGCCACGAAGGCGTCCGGAAAGGCGGAAGAAACCCGCTCGAATTTTGCCGAGCTCGTCAGCGCAGCAGATCAGATCACAAGCGTTGTTGATCTTATTCGCGAAATTGCTGACCAGACCAACCTCCTGGCCCTGAATGCGACGATTGAAGCGGCGCGTGCAGGTGAAGCGGGCAAGGGATTTGCGGTGGTTGCCTCCGAAGTCAAGGAGCTCGCCGCACAGACCGCCCGCGCCACAGGCGAAATCGGCAATCAGGTTGGTGCCGTTCAGCGCACTGCCCAGGGCGCCGAACAGCACATGAGCGAAATTTACGAGACTGTTCAGGAAATCAGCGAAGTTGCCAACAGCATCGCGGCGTCGGTTTCGCAACAGCAAAGCGCGACTTCGGAAATTGCGCAGAGCATGGAAACCGTGTCGAGCAATGCCATGAGGGTGCGCGATAGCGTATCGGTCATGCGGGACAACGCTGAAAACTGCGCCTCTTCCTCACTTCTTGTCAAAAGAGGAAGCTCCGTTGTCTATGACGAAGCTGTGCTTCTGGGCTCTGAGGTCGAAACTTTCCTCGGCGCGATCGGAAACCGGTCCGATGACGAGACCTATCGGATCTATAGTGTCGACTGGGCTGCCAATCTGAGCGTTGGCGACAACCAGATGACCGCAAAATGTGTTCGCATCTCTTCAGCCAATTGCTTGATCGACGTCAAACTCGATTGCCCGGCCGGAACACCCGTCGTGTTTGAGACGGAGTGGCTGAAAGAGCCCGTCCAGGCACGGGTCTCCGTAACGGACGATCAAGGCACCACACTTCAGTTCCCGCTGAAGCTGGATCATATTGCCGATATCAAGTTTCAGCTGGAGCAACTCAGTTTGCGCACAGCTGCTTGAGACTGATCGCTTCGCAAATCAAAAGGGCCGTTGCAAAACGGCCCTTTTTTCTTGGCCATGTCGGGCGACGTGCAATCTTGGAACACTCTTTTCAGACAAGGCTGCGATTTCAATCTTTGCTTCTTTGAAACGTCAGGTCGGCCGCCTGCCCAGGACAAGAACGGTTATCAGCGGCAGCAAGAGAACCATGCTCGTGAAGCGGACAATCTGATGCGCAGCGACAAAGGCCGGGTCGAGATCGAGCATGAACGCCAGCAGTGTCATGACCTCAAGTCCGCCGGGCGCATAGGCGAGAAGCGCTTGGCCAAAAGGTATGCCGGCCATTTCCGACAGAAGCAGCGCTCCGGCGATCGACGTTAGAAAAGCAGCGCAAAACGCGGCGATCGAAGCGCCCAGCACGCTCATGAACTGACGGAATGTCATGTTGGCGAAGCGGCAGCCGATCATCGCTCCCATCATGACAAAGCAGGGAAGAACAACGAACTCAGGTAAGGCAACGGTTAGCAGTCCGGTTGCGTTGAGCCCCCCGCTCATGAAAAAGGCACCGGTCATCCAACCGCCGGGCACCCGAAGCTTTACGGCCAGAAAACTGGCCGCCAGACACAATGGCAGACCCAAAAGGATTTCCAGAGGGGTGGAAACAATGACCGACATTCCCTCCCCTGTCGGCTCACCATTCGATGTCACGACGGCAAAGGGCAATATTGCGACCAACACAAAAAGGCGGAGAGACTGACTGGATGCGATGCGTGGCAAGTCCGCACCACGCTCCGTCGCCAACGCAATCACGTAGTTCAGTGCGCCCGGAATAGCGCCGAAAAAAGCCGTGTCACGTGACCACTTCGCACCAAAATGCAGCACGACATATCCGGCCAGCGTCACGCTGACCACGACAACAACCAGCAAGGCCATGGAAACCGGCCATTCTCCTATCCGTTCAAGAACATCGGGACGGACACCGGCTCCCATTGACAGGCCGATCAGGACAAAGAGCGTGTCACGAAGTTTGTCGGGCAGCAGTGTTGGCGCACCGGCCAGCGTTGCAAGCGCAACAAAAACCATCGCGCCGGAAAGCCACGCGGCCGGAAGGTCCATAAGATAAAACGCAGTTCCTCCGAGTGCGGCAACCAGTACCGTGAGGAGAACGCGGCCGAAGATCGACTCGATAGACATCGAATTCATGAGCAACCGTTTTCTGATAGGGAAGATACCCTATAGAACCGTCCATCAGCTTTGGCATGCTTGATTGCTTCAATCAACATAACCTGAATGGTAGAAGACCAAATGACGAGACTTAGGCCGTCGTGCCGGGCAAAGTCACGGGCTTAGGTTCGCTGAAGGGCAAACCCCTGATACCTTCGAGACTGCAAGCGCGGTTCACTGCAGGACGTCCCTCCAGCTTCTCGATCATTCTTCTAAGGTTTGGCGTGCCGAGTGGAGCCCATTTGCCCTCGTTGCGATAGATCTGCGCCCAGCGCGCGCAGCAGGCTACATAAAGATCCAGACAGGTCAGATCCTGCCCCATGAGATAGGGACCACCACTTGCCGAGATTTCCCGATCCAGCAATTCGAAGCTCCGGGCAATTTGCCCAATGAGACCGTCCGACAGGTCATCGGCCGCTTTTCCTTCTGCAACATATTTGTACGGCTTGAATGAAATGCGCAGTTCGGAATGAAGTGTATTGGAAATGAAGAAAAGCCATTTCAAAAACCGTCCCCGTTCCGAGGAATCGACTGCCGGACCGAGGTGTCCGTGTGCGTCCACGAGATGAAGGAGAATAGCGCCAGTTTCAAATAAGGGGGCATCCTGCCCCGGCACTTCCAACACCGGAATGAGACCTTGCGGGTTGAGTTTCAAATAGGCTGCGGAGTTCTGCTCAGACCGGAGCCGGTCGACCGGAACATATTGATAAGGCGTTTTAATTTCCTCCAGCACAAGGCGCACAACCAGATTGGCGCTGTCTGGAGATCCGTGGAGCCGGTAGGTGCCGGCGACGGGTTGATCGGGGCGATTTGGGTTGGATGATGTGGGCATTTCGGTCAAACAACACCCCTCCCTGCTAAGTCAGGCCTGACTTCAGTCGTACGCTTGAGCAAGATCAAGGAAAGGGCCAGCGAAATATCAGAAACATGAACCATGATGAAAGATCCGCTTTCCTACGCACTGCGCAATGTACCGCGCTACACCAGCTACCCGACCGCGCCGCATTTTCACGATGGCGTGTCGGCAGAGACCTATTCAGATTGGCTCCAGGCGGTCACACCGGCCGACTCGCTCTCGCTTTACCTGCATGTACCGTTTTGCCGGGAGCTCTGTCATTATTGCGGGTGCCACACCAAAGCAACCCGTCAAGATGCGCCGCTGAAGGCCTATGCAACGACATTGGGCAAGGAAATTTCTCTTGTCGGCGCTCAACTGCAAAATGCCGGCCCTGTCAGGCACATACATTGGGGCGGCGGAACCCCGAGCTTGCTTCCACGGGAAAGCCTTGTGGAGCTGACGGCATTGTTGCGGGTGATGTTCAATTTCGCTCCCGACGTGGAACACGCAATCGAACTGGACCCGCGTCTCGTATCTGCCGGTCTGGCGGAGACCCTGGCAGCGATCGGCATCAATCGAACCAGCCTTGGCGTTCAAGATTTCGATCCGGATGTGCAAAAAGCGATCGGCAGAGTTCAACCCTTTGAGGTTGTCGAGCGCGCGACAGCGAATCTCCGTGCGGCCGGTCTAGACGACCTCAATTTCGATCTGATGTATGGGCTGCCTGGCCAGTCCAGTGAAACCATCCTTGATACGGTCGAAAAAACTCTTGCGCTGGCGCCGGGTCGCATCGCGCTGTTCGGCTATGCCCACGTGCCCTGGATGCGCAAGCACCAGAAGCTGATCGACGAAGGCACCCTGCCGACAGCTGCTGAACGGATCGAATTGGCAGATCTGGCGAGGGCCGAACTGCTGAATGCCGGTTATGTTGCCATTGGACTCGATCATTTCGCACGAGCGGATGACAGCATGGCTATCGCGCTGATGGATGGATCGCTCAAACGGAATTTTCAGGGTTACACAACGGACCAGGGCGAGCAACTGATCGGCTTTGGTGTATCTTCCATCGGCAAGGTGTCGAACGGATACATTCAGAACATGCCGGATGTCGGCAACTGGCGCCGCAATGTTGAAGCCGGCAAGCTGCCGGTGTCGAAGGGACTTGCACTGTCCGCCGACGACCGGCTGCGCGGTCACATCATTGAAGAGTTGATGACCAACTATTCCTGCGATCTCAAGCCGGCCTGCAATGCATTCGGCCTGTCGACACATGATCTTTCGGACGCAATCGACGCACTTCAGGACCTTGCAAGGGATGGTCTTGTTCGACTGGATCTTGGAGCAAACGATAATGCCAAGGTCGAAGTAACGGATGCGGGTCGCCCCTATGTCAGGCTCGCGGCAGCCGCCTTCGACGCTTACCTTGCAGAGGGCAAGGCACGACATTCTGCAGCCATCTGAGTTTTCGTGAAAAGCCCGGACACTCCGGGCTCTTCTTTCACGTTGGACTTAAGGGACCGGTCGCATAAAGAGGCCGTTGAGCGTCTCATCAGGGCATTGAGACATGCCCCATTCCATTCGCCCGTTCTCGAACTCGACGATGTAAATGTCGAAGCCATCAACCCCAACACCGCGAAACTCGATCGATCTCATCGGACCAAGACGCTCAAGCTCTTTGACCACGACCGGTAATTGTTCTTCAACGAGTGCCTTCAAGACGGGCGTCATCTCGACATAGTCCGGTTTTCCCTCGCGATGTTCACCAATCAGCCGACGCAGTTTCTGTTCACCACCGGCAAAGGGCGTCTTGTTCCGAATTCTGTCCTCAAGGTCGGCTTTCGTTGCGGCAAAAACACCTTCGGCGCACTTTTCAGCTTTCATTTCGAAGCCACCCTGGTGCAGGACCAACCCCTCAACCTCGCCTTCTTCATCTCTTGAAAACGTGAACTGTGCCGGTGTCACTTTCAGAAAGAACCTGTCTGGCGCTTCCGCAAAGAGGTCAAACTCCGGTTGTCCAAGCAATTCTCCACGCAGCCCATTGCCGGTTGATGTGATCCTGATCGCAATACCGTCTTCAAAGCGGTATTCGCCGGCACATGCCTGCAGGTTGTCCCGATCGGGTTCGATTTCCGTCCGGGGACGCGCCTGGTCATATCGCTTCCAGGCATATTCATCTGCTGCTTCGTTCATTTTAGTCTCCTTTGCCAAGTCAAGGAGATCACCCATCGACAAACCTTCTCCAGCCAGGCTCTTGGATTGAAGCTGGGCAACGAGACGAAGTCCGCGTTCAGCCTGTTCCTGTCGGGCAGTCAGAATTGTTTTTTGAATGTCCAACAGATGGCCGACATCCGTCATTCGCCCTTCCAGGATCTCGGCAATGGCCGACAGACTGAGGCCAAGCTGTTTCAAGCTCAGGATTTCGTTCAGCCTGGCTATGTCGCCAGAACTGTAAAGCCTCCAGTTCTTTTGAGATCGAACAGGTGACAGAAGACCATTTGCTTCGTAGACCCGGAGAGTTCTCACCGAAATTCCGGTTCGTGCGGCGCACTCTGCCGCTGTCAACAATACGTCCTGAGGGCTTGTCTTATCCATGGGAACCTCCTGAACAGGCTCCCTAAGCTATGACCGTAGGTTCGGCTCAAGTCATTATTTCAAAAAAACAAAAAAAGAAGGCTGCGGAAACCGCAGCCCCAGGGAGGAACATGCCGAGTGGGAGCTAGTGCATGCCAGTCATCTGACAAAGGCTGCAAACTTTGTTCAGATGGATCTTGTCTGCCTTGTCGACCCTGATGACACCACGGCGTTTCAGGTCGGACACGACACGACTGACTGTCTCGATGGTCAGTCCGAGATAATCTGCGATTTCCTGCCGGGTCATATGAAGATGAAGATCAAATCCGTCTTGTTCTTCATTGTCAGGTCCAACGCATCCGATACCGCCACGAGCGGGAACAAGGTGCATCAAGAAACTGGCGACACGTTCAACCGCCGACTTACGCCCGAGGAGCACGGCATGTTCGTGAAGAACACGCATCTGATTTGTCAGGCAGGTGCTGAGGGTGCGTTGCAGTTCGTTGGAGCGCTCGACCTGCTTCAGGTCGATTTCGTTGACTTCGGCTTCGGTAAGTGTTTCGGCGGTGCAATCATACTCGTCACCACCCGCCAGGCCAAAAATATCACCAGGGCGCAGCACTTCCACGACCTGACGCCGACCGTCGGGCAGGAGCTTGTAGAGCATCACCGACCCTTTGACGAGTTCATAGAGCCGTTTGCTCGGGTCGCCCTCGTAGTAGACCACCGAATGGGTGTCATACTGCGCTGCCTTTGCACCAAAGGCCGAGAAGGAGGATGTTTCCGAAGAAAAGACCGGTGCGGCGCTGTGCGCGAAAGATGCACCTTGGCTCGGGTTGCTTGCGTCGAAATATGCCATTTTCCCTCCTTCGAGCAGAAATGCCCGGATCTGATCCGCAAACCAGCAGGTGCTTTCCTGTGAGGGGATCCAATCGTCCGAACCCCAAACCGCCCCGTTGCTGATGCAAGCGCCCCGTCCGACGCTCGCCGTTTGCATGAGTAAACTTTAGAGACAGAAGTAGAGGGACGAAATTCGGTCGACTGCGTAAGAGGAACTACATATGAGATGAAAAGACGCGCGATTTTTTGTCGCTGGATAAGGACTTTTTCTTATCCCATTGCGTCCGAAATCATCTCGATCGACAGCGGTTTGCGCAAAACTTTCAGGTCTGGCAACTCTCGAAGCTGACGCAGAAGATTGGTTCGGGATTTTCCGGAAATGGCTACAATGTTGGGAGGCTGTCCGGAATCCAACAGGTCGCGGATCACGTCTGCACCGCTTCTGCCCGGAAGTCCAAGGTCAACAAAGACCCAGTCGTCCGTCGCGATGCGCGCCCGGGCGAGAAATGTCTCGCCGTCCGGATATGTTCTAGGACGATGGTCGAGATCTTCGAGCGCCATGGCAAGCGCATCTGCAACCGCTTCATCATCCTCTACAATATGAACAACCACGTACTGCAATCCTATAGTCGGGCACAATTACCTGACCTTGCCTTACAGATACTCCAATTTTACCGCTCGGGATGTACGCACAAATACCAGCATGCATCACAGCTTTGAGAGCAACCGGCAGATTTATTCGAAGTTACAGCCGCTTTACGCAGTTGGATGTCCAAGGACTATGCGCACCAGATCGGCCGCGTTCCGCGCCCCGAGCTTCTCCATGATGCGCGCTCGGTGCACTTCAACCGTCCGCGGGCTGATGCCCAACGTTCGTCCTGCTTCCTTGTTCGAAGCACCGTCGGTGATCTCCTTGAGCACCTCAAGTTCACGCCGTGTCAGAAGTTCAGCGCCCTGAAACGTTGGACTTGCAACATCGCCCTGCTGCTTCATACGCGAGATCCCGTCGCGCACACGTTCCAAGACCGTTTCTGCAGAGAAGGGTTTTTCGATAAAATCAAAAGCCCCGTTCCGAATGGCTTCGACCGCCATCGGAATGTCGCCTTGACCCGAGATGATGAATATCGGTGCCGGGTAATTTTCAGCATTGAGAGACTTCAAAATCTCAATACCCGACCGGCCTGGCATATGCACATCCAGCATGACACATGCCGGAACCGCCTTGCTGGCCGATTCGACAAATGTGTCTCCGTCGGAAAAGGTCTCGACCACATATCCTTCCATATTGAAAAGGACAGACAGCGCGTCTCGCACCGCAGGGTCATCATCAACGATGTAAATGGCCTCCGCGTCAGCTTTCATGTGGACGTATTCCTCGCTCTTAATCTTCTGTCGTGGCAGAACCGGATGGCTCAACCGTATCTTCGTCTTTCGGTTCGACCGGCAATGTCAAAACGAATGACGCTCCGCCATCCTTGTTATTCTCCAGCCTCAAATCACCGCCGTGATTTTGCGCGATTGACCGAGAGATTGCCAATCCCAGACCGACACCCTTGTGTTTTGCACCTGAAAAGGCTCGAAACAGATTGCCTGCAAGCTCTTCAGGAACACCCGGGCCATTGTCAGTAACCCTAAACTCCAAGGTGTCGCCAATCCGGGAAACGGACAGGAAAACTTTTTTCTGCGGCACGTCTACCACTGCTTCGCGTGCATTGCGAAGAAGATTGATCAAAATCTGTCGGATTTGAACAGGGTCTGCCTGAAGCATCGGCAGTTCTGTGGAAACATTCGTGTGCAAATAAGCGTATCCGTCAGAACTTCCGAGCTCTGCCATTTCCACACAGGTCTTGATGAATTCCTCAACCTGGATGGTTTGCCGTTCAGGAGCTTTCTTTTCCACCAGCTGGCGCATGCGTTGGATGATTTCGCTGGCACGTTCGGCTTCGCGGACCGCTTTGCCGATTACATCCACAATAAGCGGATCCAGCGAGTCTTCAGCATTGGCCTTGCGAGATACGGACTGCAGGTAAAGCAGAACAGCCGTCAAAGGCTGATTGAGCTCATGAGCAATAGCTGCACCCATCTCATCCAGAGCGCTGATCCGGGTCATGTGCAACAGTTGCGCCTGGGTCTTGGACAAGCGATCTTCCATGGCCTTGCGCGGCCGCAGATCCCGCAAGATACCAATGAACTGGCGCCCAAAATGCGTGCCGGCTTCCCCGACTGACAGTTCGATTGGGAAAACCGTGCCGTCCTTGTGTTGCGCCTGCACTTCCCGGCCTATCCCGATGATCTTCTTCTCACCGGTGGAAATGTAGTTGTGCATATATTGCTTGTGCTGGCTTGCGTAATGATGGGGCATGATGCGGCTGACATCCCGGCCCAGCAGATCCGCAGCCTCGTAGCCAAACAACTGTTCGCAAGCCTTGTTGAAAGCAAGGATCTGACCGCGCTCGTTAATGACCACGATGCCATCTGCAGCTGTATCGAACACGCTTGCAAGACGTGCTTCCGATACGGCTGCATTCTCCTCTTCCCGCTCTATAACGCCGTCCTGCCCCATACCGACACTCAAATGGATTCCACGCCATTTAAGGTTTAAGGGCTTTTACGTATCCGAACAACCCATCCGGCATCTAAATCGCTGTCAGCCAAGAATTAATTCGATCAATGGCCGTTTCCAGATGGTCTGTGCGACGGGCATAGCACAGGCGAAGATGGTTCTCACCGCCAACGCCAAAAGCGGTGCCCGGCGCGAGACCGACGCCAGTTTGGCGAACGAGGTCAAGGGCAAATTGGCGCGTGTCCTCAACACCGTCGATGGAGAAGAACAGATAGAACGCACCCTCCGGGGCCTGAATGTTCACCCGGTCAATCTGTCTCAATCCTTCAACAACACAGTACCGGCCTCTTTCAGCTCTAGCCACCTGCTCCTTCAGGAAGTCATGCCCTTCGCTCAAAGCGGCGACCGCACCCCACTGAGAATAAGACGGCACACCAGAGGTCGAGTACTGAACAAGGTTTTCGATCACCTGGCCGAGAATTGGCGGTGCCGAGATCCAGCCAATGCGCCATCCGGTCATGGCCCAGTTCTTGGACATGGAGTTGACGAACAGGATCCTGTCCTCTTCCTCCGCCACATCATAGAACGAGGGAGCCCGGCGCCCGTCTCCATAGTAGAACAAGGCGTAAATCTCGTCGGCAATGATCCAAAGATCATGTTTTCTCGCAAGCGCTACAAAGTCCTTGAGAAGCTGACGGTCTGCCACCCACCCGGTGGGATTGCATGGCGAATTCAAAAAGAGTGCAGATGTCCTTGGCGTGATGGCGGCCTCGATGTCATCCAGGTGAAGCTGCCAGCCGCTATCGGATTGTCGCATGGGGACGCGAACCGCATGTGCGCCGTGAATTTCCACCGCCGCAGTGATGTTTGGCCAGGTCGGCGAAGGAACGATAACCTCCTGACCTGCGCCCGAAACAGCCTGGACCGCGAGTTGGATGGATTGCATGCCGGACCCGGTCACGAAAAAACGTTCCGGCGTAAACGGTCGGCCGTAGAGATCTGAATGATAGGTCGCCAGCGCTTCACGCAGTTGCGGGATGCCGCGCTGGTAGGTGTAGAAGGTTTCGCCACGGTCCAGCGAAGCCTTTGCCGCGTCGCATATGAATGCGGGCGTTGGCAAGTCTCCCTCCCCGGCCCAAAGGGGAATCAGATCTTCCCTGCCCCAGCCGGCATTGAACACTTCAACAATTCCGCTTTCCGGCGCGTTTCTGGCTTCCGGGCTCAGTTGGTCTATCAGGCTGGTCACGCTGGCTCCTTGCTTTCCTTGCCGCAAGCTTACTTTCTTTGCCGCCATTTGTTTTATGAAAGGATGTGAAGAAGACTTCACGAATGCTGATCAATCGCGCATTCAAATCGTGTGAAAGGCAAGGAATGCCGATGTTGTTCACAAGGCGAATGGACAGAACCACTTAGCTGTGGTCCGATCACAAAATTGCGAAGCTGAATGTCACTGCGCAAAGACGACAGGGCAGTAAACACAAGGCGTGAAAGCCAAACCGGACGGGAGGACGGTAAAACCAGACCATGCTGCATGGATGGCTCGTGATCTTAACCGCAACGGCCTACATCCTGTGTCTGTTCGCGATTGCAAGTTACGGCGACCGGATGACACGGCGTTTTTCGTCGCGTTCGGGTGGCCGACCGTTCATCTATGCCTTGTCGCTGTCAGTTTATTGCACCTCCTGGACATTTTTCGGCTCGGTCGGCAATGCCAGCCGAACCGGCATTGAATTCCTGACAATCTATATCGGTCCACTGCTTGTCTTCGCACTTGGCTATCCGCTCCTGCAGCGGATCATCCAGATCTCCAAGACAGAGAGCATCACCTCTATTGCCGACTTTATCGGAGCCCGATACGGCAAGAGCCAGTCGGTTGCGGCGCTCGCCACGCTGATCGCCGTCATCGGGGTCATTCCCTATATCGCTCTACAGCTCAAAGCCCTGTCTCTGTCGATCACCACCATGGCCGGATCCCTGATCTCGCCCGGCTTTATTTTTGCGCCGATTTTTGACGATATCACCCTGATGATCGCGCTCGGCATGGCAATCTTCAGTTGGGCGTTCGGCACCCGGCACATAGATGCCACCGAGCACCAGGAAGGGCTGATGCTTGCCATTGCGGCTGAAGCGGTGGTCAAGTTGCTCGCCTTTCTGGCGGTCGGCATCTGGGTGACTTATTTCATGTTCGAAGGTCCGCTCGACCTCGTCCGTGCAATCTCGGAAGCTCCTGAAGTCGCGCAGGTATTCGACCAGCCGATCAATATCGGCAACTGGCTCGTCATGTCCTGCCTGTCGGCCTTTGCCGTCATTTTGTTGCCACGCCAGTTTCATGTCACCGTGACGGAAAACAATTCCGACGAGGAGCTGCGCCGCGCCACCTGGATGTTCCCGCTCTATCTGGTGCTGATCAACCTGTTCGTTATTCCGATTGCCGCGGCTGGCATGCTCAGGTTCGGACAGGACATCAACCCGGACACCTATGTTCTGGCGCTTCCGATCGATGCGGGTCAGTACTGGCTGGCCATGTTCGCCTTTATTGGTGGTCTGTCCGCGGCGACTGCCATGGTAATCGTCGCCACCGTTGCGCTTTCCATCATGATTTCCAACGATATTGTGGTGCCATTGCTGCTGCGTCGTCACAGCGAAGAAGACATTGTCAACGCAAACGGCCGCGACATGAGCAGGCGGCTCCTGACCATAAGGCGGCTTGCGATCTTCGGCATCTTGCTGCTTGCCTATGCCTATTACAAAGCGGCAGGCAACACGGCAGCGCTCGTATCCATCGGCCTGTTGTCCTTTGCGGCCATTGCGCAATTCGCACCGGCCTTTGTCGGTGCGCTGTTCTGGCGCCGGGCAACTTCGCTCGGAGCTATTGCCGGTCTATGCGGCGGCTTCATTGTCTGGGCCTACACGCTCTTGCTGCCGACTTTCGCAAAGTCCGGCCTCTTTTCCGACGGGTTCCTGGAAACCGGCCCTTTCGGCATTGCATGGTTGCAGCCCCAGGCGCTTCTCGGCATTGAGATCGATCCGTTCATACACGGCACACTCTGGAGCCTTTTCGTCAATATCTGCCTGTTTGTCGGTGCGTCGTTCATTCGAAAGCCGCTTCCGGCAGAGACCATACAGGCAAATGTTTTCGTCCCCGCAAAGCTCGCCCCCTCGCCCAACTTGCGGTACTGGCGTACATCAGTAACTGCGGGCGATCTTCAGGCAACAGTTGCGCGCTATCTTGGAGATGTGAGAACCGAACGTTCATTCCAGCGGTTCGCCAGCGAACGTGGCAAGGAACTGGACCCAAACATGCTGGCCGATGCCAACCTGCTCAGGTTTTCAGAGCAGCTATTGGCGAGCGCGATTGGGGCAGCGTCCTCCCGCCTAGTGCTCACGCTGATGTTGAAGCGGCACGACCCTTCCACGAAGGGTGCAGTCAAGCTTCTCGACGACGCCTCCATGGCGATCCAGTACAACAGGGATCTTTTGCAAACGGCGCTCGACCAGGTTCGGCAGGGCATCGGCGTGTTCGACCGGGATCTGAGGTTGATCTGTTGGAACCGCCAGTTCCGCGACATGCTTGGTCTTCCTGCGGAATACGGCCAAGTCGGCACAACGCTGGACGCGATCCTGCGTTTCAACGCGGAGCGCGGTGAACATGGACCCGGCCCGGTTGAGGCAATCGTGGCCGACAGGCTAGAAAAACTCGTGCTCGTCCAAGAGACTTTTCAGGAGCGTCTGGCGTCCAACGGCACCGTGTTCGAAGTGCGCATCAGCCCCATGCCCGATGGCGGCATCGTGACAACCTATACCGATATCACCGAACGTGTGATGGCCGAGGACGCCCTGGCACGTGCCAACGAAACCCTGGAACGCCGCGTGCGCGAACGCACCGAAGAGCTGACCTCGGTCAATGAACGCCTCGTTGAGGCCACGCACGCCGCAGAAGAAGCCAATATCGGCAAGACGAGATTTCTTGCAGCAGCAGGCCACGACATCCTGCAGCCGCTGAATGCCGCCCGTCTTTATGCCTCGGTCCTCGTGGACAAACTCAAGGACGGTGAAGACGGTTCGCTTGTCCGCAATGTCGAAACAGCGCTGGAATCTGTTGAAGATATCATTGGCGCGGTGCTCGATATTTCGCGGTTGGATACCGGGGCCTTGAAGCCGGAGCCAACCGTCTTTCGACTGGATGAAATATTGCGCGGACTTGCCCTGGATTTTCAGCCCGTTGCCGAGGAGAAAGGGCTGGAGCTGAGGATTGTTCCAACCTCGCTCTCGGTTCGGACCGATCGCCGTCTGTTGCGTCGCCTGCTGCAGAACCTCGTTTCAAACGCGCTGAAATATACGCAAAAAGGCCGGGTGCTTGTTGGCTGCCGCAGGCGCGGCAAGCACATTTTGGTTGAAATTCACGACACCGGCATGGGCATTCCCAAAAGCAAGCAAAAGGCGATTTTTCAGGAATTCCATCGACTGGATGACGGAATGCGCGTGGCCAAGGGGCTCGGGCTCGGACTTTCAATCGTTGAACGGATTTCACATGTACTGAAACATCCCGTGGAATTGCGTTCAGAAGCCTACAAGGGCTCCTGTTTTTCGGTCGAACTGCCGCGGTCCGCAGCGTTGCCGGACCTCACACCAGTTCAGCAATTGCCTGCATCTTTGGGCCAGCTGGACGGACTTTGCGTGGTGGCGATCGACAACGAACCCGATATCCTCAGCGGAATGCAGCACCTACTCTCCAGCTGGAATTGCAGAGTGTTCACTGCCGCAGACGATACAGAAGCAGCGGCCAAACTGAATGAAGCCGGTTTGACACCGGATGTGATCCTTGCCGACTACCATCTGGACAATGGTACGGGCATCGAAGCCATTGTCAGGTTGAGATGGAAATTCGGGAACCAGATCCCTGCGATCCTGATCACAGCCGACAGAAGCCGGGCCGTCAGAACCGAAGCTGGCGAAAAAGACATCAGCTTCTTCAACAAACCGGTCAAGCCGGCTGCGCTCAGGGCGCATCTGGCACGTTGTCAGGCAGGTCAGGCAGCGGAATAAATTGCGAGGCTTTTTAGTCTGGAGCCTGATCAACCCGCCGGTTTCAAAAGCCCGGCCACCGGTGAAGTCTCTTCAGAAACAGGCTGATCCCAGTCTTCCGTCGCTACATCGGTGATCTTCATTGGATTCGCGTTCGGCTTGCCGAAATAGTAGCCCTGCATTGTGTCGCATCCAAGGGTACGCAAAGCGTCGACCTGAAACTTGCGCTCCACCCCTTCCGCGGTCACTTCAAGTCCTAGATTGTGGGCAAGCGCAATCACAGCCGAAATGATGGCAAGCCCGTCGCTGCGCTCACCGATTTCGTCCACGAAGGATTTGTCGATCTTGATCTTGTCGAATTTGTATTGCCGCAGATAAGAAAGCGACGAATAGCCCGTTCCGAAATCGTCAAGCGCAATACGAATGCCGAGTTCGCGCAATTTGGCAAGTTTGGTCGACGCCGTACCGAAGTCCTTCAGAAAGACAGATTCTGTAATTTCTAGAACCAACCGCTCAGGCGGAAATCCAGTTTCAGCCAGCACGGCAGTAACCTGCTCGACGAGATTGGGATCCATGAACTGAACCGGCGACAGGTTGACGGCGATGCTGTTCAACTCAGGACACTGGGCAGCCGCTGCGCAAGCGCGTTTGAGAACCCAATTCCCCAGAGGCAATATCAGGCCTGCGTGCTCGGCGATCGGGATGAACGTGTCCGGGCCAATTTCACCGCGTGTCGGATGGTACCAGCGAACAAGCACCTCACTGGATACGACCTTGCCGGTGCGCGCATCCACAATCGGTTGGAACTCGGTTGCCAGTTTGCCGTATTCAAAAGCCTCGCGCAGATCGGCTTCCATTTCGCGGCGCTCACGGACTTCCCGCTCCATGTCGGCTTCGAATGCAAGTGCTCTGCCGCGTCCGCTTTCCTTGGCCTTGTAAAGCGCAATATCTGCCTTCCGCATCAGGTCATCAACGGTATCGGCGTCATCGCGAAGGCGCGTGAACCCAACCGTTGCGCCAATCGCAAAATCTCTGCGGCCAATTCGGAACGGTTTGCGGGTCACATTCACCAGTTCTTCAGCGAAAGCACTTGCCGCCTGATCGCTTACGAACTGTCCAAGGGCGGCAAACTCATCACCACCAAATCTTGCAAGAACCGTTCTGCCTTCACTGATTGCCGAGAAGCGGCTCGCGACCTGTTGCAGCAATTCATCTCCTGCCGGGTGCCCGCTTGTGTCGTTCACAACCTTGAAGTTGTCCAGATCGATGAGGAACAGCGTCAAGGTCGTTCGCCCGGTCTTAGCCTGTTCTTCAAGCAACTGCTCGGCCTGCTTCAGGAACCAGCTCCTGTTGCCTATCCCTGTCAGGGAATCGTGTTCGGCAAGGTGTGAGACAAGTGCGTTAGCACGCCGTGTTTCAGTGATATCCGACGCCACACCGCGATATCCGGCAAAAGACCCATGATCGTCATAAACCGGACGGGCAGACAGGGACCACCAGCGCTCTTCGCCCTTTACGTCCACTCCGATAACCCGGTCGCGGAATGTTTTTTGCAGCTCCAGCGCCTCTTCCAACTCGCCCACGACATCGCGTGCTTCGGTTTCGTCGAGTGAATAGGCGAGATCCACCATGCGCAATGTTTCAAGTTCGTCCTGTGTTCTGCCACTGGCGTGCACAAAACGCTCAGAGATATTGCGCAGCGTGCCCTGACTGTCGGCCTCCCAGATCCAGTCGCTGGCCTTTTCTTCAAACTCATTCAGAAGTAGTGCGATCAACTCCCCGCGGTGTTCAAGTTCGGCCTCGGCAAGGAAATGCGATGCGAACAACCACCCTGCGGACGCAACGCTGCAAACGATCACAACCCCATAACTTGAAAGCAGAAACAATAACGGCCACGTGGATGCACTCGGATCGATGGAAAGCGATACGGCCGAGGCAATGAAAATAATGGCCACCCATCGGATGGCGGCCTGAGGAACTGTTGCAAGCGCAAAGCCGCCACCACAGATCATGCCCGTGGTCACGCAAGACGCGATCCAGATAGCGTTCGCATCGCCGGTCGAAAATGCAGCGATTGGTACGACCGCCCACAAAGCACTGAAGATTGTCGCGTGGGAAACCGCTTTATCAAGTGCACGCCGGGAAGCAGATTCGATAGGAGACCGGCTTGCACTGATCCATTTACTCGTTGTGAGCGTCAAAAGACCAACCACGGCCGCCAGCCATCCAAAGACGACTACGCTTGGCAGAATGCCAAGGAAAACAGGGACAATGACAATTGCATTGATCAAATTCGCCAATACCGTGAACGGTGTCAGGCGGGCAATGCTGGCGATCTGGGCTGCACGAACCTTGCGTGCAACGTCCTCCTCAACGACAGGATATCCGAAGGACAGAAGAAAGGCCCTGATCTGATTTGAATCCTGCTGCCCGGTCGGTGTGACCGTGCGATCTTTAAGCTCTCCCTGGACTGTCCTGCCAGTCGAAAGGAATGCCCTGCCGATCGTCAGCAAGACCAGTTTCCAGTGGGCGCTAAAGCGCATCTTGTCTCCGCGATTGCTACTCGATACTTGAGCGCGGAATCTCCCCGCCGAACGAGCTATAGGGGAATACCCTGAAGGTCCGGTAAAGACACCCGAATAGAATCGATGGAAAATTCGAAATACTTGAGAAACCGTGCGTAAGCTGAGCCGCACTTGCCCCAGCTGACACCGGCAACAATTCTGGTCTTTATGCCAATGGGTCCACGGCTTTAGCGCGCCTCTGCGGCTTCCGTTTCTTCTTCGCCGCCAAGCTGCCACTGCCCCGCTTCAATCTTCGACGCTTCAATCACTGCCTGGGTGCGGCTTTCAACGCCGAGTTTTTGGAGGATTGCCGAAACGTGGGCCTTCACAGTTGCCTCTGATACCGACAGCTCGTAGGCGATCTGCTTGTTCAAAAGACCTTCTGAAAGCATCATCAGAACCCGCACCTGCTGCGGTGTGAGTGTGGACAGACGCTGCACGAGATCGCTGCCGCCATCATCCGCTGACAAATCAACATCCGGCGGTGTCCAGACATTTCCGGTCATGACTTCGGAAATCGCCTGCCGGATGACCTCGATGCCATGCGACTTCGGGATGAACCCCGATGCACCGAATTCAATCGCCCGCCGGATTGCCTGCGGGTCCTCATTGGCAGAAACAACGACTACAGGCACTCCGGAAAACTGTGCCCGCAAATACATGAGCCCGGAGAAACCCCGCATGCCAGGCATGGTCAGATCCAGAAGTATCAGATCCGCATCCCCATCCTGTTCCAGGCGCGTTGTAACGTCTTCAAGCGCACCGGCCTCTTCTATCGATGCATTTGGAAACTGTGTTTCCAGCGTCTGACGCAATGCGCCACGAAACAAGGGATGATCGTCTGCGATGATAAACTTGTACGTTGTCGCCGACACGTTGTTTTCCTCCCTCAACGGTCCTTCCGCAGCACAGCCCCCCGTCCAACGAATTGGGACCTCCCTGTGCCTTAGACCATTTGGTTATCGAGCGTGACACTCTTTCTTGCGGCCTTTAGTTCAGTATGTTTGCAACAAGGAGAACTCGCAAGTCAAACCATGCTTTTGGCGAACCCGTAATATTCGCAGATGCACCAAGGCATGGAATAAAGACCTAACCTTACGCTGAATAACCTAAGTATAAATTCCGTCATGTAGCACAGTCACTGCAACAACCCAGAGTTTATTTCGCGCATGCGAAGTGAATTTACGAATAGCAGCAGTATCCATTCACCTTAGAGTGTATTTTTTCCACAGACTACATTTGCTGTTGATAATTTACGCAAAGACAGCAACAAATGAACTTGCAAGCGATTGCACACATAATCAAAATCACTGGGCATACGACTTTAAATAATGACAATTCAGGCAACGCTATTTTCGTTTGTCAATCGCTGGGAATGCGATGAAAACGACCACCTTAACGTACAGTTCTATTTCAGCCGGTTCGAAGAAGCGGATCGTCAGTTTCGACTCATTTCGGGTCTGAGCGAAACCCTTGTCGGCGCAAGAAGGGTCCGGCACGTCAGGTTTCATAAGGAGTTGCGTACCGGCGATCTCATCACCGTTCAGTCGAGTGTTGCGTTTGACGGTCCGCACATGTTGACCGTCATTCACGAGTTGCGGGATGGCGGCACCGGAATGTTGGCAGCCACGGCTCTGGATGGCTATGAGCCGAATGCAAGTTCAGCCAAAAACCTCCGCCAGAGATTTTCGGATTTTCAGACGCCGATGATTTCCGAGGCTTCACCAAGAGGCCTCTCGGCCGGTCCTGCCGGCCATCGAGCGACTTTGCCGGGAGTGCAGTCAAAGGGTGCTCAGATTTGCTATCGCGGCACCGTCCTGCCGCGTGATATCGGCATTGATAACAAGGCGGATGACCAGTTCGCGCTGTCGTGCTGTACCGATGGCGTTCCTCATGTCTGGCAACGCACGCCGATGACACACTCATATCTTTCCGAAAACGGTTTTGGTCGTGTTGCGGTGGAAATGAAACTGACCTGGGCAACGCCTTTAAAAACGGGTGACACGGTGATCGTGGCGACGGGATTTACCGGTGTGGGTCCGAAAACGTTTTCGATGCGCCACCACCTGTTCGAAAGCCGCACCGGCCGCCTGGCGGCCACACTTGACGTTGTTGCGCTCACAATGGATCTTGAGGCACGCAAAGCAGTTGCCTTGCCGCAAGAGGCACATCAGACGATCAACAAGATGCTGATCGACTGACGCCGGCAACGCAGGAAAGTCTCGAAAACTGAGGTGAAGGAAGTCTAGTTTCCTTCACCTTCCAAATCGCGCTGCAGCTCACGCACCATGCCGAAAAACCTGCGCATCGCGCTTTCGGTGAATGTCATCATGCGCTCTAGCTCTTCCTCGTCCTTTTCATTCAGGCGCGAGGTCTCGTTTTCAGAACCGGTCTCCGGGTCTGCCTTTTCAGGCGATATTGCTGGCGGCACTGTTGCGCCACCACTTGCGCCGTCTTCCAACTCTTGCAGCCGCGCCGTTAGACGATCAACTTCTTCAGCAAGATCATTGATCTCTGCAAGATATGCATCTTCCGCGAGAGGCACCGGATTGCACCGCCAGGAGGCATTCTGTTCCTTGCAGACAGACACGGTCCCGTTTTGCCGGTCGACCCTCAAAATGTCGTCGTCAACTGCGACAAGCGAATAGCGATTGGCTGCACCATCTGTAACCGCTTCGATGTCTTCCGCAGAGACCTGGCTCTCGGCTCCAGCTGAAGTGGCGAAAATCGTTGCGGCTACAGCGCCGCTCAAAAGAGAAAGAAACCACCTGTTGCGGTTTGACATTATGCGTCTCCAGTTACAGAACACGGCGTCTTCGGACACACGCGCACTCAACTGGTGCCACATTTCCGTGTCCAAAGCACGGCCAATTGCCGATTTTTCAAGACCTTCATCCGTCCCAGGCCGTCTGCACCCCACGGAGACCTGGGTGTTACCCCTCCACCGGCAACAGCGCCTTAAGGGTTTCGATACGGTCTGCTTCCGAAGGGGGTTTATCCCATCTCAGTCTCGAAATTCTCGGAAATCGCATGGCAATGCCTGACTTGTGTCGCGTAGAGCGGTTCAACCCCTCAAAAGCAACTTCCAGAACCAATCCCTTTTCGAGGTCGTGACTGACTTCGCGAACAGGACCAAAGCGATTGATTGTATTGTTGCGGACAAACCGGTCGATTTCACGCAACTCCTCGTCGGTAAACCCAAAATAGGCCTTTCCGACAGGAACGAGTTCCGGGCCCTCATCTCCTTCACGCCAAACACCAAATGTGTAGTCAGAATAAAATGAAGACCGTTTGCCATGACCACGTTGCGCATACATAAGCACGGCGTCGACCAGTTTCGGTTCCCGCTTCCATTTGAACCAGAGGCCCTTCGGCCGTCCGGTTACATAAGGCGTCTCCCAGCCTTTGAGCATCACACCTTCAACGGCTTCCGCGTTGCCGTCCTTTAGCAAGTGCCCTGGTTCTGCCCTGGCTGCTGCTATCTCCGTCCAGGACAATGCCGGAACCATGTCGGAGATGTCGATCCGTGGCTCTGACAATGCAGCAACGAAGGCCTCGAGTTTCTTGCGCCGTTCGCGAAACGACAAACTGCGGAGATCTTCGCCCTCCAGGTAAAGCAGATCGTATGCGCGAATAGCTGCAGGATAGTCCCGCATCAACTTAGGGCCGGCGGTCTTTCGGTTGAGGCGTTTTTGCAAATCCGAGAACGGGCGTACCTTGTCCTGTGAAACGATCAGAAGTTCTCCATCGATGCAGGCGTCAAAGGAAAGGACATCCATGATGTCAGGGAATGCCCTAGAAATGTCTTCTCCGGTTCTGCTGAACAGGCGTTTCACCGGTTCGCCTTCACGGTTTTTACCCGACGCCGCCTGGACCCGGATTCCATCCCATTTCCATTCAACGGCAAAGTCTTCTGCTGCCAGCAGCTCAAGGTCTTTGGCCTCGTCAAGTGGATGCGCGAGCATAACAGGCCGGAACGGCGCAGGATCATCAATATCAGGCTGTTCGGTCTTGCCTTCCGCCCAGGCAAAAAGCGCCTCGTAAGGAGGTGACAATCCATGCCAGACTTCTTCGACCTGCGAGACATTCAACGAACCAAGTTTTGCAACCGATGACTTTGCAAGGCGGGCCGACACACCGACACGCAAACCACCCGTGACGAGTTTCAGCAAGGCCCATCGACCGGTTTCGTCCAGCGTATCCAGCCAGCTGATCAGAAGGCGCGGAACATCCGTTTTGCCCGCGTGTTCAAGTTGGTCGACGATATCAGCAAGGTCAGGCGCAACAGCCTCTTCACTATCTGCCTGCGAATTCGCATGCGCAGGCCACATAAGCGCAATGGTTTCCGACAGGTCTCCAACGAAATCGTAGGAAAGTGCAAAGAGTACCGGGTCTGTGCGCTCGCTCACCAACGCACGCAGGAGGGCCGGTTTGGCGTTCTTGAAGGTCAGTCCACCGGTCAAGGCCGCGAGGGCATAACCGCGATCCGGGTCTGCAGTCTCCTGGAAATATCTGACCAGCAAAGCCTCTTTTGCGAGACGTCTGGGCTCAAGCGACAGCCTGTCGAGCAGTTTCGAAAAGGAACGCATAGTGCCAATACCAACCGGGAAAGCTTGTGTGTTGCAAGTCTTTCCCGGTTAAGTGTTTCAATCCGCTTCAGCGTCAAGTTTGTCAGAGTGTCAGGCTGCTGCCGCCTTCATGCCTTCTGCCTTGAGAAACTGCAGACCGGCAACATCGTCCCGGACCCATTTGACAGCCATTGGAAAGCGGTCACCTGAGGGTTCTTCGAAAATCACCTGCATGCCGACATGAGCACCGTCGAAAGTCATGACACCAATGCCACCTTCCGAGCTGTTCATCAGCCTGGTGGTGTATTGCTGTCCATCTTCCGTGATCAGGGTAACTTCTTGACCGGATTCCTGCTTTCGGTTCGCGCGGCGACGCTCCTCGACATCATGGGCCATTTCCTGCAGGAAGCCTTCGATACCCTGCGCCATCTCGGCTGCGACACGTTTAACCTCTCCGGCAATACGGTCGACGGCTTCCGCTTCACCGGCAGTGACGTGGATTGCGTCATCCACCGTCTCAGCGCTTTTCACGGCGTTGCTGGTCTCTGTCGCCGCCATAGTAATGCTTTGTGAAATTTCCTGGGTCGCAACACTTTGCTCCCCAACTGCGGTGGTGATTGCCCCAGTCACGTCATTGATCATTTCAATGGAGCCGGAAATCCGCCGGATTGATTCAACGGCTTCATTTGTGAGGCCCTGAACAGACGAAATCTGGTTGGAAATTTCTTCGGTTGCTTGTGCAGTCTGCGTTGAAAGCTCCTTCACTTCCGCAGCGACTACCGCAAATCCTTTGCCCGCCTCGCCAGCACGGGCTGCCTCAATGGTTGCATTCAGTGCCAGAAGATTGGTCTGTTCGGCAATGGCCCGGATCATTTCAACAACCGTTCCAATCTTATCAACCGCGTCCGCGAGGCTTGAAACATTCGTGTCGGTCCGCTGCGCGACGTCGGTCGCCTCGCCAATGACAGTGTTTGCTCGATCCGCCTGGTTCATGATCTCCTGAATGGCGGCCGACATTTCCTCTGCGGCCGCAGCCACGGTCTGCACGTTGTTCGAGGAGGATGTCGAGGCCTCCTTTGCCTGCGTTGCAGCTCCCGAAGCATCCTGTGAAATATCGCGGACCTTCGAGGCTATCTCGGTCATTTCTCCGGTCTTTGCGTTCACATCCGCTGTAACGCTTTCCATCAATGCATGGAACTTGTTGATCAGGTCCTCGATGTGGTTCTGCCGCATCCGCTCGCGATCACGTTCCTTCACCGCTTCCGTTTCAAGCGAGGTGCGGACGCGGGCATTTTCCTGGAAAACACTGCCTGCCCTGGCAAGATCGCCCACGGCGTCCTTGCGGTCGGTGAAAGGCATCGCAAACTCCGTGTCACCTTTGGCAACTCGAACAAGATTTTGGGTCAGTTGCGCCAGAAGCTTGTCGACATTGCGCAATTGCCAGACACAGATTGCCAGTGTGATCAAAACGACAATGACGGTTTCAGCAAGCACGTACATGAAGTGAGACGAAGCATCGTTGGCCATCTCCGCAGCGCGGTCTTCTGCAGCAAACAGCATCCCAAGTGCCGTCTCTCTGATCAGGTTCAATCGCTCGGTCGCCTTCCCGAACCAAACCAGACCATCGATGTTCTGGCCATCCTTTGTGTCAGGCAGCGAGCGCAGGATCTCACGCCAGGCGTCAACCTGGGCAACAACAGGTCCGGATACATTGCTGTTGTATGCCTCCAGTTCTTCGGGCGTCGCAATACGCTTGAAGTTTTCAAGGAAAGCGGTTTCGATCGACAGGCGTTCGAAATAGGCCAAATACCTGTCAGCTGGTACTTCGCCGGTCTTGGCAACTGTCGTGAACAACTGACCGCCGATCGCTCGCTCCAATCCACCAGCTTCAGTCGCTTCGGTCAGCAAGAGGAAAGGCGTCATCAGGCTCGCGTATTCAGCGTCGGCACTTGCGTGCTGCGCTTCCTGGACGATGGTGATGAGATCCCGAACCTTGGTGGAATAAAACTTGAGATTGTCACCACCGGTGACGGATTTCCCGTCTATTCCCGCACGATGAGCGCTGATTTCATCCAGCCCTGCAACGATGTGCTCAACTTCGCTCTGCAATTTTTCGCGGGTAATATCAAACCCGGCGACCATGCTGCGAAGGTCGCTCAATGCAGTGTCGGTTGCAGATCGCTGCGCTGAAAGGAGAGCACTTTCTTTGGCCCCATACCCGGAAGCAAGAAGGCCTGCAGTTAACCCCCGCTCTTTCTGCAATTGGTGCAAAACTTCTTCCGATTTTTCTGCGACCTTGGCAATTGGCAAGATCTCGGAAGCCGTTGTGCGTTCCAGCCCCGCTTCCTGCAGCGCTAGAAAACTGGCAAACATATAGGCCAGCAACGGAACGATAGCTAATAACGCAATTTGAACGCGAATCGATTTCAACATCGCAATTCCCCAAATCCAGCAATCCCGGCGTAAATCTGCGCTTGTTCTGGTTAATTTTTGATATAACCAGAAGCTGAGAAACCTGAAATTGTATACCTATGGTATTTTTGCGGGTTGCATTGTCGGTTGCATACAAATTCACATCGCAAAAAATCTGGATGCCTCTTAATACGCGACCGAAATACCGGGATGGACGCCTATACAAAATCGCTGTATAAGCCGCGCCCATCCCTTGGCCGATACTAGATTGGCCCGATCCGGTAGACTGCTGACTGGCATGCAGATGATCCGGAGCAGTTGAAAGATCTCGATGACCGAATTGACGTCTCTCGCCCCGGCCCTGTCGGCCGCGCTGGCGAAACGGGGCTATGAAAGCCTCACTCCCGTACAGGAAAGCATTCTGAGCGAAGCGCCGCCGGAAGCAGATCTTCTTGTTTCTGCGCAAACAGGTTCCGGTAAAACGGTCGCCTTTGGGCTGGCCCTTGCGCCGACACTGCTTGAGGGCGAGGAACGCCTGGGTCCTGCAGCCTCCCCCATTGCGCTGGCAATCGCGCCGACCCGCGAACTTGCGCTTCAGGTCAAGGAGGAACTGTCCTGGCTCTATGCGGAAGCCGGCGCGGTGATGGCGTCCTGTGTTGGCGGCATGGACCCGCGCACCGAGCGCCGCACGCTTGATCGTGGTGCCCATATCGTGGTCGGCACGCCGGGCCGTCTGCGCGACCATATCGAACGCGGTGCGTTGGACCTTTCGCAGATTAAGGCCGTCGTGCTCGACGAAGCCGACGAGATGCTCGACATGGGCTTTCGCGAAGATCTCGAATTCATATTGGATGCAGCGCCGAGAGAGCGGCGCACTCTGATGTTTTCTGCAACCGTGCCGAAGCCGATCGCCGAACTTGCCAAACGCTTCCAGAAGGACGCCGTGCGTCTGTCGACAATCAATTCAAGGGAACAGCATGGCGACATCGATTATGTCGCGCATCCCGTGGCACCAAATGAACGTGAAAATGCTCTTATAAACGTTCTGCGCCTCCATGAGGCGGAAAAGGCCATTGTATTCTGCTCAACGCGAGAAGCTGTCAGCCGTTTGACGTCACGGCTTGCAAACCGGGGCTTTTCCATCGTCTCGCTGTCGGGCGAACTTAGCCAGGAACAGCGCTCAAACGCGCTTGCCGCGATGAAAGATGGCCGTGCGCGGGTCTGTGTAGCAACAGATGTGGCCGCACGCGGTATCGACCTGCCGAACCTTGATCTGGTTATCCATGCAGATCTTCCAACCGGCAAGGCCGCGCTTTTGCACCGGTCTGGACGGACAGGCCGCGCAGGCCGCAAAGGGACCTGCGTGCTTATGGTGCCCTTTCCTCGCCGGCGACAGGCAGAACGTGTGCTGCAGTTTGCCGGTATCAAGGCCACCTGGAAAGGCGCCCCGACAGCTGATGAAATCCGCCAGAAAGACAAGGAAAGACTGCTTGCCGATCCGGTTTTGAGCGCGGAGCTTGAAGAAGAAGAACAGGCAGTCGCCATGGAACTTCTGGCGCTCCACAGCCCGGAAAAGCTGGCCGCTGCGTTCGTCAAACTGCGTCAATCACGCCTGCCTGCCCCAGAAGATGTGTCCGACCTTCAGGACACCGCACTTCGAGGCCGGGACGCCGGATCGCGTGGAGGCCGCAGCGCGGAAATTACCGGCAAGTTCGAAGACGGAGTATGGTTCTCGCTGTCACTTGGCCATCGGCAACGTGCCGAACCACGCTGGATCTTGCCGATGATCTGTCGCGCGGGTCACGTCACCAAGCGGGAAGTCGGCGCGATCAAGATTTTTCAGAACCAACTCTATTTTGAGATTGCAGGCAGCCACGGCCAGAGGTTCTCCGAAGTCATCAAACGCGACGGTACGGGCGAAGAGAATGTCACTATCGAGCTTCTCGATGCACGAGGTGGCAAAGTGCCCTCACCGCCCAAGGAGGATTTTTCGCGCGGAAACCGGAACGCGCCGCCGCGGCGCAAGCCTCGTCACGCTGATGCCCCCGACTATGAGAGCATGGGCCGGGAAGACACTTTGAAGCAAGGACGCCCCAAACGCGGACCGAAGCGGGATAATGAAGCGCCCCGAGGCAAAAAGCGCCGCCGCTTTGCAGATGATGACGCTGCCCCGCACCATCCGGCATTTGAGCCATTGGATATGAAGGCGCTCGCACGGGAACTCGATGGAGCTGATAGCAGCGAAAAACCGCGACGTAGCCCCAAAACCGGTGAGGAACGCGGCAAGCCTCGCTCAAGATCCTCAGCCAAGTCATCAGAGACCAAAAAGAAAGCCTCAAAGAAAAACAAACCGTCTCGTGCCGCGAGGAAGGCAACAAAGTCAAAGAAGCCATAAGTTCAGTCGACAAGGCCTCAGCCTTTGTCATTTTCTCCAAATTGCGGCCCCTTGTTTCGTCCAGTACGCTGGATAAAAAAATGGGGGCCTCAATGAAGTATGCTGTTGCTGGAATGGTGTTTTTGAGCCTGACGCTCGGGACCGAAGTTTCGATCTCATACGCGTCAGATCAACCCGATTTTCACATGGACTGCCATGCAGCCCGAACGAACAATGAGCAGTTCATTTGCGCTGATGAAGATCTGCTGCGACGCGATGCTCAATTAGGCGAAATATCCGACAAGCTTTACGCGGTTCTTGACCCGCCATCGCGTGCTGAAATGGCGCGAGAATTCGCAGAATGGCTTGCCTCCCGAGACGATTGTGAAGACAACTATTTCTGCAATGCAGGAATGTACAACGACCGGATATCGTATCTGCAGCAGGAGCTCGACCACATGGATGCTCCAGGGATTGCACAAGCCTCAGCGCCAGCCGCCGCCGATGGATTCGGTCTTGTTCCGAATGCCGGAATTCCCGGCCACAACAAGGAAACCTACCCTGCGCTGACGCTCGAAATCTGCAAGTCGATCTGTGTCCAGCGTGCCTGGTGCAAAAGCATTGATTTCGATCGCACGAATGGCGCGTGCTATGTGCAGCCCGTGGCTGAAGAAGACGTCGGGTCTCTCAGGACAGACTATCCCGGACATCCCTACGATCACTATTATTACGCACCGCGGCTCAGAAACTGAGAGCTGATCCACCGGGAAATTCCTTGGTTATCTCGCTGCCGAATGTCCGACTTCTCGCATGGAAAGCGGAGGCACACGCCTCCGCATCTCCATCAAAAGGAATAGGAAATTCCAATGCCGCCTGAAAACTGGTCAGCCGACCCTTCCTTCTTGACGATCGGGCTGTCCGCAGCATCACCCAGAAGTCTGGAATAGCCCACTCTTCCAACGATCCCCCAACGTTCAGTGACGTTGAAACTCGCGGTCGCCCCCAGGCTGACGTCCTTCACGCCTCCACCTGCAGTATAGGCCTGAAGGCCGGATCGAGATGCACCGCCGCTTGTCACGCCATAATACGTGTCCATGTAGCTGTCACTTGCAAATCCGACGGCAACCTCCGTTCCCAGACGCAGTCGTTCCGTGACACCGTACATGTAGCTTGCGCCAAGGGAACCCGATACGCCGTCGTGAACACCCGAGACATCGGCCATCAATTCGGCTGAAATCTCAAAGACGTCTGATTGCGCCAAGAGTGAGCTGAACTGGTAGGCCGCGAAGCCGCCAACTTCGAAGGCAGCGTCAATTTTGTCCAGGCGATCAACCACCTTGTTGGAAGTTCCGTCACGTCCCATGTCGTATCCGATCGAAGGTCCGAATTGGAAAGCTGCGTCAGGCCTGAGATTTAACGACGCCTCCGGGCCTTCGATTTCCAAACCAAGGCCGAATGCGGTCAGGTTGGCGTAAAGCAGAGGCACCGCAGCATACTCCGCGGCCCCCTCGAAGTCCGACTGAACGCCGGCTCCAAGGACGACAATGCCATGAAAGCCCCCTTGCTCATCCTCTTCCAGAGCAACGTTCTCAGGCATATCCGCCTGCAGATCGGCGGCCAATGCCGGTGCTGCGCAGCAACCGGTTAACGCCAGCATCAATCCGGTTGTCAGTGATAATTCCTTGCGGTTGCGCAACTGTGTAACCTCCGTCCAAGTCAAAAGATGCGGCGCTCGTTGAGCAAGCGCCGGTTGGCAGGAGGACTTTGGCTTCAGAACGAAATTTCAGATACTCGCGTTCCCAATGCTCTGTTTCGCTGTCTCAATTTTAGGCACTCTCGATTTAACCGATTGATTTTTATCGACTAAATTCCCACTTAACGGCCTTCGGCGAGCAATGCCTCTCAGGCTACTCGCGTTCTGGTCACATTTCTGTCCAATCTCGTTCCCTTTTAGAGACGGTCGACAGGAAGAAGGAGTTGTCTGTGCCTTTGCAATCGGATCCGCAACCGCGGCGCCAGCCCAAACAGTTGCGTTCGCGCATGATGGTTGAAACGACTGTTGAAGCTGCCAGGCAGATCTTTGCCGAACACGGGTTTGAAGCTGCAACCACAAATCAGATCGCGGACAGGGCCGGCATCAGCATTGGGTCCCTCTACCAGTATTTCCCCAACAAGGATTCCCTCATTCTGGCGGTTCACAAAAAGCACCACGAAGAGGTGCTTGCCGTGGTCAAGGGAGCTATGGACCGGTGCCAGTTCATGCCGCTGAAGGATGCGATCAGGCAAATCATCGTGGCAAATCTGGATATGCATATGAAAACACCGCGCCTTCATGCGGAGTTCGATGCGTGGATCCCTGCCCGCTCCAAGCTGGTCGATCAAGACGGTTTCCAAAGTGAAATGGCGCAGATCGTTTTGAACTTCCTGTCACAAAGGCCTGATGTGCAACAGGGCGATCAACTGAAGCCAGCAGTCGTGGTCATCATGAACATGGTCCGCTCCGTTCTGCATGCCGCTGTCGGGAGCGTCTCTGATGGTGAAAGCCGCGAGAAGATGCTCGATCATCTTTGCGCAGGTATATATGGCAGTCTGAATACCGTCGTTCAGCCGGTTGGGCAGGACGTATCGGTAACGGTGCCGGCTTCTGACGGTTTGGGCTGATGGATCAAGGTTTGATCGTGCTCGCCTTGCGCCAGGAAACTGTTTTGGAGGAAATCTCGGCCTGAGGGTGAATAGTTTCGATTGTTCTCAATAACCGTTCCGACAATGGGCCTGTTCAGATATTTTGCCCGGAACGGGCTCCCCAGATAAAGGTATTCGAAATCCCCGACAAATAGATTGTCATCAACCACGTTGCCGTCATCTTCGATACGAATACCGGTCTGCAGGTTTTCAAAACAATTGCCTTGGTAGAGATTGTCCTTCGCAAAATCTTCGAAAAGGTGAAGTTTCATCGGAAATGGCCAGCGGGGCGAAAGCGCGCGCTTGTCGACAAAACCGGCAATCAGTTCCGGGTTGAAGTGGTAACCGAGGAACTCGTCGGACTTGCCCCAAGACCTGTCACCCATCATGAGCGCCAATGAAACCGGGTTTTCATAGGGGCTTTCGTCGCCGCAATCCCACATCACCAGATCCCGCGCCTGGCGAGAAGCCACCCAGATGCCGATGTCCATGTTCTTAAAGGTGTTTCCTCGGATCACATTGCCATCAGAGCCCTGCAGCCGTGGCCGGCTTTCCGGGTTGGTCGTGTGAAATTCCCAGCAATTCTTGTAGTGAAAAATCCCACCAAACGCATTGCTGTCGAAGACGTTGTTCTCAATCAGGTTGAATGCGGAACCGTCAACCGATAGTCCCTCGCGCCGGGTCGGGCCGACCCGCCGAATACCCTGGTTGGTGAAGAGGCCGTTGTTGCGTATCAGGTTTCCTGACACGGTGTTTTTCTGCGATCCGTGTTCCAGGTAGATGCCTACATGATGTCCATCCGCGACAATGGAATTCCGGATCGTTGCGCCAACGACATAGTGGTCGACAAAGACGCCGGTCATATAGGATTCTGTAATCGTGAGATGTTCAAGCACAACCCCGCTTGATGAAGCGGCTCGGGCGGCATCACGCGCTGGTGCGTCATCTTCCGGCGTTTGGCCCTCAATCAGAATACCGCCAGTGTCATGCAATCGGCAGTCGCGGATCGTGACATTACGAAGACCTGGGCGAATGACGATGCCTCGCCGGTGCATGCCCGTGATTGTCGCCCCTCTGCAATCGAGAACAACATTGCTCTGCTCAATCGTGATGCTGCGGCGATAGCGGCATCCGTTGTTGAGGAAAACCGTTCCAGTGCCGATTTCGGGCAATTCGCAATCCCGAAGTTCTGTCGAAGTTCCGGTCAATGCACCAAATCGTGCGCCACCCTTTACCTCCGACAGCGCAGGACCGGACAGGCAAAGCAGCAAAGCGACAAATGCCAATCTACGCACTAAGGGAGACAAGAAGCGTTCAATCATTGATTATGCAGGCAATCACCCAGTCCGAGCCGTCCTGAATAAGCTGGTAGTGACAAGTGAATTCGAAGACGGGCTCACCGTCTGAATTCTCTTGCGTCCAGTCCAGCGTCACCAGAGCTGCCGATCCGCTGACATGGCTGGAAGCGACACGAAACTCCGAATGACTGACACCTTCTTTCTCGAGGGCTTTCAGAAGCGCTTCTATGTTCTCAATCAGCTCTTCTTCATCGGCAAAGACGTGCCCCTTTTCATGTTGCCAGATGATTGCAGGCATTGCGAAACAATCGCAGATGCGATCCACGTCGTAGTCGTTGAAACCTGACTGGTAATCATCAAAGAGTTCGGCAATGGCCACTTCGGCATCGCCGTTCGCTCCGGCACCTGCGCCAACTGCCGGGTCGTTGCCAGCACCCGCAAAACCACCGTCATCCGCCATGACTGCCTCCCCGAAGGACTGCCCGCTGCGTTTGCTCGGCATTACACCTCAGCCGCCACCGCATTGTCGGCATCCTCACCATCGTCATACCCTATCATATTGAGTGGACGTGCCTTTCGTCCATTCAATTCGCACCAGTGGACAAGCGCTTCTTCGGCGCCATGCGTCACCCAGATTTGTTCGGCACCCGTTTCAAGAATGGTCCGGCAAAGGTCGTCCCAGTCGGCATGATCAGACAGGATCAGGGGCAATTCAGCGCCGCGCTGGCGTGCACGGGCGCGCACACGCATCCAACCGGAGGCCATGGCAGTCACGGGGTCGCCGAACCGCCGCGCCCATCTGTCCGCAAGCTGGCCAGGGGGACACAGGATGATCTCTCCCTGAAGCTCTTTACCCCGTTTTGCGACGGGTTCCACGGAGCCCAGATCAATGCCCTGGCTCTGGTAATACGCGGTCAGTTTTTCCAGTGCGCCGTGTAGATAAATCGTCTTCTCGTAGCCCGCTGCGCGCAATTCTCCGATGACCCTTTGCGCCTTGCCAAGCGCATAGGCTCCAACGAGATGGGCCTGTTCGGGGAACAGATCATGGGAGGACAGGAGTTTGTCGATCTCCTGCGATGCCGGAGGATGGCGGAACACCGGCAGACCGAAGGTCGCTTCCGTCACGAAAGTGTCGCAGCGAATAAGCTCAAATTCGGCGCAAGTCGGGTCACTCTGTCTTTTGTAGTCTCCAGAGACCACTGTCCGCCGACCTCCCTTTTGCAGCAAAACCTGGGCGGACCCAAGAACATGACCAGCTGGGTGAAGCGACACAGTGACGCCACCGACGGTGAGTGTCTCGCCGCACTCCGCAGACTGAGCCGTGCCGCAAAAATTCTCGCCGTAGCGGATCGCCATGATGTCCAGCGTCTGACGTGTGGCCAGAACCGCGCCGTGACCCGCCCGAGCATGGTCGGCATGCCCATGCGTGATAATGGCCTTTTCGACCGGTCTTATCGGGTCAATATGCGCACCGGCCTGAGAACAAAAGAGCCCTTCCGGCGCGAGCGTGAGGAGATCGGACATCTGGATCTAACTAGGTTCGGCTTTTGTCAAAGCCATATCCAAGCAGTCCGAAAACCGCCTGGAATTCAAGACTACTGACAATAGGTGTATTCGATCCGGCAGTTGGAGGCGCCGTTGTTGGCGCACCACCCCATCGCAAAACCCTGGGCCGCCTGCTCACTCTCTCCTGCTCCGATACCGTTGCTGCCGGGAGCGATCGCAAGCGCGTGACATCTGGCCTGCGTTGTGTCGGCGATCCGGCATTGCGGCCCACCACAATAGTTCATGGCGAACTGCTCGGCTCCGGCCTGTGTTGGTGCAGCTCCGTGACCGTACGCGCCGTTCGGCGCGAGCGCGAACGCCATCCAGCCGCCGGCTGAGCCGGTTGACCTGTTTTGCACCGGTTGCTGCGGAGGCTGACTGCCACATTGCTGAAAAATGCCTGATATTTGCTGTCCGTTGGAGCACATTATGCCACCCCACTGGAAACCGCGCTGGCCACGATCGGTCGCAACTTCAAACCAGTCATAACCGTCAAACCGAACGCCGGTGTTTCTGAGGATCGTGACCCAGGTTCCCTCGGTCAGACTTCCAACCTGTGCATAGTTGGTTCCCGGACCGCCACGAAGTTTTCCGCCAAGAGATTGTCCCTGAACATTCAATTGCTGTGCAGCATTCGCAGCCTGCTGGGGGTTCTGTGCGGACCGGGCACCGCATTGCTCGAAAATGCCCGCGATCTGCTGGCCATAGGAGCACATGATACCGCCCCACTGAAAACCGCGCTGTCCACGGTCAGTTGCAACTTCAAACCAGTCGTAGCCGTTAAACCGAACGCCAGTGTTTGTCAGGATGGTGATCCATGTTCCTTCGGCAAGACTTCCCGTCTGGCGAAAATTCATGCCTGGCCCATCGCGAAGTTTGCCACCGAGCGACTGACCCTGAGCATTCAGGCGCGTCTCATTTCCGCCGACAGCGCCCCCCGCGTGGGTCTGACTACGTGTGGGGCGCGGAGCCGCCAGCTGGCAGGCAAAGGCAACGTCGCCGAGATAAAGCGCGGGCTGACCGTTTTGGTCCGCAAAAGACACTTCCTCGAGGTCATTGAAATATCCACCGCGCCCGTCCGGAACAAGGTTCAGGTTACCAGTGTCACCTTGATAGACTGCACGCCCCTCTTCGGGGATCGTTTGCACGAATGCGAAACCGTCGCCGAGATTGCATTGATAAGCAAGACTTTCCGAGGCAGCCGAGATGCCATGGCCCGAGACCACTCCTGCAGCCAAAAACCCCATAAAAACAAACGATTTCAAGTAACCCTCCTAATCGAAATTTCTAAGTGAGAATTGACCATTGGGAAGCTGAACACAAGCTGAACAAATAAGGGCGGACCACTCGCCTTTTTTTCCGGCCTATCCTAAAACGGGGACATGGATGCCCCACTCCTACCCAACCGCTTCCAGAACTGGTTCGCCTCGCGCGGTTGGGCGCCGCGTGCGCACCAATTGCAGCTGATCGACCATCTGGAGCAAGGTCACTCCACCCTATTGATCGCACCAACAGGTGCAGGCAAAACGCTTGCAGGGTTCCTGCCGAGCCTGGTGGAACTGGAGCAAAAGGGCAAACGCAAGCCCGGACAGGCCGGACGCGGTATCCACACGCTTTACATTTCACCGCTCAAGGCGCTCGCCGTTGACATTGCCCGTAATCTTGAAGCACCGGTCGCGGAAATGGGCCTGCCCATCAAGCTGGAAACCCGGACCGGTGACACACCTTCTCACAAACGCCAGAGACAAAAACTCAATCCACCGGACATTCTGCTGACGACCCCGGAGCAGATCGCTCTGTTGTTGTCCGATCCGTTGTCCGCGCGTCTGTTCGGATCCCTTGAAACGGTCATCCTGGATGAACTCCATGCGCTGGTGACTTCCAAGCGCGGCGATCTGCTGGCTCTGGGCCTTGCCCGGTTGCGGCGCCTTGCACCGGGTCTGAGAACAATCGGCTTGTCCGCGACAGTGGCAGAGCCTGAAGACCTTCAGGCCTACCTTGTCGATCAGACCGATCCGGAAAAACGAAACTTGTCGCATGTGGTTAAGGTCAGCGGCGGTGCCCAGCCGGATATTTCCATCCTCGATTCAGAAGAGCGTCTTCCCTGGTCGGGTCATTCGTCGCGTTACGCCATCCCTGACATCTACCAAATGATCAAGGCGCACAATGTTTCGCTGCTGTTCGTCAACACGCGCAGCCAGGCCGAGATGGTTTTCCAGGAACTGTGGCGGATCAATGAGGATACATTGCCGATCGCGCTTCACCACGGTTCACTGGATGTCGGCCAGCGACGCAAGGTCGAGGCTGCAATGGCGTCGGGTGGTCTGCGGGCGGTTGTTGCCACCTCTTCCCTGGATATGGGCATCGACTGGGGCGACATCGATCTTGTCATCAATATCGGCGCACCGAAGGGAGCCAGCCGCCTTGCCCAGAGGATCGGGCGCGCCAACCACCGCATGGACGACCCCTCCAAGGCCATCTTGATTCCATCCAACAGGTTCGAGGTGCTTGAATGCCAGGCGGCACTTGCTGCTTCAAAAAGGGGTGAGCAAGACACGCCTCCGCTGCGCAAGGGCGCCCTGGACGTTCTTGCCCAGCATCTGCTCGGCCTCGCCTGCGCCGATCCTCTGGACGCGGTTGCCATATTTGATGAAATCCGTTCTTCGGAGACCTATCGGCAACTCGACTGGGAGACTTTCGAGCGGGTGCTCGATTTTGTTGCCACTGGTGGATACGCGCTGAAAAGCTATGAACAATACGCAAAGCTGCGCAAGGCGAAGGATGGACTCTGGCGCATTTCGCACCCGAAGATTGCGCAGCAATACCGGCTGAATGTCGGCACGATTGTCGAGGCTCCCAAGCTGAAGGTGCGGTTGGTTCGGTCGAAGGCCGATGGCCGGCGCACGCCTGTCGGGCGTGGTGGTCGAATTCTGGGAGAAATCGAGGAGTATTTCATCGACCAGATGACACCGGGCGACACATTCCTGTTCGGCGGAGAGATCGTCCGTTTCGAAGGTATCAAGGAAACCGAGGCCTATGTTTCCCGGTCGAAAAGCGAAAACCCGATGATCCCGTCCTATATGGGCGGCAAATTTCCGCTCTCCACGTATCTGGCCGAAGGGGTCAGAGCGATGCTTGCAGATCCGCCTTCCTGGAAAGAGTTGCCGCATCAGGTGCGCGACTGGCTGGAGATCCAGCGCGACAAGTCCGTGCTGCCAGCCAAGGACGGATTGCTGGTCGAGACCTTCCCCAGATCCAACAAGCATTACATGGTCTGCTATCCGTTCGAAGGCCGTTTGGCGCACCAGACGCTCGGCATGCTGCTCACCAAACGGCTAGAGCGGATGGGCGCAAGACCCATGGGATTTGTTGCGAACGACTATGCGCTGTCCATTTGGGGTCTTGGCGACCTGTCGCTTCTGTTTTCGTCAGGAAAGATCCCGCTGGAAAAGTTGTTCGAACAAGACATTCTGGGCGACGATCTTGATGCGTGGCTGGCTGAATCCAGTCTGATGAAACGCACGTTTCGCAACTGTGCGGTGATCGCCGGCCTCATTGAGCGCCGGCATCCGGGCAAAGAGAAATCCGGCAGGCAGGTCACCGTATCGACTGACTTGATCTATGATGTTCTGCGCGCTCATGAACCGGATCACGTCTTGCTGAAAGCAACCTGGAACGATGCGGCGGAAGGACTTTTGGATATCTCGCGTCTGGGGGAACTTCTCACACGTATTCAGGGACGAATCACGCATACTAGCCTTGAGCACGTCTCTCCACTCGCCGTGCCCATTCTCCTGGAAATAGGCAAGGAACCGGTCTACGGGGAAGCGATGGATTCGCTATTGGAAGAGACGGCAGAGGAGCTGGTTCTGGAGGCCATGGAATGAGTGCACTCACGTCACATTTGCGCAAATACACAGCTGCGCCGGTGTGTCATGACATTCAGATCAATGGACAACTGGTGGGTCTCCACGACAGCGGCGTTTTGTGGTGGCCGGATGAGGCAACCCTCGTTGTGGCCGACCTGCATCTTGAAAAAGGCTCCAGCTATGCCCGGCGCGGCATCATGCTGCCGCCTTACGACACTGGCGTCACGCTGGAAAAACTCGCAGGTGTTATCGATGCTTTCGATCCTGCCCGTGTGATCTGCCTCGGCGACAGTTTTCATGATCCGGACGGATCGGACCGCCTGCCCGCCCCATACCGTGCCATGCTGACAACATTGCAACTCGGACGGGAATGGATCTGGGTCACAGGCAATCATGACCCGGTGGCTCCCGTCCGGCTTTGCGGTGAAACAGTCGACGATGTTGCCATCGGACCTTTGACCTTTCGGCATGAGCCGATCGAAGGTGTTGGAGCGGTCGACGCCGTGGGTGAGGTCTGTGGTCACTTGCACCCCGCCGCCAGAGTGCGGCGGTTTGGACGCTCGATCCGTCGAGCCTGCTTTGCAACAGATGGCACCCGCCTGATTTTGCCCGCGTTCGGTGCATTGACGGGTGGCCTTAATGTGACCGACGAGGCATACGCCTTGATTTTCCAGCGCAGGAAATTTTCTGTCTTCATGTTGGGCAACGACCGACTGTTTCCGTTCACAGCGTCGCGGCTTGTCGCAGACTGACGATCAAAGAGTGACCAACACTTACTCCACCTTGCTGATTTTCGGCACATCTCACGCCGGAAAATCTACTCTTGCAACACGTATCGGCAAAGACCTTGGCTGGCCCGCTCTATCCACGGACAAAATGGGAAGGCATCCGGGCAGACCTTGGCCCAGTGTCAGGAAACAGGTCGCCGAATTTTATTCGAAACTGTCAGAGGAAACTATTTACTGGTTTCTGCGAGTTCATCATGAAAACATGTGGCCGCACCTCAAAGACAGGATCAGCACCGCCAGTCAATCGGGTTCAGGGTGTGTGATTGAGGGATCGGCACTTCGCCCGGAATTCATTGCCGAAATGCAACTACCCCGCACCCTCACAGTCGGGCTTTATGCGAGCAATGCATTTCTGAGGCAGCGCATGGAAGCTGAAAGTCTCTATTCGGATCAGGATGAGCCAACGAAACAGTTGATAGAGAAATTCATTCGGCGCTCACTTACAGACAACGACAACATTGTTGAAGCGGCAACGCGTTATGGGTTGCCATTGATAGATGTGTCGGATCCATCATTTCTCGGCGTCGAAGCCGATCGGCTCGTTGAGAAACTGCGCCAATAACCAGGCGGAGCTGTTTTCTGTTCGCATCATAGCAAGCGATAGCCGGCGAAAATCAGAACGGCGATCACAACGACAATCAGGATTACGTTCTTGCGCAGCTCCTTGCGCACAAAACTGTCGAGCTCTTTGCTCATATGGTCGCCCTCAAAACCAAATTCCCAGCAACAGGTTGTTTACGCCTCAGGTGTGTTTTCCTCTTCACCTACTTTCACCCAAGCGATCACCAATTCATAAAACACAGCCAACACGACAGGCCCGAGAAAGAGCCCCAACAAACCGTGGGCAATCGTTCCGCCCAGGACACCGATCAATATGATCAGCATGGGCGTATCCAGGCCCCGTGACATCAGGATGGGCCTGAGAACATTGTCGACGAGCATGACCGGAACCATCAGCACCGTGAAGAGAAGCGCCGGCACAAGATCCCAGGCACTCCATGCCCAGATGATTGTCGGCAGGATGACCAGCGCAGGCCCTATCTGGACAATGCAAAGCACGAGCGCAACGAAAGTCAGAATACCCGCAAGCGGCACTGAAAATGCGATTAGAATAACGCCCGTCAGAAGTCCCTGAATGACGGCAACGCCGATGACACCGCGAGAGACATTGCGGATGGTTGCGCCTGCAAGATCCACAAATTCCGCACCGCGCGGCGCGATGATCCTGTCCGCAAAACGCTTCGCCCCCTTGGCCAGCGAGGGCCCGGGTACGAAAAGGCATCCGGCCAGTATGATCGACACGACAAAGAAGAGGACGCTTCCACTCAGGGAGGCCAGCACGGACAAGATACGGCTGCCGGCGGGAACGAGCATCGGCCCAACCTTTGTCAGAAACAGTTCAAGACTGCGCTGCGCCAACCCCCAGAACTCGGCAATCTTCTCACCGACCAGAGGGAGGCCTGCGATCCGCTCCGGCAGCGTGGGCAAATTCAGTTTGCCGCCCGACACCGCTTCAAACCAGGACTGCAAGGTTTCAACAAGGCTGACGACCAACACAGCAACCGGCCCAATGACAACGGCGAGGCAAAACAGCGTGAGCAACACGGCTGAGAGTATCTTGCGTCCACCAAGCTTGCCGGCCAACCAGGCGTAAACCGGGTATAGCGCCACGGTCAGAACCACTGCCCAAAGCAAAAACAGAAAGAAAGGTGCTATCAACTGCAGAGAAAAATAGGCAAACAGCCCCAAAACACCAAGCCGGATGGCTATGTCGATTACCCTGGCATCAA
Organism: Roseibium porphyridii; assembly: GCF_026191725.2. Taxonomy (NCBI): domain Bacteria; kingdom Pseudomonadati; phylum Pseudomonadota; class Alphaproteobacteria; order Hyphomicrobiales; family Stappiaceae; genus Roseibium; species Roseibium porphyridii. Next base: position 4,681,674 of record NZ_CP120863.1, read on the forward strand.
CCGACGGATTTGAGTTGGCATCCATGCCACCCGATGTTTCAGTCGAAGGTTCATCACTCATCTGGGCCCCACGCGCTTCTGGATGTTCCACCGGCACCGAAGAATAACGATGATAGACAACAGCGCCAGCCCCAAGTGGCGCTCTGCCATCTCGAAATCAGGGTGCCGACCCTAGTCTTTGCGGAAAATCACACCTGCGAGCCAACCGGTGAAAATCGCCAGCATGACCGCCAGCACACCGTAGAAGAACGGGTAGTTCTGGGCGAGTTCGAACGTAATTTGCTCAAAACCGATCTTGGCGACCGCGAGGCTTTCTTCGGTTTGCGAGACGACCTCTCCGTGGTGGAAGAGGAAACTTTTTACCTTGTAGTCTCCAACCGGGATGTTTGCCGGTAGAGGAATGTTGGTGCGGAACATCGTATGGGTGAGAAACTCGATCGATGTTTCCTGTTCCGAATAGAGCCCGGCCTCCTGACGCAGACGAACAAACGCCTTTCGAAAGTCGTCACGATCAGAGAGCGGCACGTTCGAGACACCCGAAACCGCCAGATTGATGTGGTTGAGACCGATGCCAAGTTCATCAAGGACAGTCCTGTCGGCCATTAGTCCGATATCGACCGAACTCGCCACCGCATAAAAGGACGGTACGGCCTGGAAACGCTCGGCCTCCCGATTGACCCAGACCCCCAGAAACCGGCCTTTTCGACGAGTGGTGATGTCCTGCGGCGGTCCTTCAACGACAATCGCCAATTCATAGCCGCTCGGGTCGTTCGGCTGACGGGCAATATGGCTTGCCTGTCCGAATATGACGATTTCAGTTCCTGTGAAGTTGGACTGGATCGACACAACATCGGAGGAAAGCGCCGTGACCAGATCTTCGTTCGAAGGGTTCTGCGCGTGCACACCAACCGGGAACAGCATCAGGGACAGCAGAAGAACCAGGCGCATCATGACCCGGCCCCCTTGCGGATCGCGATGGAATAGAAATCATCCGGAACAAGCAAAAGGTCGACGGCAAAGCGCAATCCAACACCCAGAACCAGCAACGCAAGCAACAGACGCAGTTGATCACCGCGCAGGTTCTGCCCCATGCGCGCGCCAAATTGTGCGCCGATCACACCGCCAATCATCAGTGTGAGCGCCAGGACGATATCGACCGTCTTGGTTCCCATGGAATGGAAAATCGTCGCCGCCGCCATCGTGAACAGGATCTGGAACAGCGATGTTCCGATGACAATACTGGTCGGGACCCTTAGCAGGTAAATCAGCGCCGGGACCATCATGAACCCGCCACCAATGCCGAGGATCGTTCCCAGGAAGCCTATGATCGCACCAAGGCCAACAACCGGGATCACACTGACATAGAGCTTCGACCGTCTGAACCGAACCTTGAGCGGCAGGCCATGAATCCAATTGTGCTGACCGGGCCTGCGCGCACTTGGCGCGGACCCGGATTTGCGGCGGCGGATCGCGCGCACGGATTCAAACAGCATCAAGCCGCCGATTGCGCCCAGAAAGGTCACGTAAGACAGCGAAATGACGAGATCCAGCTGCCCGACGGATTGCAGCACGTCGAACAGAATTACGCCAATCAGCGAGCCGAAAACACCTCCCGCCAGCAATATGCCCGCCAGTTTGAAATCGATCGCTTTTCGTCGCCAATAGGTTACCACTGCCGAAGCAGAGGACGCCACGACCTGTGTCGTCACAGTTGCCACGGAAACCGCGGGCGGAATGCCGGAGAAAATCAACAAAGGCGTCAGCAGGAAGCCGCCACCGATGCCAAAAAGACCAGAGAGAAAACCCACTGCCCCACCCATGGCAAATATCACGAAGATATTGACCGGTATTTCGGCTATAGGCAGGTATAATTGCACAGGGTCAACGCCGGGACAGATTGCAGGTAAAACTGCGTATCAATTACATTAAATTGGTTAAAGACCCGTGCTGCCCGGTGTGTCAACCGGGCAACAGGCTTCTTCGGTTCGATAGAGCTTTTTTAGGCCAGTTTCTGGCGGAAACGGTAAAGTTCCCGATTAGATCGCCTGGCTCTTGAGTTCGTCGATAAGCTTGCTGTCCACTTCACCGGTCTCCGGAAGTCCAAGGCTACGCTGAAATGCGCGAATGGCACTTCTGGTGCGTGGCCCCATCTGACCGTCTGGTGTGCCGGTGTCGAAACCGAGATAATTCAGCTTGTCCTGCGCTTCGCGAACCATCGCCGTGTTGTCGACGGCCTTAACAGCCGCCTGTGCTGCAGGAAGCGATGCATTGTCGGCCCACCCTTGTTCCATGGTGACCTTGTTTGCCGCTGGATTCGGCGTTTCCAGCCTGAAACTCTCAACCGCGAGGCGGGCATTTGCCAGCGTTTCCTGATCCATCATGTTGGCGACATCGTCACGTCGCTTTGCCGCCTCCGGATCTCCTTGGTCAGCAGCGATTGCAAACCATTTGTAACTGGCAACCAGATCCTTATCGACGCCGATCCCTCCGGCATAAAGAATGCCGAGATTGAACAGGCTGTCTTTCACGCCGAAATTGGCTGCCTGCTCAAACCACTTGGCAGCTGCCGCATAATCAGGCTGCTCGCCGCCGCCTTCGGCAAAGAGAACCGCAAGGTTGTGCATGGCCTTTGCGTTGCCGGCTTCAGCCGCCTTGACGTACCAGGCCTTTGCCTTCGGCAGATCCTTGTCGACACCACGGCCTTTTTCATAAAGGCTGGCAAGACGGTACTGCGCCGGAGCCAGACCTTTGTCGGCGGCTTTCTGGTACCAGGTCGCGGCCTTTGAAAGGTCGGCCGGAACACCGTTACCTTCCGTATATTTCACGCCCACAAGGAACTCAGCCGCGGGATTGCCGCTGGCTGCCGCACTGCGCAGTGCCATCGGTCCGACCCCTTCAGGCGGCAGACTTGCGATGAGCGCGGAAGGCGCGTTTGCAGTGTCGCTTGCCGAAGGGGGTGTCGGTTTGAAGCCCGTTGAGTTATCGACAGCCTGCTGACCGAAACTGCCGGCAACACCTGCTGGCGGTGCAAAGGCGAGTTCTGCATCAGCGGACATCGGTCCTTCTGAAACTGCGCTCTGAACGCTCTGAGGTGCGGCAGCCGGTGTCGCTGCAGCCGGAGCCGGTGTTGCAGCTGCTATCTCGGGCACTTCAGGTTGCACCGAATTTGCTTCGGCGGGAGGTGCTGCTGCTGGCGCCTCACCCGCCGAGCGGGTCGCGACCGCGGGTGGGTCGCCCTCATCAGGTGTAGCAGCCGCATCTGCGACCGACGTTGCCGGTGCAGCAACGGCATCTGCTTGTGCCGATACCGGAGGTGTTTCAACACTCTCCTGTGTTTCCTGGGGTACAGCGGCAAGCTGATTGCCCTCATCTGAGGACGTCGTTGCAATCCTGTAGACCTGAATACCGAGAACCAGAACCACAGCTGCTGCCGCATAGAGAATGGCGCGGCGGCGGAAACCGGACCCTTGAGGGGTCTCAGGTGCAGGCCGGTCGCCCGGCAGCACAGTGGTATCCTGCGCTTCGAAGTCCCGGTCGGCGATATCCTCAGTGCCAAGTTCCAGCTCGTCGAGCTGTTCGTCCTTATCCTCGACCGGTGCCGCGGACTTGTCGCGTTTCAACACATTGCGGAGCCAGCCGACACGCGCCTTGCCGCGTTGTTCATCGGCTGGGTCTGGGTCAGCGTTTTTCTTCTGTTTCTTTTCAAGCTGGGCTGCTTCAGCAGAGGCTGCCTGTGCAGCGCGCCGGGCAGCGGCAATAAAGTCTGCCTTGCGGTCCCGCGCCCGTTCTTCCGGGCTGGCCTTTTCTTCGGCCTTGGCGGCAAATTCGGCTTGAGGCGGTTCGCTTAGCTTTGGTTTTGAAGGTCCTGAGAAAAGCGTCGACGTGTCGTCAAGCGTGAGTGGTGAAAACTCAGCTGCGGCTCTTGCACCTGCAGGCTCGCGCATGGGCGCGCCCTGATCCTGCGCTTCCGTACGTTCCAGGTTATCCAGACGTTCGGTCAAGGATCCGAGAACGGATTTGACGCCATCAAATGTATTGCGCGTGCGCTCCTCGCTGCCCTCAGCTGCATCGAGAAGTTGCCTCAGGTCCCCCTGCAAAGCATTGATGGCTTGGTCATATTGCTCGTTTTTCGGCGCTGGCGTCGTCGCAATTGCCTCGGCAGCCGCCTGCCTGGCGATCCCGGCAATGTCGTCGCGGCTTTGCTCAAGGCCTTTCTCGATGCGTTCCAGCACAGGAGACAGGTGATCGCCATTGGCTGCATTCACAGAGGTGTTTTCAATCTGCTCTGCCAGAGCAGCCACTTTCGAGCTCAGTTGATCGAAACGGCTGTCGTCAGCTCCGTCCCCTCCTTTGGAGACAATCTGAGCCAGGTCGGAAATACGTTTTTCCAGGGCTTCCGTGGAGCCCGGAGCCTCAACTGAGGCACGCATTGCACCGATTTCTTCGCGCAGCTTGTCCAGATCGGATGTGGTAACGCCCTCCGTCGGCTGATCGAGACGCGCAGTCAGATCGTTCAGCCGATCCTGAAGCTGGATCATGAACTTGTCATCATGACCGCCTGCGCCACCTGCACGCATATTGGCCGCATCCAGAACGGGCACAGGGCGGGACGCTTTCTTTTCAATGGCGTCGATCTTGCCGGATATTGTTTCAAGTCGGTTTTCCAGCGACTGAAACGCTCCAGTGTCGGTTGCCGGCAACGGAGCCTGTTCCATGCGTTCCAACCGGTCGACAATGTCGTTCAGGCGTCTGTCGACCTGAGACAGATGTTCGTGGTTGGCTGGCGCTGCCCTGTCGTCGGACATCATGCCGACAATATCTTCAAGTCGCCCCTGGAGCCGGGAAATGGTTTCCGGCTCCGGCATGCGCTCTTCCATTGCGGAAAGACGACTGTCGAGACCGCGCTGCTCGCGCGCAAGCACCTCAAGATCATCCAGCCGCCCAGAGACGAACTTCATCCTGTCGTCGATGCCCTCGACAAGGCCTTTGATGTCGATCTGCTCAACGAACCCGCGGACTTCACGCAGCTCTGCCCGTAGCGGCTCGATTTCGGCGTGGCCTTTGCGCTGAAGCAATTCTTCCATACGCTCAGCAATGCTTACGACGCGGTCCTCAAGCACCACCATGTGTTCTGACCGCGGCAGGGCCGCAAAAGCGTCTTCAATTTCATTCAGACGCGCGGTGACACCGCGCAACACTCTCGGGTCAACGGATGCCCGGGACAGCTCATCAAGACGCTGCAGAATGTGCGCATAGCCGTGCTCTAGCGTTTCCAGTGCACCTTCAACATTTGTGCGGCCAACCATCGATTTCAGGTCGGCAACTTCCTTGCGAATCTCTTTTGCAAGCAAGTCGTTCCGTTTGTCGGCGCGCATACGTTCGACCATGTCGGACAGACGCCGAAGTTCTGCGTTCTGCCGGCCAACCGTTTCGCTGGTACCACGCGAAATTCCACCGAGCGCATCCCGCAGTGAACCCAGTTCCTCGCGCACCTGGTTCAACGCCTGCTCATGCGGAGCTCTCAATGCGTCGATACGACGGCCAAGATCCTTGTAAATATGCATGGAGGCGTCGCGCTGCGGATGTCCTCCGCGACGGCGGACAGGTTCGTGACCATAATCAAGGTCGTCGACGTAGCCATCGTCATCGTCTTCGTGATGATAATATGCTTCTTCTTCGCGAAGCGCGTCCATGGCGTATCGGCCCGGCCGGCGCTGCGGACGCGGGGCATCGCGATAAGGATCCGACGGTGCCTCATATCCTGAAAGCCCCTGCACCTGCTCGTCCAGCCGGTCCAGTGCTCCCATGACATCATCCAGGCCGGGTTCAGGTGCACGGGATTGACGGCGCGGCGCCGGACGGGTGGTCCGGCGAGGCTTGCCAGCGGCTCTTCCGGGCCTGCCAACCGTGCGGTCCTGGTCCGACAGGAGACGATCCAGTTCATCTGCTACAGCGTCGAGATCCTCGTCCCGCTCATCGACCATCTGTGAATCATATCGGTTGCCCAAGGCGGTCGCAGTGCGTGTCAGCCGTTCAATTCTGCTACTTGCATGCTCGCGGCGGGGAGCGTCGTAATAGTCGTCGCTCTCATACACATCACGACCGCGGCGTCCTGCCTCGTTTTTCTTCCAAGCCGGCATATCTTGACCCTGGGCTTACGGCCATTCAGGCCGCTGATGGAGCAGGCTGCACCGGGAATCCGTCATAAGACGGGACAAGCGCAGCGTTTTGAAAGACTTTGTAGACTTAGGGTAAACAGGGCGTTAATCGGCCTTGCTAAATGCGAAAACCGACTGTTTTCGATTGAAAAGACTGAGGACAAACCAAGGATTCGTGCCGAATCGCCTAAACGGCCGTTAACGTTTTTTTGCCGGATGACCTTACGCGACTGGACCTTGACGCAAACGTAAGGTAAAGAGTGCGCCATAAATCAGGCTGACAGCTTGAGCGGATGGTTTTTTGGGAACGAAAGTGTCAACAGGGGTTTGATCCTGTGACCCGTCTCAACCCGTCTTCCGGACGTCACCTGAGATCGCACCGCGGATCTATTCTGCAGGGCGACATTCGAAAAAGCATCAACAATGAGCCGGTAAACGGCGACACTGAAGAGTACAAACTGCTATGAGCGAAGCGCTTTCGATCCTCAACGAAGACGATCTGGTTGACGTTGTCTCTGCAAATGATGACAGCACCAAGAAAACGCAATTCACCATCGGCGATCTGGCCAAGGAATTCGACTGCACATTGCGGACCCTGCGTTTCTATGAAGACAAGGGACTGCTGAATCCGAAACGCGATGGCTTGAACCGGATCTATAACCGCCGCGACCGTGCACGCCTCAAACTGGTTCTGATGGGCAAGAGCGTCGGCTTCTCCCTGTCCGAAATCCGGGACATGCTTGATCTTTATGACCTGCGCGACGGTCAGGTCACGCAGCTGCGTGTGGCGCTGTCAAAGTTCAATGAACAGATCACCGTTCTTGAAGAGCAACGCAAAGACATCGAACAGGCTATCGAGGAATTGTCCCGGACCGTCGAGATCGTTTCCGGGATGCTCAAGCAGAAAGAAGCCGAAGAAGCCTAAGGCTCAAAGCTTCAGACGATGTTGGAAACCGCCGAGCCTTTGGCCGGCGGTTTTTCCTAGTTCCGTCTTGATCGAGGCTCGACCGCTCAGCTATTGCGGCTCTGTGCACATGAGCTTCTAGTGTTTTGGCTCGCCGATCAGGATTGTCGGCTTGCCACCGGTCGAGATGCGTTCAGCGTCAGCCGCGACTTCCTGCATTCCGACTGTCGACATGGCTTCCTGTAGTGCCTGGGCTGATGGAAATGCCATTGTAAAGCTCTGGTAAAAGGGCGGATTGCCATCGGGCCCTGCCAGGAACCTCACCACGGAGTAAGGTTTCGGACCTGAAGGGATCCTCGCCTTCTCATGCAGCAAATCCAGATGAGCTTCATAGTCGGCATTGAATTTCTCGGCGTTGATCGGCCAAGGATACAGTACTGTAAGCACAACTTGTGACAAAGCGGCCTCCCTATCGGCGCGGTGCAAAAAAGCTTCCGAAGAAGACTTATCAGTAAGTCCGCTGGAAGCGAACGTGAACTTAAGACCCGCGAACGCGAAACACGTTCGCCACAAGGCTCTTATCCAGACCAGTTACAACAGTTTCTCGATAACCGGCCTGTCCGGCACCTGGAAGCCTGGCTGCTTCAAGTGACGGACGGTGCTGGAATTCCAGGACGGTATAGGGCCGTTGATAGAGCCAACTGCGGTTTTGGAGTGCCAATGGATCCGATGACGGCGGGTCTTCCTCAGTAAAAGCAAAGAAATAGAGCGTGAAACCATGTGCTTCTACCGGCATGGTCGCCAGCAGCTTCATGCCGAGGGCGTCACAACTTTCAAACATTGTCGCTGTTTCCCGGCAGCGCAGTGTCAAAAGGTTCAGGGCCGGACCGCCCCCAAGTTTGCCCGCCTCTGTTTCCTTGAGGCTACGCTCACCCTTGAAACAGTGTGCAATCAGCTCGACCGGAAACCCCTCAGGGTCCTTGAAGTGTGCCAGATAGCCAATATCGCCAAATTGCTCAGGTGCTCCGACCCGCACGCCTTTTTCGGCGAGCTGCCGGCTAGCCAGATCAAGATCCGGTATGGACAAGGCAATTTTCCAATATAGGTCTTCGCTAGATCCGCAATAGGCAGTCGCTGCCTGCTCGAACTTTAAGCCTGCCTCTTCCTTGCCATAGCCGACAGTGCCGTCCCCCTGCTCCTTCATTCCAAGGACATCGCAGTAAAAGCGCCGTTGCGCTTCCGGGTCCCGGCATTTCAGCGTGATCCAATCAATCTTGGGCATACGGCAATCCGTTCCTTTGATCCTAGACTTTGCCAATTCGCTCTCATCGGTGCCTGTGTCCTTGGGATGGATGGAGGTCGCGATGACCTCAAAATTACGTCAACAAAACACAGATCTGTGCTGAGGAACCCTCAAAGTCATTCCAATTAGCATGTTTTGGGCGTATTTTTTTGTCATGCCTTCCCTTGGGACACCACTTGCCGGACGGAATCAAGACGCGTATATAAACCTCAAGATGACGTTTACGGAAACGTAAGCTCACATTGCATTCCGGCAAATCTGGGAGGATTTCCATGCCGAGTTATACAGCACCCGTCGATGACACACTCTTCCTCTTAAAGGACGTGTTCGGGTACGAACGCTATTCCAACCTTCCGGGCTTCAGAGACGCCCCTTTGGATCTTGTGGAAGCGATCCTGCGAGAAGGCGGCAAGTTTGCCGAGGAGGTGCTTCAACCCCTCAATCAGAGCGGTGACCAGGAAGGCTGTACACGCAATGAAGATGGAACCGTAACAACGCCCAAAGGATTTGGAGAGGCCTACCGTGCTTTCTGCGAGAACGGCTGGGGCACTCTTGCAGCTGATCCCGACTATGGCGGTCAGGGCCTGCCTCATACACTTGCGACCATTTTCAATGAATTCGCATCGTCCGCAAACATGGCCTTTTCCATGTATCCCGGACTGACGGCCGGTGCAGTCGCGGCATTGACGCTGCACGGTACGGATGACCAGAAACAGACATATCTGCCGAACATGATCGCCGGAACCTGGACCGGCACCATGAACCTGACAGAACCCCATTGTGGCACCGATCTTGGTCTGATCCGCACCAAGGCGGTTCCCCAGGACGATGGCTCATACAAGATCTCCGGAACCAAGATATTCATCTCGGCCGGCGAACACGACATGGCTGAAAACATCATTCACCTTGTGCTTGCACGTATTGAAGGTGCACCGGATGGAACGAAGGGAATTTCGCTGTTTGTTGTGCCGCGCAATCATGTCGGCGAAGACGGGTCGGTGGGTGACAATAATGGCGTTTCCTGCGGATCCATCGAACACAAGATGGGTATTCACGGCAACGCAACCTGCGTAATGAACTACGACGACGCGACCGGTTGGCTGGTGGGCGAAGAGAACAAGGGCCTGAGGGCCATGTTCACCATGATGAACGAAGCGCGTCTTGGCGTCGCCGTTCAAGGTCTTTCGCAATCGGAAGTCGCCTATCAAAACGCCGCCACCTATGCCACCGACCGTTTGCAGGGTCGTGCGCTTACCGGCCCCAAGAACCCCGACAAGGCGGCAGATCCCATTATCGTACACCCGGATGTGCGCCGGACGCTGATGTCGATCCGCTCGTTCAACGAAGCGGCAAGGGCGCTTGTGATCTGGACTGCGCTTCACGGCGATGTTTCGCATCGCTCGGACGACGACGCATCGAAACAGTTTTCCGACGACATGATGGGCTTGATGACCCCGGTTCTGAAGGGCGTGCTTACCGACACGGGGTTCGCCAATGCGGTCAACGCACAACAGATGTATGGCGGCCATGGATATATCGGCGAATGGGGCATGGAGCAGTTCGTCCGCGATGCCCGTATTGCCATGATCTATGAGGGGGCAAACGGAATTCAGGCACTTGATCTCGTCGGCCGGAAGCTGCCGGCGAACGGTGGCCGGGCAATCATGAGCTTTTTCAACGAGGTCAACACGTTCCTGAAGGAAAACAAGGACAATGAAGACCTGGCAGGTTTCACCGCTCCGCTGAAAAAAGGTGTCGACGATCTGCAGGCCGCCACGATGTGGTTCATGAATAATGCCACCAAAAACCCCGACAATGCCGGAGCCGGTTCGGTTGACTATATGCATCTCTTCGGGTTGGTGGCTCTTGGTTACATGTGGGCCCAGATTGCCAAGGCGTCGAAGGAGCAGCTGTCCAACGGTGCTGGCGACAAGGCCAGCTGGCTCGAGAACAAGATCGCCTTCGGGACTTTCTTCATGGAACGAACAATGCCGGAAACGGCAGCTCATCTTGCCAGAATCTCGACCGGCTCGGACACAATGATGTCGGTTAACGCCGAAGCGTTCTGATCTCGTTCGACCCTTCTTGCGAGGGTCGGAAATTCACCCGCGCAAATCGTGACGCGGCGCGTTAGTCTCGCCCCTCAACTGATTTGCCAGGGAGATAATCAAGTTATGGCTGAATTCGTTCTTCACTGCATGGCACAATCGGGTCACTCCTACAAAGTGGCCTTGATGCTGGAATTGTGCGGTGCCGATTGGGAGCCCAAATGGGTGGACTTCTTCAATGGAGAAACCCGTACGGAAGAATTTCGCACGACACTGAATGAGATGGGTGAAGTTCCGGTTCTCGTCGAAGGATCGAATGTCCTGACCCAGTCCGGCGTCATTCTGGATTACCTAACGGAAAAGTTCGGCAAATTCGGTGGCGACACCGCAGAAGAACGCCGCGAAGTTCTGCGCTGGACCATCTTCGACAATCAAAAAGTCTCCGGCATGATCGGCCCGCTTCGCTTCCTGCGCGCGTTGATCAAGACCGGTGAAACCGAAGTAACCGGCTGGCTCGACGGACGTGTGAAATCTGCTCTCGCCATCCTGAACAATCACTTCGAACACAACGCATTCGCCATCGGGTCGAAGCCAACGACAGCCGACTTTTCTCTGTGCGGATACCTTTATGTCCGAGACGAGACCGGCATTGATTTCGCACCCTATCCCAACGTCATTGCCTGGCTGGACCGGATCAAGGCCCTGCCCGGTTGGAAACACCCCTATGACCTCATGCCCGGCCATCCCCTGCCGGACGCCAAGTGAGGATCGTCTGATCTTGAGGAGGATCTGATGCCCGAAGCCTATATTTTCGACCACGTGCGCACGCCGCGCGGCCGCGGAAAAAAGGACGGTGCTTTGCATGAAGTTCCGTCCGTACGTCTGGCAGCAACAGCTCTGGAAGCCATTCGTGATCGCAATTCACTGGATACGGCAAAAGTCGATGATGTCGTGCTCGGCTGCGTAGATCCGGTCGGAGAAGCAGGCGGTGACATCGCCCGTGCAGCTGTCTTTGCCGCCGGATATGCGACGTCGGTTCCCGGCATGCAGATCAACCGATTTTGTGCCTCTGGGCTTGACGCGGTCAACATGGCGTCCGCCCAGGTCATGGCTGGTCAACACAAACTGGTGGTCGCAGGTGGCGTGGAGAGCATGAGCCGCGTTGGCATTGGTGCTTCTGGAGGTGCCTGGCCAATTGAACCACAAGTCGCCGTTCCTTCCTATTTCATGCCACAAGGTGTTTCCGCGGATCTGATCGCCACCAAATATGGCTTCTCTCGCGACGATTGCGATGCCTATGCCGTGGAAAGCCAGAAACGCGCCGGAAAATCCTGGGACGAAGGACGCTTTTCCAAGTCGGTGGTCCCGGTGAAGGACATCAACGGCATTACCATTCTCGATCGAGACGAGCACATGCGGCCAGAAACGGATATGCAGTCGCTCGCCGCGCTCAATGCATCTTTCGAACTGATGGGCGCAATGGGTGGTTTTGATGCCGTCGGTATTCAGGCGCATCCGGAAATCGAAAACGTCAAACATGTGCACCACGCCGGTAACTCGTCCGGCATTGTGGACGGTGCTGCCGCAGTCCTGATCGGCTCCAGCACGGCGGGGCGCTCCTCCGGGCTCAAGCCGCGGGCACGCATCAAGGCATTCGCCAATATCGGTTCCGAACCTGCCCTGATGCTGACCGGGCCGGTGGATGTTACCGAGAAGCTTCTGAAAAACGCCAAGATGGATATGAAGGACATCGACCTTGTCGAGATCAACGAGGCGTTTGCTTCCGTTGTCCTGCGTTATCAGCAGGCCTTCGATCTCGATCCTGACGTCGTCAACGTCAATGGCGGAGCCATCGCCATGGGGCATCCTCTGGGTGCAACCGGAGCCATGATCCTTGGAACCGTGCTTGATGAACTGGAGCGCAGGGACCTCAACACGGCTCTGGTAACGCTTTGCATTGGCGCGGGCATGGGCACGGCCACAATCATCGAGCGGGTCTGAGCGATGATCAGCAATCTCGACAGGGAGTTCGGCCAGATTACCGACTACTGGTCGCCGCGGGTTGTTGCCGATGTCAACAATCAGAGTGTCAAACTGGCCAAGTTGAAAGGCGAGTTTGTCTGGCACGACCATGCCGACGAGGACGAACTGTTCTTCATCGTCAAAGGCAGTCTGACCATTCAGTACCGCGATCGCGAAGATGTGGTTTTGTCCGCTGGCGAACTGCATGTGGTTCCCAAAGGTGTGGAACACAACCCGCTGGCTGAGAACGAATGCTGGGTGATGCTTTTTGAACCTGCAGAAACCAAACACACGGGCGACGTGGTCGTGGAAGGCACGAAGTCGGCAGCGCAACAGCGCGCCCACTTGACCAACGGCGCTTGAGACCGAGGAGGAATGTCAGATGAACTACAAGAATTTCGCCATTGAGACCGATACCGACGGCTTGGCGCTGATCACCTGGGACATGCCGGAAAAATCGATGAACGTCATTGATCTTTCGGTCATGGACGAGCTGGACGCCCTGATTGATGAAGTTGCCGGCAACGACGCCATCAAAGGCGCTGTCATTGCATCCGGCAAGGCAGCCTTTTCGGGAGGCGCGGACCTGACGATGCTGGAGGGTCTCTTGAAGGACTTCCATATCAAGCGCGGAAGCGATCCGGAGGCAGCCGCCAAGGCCTTGTTTGAAGGCTCGCGTAAACTGTCACTGGCCTATCGGAAACTGGAAACCTGCGGCAAGCCGTTCGTGGCCGCCGTTGCCGGCACCTGCATGGGTGGCGGAACGGAGCTTGCCCTGGCTTGTCATGCACGGGTTGTCGATGAGGGCCTGAAAATGGGCTTGCCGGAGGTAAAGGTCGGCCTTTTCCCAGGCGCTGGCGGCACGCAGCGTGTCATGCGGATGACAGATGGCCAGCAAGGCATGCAATTCCTGCTGCAGGGACGAACCTTGCGCGCTCCGCAGGCTCAAAAAATGAAACTGGTCGATGAGGTGACCGGCACAAGAAAACTTGTCGCAGCTGCCAAAAAGATGCTGAAGGCCGGAATCGATCCGGTCAAGGAGTGGGACAAGAAGGGCTACAAGCTGCCCAATGGCAAGATCTACTCTCCAGCTGGGTTCCAGTTTTGGCCTGCAGCGAATGCAATCTACCGGCGCGAGACCCACGACAATTATCCAGGAGCGCGCTACCTGCTGCATTCCGTTGTTGAAGGTCTGCAGCTGCCGATGGATCTCGCATTGCAGGTGGAAAGCCGTTACTTCGCCAAGGTTCTGCAAACGCCTGAAGCTGCCAACATGATCCGTTCACTCTTCGTGTCGATGCAGGAACTCAACAAGCTGGCACGCCGCCCGCTCGACCAACGGCCGAACAAGATCAAGAAAGTTGGGATTCTGGGAGCCGGTTTCATGGGAGCCGGCATCGCGTATGTTTCGGCTCAAGCCGGAATAGATATCGTGTTGATCGATCGGGATCAGGAAGCTGCGGACAAGGGCGAGGCTCATACCGAAGAGCTGATGAACAAGGCGATCAAGCGAGGCAGGGCCAGCGAAGACCAGAAGGAAAAACTGCTGGCCAAGATCGTGGCGACCACCGACTACGATGCGCTTGCGGACTGCGATCTCGTTATCGAGGCGGTGTTCGAGGACCGGGATATCAAAAAGACCGTGACGGAAAAGGCCGAAGCGGTCATGAAGTCCCGCGCAATCTTTGCATCAAACACGTCAACACTGCCGATCACGTCCCTGGCCCAAGCTTCCAAGCGGCCGAAAAATTTCATCGGCATCCATTTCTTCTCGCCGGTCGACAAGATGATGCTGGTTGAGGTGATCCTTGGAAAACGCACTTCGGACCGGGCCCTCGCCCTGGCTCTCGACTACATCAAGGCAATCAAGAAGACACCGATTGTGGTCAACGACAGTCGCGGTTTCTATACATCCCGCGTTGTCATGACCTATATCCGCGAAGGCCTGATGATGCTTGCGGACGGTGTTCCAGCGGCAATGATCGAAAATGCGGGCAAAATGGCCGGCATGCCTGTTGGGCCGCTCTCGCTCGGCGATGAAGTGGCGCTGGATCTTGCCTGGAAGATCGTTTCGGCGACACGCAAGGACCTCGGCGTCAAATACGTCGAAGGACCTCTGGACAACATTCTGGAAGAAATGGTGGTCAAGCGCGAACGCTTCGGACGCAAGAATGCCAAGGGCTTCTATGACTACAAGGGCAAGGAAAAGAGCCTGTGGCCTGGCATTCCGGAGGTTACCGGTCAGCCGAAGTCCGCAGAAAGCTTCAACATTGAAGAATTGAAGCAGCGCCTCTTGGTGATGCAGGCTCTGGAAACCGCGCGAATATTCGAAGAGAAATGCCTGACCGATGTGCGTGAAGCTGACGTCGGCTCGATCCTCGGCTTCGGGTTCGCACCTTATTCCGGTGGGACACTGTCCTATATCGACATGATGGGCACCCCGGCTTTCGTGGAGCTTTGCAAAAAGTTCACCCGCAAATGGGGCCCGCGTTTCAAACCCAACAAATTGCTCCGGGACATGGCCAAGGACAATCAGAGTTTTTATGGGAGATTCCCGCCGAAAACGCCTCAATTGGACAAGGACGCCGCTTAATCTTCGCGCAGATACCGCCTCTTTTCAGGGGCGGTATTGTCATTTTTACGTATTTTGCACGTGATATGTGTTAGCAAATCACGTCAAAACTTGATCCTTCACGACTTGTCATGCACATTTCGTAAAAGAGCTGTGCACGTCGGCTGGAGTTGGGAATGTCGCTTGATGGCGAATGGGCGCGCGCGGACGTTTTCCGCGTATTGCGCGATATTTGTTCAAACGAAGATTTGGACTGGCCATATCTGGCGCAACGTTACAACTTTGACCTTGCGAGCCTGGAAGACCCCCAGGGCGTTGTTCCCATAACAGCCTGGCATGGTGTCTTTGAGTATATTGCCGAGAAACTTGGCAACGATGCCGTCATGTTCGACCTGTTCAACAATGTCGATATCGGCTGTTTTTCCATATTCGACTATCTTTTTGCCTGTGCGCCGACCTTGCGCGATGCATGTCAGGCCTGGGTGAAGTTTATTTCGATCCGCACCAATGCCTACCGCATGACCTTCGAAGAAGATGAGACCGGTGGCTACGTTCAATGGCCGATCCTGGAAGGTCGCGGTGAATGGCGGCAGAACATGTTTGCGCGGATGGGCTGGGCGACACAGCAGCTGGAACATGCTCTGGACATGAAAACGCCACCGATCATGATCGAATTGGCGACTTCGGAACCCAAAAATAGATCAGCCTTTCAGAAAAAGTACCAAGGCCGCATCCGCTTCAACGCACCTCACAACAGGATCGCCTTGCCAAAGGCTCTGTTGTCGCGTCCGCTTCGCCGCAACGACGCCCATCTTTACGATATCATCCTGAAATCGGCTTTGAGCGAACTGGACCGGTTCGGTGAACTGGAAGCACCGCTGTCCAGAATTGCGAATGAAGTCGCATCCAATCTGGCCGACGGCTCCTGCACTCTGCCACATGTGGCAGCAAAACTCGGAATGTCGCAACGTGCCGTGCAGCGCCTATTGGAAAAGGAAGGCACGAGTTTCCGCAAACTCAGCGAAGAAATCCGCCGATCGGCCGCAGAAAGGTACCTGCGCAGCACGGATCTGCCCATGAAGGAAATAGCCTATCTTTTGGGTTTTTCAGAACTCAGTACATTCTCCCGCGCTGTGAAGGCATGGTTCGGAGTTTCTCCCCGCAAGGTTCGGGAAGCGCCGGAGAAACCTCTGTCGATCAATGGCGATCCCGCTTCAGACGACAGTGTCAAGCAATTCACCCAGCCTTCACCAAAAAACAAAAGTGCGCACGCCACCCGGCCGCGCCTGCGGGAAGCGATTACAGCTGACTGATCAGAAATTGGAAGAATTGGGGCACGGTGGTACTTTCGGGCAAGTGAGCCACCGTGCCTAAGAACATTCTATTTGCCGTCAGGTAGCGAAAACTCCCGCTCAGCTACCCATTTCCAAAAACGGTTTCGGACTACGACATGCATAGAGACCGTTCCGTCTTCGATATTTTTCCGGCCCATCCCGCAGCGTGATCGTTTTGTTTGCCAAACCCGTTTTTCCGCGCCGGGCCGACGAATGTCTTTCACCACAGGTAGAGGTTGGTCAGTTGGCCGCGATTGTGGGATTTCGCTCTGCCACCGATTTATCCAACCTAGAATCATCATTACCGATAATGCGAAGTAAGTAATTGGCCTGACGCGTAAAGGATTTTACCATTTACGCCACCACATACAATTATTCGGGGTTTTGAACGCATCCGAAGGCCTGCCATTGTAATCCGGTACGATTATTCCTAACTTCCGGAACAATTCAGAAATTAACGCAGGATCAGGAGAAACGCATGTCAGACACCGGCTTGAGCCGTTTTCTCGGAGGCTCTCCCGCTCAGGTGCTGTTGCGGCTTGTTTTCCTTTCCTTCGTGGTCGGGATCGTCTTGTCCGCACTTAACCTGGACCCGATCGACCTGGTCTACATGGTTCTCAACTTTTTCGAACGTCTCTGGGATATGGGCTTCAATGCAATCGGCAGGTTGGGAAATTACCTCGTCATCGGCGCAATCGTGGTTGTCCCGATCTGGTTGGTATCTCGCCTTCTCTCGATGGGCCGGACCAGGAACTGACCGCCCTCGCGGCACGATGCAGAGTGACATGCCGATCCGCAAGTTCATCGATGTCGGTTGAATAACCTCCGCCGAGCACACCTGCAATCGGAATTCCAAAAGAGCGTACACTTTCAATCACCAATCTGTCGCGTCGCCGCAGACCTTCTCTGGTGAGTGCAAGCCTGCCCAGACGATCGTTCTCATAAGGGTCGACACCGGCATTATAGACGACCAGATCCCAGGCTTCGCGCTCCAACAAGTCCCGCAGCACTTCAGTGAGCCTCATCAGATAGGCGTCGTCACCGGTCAGATCAGCCAGCGCGATGTCGAGATGCGAAGGAACCTTTCGCACTGGATAGTTCTTCTTGGAATGCATTGAGAACGTGAAAATATCCGGATCATCTTGAAAGATATCGGCGGTTCCATCGCCCTGATGAACATCAAGATCAACGATCAATGCCTTACCGATAGCTCCATCGGCCTGCATCACCTTGAGTGCAACAGCCACATCATTGAAAACACAGAAACCGGCACCGTGTGCTTGGCGTGCATGGTGGCTGCCTCCGGCAGTGTTGCAGGCAATGCCGTGCTCTAAGGCCAGATAGCATGTCAGCACGGTTCCACCTGTCGCGCAGCGTGCGCGCAGCGCAATGTCCTCCCGCATCGGAAAGCCTATTTCCCGAGCAATCTTGTCCGGCACCTTTCCATTGAAGACCTGATCTACGTAAGCAGGATCATGAGCCAGAGCGACCCACTCGAACGGAGCTGGCCGCGGCCGGTAGAAGTCACCCTGCTCCAAAAAACCTTCTTGCCGGATCAAATCGGCCACTGCCCGAAACTTGTCCATCGGGAAACGATGATTTGCAGGAAGATCAGCACAATAGGCAGGATGATGAACAATCGGCAGTAACATGGGCCGCAATATAGGTCAGACGTTCAGGTCTTACACCCCTGCTTCGGAACAGTCGCTTTCGTCAAAGGATGCTGGAATATCGGGTATGCAGGCTCGTGGATTGACGAAACAGGTTAAGCGGGACAAAGAGAGCGTCAGTCCATTCAGAGATCTCCATGCCACACAGTAGTGTCACACCCGTGCCGTCCAAATTTGCATTTTCCGTAACGCACCGCTCCGTGCTGGCAATCGCCGCGCCGATGACACTTGCCTATCTGTCGACACCGTTGCTCGGACTGGTCGACATGGCGGTCATCGGGCGGCTGGGTGACGCTGCGCTGTTGGGCGGCATCGCGATCGGCGGGATCATCTTCGACCTGGCCTTCACGACATTCAACTTTCTGCGCTCCGGCACGACCGGCCTCACGGCACAAGCTTTGGGAGCCGGGAACGAGCGGGAAGTCCGGGCTACTTTGCTCAGGGCCCTTGTCATTGCTCTTTTGAGTGGCCTTGCGGTCATCTTCGCCCAATTGCCGCTTAAAGAATTCGGGCTCTGGTTCATGGGCGGCAGCCAGGACGTGCAATCTGCAACCAGCCGCTATTTCGACGTTCGTGTTTACAGCGCTCCTTTTCTGCTGGCCAACTATGCCATTTTGGGGTGGTTCATCGGACTTAACAAAGCCGGAACCGGGTTATTGCTGCAACTGGTTCTGAACGGCCTCAACATCGCTCTCAGTCTGTGGTTCGTGGTCGGGCTCGGGTGGAGTGTGGAAGGCGTGGCGTTTGCCACCGTTTTGAGCGAAATATCGGCAACGATTTTCGGACTTGTTCTGATTTTTGCGGCAACGAGGAACGGAAGCTGGCCAGCTGCAGCCATTGTATTCGATCGCCGGCTGCTGTTGCGCATGATGGCGATCAACCGCGATATCATGATCCGCTCCTTCACGCTGCTCTACGCCTTTGCGTTCTTCATGGCACGCTCGGCCGATCAGGGTGACATTGTGCTGGCCGCCAATGCGTTGCTTGAAAAATTCATCATGGTTGCAGCGTTCTTCCTGGATGGTCTGGCCACAGCGGCTGAACAACTGGCCGGACGCGCCGTTGGAGCGAAACACAGACCCGCATTCGACCGGACACTCAAACTGACGGCACTTTGGAGCTTTGCACTGGCCGGGCTTCTTGCAATGCTCTTTTGGGCCTTCGGACCGTTCATGATCGATTTCATGACGACTTCGCCGGAAGTCAGGCAGACAGCGGCAACTTTCCTGGCCTGGGCGGTGCTCACACCCCTGTTCGGTGTGCTGGCATTTCAGATGGACGGCGTTTTTATTGGTGCGACCTGGTCTTCCACCATGCGCAACATGATGCTCCTATCACTGGTGCTCTACCTTGCTGCTTACTACGCCTTTTTCCCGTATCTCGGCAATCATGGTCTCTGGCTGGCCTTGTTGCTGTTTTTCGGCGCTCGGGGCTTCACCATGCTGGCTGCCTGTCAAAAACGCGCAGCTGAAACCTTTAAAGAAGGCTGATGTCAGGCTTTTTCACCTGCCCATGCGTCCATGTTGGCATCCCTCGCCTGCCTCAGCGAGGAAAGCCCCTGTTCTTCAAGCTTGTCCGACAGCCCGTCCAGAATATCACCAACCAATGCAGGTCCTTTGAAAACTAGCGAAGAATAGAGCTGCAAGAGATCTGCTCCCGCAGTGATCTTGGTCCACGCGGTTTCGGCGCTATCGATGCCGCCAACTCCAATGATCGGCAATTCAGGTCCTGCAAGCTTGCGTGCCCTGGCGAGCATAATCGTCGATTTGCGGAAAAGCGGACGGCCCGAGAGGCCTCCGGCTTCAGCTGACGGCCCATGTCCGCTCAGGCCATCTCGGCTAACTGTGGTGTTTGAAACGATCAACCCATCGACGCTTTTCGCCAGGACTTCCTCGACGATGTCGGAAAGGTCTTCATCTGCAACATCTGGAGCTATCTTGAGAAGCACGGGCACATGACGGCCAATTTTCTGAGTGCACTCATCACGCGCAGAAATCACGCCCGTCAAAAGCTCGGCCAGAACCGATCGCGCCTGCAGGTCGCGCAGGCCGGGCGTATTCGGCGATGAAATATTGACGGTGAAATAGGTTGCGATGTCGGCAAAGGCATAAATGCCGCTGACATAGTCGGCGATCCGGTCCTCAGCATCCTTATTCGCCCCAACATTGATACCGACAATGCCGGAAAGTTTTCGCCTCGCATCAAGACGTTTGCGCAGCGCTTCGTGTCCGTCATTGTTAAATCCATAGCGATTGATAACGCCCTGATCGGCAGGCAATCGAAAGACGCGCGGACGCGGATTACCAGGTTGTGGCCTTGGTGTTACGGATCCGACTTCCGCATGACCGAACCCAAGCTTCAGAAGCGCATCCGGTACCTCGCCATTCTTATCGAAACCTGCTGCCATGCCGAGAGGATTCGGGAAGGTCAAATCCCATAGTTTCACCGCAAGACGCGGGTCAGACCGGCGTCTTTGGCCAGGCAGGACACCGGACTTCAGCGCAAGTATCGTCATCTTGTGCGCGGTCTCTGCGTCCAAACCGCGAAGAACCTTCAGTGCCGCCTTGTCCAACCACGGCAAACTCATTTTCCCAACTCCGGAAAGACATGATCGCCATCCTTGCCGAGCGGCAGCTCCTTGACCCAAACAGCAGACGCTGGGTCAAGATCCGAATAAAGGTGCGGAAACAAGGCACCGCCGCGCGAAGGCTCCCACTTCAGCTCTTCACCAAGGGCATCAGTGTCAAAGGCTGCCAAAAGCAGGTTTTCCTGACCGACAAAGTGCTTTTGTGCCGTTTCTCGCACCTGATCCGCAGTTGAAAAGTGTATGAAACCATCCGAAAGATCCACAGGAGCGCCTTTAAAGCGTCCTTCCTGGATCGCGGTCTGCCAAAGAGATCGTGGAACGATCTTGAAAATCAGGGTCATCCGTGTGCCTTTTCGCGAGACGGCAGCGCGGGTTATTCCAATCCTGCCGTCAATTCCGCCGGCAGGACACTACTCAAGTGAATTCTGTCGAACAAGCTGACCATTGGCCACTTGTTCACGGCACGACATTTTTTTAAGGATAAACGCTGAAACTTCTGCCATGAGAGACGCAGCAACACAGCAAAATACGAAATTCGCACCTGTCTCGTCTAAAGAGCGTTGTTCCAATTTGCACACTCGGCATTCAAATCGTTTGGCGCTATCATTCGCCGTGTCTGAAAAGCGAGTAATAGCGGAATGAATCTGAGGTCAGTCTTGGTACCTGCTCTTGTGCTGACCGCCGCCGGCGGTCTGCTTGCGGTGCTGTTGTTGGCCGACCCGCCTAACTCATCCTCCGATGAAACAGCCGCCAGCCGTGACGGCCAACTGGCAAAGGCTTTGGTGGCAGAGACCCAAAACGAAATCTCCAGTGCGCAAACTTCTCCACCTGCCCCGGCAGCGCCCGCTCCTCTTCCAGGAAACATCCGGGATGTCTCACCTGACGGGGTCAGCGCGCCAAAAGTGAGTGGCGGTTTGAAGCGTATTGCGCCTTCCAAGCGCTATCTGGAACTCAAGGATCCGCCGGTCGAGCCGATCCCGGATGGCCCTCTGGAACTTGTCAGGGTGCAGGTCCTGGACGGTGGCCGGCTGCGTGCGAACCAAATCACGGTCAAGCTGGCTCACATTATTCCGCTCGAGCCGGAAGAGACCTGTGTTTCCCGCCTTGGCGGCACCTGGCCTTGCGGAGCGCGCGCCAGAACTTTTCTGCGCGGATTGATCCGCCAATTCAAGGTCAACTGCGAAAAGATCGAAGAACTCGGCCCCCGGCAAATCCTGGCAACCTGCAGCAGAGGCAAGATAGATCTCAGTACCCGGTTGGTCCGCTATGGATGGGCGGATCCTCTTGAGAATGCCCCCGACCACCTGCAGGAACTGGCACTCAAGGCCAAGGAGCGAAAGATCGGCAAATGGCAGGCAGAATGGTTGAAAGACCTGCCTGCCACACAATGGGAAAACGACCCGACTGCCGCACTGCCCGGCCTTGAAGTGATCGAGCCTGAAATCGTCGAATGGAGCCTCAGAGCCGATCCCGAAGCACCGGAAGACGACACATCGCTTTTCGGCCTTGGCGATCCGGCCATTGCCCCCCAGCAATGAGCGCAGCAACCATAGTCTTCAGAATTTGAAAGGCGGCATTCACGCCGCCTTTCCTGTTTAGGTCGAGAGTTCGCCCGCGAGTGCCTTCCGGATCATCTCCCGGGTCTCGGCTATGCCGTAAAGAGCCACGAATGAGCCGAAACGCGGGCCCTTTTCCTGGCCGAGCAGAAGCTGATAGAGCGCGGAGAACCAGACAACCGAAACTCCAGGACCACCATCAGGGCCTTTTTTCTTCGGATCCTGGTACCGCTCAATTGCACGCGCCACATCGAGCACCGCATCCTGAATGGCCGCGCCATCGGCGTCCTGCGGCAATGCTGCCAGTTTTTCGTCCAGCTGACGAAGCGCGGCCTGCTCGGTTTCGTCTGGAGCCTTGAACGACTTGGCCGGTCGAACAAAGTCCTCAAAGTAACGGATCGCATAACCAACGAGCGCATCCAGATCCGGATGCGTCGCAGGTGTGACACCCGGTGCATAGCGCGAGATGAAGGCCCAGAGGACGTCTTTGTTTTCCGCATTGGAAGCTGACACCAGATTGAGCAGCATGGCAAAAGGCACTGGCAAATCAATCTTCGGAATATTGCCGGAGTGGATGTGCCAGGCCGGATTCTGCAGCTTTTGCTCAACCGGCATCTGCTCGTATTTCTGAGCAAACGTGTAGTACTCGTCGACCGCTTTCGGAATGACGTCGAAATAGAGCTTCTTTGCAGTTTTGGGCTTCTGATAGTTATACAGCGCCAGGCTTTCAGGCGCCGCATAGGTCAGCCATTCGTCAATGGTCAGGCCATTGCCCTTGGACTTGGAAATCTTTTCTCCCTTTTCGTCCAGGAACAGCTCATAGACATAGTGCTCAGGAGCCTTTCCGCCCAAAATGTTGCAGATCTTGTCGTAGATCGGCGCATTGGTCATGTGGTCCTTGCCGAACATTTCGAAATCGACATCAAGTGCCGCCCAGCGCATACCAAAGTCCGGCTTCCACTGAAGCTTCACCTGCCCACCGGTCACCGGCAAAGTGATGTCCTCGCCGGTTTCATCCTGGAACGTTATGGTGCCGTCTTTCGCGTTGACCTCTTTCATCGGCACGTAAAGAACGCGCCCAGAACTCGGCGAGATCGGCAGGAAAGGTGAATAGGTTGCCTGACGCTCTTCGCCCAGCGTCGGCAGCATGACGTCCATGATCTTCTGATATTTTTGTGTCGCCAGGATCAGGACTTCGTCGAACTTGCCGGACTTGTAATACTCCGTCGCGCTCGCGAATTCGTAGTCGAAGCCGAATGTATCGAGGAACCGGCGCAACATCGCATTGTTGTGAGCGGCGAAACTGTCGAAATCCCCACCGAACGGATTGGGAACGGCGCTCAAAGGCATTTGAAGATATGGCTCAAGTGCTGCCCGATCCGGAACATTTTCCGGGATCTTGCGCATTCCGTCCATATCATCGGAGAAACACAGGAGACGCGTCGGTATCTTGTCTTCTGTGAGCAAACGGAAAGCCGTGCGCACCATGGTTGTGCGCAGCACTTCACCGAAGGTTCCGATATGCGGCAGACCGGACGGGCCATAGCCGGTTTCGAACAGAACCGGCTTTTCCGGATCCCGCTTCTCGATACGTTTGACCAGTTTTCGCGCTTCTTCGAACGGCCAGGCTTTCGATTTCCGGGCCGCCTCGACAAAGTCTTGCGAAAGGTCAAGCGGAGGCAGGGATTGGTCGGTCATTTTATAAATTCGTTCTGTTTGTTTGGATGAATTGCGCAACATAACGGAAGGCTTTTTGGGGCCTCGGGCCAAATGCTGCGGCGCGACACTAGATCAAGCAGCATTCATGTGCAATCACATGTCGCAAGTCCACGACTTGAAGCTTTCACGCCAAGCCTATACACCGGGCCTTCGAAATCGAACATAACCGGCGCCACTGGAGAATGAATAGTGACTATGAATGAGCCGATCAGCGTACAGGAAGCCCTCATCTATGTGATGGTCATCGTCTCGGCGTCGGACAACGAAATGACCGATATGGAACTGGCGACGATTGGCGATGTGGTCAAGATGCTCCCGGTCTTCCAAGGGTATGACAGCGCACGGATCATCCCTGCCGCGCAACGCTGCGGTGACATCCTGCAGGAAGACGATGGTCTCAAACTGGTGCTGGAGCTGGTGGGTGACGTGCTTCCGGCCAAGCTTTACGACACGGCTTATGCGCTTGCTGTCGAAGTTGCAGCGGCCGATCTTCACGTTGAACAGGAAGAGCTGCGCATCCTCCAGCTGCTTCGTGACCGGTTCAGTCTCGACAAGCTGACCGTCGCAGCAATCGAACGTGGAGCAATTGCGCGTCATCGCTCGGTTTAAACAAGGCGGACCGACGGGTTGAAAAAACCCAGGCAAAAACGCAACAGGATATTTCCAATAGGCTTTGCCGCTCTTTCGGTGTTGACCATTGCTGCGTTGATTGTCTTTCTCTCCGGCCTTGGAGATTTTGACCTTTCAAGGTTTGAAACACGCGAGCTCAGTTTTCAGGACCAGCGACACCAGATTTCCGGGTCGTTGATCCTTCCGGCTGAACACCCGACTTCGCTTGTGCTTCTGATCCACGGCGACGGGCCGACAGACAGATTTGCCAATGGCGGTTATCTGCCGCTCATCAATGCACTCGTTGACGACGGCATCGCTGTCTTTTGCTGGGACAAACCAGGGATCGGCAAAAGCGACGGTGACTGGCTGCAATATTCACTTTCCGAACGCGCAGACCTTGCAGAAGCCGCACTGACGGCGTTGGCATTGGAAGAGGACCTTTCAGGGGTCCGCAAGGGCGTTCTTGGCTTCTCTCAGGGAGGCTGGGTGATCGCGGACCTTGCCGCAGGCAACACAAACGCCGAATTCGCTATTATCATTGGCGGTGCCGTCAACTGGCAGCGGCAAGGTCTTTATTATCAGCGCCGCCGTCTTGAAAGCACCGGCGTTTCTGCGGACGAGATAGAAGCAGCGTTGGAAAAAAGTGCCGCTGCCAATCGACAAATGATCGCCAAAGATTTCGACTACCAGGACTACCTCGAGCTTGCCGGACCCCATCCCATGAGCGCCAGTCGCTTCCGGTTCGTTCGAAAAAACCTGTCGGCGGACTCTTCGGACCATCTGACGAAGATTACGATTCCGGTGCTAACCCTGCACGGAAGCGAAGATCTGAATGTTGACCCCGACTACAATTCAAGCCGCTAACGGCGTCTCTTGGCGTCCGGGCATGCTGCAAATCGCAGCGACATGATCAATGGCGGAACGCACAGTCTTTTGCGTGCAGAGTGGTTCAATTACCAGCTTGAAGGCCAGATGCCATGGTGGTCCCAGGCAGCATTTCTCGCTTTGGGGCGGTACGCCTATGCGCCTGAAACGCTGGATATACTGACGACGTGGATTGCGCAGCAAGCGCGTTCTCAAACTAAAAACTGACAGGTCGCTTATGCTCTGGTTTCAGGTCCTGTAGCTTCGCGTCAGTTCAAGCTCCGAATACTGTCAGGAAGGTCCAGTGAAAACGCCGGTATCGTTACGTTGAAGAGTGTTCCGTCGGGCCGCTCCATCTCATAGGCACCCGCCATGATTCCGCTGTCCGTCGCCAGCGGGCAGTGAGAGGAGTATTCGTAGGTTTCCCCAGGCTCGATAACCGGCTGTTCTCCGACGACGCCCGGTCCGCTCACTTCTTCCTGCCGTCCGAGGCCATCGGTAATCTGCCAGTAGCGGGATTTCAGTTGAACCGGTTCGTTGCCGCCATTGTGGATCTCGACCATATAGGCCCAGATAAATTCACTTTCTTCCGGGCGCGATTCATCGTCCAGATAAAATGGTTCGACGGAAACTTCGATTCCTTCGGTTGTGGCGCTGTAACTGCCCGACACGATTAATCCTTTTGCTTCCGGGTGAGGACCCGTTCATTCAAAACGGGCTTATAAGGCGTATGACGTAAGCGTGAAAGGGACTGACTTGTGATTTCCGAGTGGATTTTGCATGTAGACCGCTGAATTTTCCAATTATGTGACCATCAACATGTTCGATGCCCGAATTCGTCCTCTGATCGATCCGCCCCTGAACCAAATGGGTCAGGCGTTGGCGGCTGCCGGCATCAGTGCAAACGCGGTGACCCTGTTCGGTTTCGCCTTGGGTCTTGTCGCAGCCCTGGCGATCGCTTGCGGCGCGACGCTTGCCGGCTTCTTTCTGATTGGCTTGAACCGTCTGGCGGATGGCCTTGATGGTGCAATTGCACGAGCCTCCGGCAAGACCGATCTCGGCGGATACCTCGATATCACACTCGACTTTTTCTTTTATGGCGCTATCCCGCTTGCTTTTGCCATGCTGGACCCTGCAAACAACGCCCTTCCTGCAGCAGCCCTTCTATGCAGCTTCTACGCCAACGGTTCAGCCTTTCTGGCCTTCGCAATCATGGCGGAACGTAAACAGTTGACGACGGACGCACGCGGTTCCAAGTCTCTCTACTATCTCGGCGGTCTGGCTGAAGGGGCTGAAACCATCGCCCTTTTCCTATTGATGGCCCTCTTTCCCGCCTGGTTCCCCGTTTTGGCCTGGGGATTTGCGTTGGTTTGTTTCGTTTCAGCCGCGGCCCGTGTCATGATTGGCGTCGCAGCCTTGAAAGACTAGGGCTTGAGCGCCTGAATGCACTCTTCCTCGAGGATGGTGCCCTAGGGCTGAATGTCACTTGGCTCTTGTGTCGTTGAGCCCTTCGTCCAAAAGATAGCGTGTCTTCCATTCTTCACTGACTTTGTCCGCAAGTTTTGCCACAGGCAGCGGAATGCCTTTGGCGACAGCGCCATCAAAACCGAGATGCGTGATGAGATCGGCCAGGACAGTCTCCGGATCAGTCGCCAATTCGTCATAGGTTATCCGATAGGGATCAAGTCCTTCCCGCGAAAACCAGTTGCTCCACGCATCTTCATAGTGCGTGACTTCCTCAATCGTCTTACGGATCAGATCCCGGTCGTAGTCCGGTTCTTGCGGTTCAGAGGTTCTTTCCAGCTCGGTTCCATCTGGCGCCTTGTGCCAAAGGCCGGTTTGCATTGCCTTGATCAACGAGATCGCCTGGGCAAGCTTATCCTGCCGTGTCAGGTGGACAATACATGTTTTGCCGAATTCCGCCTCGAAGCGCGCCAGATCACCTGAAACGTCTGAGTGAATGTACTCCAGCTGCTCAAAGAAGAAGCTCGCGCTTTTCCGCTGCAATCGCAGGCCGAAGAGATTGCTCTCCCCCATTCCCTTGGAACGAGCGCGGTTGAAAACTGCCTTCAGAGCCGAAGCCTTATCTTCGTAGGCAACAGTCTGAAGGTTCAGGGATTTCTGCCAGGCCGCCAGTGTCGGCACGTGGAAATAGGATTCCGGCCTTCCGGCAACGCCTGTTGCCGCCAGCAGTCTGCACAACAGAGTGCTGCCGCTGCGCGGTGAAGTACAAATGATATAGGCCTGATAACCGAACCGGGACTGAACCGCCATCTGCGCCATTTCCTGTCCTTAGGTATTCAACGGGAAAGCTCTCCGCCCATCCAAAGGGTTTCCTTGGCATACCTTGGACGGCAATTCACTTTGTTTTGGTTCCCTGGCAGCAGTTCCAGCGCAAGGTGTTGCTCCCTCACAACGGAGCTGGATGGCATTCCAATGAAAAAAGCCCGGCACTTGACCGGGCTTTTCATCTTGGTACAGCGAACTCATCAAACCGCGCTGAGCGCCTTTTCAACGTCTTCCAGAAGATCCAGTGGATCCTCCAGGCCAACCGACAGCCGCAAGATGCCGTCGGATATATCCAGCTCCGCACGCGCTTCTTCACCGATCGACTGGTGGGTCGTGGTGGCCGGATGGGTGATCAGGCTTTTGGCGTCCCCAAGATTGTTGGAGATCTTGATGGTCTCCAGCGCATTGGTGAAGCGGAAGGCAGCCTCCTTGCCACCCTCGACTTCAAAGGCAACCATCGTTGATCCGGCTGTCATCTGACGCTGAACCACCTCAGCCTGCGGATGATCGGCGCGCCCGGGATAAATCAACCGGCTGATCTTGGACTGGTCCGCCAGAAAACCGGCAACCTGACCGGCGCTCTCGGTCTGACGCGCAACGCGCAGCGGTAAAGTCTCCAGCCCCTTGAGAAGAACCCAAGCACTGAAAGGGCTCATGTGGGGCCCGGTATGCTTGATGAAGGGCATGACCTCGTCGACGATCCATTCTTCATCTGACAGGACGACCCCGCCCAGACAACGGCCCTGACCGTCAATGTGTTTTGTCGCCGAATAGACAACAACGTCGGCACCAAGCTTCAGCGGCGATTGATAAAGCGGCGTCGCAAAAACATTGTCTACAATCAACCGCGCCCCTGCTTCTTTTGCGATATCGGCGACCGCGGCAATGTCGATCACTTCGAGCGTCGGATTGGTTGGGCTTTCCAGAAACAGCGCTTTGGTGTTCGGTCGAACGGCTGCTTTCCACTGATCAATGTCGGTACCGTCCACCAGCGTGCTCTCAACTCCGAACCGCGGCAAGAGCGTCTCACAAATGTATCGACACGACCCGAACAGCGCTTTGGCCGCAATCACATGATCGCCCGCCTTGACCGACGCCATCAGCGCCAGATTGACAGCCGCCATGCCACTTGCGGTCCCACGTGCGGCCTCTGCCCCTTCGAGCGCCTTGATCCGGTCTTCGAACATGCTGACAGTCGGGTTGGCATAACGGGAATAGACATAGCCTGGATCCTCGCCGTTGAAGCGGGCTTCGGCAGCTTCTGCTCCGCTATAGGTGAACCCCTGTGTCAGGTAGATCGTCTCTGAGGTCTCACCGAAGGGCGACCGCATGGTGCCGCCATGCACCAATGCGGTTGCAGGACGCCAGTTCTTGTTTCCGGTCTTGGTGGTCTCAGTCATGTCTTCCAATGCTCCAAACGCAAAAAACCCCAGCCTCAAGACCGGGGTTTGCACCTCCGGCCTTTTTAGCGACTTGTTTAACGTGGCTGCAAGCCGGCCGGCCCAAATCACCACGAAGAGCCTGTCTGTTAAGGGAAAACGTTTCGAAGGTCAATCTCCTTCGGCGAAAAGCCTGCCATCCACCACAAAGCCTGTTGGCGCGAGCCGCCCTATCCGTTAAGGACGATAGGCAAGGAATTTGCGGGAAATCCATATGAACGTCACGGCGGGTCAGGTCTTGAACGGTAGCGCAGCACTTTCAGCCAGCGGCATTTTGCCCGAACGCATCATTCAGGAGATGTTCGCAGCCGGTGAAATATCGTCTGCCAAACCTCCGGTCACCGGCCAGGTCCAGCCTGCCAGCCTCGACCTGAGGCTTGGGAGCGAGGCCTACAGAGTGCGCGCGAGCTTTCTGCCCGGTCCGGCAATCCGGGTTGCCGACCGGCTGGAGCAGCTGAAGCTTCATACAATCGACCTTTCAGAAGGCGCGGTTCTTGAAACCGGGTGCGTCTATATTGTGCCCTTGCAGGAAAGCCTTGCCCTGGCGGAAGACATTTCGGCAACTGCCAATCCGAAAAGTTCCACGGGTCGTCTCGACGTCTTCACTCGTGTCATCACCGACAATGGCCTTGCCTTCGACACCATCCCTGCCGGCTACCAAGGCCCGCTCTACGCCGAGATATCACCGCTCACTTTCCCGATCCTGGTCCGCTCAGGCTCTCGGCTAAGCCAGATCCGTTTCCGACGCGGCCAATCGCTGATTGCCGACGACATTCTGGAAGAGGTACACAAATCCCACACGCTCATGAGTGGGGGGAACGAGCGGATCGGCAACGGCGTTCAACTTTCAATCGATCTTGAAGGCAATGGTCCAGGCAGCCTGATCGGATACCGTGCCAAGCATCATTCCGGCCTGATTGACGTCGATGTTGTCGGCGCTCAGGACCCACTCGACTTCTGGGAACCGATCCACCGCCGCCAGCGCGGAGAGCTGATCCTTGATCCGAACGCCTTTTATATTCTGGTGAGCCAGGAGGCCGTGCATGTGCCGCCTGACTATGCTGCGGAGATGGTGCCTTTCGACCCGTTGGTCGGCGAATTCCGCGTCCACTATGCAGGGTTTTTCGATCCCGGTTTCGGCCATTCCGGAGCCGGCGGCGTCGGCTCACGCGCCGTTCTGGAAGTCCGGTCGCACGACGTGCCCTTCATCGTGGAACACGGCCAGACAATTGGCCGCCTTGTCTATGAGCACATGGCAGAACGCCCGGCCACGCTCTATGGCGAAGGCATCGGCTCCAACTATCAGGGCCAGGCGCTCAAACTTTCCAAACACTTCAGGTCGCCCGCATAGACCGGCATGGCATTCAAGACCGTCACTCGCGAGTTCGAGGGTTTTCTGGAGGATCGGAAATCCCGGTTTCTTGCGCATCTGGTCCCATTTGAAGCGTTTGACCAACGACTGGACGACCTTCGCAAAGAACATCGCAAGGCCAATCATGTGGTCACGGCTCACAGACGGCTTCTGGAAGATGACAGGGTCGAAGAAAGCAGCAAGGACGACGGTGAACCCGCCGGCACGTCAGGCATGCCGACCTTGCGCATTCTGCAAGGGGCGGAACTCATCAACTGCGCGGTGCTGATCGTGCGTTATTTCGGTGGCACCAAACTCGGCGGCGGTGGCCTTGCGAGGGCCTATTCCGGCGCAGCTCAGGACGCCATCAACAACGCTGAACTCGTGCCATTCAGAAAATTGGCCCAAAAGGAGTTCAGCGCGGATTTCGCCTCCAGTTCAAACCTGGAAAAGCGCGTCGAAGCACTTGGACTAAGCGTAGTTGCGCGCCACTACACGGAAGACGGTGTGCGCCTTCTCGTTGAAGGTCCGCAGGAAACCCTCGAGATCCTTTAAGATTTGGTCCTGTCGACCTCGGCCCTGAGCGCTTTCAGTTCGGTCCGCAGCGCTTTCACCTCTTCCAGGATCAGGCCGGTATCGTCATGGATCGCCTGCCGGTTCGCATCGGCCTCGGCATCATGTTCTTCCTGCATGGCCGATACGATAATACCGATGAAGAGGTTGAGCACTGTGAATGCCGTGCACAGGATAAAGGGCACGAAGAACAGCCAGGAATAAGGATAAGCCTCCATCACGGGACGCACGATGCCCATGGACCAGCTCTCCAGCGTCATGATCTGGAAGAGCGTATAAAGCGACGCTCCGAGGTCGCCGAACCATTCGGGGAAAGTTTGCCCGAAGAGCTTGGTCGCCATAACAGCAAAAACGTAGAAAACCAGCGCCATGAGAACAACAATCGACCCCATGCCTGGAAGCGCTGCAATCAGGCCTCCGATCACGCGTCTGAGCGAGGGAACGACCGAAATCAGTCGCAGGACACGCAAGATGCGCAACGAACGCAACACCGAGAGATTTCCACTGGCTGGTACAAGCGAAATCGCCACGATCACAAAGTCAAAAATACTCCAGGGATCCTTGAAGAATTTCAGGCCATGCGCATAGAGACGCAAGATCAGCTCGACCACGAAAATCCCGAGGATCACCTTGTCGACAAACACGAGCGGTCCGCCAATCTGATCCATCACCGTCTTGCTGGTTTCCAAGCCCAGCGTGATGGCGTTCAGGACAATAATCCCGATGATACAGAATTCCCAATTGCGCGAGGTGACGAGCGCCTTGACCTTGTTTCGCATATTTCCGACCTGGAGTGTGCCATCATCATTGGCGCATTTTGCGCCCGCGCGAACATGGCGATTTCTTTGCCGCAGTGCAAGATCAACAGACCGTCGATATCCAACTTCTTGAGTTGACAGACCCGCCCGCTCGGCGCAGAAAGCTCCCGGAGCCCCCGCGGGTGTAGCTCAATGGTAGAGCAGAAGCTTCCCAAGCTTAAGACGAGGGTTCGATTCCCTTCACCCGCTCCAGCAGTTCAACCGCCTCAGTATCCTCTGCGCATCGGTGTCACCGCAATTGGGCGGCACATCGGTCAGCTCTCTCCCAACTAACTTTGAGACTTCT
The DNA here is from genome assembly GCF_026191725.2 of Roseibium porphyridii. Lineage (NCBI taxonomy): Bacteria > Pseudomonadati > Pseudomonadota > Alphaproteobacteria > Hyphomicrobiales > Stappiaceae > Roseibium > Roseibium porphyridii. The sequence continues at coordinate 4,713,779 of NZ_CP120863.1, forward strand.
GATCGGCTTAAACCGAGGTCACGCAGCAGATGATCCGGCATTCGGGCCAGATTTTGCGCGTCTGTGCGGCACTTCGATTGGTGCTGAAGCCTCCCAACAAAGGTCTGCAACAGATCCGGGAATGACGCTTTGGCGGTTTGGAATAGGCTGAGGTTTGCCGTTTGATCGCTCATCTCGAGTGCTCCTTCGTCTTGACTGTAGCGAAGGCTAAAGGACACTCCTGCGCAGAGTGCGCAATTTTCTCACACATTCAGGAAATTTTCGCACCAACGAGGAATTCATGATATTTTCTCGCAAGAAAACTTTGAACGGAACTAAACTTATGGAACCGCTTGATGACTTCGATCACCGCTTGCTGCGTCTGTTGAGCCTCGACGCGCGCCAGACCGGCAAGGAGCTTTCCGAAAAAGTCGGCCTGTCGCCGGCCGCTTGCCTGCGCCGGGTCCAGCGACTCCGGGAGATAGGCGCTATCCAAAAGGAAATTGCCGTCCTAGCACCCGAAGTGACCGGATCCACCGTCACCCTGCTCGCCATGCTGGAAATGGTACGGGGCCAGCCGGAGCGAAATGCCAGAGCCCGCGAGAAATTGTTGACATTGCCGGAAGTGAAAAAGCTTTATCATGTCACCGGCAAGGCCGACCTGGTGCTGACCATCGAATGCGCCTCCATGGAAGCCTATGCCGCATTCACCGAGAGGCACTTCTATGCAGAGGAGATCAAGGGCTTCGACACGATCGTGGTGCTGAGATCATATGATCCAATGGCGGGAGACTGACACCCGTTTCGCGCTCATGGCCAGCAAGTGCGCTGTGTCTTGAGCATTGTCTTTCACACACAAAAGGCTTCATGTACCTGGTAGACTGCGCGGGATGGATGGCGAATGCCCCCCCTTAATGGACTGGCGATTGCCTTGCCTAGTCGCCCAAAGGCTGAGGAGCAGTACGCCCATGATACGCCGTTAGCGAAGAGCGGATCCGGCGCAGGTTCTCCGTTGTTTCCTCTCTGGTTTCATAAGCGACCGACATGGCGATCGCATCCAAAACTGCGAGGTATGCATAGCGGCTTGCAGTCGGCTTGAAGATATGTGGATCTTCCGGCAGATCGACAACGATCGGAATGGAGACAACACTCGCAAGCCGGCTTCCGGGCTTCGAGATGCAAATAGTATTTGCACCATAAGCTCCGGCAACCTTTGCAGCTGCAACAATCGCATCGGTTTCACCGCTTGCTGAAAACAGGAGCAGCGTGTCCTCACGCCCCAGCGTTGCGGCCCGCATTTGCAGGATGTAACTGTCGTTGACGGCCATTGACGTGATGCCAAGCCTGAAAAACCGGTTGGCCCCCTCCTGCGCAAGCACGGATGACCCTCCGCCCATACCAGCGACAAGAAGCTGCTTGCTGCCTACAATTGCCCTCTTGGCGAGTTCCAGTTGCGCTGGATCGAGCTGTTTACGCATGGCGTTGGTCGTCGCATAGATTGCCGCCAGTACATGGTCGATAGAATTTTCCATGCTGGCCGGCTCTTCACCCACGTCCGGCCGAATATACTGAAGGCTAACGGCCAGGTTCTGCGCCAAACGCAATTTGAATTCCTTGAAACCATCGCACCCAAGAGATCTGCAGAACCGGATCACGGTGGGGGTGGAAACATCGGCAGCCCCCGCAAGCTCAGCGATGGTCATCGTGCTGATGCTGTCGATATTGGCTTTGACGTAATCTGCAACGCGTTGTTCGCGGGAGGCGAGTTGGCCGTCTATGCGGTTCAATGCGGAAATCAGATCTGCAACGGCAGCCTGTCCACGTTTGGGAAGTTCAGTTTCCGCGCTTTCGCTATCCGACATTTCCTGCTCCCACGCCATCATTTCAATTTGTAATTTAAGTACATTTCTTTTTGAAATCCAGACTCAAGATACAGAATTAAGTGCCAATTTGATATCATTTTTGTACTTTAGTTAGAAATTTTGCTTGATTTTGTAATTTTCTCTCCACACTATGTACTTCAATTACGTATCTGGGAGGGTGGAATGCAAACGTGGGCACGTCTCGCTAGCGCACGGATCAACACGATCACCGAAGCCGTGGTTGCCTTATTGATGCTGTTGCTGGTGCTGGATGTCTGGCTGGGCGTCGTCGACCGATATTACTTTCATTGGCAACTCCCCTGGCCCGAGGTCATGGCACGCTATCTGATGATCTGGGCGGCGATGCTGGCGATTTCCTGCGGTATTGCCCGCCGCGAACATATTGGTCTCACAGCCTTTTTAAACTTGTGGCCCAAGCCGTTCCAGCGGACCGTGCTCGTCGTCATGGATCTGCTCGCGCTGAGCCTCTTTGTCTATGTTCTGTGGTTTGGCCTCAGCTTCGCCCACAGCGGCGCCAGTCGGCAGGCAATGATTTTCGGGCTCAGTCTCGAGCCTTTTTATGCAGCCATACCGGTATCTGCAGCACTTTGCAGCGTTCAGCTTGCTCTCGTTCTCGTTCGGGATCTCGGCACTCACCTGGAGTTCCCGACTGAAGAGGAAGCCGTGTGATGTGGGCGGGCCTTGCATTTGTTCTACTGATCCTGTTCGGCATGCCGATCGGTTTTGCCATCGGTCTTGCCGGTGTCGTCGGCCTGATCGACATGGGGGGCACACAGTTCCTGTCCATCGGACCGAGCAAGATCTTCAACGGTTTGAATATCTTTCCCTTTCTCGCCATGCCGTTTTTCATCCTGGCCGGGGAAATCATGAACGGCATCGGAATCACCAACAGGCTCGTCAAATTGGCACAGGTTCTGGTGGGCCGGTTCCGAGGCGGTCTGGCGCACACCAACATGCTGGCCTCTGTTTTCTTTGCCGGATTGACCGGTTCTGCAACTGCAGATGCAGCCGCCTTTGGACGAACGCTCGTGCCGGCAATGGTCAAGGAAGGATACAAGCGCGACTATGCCTGTGCCGTGACCGCAGCCGGATCCATCATCGGTCCGACAATCCCTCCTTCCGGGCTCATGGTTGTCTATGGCTCGCTCATGGGCGTTTCGATTGCGGGTCTGTTTGCAGCCGGAATTCTGCCCGGTCTTGTCATCTGCCTAGTTTGCATGACGGTCATCGTGATTGGCGGAAACCGGGAAAACCTGCCCAAGGCGGCGCGGGGTGCGACCTTGAAGGAAGTCTGGTCGACATTTGTCAGCTCACTTACGGCGCTGGCCATGCCGATTATCATTCTGGGCGGCATACTCGGTGGTGTTGTCACACCAACGGAAGCCGCATCCATCGCGGTCGCCTATGCTGTCTTCATCGGTGTTTTCGTCTATCGCACACTCAAGCTTAAAGCCTTCTACCAGATGCTGGTGCGTACTGCCCGGATCACCGGTGTCATTTTCGTTATCATCGCCTTTGCGGGAATTCTCGGCTGGTGGATGAGCTTTGAGCGCATTCCGCAACTGATAGCAGAGAATGTTCTAAGCCTTTCCGACAACCGCTACGCAGTTATTGCAATCATCATCGGGCTTTTGCTGCTGGTTGGCATGGTGATGGACATCACCGCGATCCTGATCATCCTTGCGCCTGTCCTCGTGCCACTGACCGAGCAGGTCGGCCTGGAGCCCATTCACGCCGGGATCATCTTCGTCCTTGCGCTGAACATATCGCTGATGACACCGCCTGTCGGCGCTTGTCTTTTCGTCCTGTCCTCTGTGACGGGGGAAAAGCTCGAACGCATATCGATCAAGCTGATGCCCTTCCTGATCGCCGAAATCAGCATCCTTTTCATCTTTGCATTCTGGGAAGACGCAGCGTTGCTGCTGCCACGCTTCCTTGGATTTGCCAACTGACCTCATAAGAAACCAGAGAGGACTGAAAACATGAGACTACTTACAACAGGACTGGCCCTTGCCATATCCATGACGGCAAGCACAGCGCTCGGTGCCGGAGGCACCATCAAGTTCGGCCACGACAACAAGACTGATCCATTTGAAAATCCGGCACATGCCTGCACCGCAGTTTTTTCAAATCTGGTCCAGGCAGGAACCAATGGAAGTGTGAACGTCGAGGTCTTCGGCTCGAACCAGCTCGGTTCGGCAGCAGAACACGTTCAACAGGTTCGGGACGGTCTCATCCAGGCAACTCTCACATCTACCGGGGCACTCGCGAGTTACTATCCGCGTATTGATGTTCTGAACCTCCCGTTTGCGTTTGCAGGCAACGAAGCGACCTACAAGGTGTTTGATGGCGATTTCGGCAAAGCGCTAGCTGCCGACATCGAAGCGTCGTTGGGCGATGTGGTTGTCCTCGGCTTCCCGGACACCGGCGGCTTTTTCGCGGTGACAAATTCGCAAAAACCAATTGCGAACCTTGAAGACTTTGAGGGCATCCGTATCCGGACAATGACCCTGCCTTCGCACCAGACGATCATTCAAGCGCTTGGTGCAGAAGCCTATCCACTCTCCTGGGGTGAGGTTTACTCCGGTCTGCAAACCGGTGTGATCGACGGTCAGATGAACCCGGTTCCGATCATCTCCTTTGCCAACTTTTCCGAGGTACAGAAGTATCTGACGCTCACAAACCACCTGTTTTCGCCATACACATTCATGATCAACAGGGCCTTTTATGAAGGTCTCAGCGATGAAGAGCGTGCAACGCTTCATGCAGCGGCGGAAAACTGTGTCACCGCAAGCCGAGGCCTGTCGCGCATTATCGAGTCTTCCGAACGCGGTCTCGCCGGACTTATGGATGCCATGGAAGTCACCGCACTGGACGATGCTCAGCGCGAAGCCATGGCCGCAGCGACGCAACCGGCATTTGAAGGCCACGTGAATGAAAACCTCGATGAAAAGGCGGTTGAGCTCCTGACGCTGTTCAAGGCGGAAGTTGCCAAGGCAAACGCTGAAACCTACCTCGACTAATGAAAACGGCCGGTGGGAGATTAAGCCCCCACCGGCCATCCTTTTTGCAACAACAACAAGAAACGCCTCTCATTGGACAGGACACTTCAATGCGCGTCTTCTGTGCTTCCATCGCGACTGAAACCAATACTTTTTCTCCGCTCCGAACGGATCTCGCCGACTTTAAAGAAAGCTTTTATGCCCCGCCTGGGAAACATCCCGAGACCCCAACCCTGTGCAGCGGGGTCTTTCCAGCGCTTCGCAAACGCGCTCGTGCCGGTGAAATCACGCTGATCGAAGGCACAGCGACCTGGGCAGAACCCGGCGGGCTGGTCAACACGTCAACCTGGACACATCTGCGCGATGAAATCCTGGGACAACTTCACGCCGCCCTGCCGCTTGATGCCATCGTTCTCGGACTTCATGGCGCAATGATCGCCGATAGATGTGTCGACTGCGAAGGCGACCTGATCGCTGCGGCTCGCCAGATTGCCGGACCTGCCGCCAAAATTGGCGTGACGTTTGATCCACACAGTCACCTCAGCGACAAGCGCATCCAGAACGCCGATATCATTACGGTTTTCAAGGAGTTCCCGCATACGGATTTTGCTGAAACAGGCGAAGCATGTGTGGAGCTCACACTGCGGGCCGCACGCAGCGAAATTGAACCGGTCCTGTCTGTGTTCGATGTGCGCATGATCGAAATACTGCCGACAAGCCGTGCTCCCATGCGCGGCTTCATTGACAAGATGGTCCGTCATGAACAGTCCGGAGCAGCTCTGTCGTTGTCCGTGATCCATGGTTTCATGGCAGGAGACTCTCCCGATCTCGGTGCCAAGATCCTTGTGACCACAAACAACGAGAAACAAGCAGGAGACCAGCTCGCAGAAAAACTCGGATTGGAACTGTTTTCCTTTCGTGGAACGACGCGGCCGGAATTTCTGTCGCCCAGTGCTGCCCTGGCAAAGGCAACAGCACATCCACAAGGACCCGTTGTCATTGCCGATGTCTGGGACAATCCCGGCGGCGGTGTTGCAGGTGATTCAACCATATTGCTGCGCCGGGCACTCGATCTGGGACTGACGGACATTGCGTTCGGTACGATCTGGGACCCTATGGCTGTCCGTCTGTGTCATGCAGCAGGAGAAGGCGCGTGCCTTGACCTCAGGTTCGGCGGGAAAACCGCCTCGGATGCCGGCGACCCGGTCGATGGCAACGTCAGTGTGCTCAAGACACAGCGCAACGCTGTGCAAAGCTTTGGTCAGTCCGTTGTACCCCTTGGAGACTGCGCGGTGATCGATATCAATGGCATTGTCGTGGTTTTGAATTCGAACCGGGCACAGACTTTTTCGCCGGATCTCTTTACCAATCTCGGCATCGACGTCACCGCTCAAAAAACGCTCGTTGTGAAATCCACGAACCATTTTCACAGCGCTTTCGAAACCATTGCTACGGATATTTTATATTGTGCCGTCGATGGCCCCTATCCGAGTGACCCCAGGAACAATGCCTACACAAGACTGGAACGGCCGATCTGGCCGATTGTCGAAAATCCTCATGAGACGGAAGCTGCTTGAGGGATCATAATCGACTGGACTTAATGTCCGGCCGTGAAATGACATTGCGTGCTGACAAGCTGACCCTGAACACGATACTCTGCGCCCACAATTGATTTGGCAGCAAGGCAGCCACTGCGCTGTATCAAAGAGGCATCGGGAATTCCGCGTGAGGATAGGACAACAAACTTCCATTGGTTTTCTGGGTGCATGCCTGTGCCTTCTTGCGATCATGGTCCAATCCGCAAGTGCCCAGGACGAGGCGATCCGGGTGCCGAATTTCTGGGATCCGAAAGCGGTGCATGATCGTCCCGGTTCGATCCCGGACAAGATCCAGTTTCTTGCAACGGATGGATATCCACCTTTCGTCTTTCGCGACCCGCAAGGTCGCCTGACAGGTTTCAACGTCGATTTGGCACGCGCGCTCTGCCAGGAGCTGGGCAGCTCCTGCGCACTGCGTATCAAGGACTTCGACGTCCTTTTGCCCGCCTTGGATGAGGATGAAGGCGATGCCATCATTTCCGGCCTGTCGCGCAATCTGGCGAGCACACGGCGCCTGAATTTCACCGAAGACTATATGAAGTTGCCCGCCCGGTTCATCGTTGCTGCCAACAAGGTGGCGACATTTGACGAGCAGAAGCTGAACGGCGTTAAAATCAGCGTCGAGGCAGGCACACGCTATGAAGCCTTTGCCAACAGGTTCTGGCCGATGGCCGAGATTGTCAGCCTGGAGACGGAAACAGCCGCACGGGATGCAGTCATATCTGGCGCAGCAGATGCACATTTCGGCGATGGGCTCAGCCTTTCATTCTGGTTACCGAGCCAGGCCGCCGATGGTTGCTGCGCCTTTGCAGGCGGTCCCTGGTTGGAGCCAGGCTATTTCGATGAAGGATTGGCAATCGCCACTCGCTCGGACGACCCGGAGCGCGCTGCCGCGCTGACTTATGCGCTCCGCCAGCTGCATCAAAAAGGTATCTTCCGTGAGCTTTACCTGCGGTACTTCCCGCAGAGTTTTTACTGACGGTCCGCCTTTTCTTCCGATGCGCTTTTCGTCTCCGGCTTGGCATCGCCATTTGCCAGAAAAGGAATTGCGAGACTGAAGGGAAAGGAGTGCGCGCGTGGTGTCAGCGCAGGACCCAGGCCAATTTCCATGCCGTCGTGGCCTTTTTCCGGTTCTTCAACATAAGTGCCGAAGAGCCTGTCCCAGATGGATAGGTAGAAGCCGTAGTTGGAATCGGTTTCCCGGCGCAGAACCGAATGATGGATGCGGTGCATGTCCGGTGTGACGATGACAAAGCGCAGGATGTTGTCCAGTCTTGAGGGGATGCGAAAATTGGCATGACTGAAGACAGCTGAAGCATTCAGCACGATCTCGAAGACCAACACGGCTTCCCAAGGTCCGCCAAGAGCGACGATCACCAGGCCTTTCCAGACAAAGGACAAAAGGATCTCAATCGGGTGAAAACGCAGTGCCGTGGTAGCATCGACTTCGCTGTCAGCGTGGTGCATCCGGTGGATTCGCCAAAAAATCGGCACCTTGTGCGAAACGACGTGCTGGCCCCAAACGGCAAAATCAAGCACAAGAAATGTCAACAGGCCGGCAACCAGACCGCCCCAACCCAAGAGGCTAAAAAGTCCCCAACCCTGTTCCTGCGCCAGAAGAGCAAGTCCCACGCCGCCAATCGGGAATATGAGGCGCACCAGCAGGGCATCCAGGAATATGATGCCCCAGTTTGTTGGCCAGCGCTTCAGCCTGCTGCTTTTCAGCTGCCGCCGCGGCAATCCCGCCTCGAGCAGAGCCATAAGCAGGAAAATGCCGGCAAAACAGGCCATACGAACCTGATTGATATCCAGCTGTTCAAACATTGCGCCTCGTCGTTGCGGAGTGGATCTTGCGCCTTGCAAAGGCATCCCAGGCTCTATACGCCAGATACTACCGCCTTTTACATCAAATACCCCTGCGACAGATCACATCATCATGAGCGCCTTCCTCTGGACCCGCCCCGACACGCCTGCCCACACCAGCCTGTTGCTTGCTCACGGCGCCGGGGCACCGATGGATTCAACCTTCATGGAAAAGCTCGCCACAGCGCTGGTTCTACAAGGCGTGGCTGTTGCCCGGTTCGAATTTTCCTATATGGCCGGACGGCGGACAGGTGGTTCAAAACGTCCGCCACCTCGCGCGGACAAACTGATCAGTGAGTTCCAGACAGCGCTGCAGACGATCCTGACGGAAACCGAAGGCCCTTTGCTGATTGGTGGCAAATCCATGGGTGGACGGGTCGCTGCGATGCTCGGCGGCGGCGGGTCTCTGCCCGGACGGGTGAAAGGGATCTGCTGTTACGGATACCCGTTCCATCCGACGGGCAAACCGGACGCAGACTGGCGAATGGCACCAATCGAAGACGCAAAACGACCGGTTCTGATCCTACAGGGAGAGCGGGACCCCTTTGGCAATAGAGCCGAACTGGACGAGATCAAGCTGCCGGATCATGTATCCCTCTCCTATCTGGAGGACGGAAACCACGATTTCGGCCCACGCGGCAGATCCCCGGCAACGCTTGATGGGAACATCGCAGCAGCGGCCAAGGCAACGGCAAACTTCGCCCATCGCCTTTGATCACTCAGCAGGAGTGATCCCGCGCCCACCCGAAGTCGGGGCCGGTAATTGCGCACGGCCACGACGCATCAGAACCAACCCGGCAAGGTCATCTCCGATCTTGATCAGCGCAGGCACCAGAACCAACACAAGCGCGGTTGCCGTTGCCAACCCGAACACAATGGTAATTGCCATAGGCAGCAGGAACTGGGCCTGAAGACTGGTTTCGAACATCAAAGGCAGCAGACCACCGATGGTGGTCATGGATGTCAGAAGAACCGCTCTCAACCGATCACAACTTGATCCGACAGCGGCCGAATAGAGCTCCTCTCCCTGCTTCCTGCGCTCTTCGAACCGGGCGACGAGAATAATCGAGTTGTTGACCAGAATGCCGGCCAGCCCGAGCAGCCCGATCATGCTCAGGATTGTGAGATTGAAGCCCATCAGATAGTGGCCAACAATCGCCCCTACGATGCCAAACGGGATGATCGACATAACCACAAGTGGTCTGGAGTAACTGGCAAAGATCGCCGCCAGAATGATGTAAATACCTGCAACTGCCATCATTATCCCGGTCAGGAGATCCGAGAAGGCATTCGACTGTTCCTCGGCACGTCCTGCAAAGGAGTATTCCAGACCGTATTTTTGTGCGAGTTCCGGCAGAAATGCCTTGTTGAGTTCGGCAATGATCTCATTGTTGGAAGTGATCGTGCTGTCGACATCCGCAACAACCGTGACAACCGTCTTGCCATCCCTCCTCAGGATTACGGAAAAGCCTTGCGCATCTGTCAGATTGACCACTTCGGTCAAGGGCACGAACTCGCCCGCTGGCGTCTTCAGCGACAGTTGACGAAGCGCCGCCGTCCCATTCTGGTCGAACACCTGTTTCACTCGGACGGCAACTTCCTCATCCCCTTCCGCAAAGCGTCTGGCAATATTTCCTTCAAACGCATTGCGGATTTGCCGCGCTGCGCTTTCGACCGTAAATCCGAGTGTGCGGCCACGGGGGGTCAGCTCAACCAGAAGCTCGGGTTTGCCATAGGGCAGATCGTCTTCTACGCCACTGGTACCCGGAAAAGCTGACAGTTCCTGCTGCAGTTCCTGAGCAGCTGCCTTCAGATCCTGAAGCGGTGCCCCGGTGAGACGGATGTCCAGATCCCGTCCCGGGGGGCCGCCCCGCCTTTCTGCGATGGCGATCCGCGAGGTGCCAGGAATGGCGGGAAGCGCCGCTCGCCAGGCACGCACGATTTCCGGTGTTCTCACAGTCCTTTCTTCCGAAAGCGTCAACTGAACCGAAATGCTTGCAATATTGTCGCCGCGATTGTTTCCGGCGGACCCGAGCGTGACATATGTTGCCTTGACCAGGGACTGATCCGTTCCCTCGGTCAGATTTGCTTCAGCGTCCTTGAGGGCCTTTTCGATGGTCAAGATACCTTCGATTGCCTGCTCTTCAGGTATGCCGGCATGGAAGAACACGGACGCTGTGAGGTTTTCAGCCTCAGGAGAGGGAAAGAAAGTGAAGCCAACACGCCCGCCGCGCACCAGACCGACGGCAAGTATCAAGGCAGCAATCGCAATTGCAAATGTGACGTACCGCCAGTGCACGGCTGCAGACACCAATGCCCTGAATGGGTAATCGCGGATCCAGTTGAACCCGCCATCAAACCCGCGCCGGAACAAGCTTGGTCTTTCTGCACCCTGATCACGCTGTTTGCCTCGCCGCAAGGCAGCCAGCAATGTTTCAATCGCGACAGCGAGAAAGAAACAGCTGGCAATCAGAATGACTTCGAAGGCGAATATCCCGACAGCATCTTTCAGAGCGCGCAATGGATCATCAATCACATCCAGGAAAGGCGGCACGGAAAGATCCGGCTGTGTTACCAAACCTGTCAGGAAGAACGCCGGTGCAGCAGCCAGAATGGCCACACGCCACCAGCTCCAACCCGGACGACTTCCGAGAGCGTGGGAGAGGTGCCCGGGAAGAATAAGAAAACACTCGATTACCGAGGCAAGGACCACCGCGACGACCACGACTGGTAAGGTGCCCATGATCTGCCCAAGCACATCACTGATCAGAAGGATCGGCAGAAAAGCGGCGATTGTTGTGGCGCTGGCGGCGAAGATCGGGGCAAGCATGGTCGACGCCCCGATGATGGCCGCGTCTTCGGGTGTGTCGCCCATGGCCTGCCGCGTTGCGGTGTGCTCGCCAACGACAATCGCGTCATCAACAATCACGCCCAACATCATGATGAGCGCGAACATGGAAATCATGTTGATGCTCTCGTTCATCAGCCACATGATCCCCAAGGTCGCCATCATCGCAACGGGTATGCCGGCGGCGACCCAGAAGGCAATCCTGGAATTCAGGAACAGAAACAGGATCCCAACAACGAGCACCAGACCGGTCAGACCGTTTTCGACAAGAAGTGTTATTCGTCCTTTGACCGCATCTGCTCGGACATCGTATTTCAACAATTCGAGAGATTGCGGCAATTGCGGGCTGATTTCGGCCAGATAGTCGTCAACGATCTGCGCTGCCTTCAAGGTGTCAGTGTTTTCCGCCCGAAGGATCTCCAGTTCTATTGCGCGAATTCCGTTCGAAAACCCCTGGTTCTCTCCCGTGTCAAAGTCGCGGCTGACATCCGCAATGTCTTTGACCAGCGTTTTTTCGCCCGTTGCGAAGGACTTTACGTCAATTCGGCCAACGGCCTCAGGCGAGCGTTGCTCAGACAAAGCGCGGATCTGACGCTCCACAGCACCGTCAAGACTGCCCGCCGGGAGATCGATTGTGTTTCCGGAAATCTGGCTGGCGACATCGGAAATGGTCAGGTCAAGCCGGCGCAATTCCCGTTCGGGCACCTCAACGAGATATTCCGGCGATCGGTAGCCGTTCAGTTCCACCTTGTCGATCCCGCGCTCAAGAAGATCGTCCCGGATCTGCCGGGCAAACACCTTCAGCGCATCCTCGGAGAACGGACCCCGCAACGCGATCGTCGCAACGCCATCGGTAAAGGTATTGGAGGATATGACAGGTGTTTCTGAATCTATCGGCAATGTTGTAATGTTCGAAATGGCCTGTTCGACATCGGATAGCGCCACCTGCATGTCGGCACCTTCCAAGAACTCCATTCTGATCGTCGCGCTGCTTTCGCGTCCGTAAGAAACGATTTCATCGAGACTGTCCAAAAACCGCAATTCCGGCTCGACAACTTCCAGAATATTCGACGTAACATCCTCAGCGCTTGCGCCGGGCCAAGTGACCGAAACGGTGATCATTTCAGTTTTGACTGTGGGGAAAAACTGGGTGTTGAGCTTTGCAAGCCCATATGCGCCGAAGAGCACCATGACGGCCATGATGAGATTGGCCGCATTCGGATGACGAACGACGACCTCAAGAAGACCGCGGGACTTTCCTTCAAAAACCATCAGTCGCCCTCCTACCGATTTTCGCCGGAAGCAGTGTCCGTCTGACTGACATTTTGCGGGCCAGCGGCCTCACCACCGGATGCAACGTCCTGAACGAGGAGGCCTTCTCCTGCTTCGGGGATACGTGTCACGAGCAATGTTTCGCCCGGTTCAAGATCTCCTTTTGCCAGGATGAAGCCGTCATCAATGGCAAGCGCCATCACCTCACGCCGTTCAAGCCTGTCATCCTTGACAACGTAGACGGTTCCTTCGCCATAGTAGGCTGTTTCGGGGATCCGGAAGCTGTCGGCATAAGTTTGATCAGGCACGGAAACCTCTACAAATGCACCTGGGCGAAGTGGCACATCCACGCCTTCACTCTCGATAGAGGCGATCAAATCGACACCACCTCTGGTGCTGGCAACGTCGGCACCGATACGTGTCACAACGGCCCGATAGCTGACAGGAACGTTGCCCAGATACCAGGTCACGTCCACAGGCCGCCCGACAACCGTGCCACTTTCCGCAAGCAGCCGGCCATACTGGTTGTCCGACAATGTGAACCGCACTTCGAATTCGTCGCTGCTATAAAGCGAAACAACCGCATCGTTAACGCTGACAAGCCGACCGAGTTCAGCTTCTTCCGAACGCACAATCGCGTCGAACGGCGCCCTCAGGATCGTGTTGCTCAGCTGCCTCTCTGCATTCTCCATGCGCCACTCCAGCCGTTTGATCGCAGCCTTTTGCTGAACCACCTTGGCCTCTTCCAACGCAAGAGAGTTTTCGGTCTGTTCCAGCGACTGCTGCCGCTGGGAGACAAGAAGCTTTCGCTCATCGAGAGTCCGCTCGGTCACGGCCCCTCGTCCCAATAGCTCCTGTGCCCGTTCCAGGTCACGCGCGGCAAAATCCAGTTGCTCCGTGACCCGGACAACATTTGCCTTTTCCAGCCGCACCCGACCTTCACTTTCCACAAGAGCGGCCTGCGCTTCAGCCAAGTTGGCTTCCGCCTCGGTCACCGCGCCTTCGTAGTCGAAGCGATCAATTGCGACCAGCACTTCTCCTTGCGAAACATGCCCCCCCGCTTTCAGGTTCGGATGAACCTCGACCACCTCACCGGCAACCAGCGTCCTCAAATCAACTTCGCGTCCTGCCATTGTCTCACCGAACACGTTGATCATCGGGGCATGGTCGCCGCGGACAGCCTCAACCGTGGTTACAGCGTAACTTTTTTCCTGGACAGGCCTCTTGGGAACATCAGGCTTGGTTGCGACAAGCGAGTTCATCCCGGTTACCGCACCGAACAGAATGGCAAATGCGAGCGCAGCCTGAAGAAGGGCTTTGAGCACAATCGCGATCCGCCCGGGCCGCTGGTCTTGCCCCCTGTCCTCAGGTGGCAGAACTTCAGAGACCTGCGTATTGGCGGAATCGGATTTAATAGACTGCAGCATATTCTGTGCACCCGGAGGTCAAGACGCTTCTAAGGCTAAGCTTTGCTTCGCCGCTTCGAAGGATAGATTTCCTTCGCGATGCAAAATTCAAGTCTCACATAAGCGCGGACCAGACGTTTGGCACGTTGAAAAGTGTAACAGAATGTTGCTGGGAGCGAGGTTCGTGCATCCGAAAGGGCAACGGGCGCACTGAGAGTTGCGCCCGTTCATGCATTCGATCAGTCGTCAAACTCGTATTTGGTGCTGCAGAACTCGCAGGTGACGACGATCTTTCCATCAATTGTCATCTGTTCGATTTCTTCAGCGCTGAAGCCAGCCAGCACGCCTTCGATCTTTTCGCGCGAGCAGCGGCATTTATCCAACAAAGGCTGCGGCTCGAAGAGGCGTACGCCGCGTTCGTGGAACAATCGGAACAGCAGCATCTCGACGCTGACTTCAGGATCCGTCAGTTCGACATCCTTGACTGTTTCGACCAGCAGCTTGGCTTCGACCCAGGCGTCGTCTTCTTCAACTTCGTGAATTTCAGTGCCTTCGGGAGCATCGCCCGGATCCAGATCCGCCTGGCGCATCCGCTCAGGGGATTCAGGAAGAAACTGCACCACCACGCCACCTGCAGTCCAGGTCCGGTGGGGGCCTTCGCCCTCCTGTCTCGTGAAAAGTTCACCTACGGCCAGGCGGACTTCGGTCGGGATCTGCTCGGACCGTTCGAAATACCGCCGCGCAACTTCTTCCAGCGAAACACCGTCCAGCTCCACGAGACCCTGGTAGCGCTGCATATGCTGACCCTGATCGATTGTCATGGCCAGGTGTCCGTGGCCAAGCAAGGCTTCCGGCGTCGCCTTTCCAGCTTCCATGAGCGCCTCGACCCTTTCGGCGTCATAGGTCGCACAGGCGCGAATAGCATCCGGAGATGCAAAATCGACCACCAGCATGGAAACCGGACCTTGCGTCTGTGTTTGCAGGGTAAACCGCCCGTCGAACTTCAGCGACGTCCCCAGTAAGCATGTCAGGACGATGGCCTCGGCCAGGAGGCGAGAGACCGGTTCAGGATAGTCATGCCGTCCCAGGATGGTCTGCAGCACTGGACCGAGCGCAACGGCACGGCCCCTGACATCCAGAGTTTCAACAGCAAAGGGCCGGACAGCATCCAGCCCTGCGGGCGTGATGCCCAGTTCATCAAGATTCAATGCCACGATGGAATTGCCTTAACTTGCGCCGAAACACCAGGCCAGAATACCCTTCTGGGCATGGAGTCGGTTTTCGGCTTCGTCAAACACCACAGAGTTGGGACCATCCATCACTTCCGACGTCACTTCCTCGCCGCGGTGAGCCGGCAGGCAGTGCATGAACAAAGCGTCGCTGTTCGCTTCCGACATCAGACGGTTGTTCACTTGATAGGCGCTGAGCAGATTGTGACGCGATTCCGCATCATCATCGCCCATAGACACCCAGCAGTCGGTCACGACACAGTCGGTCCCCTTGACCGCCTCATATGGGTCTGTTGTCACGAGAATGGAACCACCCTTGGCACGGGCCGCATCGATTAGGTCTTGCGGCGGTGCCAATTCGGCTGGTGTTGCAATGCGCAGTTCAAAGTCGAGCCGCGGTGCTGCGTGAACCCACGACGCCAGAACATTGTTGTTGTCACCTGTCCAGGCAACACTCTTGCCCTTGATCGATCCGCGATGTTCTTCAAACGTCATGACATCTGCCATGATCTGGCACGGATGCGACACTTTGGTCAGACCGTTGATAACCGGAACAGTTGCGTTTTCGGCAAGTTCATTGAGTTCATGATGGTCGAGGATACGGATCATGATGGCATCGACGAAACGCGACAGGACCTTGGCCGTATCTGCAATGGTCTCTCCCCGGCCCAACTGCATTTCAGCACCGGTCAGCATCAGGGTTTCACCGCCCAGCTCCCGCATGCCGACATCAAAGGAAATGCGCGTGCGTGTCGAAGGTTGTTCGAAGATCATGGCCAGAACCTTGCCCGCAAGCGGGCCTTCGCCACGGCGTACGCCATTGCGGCTGGACTTGATCTTGCGACCGGTGTCAAGAATGGCGCGCAACTCGTCGCCGTCAAACTGGGTCAGATCCAGAAAATTCCGGTAGCTTCCGTTCGCGGTCATTCTGCCGCTCCTTCCACCAGTTTCGCTTCAATCGCCTGCGCAGCCACTTCAAGGCGCTCTACGGCAACTGAGATTTCCTCTTCGCTAATTGTGAGCGGCGGCATGATGCGTACGACGTTGTCGCCCGCGGGCACTGCCAGCAAGCCAGCATCACGTGCCGCTCCCACATATTCACCGACAGGCACAACACACCGTATGCCCAACATCAGACCGTTGCCTCGCACCTGGTCCAGCACTTTGGGATGACTGTCCACGAGGCCCGCAAGCTTTTGCTTGAGATGGAGCCCCTTCTGTTGAACATCCTCCAGAAAGCCGTCACCAAGCACGACATCCAGCACAGCATTGCCGACCGACATCGCAAGGGGATTGCCGCCGAAAGTCGTTCCGTGCGTTCCAGGTGCTAGCGCTTCTGCGCAGTCCGCTGTTGCGAGACAGGCCCCCATCGGAAACCCGCCGCCAATGCCTTTGGCAACGGCCATGATGTCCGGCTCAATGCCGCTCCACTCATGCGCAAAAAACTTGCCCGTACGGCCGACGCCGGTCTGGATTTCGTCCAGGATCAGCAAGATACCGTGGTCATCACACAGCTGACGCACAGTACGCAGGAAGTCCGTCGGGATTTCCCGAATACCGCCTTCACCCTGGACGGGTTCAAGCGCGATCGCTGCCGTCTGCGGTCCAAGGACAGCCTTGAGCGCATCCAGATCGTTCGCAGGCACCTGATCGAAACCCGGTGCCTTCGGGCCAAATCCTTCCAGATACTTGGCCTGGCCGCCCGCAGCGATGGTCCCAAGGGTCCGACCATGGAACGCGCCCTCGAAGGTTACGATGTGATAGCGCTCCGGCTGGCCTTTGTCGAAGTGGTACCTGCGCGCGCACTTGATGGCAGCTTCCATCGCTTCGGCGCCGGAATTCACAAAAAGCACCTTGTCGGCAAATGAGGCATCGCAAAGGCGCTGCGCAAGGCGCTCGCCTTCAGGTATCTGATGCAGGTTGGATACATGCCAGAGTTTGGCAGCCTGCTCTTGCAACGCGGATACGAGGTGCGGATGGCTATGCCCTACGGAATTGACGGCAATACCGGAACCGCAATCGAGGAATCGTCGGCCGTCTTTCGCAACAAGCCAGACACCTTCCCCATGATCAAACGACAGGTTCGATCTTGCGTAGTTACCGAATAATGCAGTCTCGGACATAACCTCTTTTGTCTCCTTAAGAACGCCTGCACGAAAGCAACGCTCGCGCCCGGCATGGGCAACGATGTCAAAGTTACTGTGTCAGGCCAAAATGCAACATGCCGCCCCGAAGAGGCGGCACGCTGCGGCTTTCTTATACACCCGCGGCCCCGAGGCCTGTCAATGGAAATGGCGCGTTTCCGCTACCTGCAGCGTCTGAGCCCAGATTCAGCAAAAGTCTCAAGGGCCTCGCCATACTTGGGGAAAAGTCGCTTCATCCCCAACTGGTTTCCGGCGAATGGTTGCCTGACAAATTAACGTTATTGTAACCTCTTGATATTCAAACACGAGATCTCGTGGGGCTAATCATTCTTAGGCACTAGATATGCCATAGTGGGCGTGCCTGCGCATGCCTAGCACGAGGTTAATGGCCGGCAAAACGGTCAAATGAAAAGGTGCGGCAATGAGTTGGACAGACGAACGGGTTGAGCTTCTCAAAAAGCTTTGGAGCGATGGCTTGAGTGCAAGCCAGATTGCGGGTGAGCTGGGTGGCGTAACCCGGAACGCCGTTATCGGCAAAGTACATCGGCTTGGACTGTCAGGTCGCGCAAAGTCCTCATCGTCCAGCAGCAAGCCTCGCCGTCCACGCACCAACGCGCCAGCAACCGGGACTTCCGCACCAAAGAAACCAACGCCGCAGCCGCAGACCATCGGTGCAACAGCCCTGAAGGCGGACATCGCACCGACACCTATCGTCGAGGCAGAGCCAGACCTTGAGCCAATCGCTGAGCTGGTGCCAATTTCAGAGCGCGCGTCGATCCTGACCCTGACCGAACGGACATGCAAATGGCCGATTGGCGATCCTGCGACTGACGATTTTTACTTTTGCGGACGTCAGTCCGACGCCGGTGTTCCCTATTGCGCGCACCACTGCAAGATCGCTTATCAGCCGGTTGCAGATCGTCGCCGCGATCGCAAAGTGATCGCCCGCGCGGGATAGCGATCAAACAGCATCGAAAACGAAAAGCCCGCCAGATTGGCGGGCTTTTTGTTGTGATTTTGCGCTTGATGGTCCGTCACTTCGTCACGCAACCACCGAAAACTGATCGTTGAACGCATATCCGGCACCACGGACGGTTCGGATGGGGTCCCTGGCTTTGCCCCTGTTCAGCGCCTTGCGAAGGCGACCGACGTGAACATCGACGGTACGTTCGTCGACATAGACGTCATGCCCCCAAACACCATCAAGCAATTGCTCACGTGAGAAGACCCGTCCGGGTGATGTCATTAGAAATTCCAGCAGCCGGAATTCAGTGGGTCCAAGATGGACTTCTTTTGCATTCCTGCGAACTCTGTGTGTTTCACGATCCAGCTCGATATCTCCGGACCGCAGCATTGTGGACACCACTTCAGGACTTGCCCGGCGCAGGATTGCGCGAACCCGCGCCATCAATTCAGGTACGGAAAACGGCTTCACGACGTAGTCGTCCGCGCCTGTCGACAGTCCTCTGATGCGCTCGGCCTCTTCACCGCGTGCCGTCAGCATGATGACAGGCAGTCGCTCGGTGTCTTCCCTGGCCCTCAGGCGACGGCAAAGCTCGATCCCAGACAGACCCGGAAGCATCCAATCAAGCAGCAAAAGGTCCGGTACGCTTTCCCGCAGCCGAATTTCAGCCTCGTCGCCACGAATACACGATTCAACGGTGTATCCTTCCGCTTCCAGATTGTATCTCAACAGAAGACTAAGCGGTTCTTCGTCTTCAACGATGAGCACCTTCGGCATACATCTCGCTCCATATCATGCAGCAGGCACAGGCGCGCCGGCCGGATCGTTCGTTCGAAATTTCGCTCGGCTGTTAGGAAACGCTGGTGGTCTCGTCCAGCTTGGTCCGTTCCTCCGGAAGCCGCTCACCGGTCACCATGTAAAAGACGTTTTCCGCAATATTGGTCGCGTGATCACCGATGCGCTCAATGTTCTTTGCGCAGAACAGGAGATGGACACACTGCGTGATGACCCTTGGATCTTCCATCATGTAGGTCAGAAGCTCGCGGAACAGCGACGTGTAGATCGCGTCCACTTCCGCATCGGCTTCCTGCACGCGTTTCGCTGCTTCCGGATCCTTGCGTGTATAAGCGTCCAGGACCTGCTTCAGCTGGCTCAGCGCAAGCTCGGTCATGTGCTCGACACCAATCGCAAGCTTTTTAGACCCAAGGCTGTTGTCGATCGCAATAGCGCGTTTGGCAACGTTCTTGGCCAGGTCTCCAACACGTTCCAGATCATTGGCGATACGTGTGGCAGCCGTAATTTCCCGCAGATCCTGCCCCATGGGCTGACGGCGCGCGATCATTTCGATCAGCTTTGCTTCCACTTCCTGATGCAACGTATCAAGCCGTTCATCCTGGGCGATGGTGGTTTTGGCCAGATCCAGGTCCCGTGACACCAGTGCAGAAACGGCATCGGCAAAAGCCTTTTCAGCCAAACCGCCCATTTCGGCGACCTTGCCGGCCATTTCCGTTAGTTCTTCGTCATAGGCAGAGACTGTATGCTCAGACATACTTTGTCCTCTTTAGTAATCTCGAAAGAATTTCTTAGCCAAAGCGGCCAGTGATGTAATCTTGAGTACGCTTGTCTTTCGGGTTTGTGAAGATGTCCTGTGTCGGCCCCTCTTCAACCAGAATGCCAAGGTGGAAGAATGCCGTGCGCTGGGACACACGCGCTGCCTGCTGCATGGAGTGCGTCACAATCACGATCGTATAGTTCTCGCGTAATTCGTCGATCAGCTCTTCCACCTTCGCGGTCGCAATCGGATCCAAAGCCGAACACGGCTCGTCCATGAGGATCACTTCAGGACTGACGGCAATCGCGCGGGCAATACAGAGGCGCTGCTGCTGACCGCCGGACATGCCGGTTCCGGGCTCATCCAGCCGGTTCTTCACCTCTTCCCAGAGACCTGCCTTTTGCAGGCTGGAAGAGACGATATCATCAAGCTCTGACTTGTTTTTTGCCAGACCATGAATGCGCGGACCGTAGGCGATGTTGTCATAAATTGACTTCGGAAACGGGTTCGGTTTCTGGAACACCATGCCAACCTTGGCGCGCAACTGCACCGGATCGACCTTGGGATCGTAGATGTCTTCGCCGTCAATCTTGATCGAGCCTTCGACACGGCAAATGTCGATGGTGTCATTCATGCGATTGATGGTTCGCAGAAACGTCGACTTGCCACAACCAGATGGTCCGATAAAGGCTGTCACTGAACGCGGCTGGATTTCAATATCCACGTCCTTAATGGCCTGGTTGTCGCCGTAATAGACCTGAACCTTGTTTGCAGAGATTTTGCTGTCGGTCATTTTTATCGCCTGTTCAATGTTCGGCATCTCGTTCATCGCATCAATCCTCACCAGCGGCGCTCAAACCTGCGGCGCAGGATGATCGCGAGAATGTTCATTGTGAGCAAGAAGATCAGCAGGACGATGATACCGCCCCAAGCTTTTTCGTAGAATGCGTAATCCGCCCTGGCTGCCCAGGTGTAGATCTGAGCCGGCATGGCAGAGTTCGGATCAAGGAAGCCCGACACGAAGCCATCTGGATATCCGCGCGCAACAAAGCCGACCATCCCGATCAGAAGCAGAGGTGCAGTTTCACCCAGCGCCTGTGCCAGACCAATGATGGTTCCCGTCAGAATACCCGGCATTGCGAGTGGCAGCACATGATGGAAGATCGCCTGCATCTTCGAAGCGCCGACGCCAAGTGCCGCGTCGCGAATGCTCGGAGGCACCGCCTTCAGCGAGGCGCGTGTTGAGATAATGATCGTGGGGAGCGTCATCAGTGTCAGCACAAGGCCGCCGACCAGCGGTGCCGACTGCGGCAGATGCATGAACTGGATGAAGACGGCCAGACCCAGGATGCCGAACACAATGGAAGGAACCGCAGCCAGGTTCGATATGTTCACCTCGATCAGATCGGTGAACTTGTTCTGCGGTGCGAACTCTTCAAGATAAATGGAGGCTGCCACACCAATGGGGAGCGACAAAAACAGAACCACCAGCATCATGAAGAAGGAGCCGATCACCGATGCTCCAATGCCGGCCCCACCCGGATTGTCGACGCCTGAATCCGTTCCGGTGATAAAGCTCCAGTTGAAGACAGATCTGATGATATTGGCCTCGACCAGGATATCGACAAGGTCCAGATCTGCTTTCTGCAAGAAGCGGCTGTCGGTCATGTTCTCGCGTGTCACACGTCCGTTGAGATAACCGTCAACGCGTGAGGAAGCTGCCAGTTCAAACGAAACGGGCTGTCCAAGCTGGCTCTCATCCGCCTTGAAAAACGATCTGATGTCGCCGCCGGGCTTGCCGACAATACGTTCAATCGTGCTGGCGTCGAAGGGAACGTCGAGGCCCTTTTCTTCAAGCTGACCTTGCAGAGCTTCGATAAAGATCTGCGCATAGGCCTTGGTCTTGAAGAGCTGGCCCTCCGCTTCGTCATACTGCTCTTGTGTCAGCGTGAACTCCACCTCGACAACCGTCTTGGTGAAAGCGGGAATGCCCTCGGAAATGATGGCGATGGCCAGGACAACGAGGAAAAACAGGCCAATTCCAATCGCTCCAATGCCGTAGGCTTGAAAGCGCTTCTCCGCCGCGTTCCGTTTACGGGTCAGTTCATCGATCGCATAAAGCGACTTGGGCTGAACAGACTTCGCGCTGGAGGGCTCGGACGTTGCGGGAGGAAGTGTTGCGTCGGTCATCAGTCATACTGCTCCCGGTACTTGCGCACGATGTAGAGTGCGACGATGTTAAGTCCAAGTGTCACCACAAAGAGCGTCATGCCGAGGGCAAAGGCAACCAGAGCAACCGGGGACGCGAAGTCGGCATCGCCGGTCAACTGACTGACGATTTTCGCAGTCACCGTCGTCATGGCTTCGAAAGGATTGAGGCTCAGGCGCGCGGCTGCGCCAGCCCCGAGTACAACGATCATCGTTTCGCCGATTGCGCGCGAGGCCGCGAGCAGGATTGCGCCGACGATACCCGGAAGAGCAGCGGGAAGAATGACCTGCTTTACCGTTTCCGATTTCGTTGCACCAAGGCCGTAAGAGCCGTCACGCATCGCCTGGGGAACTGCATTGATGATATCGTCGGAGAGCGAGCTCACAAACGGGATCAGCATGATGCCCATGACGAGACCTGCCGTCATGACGGCCGTACCGGCTTGCATGATCCCGAGCCCATTGTCGCCGAATACCGACAAGAGAAGCGGCCCGACTGTCAGCAATGCGAAGAGACCGTAAACAATGGTCGGGATACCGGCCAGGATCTCAAGCAGTGGCTTGGCGACAGAGCGAACCCTCGAGCTGGCATATTCAGACAGATAGACAGCTGCAAAGAGGCCGATGGGAACCGCTACAACAAGAGCGACAATCGAAATATAGAATGTGCCCCAAAGCAGTGGAAGTATCCCCAATTCTGACGAGCCGCCACGACCGGAGAAGCTCGGCGACCAGGTCAGGCCAAAGAAGAAATCCATCGCCGGATAAAGCCTGAAGAATTCAATCGTGTTGAACACCAGAGACAGCACGATCCCCACCGTCGTCAAAATGGCGATCAGGGCCGCAGAAAACAGGATGACCCGTATTCCGTTTTCCACCGTGTTTCGAGCGCGGAAATCCTTGTTGGTTTCCTTCAGGCCCCAAAGCGCTCCTGCAATCGCGATGAGGATAACGACAATCGACATGTAAAGACTGCCGGTCGCCGCCATGATCCGATAGGACTGTGCTGCCCGCATGACCGGCTGCGTGATATCGGACGTTACAATTTGTCCGGCAGCTTTCAGACGGGCGGTAATGTCGGTGAAATCTGCGCGGGCATTGCTTGCGAATTCTTCGCTCATCTGGCCGCTGGAAACCGCATTTTCCAGTCCGATCGCTGCGCGGCGCACCTCTGCCATGACAAGACCCAGCGATGAGCCTTCCTGGATGGCGGTTTCGGGAATTGCGCTGGAAATAGTGCTGTTAATATAAAACGGCTGCACCAGCAGCCAGACAATCAAAACCAGAAACGCAGGAACGGCGGCCTTCATGGCCACGTTTGCCCCATAGTAGGACGGAAGAGAGTGCAGTTGGCTGATCTCTCCAGAAGCGCTGGTCAAGGCACGTGCGCGCCCCACGATGTAGCCTACCAAAGATATGGCAAGCACGATCACGACGAGCCAGAACAAGGACATATGGTCCCCCAGAGTGTGTATGTCCGGAAACGAAAAAGGGGCGACGGGAATTGCCGCCCCTTTCTGAATGAGCCGAGGCTCTCTTACTTCATTGTTTCTTCAGCTTCGATAGACGCCTGCGTGGCAGCGAGCTCAGGATCGGCAACGAGGCCGTATTGAGCCAGCGGGCCGGACGGTCCAGCAATTTCGTCTGCTGTGAAGAACTGCGCATATTCTTTCAGACCCGGGATAACACCGATATGCGCCTTCTTGATGTAGAAGAACAGCGGACGGGAAACCGGGTACTCACCGGTAGAAATGGTTTCCGTGGACGGAGCCACATCACCCATGGTCGCAACTTTCAGCTTGTCGGTGTTGTTCTCGTAGAATGCGAGACCGAAGATGCCGATGCCGTTCGGGTTGGAGTCGATGCGAGCAAGCGTCTCGGTGTAGTCGCCGTCGATGTCGGTGGACTTGCCGTCTGCACGCACGTCGATGCAAGCATCTTCCGCGTCGTCTTCTGACATGCCGCTGTCGAGCATTGCCTGAAGGGCGCCGGTTGCTTCACAGCCTACTGCCAGAACCTTTTCTTCGAACACTTCACGGGTACCGTGCTTGGTGCCCGGAATGAAAGCAGCGATATCGACATCCGGCAGGTCAGCGTTGAATTCAGCCCATTTGTTGTATGGGTTGTCGACGATCTTGCCGTCTTTCAGCACTTTGGCGCCGAGAGCGTTGAAGATGTCTGCTGCCTGGAACGCCGTGAAGGCCGGGCCGTCTTTTTGAGATGCGAAGACGATTCCGTCGTAACCGATGCGGACTTCTATAATGTCCTTAACACCAGCTTCAGCACAGGCTTTGATCTCTTTCTCGCGGATTTTGCGCGAAGCGTTTGCCACGTCGATGGTGTTTTCGCCAACACCTTCACAGAAGCGCTTCAGGCCAGCGGAAGAACCACCGGATTCCACAACCGGTGTCGGGAAATCGGTGTTTTCACCAAAGGCTTCAGCAACAATGGAAGCGTACGGCAGGACGGTGGAAGAACCAGCAACCTGAACCTGATCGCGAGCCTGAGCTGCGCCAACAAATGCGGTAGAAGCAACAGCCAGAGCAGTTGCGCTTACGAGGGTCGTAAATTTCACTTGACCACTCCCTTTGAATGTCAAGGTTTGTAGAGGATCGCAAGTCGCAGAAATGCGCGAGCGATGCCGGGACCCTAGGGCCCATGGATGAGAGTTCTATGACAGTTCTTTTTCAGTTTTGTGACAATTTAAATAACTGAAATAAAAGAGATTTTTTCGTTTCATCAAAGCTTTATGTCAATATGACCGTCATTTTACGACTCGTTGCTCGCCGTATAAACACATCCTTGGCTTTGATAATCAGCGAGACTCATCGCCAACTTTGAATGAGATGCCATGGTTAGCTCGATCCGAGCCAGATTGCGTCAAAAGCAAAACATGGACACTCACGTTCAAGATCCAGCCTTCATCTCAATCTTTCGGAGAGCTACGTCTTCGCTGGACGGGTCTCTGCCAACTTGCAGAAAGGGTCTGACGGCGGCTCTGCTGTGCAATGGATGATTCAAGTCAGAACTCTCATGCGAAACTGATCTTTAAGTGGACGCGGCCTCGTCTGTGCCCTCGCCTTCGATTATCGATGGCAGAAACACTTTGAAAACGGCACCGTTTCCAGGTTCGCTTTCAACGTCCAAGCGCGCGCGATGGCGGGTCAGGATGTGCTTTACGATTGCCAGACCCAGCCCTGTTCCCTTCAAAGCACGGCTGGATTCAACATCCACACGGTAAAACCGCTCCGTCAGACGCGGCAGGTGTTCTGTCGGAATACCGTCACCGTAGTCGCGAATGGAGAGTTCCCAGCCGGTAGCAGCTGCCGCATCCGACTGAGCGGACAACGAGACATCCACGAACTCACCCTCCGACCCGTATTTCAGGGCGTTTTCGATTAGGTTTTCCGTCACCTGAATGAGTTCATCTCGTTCACCCATCACCCTCGCCGCCTGGTCAGGCATGTTCAGCCGGATGGTAACGTTGAGATCCTTGGCGAGAGGAGACAAGGCATCCGATGTGTGGCGGACGACTTCACAAAAGTCGACAACACTGTCAGGACGGACATGAGCCTTCAGTTCGATCCGCGACAGAGACAGAATATCATCGATCAATCGACGCATCCGACCGGCCTGATCCAGCATGATCGACAGGAAACGGTCTTGCGCCTCCCGGTCGTTTTTCGCTGGTCCCTGCAAGGTTTCGATAAACCCGGTGAGGGAGGCCAGAGGGGTTCGCAACTCGTGGCTTGCGTTTGCGACGAAATCGCTGCGCATGCGCTCCAAGCGGCGGTTTTCCGTCAGGTCCTGAATAACGACCAATATAAAGTCAGGCAGGCTTTGTGGGCGTTCGGCAGTGTTGCTGCCTGGCATATAGATCGGAGCAATGTGAGCTTCATAAGAGGTTTCTGTCGGGACCTTCTCGACCCAGCTGATCCGCTCGGTTTGACCGGTGCTGCAAACCCGATCAAACGCTTCAAGGAGTGATGGTGCCCTGAGTGAAAAAGAAAGTGGGTCCCCGGGCTTTACGCCTTGATAAAGAGATTGCGCCTGAGCGTTGACATAGCGCGTAATGCCACGTCCATCCGCCACAAAACATGGCGTTGGCAAAGCGTCGACGGTCACCTTCATTCCCGTGCCGGGCCACATTTTGCGGATTTCACGCTGGGCCTTGAGTTTAACCCGCCGGTTTACCGAACGTCTTGGAACGAAAGCCGCAACCGAGGTCAGGGCGAGCATTGCAACGATGCTGGACCAGAGCGAAACACCATAGGTGAAGATGCCATAGACAACCGCGCACAGGGCGGTCAGCAGGATCCAGCGTGCCTCACCAATTCTGGTCAGCGGCGAGGCTGCTGCTTTGGCCTCGGCGGCCTCCTCTTCAGACGAGTGGGAATCGGTCATGAATTCGATAAGTGATTGTATACCTGAGATCGGTGTCCCGAATTGCCGACACTATTTCGACGTCGTAGGAGTTTGACAAGGTCGAAATCGGAAATTTGAAAAACGGGCCTGGGCACCGTCTAGCACGGTAAGCATGTCATTCCGGCGACAGAGGCGACACTTTAATTTGTTGCGCCAATAAAGACCTGGTCATCGCCAGCTACCTGAACGAGCTGCGGACTTCAGTCTGGCAATCGTGTCCGGCCAGCCCTCCGACCTACGCATTCGATTAAGATACTCAGCGCCGGTTTCTCCGTGCCTTAAAAACTCGCTGTGCACCACTTCAAGACGTGTTGCCTCGCCAGCTTCCCGGAAATTGATCATGACACGACTTGCGGTCGCCGGATCCGCGACTTCGGTGCCTTCGATGGTGACCTGCCAGGCGATGCGAATAAAGAGCGGCGGCTCGATCGAAAGGACGGTGCCCCAGACGCGTTGTTGACCCGCACTGTCGATCTCATAGCAAGTGCCGCCGGCAAAAGGTTCGATACCGGCTTCCACATTTCCTTGCGCGACGTCTGCGAACGGAGATGACCACCACAAATCCAACCGATCGACAAGCATGGAAAATGCCTTTTCCCTCGGCATGTCCAGCAAGCTGTCAAACCGGCATTCAGTTTCGTGCGACATCACGCTCCGCCAAGGCTGTTCAATCTTGTTCAAGTGACAATCTTTCATAGAAATGCCCGAATTGGCAAAGTCCGGTTTCCCTAGCTGATTCAAACGTCAGACAGATGACGAGTGAAAGTGCCTAATTATTCCCGAGTCACCGGCTAGATTTCTTCGTTGAATTGCGGTGGAAAGCGACGCAAGTATTCTTTGATCCCAAGCTCAATTCAAAAGGCACCTCGGACTTGCGGCACGACAGAGACTTCACCCCCCGTTACGGACAGGCCATCGAAATCGTTCCCGGTGTCCGGCGTTTGACCGCGAACAATCCCGGACCTTTCACATTTTTCGGCACAAATTGCTATTTGCTTGGAACCGACAGGCTCGTTGTCGTCGATCCGGGTCCGGCAGACGAACTGCAAGTAGACGCGATCCTGAAGGCTGCAGACAGAGCCACCATAGAAGCGATCCTCGTCAGTCATACCCATGTCGATCATGCTCCGGGCGCGAGACTGCTGAAACAAAGAACAGGTGCACAGATTGTCGGCTGCGGTGTCCACCGTGCGGCACGAGACTTGTTGGAAAATGAAGTCAATCCTCTCGACGCCAGCGGCGACAAGGAATATGCCCCGGATCAGCAACTGGAGGATGGCGAAGTCTTTCGCGCTGCGGGCCTGGCGCTGGAAACCGTTTCAACGCCCGGACACACGGCCAATCACCTGTGTTTCGCACTTGACGGCGCTGACCTCCTGCTGTCGGCCGATCATGTGATGGGGTGGTCGACATCCATCGTGGCACCGCCTGACGGCAACATGCGCGATTACATGACATCGTTGGACAAGCTTCTGGCGCGCCCGGAACAGCTCTATTGCCCGGGCCATGGAGGCATAATCCGAGAAGCAAGTCAGTATGTGCAGGACTTGAAGCAGCACAGGCTCGCGCGCGAACAATCAATTCTTAGCCAGTTGGCAAACGGCGATAAGAGCATTCCGGAAATTGTCACAGTGCTTTACGCTGATGTGAACCCGGCCCTGTATCCAGCCGCGGGGCTGTCGGTTTTTGCTCACCTGGAAGATCTGGTAGGGCGCGGCGAAGCAACCGCTTCACCCGGGCTCGGCCTCAACAGCCGCTATGGCAGGCGCGCTTAAATCAGCCTTCCAGATCGGTCAGACCGAAATCGTCAACTTCGGGACCCTCTTCCTCTTCAAAGTAAGGCTTGAAACCAGGCAGTGGTATCGTGTCGCGCGGCTCCTGCAACGGCACGATTTCCGGCTCGTCCTCCAGCTCATCTTCGTCGACCGACAGACGAGCCAGATCACCATATGTCTCCAGCAGAACCCTGTCGATCTCGGCAAATACCAGCCGGATATTGTCTGCGTTTCCGGTCAGGTCCTTGAGAGGTGTCTGGGACCGGGCTCGCACATCCAGCAACGCACCAAGTGGGTCGGGGCGGATGCGCAAGCTGACGTCATGTTTGAGGCCCAGAAGCCGTGACGTTCCAACTGCCTGCAATCTTGTTGGGGCATCAAGGAGATCGGGCGGCAGTTCATCGACAACGACCCACCCCAATGTATCGACGGCTTTTGCGCCAGCTGCGTGCAACTGTGCGGGAGGTATTCTGTATCTTCGCGGGACGATATCCGGGTATTGCCTGGAGCGCCCGGTTGTCTTTGGCTCCGAACCGGTTACCTGCGTGATCGCGGGCCAGAGATGTGTTTCCAACGACGTGTTGAACCAGCCAAGAAAAGGCTGCTCTTCCGAGAGAGCTTGAATTTTCATATTCGGCGGGTCGAGGCGGTTTGTCGACAAGTCGTCTGGTCCGGCCTGAAGGACCAGCATGCCCAGAATGATACCGGGTGCGACAAGCGCAATGGCTGCAAGCAACATGCCCGTCAAAGCCGATGGAAGGCCCGGTCCGCCATGTGCCCAAATTCGTTGAAAGGCAATCAGCGCGAGACCGATTGCGAGGAGTGCTGCCACTCCGGCTCCTGCAAGAGAAAGTGCGAACACATCTGCATCAACGAAACCGAAACGCTTGGACAGATAGGCGGTTACAGCCAATGCAAGCGCAACCGCGCCGACAATTCGGCTTGCCGGTGCTGACCTTGTTTTGTAGGCGGCGTAACGTTTCATAGCTTTCCAATTCGTTGGCTCTTGAGCGCGAAAGCCAACACTGACGTTCTGATTGTTTCTTTCTTTACAGACCAAATGTCAAAAATGAACTTCACTTTCAGGGGCAGCAAAGCATAAATTTGCAAAAAGAGGGTTGGGCAAACGCCTGATTCAGCGGCACTGAAAAAAGGCTAAAGAGGCGCGAGGTAAGGATGCCGGTCAAGGGCACAGGTCATCCGGTGGAAAATCTGGTGCGAAATACTGACGCTAAGAACCGCGGCCGCCGTCAGGGTAGTCGGTTGCGCTCGTTTTTCCTGCCCGGCCGCGGCAATATCTTTCTGTGTTACCTGATGACACTGTCGGTCATGCTGTGTCCAATCGCCCTTTTGTTCGCAATCTTGTTTGCCGAAACGCAAAACGAAGAGTTTCAGGCTCACTACCACTATCTTCGCACAACCATTGCACTTTTGGTCATCGGTTTGCTGACCGGTTGCCTCCTGATCGTACTGGGGGCTTCCTTGTCGTCGTTACTCATTTTTGCAGGTCTGGCATTTGCAGGCGCTGCACTGATCTTGACAGTGCTTCGCTGCAGCCATGGTTTGATCCGCACGACACGCGGATTACCTCTAAGGAACCACAGAACCTACTTTATTTAGTGACCAACTTGCACCTATCGGCCTTTACTTGACGGATATCAAAACAGGTAAATAAAAGATTACCTGCTTTCTTCAAATTCGCAGAATTATCGTTACATCCTGTTATGGTATTTGACTGGCCTGAACGCGGCAATAAGCACATACTTATTGGGTCCAGGCATCAAATGTGGGCGACTTTTCAATCTGCCTTCCGTTTGCCGCAATTGGACACCAAATGCAGCGCGCCCGCACAACATCAACGCGTAAACCAGTATCGCGGGCACTGGACTACAACGGACCTGACAAATGTCTGAACAAATCTCCCGACCGTCCACAATCGCTTCTTCTGGAGCGAAACTTGTCAATCAGTACAAGCCGGTCGGCATCGCCGCGATTACTGCAGCTGCAATCTGCAAAAACGCAGGTACAGAGAAGAAAAAGAAGAAGTAAGCTTTTGGCACTGCAAGCGCCAACCCACAATGCCGCCAACATCCTCATCTGAGGATCAGGGACAGGCAGACAAGGTTGCCGCCGCATGATCACTTGGGCACACTGCCGCTGATCCGGACGCAATGAGTGTTCCAGCGGAGACAGCTTAAATGATCATAGCCTACTGCCCCTCGGTAAACGGCCTGGAGCGCATAGAACTTGCTCCGGGCACGCCGCTGCCAACAACATCCATCTGGATCGATCTGGTCGCCCCATCACAAGATGAGCAAAAGGCCGCCGAGAAGTTGATGGGAGCGGAAATACCGACGCGCGAAGAGATCGCTTCGATCGAAACGTCTGAGCGCCTTTATCTGGAGCCGGGAGCGGTTGTCATGACTGCCCAGCTTCCGATCGCCACCCGCACAATCGATCCTACCTTATCGTCCGTCACCTTTGTGGCCAACGCGAAACGCCTGGTTACCGTCCGATATGGCGAACCAAAGTCTATTGCCCTGCTCTCTCGCAAAATCCAGAGCGATAGAACGATCGCCCATCGCGGACCTGCGGTGTTGTTTGCGATGCTCGACATCATCGTCGACCGCTGCGCAGACGAAATGGAAGCGGCATCAGCACGATATGACGAACTCGCTGTACAGGTGTTCGGTGATGGACTGAACACCCGGAAAACCGCCAGCTATCAGGATGCCATACGGCAGCTAGGCCAGATCGGCCTTCACGTCACCAAGATGCACGATGTTTGTACAAGCCTTGCCCGGATGCTCATATACATGAACACCCATGCAAAGCGATTTGATTTGAGCGAAGACCAAATCGCCGAAGTCAAGATGTTCGGCCGGGACATTCATTCCATCAAGGAGCACGGCGATGCGTTGGACAACAAGCTGGCGTTTTTGCTCGACGCAACCGTCGGCCTGGTCACGCTGGAACAGAACCAGATTTCCAAGATCTTCACGGTCCTCGGAGTTATCTTCCTGCCCCCGACCCTGATCGCATCGATTTACGGCATGAATTTCGACAAGATGCCAGAATTGCGGTGGGAACTTGGCTTCCCGTTTTCAATCGGGCTCATGCTGCTCTCGATCGTGGCAACCTTTCTTGTCTTCCGATGGAAGAAGCTGCTTTAGCGGATCGACCAAAACCTCAAGGATATAGCCGTTCCCGTTTCCATTTCTGACCGGGAGCCTCTCGTGTCAACAGCACCCGGTCGTGCAGCCGGAATGGCCGGTCGTGCCAGAATTCAATGGAGACAGGCTCCAAGCGCATGCCGGACCAGTGGTCCGGGCGTGGGATGTCGCCAATGCCGAATTTGGCGGTGAATTTAGCAACTTCCTTTTCGAGTGCGAACCGGCTTTCCAGCGGCCGCGACTGTTTGGAGGCCCAAGCGCCAATCCTGCTGCCGCGCGGCCGTGACTGGTAATATGCGTCGGCTTCATCAGCCGGCACCTCAGAAACAGGACCACGAATGCGCACTTGCCTGCGCAGCGACTTCCAGTGAAAACACATGGCCGCTTTGCCCGCCTGCAGGAGTTCCTTGCCCTTTGTGCTTTCAAAATTTGTGTAAAACACGAAACCGCGTTCATCGAAGCCCTTGAGCAACAGCATCCGCACATTTGGCATGCCGGTTTGGTCGACCGTTGCCAGCGCAAAGGCATTCGGATCGTTTGGTTCCGACGCCTTGGCATCCTCAAGCCATTCAGAAAAAAGATCAAATGGCTGTGTGACTTCGGTGAAGTCACCTTTTGTTAACTCTTCATGAGGATCTTTGAGGTCTGTCATGGGTACCTGTCGAAGGAAACGACAGCCTGAAGCGCGGCATGAGACTGCCATCACGTGGGGGCTGTCCAATAGATGTATCGTATGCGTTCATATACTGCCAGGCGTATCAAGATCCAGCCCTTTGCCGCCGTCCTGTTCGTGGTCGGGGCAGCTGTTGCTGGTTGCAGCCAGGTGTCGGTCCCTGTCGGCAGCAACAATGTTGACACCCCTACGATATTGACCGGCTCGATCGCCTCCACAACAGATGAGGCCTATTCTGACATCAATCAGGACGATCGCTCAATTATTGCGGAAAACCTGGACGTAATCGGACCTGACCTGACTGCAAGCGGAGATACAAACGGTCTGACACTGCCTTGGCTCAATTCAGTGAGCGGAAATTCCGGAACGCTGTCCAGCATCGTGACGTCCGACCTGAATGAGACCGGTTGCCTGTCGTTCAAAACGACTGCAAACACCATTACGGGTATAAAACTCTATTCCGGAACCGCCTGCCGCGACGTGACGCAGAAATTCGCTGTAACAACACTTTCCGTCGCAGGTGCTTGATCCTTCGAACAAAGACGCTAAAAGCAAAGAGCTTCTGACATGGACGGGGCTGGAATTTCCACCTGTTCGTTCCGATATAAGAGATAAGTCCGGTTGGACTTGACCCCTTGGTATCGCACGCTTCGGAGCAGGCACTGTGTCCGGAGCGTTTTAGCGTGGGTTGGTAGGCCGGAAAATCTTTAGAAACCTGGTGAGACGAATGCGTGATCCCTATAGCGTCCTCGGGGTGGCGAAATCCGCCAGCGAGGGCGACATAAAAAAGGCCTTCAGGAAACTGGCCAAAAAGTACCACCCCGATCAAAATAAAAACGATCCGGGTGCACAACAGCGTTTTGCCGAAGTGAACCAAGCTTACGAGATTGTCGGCGACAAGGAAAAGCGCGCCCAGTTCGATCGCGGAGAGATTGATGCAGAGGGCAAGCAGAAATTCCACGCCGGTGGTTTTGAAGGCTTCACCGGCCATCAGGACTTCGGCTCTGCTGGCGGGTCCAGAGGCTTCAAGAACTCAGGCGGCTCTGGCGCTTTTGACGACATTCTGAACGACATTTTCGGCAGCTTCGGCAAGGGTGGCTCTCGCGGTCGCGCCGGTGCTGGAGCGGGGCCTGGCGGTGGTTTCGCCGGAGGCGCGCAAACCAGATCCGCCCCTAAAGCCAAAGGCAAAAACGCTGAAATCATCGCGCGTGCATCGCTCGAGGATATCGTCAACTCCGGCAAAACGCAGGTCACGCTACCCAATAGCAAGACCGTGAATGTGACCTTGCCCAAAGGGGTCGTCGAGGGTGAAAAGATCCGTCTCAAGGGACAAGGACATCCAGGTGAGAATGGCGGGCCTGCCGGCGATGCCATGGTCGAAATCCGCTTTCGCCAACATCCGCTGTTCGAAGTGAAAGGCTCGGATTTGCATCTTGATTTGCCGCTGGCGCTTTATGAGGCGGTTCTGGGAGCAAAAGTCCGCACTCCGACACTTACGGGTGCGGTCAATTTGACAATCCCGGAAAACGCCTCCAGTGGGAAAACCATGCGACTGAAAGGC
This sequence comes from Roseibium porphyridii, assembly GCF_026191725.2. Taxonomy (NCBI): domain Bacteria; kingdom Pseudomonadati; phylum Pseudomonadota; class Alphaproteobacteria; order Hyphomicrobiales; family Stappiaceae; genus Roseibium; species Roseibium porphyridii. The sequence continues at coordinate 4,747,334 of NZ_CP120863.1, forward strand.
AAGGGTCTTCCAACCAAGACCGGTGGCCATGGCGACCTTCTGGTCAAGCTGCAGATCGTGATGCCGCCTCACAATGACGAAGAGCTGGAAACGCTCATGAAAGCCTGGAAGGAAATCACACCTTATCGGGCCCGCGGTCCGGAATTCGACTGAGACCGAAACGAAACCTTCGCCAATAGGTGCAAGCGATCGGAGATGCCGCCGTCTGGGCGGCATTTTCATGTTGGCGGTCAATAGAGCACGATAACTGCAGTGCCTATGACAGCGATTGCGGTTCCTGCCATCGCTTCCAGGCCAGGCCTTTTTCCCTTTGTTGCCCAAAGGATCGGCAACACGCACAAGGGCGAAAGCGACCCCAGCACTGCGGCAACTCCTGCCTGTGTATTGGCGAAGGCATATAGCAGCAGCGACGATGAAATCCCGTATCCGATGACGCCGGGCAGGATCGTTCTGAAAAGAAGATAGGGCGAGGTTTCCGTATCCGCCCTCACGGCCTGAGAGGGCCAGATACTCGCCAGTGAGATCACGGCTGCAGCTCCCAGAAGCCGAATGGCAGTTACCGCGACTGGCTCAGCACCAGCGGTCAGCGCTGGTTTAACCGCGAGAAAACCCGCCCCTTGAAGAGTTGCTGCCAATAGCCCCAGTAACACAACACTCAACAAACGCTTTCCAGCAACGCCCTCTTCCCTCTCAGCCTGGCTGCCAAAACGAATGGCTATCACGAGACCGGCAAGAATGAGCACACCACCCAATAAATCCACTGGCCCGATTGTTTCACCTATCCAGAAATAGGCGAGCCCGGCGACCACGGGGGCTTTCAAACACAAAAGCAGCTCGGTGAGACGCGGCCCGCCACGACGCAGGCACTCGATCATCGCGAGATTTCCAAGCAGAATTCCGCCAAGTGAGCTGACCAAAAAGGCTGGCCAGTGTTGCCAGTCAATGCTCGGCCAGAGGTCGAACAAACTGCTCAGCACCGCCATCAGAGCTGCGCAGAATATCAGCTGAATGCGGGTAAACTCAAACGCGCCCAACGCTTTGGCTGGCATCTGTGCCAACACAATTCCACTTGCCCACCCAATAGAGGCAAAAAGAGCGGTTGAAGCCGCAACAATTCCAAGCATGGTAGTTATCCGCGTGCTATCTTTTACGTAGCATTAGTTCGCTACACAAAAGATAGCAAGAGGGTAAATTGCCTGTATCATCACCTCAACCAGGCCAACCCGTGCGCGGCTCGCGTTCCGGCAAGCCAATCATGGCACTCTTTGACCTCCTCGGACGCAATTGGGCGCTGGGCATCATCTGGCAGCTTTCGGGAGGACCGATGACCTTCAGAGAACTGCAGGACCGGTGTGAGAGCGTGTCACCGACTGTGCTCAACCGTCGACTCAAGGAACTGAGAGCCAGTTTGCTCATCGAGCGCGGCGAGCGAGGGTATCAGCTGACACCGCTGGGTCTGGAACTCTTCGGTATGCTGGAGCCTTTTGGCACGTGGTCAATGACCTGGGCACAGCACCTACAGAACGAAAAACCAGACCAGGAAAAGCGATCCTGATCTGGTTGAAGTCTGGATGAAGATGATGTCGAGCACGTGTTTCTGCGCGACAACCGTTTTTGATCAGCCTTTGCGTTGCATTTCTGCCAACATTTCCGCGAGCAGATCCATACCTGCGCCCCACCCCTTGTCGAGTCCGCTGATCGCGCTGGCAAAACAGGCAATCTCCGCTTCATTCGCCTCATGTGGCGTCCAGACCAGTCGAACGTCCGTATGATCTCCGGTTTGCGAAAAGGTTACGGTTGTCAGCAACACCTTTGGCCAGTCCGGCATCATCGGATTTGAAACCACGTTCCAGTCGCCATCCGAGACCGAGTGAAGCCACACCAGCTTTTCAGGAGCAACGACTTCCGTATATTCCACGCGCTGAAAGTGAGAGTTTTCACCAAACCTCATTTCATTCAGCCAGAGGCCTCCCGGCTGGACGTCCAGTTTGTGCACGACCGTTTCCACACCCGGCCCATACCAACGAGCTAGCAATTCAGGCTCTGTCCAGGTCCGCCAAACCATGTCTCGAGGCGCGTTGAAACGTCTTTCAAGTATAAATTCCGGCATTGCCATTGCCTAACTCCCTAACTCATCGGTGTTTTTAAGCTCGTTCAGAAGATCATCGAGCTGGTCGAAACTTGAGCTCCAGAACTTCCTGAATTCTTCCAACCAGGCAATCGCCTCCTTCATCGGCGCGGCGTTCAGCCTCGCTGGGCGGCGTTGTCTGTCTGCACCACGCATGACCAGTCCGGCCCGTTCCAAGACCTTCAGGTGTTTTGAAACTGCCGGCTGGCTCATTTCAAACGGAGCAGCAATCTCGTTGACCGACGCTTCACCGCTCGCCAACCGCGTCAGGATCGCCCTGCGTGTCGGATCCGCAAGGGCGGCAAAGACGGTGTCCAGTTGCGTAGCCTCTTTTATATAACCAACTTGTTCCATAACTCTCTAGTTATATTCAATGTAAAACAGTGTCAACTATTGAAAAAAATAATTAGTTATATATCTTGTTATATAAATGGAGGCGTTTATGGTCGAAGACATTGTCCGCACCCTAGGATATGCAACGCTTGGCAGCCGATTGAAGAGGATTGGTGAAAAGCTTCAGTCACAGACCCAGGAGCTCGCGATATCGCTTGCCGGCGAAGATTTACCAACGCCATACAACCCGGTTCTGGCAGCCCTGGATCTGCATGGGCCGATGAGCATCGGTGATCTGGCCAAGTCTCTTGGACAAAGCCAACCCGGCATCACGCGCATGATCAAGAAGATGAAAAGTGCAGGCCTGGTTGAGCCTCGACCTGATCAGACCGACAAACGGGTCAGCACCATTGAGCTGACCACAGATGGCAGCAAACTGGTCGAAAAACTCAAGGCACAACATTGGCCCGCAGTCACTCTGGCCGTGGAAGACGCCTGCCGTGAGCTGCATGGTTCGTTTCTTGAACAGCTGTCCCAACTTGAACAGACACTGTCTGAGCTTGCACTTGCCGACCGACACCCTCCCCCGCCCTTTCCAGACTGGGACACCATGCGGAAATCGGAGGAAAGCGAATGATCAAACGCATATGGCATGGCTGGACAACGCCGGATAATGCAGAGGCCTATTACGAAATCCTGACGAGTGTGGTCATTCCCGGGATCGAAGCAAAGTCGATACCCGGCTACCTAGGTATTGAAGTTCTTCAACGTGACCTGGAATCGGAGATCGAATTCATCACGGTCATGAGTTTTCGATCACGAAATAACATCATCGCGTTTCTGGGGCAGGACTACGAACGTTCCTACGTGCCGGACGCTGCCCGAACAGTTCTGAAAAGATGGGATCAGACAGCACAACATTATGAGCTATGCACCAGCCGCAACTGCGAGGGATGATATGAACGCTCTGTTAAATCGGGTCGTCTGGTCGGCTCTGACATCTCGCCAAAACCAGTTTTCGCGTGGCGAGGACCTTGCGTTGAGGTTCGATCCGGACGTGTCTCCGTTTGCAGCATCCAGGGACAATTCACCCGAAGCGCTTGCAGCACTTGCCAGTCTCATGTCGCCCAAAGACCCACCTGTCTATTTGCTTCAGGCTGATGAAATCGCTCTGCCATCCGACTTGGAAATCGAGATGACGGCACTCGGCGTTTTGATGACTGAAAAGACCCCTCAACCGGAAGCAGCTCCAAAAGTCACGATTGTTTCCCTGCAACAGCCGGACATTGACGAGATGGTCAGCCTTGCCGAACTGACGAAACCGGGTCCGTTCACCAAGCGCACACCGGAACTCGGGCAGTTTTACGGTGTCAAATTGGATGGCCGTCTTGCGGCGATGGCCGGAACGCGCCTCAATCTCGATGGCTATACCGAGATCAGCGGCATCTGCACACATCCGGACTTTCGAGGACGTGGCCTTGCATCCGAACTGTCAATTTGGGTCGCATCCAAAATTCGGGAGCGTGGCGACACCCCTTTCCTTCATTCTTATGCGGACAATGAGGGCGCGATCGCACTTTATCGGAAACTCGGTTTTGAGATCTGGAGCGAAGTGAATGTTGCTGTGGTCCGGCGATTGGAAGGCAATTCCGACTAAGGGGTTGCAGGCCAAAGACCGTATGCGATCGTCACGACACTCAGAATAATCCAGGTGGAAACAAGCGCCCAATAGAGAAGCGGATGTTCCAGTTTCCTGATTGGTTCGACCAGATATGTTTCTCCAGACTTTAACGCTGGAATGACCCACAGCAGGAAGAGAATGCCCCAGACCAAATAGACCTCAAAGACGACAGCGATCCACTAGATGGCAAGTGCCAGAAGGGTCTTCCACTTCAAACCTGCAGTTTCACGGACTTTCTGCTTCCCGGAGTGCCTGGCATCCGCGCCGGTTTCCCGCAGGAACAAGGCCGCACCATCAGGGTCCTGGATGAGCACACTTCGATCCTCCGGTGTTTCATAAAGGACTTTGCCGCCAGTATGCTTAGCCGCGTCTTTGGCGACATTCAGATCATTGACCCCGATAAAAACACCCCAGAACTCAGACGCTCCGCGAATGTCTTCGGGAACTTCGACAACATCCGAGATATGCCGCTCCCCCAGTTCCAGGGTGAAGTGACCCGGTTGATCTCCAATCGAAGAGGTCCACCCAAACAAGGCCTCATAAAATGGAATGACAGCAGCGGCATTGGAGACGTAAAGAGAATTCCAAACCATGCTTCCAGCACCGGCCACATCATCTCTGACAGGCAAGGCAGGCTTCTCAATTACCGTAAAACCAGCTCCCAACGGGTCCCGGATAAGAGCAATGCGCGACGTTTTGAGATAAGGCGTGGGTTTGAGTTCAATTTTGCCACCGAATTCTTCTGCACGTGCGACGGTGTCTTCTATGTTCGAGACCTCGATATAGGACATCCAGAAACTTGGCAGTCCGATCTCCCGGAACTTCGCCGGCATATCAAATAATCCGGCTTGCTGACGGTTTCTGCTTGCAGCAATGAAATAGGGATCTCCGTTTGGCTGCCGGTCACGAACATAGTCCCAGCCGACCACGGCCGTATAAAAGCTCTTGGTAACTTCAGAGCGAAACGTCGAGAGATCACACCAGACAAAATCACCATGGGCCATCAATGCACCTATCAGAACATTCGGTAGTTCTCAGCTAAGATGCATTGATCTGTCCGGCAAGGCACTAAGCCCCTCGGACGCTATGTTGCCGACCCATAAAGCGTTACTTGACCGTGGCGGCGCGCATTTTCTGGCGCAGATACTTGGCTGCGGACCTGTAGTGGCTGGGACCTGCGGCTTCGGCCCAGCGCCCTGTCGTCCAGTTGTTGTTCGCGCCCTTCATTGGGCCGCCATAAAGCTCTTCTTCAGACAGGCTTTCGATCAAGGCAAGCAACTCGGCATTGCTGGATTCAAGCATGGATCGTGCCGCGTCCCAAGTGAGCCCTGCCTGCTGTTGCCTCAAGTCGGCATTGTAGCGCTTGGTCTCGTTCCACTTGTATCCCTTCGCCGGAAAGTAAACTTCCTTGCCCGCACGCCCATCTCTGAACCAGCCGAGATACAGTTCGATCCAATGCGCCCTGTGTCCGATGATATCTTTCGGCGAGGTTTCATCTTCGTCTTTCTGAAGACGCAAAATCGCAGGAAGCTCATCAAGGATCTTCAAAAGCTTTTGCCATTCCTTGGCGGTGAGATCGAGCAATTGCTGTTTTGATGTTGCGGCCATGACAACCTCCTCAGGGTTGTATGCATATTCGAAAAACTTCCCAGACCGGGCCTTGATGCAGAACAATCGTGCCTAAAGAATTCGGCCACACCAGATCGTGCCAAGCGAGCCGCCATGCGGGTCTTCACGAACCGGGTCAAATCCACGCGCAGTCCAGAAATTCAAACCAGCTTGATTGGCTGCGCTTACACCTGCGTGCACTGCGCGGACACCCTTTTCCGTTGCGCTGGCCACCCAGGACGCCAGCAACTGACTGCCGATCCCCCGTCCCTGCGCTTGAGGCAGCAAATTCATGTGAATATGCGCAGGATAGGCCAGCACAATGTCACCTGGAACCGGTCGCGGATGGTGGATAAAATTTATGCGCTTGTCATCTGGCGTCCACTTAGCCGGATCACCTTGCGGCTCAGCATACCGCTTACGCAACTCGGGCCACCAATTCATTTCCAAATGGTGCTCAAAAGATCGGCTGTCCGTCGCACCTGCCACATAACCTAAGACACCTTCTTCATCTTCAGCGACTAGACAGAGCGCGTCATCACCGAAAAGATAAGGGGCTGCATAGATCAAGCCGATCAAATCCGGGTCCTGATATAGGCTTGTCGCGTCTTTGCCCGCGTTTCCCGTTCGCAAACAGATCGAATTGACAGCGTTCGTGTCAGACTTCCTTGCAGCGCGGATCACAGCCAACTTGGTCACCTGTCCTTCAAGCCGTAAAGCCAATACGCACCCTGTAGGTAAAGTTTGCGGAGCGCTGGAATGGGAAACCTTGTGAAGGGTCTTTGCAGCGCGGCAGGCAAATCCTCCTGGCGCAGCTTTCCCGATATCAGCCCGGCAAGTTTCTCGCCCGAAATTGACGCCATGGCGACGCCGCTTCCGTGCCAGCCCATGGCGGCGTAAACACCATCGAGACCCGGAACCTCTCCAACAAACGGCGTCAGGGTGCGCGCGATGCAGATATGACCGTGCCAGCTGAACTCTGATCGAACATTCGCCCAGGAAGGGAACATACTTTCGAAATCCGCGCGCGCGCGCTTCTGCATGGCCTTTATCGAGGACGCATCTTCATTTATGCCGCCGCGTGTTCCAAACAAAAACCTTTTGTCGGGCAAGAGCCTGAAATAGTGAAGAAGTATCCGAGTATCGGCGGCCATCGTGTCGGAGGTCCAGCCCTGTTCTGCCAACTCTGTTTCGCTTAAGGGTCGCGTGACCTGAATGGACGACATGACCGGCATCGTGCGCCCATGCAACCAAGCCGGGACGGTTTCATCTGAGTATCCATTGCCGGCGAGCACAACTTTCTTGGCGCGCACGTACCCGTTTTTTGTTTCAAGGCGCCAACGGTCGGTGTCCCGGTCAATTGAACCGACTGGCGTTTTGCCGAAAATTTTCCCCCCGGCTCTGCGCAACCGGTCAGCAAGCGCTTGTACGTAGGCCATCGGGTTCAGGGCGAAGCCGTAAGGCACATGTAGTCCACCATGAAATGACGGCCCGCCGTAACCTTGTTCAAACAATTCTTCACGAGACAAAAATCTGGTTCTGATACCGAAATTGGCTTTCAGAAACTCAGCTTCGGACTTGAGGTCAGCAACGTCCTTCGCTCTGTGCGCCAATAACATCTCGCCCTTTGAATGACGGTCGGCATCAACACCCCAGCTGTCCAGACGCTGCGCAACAAGATTGATACCGGCCACCTGGAAGGCCAGAAACTTGCGCGCTTCTTCCAGACCGAACCTATTGACCAGCTGTCGTGCATCGAGTTTCGTGCCGCCAAGACAACAAAAACCGCCATTACGGCCCGACGCGCCAAAGCCGACATGTTCAGCTTCAAGAACACACACCGAGATCCCCATTTCGGCGAGGCGCAAGGCAGCGCTCAGGCCTGCAAACCCGGCACCAATGACAGCAACGTCGAAGAGGGCATTGCCATGAAGTTTCCGGTCCTGTCTGGGTTGGGGGACGCTGACCTCCCAATAGCTTCCAAGTGTTCGGCGGTCATCTGTTTGAGCTGGGAAGGGTCTGATGTCCATTTCAAATACCCAGTCTGTCGCGCAATGAAAACCAGGTCATGGCTAGAACAAGTAACGGAAAGCGAAGCTTGTCGCCTCCCGGAAACGCGGGAACATCAAGCTTTTCAAATACGTCAAAACGTCCTGAAATACCGCTGACGGCTTCCGCAAGGATCTGACCGCCAAGCGTTGCCATCGCAACGCCGTGTCCGGAATAGCCTGAGGCGGTGAACATGTTCGGCGCCAGCCGGGCAAAATAAGGCATCCGTTTCGGTGTGATTGCGAGTGTGCCACCCCAACCATAATCGATGCCGACATCCTCAAGTTGAGGAAAAATCTCGAGCATGGGTGCGCGTACGAACGATTTGATGTCCTTTGGGAAATGGTAGCCGTAGTTTTCGCCTCCGCCGAAGAGAAGACGTTTGTCGCTGGACAGACGAAAATAGTTGATGACGAACTTGCTGTCGGCAACGGCAAGGTTGCCGCGAATGATCTGTTCAGCCTCCGTGGCCGCCAAGGGCTCGGTTGCGATAATGAAGTTATTGATCGGCATCACGTGAGCTGCCGTCTTGCGCTCAAGACGGCCGAGATAACCATTGCAAGCCAGAATGACATTGTCCGCGCGTAGTTCGCCGCGCTCTGTTTTAACCAGTACGCGCGGTTGTCCGCTGCTTTCAATTTCTGTCACTCTGGTTTCTTCAAAAAGAACTGCCCCTGCAGCCTCTGCGGCACGGGCCAGTCCGAGCGCAAAATTCAAAGGGTGAAGGTGACCGGCACCCTGATCGAGTGTGCCGCCAAAATATTTTGGGCTGCCGACATGCTCTCCGATTTCCTCAGGACCAATGTACCGGATGTCCTCGTAGCCATATTGGAAACGGAGATGCTCGACATAGTCCCGGCTCTCCTCAAGGAAGCTCTTGCGGTGATCCGCGTGCAAAATACCCGGCGCGTAGTCGCAGGCGATCTGGTGGCGCACGATCAGCTGCTTCACAAGCGCCTTGGACTCCTCGGCCAGATCCCATAGCAATCGGGCGTGAGACTTTCCGTGTCGGGCTTCCAGAACAGTCTGCTCGACACGTTGTCCGGACCCGACTTGTCCACCATTGCGGCCTGAGGCCCCCCACCCGACGCGGTTGGCCTCCAGTAACATCACCTTTTGTCCGCGCTCGGCGAGATGAAGAGCAGCGGACAGACCAGTATAACCGCCACCAATCACACAGACGTCGCAAGTGCGCGCGCCTTCCAGCGGTGCATGTGATGTCTGCCTGTTGGCTGTTGCCGCGTAGTAGGAAGGCGCATGCTTGCCAGGGTCGTCATTTGCCGTCAGGAGGTCGAGCGCTGTCAGCATGTCCGAACGCAGGCTCCTCTTGAATACGGGTTGGTTGTAGCGCCTCAACTTACGTCAACATCTCTCGTTCAGCGACCATTTTCAAGATGAAATAGAGGTAGTCGGCTCAGGTTTTGCTTGATTTTGCAAGCTCTTGAGGCTCCCTTAACGACATACGGGCGACGCCCGTTGCGTTTTAATCCAAAGGAAAGGCAAAACTGTGCTTGGACCTGTTGAGCATCCCTGGTTTGATCCACTCTGGAGAAGGATCCTGCTGGTTCTCTTTTGCGGAGCCTGGGCCGGAATGGAGTATTATCTTGGGAACATAACCTGGGTCTATATTATCGGTGCGATCACTGGTTATGCAGCTTGGGCTTATCTGATCGGATACAAGGGCCCGGATGATCCCTCGCGCAAAACACGACCGCGTATGGATGATAACGACGGGTAGTCCCCAGATGATCGAGATCTGTTTCCGTTACCTGAACGCATTAATTCCAAAGTTCGTGGTTCTGGTTGCGTTTCCAATGGTAATCCCGCTTGCAGGAGCACTGGCCCAGGGACAACAGACAAGTACGTCGAAAATTGCCATTCAGGATGTTTTGAACAAACGCTGTGTTGTCTGCCACGGCTGCTATGACGCGCCATGCCAGCTCAAGCTTTCCTCTCCTGACGGCTGGGTTAGAGGAGCGAGCAAAACAAAGGTCTATGATTCAACACGGCTTGACGATGCCCCCATGACGCGCCTCGGGGTTGATGCAAGGGCCGTTCCCGAATGGCGGCAAAAGGACTTCTTTGCTGTCGCAGATAGCAACAAAGGGCCGTCGGTTCTTGAACAATTGCTGCGCGCGGGACGCAACAACGATTTTACGCTCGGTGCAGCCTTGCCCGATCGGCTGAACATCAGCCCGCTTCGAAAGAACAGCTGTCCGATGCCGTCAGAAATCGGCGACTATCTGGATGACCACCCCTTGGGCGGAATGCCGTTTGCAACAGCTCCCCTCCCGGAAGCGGACTATCAAAGGCTGCTCTCATGGGCGATGGATGGTGCGCCGTCAGACGAGACAGCAACTGTCCTGCCAAAAACAACACTCGATCACATCGAAACGATCGAGGCCTTCCTGAACAACGGGCAACTGAAGTCAAAACTGTCCGCTCGCTATATCTATGAGCACCTTTTTCTGGCTCACCTGCATCTGGAAGGCGACACGTCGAGGACTTTCTTTCGACTTATCCGTTCACGGACGCCTGCTGGAGAACCACCGGACGAAATTGCATCGCGGCGACCATTTGACGATCCAGGTGGTGACTTCTCCTACAGGCTCGTTCCTCTCAATGACACGATCCTCCACAAGGAGCACATCGTTTACGAAATCGGTCCGAAGCGTTTGGAGCGCTATAGAGATCTTTTCCTTGAAAGCGATTGGGAAATTGACGCGCTTCCGCCTTATTCGATCGATGCAGGTGGAAATCCGCTGTCCACTTTCCGGGCCATTCCAGCCCGCAGTCGCTATCAGTTTCTGCTCGACGATGCACTTTACTTCGTCCGGTCCTTCATTCGTGGTCCGGTCTGCTACGGCCAGGTTGCTGTCAATGTCATCGAGGACCGATTCTGGGTGGCGTTTCTCGCCCCGGATGCGGACCTGTCGGTAACCGATCCCGCCTATCTTGACGAAGCCATTCCGATCCTTGAACTGCCGCTTGCTAAGGTTGAAGGCAAGATCTCGGACCGATTGAAAAGCTTCCTCACGCTCGGCCCTATCAAGTACCAGGAATTGCGCCAAGCCCACTACGCGGCAAAGGCTGCGCAAAATGGTGGGCCAACCTACCAGGACATCTGGGGCGGTGACGGAAACAACATCGATGCCCGGTTGACCGTTTTTAGAAACTTCTCCTCCGCGTCTGTCGTTCCCGGGTTTAGCGGTGCCGTTCCGGAAACTGCCTGGGTGATCGATTTTCCGCTTTTTGAACGGATCTATTACAATCTGGTGGCCGGCTTTGATGTCTTCGGCAATGTCGAACATCAGCTGACGACGCGGATCTATATGGACAGCCTGCGCCGTGAAGGAGAGCGTAATTTTCTGGCGTTTCTGCCCCGCGACCTGCGTGACCCCCTTCATGAGAGTTGGTATCAGGGCCCCCTGGTTTCGCTGGTAGACCGATGGAAGGAACGCAAGCTTGATACCTCTTCACCGACGGGAATTGGCTTTCAAACAGGTCAACCCAAGAGCGAATTCCTGACCGAGCTTTTGAAGATCGAACCGCGACTCTGGCCCGTCGCTGATCCAATCAACCGGTGTTCAGCCGATCAATGTGCCACGAACGAGACAATCGAGGGTCGATTGCGCCCACTTGCCGCGACCCCGGCCCCTTTTGCCAAATTTCTACCGGACATCGCATTGTTGCTGGTGGAAACGGATGCCGCAACGAAGGTCTTCACGCTTGTTCATGACAAGGCCCACAGTAATGTCGCATTTATTTTTAATGAGGATCTTCGCAGGGACCCTGAAAATGACAGCCTGACCGTTCTTCCGGGCCAGTTCAGTAGCTATCCGAATTTCATCTTCAAGGTGCCAGACACCAAAGTGTCTGCCTTCGTGGATGCCGTTAAGGGCATTCGAACGCAACGGGAATATTTAAGCGTTGTTGAGCGGTTCGGCATCCGGCGCACCGACCCGGATTTCTGGAGCATGCTTGATCTGGCCCAGGCAAGCCTTAATGCCCAGGACACTCTTCAAGCCGGCCTGCTGGATATCAACCGCTACCGCGATCCCAAACCGCTTGACCCGATCGAACGGCTTTTCGAATACACCTTTTCCGTTGACTGACACCGCCTCCTGAAAGAACCCGACTACGGATGGCGAAGTTCGTCGATCATCCAGTCGCAAAAGTTCTGAGCTGCCGGCGCAAGGGCCTTTCTAGGTCTGGATGTGACCAGATAAAAACTGTGGCGGCTGTTGATGCGCCGGTCGCAGGACCGGACCAGCCGCCCCGCATCAAGATAAGGCTGTGCAAGCGATTCCAGAACAAGTGCATGACCGTGCCCCAACGCGGCGAGTTCAAGAGCTGACAGCGTCTGATCGACCTGGAGGCCATTGCGCGATGGCACCTCATGCCCATAGCCGCGAAAGAAACTCTCCCAGGTATCGATAACCCCCATGATGTCGAGCCGAGGTGCAGCACCCAGAGCTTCAAGGTCATGCTTTGTTGCAGACAGTCCCAAGTCAGGATGGCAAACGGGAATGATCGGGTCGTTCTGCAGAAATTCCACAATGCCATCGGTCCAGGTGCCATCGCCGAAACGGATATCGATATCGAACAGTTCAGGATTGAGCGTTTCAGCCCAAGACGCTGAAATCATCTGGAGATCAACGTCAGGATGAAGCTCCTGAAATCGCCTGATACGCGGGATCATCCAGAGCTGACCAAAACTGTTGAGGCATCGGAACCGGACCGGTTGCCTATTGCGATCGCCGAATACAGAGACAGTCGCAATGGAGAGATCCGAGAAGGCCTTTTCGACTGTGGGCAGATAGGTTTGACCCAATCGGGTCAGCACAAGAGTTCGGTGCAGCCTCTCAAACAGCGGATAGCCAAGCTGCTGTTCAAGCTGGCGTACCTGATAACTGATCGCGGCCGGTGTGATCAGCAATTCTTCCGCGGCACGCGTGAAATTGCCAAGACGTGCGCTTGCCTCAAAAGCCCGTAACCAGGACAGTGGCGGAAGGTCATACGGCATATGAGTATTCCGTTTTTTGTTGCTCTTCCAAGAGAAAAGGATCCAACAAGCTAAGGAGCGGGCTCGTCCGCAGACCCGTTTTCCTACAAATTTTTTCGAAGTTACACCAAATAATTTTTCGCTTCATATTTTTCATCTGCTCGACGAAATTTGTTGAACGTGCGAACAATCCAACGGCGCATTGCATGGAAATGGTTGACTTCATCATTGTCGGGGCGGGTTCCGCCGGATGCATTTTGGCCGAACGCCTGAGCGCGGATCCCAACATCTCCGTGCTTTTGCTCGAGGCTGGTGGTTCGGACGCATCTCCGTGGGTGTCGATACCCCTTGGCTACGGCAAACTGAACGGAGATGCCAAACGCACCTGGCAATATCAGACCGAACCTGACGGGGGCCTGGACGGACGCAGTGGTTGCTGGCCACGAGGGCGCATCGTCGGTGGATCAGGCTCGATAAATGCCATGGTCTATTGCCGTGGCTTGCCAGGTGACTTTGAAGACTGGAAAACAGCAGGCGCGCATGGATGGGGATGGCAAAGCGTCAAACCGGTCTTCGAAAAGCTCGAAACAAAAGTGTCGGCGGATGGAAGGGAAAATGGCGACGGCCCCATAAGAGTGCAAAACGTCACCGATCAGATCCACAGCATCAACCGCCATTTTCGTGCTGCGGTCCAGGAGACGGGATTGCCCTGGACTGAGGATTTGAACGGCGACAATCCGGAAGGTGGCGGTGTTTATCAGATCAACACCAGCAACGGACGGCGCTGCTCCTCAGCGCGGGCCTTCCTGCACCCTGCCCTGAAACGCCGAAACCTTAGTCTGCGCACCAAGGCACTGGTCAAGCGGGTTCTCTTTGAAAACGCGGAAGCCATTGGCATTGAACTGGGTGATGGCATTCAACTTTTTGCACGACGAGAAGTGATCCTGGCTGCCGGAGCAATCGGCTCACCGCAGCTTCTGCAGGTTTCCGGTGTCGGCCCGGGCAATCTGCTGCGCGAATTCGGCATTCCGATCATCCAGGCCAATGACAATGTCGGTGGCAATCTGCAGGATCACCTGTCAACGAAATTCACATTCCGCGCCAAGGAGCCGACGCTGAACGCCGTGCTGCGTCCGGCAATCGGTCGGACACTCGCGGCAATTCAATATGCCTTGACGCGCAAGGGCCCTTTGTCGCTTTCAGTCAACCAGTGCGGCGGATTCTTCCGATCAAGACGGGAATTGAGCCGGCCAGACCAGCAACTTTATTTCAACCCGATCAGCTATCAGTTGACGGCCGACAAGGATCAGACCCGGCTGGCGATCGATCCTTTCAACGGTTTCATCATCTGCGCGCAGCCGACTCGCCCGACCAGTCGGGGGCGTATTGCTATCAAGAGCGCTGACGCCACAGTTGCACCTGTCATTCAACCGAATTCGCTTTCAACCGAAGAAGACTGCATGGCCGTGATCGCCGGGGGCCGGCTCTGTCAGAATCTGATGGCAAGCAAAGCCTTGAGCGGGCTTGTCGAAGGGCCTGTTGCACCTGATCTCGGCAAGCTCGATGACGAAGGAATTCTTGCTGATTTCAAGTCTCGTGCGAGCACCGTCTACCACCCGGTTTCCACGTGCCGGATGGGAGAAAACGTTGGATCGAGCGTCGTCGACAGCCGCCTAAGGGTTCATGGAGTGCAGCGGCTGCGTGTCGTTGATGCTTCGGCCTTTCCGAATATCACCTCGGGCAACACAAACGCCCCGACCATGATGCTGGCCCTTAAGGGGGCCGATCTCATTCTTGAAGATCAGAAGAGAGCTATTTGATGACGGCCCAATCACTTGCAGACGACTACCTGTCCGGCGGACAGCTGAGATCGCTTCCCGAAGGGCATTTCATAGACGGAAAGCCGACCCCCGCATCAAACCGGAAGATGCAGAGCTTTGACCCGGGGCTTGCCGAACCGTTTGCCGAGTTTTCACTAGGCAGTGCCCAGGACCTTGATCACGCCATTGATGCCGCTGAAAGGGCCGCCAGACACTGGCGGCAGGTGACACCTGCGGAGCGTTGCCGTGTGCTCAACAACGTTGCTCGTCTATTTCGCGAAAATGCCGACCGGCTGTCGGTGATTGAAGTTGTCGACAGCGGCAAGACGCTTTCGGAGGCATCCGGCGACGTCCAGGCGTCCGCGCGCCTTTTTGAATATTACGCAGGTGCGGCCGACAAGCTTGATGGCAGATCTGTCAATTTGGGTCCTGAGCAGACCGCCTTTACAGTGCGTGAACCGGTCGGCGTGACAGGGCATATCATTCCCTGGAATTACCCGACATCCACATTTGCGCGCGGCGTTGCCCCTGCTCTTGCCGCCGGATGTTCAGTTGTTGCCAAACCTGCCGAAACAACACCCTTCACCGCATTGGTCATGGCAGAACTGCTTTCAGAAGCTGGCGTGCCCGATGGGCTTGTAAATGTCGTGACCGGCCTCGGCACCGATGTCGGCGCAATGATGGCTCGGGACCCGCGTATCAAACAGCTTACCTTCACGGGTTCGGTTTCAACCGGTGTCAATGTCGCTCAGATCGCGGCGCCGAATGTCACGCGCCTGACGCTGGAACTTGGCGGCAAGTCTCCGTTGATCGCCTTCGAAGATGCAGATCCCGGGAAGGTGGCAGATGGCGCGTATTGGGCAATCTTCTCCAATTCGGGTCAGATTTGTTCCGCTGGATCAAGACTGGTTTTGCACTCATCCTTGCGCGATGAGGTGCTTGCCTTGCTGACGAAAAGAGCGGCCCGGATCAAACTCGGACACGGCTTGTCGCATCCCGATATGGGCGCAATCAATTCCGACCTGCACCTGTCGCGGATCCAAGGGCATGTTGAGGCGGCCCGGGCACGGGGTGCCAATATCCTGACCGGCGGCCATGTCACGACAGATACAAGAACCGGCAAAGGCTGGTTCTTTGAGCCGACCGTGATTGCCGACCTCTCCCCCAACGATCCTGCCGTGCAGGAAGAAATCTTCGGCCCGGTGCTCTCGGTTCAAACGTTCGACACGGAAGAGGAAGCAATAGGGCTTGCCAACGGCACCGACTTCGGTCTGATTTCAAGCGTCTACACAAGAGATGTCGGTCGCGCGATGCGGGTTGCCGGCGCAATGGATTGTGGTCAGGTTTCAATCAATGATTACTGGGCCGGCGGGTTGGAACTGCCATTCGGTGGAAATAAAAAATCCGGCTATGGCCGTGAAAAGGGCTGGGAAGGGCTCGATGCCTATACCAAAGTGAAATCCATCACTATCAGCAATGCCAGCTAGGCGAGATCCATGAAACTCGACCAAATCGAGACATTTGTCGTCGCGAACCCTCCTCCCCGTCATGGAGGACGCTATTTCATTTTCGTCAAACTGGTTACCGCTTGCGGGATCACGGGTTATGGCGAGATCTACAATGCCACTTTCGGGCCTCACCTTGTGGCCGAAATGGCGAAGGACGTTTTCGAGCGCCAGTTCCTGGGCTCCGATCCGCACCATATTGAGAAGCTTTGGCACAAGACCTATGGCGCTGGCTATACGCAGCGACCGGATGTCACTGTTATGGGCGTGCTCTCCGGACTTGAGATGGCGTGCTGGGATATTATCGGCAAGGCTGCCGGAAAACCCGCATATGAATTGCTCGGCGGCAAAGTTCACGAGCGGCTGCGGTCCTATACCTATCTTTATCCAGCCGACGGTGACGTCTATCCAGATCCCGACCAGCCGAATGTCTATAACGATCCGTCTCTGGCAGCGAACGCGGCAAGCAAGGCGGTTGACCAGGGGTTCACAGCAGTCAAGTTCGATCCTGCTGGCGCTTACACGATTTATGACGGCCATCAGCCAAGTCTCGACGACCTGGACCGGTCCGAAGCCTTTTGCAAGTCCATTCGCGAGGCTGTCGGGTCAAAGGCCGACCTGCTTTTTGGCACGCATGGTCAGTTTACCGTCTCAGGAGCCAAACGGCTCGCCAGGCGCATAGAAGCTTATGACCCACTCTGGTTCGAAGAGCCTATCCCGCCGGAAAAGCCGGAAGACATGGCTGAAGTTGCCCGGTATACGTCCATCCCGGTAGCAACCGGTGAGCGCCTTTGTACGAAATATGAGTTTTCACGCGTTCTGGAAACAGGTGCAGCCAGCATTTTGCAGATGAACCTTGGCCGGGTCGGCGGGCTTCTGGAAGCCAAGAAAATCGCGGCCATGGCTGAGTGCCATTCTGCCCAGGTCGCACCGCATCTCTACTGCGGGCCTCTTGTTGCGCTTGCCAACATTCAACTGGCGACCTGCAGCCCCAATTTTCTGGTCCTTGAGTCAATCCGCACGTTCGATGGTTTTTATGCTGACCTTTTGACAAAACCGATCTGTTGGGAAGACGGCTATGTGATCCCATCCAGCGAACCGGGCCTTGGCCACGAACTGAACGAAGAGGTTGCAAGATCACACCCTTACGAGGGCAATGAGCTCCATCTCGGCCTGCAGGAGAGCCCTGCGCTGCCGCTTTGACCTGGTCCGTTTGGCCGCCGGTTTTAGTTACGATTCAATCCGGCTCGCCCGGTGGCACAAACCAGCCGGATGACAAGTCAATGTGCTGAATGGAGTGCTCTTCGATCAGATCGTCATAGCCCTCCGGCAGGAAGGATTGATCCCATTGATCACCAAACCTCTGTTTGACAGACGTCATGTCGGACCACAGAGACGCAAATATAAGCCTGTTTTCTTCCACGCTTACTTCGCGGCCGAAGAAGAACCCTTTGTTTCCGGGCTCACTGCGCACGACCTCAGCTGACGTCGTGGCAAATTGTGCAAGAAGGCTTTTTTCCTTTCCATCTTTGACCCTGGCTTGGAACAGCCGCAAGATCGGTCCCTGCTGTGTCTTGTTCGAGGTCATCCAGTTACCTTTCACTTTGTTGGACGTCGAAGAAAATTCTGACCTCAGTTCAAACCGGCCATGCAAATGAACTGCATGATTGAAAGGTCAAGAAAGTGCCTCTGGTAAACATTGATCAATGCGGCCCAAAGGGCGATGAGCGCAGATAGGGCGAGTAGGCACGCCAAACCCCATAGAACAAGCGACCAGCTAGGCATTGCTCACGGCTCCCTGAAATCTGCTGAATTTGGAAGTCAGTGGTTGCTCATCGATCGGAAGGTGCAGAAAGGCAGCCATGATGCCGGCCAGAACCACGCACCACCACATGATGTCGTAGTTGCCTGTCTGCTCGAATACGAGCCCACCGAGCCAGGCACCCAGGAAACTCCCAATCTGATGCATGAAGAATACGATGCCAATCAGTGTCGCGAGATATCTGGGGCCAAAGACCTGGGCAACGATGCCGGTGGTAAGCGGAACTGTACCAAGCCAGGTAAAACCCATCACTGCCGCGAACAAAAGAGTTGAAACATCGGAAGGTGGCCGCAGCACAAAGACGGCGACAGCAGCTGCCCGGGCCAGGTAGAGACCTACAAGGACCTTTTTCTTGCTGACATGATCGCCGACGACACCGCATATGAACGTTCCGGCGATGTTTGTTGCACCAATGGTCGCAAGAGCAGCGCCGCCAAGCCAGGCTCCCAGATTTCTGTCCAAAAGATAAGCCGGCAAATGCGTTCCTATGAACGCAAGCTGGAACCCGCACACAAAGAAACCGAGCACCAGCAAAACAAAGCCTTTGTGCCCAAGCGCCTCGGAGAGTGCCTCCGTCAGCGACTGCTCCGTCCCTTGCCCCTCAGCGCGCCCTGAAAGCATCGGAGCCAACAAGCAAATCGTCACAGCGATGAGCCCCAAGCTGACAAAGGCAAGTGACCAATTCAGGTTATCGATCAGGCTCAGTGTGACGGGAACAGATAGAAAAATCCCCAAGGATCCGCCAAGCGAGGCAATGCCGAGCGCCGACGTACGTCGTTCAGGAGGAAATTTCCGTCCGACTGCTCCAAGGACCACAGCATAGGTTGTTGCGCTAAGTCCGATACCGACAAGCACACCTAACCCCAGCACCAATCCAAGTGTGCTTGAAACGGCAGATGCACATATCAGACCCAGCACATAAAGCGCACCGCCTGTGAAAATAACCCTCGCACTTCCAAAACGGTCAGCCAGCATGCCTGCGAAGGGTTGTGCCAAACCCCACATAAGGTTCTGCAATGCGATTGCAAAACCGAATGTCTCACGATCGATGTTTGGGACTTCCCTCGTGACCGGATCCAAAAACAGCCCGAAAGAGTGCCGCATACCAATGGCGATAAGAGCGACGACCGAGCCTGCGACCAGTACAAGCTTCGGGTCTCTGAGATGCCGCAAGACAGTGCCATTTGTCGATTGCATTCCATATCTCCATTGATGATGGCGGTTTCAGTTTCTGCCAGAAACCGGGATACCGATATTTCGAAATAGCTGGGAATTCCGGGCTAAGCACTCCAAAGTGCAAACTCTGGAGAGCCTCTCAAGCATCTGATTTAATTTATATTTTTCTGCATTCTTCACTCATTAACAACTCACGTGAGTGGTGATGGCAGAGTTGACCCAGCAATGACACCAACCAGATATGGAAAGCGACCAAGGAAGCCGAATGCTGATCCCATAGCTGCCAAACCCAGTGTTGCTGGCCCCGGGCTGCCCATAAGCAGAGAAGCTGCAAGCCAGAGAACGCGAAGGTTTTCTGCCATCAATTCACGACCCTCAATTCTGCAGCGTGAAAAGCACGCGTTGTGAGCACCCACCGATGGGCTTCAATCGCCTCGATTGCGTCGACGACCGTGTTGCCCGGAGACAACAAGTGAATCGATCTCGCTGCGATCAATCGCCAGATCCCGGAGCATCGCGTTGCTAAGACTGCGCAGCTCACCACGGTCTCGCCTCTTCTGCTTCCAGGCGAGGAATCGTTTCAATAAAACGCCCAGACATGACGCGTTCTGCGCAGTTTGCAGTGTTGCTATTGTGGTCGTTTCCCTAGCCAATTCACCTTGATACCCATCGTTTCAGACGGGTCAGATTTTTGCCTCTGACTTGTTATTGGTCAAAACGTATTGTTCAATAAGTGATATGCGAAATATCAATATCAGAAGTGTCGATCTAAATTTGCTCGTTACGTTCGATGCGCTTTACAGCGAACGAAGTGTGACGAGAGCAGCCACTCGGCTCTCTTTGACCCAACCGACGGTTTCCGGGATGCTCAAGCGGCTTCGCGAAGTGTTCGAAGATGATCTCTTTGTTCGAACCTCACACGGCATCATTCCGACACCAAAGGCCGATGCAATTGCTTTGAAAGTCAACGAGGTGCTGGAGGAGATTCGTGTGCTTCTGGCCCCTGACGCGTTCGATCCGGCCAACTCAGAGTTCACTGTAAGAGTTTGCGGCAGCGACTATCTGCAGCACACAATCTTCAATGCTTTCACTGAAAAAGTACTGGATGTCGCTCCCCGGGCCCGGGTCTCGGTTCTTCCAAGGCCTGCGACGGGAATTCTGGATCAGCTGGAAAAAGGTGAGATAGACCTGATTTTGAGTGACCGCGACCTGGCTCTGCCCGACTTGCCGGCACGCGCGCTCTACACGGACGACTTTGTCTGTTTATCCAGTTATTCGAACGTCAAAAACAATGACGAGTTGTCATTGGAACAGCTATGTGAACATCGTCACGCATTTGTGGACCCGACCGGGGGCAGCTTTCGCGGGCCAATCGACGAGGTTCTCGCCGCGAAGGGAATGAGCCGACATGTTGTCTTGGCGGTACCCACATTTGCGATGCTGATCCATCTCATGAAATCAAGGAGCTTAACCGCGTTCATTCCCGAACGGATCGCTAGATCCTTCAAGCACAGTTTTGCACGCATTCGAACACCGCTCGAACTGCCCTACCTGGATATCGTCGCCAACTGGCACCCGCGCATGAACCGGGATGCAAGACATCTCTGGCTCAGAGAAACGCTTCTTGAGGTTGCAAGACTTCCAAAGAACCAGATCGGCAGCGACACATCACGCTCTTAGTTTGAGCGAAAAACGATAGCAAACTGGTCCAAACGAAATGGAGCATCGAATAGAATTCACTGCAACTTTCAACAAGGTAACGGCTTGCTCATTTGCCTGGCAAAAAATCAGTCGGCGGCCAGGAGCACTGGACCCGATTTGGCGAAAGACAGTCTCAAATCCGAGCCGACCTCAAGCGTCTGATCCACGTTGTCCTGCACCGCAAAGACCTGACCAAACTCACCCTCGAGAGTGTATTCCATTCGAACGCCGACATAGGTTGCCTTGGCAACACGCGCCGGCATGCCTTCCGCTTCCCCCAAAACAAGCCGAGAGGGTCGAACGGCAATGGTTGCCGCACCTTTTGATAAACTGCGCGAAGCCAGCATATAACGATACCCGCAGACATCTACAGTCGCGGTTTCGTTCTGGACGTCGGTTATCTGGCAGGAGATCAAATTTGCCTCGCCGATAAAATCGGCAACGAAGGCATCGACCGGTTGATCATAGAGCTCCCGCGGCGTGCCGATTTGAGCAATCGATGCATTGCGCATGACGACAATCTCATCTGAAACCGCGAGCGCTTCTTCCTGATCGTGGGTGACATAAACGACCGTCAGGCCAAGATCCTGCTGGATTGCCCGAATGTCCTCGCGGACCTGTCGACGCAATTTCGCATCAAGGTTCGACAGGGGTTCGTCGAACAGCAGCACCTGAGGTTCCAGCACGAGTGCACGGGCGACCGCGACGCGTTGCTGTTGACCACCGGACAATTCGCTTGGCAAGCGCTCTCCGAAGCCCTTCAAGCCGACCAGTTCCAGCCCTTCAAGCGCCCGGGAGCGCGCTTCGGCCTTGTCGAAACCAGAAAAAGTCAGTCCGTACATCACGTTTTCCAGAACGCTCATGTGCGGAAACAGAGCGTAGGACTGGAACACCATCGACACGTCACGATCCGTTGCCGGCAATTTCGTAACCTCTGTGTCCCCGATGAGTATGCGCCCGGAACTGGCCATCTCCAAGCCTGCGATCATGCGCAGTGTCGTGGTCTTGCCACAACCGGATGGGCCCAGAAGCGTCACAAGTTTACCCGCTTCGATATCCAGATCGATGTTGTCGACAGCGACCACATCCTTTCCAAATACCTTGGAGACCTTTTCGAACCTGACCGGCGCGGCCTTGCTGCGAATGTGTGTTTCGCTCATGTCGCTCCCTTCATTTCGATGTGTTTGCGACGCCCGATCTGTACACGGCCAACCAGCAACTGCAGCAGACCGACGGCTGCCAGCATGACGAAGATCAGTGTCGTGGAATAGGCAATGGCAAGACCGTAGTCGTTGTTTTCAACGCGCCCGATAATGTAGCTGGTCGCCATGTCATACTCGGCGGACACCAGGAATATGACCGCGGAAATGGCGGTCATCGCCCGCACGAAACTGTAGACCAAAGCGGCCAGGATTGCGGGCCGCAACAAGGGCAGTATCACTCGTCGGAAGGTTTGCCATGAGTTGGCTCCAAGCGTGAGTGAGCTCTCGTCAAGCGATTTGTCGATCTGCGACATGCTTGCAATCCCTGCACGCACGCCGACAGGCATGTTCCTGAAGATGAAACTCACGACGAGAATAATACCCGTTCCGGTGATTTCTATCGGAGGAACGTTGAATGCCAGAATGTAACTCACGCCGATAACGGTGCCGGGAATGGCGAAGGACAGCATGGTGCCGAACTCGAAGGAGTTCTTGCCGGCGAAATTCTGTCGTGTCAGCAGATAGGCCGTCACCAATCCAACAGCCGCCGTCAGCGGTGCCGCAATGGCTGCTATCGTTATCGTCGTCCAGAAACTGTCCCAGGCAGCCCCGGTCCAGCGTATCCCTTCTTCAGCAAACCGAACCGAAAACGCCGTCACATAGTGTTTGAACGTCAGAGAATTGTTGACACCCCACAGCTCAACAACGCTGCCATAAATGATCATCGCATAGACCACGGCGGTGAACGCGGCCCAGGCAAGCGCAATGCTCAGAACAGGAACTGCAAGGCCTTTAGGCATAAGCGGATGCACTCCTGCATCTCCCTTGCCTGAGACGGTCGTATAGCTCTTTTTTCCCAGCCAGGCTCGTTGAGCGTAGAAAGCCGAGAGCGTGAAAAAGAGCAGAACCATTGCGAGAACCGCAGCACGCCCCTGATCGTATTGTGCACCGACAATGGCAAAGAAAATCTCGGTCGACAAAACATCGAAGTTTCCGCCCAGGACCAGCGGATTGCCGAAATCGGCCATGCTTTCGATGAAACCAAGCAGAAACGCGTTTGCGAGCCCGGGACGCATCAGCGGCAAGGAAACTGTTCTGAAGGTCTGCCATCGGTTTGCCCGAAGGGTCTGCGCTGCTTCTTCCATTGAGGGGGAAACCCCTTCAACGACACCGATGAGGACCAGAAAGGCAATCGGCGTGAAGGCCAGCGTCTGGGCAATAAGCACGCCGGGCAGGCCGTAGAGCCAACGCGTCGGCTGCACACCAAACAATTCAGATATATAGACCGTAACCGTACCGGAAAGTCCAAACAGCAATATGAGCGCAAGGCCAATGACGAAAGGTGGCGTGATGATCGGCAGCACCGTAAGCGCCCGCATCACTCGTTTGTAACGGAAGCCTGAACGTGTCACGACGAGCGCAAATGCCAGGCCCAAAAGCGTTGTGATCAATCCAACCAGAACGGCAAGGAAAAGGGAGTTCCATGCAGCTCCGCAACGCGCACCGGCCAGGCAGCCGAGGCCCCAAATCCGGTCGTCGAAGAACTTGTCGAAAAAAACCAAAATCGAGTAAGCGCCGTCGTCTGTGACGAAGGCAGCAAACAACATTTTCGCAATCGGAAAGAAGACAAATGCCGTGACAATCGCGATGACGCCGCCAATTGCACTGACGACAAAGACATCTCCGTTGACAGCGCCGCGTGCGGCGATGCCTTGCGTCAGCAGAAACAGGTAGGCAGACGCGCACAGCATTGCGCCATATCCCATGCCAAACTGCCGATCGTCCAACGGACCGAAAGCCGCATTCATCCATTCGAAATTGTATCCGCGGATGCCAATGGAAAAGCCTTGGGCAATCATCCACGCAAAGCCTATTGCGCCGGCAAGCACAAGCAAACGGGCGTAGGCCGGATCCGACTTTGAGCACCGCAATGCAAACAGCGGAAGCACCAGCGGGATCAAGAGGGGGGCCAGCCACAGCTTTTCGCCTTGCGCGATCAAAAACGCGGCAGGCGCGTAGTCCTCGTCGAACGGGTAGCCGTCGATCAGCCACTCGAACGACCAAAAGCCGTCCTCGATGCCGTACCAGGGCAGCAGACAGAAGCCCACCCACCCGGCGATGATCCAAAAGATCAGAACCGGGGGAGCTTTATTTGGTTTGGTCAAAGTCACTTACTGCGGCAGCGTGGAGACGTCCTCGTCCCATTTCTGCAAAAGGCGTTTGCGCTCATCGGACGACCCATATTTCTTGAAGTCGTAGTCGATCAGCTTGATCTGGCTCATGTCAGGAGCACTTTCCGAAGTTTCCGCGCCTTTGTTGGACGGAACCTGGAACGCATTGACCTCGAGCGCAAGGTTCTGTGCCTCTGGGCTCAAAGCCCAATCGTAAAACTTCTTCGCCTCATCCATGTTCCGGGCGCCATCGATGATCGACATGGAGCCAATCTCGTAGCCAGTTCCCTCGCATGGTGCCACGACTTTCACAGGGAAACCGGAGACAGCCTGCTTGACGGCGTCATGCATGAAGACGATACCGATGGTGTTTTCTCCGCGACCCGCAGCCTTGATCGGAGCGGAACCCGACTTTGTGTACTGGTTGATGTTGGCGTGGAGACCCTTCATGAATTCAAAGCCCTCGTCCTCACCGAATATCTGAACCATGGACGCAAGCGTCGTATAGGCGGTGCCCGAGGAGTTCGGGTTCGCCATCTGGACATGGCCTTTGTACTCGGGCTTCAGGAGATCCTTCCAACATGCCGGCTCCGGCAGATTGTTCGCCGCCAGCAGATCACTGTTGTAGCCGTATCCGAGTGCACCGGAATAAATTCCGATTGTCCGGTTTCCTGCGCTTTCAGCCTGGCTAATCGCCCAATCATGCAGCTGGTCGCGCATGGGAGAAACATATTCTGCGGTCAGGCCCTCTTCAGCGGCCTGCAAATGCGGATCACCGGTTCCACCCCACCAAACGTCTCCTTTTGGATTGGAAGACTCGGCGCGGATCTGTGCGAAGGTTTCGCCCGATGACTTGCGTGTCATATTGACGTCGATGCCGGTTGCATCTTCAAAACTGCGCGCCATCAACTGGCACCAATCCTCCTGCGCACTGCAATAAAGAGTGAGCTTGTCGGCGTGAGCCATTGATGCGCTGGCTGCGAACGCTACAAGCGACCCTGCGAAGACTGCGGCTTTTCTGTTCATTCCTGTTCCTCCCTGAACATTATGTTCCAACCGGTTTTCCGGCTTTCTTTTGCACCCCATTTTCGTTTCACGACGTCTCTTGGGGCAAGGCAAGCGCCACTCTGGCTCAATATTCCCGCAGTTTGCTGCGGTAAAACCGATACTGCGGTCCGCTTGCAGGCAATTGGGCAGTGCCCAACTGTGTGATCATTCTCCTTGTTTGTCAGGCAGTCCCCTTGGCATCGGGCAGTGCCTGGGATTCCAAAACCATCATGTTCGAACATCCAGGCAACATGGAATTCTTGCGGAATTCCCTGCATCGGCCCTTGTTGGCTTCCTCCCGGCTATCGTTGCCCGAACGAGCAATTCAACCTCCACCGGCCGTCAGGTCTCTCCCTGTTTTTTACGCTACACCCCTTTGGCTTCTCCCTTGTCATCCGTCCCGGAAACCGACGCTTCAGAGGTGACGTTGTTGTTCAATCGCTTTGGATGCATCGCTGATCTCAGAATCCCGACACCATCGGCGACAGGCACATCCTACCGTCATCGATTATCAGCACCAGCTTGAAGCCTTTGCAACTAAATTTATCCAAAACACTGAGTTTCTTAGAAAAAAAAGATTAGTAAGCAAAATACCTGCGCCAGATCTCAGTACCAGAAGATGAGTTCGTCACGGACTGACACCCGGCAGTTGGTAAGGCCGTCGACCGTATTGCACGCAGGTTCAGTTGATTGAGCGCTACGTCTACACGCCCTGAATGGCAATCAGGCGAGTGAGCCGACTGATTGATTGCAGGGTGCATGACTTCAAAGAAGCGCGCCCATCTCGAGAGTGGTTCAGTAAACCTCTACCTAACCTTGGAAAGGGTCTCCATCTCCAAGGCCAGGCACGCCCTATCGCCCTTTTTTGGTTCCCTGGCAATTCCTGACAAGGGTTTGCTCAGCCGGTTTTCGCTCCCTCAAGCCTGTACATGTGCTGAAAGAAGGCGTTGTCAGACAGTCTACGCAGCAATGCGGCAATGATGGCGGTTGCGACAATGGCGAAACAAAGCCGACCGACCAAGACACCGTAGACGTCCGCGCCCAGAGCAATCATCAAAAGCGTGTCTTCAATGACGCTGTGCGCAAACCCCATAAACACGCAGGACACAAAAACCTGCCGAGGTAACACGGCGCCTGATCGCGCTTCCCGGATCAACAGGCCCGCACCATAAGAGATGCCCAAAAACAAACCGACGGCAGTCAGGTAGCCTGCCTCGCCGCGAATGCCCGCAAGGCGCAAAACAGGCGACAAGGCCGACATGATCCAAGCCAGAACCCCGGTCATTTTCAAGACTTCCAGGAGCCAGAAAAGAGCGACAAGCACGACCAGCATCCAGATCATGGTCTGGGCGAATCCGAAGAAAAATTCGAGCCAGTCCGGTGTGGTGCTTAAGGGTATCCAGGCCGGTGCGACGGGTGCGGACAGCCATCCTGTCATTTCCAGAACCGTATGCAACAGAACGGCGTAGAGGAGCCCTCCCAGGATGCGCAAAGTTGTCGTGACGGCCATGCCGGGGCCGGCCATCTGAATGATTTTCTGTTCAACCGGCAGCCCATGTGCAAACAGAACAAGTGAGGAAAAGATGGTGACGTCAGCAACACTCAAGGATGAGATGGGCACCAGCGTGAAGAGAAGCGGCACCGCCCCCCAAATCCCGACCAGCATCGCGGTCAGCCAAGCCAGACCAAGCTCTGATGGGAGCCCGACAAGGTTCATAACCGGAGCAAAGATCGGCGCGACCATTTCAATCACTCCCAGTCTGGAGAGCAGCTCGGCAGCGATCGTTATAGGTATCATTATGCGCGCCAGGACCCAATAGATCTCAATAGGTTCAAGCGTTTTTCGAAAAATTTTGACGATGACGGACATCCAAAGCTCCTAAACAGTTGCCTCAGTCCTAGCTTGGCTCATTTCGAATTTGTGGTCTAAAATTGCATTTCTTTGCAATTTTATTGCAAAGACAAATCAGATGAATAGGCTTTTCCGATGGACCGAATAGACCGCAAAATTTTGAACTTCATGCAGC
This sequence comes from Roseibium porphyridii, assembly GCF_026191725.2. Classification (NCBI taxonomy): domain Bacteria; kingdom Pseudomonadati; phylum Pseudomonadota; class Alphaproteobacteria; order Hyphomicrobiales; family Stappiaceae; genus Roseibium; species Roseibium porphyridii. The sequence continues at coordinate 4,774,609 of NZ_CP120863.1, forward strand.
TCGATGCTTCGCGCACGAATGTGGAATTGGCCGACAAGGTCGGCCTCTCACCTTCTTCGTGTCTACGCCGTGTGCAGCGACTTAGAAAAAATGGCTTTATCGACCGCGTGGTTGCCATCTTAAACCCCGCCAAAGCCGGACGGGTCATCAAGGCAATTGTTACCGTTGAACTGAAACTGCATGGCGAACAGCACATGCGCCGTTTTCTGGACATCGTGACAAAAGAAGAAGCTGTCTCCAACGCTTACGCAGTTACAGGCGCAAGCGATGTCGTCCTGATGCTGCGATTGCAGGACATGGAAGAATATGACCGACTGTGCGAGCGTCTGTTTCGCGACCAAAGCAACGTCGCCCGCTTCTTTACATTGGTGGTCATCAAGACTGCCAAAGAGGAAACCGCCTTAAGCCTCTGAAAGGCCTTCATCGGGAAAATGGTCTTATCCAGCGATGTTCTATATCGACGAGGCTCACTCCATCCTCGAAGTGCTCAGTCTCTCGTGACACTTCAACAAGCCCCTCACGGCGATAGAACTTTCGCGCCCTCGTATTCAATTCATAAGCCCAAACGGTGATCCATTCGCGATTTTCCTTTGCCAGATCCAGCAACTTCTTGCCGACACCAAGCCGCCTCGCATCCCTTGCAACGTAGAGCGCACCGATGTTGTCCTCCTCCCGAACACAAAATCCGACAATGTGCGCGTCTTTTTCCGCGACCCAGACACAATCCCTCCCGAACCTTTCACGCCAATAGGCCGTCATGGGCTCAAGGTCATCCACCTTTGTCATCCAAGGAGTGTCGGCGCTCCATTCCCGAATGATCCGCGCGCAGGAGGCCGCGTCGGCGGGCTTGCCGTGGCGATAATCAAAACTGTCCGCGACCATTGGACTATCTCTCACTTCCTGAAAAGTCGTTGCAATTCTTCTTCATCAACCCCAATCCATTTGCCAACGTCCTTCCACCAATGTTACCCAAAACCATTGCTCGTCGGGACGACCCGGCATCTCCAGAGCGCGCCAGGACGACCTGCCAAAAGGAAAGTTGTCATGGCTTGGTTCTTTCTTACCCTAAGTGGTTTTCGTTTTCTGGAATGGTCTTTCCAACGGAAGGCGATGTGTGATTGTTTTCATCGACTCTCGCCGAATGCGCATCCAAGGAGATGTAACGCGGCAAGCGTTCTGGAGGGGTAACCATGGTCAACACAGCAAAGCAAACTCGCAAGCTAATTGAAGGCCAACCGGCTCTGATCGTCATCGATATTCAGAAAAGCACATTTATCGATGCAAGTGAGGTTCGGTCGATCGACAATATGCCCGGCTACAAGGAGCGCATGCTGGCTGCAAGAGAGGTCATCGATGCAGCGCACATGGCGAACGTACCAGTGATCTTTGTCCAGGAAGTCCATCGGCCTGATCTGGTTGATTTCGGGCGGGAACTAGATGGAGACGAGGACATTCACTGTCTCGAAGGTGACCCAAGGACGGATATCGCAAAAGAAGAATTGGGGTTTCAAAAAGGCGATTATATTGTTCCAAAGCGCCGATATTCGGCCTTTTTCGGAACAGACTTTGAAATCCTTCTCCGGGGTTTGAAAGTAGATACTTTGCTGCTTTGCGGAGGGCTGACCGACGTTTGCGTTCACTACACATTCGTAGATGGGCACCAGTCGGACTACTTCTGTCGCGTCATAGAAGATTGCGTTGCCGGGTCCTCACTGGAGGCACATGAAGCTGCACTGAAGGCAATGGAGTATCTTCAGTCGGGTGCGAGACAGTCAACAACGAACGTACTTGAAGCGCTTAACCACCTTGGAGTTCGATAGCAACCTTCGAAACGCGCTTTCAATGGTCGGAACTCATTATCCCTTGCTCGCGCCGAGCGTAAGCCCGGCCGTGAAGTGCTTTTGCATCAGAAAAAACAAAATGACCGGAGGTAAAGCAGCCAGGAGCGACGCTGCGGAAACCAGATGATGACGACTGACAAACTGTCCATTCAAGGACTGAATTGCAGCCGTGATCGGGCGTGTGTCGTTGCTCTGGGTGAGTGACGTTGCCCAGAAAAAATCATTCCAGACAAACGTGAAGACAAGGATCATCATTGCGGCCAGAACCGGCTTGATCAATGGCAATACAATGCGCAAAAAAATCTGCCTTTCACCAACACCGTCCAGCCTTGCGGTTTCGATCAACTCGAACGGAAGCTCCCTGATGAAGTTTCGAGCCAGCAGCGTGCAGAAGCCGGTTTGAAATGCGGCGTGAAACAAGACAAGCCCGGTCGCCGTGTCATAGAGCCCCGTCTCGAGAGCAAGGTTGCGGACCGGGACAAGCAAGATTTGGAACGGAACAAAATTTCCAGCCAGAAAAAGCAAAAACACCGTCGCACCAATCCGGATTCGATGGATTGCAAGCGCATATCCCGCCAGAGTGGCAATGCAGACGGCCAGGAGCGCGCTAGGAACAGTGATTTTGATCGTGTTCAGGAAATGGGAGACAAAATCAGACTCAGTCAGGACAGCACCATAGTTCTGAATAAGCTGGATCTCCGATGGCCAGCCCATAATGTTGCCGCGTGTGATATCGGCCTGTGAGCGAATTGAGGTCACAAACACCGCGAGTATCGGCAGCAACCAGACGATAACGCAGACAGGCAGAAGCAGATTGTAGACGAGCCGTGAGACAGGCGACGCCTGTTTGATGGGTTTTGGAAACATTGCCTAGTCTTCCGCCTCTGACTTGAGCGTTCGCCAGACGAAGATGCTGAGCACGGTCATGGTCAGCAGAAAGAGCACAACGGCAATGGCGGCTCCATATCCCTGGCGCGTTCCGTATTCAGACAGGGCCTGCTCATACATGAAATAGGAAAGCACCCGTGATGAGCCGTAGGGTCCGCCATCTGTCATGATGACGATGAGATCGTAAGATCGCAGGGCTCCTATGGCCGTCACAAGAAACGCAATGAACGTTGCTGAACGCAATTGCGGAAGAATAATGTAACGCAGCAGTTTCCATCCCTTTGCGTTGTCCAGTCTTGCCGCTTCGATCTGGTCCTGTGACAGATTGCAAAGACCCGTCAGGTAAATCAGGGCGCAAAAGGCCGTCTGGGGCCAAAGACCCGCTACGATCAGGCCGAAATTGACGAGATCCGGGTCTCCCAGAATTGCAGGAGGTGTTGCTCCCAACCACTCCCAGAGTTTGCCGACCAATCCAAAACGGGGGTCGTAAAACCAGGTGAAAATCAGGCCGACAACGACTTGAGAGATGACAAATGGAAAGAAGAAGAGCGACCTGTAGAACCAAATGCCCGGAGCAGTCTGATTGACAAGTAGAGCGATCCCAAGCCCAGCCGGCAGCGCCAGCATAAAGAGGAGAAACCAGAGCAGCGTATTTTGAACAGACACATGGAACCGGGGATCTTCAAGAAGCTCAAGGTAGTTTGCCAGACCTACCCACTCGGCTTTGTTCGACGCGCTGAACAGATCCGCTCCCGTCATGTCGAAGAACGAAATCCAGATCGAATGCGCGATGGGATAAAGAACAAGAACGGAAAATACCAGGATCGCAGGTGCCAGAAAAAAATAGGCTTTCACATTTCGTGGCACGGTGGGTAGTGACCTGAAAGACATCTGACGATCAGCGCGGGCAGCCATTGAGATATGAGTCACGGCTTGACGAACCGCTGCTCGAACCAATCGAGAGCCGTCTGCATCCAGTCGACCGGCCAGGTGTGGTCACCGTCATAGAGGCAAAAGCGAACCGCGCTGTCCTGCCAGAAACGGCAACGCATCTCATTTGAGACGGCAAATCCGTCCGGCGTATGGCTTTCAACCGAAATCTCTCTCACCAGCTTAAGCCCGGCGAAAACATCACCTGTGCTGACAGGTCCGTAGCTCAGGCCCTCAAGTGGCATCACGGTGTCTGAGAATGCATGGATCTGGAAAAGTTGAACGGGTGCGGAGCAGGCTTTGGGAAGTGGAGTCCACATGGCACCGTTCAGAACGACAAATCCGGCAAAGCCCTGCGGTGAATGGCAGGCCGTGTCCAGGACGGCGGAACCGCCCATTGAGTAGCCTGTCAGAAGAACGCGGCTCAAATCCAACGGCAGTTTGCCGGCAAGGTCCTGAACCGCCGCGCGGGCAAAGTCGGCTTCGTTGCGCAGCGGGGTTTGCCCGTCGTGCACTGACCAACCGTTCTTGGCCCCCTCAAAACTGCGGGTCATTCCGTTCAGCGCCAGAAACACATACCCGCGTGCAAGCGCAGCGTTGACGAGATTGCGATCCACCTCAATCGTGTTTTTTGCCGAGCTGCCGTAGCCATGGAAATAGACCACAACAGGCAATTGGGAACTGATGTTTTCAGGTGCTTCGTAGCGATAGGTACCTGTTTCCAAACTGCAATCACTTGTGGCCCCACAAGCCTGGGCAGTGTCCCCCAAAACCGGTGCAAAAGCTGCGAAAAATAGGAAAATCCAGCGTCTCATGCTACCTCCGCAAGGCAAAAGAATTCTTCCCCGGCAACCGGCCAGGCTTCAAAAAAATCAATCATGAGATTGCCGTCAGCTCACTTCAGGCAGGCATCCAGAAGTGTCATTGCAATTCCGACGGAAATATCCGGTCGCGCTTCCAGAATTGAACTCGAACCGATGTGTTCCGTTTCCACGCAGCAGGCGATCACGTCCGTCCATTTGTTCAGCTCAATCGGTTTCAACGGTGTTTCCGACATGCGTGTCAGCGTGACATAGATCTTTCTGCGAAGTTCAGTTTTCGCAAGCTGGCGGCCCTCGGAAATCAGACATTCAGGCGTTGCCAGAATGCTGTGATTGTCGCGATTGAAATTATAGTAACTCAGAAGGAACGCTTCGCATTTCGCTCTGATAACGTCTGCATCTCCCTTGATCCATTCCGGTTCATAACTTGAACAAACGGCGCGATATCCCGTGTCCAAATGGGCAAAGATCAAATCTCCGATTTCCGGAAAGTGGCGATAGACTGTCCCTCTTCCCAAACCACTTTGCCTGACCACGTCCGACATCGTTGGAAGCTTGGCATTTCCCGGCCGCAAGAGACTGGCAAATGCCTGAAGTATTGTGCCTCGATTTTCCTGCGCGTCGCTTCGGGTCATCTGTTTCTCTTACTTAAGTGGACACTTGTCCGCTTGTCAAGTCCAACCAAGTCCAGATTGGATTCGATGGATTGATAAAGGGGAACAAGTACGTCTTCACTGGTAATTTTAGCCCTGTCAGGACAAAGTCGGGATACGTGCCTGGCCAGCGGAAAACATACCGGATCGGATGGGACGGGCACTGTCTTCGCCTTTCAATCATGGGCCAACACTAGTGACACACGCTCCACTACAAAATCGAGTCCTGCCAACAGGAGAAATCGTTTCAGCTTCCTTCCGCGGAACGTTCACCGGCAATCGCGGCATTCTTGACCTTGATGCACAGGGCCGCTTGGGTACAAGCCGCTGGAAACACAAGCACTGGATCATTTGCGATCTCGTTCATCCGCGCGGTCGTTATCACGGACCCAGGCCGGCGCGTGGATGGACGCCATTGTTTTTCATTGATGAAGCGATCGCGCTTGCCGCTGGTCACCGGCCTTGCGCTTATTGCCGACCAAAAGCCTACCGCGCTTGGGTCAAGGCCTGGTCCAGAGCACATGGCGGCTCATCCGGACACAAAGAAATCGATATGGCTTTGCATTCCGCCAGGGTTACACGCGCACGCACTCAGATCCGTCACGAGGCCGTGCTGCGTGACCTTCCCGACTACGTTTTTGTTCTCTATCGGGATCAACCGCACCTGGTGTTCAATCGTTCGCTTTATCCATTTGAATCCGGTGCGTATGGCTCAGCCGTCGCGCTGCCGTTTGACGCTCGGCAGGCTACGGTCCTTACGCCGCACCCGACATTGGCCGTTCTGGCTGCAGGCTATGAGCCTGAGACCTGCTCAATACCTGATGGCTAGAGCGATATCGGTTTTTACAGCTCCAATCTGCTGAGGACGGCATATCTTGCAAAGGGACCGGACGCAAAGAGCAAGAGGTTGAAAAACCCTAAGCGGGATTTTAGGAGTGCTGTCTCCCCCAGGCATACGCAAATCGTCTTGCGCGCAGTCCTTTCCTCATCGGTAGGACCGCGCACACGATCTTCTCGTCTTGAACAAAGCTCGCGTGTCAGGCCGCCTTGGCCTTGAACTCAAGCCGACGGCGATGAAGGACCGGCTCTGTATAACCGTTGGGCTGTTTGGTGCCTTCAAAGACCAGCTCGCACGCCGCCTGGAAGGCAACTGAGCCTTCATAGTCGGCAGCCATCGGCCGATAGAGCGGGTCGCCGGCATTTTGACCATCAACGACCGCAGCCATACGCTGCATGGTCTCCAGAACCTGTTCCTTGCTGGCAACACCATGATGCAGCCAGTTGGCGATGTGCTGGGAGGAAATGCGCAATGTGGCCCGGTCTTCCATGAGGCCGACATTGTTGATGTCCGGCACCTTGGAACAGCCAACCCCCTGCTCTACCCAGCGGACGACATATCCAAGAATGCCTTGCGCGTTGTTGTCGAGCTCGGCCTGGATATCGTCCGGTGCCCAGTTGGGCCGCTCGGCGACGGGAATGGACAGGATGTCTTCCAGCTTGGCCGCATCCCGGGTCTTCAATTCCTGTTGCCGGTCCTGAACAGCAATCTTGTAGTAGTGCATGGCATGCAGCGTTGCCGCTGTCGGTGAAGGAACCCAGGCCGTATTCGCGCCTGACATCGGGTGTCCGATCTTTTGCTCCAGCATCGCGTTCATCAGATCAGGCATGGCCCACATGCCCTTGCCGATTTGAGCGTGCCCCGGCAAACCACAGGCAAGTCCGACATCAACATTATTGTTCTCGTAGGCTGCAATCCAAGTGGCTGCTTTCATGTCGCCCTTGCGGATCATTGGACCGGCTTCCATGGATGTGTGCATTTCATCACCGGTTCGATCCAGAAAACCTGTGTTGATGAAAAAGACACGGTCTTTTGCCTGCCGGATGCACTCCTTTAGATTAACCGTCGTGCGCCGTTCTTCGTCCATGATGCCCATCTTGAGCGTGTTTCGCTCAAGACCGAGTGCATCCTCCACGCGGTTGAATATCTCCGACGCGAAAGCCACTTCTTCAGGTCCGTGCATCTTGGGCTTTACGATATAGACAGAACCTGCACGGCTGTTGGTTCCGCCGCCATTGGGGCCAATGTCATGCAGTGCGATCAAAGACGTGATCATGCCGTCCAGCAGACCCTCTGGAACCTCATTTCCGTGCTCGTCAAGAACAGCGTCAATCGTCATCAAGTGACCGACATTGCGGATCAACAACAGCGAACGGCCATGTAGCTTCAGGGCGCTGCCATCCGGCGCTGTATAGTTCCGGTCGCCATGCAGGCGCCGTGTCACCGTTTCACCACCTTTTTCAAAGGTCTCCTGAAGATCTCCCTTCATCAGGCCAAGCCAGTTGGTGTAGACGACAACCTTGTCCTCAGCGTCAACAGCAGCGACAGAGTCTTCACAGTCCATGATCGTCGACATGGCGGATTCCAGGACAACGTCCGAAATGCGCGCCTTGTCGGTTTTGCCGATCGGATGCTGACTGTCGACATTGATTTCAAGGTGAAGACCGTTCTTAACCAGCAGAACCTTGTAGGGGTCTGCTGGATCGCCGGCGAAACCTGCGAACTGGGACCTATCTGCAAGTCCCGTGGAACCGCCATCGACCGAGATCACCAGATTTTCGTCTTTCACAGCTAGCCCGGTGATGTCTGACCAGCTGCCGGACAGAAGTGGTGCAGTCTCGTCCAGAACGCGGCGGGCATAAGCAATGACGTCTGCACCACGCGCGGCATCAAATCCACCCGGCTGCGGGCGCGACCCCATGGCATCGGTGCCATAAAGAGCATCATAGAGCGACCCCCAGCGCGCGTTGGCGGCATTCAGTGCGTAACGTGCATTCATGACCGGAACCACGAGCTGGGGCCCGGCAACCTCGCCAATTTCCGGATCGACATTCTGTGTACCGACTTCAAAATCCGGTCCTTCGGGCACCAAATAGCCGGTTTCACTCAAAAACGCCTTATATGCAGGCATATCCGGGGTTCCGGAATTGGCTTTGTGCCAGGTATCGATTTTTGCCTGCAGCTCATCACGCCTTGCCAGCAATGCTTTGTTCTTTGGCGCCAGATCATGGATCAGTGCGGACAGGCTTTTCCAGAAATGCTCCTGTTCGACACCGCTGTCCGGCAAGGCTTTTTCATTGACAAAGTCATATAGAACCTGGGCAACTTTCAACCCGTGGACATCGATCCGGCCTGTCATTGGTATTCTCCACTCAGAACGTGCTTGTTTTGCTTTACCCAGTGTTTTGGGGTCAAAGCCCGCAATCGTCAATTGTCGTCCTTCAAGCATCACTTTTTCTTTTTTGGAAACAATCCAATTCATTATCTCCAAAAATATAGAACTGCATTCGAGGATATTATGCTTTCGCAACGTCCTTCGATCCGCTACCTCTCGCTTTCCAGCTCACTCCCGACAGGATCTCATGCGCGCTCTGGCAAAACGATTTGGCGACCTGACATTCGGCAATGCCATTGTCATGCTCGGCCTTACCACACTGTTCTGGGGTGGAAACACGGTCGCTGGCCGTCTGGCAGTCGGCGAAGTGTCTCCGATGGTGGTTGTGTTTCTGCGTTGGGTGATTGTCGCGTCCATCATGCTGCCTCTGCTCTGGCCACGCATCCGGGCAGACTGGCCGGTCATCAAACCTTTTTTCTTTCCGCGCATGGTGCTTATGGCAGCTCTTGGCTTTGTTGCCTTCAATTCGTTGTTCTATATCGCTGCGGGTCAGACGACAGCAGTCAATCTCGGCATCATCCAGGGCTCCATGCCCATATTGGTGTTGATCGGTTCCGTGATCGCCTTTGGAGCAAAGGTTCGGGTGTTGCAAGTGTGCGGGATCCTGCTGACCCTGGCAGGCGTTACCTTGATTGCCGCACAAGGTAAACTGGAGACATTGCTGGCACTTGCCGTCAATCCTGGTGACGGCGTCATGTTCATCGCTTGTGTTCTTTACTCCGGATACACCCTGGCCCTCAGAAACAGGCCGCAGGTTTCCGGACTTGTGTTCTTCGCAATTCTGTCCGGCATTGCCGTTGTCACCTCAGTGCCGGGCCTGCTTTACGAAATCAGTGCAGGCACCGTGCAGTGGCCCACCACCAAGGGATGGCTGGTCGTGCTTTATATCGCCGTCTTTCCCTCATGCCTGTCGCAGATCTTCTTCATGCGTGGTGTTGAGCTGATCGGACCGGCCCGTGCCGGTGTCTTTATCAACCTGGTCCCGATTTTTGCCGCCGTGTTGGCGGTTTCGATCCTGAACGAGCCCTTTGAATGGCACCACGGCCTGGCGCTGGTGCTCGTCCTCGGTGGCATTGGGCTGTCGGAGCGAAAAGCTGCGCGCGCGTCGTCACCTTAACTGAAATTCATAAATTAATTCGACCGGTTATTTGAAATTGCCGCATTCGCGGGGCACATTGCCGTAATGGATACACCACTGATTACAGGCGTTTTTGCGCTGCTATTGATTACGATTTCCGTGCTTCAACCGATAGCCCGGCGCCTTGGACTTGCGCCCAGTGTGCTTCTTGCCATGGTCGGAACGCTGATCGGTATCCTGGCAACCTATCTGCTTTATACGTCGCACACGGATGCACTCAACGAAATCGCGGCAGTGTTTGTCGATCCGCCGCTGAACTCGGAGATGATCCTCTATATATTCCTGCCTATTTTGCTTTTTCAGACGGCGCTGACGCTGGACGTGCGGCGCATGTTTGAAGATATCGGACCCATTCTGGTCATGGCCATTGTCGCGGTTTTTGTGGCAACGGCCTTTATAGGTTTCGCGTTGTATCCCCTGACCAGCCTGGCCAATATTGCAGGTGTTTCCCTGCTCGCCTGCCTGTTGCTGGGAGCTATCGTTGCAACGACAGACCCGGTCGCGGTTGTCGCCATTTTCAGGGACATTGGCGCGCCACCCAGACTTGGCAGGATTGTTGAGGGCGAAAGCCTGCTGAACGATGCTGCGGCCATCGTAATCTTCGTCATCATTCTGGACATTCTAACCGGCAGTCAGTCCATGTCGGCAAGCGAGGCGTTCATCGCCTTTGTCAGGTCCTTCATTGGCGGCATTGTCGTCGGAACCGTGCTCGCACGAATAGCGGTCGCCTTGCTGCCGCTTATGCGTGATCTGCCTCTGGCCCAGGTTACGCTCAGCCTTGCCTTGCCATATGGAACCTATGTGCTCAGCGACCAGTTCGCCGATGTATCGGCGGTCGTTGCCGTCGTCTGTGCAGGAACGGTGTTCAATCTCTATGGTCCTGCACGCATTCAACCTGCGAACTGGCGGTTCCTGCATTCAGTCTGGGAACAAATCGCGTTCTGGGCTGCATCTCTCATCTTCCTGTTGTCCGCAATTCTGATTCCGCGATTTGTCGAGGGCTTCACGCCCATCGACATCCTGCTTCTGGTGGTTGTTGTGCTTGCAGCATTTGCAGCGCGTGCGGTGGTGATCTTCGGCCTCTTACCGGTCTTGAGCAAACTGCGAGCCGGGCAATCTGTGAACAACCGCTACAAGACTGTGATGCTTTGGGGCGGCATGCGCGGCGCAGTCACCCTGACGCTCGCACTCAGCGTCTCAGAACATACGGGGCTTGGTGAGGACGTTTCCACATTCATTACGAAGCTGGCGACCGGCTTTGTTCTTTTCACTCTGCTGGTCTATGGAACGAGCTTGAAGCCGCTGATCCGTCTGCTCGGTCTCAACAGATTGAATGCACTTGATGAAGCGGTCAGAACACAGTTCCTGGCGCTGTCACTCTCCGATGTGCGTCAGGAAATCGAAGATGCAGCGGAGAGCTATCATATTGAGCCGCGTGTTACCAAAAAGGTCCTCCAGGACTATGAGGAACGTGCTGCGGCAGCTGCAGCCGAGACCAACAAGCTGGAAGAACTCAGCGACTGGGATCGTGTACGCATCGGGCTGATTGCTTTGGCAGACCGGGAACAGCAGCTTGTACTTCAACATTTTCATGAAAAGACAATTTCAGGCCGGTCGGTTTCGCGCTTTCTGACATTGACCGGGCGCGTTGGTGACCTGACCCGAAGCGACGGTCGCTCGGGATACAACAAGGCGGTTCGCAAGCCTTTGAAATTTGGCTTCGGGTTTCGAATTGCGCAGATGCTTCAACGACGGCTGCGCATTGCGAGACCACTGGCAAACCGGCTGGCAGACCGGTTCGAGTTCCTGCTGGTTTACCGCATCCTTGCGGACGAGTTGATCGACTTCAACAATCTGCATATCCGGCCACTGCTTGGCGAACGTGTTGCAGACATCTTGCAGGACACGCTGGCTATTCGTCAGGACGAGACCATGCAGGCAATCGATGCCTTGCGTCTTCAATACCCGGACTATGCCGACGCCCTGGAAGATCAGTTCCTGCGCAAGGCCGGTGTCCGTCTGGAAGAGACCGCATTCGACAACGCTCGCGACCAGATGCTGATCGGTACGGAACTTCATCGAAACCTGCTCCGTGATGTGGAACGGTCCCGCCGATCCAGCCACACTCGACCGAAGCTCGACCTCGGGCTGAAGACCCGGGAACTTGTCAGTGCGCATCCGCTGTTCGCAGACCTTCCGCGCAAGCGGCAAAAGGCGATCCGGCGCATGATGCGGCCTCAGTTTGTAACGCCTGGAGAAAAACTGATCAGGAAAGGCGACCGGGGTGACGCCGCCTATTTCATTGCCTCCGGTGCCGTGGAAGTGCAAGCACCGACACACAATGTGCGTCTGGGACGTGGTGATGTTTTCGGTGAAATTGCGCTCATGACAGGTGGCCGCCGCAGCGCAGATGTTTTTGCACTTGGCTATTGCCAGCTTCTCTATCTCAAGGCTCACGATTTCAAGGCATTGATGGAACAGCACCCGGATCTGCGCGATCACGTGGTCAGCCTTGCGCAGGAGCGGCAGCTCATGAACATCGATGAGCCCGAGCATGACGTGGAAGATCCGGTGTTTCCAGTCTTCACCAAAGACGACCCGGACACTGAGCCGGCAAATGACGAGGAAACCCCGGCAACAGAACAGCCCGAACCGGCCGGTTCGGAACCGGAGCACGCCGACAAAGTCAATGCAGCATCCAGTGATACCGACCCTGAATTGACCGAGAGCAGCAAGACGGCTGCACCGGAGCCAGCAAATGACGCTACGGCCGCTGAAGAACCAGCTATCGAGCCCTCGGAAGAAAAAATCACCGACGCTGAAGGGCGCTCAGAAACTTCAGAGCCTGAGACATCCGATCAGGCAATAAAAAAGGAGACCGCATCCGGGTGACGCGACCTCCCTCAAGTCGGACCGGTTTTCCGGATCAACCGGCCTTCTGGATTTCAACCGCATGCGGATACGGAATGGAGATACCGCCAGCGTCGAAGGCTTCCTTCACCGTTTTAAGCATGTGGAACTTGAGCTCCCAATAGTCGCCCGCGTTGCACCACAGACGCACGCCCAGATCCACTGAACTGTCGCCGAGATTGGTGACCCGCACCCAGGCCTCCGGGTCCTTCAACACACGATCGTCCGCGTTCGCGACATCCAGAATGATTTGCGTGGCCTTGTCTGCATCATCGCCGTAGTCGATGCCGAAAGTCAGATCGAGACGGCGTGTGTCGTGTGCAGAAAAGTTGGTTATCACCGCGCCCCAGGCCTTACCATTGGGCATGATGATCTGCACATTGTCTGGCGTTACCAGTTCGGTGACAAAAATATTGAGGTCCTTCACCGTTCCGGATGTGCCACCAACGTCGACGAACTGACCGATCTTGTAAGGCCGGAAAATGATCAGCATGACACCGGCTGCGATGTCGCTGAGGGTTCCCTGCAAGGCCAGACCGACAGCCAGGGTACCTGCACCGAGAACCGCAACAAGGCTCGTTGCCTCAATGCCGAACAGCTGAAGGATCGCGATGACAGTGACCAGAAGCACCAACCAGCGAACGATGGAAGCTGCAAATCCGCCAATCGTATCGTCGATCTGCGGGTGACTGACGATCCGTTTTCTGACAATGCCTGCCAGGAAACCAGCCAGGAACCAGCCGATAATCAGGACAATTAGGGCTTTTGCCGCATTTATGATGAGCGGCATGTAGACGCCCATCTGGTCCATTGCACCTTCCATCGGTATTACTCCACTTCATTCAATCGGTTTGAATAACTGTGACTCGTAGCAGTGCAATTGCCAAGTTTCCAGAACATGTGCTTGGCAATTGCAACAGGTTTTGTTGGCTTCAGATACCTGTTCCATCTCTTGGCTGACCGCCAAGTGAGCACCATCTGCCCTAAGGTCAGCTTTGAGCCTCTGCGCTCCAGTCCTCAAGGAACTGCGCCATCTCCTCGTTGCCGCAATTGGTCAGAAACTTGGGGTGCAGGATACTGCCCGCTTCAAGCAGCAACCTTGCGCACATGATGTGGTCGGCTTCCGGCCTTTGTGGCGCGAATTCCGATCCATGTAGCACCGTATCAAGTGCATCACCTCCATATCCGTTTGTCCTGTCCAGATCCGGTTTGAAGGACAGGAAAAACGTGGTTTCAGGAACCAGACCGTTCCAACCGGCAATATGAAGCGGCGACATTCCCATGCCGTCGATCATGTCCGGGTCAAGCCCTGCTTTCACCAGCGCCTTCGCGTGGTCAAGCCTTCCAGGCTCACCAACGAGATTGGTCAAAAGGCATCTGTCCTCGTCATTGAGGTCCTGAACACGCAGCTTGCCAGGTTCAGGCACCCCGTCTGCGCACTTGGCCAAAACTTGCTCGTTTGCCGACAGTTCGGGTGCATGATCCCGAGATTCCAGATATCTGGCAGCTGCCCGGTTCCCGTAGATCCGCGCAAGACCATAGGGCGTATGCCCCTTCCAAATCGCCGACGGATCGGCTCCGAACTCAAGAAGCAATTCAATCACCGCAACCGACCGTCCACGCCGAACCGCCTGATGAAGGGATGGAATGGTGTCCATCGGTTCACCGCTCGGATGATCCGGCACGGACAAATTCGGGTCGGCGCCCGCCTCCAGCAAAAGACGCACCATATCCACATTCTCTGTGTCCAGGGCGCGCGGCAAAGCATTTGTTCCGTTTGGTTTGGCACCGTGTTTCAACAGCAACGACAGTGCCCGTGTCTGACCAAGCTCGGTGCTATGGTAGAGGCTCTCGTCATCATTCGGGTCAGCTCCACGGTCCAGGAGCCATCTTCCAAGCTCGAAATTATCGGCATGACACATCGCACCATACAGTGCCGACAGCTTGTGCTCCTGGCCGGGTTGCGCCGGATACCGATCATCGACATCCGCACCATGTGCGACCAGCAGTTCGGCGATGGACATCATGTCCCTCAATTTCTCCGGACTGCGATGGATTTCCTTTGAAAAAGCGAGATGCAACAAAGGTGAGCGAATGCCAACAATGCGGGCTGCGGCATCCGGGTCGACCTCTATCGTTCTGCGCACAGACGCCAGATCGTAGAGCGCAATTTGCAGTCCAAAGTTTTCGTCTTTGAGATCAGGGGTATCCTGGAGCAGTTTTTCGGTAATCCAATGCTGACCGAAATAGAGCGCCATCTTGAGCCGCTCAGCTTTTTCAGCCCTGCTCATCGCGGCGCTTTCCAGCACAAATTTCAACTTCGGCCAGCTGTCTTGACCCGCTTCGCAGGCGATTACGTGCAGAAAATCTGCGTGCCGAAGTGCTTTTTTCGGATCAACGTGCGCGGCAACACGCGCACGTGCATCGGCATCACCTTTGGCATGTGCCTTTTTAAGCTGCCGTGCAGCCTTCTTGTAGCTATCGAGGGAAGACAAAGGTCCATTGGACATGGCTTTTCTCCTGGTTCGGGCCCGGGCGATCCGCTGTTTTCGGGCGCAGGTGAAAAACCGGCATATGTCGTCAATGGTCAGGGTGCTTGCGCTTTCCGCGGATCCGGTCGCCGCCCTCGTCGGCTCCGGAAAATTGCCCGAACGGACCCAAAAAAGCAAGCCCGTTCGAACTAGTGTTCAAGCCTGGCTTACTCAGCAATCGGCCCCAGTTCGCATGGCGCTTCGCTATCATCTGGAACAAAGAAATCCGGAGCCAGCGCGAGGCTCGGGTCAACGCGGTAGCGGTCGAAGTCGGATACGCCACGACTTGCAAGGAAGGTATCGTCGATCAGGAACTCGCCCGTAAAGTCTCGCGATGGAGAGGTGAAAACCTCATAAGCAGCGTCGGCGAGAATGTCTGGTGTTCGGCTTTGCTGCATCATCTTGTCGCCGCCGATTATGTTCTTGATTGCAGCAGTCGCAATTGTTGTGCGCGGCCACAACGCATTGACGGCGATGCCTTTGGACCGGAGTTCTCCCGACAAGCCGAGCACAACAAGGCTCATGCCATATTTGGCAATCGCATAAGGCGTGAAGGGAGCAAACCACTTTTCCTTCATGTCGAGGGGTGGAGACAACATGAGAATATGCGGATTGTCGGCCTGTCTGAGGTGTTCAATCGCATGCTTGCAGCAAGCCATCGTGCCACGCGTGTTGATCTGATGCATCAGATCGAACCGCTTCATGTCCGTTTGCTGAAGAGGTGTCAGCTGTATGGCACTGGCATTGTTGACCAGTATGTCGAGCCCGCCGAAATGATCAGCCGTTTTGTCGATTGCGGCCTTGACCGCCTCATCGTCGCGCACATCAAGGACGATTGGCAGCGCTTTGCCACCGGCAGCCTCAATTTCTTCTGCAGCTGAGAATATCGTGCCTTCCAGCTTCGGGTGAGGTTCCGCAGTTTTAGCGGCGACCGCAATGTTCGCGCCATCACGGGCAGCCCTCAATGCGATGGCCTTTCCAATGCCACGAGAAGCGCCGGTGATAAAAAGTGTCTTTCCCTTCAGGGACATGAAGACCTCCTCCACAGTGTGTCAGCCAAAATTCGCCACGACATCCAATTGGTGCCAGGACGTTCGATCAGGCCTTCTTTTTCATCATGAATGCCTGAAAGGCAGCAATCGTTTCCGGTGCGGTCAATCGGGCTGCAAAAATCTGAATCTCTTCTTCCACCCGGTCGGACAGTTGATCAACATTCCCGCGCAGCAGCTTGCGGGACAAAGCCATGGCTTCCGGTGGTTTTGAGGCAATGTCCAAAGCACAGGAGAGAGCAACCGCGTCGACATCTTCAGGGACAACCTGATTGACCAGCCCGGTTTGTGCCGCCTTTTCAGCTGAAAATGCGTTGCCCAGACAGAGCAATTCAAATGCCCGCGCATGCCCCATCAATTGCGGCCCCAGGAGACTGGAACCGGCCTCGGGCACCAGGCCCAGATCGACGAAGGGGGAACGGATCAGCGCACGCGGACTTGCAAACACCATATCGCAATGCATCAGCAGTGTCGTGCCGACGCCAATGGCAATGCCGTCAACCGATGCAACAATAGGCTTCTGATTTCGAACCAAAGCTCGCAGAAATCGGACGACCGGTGTGTCTGAAATGGCGACCTTGCCCGCATATTGCAGGAAATCGCCGATATCGTTTCCGGCGGTGAACACCTCGGGCTGGCCGCAGATCAGGTGACAGCGCACATCCGTATTGCTGTTGCCCTGCTCCAAAGCTTCGGCAAGATCGTTGTACATCTGCCCTGTCAGGGCGTTCTTTTTCTCCGGCCTGTTCAGACGCATAGTCTGAACGCCGTTCTCAAGTGTTTTCAGGATCACCCCAAATTCTCCAATCGGCGCGTTCAGGAGGCCAAGGCTTCTGCGTCGAAGGCCGTGATCGCCTCGGCTGACAGCAGAATGTCGGATCTCAGACCCGCGGTTTCGCCCAACAGCGTTTCGCAGTAGCTTCGTGCCAGAAGCGTGCGTTCCGCCATTCTGGCAGCAGGCTCTTCTGAAGAGCGCAGAGCGCCTTTGCAAAGCAATGCGCCACCAAGTGCCAGCCCTGCGATGCGCAGGTAAGGCGTTGCACCGGAGAGCGCATCGGCAACCCTGCCTTCCGACAATGCGGCAAGCATGTAGTCTGTTGCCTCTTCCAGATCCTTGATGCCGGCGACAAGACGTTCCGACGCGGCTCCGAATTCAGGACGATTGGATGCAGCAACTTCGCTGGCGATCCCGTTGAGCTCGTCGATAAATCCCTTGATGTGCTCTCCACCGGCGAGAGGCAGCTTTCGCAGAACAAGATCGATGGATTGGATCCCGTTCGTCCCTTCGTAAATCGGTGCGATGCGAGCATCACGAAGATGCTGTGCTGCACCGGTCTCTTCAATGAAGCCCATACCACCATGGATCTGCACCCCGAGGGATGCGACCTCAACACCGAAATCCGTCGACAGTGCTTTTGCAATTGGCGTCAGCAGACTGGCACGATCGTTCCAGAATGCCTGTTCAACCTCGTTGTCCACGACGTTGGACATATCGATCGCATGTGCACAGGCGTAACAGACGGCGCGCGCAACCTGCGTCCGCGATTTCATGCCAAGCAACATGCGCTTGATGTCCGGATGACGCGCGATCGGGCTCATGCCTTCGCTATTGTCTCCAGGTGCCTTACCCTGCCGCCGATCGACGGCGTAACCTAGGGCGTGCTGATAGGCACGTTCTGCAACACCCAGTCCCTGTATCCCAACAGCCAGGCGTGCATTGTTCATCATGGTGAACATACAAGCCAGACCCCGGTTTTCTTCGCCGATCAGCCATGCCCTGGCACCACCTTCATCGCCATAGACCATGGTGCAGGTGGGTGAACCGTGAATGCCCATCTTGTGCTCAACACCGGCGACCTTGACGTCGTTTCGCTCACCCAGCGAACCATCATCATTGACCAGGAACTTTGGAACCAGAAACAGCGAGATACCCCTGGTACCCGCGGGAGCGTCCGGCAAACGTGCCAGCACCATATGAATGATGTTTTCGGTCAGGTCATGGTCGCCGTAGGTAATGAAGATTTTTTGCCCAAAGACGCGATAGCTGCCGTCGTCGGCACGTTCTGCCTTGGCCTTGAGTGCGTTCAGATCCGATCCTGCCTGAGGCTCCGTCAGGTTCATCGTGCCCATCCACTCGCCTGAAACCAGCTTCTCAAGATACTTGGCTTTCAACTCATCGGACGCATGCTTTTCCATCGCTTCAACAGCGCCAATAGTGAGCGTCGGACCTATGGCGAATGCCATTGAGCCGGAGTTCCACATCTCCATCGCCGCTGCCGAAAGCATCTGGGGCAGTCCCTGCCCGCCATGCTCCGGTGCTGCCGTCAAGCCGTTCCAACCACCTTCGATCCATGCATGATACGCCTCGCGCCAGCCAGGAGGTGTCGATACGTTTCCGTCCACCAAAGGTGTGCCATGCTTATCTGCAACGGAGTTGAGCGGCGCAATTTCCTCGGATGCAAACCGCCCGGCCTCATTCAGGATCGCATCAACCAGGTCGTCCCCCAACTCAGCGTGATGCGGATTGTCCTGCAGATCCTCCAGGCCGCAGACACGCTTCAAGGTGAAAGCAATTTCCTCGACTGGTGCGCGATACATTCAGGTCCTCCCACGAACGGCCGGTTTGCGACGTTCGTTGTTGTTTTTCGCTGTTTTGAGCTTGACGCGAAGCGGGCTTCTCCGCAAAAGGCGCGTGTGTACAGCAGTTGGACAGGACAATAGACCAGTTGACGTTAACGTCAACCCATGCCCCTGCGGCAGGTCACCGTCTTTTTTGTGTTAACCGTTCGCCGGCTTCTGAAATCTATGGATCATTAGGTGTTGGATGCAGCGCTGGACCCTCGATACCAATTTGCCGGACTGGCAATCCGCACCGCAGGCAGACGCGGTCGCGGAAGTGTTGCTGAACGGGGACCTTGCTGCAATTCCTACGGAAACCGTCTATGGGCTTGCAGCAGATGCAACAAATGGGGTCGCCTGCGCAAAGATCTTTGAAGCCAAGGGACGACCACAATTCAACCCGCTGATCTCTCATTTGCAATCAACTGAAACGGCACTTGAGCACGGAGAGTTCAACGACAAGGCAATCCGCCTAGCAAGAGCTTTTTGGCCAGGCCCTTTGACACTGGTTGTCCCCCGGAGACCATCCTCGACAATCTCCGATCTGGCAACTGCCGGACTTGCGTCCGTAGCACTTCGTGTCCCGGAAGGCCCGGTCATGCGCTTCCTCGCTGAAAAGACAGGGCGACCTCTCGCAGCACCAAGCGCAAACCGATCAGGCAGGATCAGTCCGACACGGGCAGAGGACGTCATCGCGGATCTTGGCCCTGCACTTGGAGCCATTGTCGACACTGGCCCCTGTCCTGTGGGGATCGAATCCACGATTGTCGGCCTCGTGGACGACCAACCGCTCCTGCTTCGTCCGGGCGGCCTTGCGCGCGAGGACATCGAGGCGATTCTCGACGAGCACCTTGAATGCACTGAAGCCAATGCGGAAGAAAATGCACCGACTGCTCCGGGAATGCTGTCGTCGCACTACGCACCAGATGCCAAGCTGATTATGAACGCGACCGAGGCCAGTCCAACAGACGCATTATTGTCATTCGGTCCGGACCCACTGCCGGGTGCTGATGGAGCCTTTTCCGAATTCAATTTGAGTCCGTCAGGCGACCTCGCCGAAGCGGCTGCAAACCTATTTCACGCTATGCGGACGCTCGATTTAAGCGGTGCGGACGTCATTCGCGCACAAATTATCCCCAACTTTGGGCTGGGTGAGGCGATCAACGACCGGTTGCGTCGCGCGGCCGCCCCGCGAGGAACCGGCTGAAGGTCTGACTTTCACATCGAAAGCTCAGCAACCTGGCGATGAAAATTTTGCCGCTTTCTTTACCACTCGTTAAAAAAGCCTTAAAAATCAGCAGCTCCCGCACGTCTGCCGAGGCGTGAAAATGTGTCTAATCAACTTAAGTTAAGTTCATGACACGGCAAGAAACGTCAGCCAGTTTTAAAGATACGCTCTCATCATGACGTAACTTCTCTTAAGCAAACCGCCTAATAAGAACGGTCAAAATTGGGCATCCAACATACTTATCAACACCGACATGCAGAGGGATTACGGTAAAAAGCTCGCATTCCCTTACTGGAATCACGTAGTTTAACAATCAGAATTGAGATGCAGCGGACCTCCCCTCGGGCATTGCGGTGCTCGCACCTTTACCAAGGCCGGCAATTTTGCCGGCCTCTTTTTTTGGCGGAACGCACCTGTAGGCCTCTGCACGTTCTGATACCTATCGTTAATTGACAGCTTCAGACGCAACAGTTCTGATGCCCGGACAACATTTAATCAAATAACGTCCGGAAACGCCCCTTTGTCCACGCTCATCCTGCACCACACATCTTACTTGGATCACCTTACGCCGGTTGGGCACCCGGAACGACCCGACCGGATACGCGCGATCGATCGCATTCTGGAGCACGAAAAGTTCCAGTCCGTTGAGCGTGATCTCGCTCCAATGGGGGCCGTTGAAGATATCGCACGTGCCCACCCGATGAGTTATGTGGATCATCTGCACCGGCTCGCTCCCAAGGAAGGCACCGCGCGTGTGGATGCTGACACGACCATGTCGCCAGGCACCTGGGAAGCAGCAATGCGCGGCGTCGGCGGCGCGTGCCGAGCGGTGGACGAAGTGCTGACCAAAAAGGTCAACAACGCCTTCTCGGCTTCGCGCCCACCGGGACATCATGCGGAGAAAGACCGTTCGATGGGCTTTTGTTTCTTCAACAATGTTGCAGTTGCTGCTCGATATGCGCAGGACAAATATGGCATCGACCGAGTAGCGATCATCGATTTTGACGTGCATCACGGAAACGGAACCCAGGATATTTTCTGGGATGACCCGAGTGTCATGTACTGCTCCACACACCAGATGCCTCTCTATCCGGGCTCTGGCGCCGCATCCGAAACCGGTGAAGCAAACACAATTGTAAATGTGCCTTTGGCTCCCGGTGAAGACGGCGCGGGATTCAAGGAAGCCTTCGAGGCAATCCTACTGCCCCGACTTGATCACTATGCGCCCGAACTGGTGATCATTTCAGCCGGCTTCGACGCACATGCACGAGATCCTCTGGGAGGGCTCAATCTGGTTGAGGCAGACTTCGCCTGGGCCACGCGAGCGCTCATGGATGTTGCGGACAAGCACTGCGACGGCCACGTGATTTCCGCACTCGAAGGAGGGTATGATCTTGAAGGATTGGCCCGCTCAACCGCAGCCCATGTCATGACTCTAATGACCGGGTGACAGGCGTTTCAGGTCTGCGGCCTCAAAAGCACGGGGATCTTTCAAGTCATAGGTCCGCAAGGTCTTGACCTTGGCGGCCAAGCCCGCAAGTTTGCACCAAGGCGCTGCTTGGCGCTGGACGCAAACCAGGAACCGCTCTGATGACCGACGCTGCAAACGACATCGCCAGCCTTTCTTTTGAAGAGGCACTCAAGCAGTTGGAGACGATCGTCAGAGAACTGGAACAGGGCAATGTACCGCTTGAGCGCAGCATAGAGATGTATGAACGCGGAGACGTTTTGCGCAAACACTGCGATACACTGCTGAAATCTGCCGAAGCCAAGGTTGAGAAAATTCAGCTCGGACAAAACGGAGAGCCGAGCGGTAGCGAGACGCTCGACCCGCAATAGAATTCACCCCTTGCCGTAAAGACGTCTTTGCGACACTGCGGGTTTCAACCTTACCCGCCCCCGCCGCCCGTCACACCTGCACTTTCGAAGACACTGCCTCTTCAAAGGACACTTGCAAAGTTGATCCCTTTGCTTGGTCAACGACAGATCTACGCGACGTTACGCGAGCTTCCAACAGAGCTCACAGTCAAAACAAGCGTTTTATATTGCAATGTTTATATCGAATTGATATCAATATTTGCGACCTCAAGAGGACTCTATGTAATAATTAGTAGATCAAACACTGTATGCCTGCACTTAGCAAAACAGATGAAGTGGAACTACTTTTACGCGTCCTTGAGTGCTCAACACAATCGGAAGCATGGCCCAGGATTCTTGAAGCAATCGACTCCAGCCTCGGCTGCAAGTGTTTTCTCTCCGAATTTGACGATGATGGTGACCCGCTTTCCGGGTTTGGCGGCGAAGCACCTGCGAGAGATTTCGGAGCTGTGCTTGAGCGCATTGAAACAGAGGGCGGGCGAACTGCGCTCCAGTTCCTGATCAGCGAAGCGTCCCTTTATTATCCTTATTGCAAAACTGCCCTGAACCGGCACACGCCTGGATCAAATGCAGTTTCCAGTCAGGATCAGCCAGGTGCAGAGGATCAATTGTCCGTGGCGGACGCTGTACCCCCCTTTCAACAAGCGCCTGGATTGATCTCTCCTGTCTGGCGAGGCGACAGAACAACCATTCTCTTTGGATGCTTCTTCGTGGAACACACGCCCGAAACAGTTGATGTTGCAGTTGCCAGTGAGACATTCCGGCGGTTGACCAAAGCAATCTCACCGGCTCTTAGCCTGCATTTTCAGCTTGAAAAGGAACGCGTCGGCAATCTGATGCAGCAGGTGCTGCTTTCGTCTCTGGACCGTTCCGTCATTCTCATCAGTGCTGATCGAAACATCCTTGCAGCAACACCTACCGGTTCAACCGCGTTTGCAGATATCGATGCTGCTGAGCCAAGGCGCGGCAAACTTGTCGTTAAAAACAAGTTGATCGAAGCCGCCCTTCAGGACTTGTCGGCAGAGTGCAAATCACCGCAACAAAACTCCAAGTCTCCCGGTAACGCGGATCAAACCCGATCCGTCTACGTAACCACGGCAGACAACGTGCCTCGCAGAGTTGCGATCGAAATGGTTCCTCCGGCACTGGCGGACAGCGGCTCCACATCGACACCCTGGTTTCTTGTCAGCGTCAGCGAACCGGCGGATTTGCCGGAAGAACTCGAGCAGGTTCTGCAGGACAGATACGATCTGTCCCAGTCAGAAGCTCATTTGGCTCGAAACCTGACAATGACCGGATCAATGAACGAGACCGTGGAGCACCTGGGCATTACGCGGAACACTGCCAAAACCCATCTAAGGCGCATCTATGAAAAGACAGGCGCGCACACACAACTGCAACTCGCAAGCCTGATCTACAGGCTCGCCGGACTGTTTTAGGAAAGGTCAGCGACCTGGCTCAAATATTATTATAAGTTATTGAAAATAATATTATATAGTGACTTCAAGACATTGAATTGAACAAAAAAATGGGGCCGCGAGATGCGACCCCAAGTTGATCACTGTGCACGTGGCCCCATCGACCACGCTAAATTCATTAGGCCAGATCCAGCAAAGATGCATCACCCAAACGGGTGATTACGTATAATTTCGTCAAAAGTTGCGCAGCATTTGCACCAGTGCGACCCTATTTTGAAAATTCGATCGACACAGCTTCTCATCCGAAGGAACCACAAGGCTAAAATGGCGCATTCCAACACCACCATTTGCGCGCTATATCCCGTTGGTGTATGCCTGCCCGCCATGCCTGAAATCTTGGAGCCGTCTTAAGAGTGACTTCCAGACCCGAAACCCCACTGCTCGACAAAGTTTCTTCGCCGGCTGAACTTCGCGAGTTGAATGAAGCGGACTTGCTTCAGCTCGCGGACGAACTGCGTTCAGAAACCATTGACGCCGTTTCGATTACCGGCGGACATCTGGGAGCAGGCCTTGGTGTAGTCGAGCTGACAGTTGCCTTGCATTACGTGTTCAACACACCGGAAGACAAGATCATCTGGGATGTTGGACATCAGTGCTATCCGCACAAGATCCTGACGGAAAGACGCGACCGCATTCGCACGCTGCGCCAGGGAAAAGGCCTTTCCGGTTTCACCAAACGGGCGGAAAGCGTCTACGATCCATTCGGGGCCGCTCACTCTTCAACGTCGATTTCAGCCGGACTCGGTATGGCGGCCGCACGCGACCTGAACGGTGGAGACAACAATGTCATCGCGGTAATCGGTGACGGTGCCATGTCTGCCGGAATGGCTTACGAGGCGATGAACAATGCCGGACACCTCGGATCCCGCCTTATCGTGATCCTGAATGACAACGACATGTCGATTGCGCCGCCAGTCGGTGCCATGTCCGCATATCTTGCAAAGCTTGTTTCAGGCCCGACATACCAGACCCTTCGGGACGCTGCCAAAAATCTCGCCAAGAACCTGCCAAAGCCGGTCTTTGAAAAGGCTGCTCGCGCTGAAGAATATGCGCGCGGCTTCTGGACCGGTGGCACCATGTTTGAAGAACTTGGTTTCTACTATGTTGGCCCGGTCGACGGCCACAATCTGGATCATCTTCTGCCGATTCTGAAAAACGTTCGAGACACGCATCACGGTCCCATTCTGATCCATGCCGTTACACAAAAGGGCAAAGGATATGGGCCGGCCGAGGGCGCCAAGGACAAGTATCACGGTGTTGCCAAGTTCGATGTGGTGACGGGCAAGCAGGCCAAGCCGAAGGCAAACGCGCCGAGTTACACAAATGTATTTGCCACGTCCCTGATCAAGGAAGCTGAAGCAGACGAAAAAGTTGTTGCGATCACGGCTGCAATGCCCGACGGCACGGGCCTGAACCTTTTCGGCGAAGCGTTTCCTGAACGCACTTACGATGTCGGCATTGCCGAACAGCACGCTGTGACCTTCGCTGCCGGAATGGCAACGGAAGGTTTCAAACCCTTCGCGACGATCTATTCCACGTTTCTGCAAAGGGCTTATGACCAAGTCATTCATGACGTCGCGATCCAGGGACTTCCGGTTCGTTTCCCGATTGATCGGGCGGGTCTGGTGGGTGCTGACGGCCCGACACATGCCGGTGCATTCGACACAGCCTTTCTGTCCTGCCTTCCGGGCTTCGTGGTCATGGCAGCTGCGGACGAAGTGGAATTGAGGCACATGGTGGCGACAGCAGTCGCCTACGACCAGGGA
Organism: Roseibium porphyridii; assembly: GCF_026191725.2. NCBI lineage: Bacteria > Pseudomonadati > Pseudomonadota > Alphaproteobacteria > Hyphomicrobiales > Stappiaceae > Roseibium > Roseibium porphyridii. The sequence goes on from NZ_CP120863.1 coordinate 4,799,572, forward strand.
CCTATATCCTTCCGCTATCCGCGCGGTGAAGGTGTCGGGCTTGATATGCCGGAACGCGGCAGTGTGCTTGAGATCGGCAAAGGGGTCATCCGCCGCGAGGGCACCAAGGTTGCCCTGCTTAGCTTCGGTGGACGCATGAGCGAGTGCCTGAAAGCAGCAGATGAACTGGATGCTGCAGGCCTGTCGACAACCGTGGCCGACGCGCGTTTTGCCAAGCCGCTCGATATGGACCTCATCCGCCGCCTGGCGCGGGAGCATGAGGTTCTCGTTACCGTTGAAGAAGGCTCAAACGGTGGTTTCGGCAGTCATGTTCTAACCCGTCTCGCCGAGGAGAGCCTGCTGGACAACGGGCTAAAAATTCGCACGCTTGCTTTGCCGGACACCTATCTGGATCAAGACAAGCCCGATGCCATGTATGCGGCAGCGGGCCTGAATTGCGACGGCATCATGCGTACGGTTTTCGCGGCTCTCGGGACAGAAGCTCTGACTGCACCACAGCGTGCATAAGCGTCACAGCGAAGCGGTATTGCGGCATCCGGGCAACGCGCTTGTGGGCCGGAAATGAATCTTGATTGACACGCGTCTTCAGAACTGAAAAGGCTGATTGCCAGTAGCATTTGCGTCGGTTTCACCCGGCGCTTTTTGCATTGTTTTCAGCACGCGGGAGGCAGCCATGGTTCAGACGCTTCTTTCAGTGTCCGCACTCATGTTTTCCGTTGCCCTGTTCATCTTCGGGCACGGGCTTCAAACGACATTGCTGCCACTGGCTGCCGATCGATACTATTTCTCCGATTTCGAAATCGGGGCAATGTCTTCGGCTTATTTCTTCGGTATGGTGCTTGGCTGTCTGGGAGCGCCCCTGATCATTATGCGCGCCGGGCATATCCGTGCCTTTGCCGCTCTGGTTTCGCTGATGTCAGCGGCTGCGATCATGCATCCGGTGTTTATTGACCCATACGCCTGGATCGTCATTCGGATGATTTCCGGTTTCAGCCTTGCCGGGTTTTACATGATTGCAGAAAGCTGGCTGAACGAGAGCGCCACCAACGAAAACCGCGGCACAGTGATGTCGTTTTATATTGTCGTGCTGTTCGGCGCTCTCATGGCAGGTCAGATCTCCATCGCGACCATGAACATTGCGACGTTCGTTCCCTTTGCGATTGCCTCGGTTGCCGTCAGTCTTGCGGTTATGCCCGTATCGCTGACAACTTCCACGCAGCCTGCGCCGATCACGCTGGTCCGCTTCCGGCCGATCCAGCTCTACAAGAACTCACCAGCAGCTTTTGTCGGCGTTGTCTTTATCGGGGCGACACAGGGTGCGATCCTCACGCTCTCACCTCTTTATGGATCTCAGATCGGCTTGTCGACAAACGAGGCGGCTTTGTTCGCAGCAGCGCTCTTTGGCGGCGGGCTCATTTCCCAATGGCCTGTCGGTCGTCTTTCGGACCTCTTCGACCGGCGCCGGGTTCTGATCGGCCTTGGTGTTGCAACGGCGGCCACATCCCTTGCGATCGTGTTGGTATCTCCAAGCACCTTTGTCGTAGCCGCCTTGATGGGCGTACTGATTGGCATGTCCGCACAACCGCTTTACGCAATTGCGGTTGCACACGCCTTTGACCATGCGGCGGCGGAGGACTTTGTCGAGACATCCTCCGGCATGCTGCTCTCCTTCGGCATCGGCTCAATCGCGGGCCCGTTGATCGCTTCCACAGTCATGAGCAACACCGGTCCGTCCGGTTTGTTCTACATGGTGATTGGGTCCAATCTGATTATGGTCACCTTCATCCTGACACGCGTTGTCCGCCGCAGAGCGCTTCCGGCAGCCGAGAAGACAGACTTCGAATATGCATCGACTGCTCAGGTTGGTACCGTCATTTCGTCAGAGCCACTGGACGCTGAAGCCGAGGAATATGTCATTCCGCCGGAAGAATTCCCCGCATATGAGGATGACATCTACAATTTCGAAGCCACTGAGGACGCGGACGGCGCTGAAGAAACAAAGCAGGCCGCAAGTGATCCTGATGCAACGAACGCATCGGCTGAAAACGCAACAACGTCTGCAAAGGACAAGGCAACAGAGCCACAATCACCGACCTGATGGCGGCGTGACCTGCGCTGTTTCGTCCCTCGACTTGATCAAGGATTAGGCGTATAGCCGAGGCATGAGTTCGCGTGTTTCACAACTGCAAGTGCTGCGCCAGGAACGCCACCCATTGGTCGCGTTTGCTGCTCTTGCCTTTGCCATGCGGCTCTGCATCACCGTCCTTGCGACCGCCCTCTCGCCAAATGCAGCGGCGGCGGCAGGCTTTACGAGCTTGTGTCAGCCATCAGGACAGCTTGAAAACTTAGTTGGACAACACGACGCGCTCTCCTGTCAGTGTGGTCCGATTTGTGCTCATGGCTGTGCTCTTGGCCCTTGTCTCGCCGGCAATGCCTGCCTTACCGAGCCCAATCAAGCATCTGGCACCCCAAGTTGGGTTCGGGCTTACGAGGACAGTTGGAAATCCGATGCCGGCCGGTTCAATTCAATCCGCGCACCCCCAGTTTCCCTGATCTGAAAATCAACACGAATTCAGACCTCAAGGAAATGCTATGAAATTCTGGAAATCCATCGCCGCAGCGACGGCGCTTACATTTGTTTCGCTTGCTGCGACAGCAGGCGACTACACAGCTGGCGATCTGAGCATCAGCCATGCCTGGACACGGGCAACCCCACCCAAAGCGAAAGCCGGCGGCGGCTTCGTCGAAATCGTCAATTCCGGTGCTGAAGCCGACAGATTGGTCAAAGCTTCGTCCGATGTTGCAGGCAAGGTTGAACTGCATGAAATGGCCGTCACGGACGGTGTGATGAAGATGCGTGAACTTGAAGGCGGCATCGATATCCCCGCAGGCGAGACCGTAACCTTGAAGCCAGGTGGCTTGCACATCATGTTCATGGGTCTGAACCAGTCTTTCGAAGAGGGCGCAACCGTTCCTGTTGTTCTGACCTTTGAGAAAGCTGGTGACGTTGCCGTTGAGCTGGCGATTGCCAAAATGGGTGCGAAATCCATGGAGGCCGGTCACATGGACCATGGTAAAATGGATCACAGCAAGAACTAAGCGTCTTGAAGAAGAGGACATTCCATGTCTGGCTTGAAACTCTTCCGGTATCTGGCTTGGGCGGCGGTTGCCGTCCTGGCCGTTGTATCCGGAGCGCTCGTCTATCAGCAGACTGCGGGCAACAACAACTCAGGCGGCCTGATTGAGCCGTTGGCCGCAATAGGGGGGCCCTTTGAGCTCGTCAGTGGCTCCGGTGAGACAGTTACCGATGAAACCTTCGCCGGCAAACCGCTCGTGCTGTTCTTCGGTTTCACCTATTGCCCGGATGTGTGCCCGACGACCTTGGCCGAGCTCCAGGGCTGGCTTGAGGCACTTGGTGAAGATGCCGGCAAACTGAATTATGCCTTCGTTACAGTCGATCCGGAAAGAGATACGCCTGAAGTTATGCGAGACTATGTGTGGGCTTTCGACGAGCGCATCATGCCGTTGACCGGCTCACGCGAACAGATCGATGCCATGATCAAGGCCTATCGTGTCTATGCCAAAAAAGTACCGCTTGACGACGGCGACTACACCATGGACCATTCAGCAGCTGTCTACCTGATGGATGCCGACAATAAATTTGTCGGAACGATTGCCTATGGTGAGGCAGAAGAGAACGCCCTTCAGAAGCTGCAGCGTCTGATCAAGAACGCTCCAGCAACTTCTTAAGGTTGATACCGGAGATCACGGACCCACATGCGAATGCCACTTTATTTCGGATTGGCAACAGGCGCGACGGTGCTCGTCGCGCTCGCTATCGGATTGTGGTTCTATTCCGGTGAACGGGTCTATGCAGACAGGCTGATCTCCATGATCGCCAATTGTTTCTGACGTCGCCGCCCTTCAAGAGCGGTGACTTCCCTTTCCGCCGACACATCGCTAAATAGCTGCTCATGTCAAAACAGCGCTTGGACCAACGCCTTGTGGATCTCGGTATTTTTCCCAGTCGAGCCCGCGCGCGCGACGCGGTGTTGCGCGGCACCGTGTCGATTGAGGATGTCGTCTGCAACAAACCCGCCCAAAAGATAAGTCCGGAAGCGAAAGTCTCGGTAGATGATCCAGCAGCTTCTTACGTCTCTCGTGCGGCTTTGAAGCTCATCGAAGGTCTCAATGCCTTCAGCATCGACCCAAACGGCAAGATCTGTCTCGACATTGGCGCATCAACAGGCGGCTTCACTCAGGTTCTCCTGGAGCACGGTGCGGCCAAGGTCCACGCAATTGACGTCGGGCACGATCAGATGCACGAAAGTCTGCGGCAAAATCCAAGGGTTGCAGCGACTGATGGTCTTAACGCGCGCGATCTCACAGTCGACCATCTTCAGGCCGAGCAACCATCCCTTCTTGTGTCTGATGTCAGTTTCATTTCCCTGAAACTCGCGCTTCCGCGTGCTCTCGACCTTGCTGCCCCCGGTGCTGAAGGCGTCTTCCTTGTCAAACCCCAGTTCGAGGCCGGCAAGGACAAGATCGGAAAGGGCGGATTGGTAGATCCGGGCATCGCGGCACGGTCTGCGAAAGACCTTCGTCTTTGGCTCGCGGGCCAACAGGGCTGGAGCGCGCTGGACATGGTGCCTTCCCCCATCAAGGGTGGAGACGGCAACACAGAATACCTGCTTTACGGCCAAAAGCAGTCATGACGATTTAAGCGTCCCAAGCTTGGTTCGGACGCGCCCAGAACGGATTTCAAAAGCATCATGAAGTTCATCAACCCGCTCCCATTCGTGACGGATATGGAGAGATCCAGAGCTTTCTATCGCAATGTTCTGTCTCTGAAAGTCATCGAAGATCACGGCAATTTTGTGCGCTTTTCAAATGGCTTTGCCCTTCATGAAGGACATTCTCTGCTGCAGACAGTGTTTTCTGAGACCCTTGAGGTAAATGAGCCCTACGGGAAGAACAATCTCGTACTCTATTTCGAGGACCCGGACATTTGGTCAGCTTTTGATCGCATTGCACCGCATGTGGAGCTGATCCACGGGATAGAGAGACAGACCTGGGGACAAAGGGTTTTTCGTTTCTATGACCCGGATCGCCACATTGTGGAGGTTGGAGAGCCAACCTGAACTTTGCACCTATTGGATACGAGCCGTCCCTTGTCCTGTTTCACAAGTGAACACTGGGTGATCCTCATCTTCGTGCGGTGTTGCTGCAGACCTTTCAGGGCTTGCTCCCGGGGTAGGTTGGCGCTATCGCTCAGCCATGAGAGAGAGAGAACTTGAAGTTTCGAGCCTGGGGCATCGCGGCGATGGCATTGCGGTTACCGAAGACGGACAGATTTATGTAGCCGGCGCTTTGCCCGGCGAAACAGTCCTGGCGGACGTCGTCAACGGACGCGCCAAAAATCCACATTGGCAAACGACATCTCCGGACAGGATAGAACCCGTCTGCCGTCACTATGAAAAGTGCGGTGGCTGCGCCTTGCAACACCTGTCCGAAGCGCCTTATCTCGCCTGGAAACGGAGCCTTGTCGAAAAATCGCTCAGCGATCGCGGCATTGATTTTGCGGTACAAGACGTTGTCGCAGCGACTGTGGATGGACGACGCAGAGCTGTATTCACCGCGACAAGAGCCGGTCGGCACACTCTTTTGGGATACCACGAGAAGTCCAGTCACCGTCTGGTAGATGTTCACGAGTGCCCTGTTCTCGACCCGGACATTGTGCGTGCCCTGCCCGGCCTCAGGTCTCTGGCAGCGCAACTGCTGCCCAAGAAGGGCGAGCTGCGTCTTACCGTTCTTTCCACGACGGCAGGGCTCGATGTCGCAATTGAAAAGGCGGACAAAACGTATGAACGCAAGATCCCCTCACTGTCTCAAAAAACCGTGGAGCTTGACCTGGCGCGACTGACCGTCAATGGCGAAATTCTTCTTGAAACGCGGCCACCACTTCTCGACATGGGAGGAGTTGGAATTGTGGCCTCGCCCGGCGGATTCACTCAGGCCACACGGTCTGCCGAAGTTGCCCTTTCGAAGCTGGTGCTGGAGGGCATTGGAAAGACAAAATCGGTTGCGGACCTCTTTTCTGGCGTTGGAACCTTCGCGCTTCGTCTTGCGCGGGTTGCCAACGTCCATGCTGTCGAGGGTGACGCTGCTGCAATCTCCGCATTCGACAAGGCACTTCGAAAACCGCAAGGGCTAAAGAAGGTTACCTTCGAGAAACGCGATCTTTATCGACGACCGCTGGTTGCCCACGAACTCGAACCCTTCGACGCAGTCGTGTTCGATCCACCACGCGCCGGTGCGCAGGCGCAGGCTGAACAATTGGCAAACTCGAAGGTCAAAAAGGTGGTTGCCGTGTCTTGCAATCCAGCAACCCTGGCCCGCGATCTCCGGATCCTGATCGATAGTGGTTTTGTGCTGCAAACCGTCACACCGGTGGACCAGTTCGCCTATTCGCCCCATATTGAAGTGGTGGCGGTGCTGACACGGGAGTGAGCAATGAGCGCAACGGACGAGAACCTGAGACCGAGAGAACGTGATCTGTCACGTCCACCCATCCTGAAGCTCGCCCGCAGATCACGTTACGCCCTTGCCCAAGGGAGCCGTGTCGCGCTCTACACGCTCCACTCAGAGGCCATGCGGCGCATGAATCGACGCCTGCAGAAAGACCTACCCGATACACCTAAAGTCACGCCCGACGGGCCAGTACCGAGCCAACGGCGAATGCTTGCCGATATCCTGCGGCTCTTCACAGATGACCTGAGAGCCGTCGAAGACGGGCTGTATCCGATGCCGTCGGACGGCACCATGACACCCGGCGAGTTACTCGCCACAAGCCGAGCCTTTTTCAAGGACGTGCCGGAAGTTGCGCGCCGACGCGCGACAGGTGCACATCAGGAAGTGAATGAAAGCCCGGAAGGTTTCGCTGCTGCCCTGCCCCGCTACTACCGCCAGAATTTTCACTTCCAGACCGATGGCTGGCTTTCTGAGGACAGCGCCAAACTCTATGATTTCCAGGTAGATGTGCTTTTTTCCGGCGCAACAGCTGCCATGCGCCGCCGCGCGCTTGTTCCCTTTGCACACATCCTGAAGCGCAAGGATCAGCGCCATGTGGCTTACGTGGATTTGGCCTGCGGCACCGGGGGACTCCTGCGTCCAGCGCTCAAATCATTTCCGCGCCTGAAGGGCACCGGGCTCGACCTCTCCGAGCCCTATCTCAACGTTGCCCGCGACCGAGCAACGTCCCGGCGAGCCAGCTACGTCACGGCAATGGCTGAAGAGCTGCCTTTCGCGGACAATTCCCTGGACATCGTCTCTTGCGTGTTTCTCTTTCACGAATTACCTCCAAAGGTACGACGGCAAGTTATTGCGGAAGTTGCCAGAGTGCTCAAACCGGGCGGGTCCTTCCTTTTTGTAGACAGTCTTCAAACCGGTGATGTGCCAGATTATGACGGCCTGCTGTCGCTGTTTCCGCAACTTTTCCATGAACCCTATTACTCCTCATATCTGACAGAAGACCTGACTGGTCTTTGCTCAGCTCAGGGTTTGCAGGAGAGATGGATGGTTCCGGCATTCGTGTCGCGTGTGGCAGAGTACGTCAAAGGCAATTAGATTTTCAGGCTTACTGAAAATTTGCCTGTCATTACCTTGTGACTGAAAGTAATATGGCCTATATCCCCGAGCATGAGACTCGATCAATGGCTCTTGCAGACCGGGGAAAACCGCAGCGCATTCGCGCGACGGGCTAACTTGTCTCCCGCTTCTGTAACCGCCCTTTGCAATGACCCGAATGTCTGGGTCTCGCGGGACATGGCCCGCAAGATCGCCATTGCCACCAATGGCGAGGTTACACCCAACGACTTTCTCGGACTGTCTACAACCAAGGAGCATCCCGTGTCCCAGGCCCGTGTCGCAGAAGCAATCCGCGCGTTCGAACGTGGTGAAATGGTGGTCGTGACTGATGATGATGATCGCGAAAACGAAGGCGATCTGATTGTTGCAGCGTCCAAGATAACGCAGGAACAGATGGCCTTCATGGTCAGGCATACGTCTGGAATCATTTGTGCACCCATGACTGTTGCCCAGGCTCGCCGCCTGCGTTTGGACCCGATGGTTGCAGAAAACGATGCACCGCTCGCGACTGCTTTCACGATTTCCGTCGACTACCGGCACGGACTGACAACGGGCATCTCGGCCGAAGAGCGCAGCTCTACCGTACATGCCCTTGCCAACCCGAATGCCGCTGCCGAGGATTTTGTTCGGCCAGGCCATATTTTTCCACTCGTCGCCAAGGAAGGTGGTGTCATGATAAGGTCCGGTCACACGGAAGCCGCCGTCGACCTTTGCCGTTTGTCCGGGCTGGAGGAGGTCGGTGTCCTCAGTGAGCTCGTCAACGACGACGGTACCGTCAAGCGCGGCCAGCAGGTCGCCGAATTCGCGGCAGAATATGATCTGAAAATGGTGTCTGTTTCAGACCTCATCGCCTGGCGCCAGCGGACCGAGCGCATGGTCGAGAGGGTCAACGAACAACCCATAGACACCATCGCCGGCCCCGCCTATGCAATGACATTTTCAACGCCTTATGATCCGATGCATCACTTGGCGATTGTCTATGGCGATATCCTCGACGGGCGAAGCGTCCCTGTGCGCCTGCAACTTGAATCCGTGCTTGATGACGTTTTTGGCGAAACACAGCCTCTCGATCAGATTATGGAACACTTCGCCGAACGCGGGCGTGGGGTTATCGTCTATTTGCGGGAAGGCTCTGCGGGCGTGGCACGCCAATCGAAACGAACACGGTCGGACTTTGAGGCCGCCGATAATGAAGAGCATACTTCAGCACAGTCAAGGCAGGAGCAATGGCGAGAGATTGGCCTAGGCGCGCAGATCCTCAAGGATCTCGGTGTCAGTTCAATTCGTCTCTTGTCTTCCAGGGAACGGCACTATGTCGGCTTGGAGGGCTTTGATATTAAGATCGATGAAACGGAAATTCTCGACGGTTAAGCACGACGAGCTTCTCTCAGGTTCTCGATCCAGTGCGCAGGAAAAGGCTGAAAGGCAATTGCACGAAACCAAAGGTCCGGTTCCCTTTGCTATCGGCTACAATCGCAGCCAGGGCGAGGGTCTTGTCTATGGCTGCATGCTGCTGGGCCTGATCATGGTGGTGGTCGGCGTCGCAGCCGGCCTGCCGCTGCTTTCGCTAGCAGCGCTGGTACCGCTCGGTATTGCCTATTGGCACTATCCCATGGTCGAAAAGGGACACCCCCAGCTCGGCGCAAATGAAGACGGGCTTTTTGTCGAGCGGATCGGCTTCATAAACTGGGCTGCCGTCCATGAGATCGACATCAAGCGCACATCGGTTCGAAATATCATTCTTGTCTGCTTGGAAATCCAGTTGAATTGTCCGCTCAAAGAGGCAATCAAAAAAGATCAGGCCTTGCCGCCATGGAAGAAACTCATGCTTCGGAACTGGCGCTGCAGGCGAAACGAAACGGACCGCGACACAGTCATTGTCAATCTGCATACACTTGCGGCCGATCCCGATGAGATATTTCAGCGAATACGCCGCTATAAATCTGCTTAGCTGCGCAACCTGATTTTGCTCATAGAATTCAATTACCTACCCAAATTTCTCCTGTTTTTCTATCAGGTTAAGTCAAATTTACCTTAGCTGTTAACAGGCCATCCATAATGCTCGCGCAGACTGACCATCACTCTATTGCGCTGCAGCAACCGCTGCCAATGCGTCTTCTGTTGCCGGATGGGTCAGTCATGAATGATAAAGCGAAAAAAGTTGGTCTCGTCCTCCAGGGCGGAGGCGCACTCGGAGCCTATGAGGCTGGCGCGATCAAACGAATTTACGAACTCGGTTACCGGCCCGAGATCCTGACCGGGACGTCGATTGGCGCACTGAACGCAGCTGTGCTCGCAGCTCCCTTATATGGCGAAGCGCATGAAACGCTTCTGGAAATGTGGGACTATCTTGGCCATGAACATCCCTTTCCGCTCTTCCAGCACTACAACACCGCCTACACAAGTCTGGGGCACCCGCGTTTCTTCAAACTGCATGGCACCCTTTTCGGCATGGGTAGGCGGCCCAGCATCTATGATATCTCGCCCGCACTCGAAACGATGCAGCGCTATATCGACTTCGACCGGTTGAACGCGCCCGACGCGCCAACGGTGGTCGTGACAGCCACAAATGTGGTTTCAGGTGAAATTGAGCGGTTTTCAAACCGGACACACACTTTGACACCCGAGCACATCATGGCGAGCGGTGCTCTGCCCCCGAGTTTCCCGCCGATTGAAATTGACGGTGAGCACTATTGGGATGGCGGTATCTACGACAATACCCCCATCCAGTCCCTTGTGCGCATTCTAAACGAGCATGAGACTGCCCATCTACCAATCTTTGTGATCGAGCTTTTCGGCGCTCTTGGGGATGTGCCAAAAGATCTTGGCCAATCCATCGACCGAATGACCGAACTTGTATACGAAGACAAGTTCTGGAAGACCTTCGAAGGTCACGACAAGGCATATGAGTTTGCAGAGATGCTCTGGGACCTTGAACAGGATCTACCGGAAGATTCTCCTCTCCGGGAGCGTGATACTTTCAAGAGCCTCATGCGCCTCCGAGCAATTTCCCACATATTCACAATACCGGCAGAAAGAGCCGCGCTGCGCAATGTGATCGACTTCAGTCCTACGACCATCGGGAAGAGAATCGAAAGCGGCTATAAGTCCGCAGACTACGCGCTGGACAAAAACGCATTTCAAATCAACTACATCATCCACAACCGAATTCAGAGCGAAATCGATGCTGCATCCGCATCGAAGAAAAAGAGCAAGTCTCAACGCCGGAACACGGCAGCCTAGGGCACAGGCTCATTTATTTGTGCATTCAGCCCACACATTTGCTTTTCCGGCAGGAGTACAGACATGACCGGCTCAATTGAGAGCAGATACGATTCCGGCAACTATAAAGCCATGACCTTCGCAACGTCAGACGGTCTCTCTCTGACCTATCGCGTGTATGGAGAGAAAGTTCCTGGAAAACCCGCCATCATCGCGCTGCCGGGCCTGACCAGAAATATCCGCGATCTAGATCCCGCCGCCAATCTGCTGGCGAAAAATTTCAGGATCTACACACTGAATCTGCGCGGACGGGACACTTCGGATCACGACCCGAACTATTCCAACTACAACACAGTGGTTTACATCCGTGACATTTACGAGTTCTGGCAACACCTTGAAGAAGAGCCCGTTGTTCTGCTCGGATCATCACTTGGTGCGCTGCTCGCAATGCTTATGGTCGAAGATCATCCTGACATGCTGGCCGGAACCATCCTGAATGATTTGGGGGCCACAATCGAGACTGCCGGCATGGCCCGCATTTTTGGTTATGCGGGTAAGCTTCCTGATGAAGCAGATCTGTCGAAAGTTGTGGCGACCTTGAAAGAACATGTCGGTGCTCAATTCGAAGGCTTGAGCGACGCGGACTATGAGCGCATGGCAGTGTCGATGTATGGCTTGAAGGACGCTAAGTGGCATCACCGCTATGACGACAATCTTGGAAAAGCTCTTGCCGAAAACAAAGAGACACCCCGTGATCTTTGGGCTGCACATAGAAAAGCGGCAGAACTGAACTTGCCGGTTCTATCAATTCGCGGTGTTTTATCCGATGTAACCGCGCCTGCGACAATCAAGCAGATGCAGGACATCGCTCCGCGCATGACGGCTGTAGAAGTCTCGGGCCGGGGCCACTGTCCCATCCTTGACGAACCGGCCGCCCAACATGCCATTGTTGACTTCATGAACGGTATTTAGGCACCGGTTAGGCTCATTGGCGATGGACAAACGGTATCTCATCCTGGTCAACATGACCGGAGCGATCGGTATGATCATGATCGATCAAACGGTGATCGGGATTGCTCTCCCACCGCTGCAACGTGCCTTTGCGTTCGGCCCGATGGAGTTGCAGTGGGTTGTCAACGGATACACGCTTGCTCTTGCTGCCGCATTGATCTGTGCCGGTTGGGCAGGTGACAGATTTGGTCACTACCGCTCATTTACAGCAGGTGTTGGCCTTTTTACAGCTTCCTCCCTCCTTTGCGCGATCGCGCCAATCGGGGAGGTTTTCATTCTCGCAAGGATTGGCCAGGGCATTGGAGCAGCCCTCATGCAGCCAGCTGCAACTGCGATTGTCTTCGGCATTTTTCCGGCAGAACTGCGCGGCAGAGCTATGTCGATCTACGTTGGGAGCGGTTTGCTGTTTCTGGCCGCCGGTCCGCTGCTTGGCGGTTTTCTCGTCCAGCACCTGTCGTGGCACATGGTTTTCCTGATCAATGTTCCAATTGGACTGGTGACGTTCACAAGCGCAGTCTTGTTCAGCGGACACGCTCCCAAAGGCAGTGACATACCATTTGACTTTAAAGGGGCATTCTTGCTTGTCGCCGGAATTCTCACGCTGACAATTGCTATTCAAAGCTTCGGTGACGGAACCATGGCGGTGTCGATTTCGCTCGCCCTTGCGGTTGCCGGATTGCTTGCTCTTGGCGTTCTGCCTTTCCGCAAACCCGCACCAGGGGCATCGATCATCGACTTTTCAATGTTCAAGAGCCGTGTATTTTTCGGCTGTGGCATTGTCTTGTTCTGTATCCAGTTCGCGATGCTCGGACAGGTCGTCTACGGCGCTGTCTTCATTCAAAACGTGCTTGCCTTTTCCCCATTTCAAACCGGCCTTTCCATGATGCCGGTGGTGCTCACGATCATAGTGATGGCACAGGTTTCGGGGTATCTGTTTGACAAAGTCCCTTTCAGGCTACTTGCCGTAACCGGGACACTTGCCATCTCGGCAGGCTTCTTCTCGCAAGCCGTCGTTCTTGAGCTGAACAACATCATCTGGCTGGTCCCAGGCATGATGCTGATTGGGTTTGGGCTTGGCCTTCTGGCAAGCACCGTCACCACGGAAGGGTTGTCACACGTATCCCAAACACAGCGCGCCACCGCGTCGGCGATATTGCAAACGCTGAGGCAGACAGGGGGCGTGTTCGGAATTGCCTGCATCGGCTCCGTTATCAATCTCATTGAAAAAAACCGGATTTCAATGGTTGCGGAAAAGCTGGAGCCGGTCGCTGACAAACGCCAAGAGCTGCAGCTGCTTCTTTTCCAATCAGAGCAGGCGCAGACCAAAGCAACTGATCAGCTTCGAGACCACTGGCCGCAAGCTCTTGCCGAACTCAAAGACATCACAACGGAAGCCATCGCCGCTGGCTATTACCTGGGAGCGGGCGTGGTGCTTCTGGCAGCAATATTTTCGATTTGGTCTTTCTCGCAAAAGGCCAAATCTGAAACAGTACCCGATACACTTGAGCAGAGGTAAAAAAAACCCGGGCTTCCCGCCCGGGTTTTCTGCTTGATTTCCTTCTGAAACCTACATCAGTTTTTCCTTGAAAAACGCCACCGTCCGGTCCTCTGCCAGTCTCGCTGCTGCTTCGTCGAAACGCGGCGTCGTATCGTTATGGAAGCCGTGGTTTACGCCCGGATACATATGCGCAACATACTCCTTGCCATTGGCTTTGAGAGCCTCCTCATATGCGGGCCAGCCCGCATTGATACGTTCATCCAGCTCGGCAAACTGCAACATCAGTGGTGCTTCGATCTTTGCTACGTCTGCCGGGTCCGGCTGGCGCCCGTAAAACGGTACTCCGGCGGCAAGTTCTGGATAAGCGACCGCGATTGCATTGACGACACCACCACCATAGCAGAAGCCAACCGCTCCGACTTTGCCTGTGCTGTCATCGTTGTTCAGCAGGAATTCAAATCCGGCAAAGAAGTCATTGAGCAATTTCTCCCGGTCGACCGTGCGCTGAAGTTCGCGTCCCTTGTCGTCGCTGCCGGGATAACCGCCTACGGACGTCAAACCGTCAGGCGCCAGTGCCATGAAACCGGCCTTGCCAAGTCTTCGGGCGACGTCTTCTATGTAGGGGTTCAGACCCCGATTTTCATGGATCACAAGCACGGCCGGAAGCTTACCGGTTGCTCCGGCCGGCTTCACCAGATAGCCGTTCACCTCGCCATGGCCGTTCGGCGACGGATATGTGATGCGCTCCGTCACAATCGAGGCATCGTCAGGCTCTACCTGCTGCGCAAGCGCATAGTTTGGCGAGAGCTGACTGAGCAGCATCGTTGCAGTTACTCCACCAACCGCAAACTTGGCTGCTCCGCTCAAGAACTCACGCTTGGTTATTTTGCCATGAGCGTAATAATCGTAAAGATCCAGCAATTCCTGGGGGAAATCCTTGGCCGTCATGCGGCGCACCGGTGTCATGTCATTCATGTCCATGCTCCCTGAAAATTCGGGCTTTCTGCCCTCAGGCAACTAGAAGCCTCATTCTCGAGATCCAGCTTGCGCACCCAAGAATTGTGTAACGCTTTGTATCAATCGGCGCACCAGACGAACAAATGACGACTGGGAACCAAACTCATACATGAGGTTTCACGCTGAAAATCTCCTCAAGCCAATGGCTGACGGTTTTCATGCGCGCAAGTGACGCCTGATCGGCGTGCTGCAGCAGCCAGACTTCGCGCAATAATTCTGGTTCGGTCTTCGCCAGCCTGGAAAGGCGCTCATCCTTCTCTGCGATAAGTGTTGGCAATGCCGACTTGCCCAATCCCGCCGCCACAGCTTCGATCACCCCTTCAAGATCATAGGGCCGAACGTTCGAAAGCTCGCCTTTTGTCGAAGAGCCGTTCTCCGCCACCCAGCGGGCCTGAGGCAGAAAGCTCATGTCCTCGTGGTACTGAACCCAGGGCAGGTCCATCGACCTATTAAATGAGGGCGAATAGATCGCATGGTTCAGCACCGCAATCCTTTTCGCCTTGACATTGTGCCCGCCCTCGCCCGGACGACCGAGCCGAATTGCCATATCTGTTTCGCGCTTCGGCAGGCTAACATTGCGCCCTTCAGAGGCCAGGTGCAGCTCAATACCCGGGTGTTTGGACGCAAACTCGCTGGCACGCGGTATCAGCAAGCTGTTGACCACCACAGGCACCGAGGAAATGCGAACAATGCCTTCCTCGGCAAACCGCGCACCGGTCAGGTCTTCATCCAGTTTCACGAGGGCCGTTTCGGCCATTTCCACATGCTGCACTGCCTTTTGACCAGCCCGCGTCAGCGTGAGCGCACCTCCTGACGAACGCTCCAGAAATGCAACACCGGTTTCGTCTTGAAGCGCCGCAAGGCGGCGCGAGACCGTGGTTGCATCGACGCCGAGCCTTTGAGCAGCTTCGACAAGCGTGCCAGCGCGATAAAAGGCCAGCAAAAATTTAAGGTTCTCCCAGTTCATGTCTGCATTCTTGCAGACTGACTATGCAAAATCGAGCGTTTACCTGCGTGTTTGCATGCCTCAGAACTCATTGTCACTTGAAGGGCTGGAACACTATGCAGGCACTTGCCGACTGGATTGGGCTACCACCGTCTCTCTTTATGATTTCGCTGGCCGTTGCCTTCCTCGCTGGCGCTGTGCGCGGGTTTACCGGTTTCGGACTTTCGGCTGTCGTGATGGCAAGCATGGTGGTGTTTCTGCCTCCCGTAGACCTGATACCGATTTGCTTCTTGCTAGAGACGACCGCAAGCCTCGTGATGTTCCGCGGCGGCTTCAGGGATGCAGACAGGCGAATGTCCCTCACACTTGCCGCCGGAAGTGCCGTCGGCACACCGCTGGGACTGCTGGCCACAACGTCAATTCCCTCTGAAATTTCAAAAGCCGTTGCTCTTACGCTTGTGCTGGCGCTGTCGGTCTTTCAGTTCTTCAAAGTAAATCTGAAGCTGTTCGAGATACGCGGCGCGTTATCTGTAACGGGAATTGTCTCCGGCATCGCCACTGGGCTTGCGTCTGTTGGCGGGATGGTCATCGCGCTTTACGTTCTTGGCACTGCGCATGAGGCGCGAAAGATGCGTGCCTCTTTAGTGCTGTACCTGTTCGCGAGCATGGCGGTGTCATTCGTCGCACTGCTCTATTTTGATGTTCTGAACGAGACGTCTCTCAAACGCGGTATTGCTTTGGCACCTGCCGTTCTGGTCGGCGTCTATGTTGGAAGCCGCCTCTTCAGCCAAAGGCTGCAAAGTGCCTATAAGAGCTTTTGTCTCGGGCTCTTGATCATGCTGTCCTGCGCGGGTGTCTTGAGGCTTTTTCTCACATAGTGGACAAGACCAGCCAACGAGTCAGCCGACCTGGCCCCGGTGCCGCAGGAAGTGGTCCGCCAAAACGCACGCCATCATGGCCTCTCCGACCGGAACGGCACGAATGCCAACACAGGGGTCGTGACGGCCCTTGGTCATCACGTCAACCTCTTCACCCTGCCGGGTGATCGACTTGCGTTCTGTCAGGATGGACGATGTCGGCTTTACGGCAAACCGGACAACCAGGGGGTCACCGTTGGAGATCCCTCCCAGCACACCGCCAGCATTGTTGGTCAGGAAGACCGGTTGCCCGACGTCATTGACCCGGATTTCGTCAGCATTCTCTTCCCCAGTCAAAGTAGCCGCATCAAAACCATTGCCGACCTCGACACCCTTGACTGCATTGATCGACATCATCGCAGCCGTAAGATCAGTGTCGAGTTTTCCGTAGATGGGCGCTCCCCATCCAACAGGAACACCCTCGGCGACCACTTCAATTACGGCACCGACCGAGGACCCCGCTTTTCGAACTCCGTCAAGATAGTCGGCCCAAAATGCAGCCGCCTGCTTGTCGGGTGCGAAAAATGCATTGTTTGCGATTTCCGCCCAATCCCAATTGTTGCGGTCAACCTTGTGTGGACCAACCTGGACCAAGGCACCTCGAATGGTAACGCCCTGCAAAACTTTCCTCGCAACCGCTCCCGCTGCAACCCGCATGGCGGTCTCGCGAGCAGAAGAACGGCCGCCGCCGCGATAGTCACGGATCCCGTATTTTGCGTCATACGTGAAGTCAGCATGTCCGGGTCGGAAACGGTCCTTGATTTCCGAATAGTCCTTTGACCGTTGATCCGTGTTTTGAACCATCAAGGAGATCGGCGTTCCGGTGGTCTTCTGCACACCGTCCTCATCGACCATGACACCAGAGAGAATTTTGACTTCATCAGGCTCACGTCGCTGGGTAGTGAAACGGGACTGGCCAGGCTTGCGCTGATCCATATATCCTTGAATGTCGATTTCAGTGAGCGGGACAAGCGGCGGACAGCCGTCAATCACGCAGCCGATTGCCGGTCCATGGCTTTCGCCCCACGTAGTGACACGGAATAGGTGGCCAAAACTGTTATGCGACATGGTAAGTATCCGGAAATATCAGGAAAATCGTCAGGCGCTGAGCGATACGCCATCAGAGGATCAAGCTCAAGCCCATCGCCCGAGACAACAGGCGATTTCGCGCTATTGCCACTGGCTGCTTCAAAATCGATTGAAAACGGATAGCTGCCCGCAAGTCACCTAGTGTTCCATTGCGGTTCTCAATCTATGGTTTACTGCCATTTGATTGCACAGGAAAAAAATCTATACCAGATTTGCCAATCCTTAAGGCTCTATCGGTATTACTTTGGGAACTGGGGCTAATATGAGACACAGAAGTGCGCATTCGGGGTTGGCTAACAGGTTTGATGGTTTTTCTGCTGGCGCCCTGCCTGCTGTTCGCCTCGCTGTGGTTCAAAAACAAATTTGAAAACGTCGAAGCCATTGATCAAAGTCTGCGCGGACTGCATCTCATTCAAGCGCTTGGCCCGCTTGTGCAAGAAAAATCCGTCACTGGCTCTCTCGGCAAAGTTCCCCCGAACCTCAGGCAAGAACTGATCGATTTCGGTGGCGAAAACCTTGCTGACCCTCTTACAAGCCAACTCGATATTTTCCTCAACGAACCCGATGTGAAGACATCTCTCGGGTACGCACAGGAACTGAGTGTGAGTATTTCCCGCGTTGCAATGCTCGACATGTCGGTATCCTACGAGGCTTCGACGCTCCCGAACCTGGTCAACAACCTGCTTTTTTCGGTGATCATCGAGTCTTCCAAGATGACCGACGATGCCCGCAGACTGTTCACACGCAAGAAGGTCAACGTCTGGGAGAAGATGTTGATCACCGTACAGGGTGGGAAATTCAAGGCTGCCGCTGATACAGCCTCACAAATCACGGCAAACTTCATCGACAAGCTGGAGGGACCGGGTTCTGCGGCGCTGCAAAGCAAGACGCAACTTTTCCGGCAGGCTAATTTCGCCTTCCAATCGGAAGGCAGCAAACTTCTTCGATCAACGATCCTTGCAAAGACCGGCAAGGATGTCGCCGCAGGCCCGATCGCCGAGGTGCATCCGGAACTGATGCTTGCAACACTGGCACTTTGGCAGTCGAGCCTGGACTATCTCAATGGCGATCTGGTCAAGCGACGGACCGAAATGCAGCTCGACGTTCTTCTCGCCGGACTGATCGGCGCGCTTGTGATTGTCGCGGCCTTTGCAATTTCCGTTGCTTTGACAAGGGCACTCGCGGAACGGACCCAACAGGAAATCGAAAGCCTCGGCTATCACGACCCGCTTACCGGCCTGCCAAATCGTCGTGCGCTTCTCAAAAGAATAAAGACACTTCCCGAACCGGCCCCGAATGCGCGATACGGGTTGCTGTTGCTCGATTTGCGGCAATTCAAGAAGGTCAATGATCGTTTCAGTGATCAATGCGGGGATTCGATCCTAAGAAGTGTTGCCGGGCAGCTCGGTGAAATCGCGGATCCGGAAGACTTCCTGAGTCGCACGGGCGGCACGGAATTCCTGCTGTTCAGGCCAGAGCTGACGGACGCAGGAAAGTTCAAAGAGTTTGCCGAAGAACTGATTCAGGAAATCCGAAAAGAACGGTTTGTTGCCGATCAGAAGGTCAAGATCGAAGCGAATGTCGGCCTTCTTATAAGCCGGCGAGGCGATTGCCTTACAAGCCACACCCTGACAGATGCGGCCCTTGCGTTGAGGTCCGCCAAACAGAAGGGCTACAGTACCTTCGATCTCTTCACGCCGGAAATGCGCGCAGCCTTTGAGGAACACGGCGAAATTGCCAAGGAATTGCTCAAGGCCATCGAAGAAGGCGTCATCCTGCCGTGGTATCAGCCGCAAATCGATATTCACACGGGTGAGATCGTTGGTGCGGAAGCATTGGTTCGCTGGATCGACCACGACGAGGTGCGCTATCCAGGTTCATTTTTGCCTGCAGCAGTCGAAGCCGGCTACATGGAGCTCATCGAAACGACGGTGCGCACCAACGCCCTTCGCCTTGCCGACAATCTCAGTGGCCGAACACAACGGAATTTCCACCTTGGCCTGAATGTATCCGCCAGTCTTCTGGCCAGCGCGGAGGCGGTCGACGCACTCTACAAACAAGTCCGTGACATGGGGCTGGAACCGGCAACCGTCAGCCTTGAGATATTGGAGGCGGTCATGATCGACGAGATCACCGCCGCGCCTATCAAGGAAAACATCGCGCGCCTGTCCGACCTCGGCTTCCACATCGAGCTGGACGATTTCGGTACCGGGCACTCAAGCATTTCAAGCTTGAGGGATCTTAAGGTCGATCGCGTAAAAATCGACCGGAGCTTCATTTCCGGGGTCGATCACAAGCCTGCCCTGCAGAAGTTTACCAGTGCCTTGATAAACCTTGCCAAGAGCCTTGATATCAGCGTCCTGGCAGAGGGTGTCGAAACGGAAGCCGAACGACAGTGGTTGCTGGAAAACGGCTGCGATGTCATTCAGGGCTTCCTGATTTCCAAGGCCGTCCCAGAAGACGAGCTGGCAACGCTCATCCTCAAGCAGAATTTTTCTGTTAAGGCACAGCTGCCCGACCAAAAGTCGATCCGCTCGGTCCGTTCCCGGTAGTCGTTTCTACGGAGCGCTGAGCGCCGCTTCACGCTCCTTGAACTCGGCCGCCGCCATGGAAAATCCGCCATTTGCGCCGTCAATGAAATGGATGTGCTGGCTTTTGCCGATATCCTCGACGAAACAGGTCATCAAAGCAGCATCCGAGACGTGCATGCCAAACACGGCTTCCCTGGCCTTGTAGGCCTTTGCAAGACTGTCCCTGATTGCCGCCAACTGTTCAGCAGTGACATCCAGCACGAGCTGAAGGCTGTCCCCGATCTTGCGATGATCGGAGTTCAGGCTGAGTTCGTTGAAGTATTTCTTCGGATCAAAAGGCCCCACCCGCCTGCCGGTGGCATAACCATAGACGAAAAACACGCATTCAAGGAGTGCCATCGACCATCCCCTGAACGTCTTGCCGGCGGATGTCAGATTGACTTCCAGTTTGAGACCACGAGGTGGAAATCTGAATTTCAGCCGGGGTTCTTCAGCCAGTTTTGTTCTTGCGTCGTCTATCAGTGGATTGAAGCCAATGACGCCGGCAACATCGTTCATGATTTCCGGGAGCGATTTGCGTCCGGTTGGTTTGACAATCAATGACACAATATGCCCGTTCTGTGCAGGAAGCGGTTCCCATCGACAGGACAAACCATCCAAGGGTGGCAGCTGCGTGTTTTCCTGTGATACGGTGAACGGCGCACAAGCGTCAGGATCCTTCAGGATCCGGTCGGCCATTGCCAGACCATCACCCACAATCATCGCAAGGTGATTGCCTGGGCTCAGTCGGTATTTGCGCAATCGAATGTCGCCCCCGAGCTCCCGGATGTGGGCAACGGGGATCGCAGCTGCACGCAATTCAAGTTCCATGACCTGTCGGGCTAGATCCGCAACCCCTGCCAGCGCTTCCCGACCGGCTGCGACTTCGCTTGCCGGAACAACCAGCATTGCACCATCGCCACCGAAGACAAAAGGGACCCGCTCTCTGCCGACACAATTGAGCACAGCAGCCACGACGGCAGCGCCAACCATGTTGACGTCCTTGTATCGCCCCTCGGCAACAGCATCGCTCGAACGGACGATGTCTGCCGCAAGAACACACCAGTCGTCTGGGACCGGGCGGTAATCCTTCAAATCAGCAACGGTGCTGAAGTCGGAAAAACTCGGCAATTCACTGTAAAAATCATCTGCAGACACGATTTCTGCCCCTGTAACCTTTGGTAGGCTACGTTGCTAAGCGCGTTGCCGATCAGGCGACCGGCCCGGTCTTGGTCAAATATTTGTGTTTCGGCAGTCGAATTTTGAAGAGTGCCTGGACAAGAGTTGCGTTCAAAAGAGCCGTCGGTCCAACCCTGGCTTTGCCCTCTGCAGGATCCTGCCCGCCAGGTCTTGGAGCTAGATTTCTTCAAACGCGCCGCGGCGCCAGACAAAGATCTTGTCTTGAGGGACATCCAGTTTCGGTATCCGCTTGGTGTCCAACCCTTCAAGGTGACCACGCAACACGCGGAACACGCCACCATGTGAGACGACGACTGTCGGGCGGTTGACCGTTTTCAGCCAAGCGCCGATCCGCTCCGAAAGCATTTTGTAGCTTTCGCCATCAGGGGGGACAAATCTCCACTTGTCGGCCCGCCGCTGAAGGATCAAATCCTGCTCTTCGTCGGCCAACTCTTCCAAGGTGAAACCTTCCCACGCACCAAAGGTGATTTCCTTCAGCTGATCATCAAGCCTGTAGGTTTCCGCATCGAGTTCCAGCGCCTGACGCATCAACTCCATCGTGGCCCTTGTGCGGCCGAGAGGCGAACTAACGAAATCCAGAGACTGGTGACTGATGCCTTCTGCTTCCAGAAAGGATTTCAGGCGAGCGCCATTGCCGGTTGCCTGCCCCTTCCCCGTTGCGTTGAGAGGAATGTCCATATGACCTTGCATACGTCCTTCGAAGTTCCAGTCTGTCTGTCCGTGGCGAACAAAAACCAGAAACTCAGGGTCATGTAGCTTGGGCAGGACGCTCGAAACCGGATTTGGAATGGCGGTTGTCATAAAAGATCCAGAACAAAATTTGGGCTTGGCAGCGGGAAGACCGCGCAAAGAAAAATGGCCGGACTAAGCCGGCCATTGATCCAATTCAGTCTTTTACGACCGATATATCGGGAGCATCCACTGCCTTCATTCCAACGATGTTGTAGCCGCAATCAACGTGCTGGATTTCTCCGGTAACCCCGCGACCGAGGTCGGACAGCAGGAACAGGGCACTATCGCCAACTTCCTCAATTGTCACGGTGCGGCGCAGAGGTGAATTGTACTCATTCCACTTCAGAATATAGCGGAAGTCACCGATACCAGATGCAGCAAGTGTTTTGATCGGACCGGCCGAAATCGCGTTGACACGAATGTTCTGCGGACCAAGATCCATTGCTAGGTATTTGACGCTCGTCTCCAGCGCTGCCTTTGCAACACCCATGACGTTATAGTGTGGCATGACTTTTTCAGCGCCATAATAAGTCAGCGTCAGGATCGATCCGCCATCGGCCATCAACTTCTCTGCTCGCTGTGTCACGGCGACCAGCGAATAGCAGGAAATGTCCATGGTGCGTGCAAAGTTGTCCGAACTCGTCTCGACAAATCGCCCGGTCAGCTCAGCCTTGTCGGAAAAAGCGACGGCATGAACGAGGAAGTCGATTTTACCCCACTTGTCTTCAAGCGTCTTGAAGACTTCGTCAATCGAAGCTGCGTCGGTTACGTCGCAATGTCCAGCAACAATGGCTCCCAACTGATCTGCCAGCGGCTCAACACGCTTCTTCAGGGCATCACCCTGATAGGTGAGAGCCAGCTCCGCGCCAGCATCCGCCAGTGCTTTGGCGATGCCCCAGGCGATTGATTTGTTGTTTGCCACGCCCATGATCAGGCCACGTTTGCCATTCATCAGTCCGCGCGTTTCCGCCATCGTCATCTCCGAAAAGGATTTCATTACCGCCCGAATGGGCTGGCATCCTATGGCACAAGGGATTTCTTCCTTCAAGAGACCCGGCGACGGAATGAGCCGTCGACGGCGGCCCGATCTCACACTATGTTGTCGCGCGAATTTCACTGTCAAACTTAACGAGGAACCCGCGCATGGAGCGTTCCCCCCACGCCGACCGCTTCGCCGAGATTATCGGCGCAGCACATGTTCTGACTGACGCAAGCGACCAAGCCCCCTACCTTACAGAGTGGCGCGATCTCTATCAGGGCGTCACATCAATGGTGCTGCGTCCCGGCTCGACTGAAGAGGTGAGCGCGGTGATGACATATGCCTATCAACATGACTTGAAGGTTGTTCCGCAAGGCGGCAACACAGGTCTGGTCGGTGGACAAATCCCGCAGGAAACCGGGGATGAGATCGTCCTTTCGCTGTCTCGACTGAACAAGGTTCGTGCAGTCGATCCAGTTGGTTTCACCATAATTGTGGAGTCCGGCGTTGTGCTTGAGACGCTGCAAAACGAGGCCGAAAAAGTCGACCGGCTGTTCCCCCTTTCGCTCGGCGCACAGGGTTCCTGCCAGATCGGCGGCAACATTTCCACCAATGCCGGCGGCACCTCCGTATTGGCATATGGCAACACCCGCGACCTCGTTCTCGGGCTCGAAGTTATCCTGCCGACAGGTGAGATTTGGAACGGGCTCCGGACCCTTCGCAAGGACAATACCGGTTATGATTTGAAACAATTATTTATCGGCGGCGAAGGCACCCTGGGGATTATTACCGCGGCTTCCCTGAAGCTTTTCCCAAAGCCCAAGAAGATGGAAGCAGCTTTCGTAGGACTGCCGGACCCTCATGCGGCTCTCAAGCTGTTCACCCTTGCAAAAGCGCAGGCAGGACCCGTCCTGACCGGCTTTGAAATCATGCCTCGCATCGGGGTCGAGTTTTGCCTGAACCACCTGGACGGAGCGCGTGATCCCCTTGAAGGGTCACATGCCTGGTACGTTCTCATGGAACTCTCCAGCGGGTCAGACGCCTTTCCGGTTCGTGATCTGCTTGAAGGCATCTTGGGGGATGCATTCGAAGACGGGCTGGTGGAAGACGCGGCGTTTGCGCAGAACCTCGGCCAGGTCCAGGATTTCTGGCACATCCGGCATGGTATGTCAGAGGTTCAGAAAGCTGAAGGCGGATCAATCAAACACGATGTGTCTGTTCCAGTTGCCTTGATCCCGGACTTCCTGGACAAAGCTGCCGCGGCCGTTGAAGCCTTTGTGCCTGGCTGCCGGCCTGTGCCGTTCGGACATATCGGTGATGGCAACATCCATTTCAATGTCAGCCAGCCAGTGGGCGCAGACAAGGCAGCCTATCTGACGCACTGGGACGACATGAATGCCATCGTTCACGGCATTGTTCAGGACTTTGGCGGCAGCATATCAGCCGAACACGGGATTGGCAGACTGAAGCGGTCGCTGCTGAAGGAAGTGAAAACAGACATCGAGTTGGATCTGATGCAGAGAATTAAGTCGGCATTCGATCCAAAGGGCCTTCTCAATCCCGAACGGGTTCTGTGAAGCCTGGCTGAAGCCAACTCGAATTCGTGTGTCAGCAGCTGCCGGTCTCGCCGGCAGCGGCTTTCAAATTGAACTTCTGTTTCTTTTAAACGAAACAAGATTTGGGCGAATTCATTTTCAGATGGACAGTAGTCAGCTTGAATTACTGAGATTGTCCTTTGGAAAGAGCTCAAAGTGTTGCTCAAGATTTCAGATCGCGACTGAACAAGCACCAACCGTTCAAACCAACAAACGATCAATTGGTAATACTGGCGAGACGCCATAATTATGTGCTCGCCTGGGGATAAGAAATTCCTGCACATGTTCGCAAACAAGAAGCAAAGTTCCTTGTTGGCCGGCACGCAGACATCTGATCCCACTGACGTTTCTGCAAACGGCACTCAAGTCGAGGTTCAACTCGCTTTTCCTTAAAGCGTCTCACCCGGCTGCCGAAATTGTCCCCAGCTTCGTCTGCGCGAGTCGCAGCCTCGCAATCTGCTGGTTGCAATTTTCGGGTAGCTCGCCTTCTCACACGAAAAACCTCTGGACTGAGCTATCGTTAAAAATCTCTAGCTCATTTGCGCTATTGCTAGATTTTCACTGCTTAAATTCCCGATTTTTGCAAGCAGCTTTTGAAAACTTTGAGAAAAAATCCCGAAAAGTTAATAATTTCCTAAAACTGTCTTTATGCCCAAAGGCATTCTTGAAGATGCAGAAGGAGATCAACTCGATCAGGACTTAATTCAATTTCCTGACGTCAACGTAATGCAAGATTCGCTATGTAAAATTTACATGCGCCGTAATCGTCATCTACAAAAATTACAATATGAAACGTCTATGACCTCATAAGAATAAGCTATTTGTAAACATGGTAAGTAAAAGGTTAATGGTGTTTCATAGGCGTTAATAAGCCACCGGTCAGGAGGCCCAAAAAGGGTCCAAAGACCTAACAAAAGCAACGGGCAGCGAAGGCGGAATATCGCAGCCCATTAGACAGTGCACGGGGGGGAGCAAGATGCACGTTCCCTCAAATGGAGGCCACTATGCAGGTTCAGAACCTAGCAAGCTCGGATCAATGGGATCGTGTAAAGAAGGAATTGAGAAACGAACTGGGAGATGATGTTTTTTCCAACTGGTTCGGACGCGTAAAACACGAAGAGACGACAGGCGACGCAGTTCGACTGTCTGTTCCAACCCGTTTTCTCAAAAGCTGGATCCAAAGCAACTACGAAAAACAACTCGTTGGACTTTGGAAACGCGAACAGGGTGAAATCAACCGCATTGAACTAACCGTTCGCGGCGCGTTGCGCCCCCGGCAGATTAGCAAGACCCCACCAAAAGCTATCACCGCTCGCAGGATCAGTGGTCGTCCGGCCCCATTCAGCAGTACGCCGCAATTCGGCTCGACTGTCGGCACTGCTGCCATCCCCTGTCTGGCGGACACAGGTGAAGACGCTGCAACCGATTTCCTGAGCGGCGCAGCTCTGAACCCGAAACTTACTTTCGACACGTTCGCTGAAGGCGCTTCAAACAGCCTTGCCTGCGCTGCCGTGCGCCAGATGGCTGCGGGCCACGAAGGCACGCTGGACCTTCTCTACATTCATTCAACGACCGGGATCGGCAAAACTCATCTGCTGCAGGCAGCGGCAACCGAGGCGCGAAAAACCGGACGTCAGGTCGCGTATCTGTCTGCAGAGTTCTTCATGTACCATCTGGTACCTGCACTTCGGACCCCGGCCTTCCCAGTGCTCCGTCAGGCCATGAGATCCATCGATCTGCTTCTGGTGGACGACCTTCAGTTTCTCCATGGCAAGCAGGCCCATGGGGAATTCAGCAAGACACTCGAGCTGCTGATGGAATCTCCCTCCCAAATCATCATGGCGTCTGATCGCGCTCCGGAGGATCTCGATACATTGGGACACGGCCTGCGCCAACGGATCCAGAGGGGTCAGGTTGTCGGCATCCAGTCGACGGACTATGCGTTGCGTCATGACATCTTGAGAAAACGGATCGCCTCTGCGCGGCGGACACATCCCGGCTTCTCCGTGCCAGAGGAGGTTACCGACTATATTGCACGGTACGTCATCTCTTCTGCACGCGACCTGGAAGGTGCCCTGAACAGGCTGTTCGCACATAACCAATTGACCAAACAGTCCGTAACAATGGAGCTTGCGGAAAAAACCCTGCATGATCTGGTTCGGATAGGCGAGCCGCGCTCAATCAAGGTTGAGGAAATTCAGCAGGTCGTCTGCAAGCATTTCAGTGTCACGAAGGCAGACCTTCTGTCGTCCTGCCGCGCTCGCACGCTGGTGCGTCCACGCCAGATCGCGATGTATATCGCAAAGGTCATGACAGGGCGGTCTTTGCCGGAAATTGGCCGCAGGTTCGGCAATCGCGACCACACGACTGTGTTGCATGCTGTCCGGAAAATTGAAGCCATGGTGAAGGACGACAACGTGCTTGCCCAGGAAGTCGAACTCCTGAAACGTCTGATTCACACCTGACCAGATCCGGGGTCGCTCCCGGCAGACTGCGCAATCGGGGCCATCCGATTGCGCACAAACTTCCGGCGGCAGCTAAAGCCTGCCGGTTCATCTAAACCTCCCTCTCCTTAAAGCCGCCATAGCGGCTTTCTTTTTTGGTCATTGACTCAGTCGAAGTCGGCGATTATTCACGGCTCCGGTTTGAGAACACCAGCCGCCCGCGGGCAATTGCCTTTGGTGAAGTTTCTCGCGCGACCCATTCGCGGACATGCATGAGCTTCCACAGGACTGTGCAGGCTGATGGCAATGCGGGCCCCGTCGACATCGCCTGCCTTTCTTGAAAGGTATATCTCATGTCGCCTCCAAGCGTCGCTGACCTGAAAACTCAGGCGAAGCGGTTGCGCACCGCGCTCGCTGCCAAAGGCCAAACCGTTTCCCACAGCCAGGCACTGGAAATCTTGTCCGTGCAACATGGCTACAAGGACTGGAACACCGCCTGCGCGGCACTCTCGAAGCCAAACCCACTTTCCTTTTCCGTGTCGGACCGGGTGACGGGGACATACATGCTTCAGCCCTTTGAAGGCGAAATCCTATCGCTTTCCAAGCTGGGATCGTCGGGGCAATACCGGATCACGCTTCAGTTCGACACACCGGTGGACGTTGTAACATTCGACAGCTTCTCCTCATTCCGCAGCCGCGTTACCTGCGTGATTACGGCAGATGGTGTCGCAGTTAAAAAAACCTCCAATGGTGAACCATATCTGCGACTGAAGACATCAGGCTGACGTCCGATACCAATGCACGGTGCGACATTGCGTTCGCGCAAGGGCCGCACCGTGCCGTCGTCCTTCGTCAGATCGGACCTGAAAACCTGCGTGAGCCATGGCATAGTAACCTTTGAGACAACTTGAAGGACTTGGCACACCGACCCGTCGGCAGCGGTGTCTTTGGCCAAATCCGTACCCGTGACCCAAGGACGTCAGACATGACCGAGCAGATCGCCGCTGCCTCGAAGCTGTTTTACCGGCTTCACTTTTTATGCGTCTTGTTCGCGTTGCTGGCGACACCCCTGGTCTCCACCGCCGCTGCTTCTGTCATGCCAGGCGGAAATTCCGGCTGGTTGGTGGTGGCCAGCCGGCCTGATGCAAATTCCGCAATTTCGCTGGCAAGCGGGTTTGCCAACCGCTTTCCGCAAGTCACCGTCTTTCAATCCAACAACGGCTGGTATGCCGTAACGCTAGGCTGGATGAGACAGCCCGCCGGAAATTCTTATAAGGCCCGTCTGGTTTCTACTGGGGTCATTCCTGGCGACAGCTATTTTCACAACGGCCAGCGGTTTCAATTCGCAGTCTGGTCCGCAACCGGCATGACAGGCGGGGCCTCGCAGGCCCTCTTTGCTGCGACGGCACTGCAACAAGGCGCAACGCCCTCGCCAGGGCGACCATCTTCCCAGGCATATGTCAGTGGCCTCGATCCCCGTGGCGACAATTACCTTTCACTGCGCACAGGTCCCGGGTCGCGTTATCAGGAAATCGCGCGCATGGCCCCCAATACGCCGCTGACAATCCTGGGTCGCAATGGTTCCTGGCTCAATGTCGCAATGGCAAACGGGCGCAGCGGTTGGGCCTACAGCAAGTACGTAGCCACAGCGCCCTCGTATGCGCCCTCACCGCAACCACCTGTCATTGCGCCTCCTCCGGTCACATCGCCGACAATTGCAAAACGGTCGATCGCACCTCCTCGCCCTGGCGTTGTCGGCGATTTGAGCGACAGTGGCGACAGCTTTCTATCGCTGCGAACAGGTGCTGGATCCCGTCATACGGAAATTGCGCGCTTACTTGAGGGGACCGGGGTTTCTATGCTTGCCCAGCAGGGCGCCTGGTTCGAAATCGAGCTTTCCAACGGCATGCGAGGCTGGGCACACGGCCGGTATCTTGCAGCTGCCAAGCCTCCCTCGTCCGGAGCTGGAACTCCAGGTATTCCGACCATCGGCCCCGGTGCAAAAACACGTCCACCTGCCTCATCCCCGAATTTGCCTGACCTGTCGTCATTGCCCGACGGAAAGCGCGTTGCTCTGGTCATCGGCAATTCGGCCTATGAGAACACAACTCCTTTGCCCAATCCGAAGAACGACGCGGCAGGTCTGACGGCTTCCCTGAAACGGCTTGGCTTTACAGTCATCCTTGGTCTCGACCAAAGCAAGGTCGCCAT
The DNA here is from genome assembly GCF_026191725.2 of Roseibium porphyridii. Lineage (NCBI taxonomy): Bacteria > Pseudomonadati > Pseudomonadota > Alphaproteobacteria > Hyphomicrobiales > Stappiaceae > Roseibium > Roseibium porphyridii. The sequence continues at coordinate 4,828,650 of NZ_CP120863.1, forward strand.
GGAAAGCACCATCAGATCCTTTGTGCGAAACATTCAGGACGCTGATGTTGCGCTCTTTTTCTATGCCGGCCATGCCATGCAAATGGATGGCAGAAACTTTCTCATCCCAATCGATGCCAAGCTTGAAGACGCAACCGCAGTCGATTTTGAGACAATCGAACTCGGCACAGTCCTGAACTACATGAACGCCCCCGGTCGGCTGTCGATCGCTTTGCTCGACGCCTGTCGGGACAATCCCCTGTCCAGACGATTTCGGACCCTTAGCCGCAGTGCCTCTGTTGGCCGCGGTCTCGCAGCACCCCGTGCGGGCGATGGCAATATCCTGATCGGATTTGCGACCGCCCCTGGTGATGTCGCCCTGGACGGGGAAGGCCAGAACAGCCCATTTACCGAGGCCCTGCTGAAACATATCGAAACGCCGGCGCTGGAAATTGAAATCATGCTCAAGCGCGTCAAGGCCGACGTTTACGCTACCACGCAAGGCTCGCAATCTCCCTGGCACAATTCAGCACTGCGCCGCGAATTCTATTTTTCAAAGTAAAGCGTCACTGCTTAGCGCAAACGTGCCATCACGAGATGCCCGGGGACGGGTTCGCCTTCCTCAAGGCGAACCGTAATGGGCTCCATGGCAAGAACATCAAAACCGGCTGTGCCAAGACCTGCGAGGACGTAAGTTTCGCTTTGGGCAAACCGGTTCTTGGGTCCGACCATATATGGCCGACCCGCCAGCGTCTCATCAGGGAGCGTTTCCGTGGAAAATGTCAGGTATCCACGCGTATTCAGCCGGCTTGACACACCGTTTAGGAACGGTTCGATCGCCCCCAGATACGGCAGCACGTCCGTGGCGGCGATCAGATCCCAGTGCGGCCTGCAACCGTCCTCATCTTCAAAATCCGTCAGAAACTCAACAGCTTCACCAACGTAAAGGTCATCATAGACCTCTCGGTCATAGGCCAATTCTACAATGCGTTCCGACAGATCGACCCCTGTCCGATGATGTGTGCAATCTGCAAGAGAGACACCTGTCAATCCAGTGCCGCAACCAAGGTCAAGCATGCGCTCGAATGGGCCAATTCCCAGACGGTCGATCAGGTCGCGCACCAACAAAGGCACGCAGTACCCCAGTTCATCGACCAGGATCTCATCGAAGACATCCGCGTGCTGATCAAAGAGGGTCGCCACATAGGCGTCAGGCATTTTTTGAGGGGAGTTTTCAGCGCCCATGGCCGCAAGACGTATGGTGACGCCTCCCGTGTCCTGCGGATCTAGCGACAAAGCCAATCGGAAGGCAGCTTCTGCACCGGTCAGATCACCGGATTTTTGAAGCTCGAGACCTTTGTTGTACGCTTCAGCCAGGGCTTCGTTGTCTGCCTCATCGCTTTTTGCCGGCGTGTTGTCATCATCGCTCATCGGAACTCCTTCGAGCCCCTCCCCTACAAGCATCCATTGCGCTTTGCACGGGAAATCTCCTCAAAACAGGTCCAGCTGGCTGTCATCCTTGGCAGGTTTTGACGGCTTGGGTTCTTCGGACCTCCCGGGCGCCAGAACCATCTCGTCTTCGCCGACAGGCCGCTGAACGTCTTCATCGTCATTGACGACCTTGTTCACCCGCGTTGAAACAGGATCAGCGACCAGAAAGTCATCCTCAACCGGAACCAGAAGTTTCTTCGCCTCACGCACATCCACATTGGCCGTATCGAGCCACACATCAAAAACCTCCGGCTTCAGAATGGCGGGCATTCGATGATGAATGCCAGACATCATCCGATTGGATTGCATGGTCAGGATTGCACCGCTGTCCATGTCGCCGCCATCGGGGTCTGACCAGGTATCCCAAAGGCCTGCAAATGCCATGAGATCGCCTTTGGCAGGGTGGATCCAATAAGGTTGCTTGCCTTCCGGGGTTCTGCGCCATTCATAAAAACCTGACGCAGGGATCAGGCAACGGTGATGCCTCATCGCTGCGCGGAACGAAGGTTTTTCCGCTGCTGTCTCTGCCCTTGCATTGATCAGCAGCGTAAAGTTTGCGGGATCCTTGACCCAGGACGGTATCAGTCCCCAACGCAAAAGGTGAAACCGACGCTTACCGAAGTCCTGGCGGACGATCGCCAGTGGTTGAGTTGGTGCAATGTTGTATCGGGGTGGAAAGTTCGGCTGGTCCAAATATTCAAAAAAACTCCGAACGGCGTCCGGCGGCGTAGTGAGGGCAAGTCGGCCGCACATTTTAGGTATCCCCTATCCGGAACCGGTTCGTGTTCAGAACACGGCGCTACAAGTTGATGCCAAGTTAGGCAATTGGAAACAAAAAAGAAGTAGTCTGAGCATCAAGTCAATAACGGGGGTCGGGTATGGAGTGTTTGGATCCAGTTTTGGGCGCCGGGGAGCTGGCAGCCGAAAGGCTGGAACAGGCGAATATCAATCCCCAGACTGGTTTGGCCACGGACTATCTCAATCATTTCAACGAAGTGATGATGTTGCTGGAAATGCTTCCGGCTATGCCTGATTGCGCCGAAGATGTTCTTGATTGGGAACCCCTGGACTATGAAGGTCATTTCGAAAACTCGACCTTCAAGGACAAGAACCTGGCCATTGCGGCCTATCACGCCGCGCCCAATTACCTGCGTGAGCATCTGGAAGCACAGGTCGCAGACATCAACAATCTGGTGGGTGAAATACAGAGCCAGCTTCGCGAAGCGGCCGACCCTGCCGCTGTTGCCGCAGAAATCGCGGATAGAGCGACCCATGAGATCAAACCTCTGATATCTGTTGCCGGTGCGGTGATCCACGGTCATGTTGAGCCAGAAGCAACCCAACATGAAGGCGACGGTGCTCAGGCGGAAATTGACGCCCTGTTCGCCTGATCCGATTTACAGTCTCAGGCCATTGAATGTCCCGGTTCTATCCAGATGCGCCCCGTGTCGGTGTCAGTGTATTGTGCCTTAAAGATAACAAGGCCCTCATGATCAAGCGCGGCAAGGAGCCTTATCTCGGCCATTGGAGCCTTCCCGGCGGTCTTGTTGAATTGGGCGAGACCCTGAAACAAGCTGCCGCAAGAGAACTGCTTGAAGAAACCGGTGTTCAAGCCGCTCTCGGGGAACCGGTTGAGACTTTCGACTCCATTGACCGGGACGAGCACGGAAAGGTGGTGACTCATTTCATCCTGACAGTCTTCCGTGGCAGCTATCTCTCCGGATCGGCGCTCGCCGGTGACGACGCCGCTGATGTTGCGTGGGTTCACACCGATGATCTGGAAAACAGACCGACAACGCCCGGTACGCCGGAACGAATACGGCGGCTGATGCTGGTCTGACGTTCTGCCCACGCGCTTCACGCAGCTTTGCAGTGACTGTGATTCCATTTCCGCTGAAAAATATCGGACGATGGCGCGGAACCAACTTGCGTCTCGGAGACACGACCATGTGGCCATTTGGAACTACTGGAGCAACGCTCCTGCGATCCATGACACTTGTCAGCCTTCTCGCCCTCACCTTTGTCAGTTCAGGTCATGCCAGTCCTGAACGATGGCAGCGGGGCGGTTTTACCACCGACTTTTCAAAATCCACCGTCGACTTCAAAGACATCTTTTCCGGCGGTCCACCGAAAGACGGTATACCGTCGATCGATGAGCCGCGATTTGAATCGGCCAGTTCGATAACCTGGCTGGACGGCAGGGAACCGGTGATCCGTCTGGAACACGGTGACGTTGTTAAGGCCTATCCGCTGCAGATCCTCATCTGGCACGAAATTGTCAATGATCGCATCGGCGATCTCCCGGTTGCGGTTACATATTGTCCACTCTGCAACTCCTCCATTGTTTTCGACCGCAGGCTTGATGGCGAATTGCTGGACTTCGGAACAACCGGTCTTTTGCGCAATTCCGACCTTGTGATGTATGACCGCCAATCCGAGACATGGTGGCAGCAGTTTACGGGCGAAGGAATTGTTGGGACGCATGCCGGCCGGGAGCTGAAAATGATCCCATCGCGGGTCGTTGCCTTTGCAGACTTCAAGGAAGCACATCCGAATGCCGAGGTCCTTGCACGGCCCGTACCTGCAAGACGCAACTATGGCCACAATCCCTATCTCGGGTATGACAGCCGCTCTGCGCCTTATCCGCTCTATAAAGGCGATCTGCCGGACAATATAAATCCGATGGCAAGGGTGGTGATCCTCCATGACGGCGACACGCTTTTTGCAGCAACGCTGGAGCATATCCGCCAGAACGGAACGCTTGAGTTTGCAGATAACGTATCGCTGCGCTGGACAGGTGAAGTTTCCTCTATCCTGGACAAAGGCAAAACCGATGCGGGCCGCGCGGTCGGTTCTGTTGAAGCTGTGAAGACCTCAGGGGCCGATGAAGTGCCGCTTGTTCATGACGTGACTTTCGCCTTCGTGGTGCACGCCTTTCACCCTCAACTGCCAATTCTTGGGATCAAATCACCATAGCGCTTGCAGCAGGCAGCTCACTTGCGCATGATCCGCTCATGAAGAACGGATGCAAGCGATTTGCCTCGGCCCGTGCCGCCCTTTTTGCGATTCTATTGCTGTCGTTACCTTCAGAAGTTGTATTGGCGCAGGAGAGTTCTCTTGACGAGCCGCCGTTCGAGCAGCAGTTGATGCGCTTGTCTGAAATCTTCGGTGCGCTTCATTTTCTCAGGCCGTTGTGCGGTGAAAATGACACCCCGAGCTGGCGGGACCAGATGGAAGACTTTCTGGACGCTGAAACGCTGGACGAAAACCGACGCCGACGCTTTATCGAACGTTTTAACCAAGGTTATCGTGGCTTTTCAGTTGCTTACCGGGACTGTACAGACGCTGCGCGTATCGCAATGGGACAGTACCTGAGCGAAGGCGAAACAATTATCACCGACGTCACCAGTCGATACGGCCGATAATTCCACAGAAAACTTTCAAAAGTTACGACTTCGTAAACCTTTTCCATCAAATTTGTGGGTGGACGTTAAGTTTGCGTTCACGGTTACTTATCAGCGCGGTACGCCGTGCTAGGATCGAAACACAAGATTCGGGGCAGGAACACGCTGGGGTTGTTACGCAGCGTACGGAGAGAACCGGTAAGGAAGCGAATGATAAACGACGATTATGCTGATGCGGCAATGGAAGCCGAATTTGCCGAAGACGAAGACATCAGGCGTGCTGCTCTGGGCTTCATTTCCGACGCATGGGCAGAAGCCATTGCCAATGGTGTCGACGCAGACGCAGTCGCGCATGCGGCAATGTTCACAGCCCTCGCGGATCTCGTTGCCGCCTATGGTGAAGATGCTGTTGCCAAGCTTGCCGAAGGACTGCCGGATCGCATCCTGCAAGGCGACTATACTGTGAACCGCGTCCTTCAATAGTCCGCCTGAGATTGAAGACGAAAAAGGCCGGATTGTCCGGCCTTTTTGATTCTGTCTCTCTTGGGCAAATACCCTTATCCGAAAGCGTCGAGCGCCAGGTTTGCGTAAAGCAGCAGCCCGAACGCGATCAGCAGAACGCCCGCGATGTGGTTCACCCGATCAAGCCACTTGTCATCGATGGCGTGTCTGAAGTGGGAGACCGTTGCCGATATGAATACCCACCACGACGTTGCCCCTGCTGCCACACCGGCGACCATAATCAATGCACCGACATGATCACCATGCTGTGGCCGCCAGTCGCCCAGGCTGCCGAAGATAAAAATAAACGCCAGAATTGCCCCTGGATTGGTGATCGCCATAAAAAACGCGGCCGTGGCATCTCCGAGAAATCCTCTTTCGAACCCGTTGCCCTTGTTGTTCAGGTGCGGATGGGTGTGCCAGATCTTGAAGCCGAATATGATCAGCAGTGCCCCGCCGACAAGCTCAATCAGGCCTGATTGCCCCTTGATGAAATTGATGACCGCGGACACACCGAAAATGGCGGCAGCTGCGTAAATCGTATCGGCCACAACAGCACCAAGGCCAACAAAGACGCCCTGGCGGAAGCCGCTGTGAACGGCATGCTGGATCGCCATGATGTTGACCGGGCCAACGGGCGCTGTTGTGAGTATGCCGACAACAAACCCTATCAGCGCATATTCAAAAAATGACACGACCGGTCTAACCCCCCAGACCACTGATCTCGCTATCGTGAAGATTGCACCTTTCGATAAAGGGCCGTCAGCTTCATGACAAGGCACGAGAAATTCACATTGGCGCTGTTTCCACATTCGCACGAATTGTTTAAGGAAAGGCCTAGTCAATTCGGGTAGGGCGGCATCGGGAGACAGTCACGATGAGACGAATATTCTCGGCAACAGGGCTTGCCCTCTTCGCTGCCTTGGGTGCGAATGGCGCGATGGCGGCCAAGGCACTATCAGTGCAGACGGAAACCATACCAGTCACATCTGACACGCAGTCCGGCACGGCACCGCCCGACGCTCCGAAGGTCAAGGCAACCGAGGCAGACACAGATCTCCCTTTGCCGGAAGTCCTCTACAGCACAGATTATTTGCCAAAGCCTGTCGCGCGGATGCATTCACAACTGAAAGAAGCTGCGCTGCTTGGCGATATGAAACGCTTGCGCATGGTTCTTGAGAGCAACGAACTGCCGCCGACCCTCTCCTTTGGAGAGATCGGTGATCCGATCGAGTTTTTGAAACAGAGTTCAGGCGACGGCGAAGGTTTTGAAATTCTGGCCATCCTGGCCGACGTTCTGGATGCGGGCTTCATACACGTCGACAAAGGCACGCCTCAGGAAATGTATGTCTGGCCCTATTTTGCCCGCTACCCGTTGCATGACCTCACACCGGAACAAAAGGTCGAGCTGTTCCGTATCGTGACAGCAGGTGACTTTGCCGAGATGCAGGAATTCGGAGCCTGGAGTTTCTATCGTGTCGGTATCGGCCCGGACGGTACGCTGCATTATTTCGTTGCAGGGGATTAACTGAGAAACCCTTAAAAGGGTGACTTCACCACACGCTTTCCATGCGCCTTGTCCTTGGTCATACTCGCGCCTGTTCCTGCTATCGGCCACGAGGCACATATTGGCTATAGAAACCGCAGATTATGAGCCGCAAAGCCGCGCCTCGCTTCTCCCGATACTCTCGGTGAATTTTGTCGGCACACTTGGATTTTCAATCGTTGTGCCGTTCATGGTTTTCCTCGTGGCCCAATGGGGTGGCAACGCCATCATTTATGGAGCGTTGGCTTCAACCTATTCCGTGTTCCAGTTGATCGGAGCTCCTATTCTCGGAAGATGGTCTGACCAGGTCGGCCGGCGAAAGGTTCTGCTGCTCAGTCAACTTGGAACAATGCTGTCCTGGATCATTTTTCTGACTGCATTCGCAATGCCTGCAAGCTCACTCCTTGACGTCGACAATGCCCTTCTCGGACAATTCAGTCTGACACTGCCCCTGATCATCCTGTTTCTTGCAAGAGCCGCTGATGGTCTTACGGGTGGCAATGTTTCTGTTGCCAATGCCTATCTGGCCGACATCACCGATGACGCGCACCGCACCAAAGACTTTGGCAAGATGGCAATGTCGACAAATGCCGGTTTCATTCTGGGCCCCGCTTTGGCCGGTCTTCTGGGAGCAACCGTATTTGGCGAGATCGTGCCGGTGCTCGCGGCGCTGGCAATCTCGATCATTGCCAGCGCCCTCATTCTTCTTGGGCTGAAGGAAAGCCATGCCGAGGTCCTGAAATCCAAACCAGGCCTTCGCAACGCCTGCAAAGTGTTCGGACAAGACACAAAGGAAGTCTACCAACTAAAAGGCCGCGAGGAGACCTCGAACCGGGATATTCTTCGTCTGCCGCTGATGCCCGCACTTCTGACCGTCAACTTTCTGGTCATGCTGGGTTTCAGTTTCTTCTATATCGCGTTTCCGGTACACGCTGCGACACAGCTCTCCTGGACGGTGACCGAGACCGGGGTTTTCTTCGCTGTCCTCAGCTTGTGGATGATGATCGTGCAGGGGCCCCTGCTCTCAAGAGTCTCAGGCTTGGTACCTCAGAATATTCTGCTCCTGGTGGGTGGCCTGATACTTAGCCTCGGATTTATTTTCCTGTTCTGGGAAAGTTCGACCGCGATTTATCTTGCTGCCCTGTTGATTGCCGTTGGCAACGGACTGATGTGGCCAACCTTCACTGCGGTTCTGTCCGAATTCGCCGGAAGAAGGCTTCAAGGTGCTGTTCAGGGTTTTGCCAGCAGCCTTGGGGCCGCTGCCAGCATATTCGGCTTACTTGCAGGTGGCCTGCTCTACAATTGGGCCGGCGCCTGGGTCTTCCCGCTTGCCGCTATTGTTATTGCAACTGCGGCCATGATTTCGGTCAGTTTCAGACGGGTCAACGAAAGTGGAGCTGAGACTTCCAGTAAATGAAGCCGGATATTATCCGTTTCGATTCTCGCAAGTCTGCAAAGCTACGGGTGCCTCCTCCCTTGCTTCATCGTCACAGCATTGACGAGACTTCAGTTTGCACGCGGCGAGAACAGTAGCTTCAGGTAGGTGCGCAACAACATGATTTGCTCCGAAGCACTGTTGTTCTCGCGAAGGGCCCGCTGAAGAACCAGCCCACCTTCGACAACGCTTGAAACCATGTCGCCGAGAGCGTCAAGGTTCACATCCTCGTTTGGCTGGTACACCAATGCAATCTCTTCGAACATGCCGCGGAAGCGCCGACGCCAGCTCAATATTGCCTGGCGGTTCAGCTCCCGGACACCGTTGTCGAACAGACGATCTTGATAAGCAGTCGCAGCGATTACGCAACCCGGATGGCCATTGGGCATATCTGCCAGCATCTCTGCCAGCATTTTCAAACCGATCAGCATCGAATGAAGCGGATCGTCGCTCAGTTCGCGCGCCCGGGCAAACAAGTCGTCATAAAGTGCGTCTTCAACAGCGATGTATCGTTCAAGCATTGCGCGTGCCAACGCGTTCTTGTCCTTGAAGTGATAAAAAAACCCACCGCGGGATATCTGTGCGCCGGCAACGATCTCGTCGATCGACGTCGCCTCGAAGCCTTTTTCAAGCACTGCTGCTTCTGCAATATCCAGGATCCGGGTACGTGTGTCGGTTTTTTCGGTCATCTGCCCCTTCCCAACTGTACCGTGAGTCCAGTTCAAGCGTTTCCAACAGCTACCGCCGTGACATCAATCTTCCTTAACCATTGAAATTACTGCACAAAAATTATTTGAGCAACCTGACCACGCGACAACTACCGACGGATCGGCGTGCCACATACTTCTTGTCCATCAAACAAAGGATGGAATAAATGCGAATTCAATTACTTGCCGAGGCTGATCGTTTTTTCCTGACCGACGGCGGACTTGAGACTTTCATGATTTTTGAAAAGGGCCATGAGCTCCCCTGCTTCTCTGCTGCTGTGCTGTTGGATACCGAAACCGGTCGAAATGACCTGACCGCGTATTATGAAACATTCATTGATCTGGCCCGGACATCCGGGCGAGGGTTCGTTCTGGATGCACCCACCTGGCGAGCAGGTCTGGCTTGGGCGGGCCCCTTGCAAACATCCGTGGCAGAAGTCATGGAGACCAACCGCCGCGCAGTTGAATTTGTGAGCGATATTCGCAACCGGCACGAAACGGAAGAACTGCCAATTCTTATCAACGGTCTGATTGGCCCAAGCGGAGATGCCTATTCCACTTCGACCGAACTCACGGCAGAAGATGCGTTCATGATCCATGCACCGCAAATCCATGCACTCGGGCGGGCCGGCGTGGACATGATCAGTGCAATGACGCTCACGCACTCAAGCGAAGCAATCGGGATTGCCCGAGCCGCACAAGAGATCGACGTACCAGTTGCCATCGCGTTCACCCTGGAAACAGATGGCCGGTTGCCGTCTGGTCAACCTTTGGGAGAGGCTATCGAAGCTGTCGATCACGCCACCGATGCAGCACCGGTCTACTACATGATCAATTGCGCACATCCCGACCATTTTCAGCATGCACTCGACACCAAAGCAGCCTGGCTCGAGAGAATTGGCGGAGTTCGGGCGAATGCTTCGCGGCAAAGCCATGCAGAACTCGACGCAGCTGAAATCCTGGATGATGGCGATCCTGAGGAGCTCGGCCAGTTGAACCTTCAACTTCTCAAGACGCTTCCCAATCTGTGTCTGATCGGAGGCTGTTGCGGTACCGACCATCGCCACGTCTCCTGTATCTCGAAACATGAGCTACTTCAGCCGGCAGCTTGAATACGAGCCGAGCGCAACTGAAGTTTTTTCAGCAATTTCAAACAACACTGACATACGGACACAAAACATGATCGATTTGGAACAAATCATTGTTCGGCCTGCGACCTCATCTGATGCACAGGACCTTGCCAAACTCATTGATATCGCTGGCGAAGGCATTCCTCACTGGCTGTGGTCACAAAATACAGCTGAGAACCGCACACCACTTGAGATCGGAACAGAGCGGGCGCAAAGAGAGAGCGGCGGGTTTTCATATAAAAACGCGATGGTGGCAGAGAATGCCGGACGAGTGCTCGGTATGGTGCTGAGTTACCCGATAATTGAAGCCCCTGATGAAGACATCGACAGCCTGCCGGATCCAATCGCCCCATTTGTCGAACTTGAAATGAAGTCTGCCGGAACCTGGTACATCAATGCTCTGGCCGTCTTTCCGGGCCATCGCTCATCCGGTCTCGGCTCTTTGTTGATGGAGGCGGTTGATACGGCCGCAAGCACATCCGGGTTTTCTCGCTTGAGCATTCAAGTCTATGGGCAGAACTCGGGCGCAGCGCGACTTTACAAGCGTCTTGGCTTTCGAGAAACCGCAAGATCCCGTGTGAGATTACATCCGGTACAACCCTATTACACAGGCGATGTTCTGCTTCTGGAAAAGAACCGATAGCAATTGACGGGCCTGAACCTCAAACTCTGACGCAATTCAGGCCCGGATCTGCTAGAACAGGTCGCAATGAGAACGAGCGGAAAAACGGCATGCGACGTCGGGAACTTCTCAAAACGGGTGCGATGCTCAGCACGCTCGCTTTTACAGGACAGCCACTCTTGGCAATGCAAAAACCAGATTTGTATGTGCCGCCGGAAGAAGCGCCACATGAACTGACTTTCATGCAATGGCCGGTCAGCCGCCAGGTTCACCCCGATGCGGCATTTCTGCGTGAGCTCAAGCAAACCATTGCTGACATCGCCAATTCGATCGCAGCGTTTGAGCCGGTCGTGATGTTGGCTGCAGCGAGAGACCACTCAAATGCTCGCAAGCTCCTGTCGTCGGGTGTCGAGCTTTGGGATGTGCCGACTGAAGATCTCTGGTGCCGGGATTCCGGGCCGCTGTTTGCCTTCGATTCAGCGCAGAAACGGGTCGTCAGTCATATCCAGTTCAACGGATGGGGCAACAAACAGGTTCATGCGAATGACGGCCTGATTGCCTCCCGGATCGCCGAGCGACTGGCAATGGAACTTGTTTCCAGCGGTGTCACCGGAGAAGCCGGTGGGATCGAACACGATGGCCATGGTCTGCTGATTGCCCATGAAAGCTCCTTGGTCAACAACAACAGAAACCCTGGACTGTCCCGGACAGAAATTGAGGACCGTTTGTTGCAAGCCTATGGCGCGGAACGGTTCATCTGGTCACCCGGTGTCTGGGGTGAAGACATCACCGACTACCATATCGACAGCCTCGCCCGGTTTACCGGTCCCGGACGCGTGCTGATCAATCTGCCCGACGAACCGGAGGAAGCCGATCCGTTTCATCAGGCTGCGCTTGAAACCCATGACCGGCTTCTCGCGGCGCAGCTGCAGATCGATGTCATACCCGAGCCATATGACCACCGTGTACAAGCTGTCGATTTCGTCGCCTCCTATGCAAACTATTACGTTTGCAATGGGGGCGTCGTAGCCCCTCAATTTGGAGATGAGGAAACCGATGCCATCGCCGTAGAAGCGCTTGAGCGACACTACCCGGATCGCCAGGTCATCACGCTGAATGTTGATGCTTTGGGTGAAATCGGTGGCGGCATCCACTGTGCGACACAGCAACTGCCGTTGGCCTGAGCTTAGGTCCCCAGGAGCTTCGACCCCCTCCACCCGAGTGACGCCAAAGACCGTCATGCAACCTCAGATACATTCAAGAAGAGTTGCATTACTCCAGTATCTTATTACAGTTTCCTTAGGGAAGGGATGTTATGGATAGCGCGCTTGCGCGTGCGATCAGGGAAGGAATGACACATGTCAGAGTTACGAGCCGTTTTCGCGGTTCTGTTGCTAGCCGGCATCGCGTTCCTGGCATCGCCTGTTGTCCCTGCCCAGGCAGACGGAATTTTCGATGACGGCTGGACGCTTCAACCCGACGCGTCGTCGCTCAGGTTCCAGTCTGTCAAAAACCTGACGCAGGTTGAATCAAGCAGCTTTGCCGAGTTCGAAGGTAAGATTGAAGAGAACGGCGACGCTTCCGTTCGCATCTTTCTCGATTCAATCGATACCAAGATCGACCTGAGAAACGTGCGGATGCGTTTCCTTTTCTTTGAGACGTTCGAGTTTCCCTCGGCGGTCATCTCTACAAATATCGACCCGACAGTGTTGAGCGATTTGCCCGAGCGCAAGCGCAAGATTATTCCGCTGACCTTTTCCTTGAAGCTTCACGGTGTCGAAAAGACCCTTGAGAGCGAAGTTGCCGTGACGCTGATGAGCGATGACCTGGTCGCCGTATCAAGCACAGCGCCGATCTCTGTCGCTGCGTCCGATTTTGGCCTTGATGGCGGTGTCAAAAAGCTGGAGGAAGCGGCAGACGTCGTGATCGTGCCCTCGGCTACGGTTTCCTTCGATTTCGTCTTTGCCAAGAACCAGGATGATGACGACGCCCGTGCAGCCGCTGCTGAACCGGCCGAAAATCCAGAACCGGCGGCCGCCAAAGCACTGGAGCCAGAGGGTGACTTTGACCTGGAGGCATGCGCAGGACGTTTTGAAATTCTTTCACGCACCGACAACATCTATTTCACCAGCGGCAGTTCCAGTCTGGACCCGAGAAGCGAACCCTTCCTGAACAGTCTTGTCGACATTGTCGCGCGTTGCCCCGGACTGGTGATTGAAGTCGCCGGCCATACCGACAGTGTTGGTCGCGCTTCAGCCAATATGAGATTGTCGCAACGCCGGGCAACTGCGGTCATGGACTATCTCGTTGCGAAGGACATTCCCGACAATCGGATCAGAAGCGTCGGCTATGGAGAAACCCAACCGGTCGCATCCAACAACACGCCGGAAGGCAAACGTCGAAATCGCCGTATAGAGTTCTCCATTGTTGAATAGAAACAAAGCCAGCACTGCTTCGCTAGTCTCGGCTGCCCTTATAATCTTGGTGGCCCTGATCCTGCCTGCAAAGGCGGAAGAAAAGCGTATTGCGCTTGTCATCGGCAATGCCGCTTACAGCAATGTCACGCCACTGGACAATCCTCTCAACGATGCCGAACTGATGGCGTCTTCACTTGAAGCGGTCGGTTTTGAAGTCATTCTCGTCACCGAGGCAACTCAGCTTGAAATGGTTCAGGCAATTGCTAGTTTCGGCAGCAAACTGCGAGACGCCGGCGAAGACGCAACGGGGCTGTTCTATTATGCAGGCCATGGCGTGCAGTCTTTCGGCTCCAATTTTCTTCTGCCGGTTGACATCGCACTCAACGACGCTGCCGATCTCAGCCTGGTTGGCGTGCCTGCCCAAGCTGTTCTTTGGCAGATGTTTTCTGCCAAAAACCGAACCAATATTGTCATTCTCGACGCTTGCCGGAACAACCCGTTCACGACAATCGCGGATCTGAACGACAATGGTCTTGCGGAGATGAAGGCGCCCAAAGGCACGTTTCTTTCGTACTCGACGGCCCCGGGCGAAATTGCAGTCGACGGTGTCGGATCGAACAGCCCGTTTACCGAAGCCCTTGCTCAGCGGATGTCAGAACCAGGACTTCCGGTTGAAGCGCTTTTCAAGAAGGTGCGTGTCGACGTCCTCAGCAAGACTGGTGGGCTCCAGACCCCATGGGACACCTCTTCGCTCACCACTGACTTTCAATTCGTTGCCGCCGAGGCACCGCCGGCACAGCTCCTGCAGATGCGTCAGCTTTGGGATTCAGTTCGACTAAGCCGCGACCCGGTTCAAATTCTACTGTTTTTGCGGGCCAACCCGGACAGTGTGTTCACAAAGGATGCCCGGGCATTGCTTCAGGAGTTGATGCTGGAGGAACTGCAGGCAGAAGCCCAGAAGCCGGCACCGGACGTGGAAACTGCGAAGCAGCCGGAACCGGCCGTACAACCCGAACCGGTATCCCCGGGCCAAACAGAGCGCGACCTCATCGAAGAAGCCCGCAAGACCGGCAGCGCAGAAGCTTATGAGAACTATCTGAGCGCCTACCCGGAGGGCGCGTTTGCTGAATTGGCCCGTCTGGAGTTGCAGTCCATCGAGACCAACGCGCAGCGTACGGATCCGATATCAGATCCGCAGCCTGTCGTGACGCAAGAGCCCCAGCAGCCAGAACCTGATCAGGAAACACGGATCACATTCAACGCCCCCCTGGGCATTGGCGATGCCGAGATTGCCACCCGCAGCATTGCCCAGCTCATTCAAGGCTCTCCCCGCTTTCCGCCGATAGAGGGCCTGCCGGAAGACGCTTGGAAAAACAAGAGTTGTGCCTCCTGCCACCAATGGGAGCAGGACAACCTTTGCGAACAGGCCCAAACTTATTTGAAAGAGAACTCCGAAGCAGCCGACAAAGCGCACCCATATGGGGGCGGATTTAAGTCGGCACTCAGGGACTGGGCTCGTAGCGGATGTGAATAGGTTTTTGCGCGAACCCTTCAGGACCGAACGGATAGTTTTCTAGTTTTGGACCTTTGTGAGAACGGCATAATCTGCATATCCCCGATAGAGCTGGCGATATTCGAGGCACGCGCCTTTTCGTTTCGCAAGCGCCTCAAGTTCGGATTTCAGCTCACGACGCGGACTGACGTGGAATGACTTCAACCACTTGAACAAAGCCTTCCGGAACCAGACCGGAAGTCTCTCTTGCTGACCGAAATCAACCACGTGAATGCGCCCTTCTTCGGCGAGGCAGCCACTGCCGGCGGCAAGCGCTTCTCGCCAGACCGGAATCATCGACAGCGTATAGGAATAAAAAACCCTGTCGAATGCCGGGACACCCAAACCTTCTGTCGCGAAAGGATCAGCGGCATCGCCTTCGATCAAGCTGACCCTATCTTCCACACCGGCTTTTTTGATGTTCTTTTCTGCGGTTTCCAGCATGTTTCTGGAAATATCAAGTCCGTAAAACCTTGCCTCCGGATATGCCTGCGCAGCCAACACGAGGTTCCGACCTGTGCCGCAACCCAGCTCCAGGACCTTGCCGCCTCTCGGTGGTTGCATGTCGCTGATCAACCGATCGCGACCGAGAAGATAGTATTTCCGCGTCAGGTCATAAAAATAGCGCTGGTTGCGATAGACAGAATCCATCAAACGGGCAGTTTCAACGCTTCCGCTCATTTGCGTTTCTGGACCCTTTGTCTACCCGTTGAACACATAGAGGTGGAACCCGCCATAGATGGACGAGCGATCCTGTCGACCGAGTTCAAGGCTTTCTTTTTCTTCATAGGTCCAACGATCAAGTATCGCGTCAGCGACGCGGCCGGGCAACAAAGACGGTTCGGCAGCAGTGCGAAACACGACCCTGGCACCTGGCTGGGCCGTCCGGGTGATCTCGCTCCAAAGAGCATTCAATTGATGATCGGTCATCCAGTCCTGCGCATCAAGAAGCACATAGGCATCCAGCATGTCGTCGCCAACACCCTGCAAGTGCTCGGTGAAGTTCCGGTTCAGAACCCTCACCCTGCCGGCGCGTTCGCGAATTTCTTCAAAATGAGCTCGCTTCAGATAAGGCGGCAACGGTCCGGATTCTCCGGCAGGCCCGTCCCTGTCCGATGCATATCCACGCCCGAATGCCTGCCAGGCAAAATAGTTGTCCTGCATGGAAAAATCACAGGCGAGCTTTTCGAGACGTTGGCGCAAGACCGCTGACATGTCTCCATCAGCATTAGCTGAGACAAGCGCATCGTACTGCGCCGGCGGAATGCCCAGCCCATAAAGAGACATTTTTTTCGAGGTCGCCCAACGCACCAGTCGCTTGTCAAAAAGAGGTGCCAGTGCCGTATCGAAGAACGAACGCTGCTCCTCAAGCGATTTTGCCTTGACCATGTGCTTGGGGTCGATGCCGTAAAGCCTTGCCACAAGGTGACCCAGGCCGATGCAATATCCGAGGAGGCCGTGATGATAGAGGTCTCGGGAGAACAACGTAATGCGTTTGCGGCCCCAATTGGCCAGGTCACGCCCTTCCCAGTAAGCGATGGTTTCCGGATCAAGGTTGTCTTTTAGGAACCGCTGATAGGCCGCCACATTGGCTTTTTCGTCCGCTTCGCCGAAGAACCGGTAGAACGTTTCGTAGTTCGGGAAATACTTGGCGGCGGCCAACTTCAACCGGCCGAGAGCCACGTGAGCACGGTTGAGGTCAACTGCGGTGATTTCTGCCGGATTGGCGGTCAGGTAGGACATGACATTGCAGCCGCCCGATGCAATGGTGATCATTCTGCTTTCAGGTGTCAGTCGCAGAGCCTTCATGTCCACGTCCGGATCTTCCCAGATCTGAGGATAGACAAGGCCCTTGAAAGCGAAGGTGAACAGGCGCTCAAGGATTCCCTCGCGAGAGGTTGCCCCGGATCGGTGAACCGCGTTCTTTAGCCGTTTCTTGGACGCCGACAGCGTGCCATTCGCCATTGCCCTCTCCCGAGTCGCCTGTGAAATGAACCTGCTTTCCGATACGGCAGAGACACGACAGTTTGGTGACGTTTCTGGAGAATTGTTCGATTGTCCGGGCAATAAAAAATCCCCGCCGGAGCGGGGATCTTCGGTTTCAAGTCTGGTCGAACAGCCGACTAGCGGGTGACGACCACAAAATCCGTACCAAGACCTGTGTTGCGTTTGAAATTCCGGTCAGTGATGGTCAGGGATGTCCCTGGCGTCAGCATTTTGGAGATTTCGAGCGCGACTTTTTCCGGCATCACGACACGGTCAAGCAAGTCCTTTGAGTTGCCACCGCGGTCGCCTTCAGCTGAAACAGCTATCCAATCGACAGTCTGGTCGCCCTTTTCAAAATCGAGCGCAGTATAAACGTGCGTACCGATGTCCTTGTCTATGTTCTTCAGCGTTACAGGCGCTGAATACACATCACGGAACTTGCGGCGCACACGCAGCATTGCATTCTGCGGCTTTTCATATCCGGCCTCGGCGTAGATCATTGCCACAAGCGCATCGGTCACATTGCCGGTTACCGGCAGCTCCGCACCTTCCTGATAAAGGCTCACGGCAGCACGTGTCTTGCGGCCAAAGATACCATCGACCGGACCGGCGTCGTAGCCCATCTCATTGAGAAGACGTTGCAGCACCCTTGTGCGGCTCGGCGCTTTTTGAGGTGTAATGATCATCCGCAAAGGCTTGTCGAAATACGGATTTTCCGGCTCAGCCACAGGCAGCGAGGCCTGCAGGCTTGCAGGTTGAATGGCGCCACGCAGGGCGGAATCTGCCTGAATGTTCCTGCTCGACAGGCTTGCAACTTTCGTTTCCGGAACGAAAGGCTGTGGCAAGACGCTGTGGCGGACGCTTTGCGGCTTTGCCGGATCCCTGGTGACCACGACATGCATGCCCCTGTCCGTCATGCTGTAAAGCGACTTGGCAAAAGGACGCGGCATGCGAATGCAGCCATGAGAGGCCGGATAGCCGGGCAATCTGCCCACATGCAGCGCAATACCTGACCAGGTAAGTCGTTGCATGAACGGCATTGGTGCATTGTCATAAAGATTGGAAAAATGTTTGCGGCGCTTTTCCAGGATCGAAAAAACACCCGTGGGCGTGCTGTGCCCGCGCTTTCCCGAAGAGATCGGCGACGTTTCGATCAGATCGAGCCCGCGATAAACCTGAATCTGCTGTTCGTTCAACGATACCAGCATATGCAATGGCGGCTCGGTTGCCGCTTTTTCGGCATCCTTTGCAGTATCACGTGCCCAGGCACCGGATACGGCGGTAGCTGACAGAAGTGCTGCACTTGCCAGACCCAGCAGAGCGCGTGTCCGCCTTCCGCGGCTATATTTACTACAAGACGACATCCCAGAGCTCCCCAACGCAAAACCTATCAAGCTCGACCTAGTGTTTAACCGAGATCTTTTTAGATCGGGTTAGGAAACACGGTTACTTATTGGTTTCCTTCACCCTTTCCCCCAATCCGTCGCACACTATCGGGACTCGATCTGTTATTCACATCACAAATTGTACAGCTCTGACTCCAAGATGTGAGGATTGCCGCGCCGGAGACTCGAGACGTCGCGCCTTTCCAATCTATTTCTTCAGGCCATCCTGGAAGACGACCGCTTCACCACGGGACGGCGTTGTGAGCTCGTCTTCCCACATGACGCGCTGACCTCGCACAATGGTGCCAATGGGCCAACCGGTCACGTCCTTACCGTCATATGGCGTCCAACCACACTTGGAAGCTATCCACTCGTTCCGGATGGTTTTCTTGAGCTTCATGTCCACGACGGTGAAGTCGGCATCATAGCCGATTGCGATCCGACCCTTGCGGGCAGTCTGGAACAGCCTGAGTGGGCCTGCGCTTGTCATATCGACAAATCGGGCGAGGCTCAGTCGACCGGCGTTTACATGATCGAGCATGATGGGGACCAGTGTCTGAACACCCGTCATACCCGACGGAGAGGCAGGATAGGGCTTCTGCTTTTCCTCCAGCAGATGTGGCGCATGATCTGAGCCGAGTATATCGAGAATGCCCTGCTGCAAACCCCACCAAAGACGTTCCGAATGGCGCGGCGCGCGCACCGGCGGGTTCATCTGCACCAGCGAACCGAGACGGTGATAGGCCTCATCCGTCAATGTCAGATGATGCGGAGTAACTTCAATAGAGGCCACATCCTTGTGGGTGATCAGATAGTCCACTTCCTCCGCCGTCGAGAGGTGCAGAACATGGATCTTCGCGCCTGTTTCCCGGGCGATGGTGACAAGACGATCGGTACATTTCAGTGCCGCGACTTCGTCCCGCCAGATCGGATGCGAACTCGGATCGCCCGCAACGCGCTCTCCCTCGCGCTCGCGCAGGCGAAATTCGTCTTCAGAGTGAAACGCCGCGCGACGTCTTGTTACCGACAAAATATCCCTGACACCCTGATCGTCTTCGACCAAAAGATCTCCGGTCGAGGACCCCATGAAGACCTTGATACCTGCAGCTGCCGGAAGACGCTCCAGCTCTGGAATGTCCTTCACGTTTTCCCGGGTACCACCAACCCAGAACGCAAAGTCGCAATGCATTCGGTGGTGACCACGGCTGACCTTGTCGGCAAGCGCTGCTTCACTTGTAGTCAAAGGGTTGGTGTTGGGCATTTCGAAGACAGTCGTCACTCCGCCCATTGCGGCAGCGCGCGATCCGGTTTCGAGGTCTTCCTTGTGCTCAAGTCCGGGCTCGCGGAAATGAACCTGTGTGTCCATCACTCCCGGCAGGACATGCAGTCCTGTGCAGTCGATCACTTCTCCGGCCTGAGCGCTGTCGAATGAACCGATGCCGGCGATGCGACCATTTCTTATCCCGACATCCCGAACCCCCTCGCCGTCCTGGTTGACTACGGTTCCGCCTTGCAGGATCAGGTCATAGGTCGCGCTCATTGGGCTCCTCCGGTATCACGTTCAGGGCAATCTGACTGGTCTCATGGGGCTTATACGCGGCCCCCATAAAAAGAGCCAGACGCCACACCCGGTTTCCACTCTTGCCCGCACCAAGGAGAGCGCCTATTTGGGGCAAAGACGAAATTTCTTGTCCGACAAAAGGAAGATGCCGTGCCGTCTGCAACTTACGCTCATCTGACCGATCGTTCGCTGATCAAGGTCGCCGGCGATGAAGCCACACATTTTCTGCAGAATCTGGTGACGTCGGATATCGACAATCTGGGCCAACTCGGCGCTGCGTCCGCAGCTCTGCTGACGCCTCAAGGCAAGATCCTCTTCGATTTTTTGATCTACAAGTTCGACGACGTTTACTATGTGGATGCGCCGAGTGCCGTGGCCACCGACCTGCTCAAACGCCTGACCTTTTACCGCTTGCGGGCGAAAGTCGACCTTGAGGCGGTTGATGCCGAAATTGGTGTCTTCGCTGTTTGGGGAAATGGAAAAGCTGCAGATAAAGGTCTTCTTTCAGTCAATGATCCCCGTCTGGAAGCACTCGGTCAACGGGTTGTCGGTCAGATCGACCAACTTTCGCAAACCCTTGATGGTGTCGCCGCGGACCTTTCTGCATATGATGCACATCGGATCGCACATGGCGTGCCGGAGGGACTGAAAGACTACGACTATTCTGACATCTTTCCGCATGATGCAGACCTCGACCAGCTGAACGGCGTCTCCTTTACCAAGGGCTGCTATGTCGGCCAGGAGGTTGTTTCGCGGGTCCAGCATCGTGGCACGGCTCGCAAGCGGTTCGTCAAGGTTGAAAGCAGCTCTGCTCTCTTTGACAAGGGAACTGACCTTACCGCCGCAGGAAAAAATGTTGGGACACTGGGGTCAACTGCCGTCGGTCAGAACGGGTCAGTCGGGCTGGCACTCATCCGCCTTGACAAGGTTGCGCAGGCCAAGGACAACGGCAACCCACTTCTATGCGGCGATGTGGAAGTCGACGTGATTCTGCCTGACTGGGCAAAATTCACTTGGCCTGAAACGAGCGCCGCGGACTGAAACCGCTCTTTGTCCTGAGGACCGATGCCCGCTGCCCGCTCCGACCAGCCCCCTCGTGCCTGGCAACGCATGTTGTCGGGACGACGCCTGAATCTTCTTGACCCTTCTCCGCTCGACGTCGAGATTTCAGATATTGCGCACGGCCTTGCCCGGGTCGCTCGCTGGAATGGCCAAACCTTCGGCAATCACGCATTTTCAGTGGCCGAACACTCGCTGATCGTTGAAGACATAGCGCTGCAGCTCAGGCCCGATCTGACGGCAAACTGGCGGCTTGCCGTATTGCTGCACGACGCGCCGGAATACGTGATCGGAGACATGATTTCACCGTTCAAAGCGGTTATCGGCGAAGCCTACAAGGCCGTGGAAACCCGGCTGCAAGGCGCAATTCACTTGCGTTTCGGATTGCCTGCGGACATCCCCGCAACAGTCAAAAAACTTGCCAAACGAGCGGACATCATCAGCGCTTATTTCGAGGCCGTCGAACTCGCCGGTTTCGATGAGCAGGAAGCAGCCAAGATCTTTGGGCGGCCCCGTGGCTTTCCACTCAACAAGGATGGCAAATTGCACTACGGACTTGAGCCGATGCCGGTGGCCAAGGCCCAGGAAAAATTCATGGAACGCTTCAACGAGATCGAAGCCCTGCGCGAAGCTGGGAACAAACGAAGCGAACACAAAGCAAACGGGTGACCTTGAGCGCGAATGACCCTAGTTTGTTGGCAGACACTAAAAAGGTACTGCCATGCTTCACGTGTGCTCCTTATCCAAGCTGACGGATACGGTGAATAAGACCGGCGCAAAATCACTGGTCACGCTAATCAATGCGGAGATGGAAGTACCGACGCCGGCCGGCATTGATCCCGGCAAGCACCTCTTCCTGGCCTTCAATGACATTGTTGACCCTGTCCAAGGATTGATCCCGGCAAGCGAACGGCATGTTGAAGATCTGCTTGCCTTTGTTAACTCCTGGGACAGGCAGGCGCCGCTGGTTATTCATTGCTGGGCCGGGATCAGCAGATCTACGGCAGGAGCCTATGTTGCGGCCTGCACGCTCAACCCGACGGCAAACGAATATACGCTCGCAGCCCTGCTGCGGGAGCGCTCACCGTCGGCGACGCCAAACGCACGCATCGTTGCCATGGCTGACAAGTTGTTGGGCCGCGAGGGACGCATGATCGATGCCATTCGCGGGATTGGACGAGGTGCCAACGCCTTTGAAGGAGCGCCGTTTCTCATGCCCATCGACATTCAGGAGTAGCCATGCCGCATCGGCAAGCCAGCATCGAAATCGGATTGAATGCCGTCATCGTGTCGGTTTCCAACGGCATGCCCCAGATTGTCCACGTCAACGACACGGTGGACTCGCCCCTCAACGGACTTCCCTTCGGGCCGTTCGACCCGATCCGACACCGTACCTTTGACATCGGTCTGAGGGCCTGGGTGGAAGAGCAGACCGCCTTGCGGCTCGGCTATGTCGAACAACTCTACACATTTGGAGATCGGGGCCGTCACCGCGTTGCCGGCGACGAAGGACCCCATGTGGTTTCCGTCGGCTACCTCGCCTTGACAAGGCAGACGCCAAATTCCGAGGAAACACTGGCCAAACACAACTCCGCCTGGCATTCCTGGTATGACTATTTTCCCTGGGAGGACTGGCGAAGCGGACGTCCCTCACTTCTCGACAACGAAATACTGCCGACGCTCGACGCCTGGGCCCAGGAACCACCGGCGCCCGGAGAACCCCCAAGGCCACTTGCCCGCAGCGAACGTATTCACCTTGCCTTCGGCACCGGCACGACAAGCTGGGACGAGGAACGCGCGCTCGAGCGCTATGAGCTGCTTTATGAAGCCGGATTGGTGCAGGAAGCCCGAACGGACGGCCGCGCCGCGGCGCAAGCCCGCGGCGATCTTCCTTTCCTTGGCGTGCCCATGAGGTTCGACCATCGACGCGTTCTGGCAACAGCGATCTCCCGTCTGCGCGGGAAGTTGAAATATCGGCCAGTCATTTTCGAACTCATGCCGGAAACTTTCACGCTGACAGACCTGCAAACATCCGTCGAAGCAATTTCCGGGCGTCACCTGCACAAACAGAATTTCAGGCGACTTGTTGAAAACGCTGATCTGGTGGAACCGACCGGAGCAACCTCGACGGCGACCGGTGGAAGGCCGGCCGCCCTGTTCCGTTTTCGTCATCAACTGATGAGCGAGCGCCCTGCACCTGGATTGCGCGTTGGCGGAGGACGATAACCGCCAGTTGGTCGAATCGGCTTTTAATTTGTGCCTAAGACTTTGACGTCTTGGGTCAATTTCCGACATTCAGCACCAAAAACTACTTGGCAATATTAACCATAACTTCGCGCATTTGAGTTCGAACGCCGAGAAATTCCGCGAATTCTTCGCTTATTAACGCTCTTTCAAGGTTAAGCAGACATCTTCAATTGCAGTATTGCCGTTTACACGGCGTTAGCACCGTTCGTCCGGTGAACCGGGACGATGTGTAACGAGTTGGAGTTGGCTGCGTATGTCTGGCCCAAAGTCCCGCAACAGAAAGCGGTTTTCTGCAAAAGTGACTCAGGAATACGGCCCGGTCCGTGCGCGCATGCGGCGGATTAAATATGTTCTTGTTGCCAGTCCGTTGTTGTTCATCGGGCTGGGCGGGTCGGTTGCCGAGCAGGATATCTTCGCACTCATCAACGCTCGCAATGAAGCCTCACCACGCTGGATGATGGCTTTGGAGCCCGGCAACTTTACCTCCAAGGTCTCACCGCAATTGTCGCTGGCAACGGCACCTCCTCCGAGCCACACAAGTGCGCCGGTTCTGACGCTGACATCGGCAGACGAGGAATTCGAAGCCAAACCGGTGATGGGTCTTGATGAGGTTGCCAGAAGCGTTCAGCCCACTGAGATTCCAGACCGGATTGAAACCAATGCATCCTCCAAGGGGGACCGGCTGATCACCATGGCTCCCGATCGGCAGATGGTCGATCAGGCTGCCGGGAACGTCTTTGCGATGTCGAGCCTGATCTCGACCGAGAAAAAACACAAAGACCTGCCGCGTGTCGCTTTCGTCAAGCCGGCACCGCTCGACAGCAAGGAATCCACCCTGCTGGCCAAAGCCAGCGAAGATGGGCTCCTGGAAGACGGACCGCTCGATCTACAACGGGTCATGATGGCACGCAATGCGGCTGCAGCCAGCTTTTCACTCGTTTCCGCGTATGCCCCAGACAGTGTCAAAGAGACCAAAGAGCCCTTCGACGCCCTGTTTGGTGCAGCGAAATACGAGCAGGAACTGCCCCCGCCAGAAGATCCTGAGAACCCGCATTGGTGGGCGCAAAAGCCGCTGCCGCTTTCCGTCGGTCAACGCAAGGAGCAGCGCTGCCTGGCTGAGGCGATCTATTTCGAAGCCCGCGGCGAGTCCGAAGAGGGACAGGTGGCAGTTGCTCAGGTCGTTCTGAACCGGGTCAAAAACCCGGCCTATCCGAATTCCATCTGTGGCGTGGTCTACCAGAACAAGCACAAGCGCAATCGTTGCCAGTTCTCCTTCGCTTGTGACGGGATCAAGGATCGCATCTCAAGTCCGGCTGCCTGGAAGACGGCGCAACGTCTGACCAAGGACGTTTTGAACGGCAAACAGTACCTGAAGATGGTCGATGCCTCGACGCACTATCACGCAACGTATGTG
Source organism: Roseibium porphyridii (assembly GCF_026191725.2). Lineage (NCBI taxonomy): Bacteria > Pseudomonadati > Pseudomonadota > Alphaproteobacteria > Hyphomicrobiales > Stappiaceae > Roseibium > Roseibium porphyridii. The sequence goes on from NZ_CP120863.1 coordinate 4,853,086, forward strand.
AGCCCACGTTGGGCACGGTCCATGGCCAAACGCGGCCAGGTCGGACTTCATATCTTCTACAAGACCTACGCGGGCGGCTGGAACTGATCCGGACGTTCAGCTTCGTCAGTCGTTTGACCGGAAGACATTTGTGACCACATAGGTGGCAAGCAGAACAAGGTGAAAGCCGAGCAGTGCTGCCACTTGCAGCATGCTGATCTGCGAGAACTCCAGCAATTCGCTCAAAACGTGGATCGACGAGATAATAATGATCGTCGAGACGATCCGGTGTTTCATCCGTCGGTAGGCCCGTTCTCCCTGCTGAATGTAGTCGTCGCCGTGTACCGACTTCTTGAGCCGGTATGTGTTGTAGGTGTTGGTCGCGACCATGATCAGCAGATTGGCAATAAAAACCATGTCGAGAAGATTGAGGATCAGCAGGATCGTCTTCTTGCGGTCCAAAAACTCGTATGTTTCGACCGCGTGATAGATGTCCACGAAGAACGTGATCAGAAACAGCACCATACCGACCGCAAGACCCAAAAGCATGGGAATCTGCGCATAGCGTGTCAGTCGGATGACGAGGTCTTTTTCTACTGTGCTGTTGTTGTGATTGTGCTCTTCGCTCATCATGCGCCCTGACGCAACGGATCTGACTTATTGCAACGCACGCTAGAGTGCTTTTTAAAGCCGATCAACCAATGCCTGTCGGCATCAGGACAGCTCAATGTCCAGCCCGAGGTCCAGAACCGGCGCTGAATGTGTGATCCAGCCTGAAGAAATAAGGTCGACGCCGCTTTCTGCGACCGCCCTGACGGTGTCGAGTTCTATGCCGCCAGACGCTTCCAAAAGCACCTTGCCGTTTGCAATTCCGACAGCTTTCTCAAGCCTTTCGGGCGGCATGTTGTCGAGCATGACCACATCCGGCGCTGCAGCGAGGGCCTCTTCAAGCTGTTCCAGCGTGTCGACTTCCACCTCGATTTTGACAAGGTGTCCGGCAAAGGCCTTGGCTGCTTCGATCGCGTTTGTCACTCCACCGGCAACCGCAATATGATTGTCCTTGATCAACACGGCATCATCCAGCCCAAAACGGTGGTTGGCTCCCCCACCACACTTGACCGCGTATTTTTCAAAAGCGCGAAGACCCGGGGTGGTTTTTCGCGTGCAGACAATATCGGCTTTGGTGTGAGCGATCTGATCGGCAAACAAGGATGTAGCCGTGGCAATGCCCGACAGATGCCCGAGAAAGTTCAAGGCAACCCTTTCAGCAGCAAGCAATGCCCGCGCTGGTCCTTCAATATGCGCAACAATGTCTCCCGGTGCCAGCCGATCCCCGTCGTTGCGAGCCAGATCGAACTGCAACCTTGTATCGGTTTGCCGAAACGCGCTTTCAGCACATCCGGCACCCGCAAGCACACCAGGCTTTCGTGCTGCGATCACCGCGCGGGCGGTCGCAGTAGAAGGAAGTGTTGCCTGACTTGTGACATCGCCCGCCCTGCCCCAATCTTCAAGAAGTGCGGATTTAACCGCCTCATCGATCATGAGACGCGGGAGTTCAGGCAGTGTGTTGGGAGACATGCGCTCCTCCGGTCAAGCAGTTTCCAGAGCTTCGGCGGTCAGGGTCTCGACCTCGCTCAAGGTTGTATAGGAACGCTTTGCAAGATCGGGATGTTCCTGAGGGAAATCCTTGCGGAAATGGCCTCCCCGGCTCTCTTCCCGTTTCAGCGCCGCGGCCGCAATTATCTTGCCGGCGACCATCATGTTCCTGATCGATTGACGCACACAAATCTTTTCGGCGCGCACAATATCGCTCAAGGCTTCCTTCAGGCCTCCGGCGTCGCGAAGCACTCCGACATTCTTGGACAAGGTGGTTCGCAAAACAGTGATGGCATCACGTTCCTCAACGTTGCGCTGACTGGGAAGACCTGGAGCATCGTCCATTTCGTTCCAATAGGCGCTTCGAGGCGTCGGCATCAAACCCTGAATGTCTTCTGCGATCCTTGCAGCAAAAACGACGGCCTCGAGCAGAGAATTGGACGCAAGGCGATTTGCACCGTGAGCTCCTGTTGAAGCCACCTCACCGGCCGCCCAAAGACCGTCCAGAGATGTCCGGCCATTTGCGTCTGTCAGGACACCACCCATGTGATAGTGCTCCGCTGGCGCAACGGGCAGCAAGTCTTTTGACGGATCAATGCCGGCGGCCGTAGCTGCCTTGAAAACCGTTGGAAACTCTTCCTGAAACTTTGCACCAATCGCTTCACGGCAGTCGAGAAATGCCCCGCGTCCGGCCGAAACCTCTTCATGGATCGCCCGGGCAACAATGTCACGAGGGGCGAGCTCCAGGTCTGGATGGACCTTTTCCATAAACCGCTCGCCAGCCTTGTTCACAAGAATAGCGCCTTCACCTCGAAGGGCCTCTGTGGCAAGCGGGGCCGGATCTTTACCGACATCCAGCGCTGTGGGGTGGAACTGGACAAATTCGGCATCTGCGATCACGGCGCCAGCTCTTGCCGCCATCGCAAGTCCGTGCCCATTGGCCTCGTAAGGGTTTGTGGTCAGACCGAACAGGTGACCGACACCACCGGAAGCAAGCACCACCGCCTTGGCCGGAAAGGCCAAACGTTCAATGCCACCGCGCCGCCGCGCCAGAACACCGGTCACATAGCGGCCTTTGCCCAGCAAACTCTCGCCGATATAGCCCTCAAGAATACGGATAGACGGCGTCTTGCGAACGGCTGATATGAGCGCATCCATAATCGCCCGGCCGGCCATATCCCCGCGAACTCGAACCACCCTGCTGTGAGAATGGGCTGCTTCGCGCGAAAACTTCAGACGTCCTTCCAGGTCCTTATCGAACGGCACGCCGTAGGACAGCAGATCGTGAACCCGGTCACTGCCTTCACGGGTCATTTGCTCGACGATTTTCTCCTCGCAGATTCCACAACCGGCGACCAACGTATCGTCGCGATGCTCTTCAACAGAATCGGGTTCAGAGATTGCCGCGGCAATACCACCCTGTGCCCAGGCGGACGATGCACCTTGCCCGATAGGTGCATTGGTGATGACGGTCACCGGGCGCGGGCTGAGTTTCAGCGCACAAAACAAACCGGCAAGGCCGCCGCCGAGAATGACGACATCATCGACATCCTTGCCAATATAGGCAGGTGCAAAATCCTCAACCGAGACTTCCATGGGAACTTCCTGGAACAGAATGGGCTTGGCCCGAAAAGCTTCCGGATCGGCCGTCGCTTGTTACATCGACCGATCCTGAGCAGAACGCTTTATGCGGTTTAGACCGAAGCAGGTCAGATTTTCAAGTTGATCATCCGTTCAACCGCGGTTCGCGCTCTTTGAGCAATCGCCGGGTCCACAACGACTTCTTCCTTCATCTCCAGCAAAGATTCCAGGATCTTGTCCAAAGTGATCCGTTTCATGTGAGGGCACAAGTTGCACGGACGAATGAAATCCACCTCAGGCGTTTCACTGGCAACATTGTCAGCCATGGAACACTCGGTGATCATCATGACCTTTTCCGGTTGCCGGGTTTTCACCCAGTCGATCATGTGTGCCGTGGAACCTGCAAAATCAGCCTCGGCGACGACCTCCGGAGGGCATTCCGGGTGCGCAATGATCTTCACATTCGGTTCGATCTTGCGATAGTCACGCAGTTCCTCGGCGGTGAAGCGTTCATGGACTTCACAAGCGCCATCCCAGACGAGGACTTCCACATCGGTCTTGTTCCCGACATTGGCTGCCAGGTATTTGTCCGGAATCAGAAATACCTTGTCGACACCAAAACTCTCGACAACCTGAAGCGCGTTGGATGACGTGCAGCAGATGTCGCATTCAGCTTTCACGTCTGCGGACGTGTTCACGTAAGTGATGATGGGTACACCGGGATTGCGTTCCCGAAGTGCGCGCACATCTGCACCGGTGATGGATTCAGCAAGCGAACACCCGGCACGCATATCCGGGATCAGAACGGTTTTTTCCGGGCTGAGGATTTTGGAAGTCTCGGCCATGAAATGCACACCGCATTGAACGATCACATCCGCGTCCGTTCGCGTCGCCTCGATCGCCAGCTGCAGGCTGTCTCCCACAATGTCCGCAACCCCGTGAAAGATATCTGGTGTCATGTAGTTGTGTGCGAGAATAACAGCGTTGCGTTGCTTCTTGAGCTGGTTGATCGCATGAATAGTCGGCGCCAGTGCCGGCCACTCGATGGCCGGGATGATGTGCTTGACCTTTTCATAGATCGGCGCGGTCACCTTCGCGACCTCTGGCGTATAGCTCAGGTCAGGGCGCTCGATCTTGCCGTAACGCTCCAATGCTGTCGTTCCATTGGCGATCGGGGTTCCGACCGGTGCAGATGTCTGGGCGATGGTCATGGCGACCTCCCTAATGCGCGGGTCTTGCATCAGCATTTCTGCCCGCTTTGTATTATACTCTGACTGAGCATATATCGCGCAAAAGAAAACGGGCACGAAGACCCTGACCCTTTTGCTCTTTCAGAGTTTATATAGGCCTATTTTTCACTCAAATCCATCGTTTTTCCTTAAAAATTAGAACTTAGATTCATTTCCGTTAGATTTCAGGGCGTTAACGACAACTCTGACGTAGGGACAAGTAGCCAGCTAAACACCTGTCGGACCGAAGGTGTCCATTTCAGAACACATTCGGCTTGTTGATCAATTGATCAAAAATACGCGTTTTGCGATGACCGCCCCCTCACTTACCTTATCGTAAATTCACGATATGAGGTGTCCATGTCCGCCACGTCCAGCTTGCCCCGGCCGGGTCCCAATATTCCGCTGATCATTGCTTGCGGTTGCCTGATTGCCCTGCTCTCTTTCGGTCCGCGTTCGGCCATGGGTCTCTTTTTCCAGCCCATGACGGAAGCACGCGGCTGGAGCAGAGAAATTTTCGCCCTGGCCATTGCCATTCAAAACCTCATGTGGGGCATAGCTCAGCCGGTCGCGGGCATGATGTCGGATCGGTTTGGCACCTGGAAAACAATGACCTTCGGTGCACTGCTTTATGCCAGCGGCCTGCTGATGATGATAGATGCGCAAAGTGCCGTCGCTCTCCATGTATCAGCTGGTGTCCTGATCGGCCTCGGCATTGCGTTTTCGTCCTTCTCGCTTGTACTGGCCGCATTCGGCCGCGCCGTGTCGCCTGAGCAAAGGTCCCTGGCATTCGGGATCGGAACAGCTTCAGGCTCACTCGGACAGTTCCTGTTCGCACCGCTTGGCGGGGCGTTGATAGCGAATATCGGCTGGCAGCAGACACTGCTTGTCTTCGCAGGCCTGGTCGCGCTTGTCCCACTTTTGGCAATTGCCTTACGCGGCAAATCGGATCTTCCGAAAGAACAAAACCCGGCAAATGATCAGAAGCTGAGCGCCGCAGTGGCCGAGGCCTTCCGGACGCGTGGTTTCATCTTGCTGACAATCGGCTTCTTTGTCTGTGGTTTCCACGTTGCGTTCATAACCGTGCATCTGCCCCCATATATTGCCGATCTCGGACTGGACCCGGCGTGGGGTGCGACCGCTATTGCGCTCATTGGACTGTGCAACATCGTGGGATCTTTGGCAGCCGGTTATATAGGAGGACGCTATTCGAAGCCGATCTTCCTGTCGCTGATCTATATCGGACGCTCCATTGCGATATTTGTCTTCATCATGCTGCCGATCACACCGTTTTCGGTGTTGGTTTTCGCCGGCGTCATGGGGCTGCTTTGGCTGTCCACGATCCCGCCGACATCAGGGCTCGTCGCCGTGATGTTCGGTCCCCGTTACATGGCAACGTTGTTCGGCTTTGTCTTTCTGTCTCACCAGATCGGCTCTTTCCTGGGCGTTTGGCTGGGCGGCAAACTCTACGATGAAACGGGGTCCTACGATGCGATCTGGTGGTGCGGAATCGTCCTTGGCATTTTTGCAGCGATCATCCATTGGCCCATCGAGGAAAAACCGGTGCAGCGGCTGGCACAGGAAGCTGCAGAATAAAGAAAGGCGGGCCAAGGCCCGCCTTTTCCATTGTCGGTCTCGACGAATTTAACCCGCTACTTTTGAGAAGTCCGCGACGACGTGCGTCGCGTCCCTGATCTCGGCGAGCAGCTGCAAACGGTTGGTTCTCAAGACCTTGTCTTCCGCATTGACCAGAATATCTTCAAAGAACCTGTCAACCGGTGCACGCAGTCGGGAGAGCGCTTCCATGGCACCTTCGAAATCCTCACGTCCAACGGCTTCCGCCGCATCGGCACGGGCGGTGCCAATGGCGGCAGCCAGGTCGATCTCGGCCTTTTCCTGAAGATGGTCGGCATGCGGTTTTCCAGCAACCGGTGATCCGTCCTTCTTCTCTTCTGCGCGTAGAATGTTCACCGCACGTTTATACCCTGCAAGCAGGTTGGTACCATCGTCGGAGGAAATGAATTTCCCCAGCGCCTCGACGCGTTTGACCACCATCAACAAGTCGTCGCGGCCTTCGAGCGCGAAGACCGCATCGATAAGGTCATGTCGTGCACCTTCGTCCTTCAGGTGTACTTTCAGTCTGTCACCGAGAAACGCCAGCAGGTCTTCCGTCATACCTTCAGGGTCACTGATCGAGACGGAATGCAAATCAGCTGCTGACCGGATTGCTTCGCCAAGCCTAACGCGAATGCCGTTCTCCAACACAATTCTGATGACACCGAGAGCAGCACGACGAAGCGCATAAGGATCCTTGGATCCGGTTGGCTTCTCATCGATCGCCCAGAAACCGGCGAGCAGGTCGAGCTTTTCCGCAAGGGCGACAGCAATCGCCACCGGATCCGTCGGTACCGTGTCGCTTGGGCCCTGCGGCTTGTAGTGCTCCTCGATTGCCGCAGCAACCGATGCATCCTCCCCTTGCGCTTCCGCGTAGTAGCGCCCCATCAGTCCTTGAAGCTCTGGAAACTCGAACACCATTTGCGAGACAAGATCGGCCTTCGCCAGTTCCGCACCCCGCTTTGCTCTGCTTTCTTCGGCTCCGACAATCGGTGCGAGTTGAGATGACAAGGTCATCAGTCGCGTGACCCGGTCTCCGACGCTGCCCAGCTTTTCATGAAACTTGACTTCTCCCAGCTTCGGCAAATTGTCCGAGAGCCTGGATTTCAGATCGGTCTCCCAGAAGAATCTGGCGTCCGACAAGCGCGCTCGGATGACCTTTTCATTACCTGCAACAATCAGCTTGCCGCCATCCTCAGCGACAATGTTGGAAACCAGCACAAATTTGTTTGCCAGCCGTCCCGTTCCCGGATCCCTCATGACGAAGCATTTCTGGTTCACCTTGATTGTAAGCTGGATACACTCGTCTGGAATTTCCAAAAAGGCTTCGTCGAAACTGCCTGTCAGTACAACAGGCCACTCGACGAGCCCTGCAACTTCTTCCAGAAGTCCCGGGTCTTCAACGAGGTCCAGTCCCAGTGCCAGTGCCCGGTCCTTGGCGTCGTTGAGAATAATCTCTTTGCGGCGATCAGCCTCCAGAACCACCTTGTGCTTTTCAAGGCCCGTCGCATAGTCGTCGAACCGGCGTACATCGAACGATTTGTCAGCCAAAAAGCGATGGCCACGTGTGGTCTGGCTGGATTGAATGCCGTCAAATTCGAAGCGAACAACATCCGGTTCTTCCGTTTCAGGACCAAATGTTGCAACGATCGAATGCAAAGGCCGGACCCAACGCGTCGGTTTTGTTCCCCAACGCATGGACTTCGGCCACGGGAAATTTCGCAAAAGACCCGGCATGAAGTCGCCAATGATGTCGAGCGCGGTCCGGCCGGGCTTTTCAATGACGGCGACGTAAAAGTCGCCTTTCTTCGGGTCATTGTGAACAGAGGCCTGATCAATAGAAGACAATCCCGCTCCACGCAGAAAGCCTTCCAATGCCTTTTCCGGCGCACCGACGCGCGGTCCCTTACGTTCTTCACGCGTCGCTTTCGACCCGACCGGGACACCGGCCACATGTAAAGCCAGCCGGCGAGGTGTCGAAAATGCCTTGGCGCCTTCATAGGGCAGGCCAGCTTCCACCAGGGCATTGGTCACGAGAGATTTCAGGTCTTCAGCCGCCTTACGTTGCATACGGGCTGGGATTTCTTCGCTGAAAAGCTCAAGCAGAAGATCGGGCATGGAATTTCGGACCTTTGGCATTGGTGAGACATCACCGGACATGTGTGAGCGTCCGTTAGCAAGACAGCAGCCTCTTGTCACCCCTTTTCCCGGCAAACGTATCCTAAGTACTTCTGACGAGCATTGGTCGATTCCATTTAAATGCTTCACTCTTCTTCAAGAAATGCATGTGAAACTCGAGCTGCATTAAAGAATTTGATGTATTGAGGCCCCTCAGGTGATAAAACGAGAAGTTGCGGACAACCGTTACCTGGCACGATCAATGGTTGTATTACTTGCACTTGTACTTGCGAGTTTTGTCTTCCTGCAAATTTTTCCGGATATTTTTTTCAACACGGAAACAAACAACGATCAATTTCTCCTGAAAGTCATCACCAGCTCACTTTTGGCCGTCGCCTTCGTGGGGCTTGCTGTAGGAACCTGGGCAACACGCCGACTGCGCAAAGAATTGAAAGCGCGTTCCTCCGCACATAGCGAAGCTCTGGCCCTTGCACAGCACGATCCCCTGACCGGGCTTCCCAACCGCCGCAGGCTGCTGGAGGCTTTCAGCGACCTCAGCAGGGATCTTAAGCCGGACAGTTTCCGCGCAATCATGATGCTGGATCTGGATGGGTTCAAACCCATCAACGATGTCTATGGGCATGCGTTCGGTGACACGCTGCTCCGCAGCTTTGCGGACCGGCTGGCAGAAACGCTCGGCAAGGATGGAATTGTTGCCCGTCTCGGCGGCGATGAGTTTGCAATTGTTTCGCCCGTCTTCAAGGACAAGTCGGAAGCGGCAGGCTTCGCGCGCCGGCTCCTGACACGCATCAACGACCGGTTTGAGTTTGGCGAACGGCAGATCTCAATAGGGTCCGGCATTGGCATTGCTCTTTATCCGCATGATGGGCACGCCATCACGGAGTTGTTGCGCAGGGCTGACATTGCGCTCTACCGGGCCAAGTCGTCGGGCCGTTCGACTTATCGTTTCTTCGAAGTCGACATGGACGCGTCCATCCTGCACCGCACGCTCCTGGAACAGCGCTTGCGCAAGGCAATCGCCGACAAGGAAGTCAAAGTCCATTATCAGCCCATTCTGGACATGACTTCCGGTCGTATTGCCGGCTTTGAGGCGCTGGCCAGATGGACAGATGCTGACTTTGGAAAGGTTCCGCCACTGCAGTTCATTCCAATTGCCGAAGACTGCGGGATCATCTCGGAGCTGACACAACACTTGCTTGCTGAAGCCTGTAGTGTCGCAACAACCTGGCCGAAAGACCTCTACCTCTCTTTCAATCTTTCTCCCGTGCAGTTGCAGGACCCGGCCTTGCCGGATCAGATTCAGTCGATACTCCAGGCCTCGGGTTATCCACCCAAGAGCCTCGTCCTGGAAATCACGGAAACATCTTTGGTGAAAAATCCTGAGGCAGCAAAGCGGATACTCGGGGAACTGACCGAGACCGGCGTCTCCATTGCCCTGGATGATTTCGGAGCCGGGCACTCCAGTCTGAGTTATTTGCGTGATTTCCCCATCCAAAAAGTGAAGATCGACAAGTCCTTCACCGAGAGGATGCTCACGGACAAGCAATGCGCTGCGATCGTTGAAGCAATTCTCGTGCTCTCAAAGGGGCTCGATATCGATGCGGTTGCCGAGGGCGTGGAGGAAACGGATGTCCACGAGGCCCTCAACTCCAATGGCTGTCACTACGGCCAGGGGTTCCTCTACGCAGCTGCAGTCACCGCTGAAGATGCTGCGTCGCTGCTGGACTCGCAAATCGACGGACGATTGCCGTTCACCAGCAAAACGAGCGCAGCCTGAGCCTGGCCTCTTTTTTGCGTGGCCTTGCGCATAGCGGCCTTGGAAGTCATCCACCCAAGAACAGGATAATGATCGCTGCATTTGCAAGGTCGACGAAGAATGCTGACACCAGTGGCAGAATCAAAAACGCTTGGGTGGCTGGGCCATAGCGTTTTGTTACAGCTGTCATGTTGGCAATCGCCGTTGGTGTCGCACCAAGAGCGAAACCGGCAAAGCCTGCTCCCAATACGGCTGCATTGTAGTTCCGCCCCATCATCGGATAGACCACCAGAATGATGAAGAGCGCGGCCACCACAATTTGCGTTGCGAGAATAAGCATCATCGGTCCGGCAAGACCTGCAATTGTCCAGAGTTGCAAGCTCATGAGCGACATGGTCAGGAATATGCCCAGCGCCAGGTCTGAGAGTACTGCCAGTGACTGGCTTCTGGCCGGCCAGGTCATGTTCTTGAATACCAAAGGCACCGTATTGGATAGAACGATGCCGCAAAAAAGGCAGCAAACAAAAATCGGCAAATCAAGACCGATCCCGGTCACCAGTGCTTCCTGCAGACCAACGCCCAAAGCGATGGCAATGTTCAAGACAAGCAAGGAGCGCATCAGTCCCGTGTGCGTAACCTGTGCTACCGCTTCCCGTTCGGTTTCGATACCGATCATCGGCGCTTCTTCAGGCCGGTTCGGATCAGGCTTTGCGCCTTTTCGTTCAATCAGATAGTTGCCGACCGGACCGCCAAGCAAGCTTGCCGCAATGAGACCCAGTGTGGCTGTCGCCGCGCCGATTTCAACGGCTCCCATGACACCGTAGTCCTCAACCAGTTTCGGACCCCAGGCAATTGCCGTGCCGTGTCCGCCGACAAGCGAGATTGTGCCACCCAGCAATCCGAACCCTGTGGGAAGCCCGAGCGCAGCTGCGATCCCCGTCCCAACTGCATTTTGCAGCAACATGTAGCCGACTGTCAGGAACAGCAAAATCAGCAACGGTTTGCCACCCTTGGCCAAATCGGTAAACCGCGCATTCAATCCAATTGCGGTGAAGAAGACAAACAACAGATAATCTCTGGACTGCAGCGAAAACCCGATTTCCTTGCCGAAGGCGAGATAGACAATCAGCGCCAGCATTGCGACCAACAGTCCGCCGGAGACCGGTTCCGGAATATTATAGTGGCGCAAAAACGGGATTTTCTTGTTCAGTCTGACGCCCAGGAAATAGACCAGAATTGCCAGATTGAAACTTACGAATTCGTCGAATGACAGCGCATCCCCAGTCATTGCAATCCCTGTACAGCTATTAGACCTGACGGCCCGAGATCGAAATTCATTCAAACCTCTGTAGAGGTGGAGTCAAGTTCGGCTACCAGCCTCCGCCACCCCCGCCGCCGCCACCTCCGCCCGACGACCCGCCGGATGAACCCGAACTCGACGAAGAAGGGGCAGGCAATGAGGACTGGAAGGATCCTGCCATTGCGCTTGCAGTTGCTCCCACACTTCTTGAAATGTCGCGGGCATCAAAGGAACTGCCGGAATACCAATGAGGGTTATAGGACGCGGAGGCGGCCGAACCAGCTGCACTCGCAAGCCAGCTTTCAAACGCTTCGGCCCAGGGTTTTTCAACGTCCAGCGCAACCGCGTAGGGCAAGAGAGTTTCAAAATGAACGGTGCTCATATCCGGAACGCCAGTCATGTTGAGACGGTCTTTTTCAGCGACCGTGAGATAGAGCCGCAACCCTTCGATTTCGTCGAGTATGGCTCGGCCGTGACGTGTTGGAGCACCTATAATGGAGAAGAATAAAATGTTCCCTGAGATCAAGATCCCAACAACAACGGGAACGGCCTGCATGGTGCTCAATGCGCCTGTCACAAGCCCCGCCAAAAGCGATGCGCCAAAAAGAGCCACGCTCAAAAGCGCGAAGGTGAGCATCAATCTCCAGACCAACCGGGCACCTTGCAGGATGAGCAATCCGATGACCGCGGCAAATGCGGTGGCAAATACAGAGAAGAAAAGCAGCAGGATCAGGAATTCCCGCTCGTTCTCTGCGACCGGAACAAACACAAATAGGCCTGCAATGGTGAGAAGGCTGAGGAGAATGCCGGGAATAAGGTAGCCGCCATTGTTCCTGAAGTAGACGTTGTGGTTCTCGGAAGTTATGGCACTTGTAAATGTGCTGCCGAGCAACTGGATCGATTTGCCATTCCGCTCATTCAGCGTAAGTGGGTCGCCTCTGCGATGCAGCCACTTTTCTAGAGCCGCCTCCCCCCTTGGCAGACCTTCACCTGGCTTTCGGCCTTCCGAGCCCTCTGAAATCAGCGAAATCGTCATGTCTCCGTCGCTGTCATCAAGCTTCAAACGCCTCTTCACTGCCAAATTGAGGCAGGCCGCAGACAACGCGACCCAACCGCCGCTGAAGCCGCGCTTAAAGACATATCTCGCAAGCGCAGGAGACATTCCTGCCGGTGGTTTGAATCTGGGAAAGATAACGCCCTTTGCCGGATCACGCCCTGCCCTGAGCCAGGCCCAAAGGTAATACAGCCAAACCAGCAACACGCCCGCACCGCCGATCAGCTCGATCCTGAAATCGCTGGCAAGCTGCAACAGCTTCCGGGTACCGGTTGGCTGCGTGATCGACCCGACTGGCATCGTCACCACCACCGTCAAACCTTCTTCTGGCGAAAGCGGGCGTGTCGTGCTGAAAACAACTGCGCGGCCATTATCTTCAGGCTGCGCCGAAAAGTCTTGTCCAGTTGCTCCGAAGAAACCGGTGTAACCTGTCCAGTCGGTAGCCCTTATCCCTTCAGGCAAAACGACGCGTGCCGATGCCTTGTCAATTGGAAATGCCCATTCGTTGCCGGTAACGTTCCAATAGAGCTCATCATGAGATGAGAAAAAGCGTATCTGCCGGTCAGTTTCGTACTGGATCGTATAGGTATAGGTTCCAGGCCTTAGCAGGATGCTCTCTTCACCGATATAGATCCGGACCCCGGCTCCATTCTCCTTGGTAAAATGCGCTGCTGCGCGTCCGTCCTGCAATACGGAAAGCAACTTGAAACCGACCCTGTAGCTGCGCCCTCCTGCGCTCTTGGCAGTCAGTGGGATATCCCGGAAAATACCGCGCTTGATCTGGTCACCTTCGGCCTGCACCGTAATGGTTTCAGTGACGGTCAACGCGCCGCTGGCTGCAACTTCTATGTCTGAGACATAGTTCAGAATTCTCTCGTCCGCACCGGCACTCGCCATTGCAACAAGAAACCCGACCCATGCAAGACCAGATGCAATAAGGCTCTTCATCATGCTTCCCACGGTTCAGAACGTAACCTTGGGAACCGAACGTTCGGCATCGTCTTCGATTTCAAAATATTCAGCCTTGTCGAACTTGAACTGGCTGGCGATCAGGTTTGACGGGAAACTTTCAACAGCGACATTCAAGCCCCTGACCGCACCGTTGTAATACCGGCGCGCCATTTGGATGGCGTTCTCGATCTCATCCAGCGACTGATGCAAATCAGTGAAGTTCTGGCTCGCCTTCAGGTCAGGATAGGCTTCCGCGACAGCAAACAAACGCCCCAGCGCTTTTGTAAGTTCGCCTTCCGCCTTTGCCCGGCCTGCGATGTTATCTGCTGGAATTGAGCTTATGCTCGTGCGCAATTGGGTTACCGCGTCAAGCGTTTCCTGTTCATGGGAGGCATAGCCCTTTACCGTCTCGACAAGGTTTGGAACAAGATTGCTGCGGCGCTTGAGCTGGACTTCGATACCACTCCAGCCTTCCTCTACCATCTGGCGCTTTTTCACGAGCGCGTTGTAGAGAAAAATGACAAGTACAGACAGCGCGATCAAAAGCGCCAGAAAAAACCAGGCCATATGAAAACCTCCTAAAAAGTCTCGCGGAGGCTATCCGCTGCGACGCGGATTGTCATCACGCGGAGTGAATAGACAGGAAGGACGCCGCTGCATTCTGTTGACGGCATGCGGCCCCTATTCGGCACCTTCATATGAAGTTGCCAACGAGCTGGCCAGAACGCGTAGAGGCATTTCTGCCCGGACTCAACGCCCTGCCTTGCAACCGTAGAACGACGCTATTCGGCAGCCTGGTTGTGATACCCGACGCCGCCGGCTTCTGTTTCCAGAAAGGCAGCACCGCATGCCTTGGCCAATTCACGAACACGCAAAATGTAGCTTTGGCGCTCCGTCACGGAAATAACGCCGCGTGCGTCAAGAAGATTGAAGGCATGACTTGCCTTGATGCACTGATCATAGGCCGGCAGCACGACCTGGTGAACATTGGCTCCGGCCTCCTCACGGGCCTTGGCGCCTGCATCGAGTAGCGAACGGCATTCCGTTTCCGCGTCCTTGAAGTGCCGGAACAGCATTTCCGTATCAGCATGTTCGAAATTGTGCCGGGAGTATTCCTGTTCCGCCTGAAGAAAGACATCGCCATAGGTGACTTTTTCGTCGCCATCCATGCCGTTGTAATTCAGCTCGTAGACGTTATCGACGCCCTGAATATACATCGCGAGGCGCTCCAGACCATAGGTCAGCTCCCCGGAGACTGGCGAACATTCGAAACCGGCAACCTGTTGGAAATAGGTGAACTGAGAGACTTCCATGCCGTCGCACCAGCACTCCCACCCAAGCCCCCATGCGCCCAGCGTCGGACTTTCCCAGTCGTCCTCGACAAAGCGGATGTCATGCACCTTGGGATCGAGCCCGATAGCATAAAGCGAGTCCAGGTACAGTTGCTGCAGATTGTCAGGAGACGGTTTGAGGATAACCTGAAACTGGTAATAGTGTTGCAGCCTGTTCGGGTTTTCACCGTAACGACCATCGGTCGGCCGGCGCGAAGGCTGTACATAGGCAGCTTTCCAGGGCCTTGGTCCAAGCGAGCGCAATGTGGTTGCCGGATGAAACGTTCCTGCGCCGACTTCCATGTCATAGGGCTGCAGAACAACGCAGCCCTGGTCCGCCCAGAAGCGCTGCAATGTCAGGATCAGGCCCTGAAAGGAATTTTCCGGGCGCATGTGCGCCGGCACGGTTTCTGTCGACATGGGTATTCATTCCGCAAGAGGCTTTTGGCGGCAGGACGTCCTGCCGATGCGGTGCGAGAGGTGCCACGATGTGACCGCAAGGTCAAGGTGAGCGCAGCACCGCATTTATGGAGAAACAGTCAGCCCACTCCTCCTGAGGGTTGACGGTTCCCGACGGACAAATTACCAACGGGTCCGGCTCCAGGCGCCAGCTGCTCGCGGACTTGATGTCCAGGTGAAGATCTGGAACAGAAGACTTTCGTTCCTCCACGCGTTTCGTGCAGGCGGCAATGCGAGCTCCCCCTCTCAAGTGAAGCGCTAGATTTTGGAGAACGGAATGTCAGCCGACATGTCCCAGACCAATGCGTTTACGCAAGGACCACTTGTCCCCACTCTTTTGAAGACTGCCTTACCAATCATTCTGGTCATGAGCACAAACGGACTTTTGACCGTTGCCGATGCTATGTTTCTTGGCCACTTTGTCGGGCCGGAAGCGCTTAGCGCCGTCACCCTGATGTTTCCGGCCTACATGCTGCTCGTCGCAGCAGCGACGCTCATTTCGGGCGGAATGTCCAGTGTCCTTGCCCGTGCACTCGGTGGTGAGCGGATACCCCTCGCTCAAGGCGTTTTTGTTGGCGCTCACGGCCTGTCCCTGCTCGCAGGTGCGACGGCGCTTTTCCTTTTCACGATGATCGGTTACCCGCTCATCCTTGTGGCTGCAGAGGGGTCTGAGCCGATTGCCCGGATGGCCCATATTTATCTTGCGATCACAATATGGACCTCGCCCCTCCTGTTTGTACTGTCTGTGCAATCAGATGCCTTGAGGTGCGAGGGATATGTCATTCAGATGGCGGGTGTCAGTCTCTTTGTCTCGCTATCCAACATTGCGTTCAACTTTCTGCTGGTCGCCGTGTTGGACTTTGGCGTTGCAGGAACTGCCTATGGAACTGCGCTTGCGCAAGTGTTGGCGTTTGTTTTCGTGATTGGGTTTCGATTACGCTCCAATAGCGTCTTGAAACCTGAGGTCCTTCGCAATCATCCACTCACCGCGCACTGGGTTTCAATCCTCAAACTCGGTGCTCCGCAAAGCCTGAACTTTGCAGGAATTGCCCTTGGATCGGCCGCAACCTTCGCCTCCCTTCAGCATTTCGGAACTGAAGGCTATGAAGCAACTGTCGCCGCATTCGGTCTCATGACCCGTATCATGACGTTCGTGTTCTTGCCTCTCCTGGGTTTGACCCAGGCGCTCCAAGCCATGATCGGCAACAACTATGGTGCCGAAAAGTGGCAACGGTCGGACAACACACTACGCCTTGGGCTCCTAACTGCGTTCTTCTATTGCCTTGGTGCCCAGGTTTTGCTGACGTTTTTTGCCCGGCAAATAGGTTTCTTGTTTGTCGAGGATGCAAGGATCGTTGGGGAGTTGGACAGGATCATGCCTATCAACATTGCGATGATGCTGGTAACTGGACCATTCTTCGTTATTGCGGCCTATTTTCAGGCTCTTGGCGATGCCGGACGTGCTGCATTGATCAGTCTGATCAAGCCCTATCTTTTCTTTCTGCCGCTGTTGTTCATATTGCCGCAGTATTTCGGGGAAGTCGGCATATGGCTTGCCGGTCCAGCAGCCGAATGTCTGCTGCTTTTGCTGACGGTGGCCGTTCTCAGGTCAACTGCCCGAACAAACTCCGCGCGCTGGGGGCTGTTTGTCGCTTCAGCAGCCAAATAACGTCAAAACAAATTGTGGGCGGGGCACTTCGCTCCGCCTGCTTTCTTCAATTGCCAGGCCGGTATTTGCCACTTACCGGATCAAGCACCAGCTTGGTTCCACGTCCGTTGGGATCTGCGTTGGCAGCTGCTTTGGAGATCTGATTTTCAACTTCGGCCATCTTGCGCTTGACCCGTTGCACAATCCAATAGCCACCAACGGCCAATGCCGCCACACCAATCAATTCCGTCATCTTCTGTTCCCCTTCTCGACCGGAAGATCACATCCGTATTGTGCCTTTTTAAAGGCCATAGCGCATCCAGAGCGCCCGGTCCTCAACGGCGGCAATAAGGTCCTGTCCAAGACCTTCCGTCAAAGACTTGCCTGACAGAGCGACACCCAATCCGGCTTTCCTGCCGAACAGTCCTCTTGGTGCTGCCACGAGCTTCGGCTCGGCTTTGTCGCCATATCGATCCCTGATTACCCCGCGCAAATCGCCGATTCCATCGACCAGGCCGAGTTCGACCGCTTTCCGCCCTGTCCAGAACTTGCCGGTGAACAGGTCCGGATCGTCCGTCAGAATGTCACCCCGGCGCGACTTGACGATGTCGATGAAGGTGTCATGGATTTCCTGTTGCAGTGTCTTCAGATATTCAATGTCCTCCGGCACCTCGGGCTGGAAGGGATCAAGCGTGACTTTCTTTTCCCCAGCGGTATAAACCCGGCGATCAACGCCCACCTTCTTGATCAGTTCCGTGAAACCGAAGCCGGCCGCGACAACGCCGATGGAGCCGACGATCGAAGAGGGGTCAACAAAGATCTCATCACCAGCAAGCGAAATCATGTAGCCACCGCTAGCGGCGACATCCTCAACAAAAACCAGGACTTCCTTTTCATTTTCCTTTGCAAGATCGCGAATGCGCTTGAATATGAGCCGGGACTGGACAGGAGACCCACCAGGCGAATTCACAATTATCGCGACGGCGGGAGCTTTCTTGATCGAAAAGGCTTTTTCCAACGGCAACGCGGCTGTTGCGAGAGAAAGGCCAGTGCGCATCGGGCTGTTCATACCGATGGCCCCTTGAAGTCGGACGACCGGAACAACCAGTTTTTCGTTTCGGAAACGTTTGGGGAGATAGCGGCGAAGAGAAGAAAGCACGCGTAATAAGTCCTGACAGAGTTCACAAACTCTTTCCGATATATGTATCGGGGCCGGACTTTCAAAGGCTGCGATACCGGGAAAATCGGCCGACCGGTATCAACCAATGATCAATGTATGCTCATGCCCCGAAGGCACTGATCTTCTTTTTTCGAACCGGTTTCGGTTTTGGCGTGGCTTTTTCTTCCCGAAGTTTTTGGATCAGCTCATTCGGTTGCGGAACTGTTTCAGTGGCAAATGGCCAACTGAGTTGAACGCCTGCCTGACCATTCTTGTGCCACACTATCCGTCCCGCGACCGGCAAATCCAGACCAGGTATGGATATGTCGATGTTGTCAGGCAGACGTGTGAGATGTTCCCCTTCGAGGCGGCAGCCAGACCGGCTGGCATCCACAATCCGGCATTTCATTGAAACCGGGTTGGTTTTGCCGCAAACAATGGCGGTGATCCAGACCGGGCGACGGATCTCGCGGCGCTTGTCTTCTAAGACGGGTTTGTTGACCGCAAAGGAGATCTGCGCTTCATTGTCGCCATAGGCAATGACTGAGCCATGCAATAGCTTGTCGAATCCGTCAATGCGGAGCCCGACTTCTTCTTTCAGAAGATCAACCTTGTCGGAAACGATCCAGCAGCCGTCATCCGTCAACTCGCGAGCAGCGACTTCGAAACAAGACATATCTGCAAGATCGACGATCAGTGCGGACATCCCTTCCGCAGCGTTCGTCGCAATGGCCAAGTTGTTCAATTTATCCCCCGAAATAATGACAGGGATCTTACAGGTTCGTAACTGAATTCTGAGTTAACGCAGGGGGTTAACACACTCTTGCCAGCCTAGCACAGGCTCTCTTTTTCCGATTTCAAACTCTGCGTTTCAGGTTCAGCAGGTAGGCCTTAAGCCCTGTTTCCCGAAATCGATTGAGGGACGAAAAAGTCTCAGTCCGCCTCCTTACGGCGCTTGACGCCAAATCCACTTGAATTGCTCTTGGGTTTGTCTTTCACGCCTGCCTTTCCAGCGAGGTCAGGAGGCTTGATGCGGGTTTCGGTTATGTCCCCGCCATTGGCAAATTGCCAGGTCAGCTTCACACCTGCAAAGCTGGAGTTTCGCCAGACAATTTCACCTTTGACCGGCATATCGAGGCCGGCAATCTGCAGTTTGATGTTTTCAGGGAGTGCTTCAAGGCCTGTGCTCGACAATCGACACCCGGACTTGCTGGCGTCGACGATGTCGCATCTGACGCCATCATCAGACTTGTGGCCACTGACCCAAGCCGGAATAGATACCGACTTGCGCGGCTCTCTGCGCTTTTCGACCTTGCTCTTGTCTTCGACCTTGAAGGACACATAAACGCTGCCGTCTTCGACCTTCTCGACACGGCCTTTGATCATCTGCTCCATGTCAGCAAGGCGAATTCCTACCAATTGACCGACTTCGGTCAACTTGCCGGAGCGGATCTCACAACCGGACTTGTTGAATTTCGACGCGGTGGTTTCCTCACACGCGAGCGTGTCGAAATCGAGAACAAGAACCGGCTGACCCGTGATTTCACGACCGTCTTTGACTGTCTCGGACAACGTGCCCTCCCTGGTCCTGGCGCACGAGCATGCCGCGCGCGGGCGGAAGAGTTTCAAGCGTCAAATATTAGGTCATATCCGATTTAACAGGGTCTAAATATTTCCACGAACCCGACAGTTAAACTTTGCAAATTACGACGAAAAGGAGAATCCTACTGTGTATCCCTCAAGTTGATTTCAAATTGATACACCTGACCGACTTACGACTAGAAGAATTACCTAGGGAAGGTCGCAAACCGAACCTGAACGAGCACTTTATTTTTTCAGGCTCTGTCTGATCGCCAGAAAATCCCGCCACGAAAGACGTTTCTCCAGTGGGCTGCGAAGAAGATATGCTGGATGATATGTGGCGATCGCGGCAATTTCCTTGCCGCTACCAGGATATGCCATCCACCGACCACGCATCTTGCGAATACCATCTTGAACGCCAAGCAAGGTCTTGGCTGAGGCTGCGCCGAGAAACACGAGGACATCCGGGTTCACAAGTTCGATTTGCCGTTTAATAAACGGTTTGCAGATCTCGGTTTCCTGCGGCGTGGGCGTCCGGTTGCCAGGCGGGCGCCAAGGCACGACATTGGCGATATATGTTGACGATCGCTCCATACCGATCGCGTCAAGCATGCGATCAAGAAGCTGTCCAGACCGGCCCACAAAGGGCTTGCCCTGCAAATCCTCATCCCGTCCAGGTGCCTCACCGACGAACATCAACCTCGCATCAGGGTGACCATCGGCAAACACAAGGGTCTTGGCTGTTAGTTTCAAATTGCACCCGTCAAAGGCTTCCAGACATGTACGCAACTCTTCAAGAGATGTTGCGGATGCAGCGATATCCCTGGCCGCCGCGACAATTTGAGCATCAGGCAGCACCGCAGCAAGCTGTTCACTCTGCTTTGCCGCAGGTGCAGCCGGAGTTATTGGCGCTTGGGCGTGGCGCGTGTCCCTCTGTCGCTCTGCAACAACCGCTGAGGGTGAAACGCTTGACGGAGCTGTCTCTGCCTTCGTTTGCCGAAACTGCTCTGCCTGCTTGCTGGTCAACTCGTACCAATCAAGTGGCGTATCACCCATAAAACAGTCCACGCCCGCACTGGAGTAAAAATCCAATAGGGCTTCCAAGTGAGACGTATCGATTGGGTTTTGCTGCACTACCATTACCTCTGGCGGCCGAGTTTAGTCAGCGAGCGCAACAGAGCAAGAGCGCCTGGCCCCACTTCGCTGCCCGGCCATCGTTATCCAACGAGTATGCACAGTCTCGACGAAAGACTTCTATATTACGTTTACGTAAACGTTACTTTCTCCTCTTGACGCCCAGACCCTGCTTTGGTCTATCTGGGCCTCAAATGGAGTGAACTGAACTCAAATTGCCTCTTAAAGACAAAAATTGTCGTGTTTTGCGCTGCAAAATGAGGCAAAAGGGCGTTATGGGCGTAGCCGTGCCCCTTTTGGGCGGAGGGAGAAAAAGATGAGCGAACAAGACGTGCTTGGCGAACGCGAGAGCATGGATGTCGATGTCGTGATTGTGGGCGCAGGCCCGGCAGGTCTTGCAGCTGCGATCAGGCTGAAACAGCTCGCCAACGAAAAGGGCGAGGAATTGAGTGTCGTGGTCCTGGAAAAAGGATCGGAAGTTGGCGCTCATATTTTGTCGGGCGCTGTAATCGACCCAATCGCACTGGATCAGCTTCTTCCGGAATGGCGCGACGAGGACACGCCCATCAAGACGCCCGTAACAGCAGACCACTTCCTGGTGCTCGGCCCGGCCGGTTCCATGCGTCTGCCAAATATGTTCATGCCCAAACTCATGGGCAACCATGGCAACTACATTGTTTCGCTTGGCAATGTTTGCCGTTGGCTTGCTGAAAAAGCTGAAGCTCTTGGCGTGGAAATTTATCCCGGTTTCGCCGCTGCAGAATTGCTTTACGACGACAAAGGAAACGTCGTCGGTGTTGCCACTGGCGACATGGGTATTGGCCGCGATGGAAAACCGAATGCCATGTTCACCCGCGGTATGGAACTCAGAGGCAAATATACGCTGATCGGAGAAGGCGCGCGCGGATCGCTCGCCAAGCAGCTGATCGAGAAATTCGATCTCGACAAAGATAGCGACGTAGCCAAATTCGGTATCGGCATCAAGGAACTATGGCAGGTTGATCCGTCGAAACATCGACCAGGCCTGGTGCAGCACTCATTTGGATGGCCGTTGGACGGCAAGACCGGAGGAGGCTCGTTCCTCTATCATCTGGAAGACAACCAGGTGGCGGTCGGTTTTGTGGTTCATCTCAACTACGAAAATCCGTGGCTTTCACCGTTTGATGAATTCCAGCGCTTCAAAACGCACCCTGCCATTTGTGAAACCTTTGAGGGCGGCAAACGTATTTCCTATGGTGCGCGTGCGATTACGGAAGGCGGCTATCAGTCAGTGCCGAAGATGTCATTTCCAGGTGGCCTTTTGATGGGATGTTCAGCTGGTCTCGTCAATGTGCCCAGGATCAAGGGTTCGCACAACGCGATGCTGTCCGGAATGCTGGCCGCCGAAGAAGTGATGTCTGCCATCGGGCGTGGAGAATCCCATTCGGAATTGACAAATTACGATACGGCTTGGCGCAACAGCCCTATCGGCGACGATCTGAAAAAGGTGCGCAACGCAAAACCGCTCTGGTCGAAATTCGGAACCTGGCTTGGAATAAGCCTTGGTGGCCTGGACATGTGGACCAACGAGTTGTTCGGTTTTTCCTTCTTTGGAACAATGAAACACGGCAAAAAAGACTCCGAGACGCTGAAACCGGCCAAGGACTGCAAGAAGATTGACTATCCGAAGCCAGACGGCGTGATTTCCTTCGACAAACTTTCGTCTGTGTTCCTATCCAATACCAATCACGAGGAAGACCAGCCGATCCACCTGAAGGTGAAGGATGACGTTCTTCAGAAGTCTTCCGAGCACGACATTTTTGCCGGCCCCTCAAACCGTTACTGCCCGGCTGGCGTTTATGAATGGGTGGAAGAAGGTGAAGACGCCCCGAGGTTCCAAATCAATTCGCAGAATTGCGTCCACTGCAAGACATGTGACATCAAGGACCCGAACGGCAACATCACCTGGACCGTACCGGAAGGAGCCGGCGGGCCCAACTACCCCAACATGTAGCTGAAACTTCCAACAATCAAAGTTGAGCCACGGCAGGTCCGTGGCTTTTCTTTTTTGCTCGCAGCCCCTTTCCCCAGAAACAAAACAGCACCGGAAAGACGCCTTTCCGGTGCTGCAGTCTTGCGGCCGATGGGTCGTATCAAGCCGGTATCAGTGGGGGGCCGGCTTGTTGCGGTTGTCCATTGCGCAACGCTGAGGAGCGGAAAGTCCACTCCTTCGCATGTCACGCAAACGCCCGCGCCACAAGGTCTTCGCCTGCGTTCATGACGACAGGCGATTATGTAGTGAAGTCGAAGGTCCAGATGGAGCCAACGTGCACAATATCCCAGATGTTGTCTGGATTATTTGGGTTCGGCCGAATAATTAAATTCGATTAACCAAACCTCATTGGCCGCTGATGTAGCTTCACGTTACGGAAACGTCAACTGGAAATTTCACAGGATAAAAACTAATTATAACTCCAGAAGGTCTCTTTATACCAATTGGTCAAATTTTTTCTCCTAACCAAACGAGAGACGACCTAGTGTTTCCCCACACCTGCTTCCCACGGCTAAAAGCTGCCGTAAAGGTTACTTGGCACTATTTACAGTAGGCGCAACTCATTTTCTCTTTTATTTACAATTAGATAAAGGCACCAACGCTGCAAATATAGTCCATAAATTTTTTTTATATCACAATAAATTACAGAAATACTAAGTGCAATTCTTTGAATTTAAAGCACTTATTCAACACGGAAACACTCGTGACTCGCCTGCTCACGTGACGAGCTGCTCCATCACGGGACCCATCTACACCATAACTATTTGTTTTTATTTACCTTTAAACTTATCCACACCCGAAAACGTCACGGAACAGTTATAATTGCGCAGTTGGGATGGTTAATTTAGTTTTACTTTTAACGGGGCTAATTTGATTTGTAATAACGTTCAGAGCGTTACCAGCAATCTCTTCGCGGTTTTCCTGCGGCAATCCCCAAAAACGATCAAGAGGTCGGACCGTGCTATGCGGTTGGATACCTTGTGGACAGGAGGGACATTAAGTCTCGAGTGAGGACGCGGCGGTTCTGGCTCAAGAATTAAAGAACTCCGAAAAATTCATTCAGAGTAGCCTGTGCTCTTCTGAAACCCATCGACCACAAGGACAGCACCGGGAAGGCCACTTCCCGGTGCTTTTTCATGAAATCGAGACGTCTGTGTGAAAACACAAATTCCCAGAACAGAAGTCTTAGGCGGCGTTTTGCCGATTTGACGTCCGCCTACGGCGCGAGCGCCGGGATTGTGCCCTGTTGTCGTTGTCGCCCGACGCGGATTGTTTGCGGTACGGCTTCTTGGTCGAAGGCTTGTTGCCTCGATTGCCTCCACCGCGCTTCACCTTGCTTGCTGCAGACATGGGTGGAACGTCTCCGCCGGCAACCGCGATATCGATGCCGATCAATTTCTCGATCTGCCTGAAAAGGCCGATTTCTTCCGGTGCGCACAACGCAACGGCTTCACCTTCCGCGCCTGCGCGGGCTGTCCGGCCAATCCGATGCACATAGGCTTCAGCAACCTCAGGCAACTCGAAGTTATAGACGTGGCTGACGCCAGGGATATCGATCCCTCTTGCAGCGACATCCGTTGCAACGAGAACATTGATGGCACCTGACTTGAGATCCCGAATGGCCCGTTCGCGCTGGTTCTGACTTTTGTTGCCATGGATGGACCCGGCAGCGATGCCGGACTGCGCCAGTTTTCGCATCAGTCGCTCTGCCCCGTGTTTGGTGCGGCAAAAGACCAAAGACATGCCATCCGGCTTGGCCTTCAACTGATCGACCAGGAAATCGCCCTTGGCCTTTCGATCCATGAAGTGGACTGACTGTGTGATCTTGTCGGCAGTCTTGCCGGCAGGCGCGACTTCAACCCGCTCCGGATCCTTGAGGTAGGACTGGGCAAGTTCATTGATCTGTTTCGGCATCGTGGCGGAAAACAGCAGTGTCTGGCGTTCATCGGCAACCAGGCCGGCAATCCGGCGAAGTGCATGAATGAAGCCGAGATCCAGCATCTGATCTGCTTCGTCAAGAACGAGATAGGACGCCGTACCAAGATCAACCGCCCCACGATCAACGAGATCGAGCAGACGTCCCGGTGTCGCCACAAGAATGTCCGTACCCTTGGAAAGGCGTTTGATCTGTCCATTGATGGACACACCACCAACAACAGAAGTGACCCGAAGTGGTGTCTTTTTCAGGAAAGAAATCAGGTTCTTTGCGATCTGATTGACAAGTTCACGTGTTGGCGCAAGCACCAGCGCACGCGTGCCGCGTGCGCGCGGATGAGTTCCATCGGCGACGAGCTGGTCGATCAGCGGAAGTCCGAAAGCGGCGGTCTTGCCGGTACCCGTCTGAGCAAGGCCCATGAGGTCCTTGCCCTCAAGAATGAGCGGGATTGCCTTTTGCTGGATCGGCGTTGGTGTCTCATAGCCATTTTCAGAAACGGCAGCAAGAAGGTCGCCGGAAAGTCCCAGGCTGTGAAAATCGGTCAAATTGAATTCCTTGACTGCAAGCGCAACGAAACACGCTTGCGGTACCGCACGGCACCTGCCTTGCGGTTTGTTATGAAGCGCGGCAGCCGGATTCAATACAATAAAGGCTCCATGCCGCCAGACCCTCGCGTGAATTGGGAACTGTTTGAGCCCCTCATTAGGCTCATGTTTGGGCAATCGGGAAGCGGCAGCCAGGAAACCGGTTGGCTTCCAGAAATCTTCGGCGCGCTGTCTGCTCACGCGGCAGCGATTGCTGGCTGCTATATCGTCTTAGCAGCTGCAAAAGTCAAGCCAGACAGCCTGAAATCCCTTTAATGTTCAAACCTGTCGTTAACGGATCAGGGAACGAGCCGGATCAGACGACCATCATCGCTGTCTGTCAAAACATAGATGTAACCATCCGGACCCTGACGCACATCTCGGATTCGCTCACCAAGATCCGTGAGCAACTGCTCTTCGCCAACAACTTCGTTGCCGCTCAGATCCAGTTTGGAAAGATGCTGGCCGCGCAATGCCCCTACCAGCAGGTCACCCTTCCAGTCAGGGTAGGTATCGCTTGTAACAAAAGCCATGCCTGAAGGTGCAATTGACGGATCCCAGTAATGAATGGGTTGCTCCAAACCGGGTTTGGAAGTGCCTTCGCCGATCTTGCCGCCCGAGTAATGACGTCCATAGGAAATGATCGGCCAGCCATAGTTTTTGCCAGCTTCCGGAATGTTGATTTCATCCCCTCCACGGGCTCCGTGCTCTACGGTCCAAAGAACACCCGTAGCCGGATTGATTGCAGCACTTTGCGGGTTACGATGACCAATTGACCAGATTTCCGGCTTGTAGCTGTCGTCGCCGACAAAGGGATTGTCAGGTGCCGGCGAGCCATCGGTTGTCAGGCGCAACACGGAGCCAGTGTGGTCCGAAGTCACCTGGGCCCTGTCGCCGTCCCCCCTGTCGCCGATCGTCATGAACAACGTGCCATCCGGAGCAAAGGCAATCCTGGAGCCGAAGTGCCGCCCCCCGTAAGCCTTGTTGTTGCCGGCAAAGACCGTCTCGCCTTTCAGCGCGTAGCCGCCGCTTTGAGTTTGCTCCAGCACGGCTTTGAACAAAGATGTTCCAGCCCCTTCCGGAGACCCTTGCGAGAAGGTCAGGTACACAGTGGCATCATTTTCAAAATCGGGACTGAGCACAACATCCAGAAGACCACCCTGGCCTTGAGCGAACACCTGCGGCACACCTTCGACGATCTGCTGATTGCCGGTGGCATCGACGTGCTTGAGGGCACCGTCGCGCTCGGTTACCAGAAAGCCACCGTCCGGCAGCATGGCAACGCTCCAGGGATAGGACAGTCCCTCTGCAACCGTCTCCAGATTGAATGAAGATTGAGCTGCCACTGGAAGCGTTGTGGCCCCCGTCAGGGAAAGGGACATCGCGGCAAGTACAGGCAGGCAAAACGTCCTGAATTTCATGAGGTGTTCCGTCCTTGAGCTGACCAACAAGTGACCACATAGGTAGGCACTTTGCCGCCAGTTGACAGCGTCAGCCATGCAAATAACGGAAAAGTCACCTCACGAGGTTACTGCGTCGCCGGCCAAACGCGCGGAGATTGTCCGCTTTTCGTAAGCGACATTCCAATCAATCAGGGTGCGCCAGATCAGCTCGGCCTGGTCGCTTTCCAGACCCAGCGCCGCTGCCCGCTCTTTGATTGCAGCAACCATGGTTTCAATACGTTCATGGTCGAATGCCTCTTCAGGCCTTTTCTTCAGTTCCGCCATACGGCGCACATATTCTTGCCTGCGGGCAAAAATCTGCAGGAGATCGTCATCGAGCTTGTCGATGGCTGTGCGGATGTCGGATTTGTCGACGCAATCTGCTGGGTGTTTCACTTGGTTGACGCTTTGGTGGACAGAACAGAAGCGAACCGGATGTACCGGCTCGCGTCAGCAAAGGGAATGCGCAAATTGAAGCAGCGATCAGCTTGTCCGGGTCTGTGCTTCCACGCTGGCCAGCGCTGACATGTTCACGACGCCCCGAGAGGTTACGGACGGCGTCAGAATATGAGCTGGTTGCGCAGTTCCCAGAAGGATCGGCCCGACGTGCAGAGCTTGTGTGGCCACCTTCAACAGATTGTGGGCAATGTTGGCGGAATCGAGGTTCGGAAACAGCAGGAGGTTCGCCTCACCCGTCAGTTTGCTGTTGGGCATGACGCGTTCACGCAAGGCGGTACTCAGAGCAGAATCGCCATGCATCTCACCGTCTGCTTCCAGCTCTGGATGACGTTCCCAGATGAGTTCAAGTGCTTCGCGCATCTTGCGCGAGGACGCTGTCTCGCGAGACCCAAAGTTGGACATCGACAGAAGAGCGATTTTGGGCTCGATACCGAACCGGCGGATTTCCTGGGCCGCCAGGATAGCCATTTCCGAGATTTCCTGCGCCGTCGGATCTTCGGTTACGAAGGTATCTGACAGAAACAGAGCGCCCTGGCTGTTGATCAACAAAGACATGGCCGAGAGATCGCGTGCCGTTTCACAAACACCAATGACCTGCTTGATATCCCTCAGGTGGCGTGTGTAACGCCCTTCCAGTCCACAGATGACGGCGTCCGCTTCGCCCCGCCGGACCGCCAATGCGGAAATGACGGTGGCGTTCGTGCGCACGACGGTTCTTGCTGCGTCAGGCGGCAGGCCGAGGCGGCCGACACACTCGAAATACTCGTCGACATATTCGCGATAGCGGGGATCATCCTGCGGGTTGACGTATTCAAAATCGACCTCAGGGCGGATTTTCAAACCGAACCGTTCACAACGTTGCTGAAGAACATCGGGCCGGCCAACCAAAATGGGCTTTGCGATCTTGTCCTCGATCAGAACCTGCGCGGCTCTTAACACCCGCTCGTCTTCCCCTTCCGCGTATATGATCCGTTGCGGATCCTTGGTGGCGTTGTGGATGATCGGTTTCATGATGAGACCTGACCGGAACACGAAGCGGTTCAGCCGGTCGTAGTAAGCATCAAAATCCTCGATCGGACGCGTTGCAACACCGGTGTCCATGGCAGCCTTGGCAACAGCTGGTGCAATGCGCAGGATCAGACGCTGGTCGAACGGTGAAGGTATAAGGTAGTTCGGGCCGAAGGTTTCGGTCTTGCCTCCATAAGCACGCGCAGCCACGTCTGAGGGCTCTTCCTGTGCAAGGCCCGCAATTGCCTCAACCGCAGCGCGTTTCATTTCTTCGTTGATCGTGGTTGCTCCAACATCGAGCGCGCCACGGAAGATATATGGAAAACACAGAACGTTGTTGACCTGGTTTGGATAGTCGGAGCGCCCAGTGCACATCACGACATCACTACGCACTTTCTGCGCCTCTTCAGGCATGATCTCCGGATTCGGGTTGGCGAGAGCAAGGATCAAGGGCCCCTTGCCCATTTTCTCAACCATATGCGGTTTCAGCACGCCGCCTGCGGACAATCCCAGAAAGACATCCGCATTCTCAATGACCTGGTCCAGAGAGCGCAAATCGGTATTTTGAGCAAAAGCAGACTTCCACTCATCCATGAGCGCTTCGCGTCCTTCATAGACGACGCCCTCAATATCAGTGACCCAGATGTTTTCACGCTTTGCGCCAAGGGAAATGAGCATGTTCAGGCAGGCGAGTGCGGCAGCGCCGGCCCCGGAGGCGACGATCTTGGCATCTTCGATTTTCTTGCCGGCCAGGTGCAGACCATTTCGAACGGCTGCGCCGGCGATGATCGCCGTGCCATGCTGATCGTCGTGAAAGACCGGGATGTTCATTTTCTCGCGCAACTTGGCTTCGATCATGAAGCATTCGGGCGCTTTGATGTCTTCCAGATTTATGCCGCCAAAAGTCGGCTCCAGAACCGAAACGGCATCAACGAACTTGTCGACATTGTTCTCCGCGACTTCGATGTCGAACACATCAATGCCCGCGAATTTCTTGAAGAGGACAGCCTTGCCTTCCATCACAGGCTTGGAGGCAAGCGGCCCGATGTTTCCAAGACCAAGAACTGCGGTTCCGTTCGAGATCACAGCGACAAGGTTGCCCCTGGACGTGTAGTTGGCAGCCTTTGCGGGATCCTCGGCAATTTCGAGGCAGGGGGCTGCAACACCCGGTGAATAGGCGAGCGCCAGGTCGCGCTGGTTGCCCAATGGCTTGGTGGCGTGGATTTCAAGTTTTCCAGGCCTTGGATGCTCATGAAAATACAGGGCGGCTTCTGTCAGATCGCTTTCGTTGGATTTGCTGTCGCTCATGACTGTCCCTGTCTCCCTGGCATATTTCATTCGGTAGTCTTTTTTCTGCAACTCGCGGCGGCATGGCCCCCAGCCAACTATTGCAGCGATTTGATGAATTGTCTCTGAGCTTTATCCGGCGCGATGCAAAATGAGAACCCGCAACAGTGCAAAGAGCACAATGCTGTTCAGGATATGCCACAGGAAATGCGTTCCAACGGCAAAATGGTTGCAGATTGGCTCATCCAACATGCGGAAAGCCAATGAAAGCGCGAAGACGATGCCCGTGATCAGAACCTGTGCACCAAGCCGAGCATTTTGCGCTCTAAACAATGCCCCTACGACGAAAATCGCAACGAGAGCCGGCACATATCCCGCCGACGAGCCTACCAGAGGTGCGATTGCTTGAGCGACAAACGGTGTTGCCAGGAAAAACCCGACGACAATCAGCAATGCGAGCCACCACGTGACGGTAAGGAACCGTTTCAGTGCAAAAAACAAATAAACGTGAATGAAGATGGCAATTGGCAAAACGTCTGCGAGGGCCGCCCAACGGGTGGCGAAGGTGTGAAACAGGAATGAGCCGACACCGATAACAAAAACAACGCCAATCAGGACTAATGCCGGCCAGTCCTGCGGTGTCTTTCGCCGCCACAGGAAAAATGCGGCAATTGCGGCAACCAGAAAAGCAGCGTTTGTGATGGCGTTGACCGGTTCGGACCAGAAATCGGGCCCAACCCGCTCACAATAGTTGTCGACATGTTCATGCAATGCCATCAGTGACGCACCAATCTGCTGCTTCTATTCAGATCTGCCTACAGCTTGGACGTGACAGTTTCAGCAATCAAGCGGGCCAACCGCGAAACACCTTCTTCAATTTTCCTTTCATCAGCGCAGGAAAAACTCAGCCGCATCGTATTTGCACCGCTGCCATCGGGATGGAACGCTCGCCCTGGAACGAAGGCGACTTTGGCTCTTTCAACCGAGCTCTGCAGCAATTCGGCAGCATCGCATCCAGCCGGCAACTCCACCCAGATAAACATACCCCCTTCGGGTCTGGTCCAACGGCACCCCTCCGGCATGTGCTTTTCAAGCGCTTCAAGCATGGCGTCGCGCCGTGCCCGATAGATCCGGTTTGTTCTGGCCGTGTGGGCGGCAAACTCGCGTTCAGCAACCCTCGCCATGGCATCCTGATTGAGAACGGGTGTGTTGAGGTCGCTTGCCTGCTTGATCAGAACCAGCCTGGAAATCACTTCCGAGGCTGCACAGATCCAGCCTAACCTCAGGCCCGGAGACAGGGATTTGGAAAAGCTGCCGCAATAGAGCGTTCGGCTATTCTCGATACCGCCGGTTTTTTGACAGTCCAGAGCAAGCATCGGCGGCACGGCGTCACCGTCATATCGCAGACTTTCATAAGGAGCGTCTTCGACAACCGCGCAGGACAAATTCTCAGCCAGAGCCAAAATGCGGTGCCGGTCTTCAAGACCGACAGTCAAGCCAGTCGGATTGGCGAAGTCAGGAGACAGATACGCGAACTTGACCCGCCCACCGGTTTCTTCCGCTTTTTTCGCATAGTCCGCTGCGGCACGGTTGGTTCCCGGGTCCAGCCGGTCAAATTGCAACTCATATGCGTTGAAGGCCTGAACCGCGCCGAGATAGGTCGGCCATTGGACAAGCGCGGTGTCCCCCGGGGACAAAAACAGCTTGCCGAGATAGTCCAATGCCTGTTGCGACCCGGAGGTGATGAGAATGTTTTCTGGCGCGCAATCAACACCAAGTTCGCGCATATGAGCGACAATCCACGTTCTCAGGCGCAAACTGCCTTCGCTCACTCCGTATTGAAGTGCCTTTGCCGCCTCCGGACCACCCAGGATCTCCTCATAGGCTTTCTGGAAACTCTCGGCGGGAAACAGCTCAGGGTCAGGAATACCGCCCGCAAACGAAATCACATCCGGACGGTCCAGCAACTTCAACAGTTCACGAATTTCCGACGCGCGCATTCGACTGGCGCGCTTGGCGTAAAGGCTTTCCCAGGTGGTCATGGCGGGCTCACTGGCTTTCAAAAGAGACAAATTAAGTCAATAATACTGACCTATATGTTTTGCAAGTGTCTCAATCTTGTTATTTTTTGTAATTTTATTACGCGGACATCAATACAGGTCACACAATCACAACCGAACTGGACCCTGAGGTCCTGAGTGCCTAAGTGTTGGGGCAAAGGAGTTATTCATGTCACGTCTCGATGAAAGCCGTCCGTTCATTCCGCTCAATATTGCCGTACTGACGGTGTCCGACACACGTTCACTGGATGAAGACAAGTCGGGCAAAACGCTTGCAGACCGGATCAAAAGCGCCGGCCATGCCCTGGCAGACCGCAAGATCGTCAAGGATGACGTTCCGGCCATTCAAGAGATCGCAAGAGCCTGGATCGCGGACAAGGGTGTTGACGTCATTGTCTCTACCGGTGGGACGGGCTTTACCGGTCGGGACGTGACACCTGAGGCCATGGAGCCGCTGTTTGAAAAGCGCATGGACGGTTTTTCCGAAGTGTTCCATCGCATTTCCTATGACAAGATTGGAACGTCGACCATCCAGTCCCGGGCAACAGGCGGTGTGGCCGGAGCGACCTACATATTCGTGCTCCCCGGATCAACAGGAGCCTGCAAGGACGCATGGGACGGAATTTTGAAGTGGCAGCTCGACTATCGACACATGCCGTGCAACTTCGTTGAGATCATGCCGCGGCTCGATGAACATTTGAAACGCGGCAAACTCCAGGAGGCTTGAGAATTGCCGTTTCTCATTCGGGTCGCAGTTCTGAACGATGAGCCGGCTGTTTCAGCATTGCTTCTCAAAAGTTACACAGCTCTGCTCAAGAGTGCTTACGATGCAGCAACTCTTGCCAAGGCTCTGCCGTTGATCACGCGTGCAAGACCTGAGCTACTGAGCTCCGGAAGTTATTATCTGGCGGAAACTGAAGACGGTCAGCTGGTCGGTGCCGGCGGCTGGACAAAGGCATCCCCGACAGGGCGTGGAGAGACGGAAAACAACGGCAACATCCGCCATTTCGGCACGGATCCTGAATTCACTGGTCAGGGAATTGGCCGCCTGTTGATGCAACGTTGCTTTAGCGACGCGAAGTCCCACGGTCTTTCTGAACTGAATTGCTATTCGACACTGAATGGCGAGCGTTTTTACCGCGCTTGCGGTTTTGAAAGTATCGAGCGAGTTCTCGTTTTTTTGCCTGGAGATGTCGAATTTCCTTCCATTCGCATGACCTGCCCCCTGTAACTTCAGCAGCAGCGGCCTAAATCAGCCGGAAAGGAGAATTGAATGGGCATGCTCGTCGATGGCATCTGGGATCCCGATGCAACAGGAGACAGCGTTGATGGCGTTCGCTTCGAAAGATCGAAAGCGCAGATCCGGAACTGGGTCACACCGGACGGCTCCGCGGGGCAAACGGGGAAAGCCGGGTTTGGTGCAGAAAGCGGCCGCTACCATCTCTACGTTGCCTGGAATTGCCCCTGGGCACATCGCACCTTGTTGATGCGTGCGGTGAAAGGGCTTCAGGATCACATCGGAATTTCCATCCTCGCTCCTAAACGCACAGAGGACGGCTGGGTGTTTGACCCGCAAAGCGGCTATTTTGATGCCCTCTCCGGCGCCGCAGCCCTGCACCAGATCTATGCGAAGGGCACCACTGACTATACAGGACGGGTCACGGTGCCCGTTCTATGGGACACCAGAACCGATACGCTGGTGAGCAACGAGTCGGCTGAAATCATTCGCATGCTCAACAGTGCCTTTCAGGACTTTGCAGAAAATCCGGTCGACTATTACCCGCGTGAGCTGCAGAGCGACATCGACGACTGGAATGCGTTCATTTATCCGAAACTCAACAATGGTGTTTATCGCGCAGGCTTTGCACGCTCGCAAACAGCTTACGATGAAGCGGTAACCGAGGTCTTCGAAGCGCTGGATCGGATCGAAAATGTGCTTGAGACTCGCTCCTGGTTAACGGGAGAAAGGATCACAGAGGCCGACATACGTCTCTTTCCGACGCTGGCACGGTTTGATGCCGCTTATTGGAGCGCCTTCAAATGCAATAAACGCAGATTGATCGACTACCCGCATCTGTGGGCCTATGCCCGCCGTTTCTTTGCCCTAAAAGGTGTCGCCGACACGGTCAAGCTCGACATTTACCGGAGAGGCTACCACTCCAAAAGCGAGCTGCGAAACCCGAACGGTATTGTTCCGCTTGGACCGATCGTCGACTTTTATGAGCCGCTTGAAGCAGCCTAGGCCTTAGGCTCATCAATCGCCGGATGGCAGCAGGCTTGACGAAGGCGAGGCAGAATTGGCGCGTTTAACCGCCATTTGGCGTTGGAGAAAGTCCGTCCTATTTTCAGCGCTCGTTTGCGGAGCTTCAATATCAGCGTCACCCCGGACATTGCGACTTGGCCGTTTGGTCGACCGGCGTCTGAAAGGCCAAAGAGACCCATACTGCTTTCCGGGCAATTGTCTGCAATACGCGTCAGGCCGATTGATAAGGCAGCAGGAGTATTTCTATTCCCCGATCTCCCAAGGGGCCGTTATCGCGAATTCACCTCGAAGAGTATCTAGGAAATCTTCAGCTCGCCGAGACAGCGGTCTGGCTGCCGGGCGAACCAGTTTTGCGTCTCGTCCATAGGTGCGGTGATCGTCCAGTACTGTCTCCAACGTCCCCTCCAGGATTGCATCGTTACAAACGAAACTGGGTTCCAGGCAAACACCCAGACCTGCTTTGGCCGCATCAACCAGGACGGTTCCATTGTTGGTGACAATGCGCGGTGATAGCCGCACATCCAGTTTTTGCCCGTTCGGGCGTGAAAACTGCCAGCGCGCGGGATCAGGTCCAACACGATACGCGAGCGCTGGAAACCCAGTCAGATCTTCTGGTGTGGTTGGGCGACCATACTGATCCCAAAAGGCCGGGCTGGCTGCGACGACGTAGCGGACGGAAAAAAGTGGTTCCGAAGTCAGCGCCGGATCATCCAAATGCCCGAGACGTATTGCGAAATCAAATCCCCCTTCGATCAAGTCGACGGGCCGATCACTCAATTCAATGTCGAAATGGATCTCGGGGTTTGACGCTGCGAACTGATTGGCAAGCGGTGCCAGATAGCGCACACCGAAGGCGGGTGGGCAAGCGACACGAATGAGGCCTTTGATTGGTCTGTCTTGACCGGAAATCGCGCTGTCTGCTTCGTTCAGATCAGATATCAGCCGCAGACAGTGAGCGTAGTATTCCCTTCCTCTTTCCGTGGCCTTTACGCCACGCGTCGAGCGGAGCGTAAGTCTGACACCAAGACGTGCTTCCATTTCGTCGACCCTGCGGCTGACTGCTGAAATCGCCACGCCCTGGCGTTCAGCTGCAGCTGAAAACGAACCTGTCTCGACGACGGCCACAAACGCTTCAATCTCGGCAAATCGATTCATTTGCTTTCCAAAAATTAGATATCAGATCTCAAATTAACACATCTACCGCAAATTATTAGGAATTGTATTGTCAGCCGATCCACGCTCTCGAATTTCCACTAGAGGAGCAAACTGTGCGACGGCGCTCTCAATCATTTCCGATTTTCACACTGGCTATCTTGTGGCTGGTCGGCTGGACACTGCGTGTGCCGGTTTTGGCCACGCCTCCTTTGGCAACCCGTATTGCGGAATCCTATGGATTGGAAGCTATGGGTATCGGAGCTTTGACCATGCTGCCTGTGGTCGCCATTGCCTTTGGCGCGATTCCCGCGACACTTCTGATCGGACGCTTCGGTTTGAAAGCTGCAATTATTTTTGGCGTCTTGCTGATGGCGGTGGCGTCCACCGCACGCGGATATGCGCCTTCGAGTCTGATGCTTTTTGCGGTTTCTGTTCTTATGGGATTTGGCGTTGCCTTATTCCAAACTGCTTTACCTGCGGCGACCAGAGTGTGGACGCCCGGTCACATTGCACTCGGCAATGCCGTATACCTGAACGGTATGATGGTTGGGGAAGTGTCTGGGGCTGGATTGACCTTGCCTTTGGTACTGCCACTGGCCGGAGAAGATTGGCGCATGGCATTGTTTTTGTGGTCTGTTCCCATCTTGCTTATTTCGTTGGCCGTGACATTCGTACGAACACCCAAAGATACCAATACTGCGCCCAAAGCCGGTGTGAAGGATCTGGCATCGACTGCATCGTTGCCAAACTGGAACGACACCCGCGTATGGCAATTTGGTTTGCTTCTTGCCGGATCGGTTGTCCTGTTCTTTGTCATCAACTCTTATTTTGGCGTGATACTGGATGCACGAGGTGAGCGCGAAGCACTTGCCTGGTTACTGTTGCTCTATAATGCAACACCCTTGATGGCTTCTTTCGTAGTGTTGGCAAGTCCAGGTTGGATTGGCAGGCGGAGGCCGATAGCGGCATCTGCCGGATTGGCCGTGATTGGACTTGCTCTATTTACCTTCCTCTCCGGATGGGCTTCTTGGTTGGGTGCTCTGCTCACTGGGTTCGCAGCATCGGTGGAACTCATCCTATTGGTATCGCTGCCAGCCGTCATTGCAAAAGGAAGAGCTGTCACGCAGCTGACTGCGGGAATGACTTTGATCGGCTACGGCATTGCATTTCCACTGCCTATGATAGGTGGCTGGTTCGCTGAACACCTTGGCTGGCTGGAAATCTCTCTGATCCCGTCCTTGGTGTTCGGGGTTGCCGTTCTGATCCTGGCAGGAGAGCGCCGGTTTCCCACCTACATCTGGGCACGATAAGTGACGCTAGCGGTCTAAAGTGGTCGATGACCAAGCGACGACCAAGGTTGCCATTGTCCGCAGTTCGGCCGTTTGACACAATCGCGACGAGCGCCTGACCTCGGCAGGTAAGAGTGAAGCAGTTAGGGTCCTGTGCTGGCTGCAGTACAATCTGACACCCCAACAACAACGAATGGCAAGCGCAGTGCGAAACGGACCTTCAGCCTTACTGCGGAAAACGACTTTTCCCCCAGACGGGCACATGGTCTAACCCTGCGCGTGACCTCTTCTATGCCAAGCTGTAGATGTCCACAGGCTCGCTGATACCCCGCACATCGACCTGGCCGACTTTCAAGAGACCGCTCTCATTGGCCCCTTCAACTGTCGTCCCAGACACCAGGATCAACGTTCCCTGCTCCTTGTTCAATGCTTCTAGGCGCGAGGCGAGATTGACCGCCTCACCATAGACGGTATAGGCAGCCCGACCCCCACCACCGACATTTCCAGCAATCACGGGGCCAGTGCTTACACCCACCCGAATCTCCAACCTCTCGCCTGCAAACGTGGTAGATTGTACCAGCTTCAATAGATCGACAGCGGCATCGATCCCATGTTGTCTGTGCTCCGGATCTTCTGCGGGCACGTTGAAGGTAGCAAGCACAGCATCGCCGATAAACTGGGTCACGACCCCGTTGTGCGTGCCGATCACTTCAGAGGCGGCTTCGAAGTAGGCGTTGAAAGTATCAACAATAGCCTGCGCTCCTTTGGTCTCGGTCAGCGCCGTGAACCCCGCCACGTCCGCAATGAGAACCGTTGCTTCCCTTTCCACCGGGGCCAGTGATCCTTCATGCTGGATCATGGAATCGGCAACCGCTTTGGGGACAAAACGGCCGAACAATTGCGAAATCGACGCAACGCCCCGTTCCGCCTCCAATTGGCGAAGAACAACACCACGTGCCCGTCGCATGACGATGGCAATGAGCGTTGCCACGACGAAAAAGATCGTAGCCTCTTGCAACCGCGTGCCCGAGGCCGCGAAATCTACGTCCAGAAAGACGGCGAGAAATTCTTCCGGCGTTGGATCCATCGGGATATCACCCCATTCCAAAATCCGCTCCATTCCCGAGCGAATGTACAGAAATGCCGCCATCCATCCGACCGCGCCCGCCACCCCCGACCAGAAAACAAGGCCCGGTGAAAAACTGAACGCGGCAACGGCCAGTATGAGAAAATAGAAGTGGAACACTTGAAACCGGAAGATCATTACCTGCGGAACCTGACTTACAGGTTCGGCGGGCAGGAAGGCCACTGCTGCACTCAGCAAGAAAATATCGATGGTGACAAAGACGTATTTCACCCAGGGCCGGTCAATGGACGATCCGATAATGCGGAAATGAAGCAGCCCGAGCGCTACGAATACCAAACCGCCAAGGATAAAGTCCGGCGCCCGTTCGGCACCGCGGGTGAGCGCCATAAAGGTCGCAACGAACACGACCGTAATGATCCTGCCCTTGATGGCCAGCTTCAATCCCGCCTGCTCGGCAGCGTAGAACATCTGGTCGGATTCTGTCTCTTTGGTGTCGCTGTTCATGACCCGGAGCATGACCGTCATAAACCAAATTTCAAACTACAAAGTGACTGAGCAATTTCAACGTGTTTCACCTATTGCGTGTTGGCTTCGCCCACAAAAAGCACTCTGATTGCTATTGTGTGATACGTCCGCTTCCTGCTCGAATTTCAAATTCAGCGCACCGAACCCAAGACCCTCCCTAGGCCCTAACCAGAAGTTCACCGTACCAAAAACAATACAGCTGCTTTGAACTGTCGTATCGGGCGGGTGTCGGTATTCCCTTTGCTTCTGAAAGCCGTCATTCATCGCAGTCGGATTGAATTCACAAGTTTGGCGTGGACTAGCCGTTCATTGTGGATCGGATCCACTAAACCTCTTCAGGAGTGCATTTTTCAAAGGCAGGGCGTTCCTGACAATACGTAGATGACATATATTGGTCTGGAAGAATGAGTGACCAAACAGAGACCGGAGACTGAAGTGTCACCAAGCAAGGGCCGCGTTGAAAGACTGATTGATGCGATAGGCGCAGAGTTCCAGTCTCATCTTATCGACTTGTGGAACACCTCCACGGTGTTTGATATTCAGGATGGCGGCGTTCAAAAGATGATCTCACGCGAAGCGCCATTTGGCGTCATTGGGATCAAGATCCTGATGCGCAATCCGGGAGAGGTAAATCGTCTTTTTGAGCATCAATGGAATTTCAGCATCGGGATCACCGGATGTGAATTCACGCTTTTGGATGTCGATTACCAGAACGACGTTTGGATCGGTGATGTGAATTCCGCCGAATTCGCAGGGCATGAACACATTGCCTACAAATCAGTTGAACACATGATTGCCTTTCAGGGCGATGATTACGGCGTCGGAAAAGTCTTCGTCGAAAAAATTGGGGCTCTCTGCCCCAGCCTGCTTGAAAAGCCACCCTTGTTCTTTCGACTGCCGCGCAGGGCGCCACCCGCCTACAGATTCACGGCAGCACCCAAGGCCGTTCGAGAGGAAGTCGGCCTTTCACCTGATGACGGCATGGTCCTGATTGAGGCGATGATCAAGGAACACGGGATTGAACCCTATACGATCCTTCTGTCCGGCCATTCTGATGAAAACTTCTGGCTGGTTGACCTCCCTGAAGCGCTTGTCGACCGTTACCAGCATGGCCTGATTGATCCGAGCCTTGGTGAACACCATTCAAATCTCGAGGTTGGGGTTTCCATTACGGCAGAGGCTCTGAGGAACAAGGTCCGGCAGAAGCCTAACAGCGCAGTGCGTGACAATGGCGTCTTTTTCTCCATGTCCGGAAGCGGTTCTGCGTCAGGTTACTTGAACGGATTGAATTGATTTTGAGTTGTCTCGGGACATTTTTCGCTGCGAGAAGGCACGCAATTGCCGACTACGTCCACACCAACTCAAAACCGACCTTCGCTGCGTGTGTACTGAACGGCAAAAATGCACCGCCAATCCAGGCTTAAGCCGATCAATGTTTCAACCAAAAATGTGGCTATGACTTCCCGTTAGAACGAATGACCAAGCTGCGGACAAAGTGAGCTTTCGCTGCGGCTACGCTGATGGCTGCTCAGGTGAACGCACCCGGCAAGGATGTGCTCTCCCGTTGTCATTTCAGCGCTTATCTCAGCGCCAGAATGGCGAGACCGACAAAGATCAACGAGATTCCGATCAGTGTTTGTAGAGAAAAGGTCTCTCTGCCAACCATGATGTTCAAGGCTGCGACCAAAACGAGGCTAGAATAGTTGATCGCTGTGACGATTTCGTCTGAGGCTTTATCGTGGGCCAATTTCAGAGCGGTATAGAAGGATAAGATCGAGCCTGCGCTTAACACACCAAGCGCGATCAGCCCCCATAGGTTTGCGCCAATGCTTTCGATCACATTCCTTGGCCCATAAACTGAGGCAAGGATTACCGCGCTGATGCCTATGATCCCCAACCCACGAAAGAGAGTGGCGATTGGTGTTGGTGTATTCCTAAGGACAATTGAACTGACGACAATCAAAGCCGCGCCCAAAATAGCTGAAAGAACCGCCCAGCCCAGCCACACTTTGATCACGCCGCTTGACCGACTTGGTGCACTTCAACCGTCGTGTGGGACACGTGGTCGATGTGATCCAGCATCGCCTTGTATTCAGCGACCGTCTTCGGTGTTTCAGATGCAATTGAAGCAATAACCGAGTAGTGACCCGGACCGATTTGCCAGATGTGTAGGTCGGTGATCCTGTCGCTGCCGTTCTCCACGGCCTTGCGAACTTTAGTCTCGATGTGCCCGCCTTCTGGTACTCGATCCAGTAGCACGCCGCCGGAATCTTTGATCAACCCCCAAGACCAGCGCGAAATCACGATCGCTCCAACAATGCCCATAACAGGGTCCGCCCAGAACCAGCCATAGGCGCGACCTAGCAGAAGAGCGACAATCGCAAGCACCGACGTGAGAGCATCTGCCAAGACGTGCAGATAGGCGGCTCTCAGATTATTGTCTTGCCCATGCCCATGGTGGTGCTCGTGATGATGTTCGTGGTGGTGATGGCCGTGACCATGATGATGGTGGTGATGATGATCATCCCTCAGAAGCCACGCGCTTAGAAGGTTCACGATTAGACCGATCACAGCCACCATAATCGCTTGATTGAAACTGATCGGGACAGGCTCGACGAGCCTTTGGAAGCTCTCCCAACCGATCAGCAGCGCGATAAGCGCCAAGATCACTGCACTGGCGAACCCAGCAAGGTCTCCGACTTTGCCAGTGCCGAAGGTGAAAGCACGATTGTTGGCGTTCTTCCGTGCGTAGCGGTAGGCTAGCACAGCGATGAGCATGGCAGCAGCATGTGTGGACATGTGCCAGCCGTCGGCAATCAAAGCCATCGAACCGAACCAATGGCCCGCCGTGATCTCCACGACCATCATCGTGGTGGTTAGAGCGATGACGAACCAAACCCGACGCTCGTTGCGCTTTTGATTGGCACCAAGAAAGACGTGGTCATGTTCAAACATTGCGGTCGCTTGTTGGCCCATTTCTCCGCCTTCCCGCGCAGTTTCAC
This sequence comes from Roseibium porphyridii, assembly GCF_026191725.2. Taxonomy (NCBI): domain Bacteria; kingdom Pseudomonadati; phylum Pseudomonadota; class Alphaproteobacteria; order Hyphomicrobiales; family Stappiaceae; genus Roseibium; species Roseibium porphyridii. Next base: position 4,893,726 of record NZ_CP120863.1, read on the forward strand.
TCCTCATTTGAGGTACGACTTCAAAATCTGGATCATCTCTTCCGCGCCTTGTTCGCGGGAGGCATCGTCAGCGGCCCCAACAACATGACTGCGGAGATGTTCTTCGAAGACTTCGTTGGTCAGACCGGTCATGGCTCCACGAATGGAAGCAATCTGGCGGAGCACTTCGGCGCAATCGGCATCCGCCTCTAGCGCGCGCTCAACCCCTTCGACTTGGCCTTTGATGCGCCGAAGACGTGCGATGAGCTTTGAATTGTCGCGGCTGAGATGACTCATAGCCTCGCTCCACAGATATAGTATAGGGGGGTATACTAATTATTTGCAGAAAAGCAAGCGAGTCGGTTGAGGGTTGAGAACTGCCAATGTCGAGAAGCCGCCTTTCGTTGATAGTGCAGCATGCGGTAAGTTGGGATCAAACTGGCTGTTTGCTGCAAATGACTCAAACGTCCGCTTCAACGGTGATGCCATCTATCTCGGCCTTCATCGTGATAGGATCCTCGATCAGCGGTTTTTCATCCGGTCGAGACAACACACCAAAGCTTCCAGGACATCTTCGTGGTACAGGTCTTCCACGACGTCCTCGACGCAACGCTTGTGCGTTAGGATGCCCCGGGTGCAGTCTCTCGAAAGAGAACTTCAACATTGTGCCCATCCGGATCAAACACAAACGCGGCGTAGTAGCCAGGTGCGTAGTGGTCCCGATACCCTGGCTTACCGTTACAGACGCCACCCCCGGCAATTGCGCCATCATAGGCTTTCTGAACAGCCTCTTTGTCTGGCGCTCTGAAACAAATATGAATTTTGGGTTGAGTCGGCGCGCCCTTGGTAATCAAAAACTGAACGATACCTTCATTTTCTACACCAAGTTCACCGAGTTCCTCGTCCAAGAAGGCTACGTGCGCACCAATTGCTTCGAAAATTGGAACATAAAACCGATGAGCCGCTGAGAAATCGCCTACAGAATACTCGACATGATCAAACATACGGTGCTCCAAAAGGTCGGCCCCAAAACCAAAGCTAGGCACAAGCGCTTTGGCGGTCAACATTGGCTCACTCCGGCCTTGCCCAACAGCCGCAGGTGAAAACCAAAGATTACCTGCGCTTGGAGAGCGAAACTGCGGAGAAACTTCCGTTGACAAAACAAACTGAAGAAAGTGCATTTTGAGGAATGCCGAATGAAATTGAACATGTTGGCAGCACATCGGTTGATGGCTTGCCCGCAAAGCCAGTCCTTGACATAGCGCTGCTCATAGTGCGGCCAGAACTGCTATCTTTTCTAGAAAACGCTTTGTGTTCGATTGGCTATTTATACAGGGGAAACAAGGCTGATGAGGGCGGCCATCTGTTTGTCTTCGAAACATCACCCGACGTGCGTTGCATCCATCACTACGCAATGATTGACGGCGACCCGCAATGGAATGCGTATCTGAGTTTCCGTGACGCTATGAGGGCGAATACTCAACTCTGAGAGCAGTATAGTCGTTTAAAGAACCGCCTTGCAGCAGCGCATTCAAATGACCGCGGCAGTTACACTGCCACCAAAGCGAGCTTCATTCAGGAAGTCCTTTCCATGCAGGAAAGTGACCGGTTGAAGAGTTAATCTGGACAAAAAACTGACTCTCGCTGAGAATAGCGCCGACGGCAGAAATGCGCCCCAAATCGGACATACGCCGCGTTGAAGCCTGTGCCTGAAAGCAGATGTTCGTTCGAGACGCACCATGTTTACGAGTTGGGTAGGAGGCGGCCATTCGATCAGTCAGATCGAATGGTAATTTTGCTTGACGCCTCCGCCGACCAGAGAAGCTTTTCCCGTTGGCCCCGCGACAAGTCTTTTCCCCCACAGGACTAGGCCGACCTCGGGAAGGCTATTGTCCGGCGTTAAGTTTATCGGAGAGCATAAGCGTTTGAGTAACGGGGCTCTGGTTTGACAACTGTTTCAGTTCAACCGGCTGACAGCGTCCGCCATCACACGCAGGCCGGTTATCAAGTCGGCCTCGTGTGTGTCCTCGGCAAAATCGTGGCTGATACCCTCGATCGACGGAACAAATAGCATCGCTGACGGCATCAACCGCGCCATGTTTGAAGCGTCGTGCAAGGCGCCGGACGGCATCTCGCGCCATTTTCCTGGGGCCTGCGCCTCAGCTGCGGCGCTCAAGGCCGCGCGCAAGTTGGCGTCCATTGGCACCGGCTGCAGCGCCTTGATCGGCACAATTTCAACCTGCATTCCGTGGTCCACGGCAATCTCGGCAACAAGATCGCGAACAAGAGCTTCGATCCGGGCCAGCCGATCGTCATCGACATCGCGCCACTGCACGTCGAACACCACTTCACCGGGCACAATGGAGGGTGCATTGGGCCGCAGCTGTATCCTACCAATCGTCCAGACTGTGCGCGGTGTTACAGTGTTTCGAAGGCGGTCGTTTAGTGCGGCGTTGAATGCCGACAGCGCTTGAAACGCATCTCTTCGCTGGTGCATCAGCGTGGTGCCGGCGTGGTTTTGCTGACCTGTCAGGGTGACCTGCAGTTGCCGGGATCCGACAATGCCGGTGACAACGCCAATCGCCTCGCCTGCGTCGTGCAGTGTGCTGCCCTGTTCGATATGGAGTTCGATGAAACCCGTGAACTGATTATGTGGAACGAACGCCTCTGCAACATCTGCCATTGAAGACCGCGCATCGCGGAAAGAGACGCCGTTCATGTCTGTGAATTCGTCGGCCTCTGCAAGTTGGGTCTTACCTGAATAAATGCTGGATCCGGTCAGCGCGCCAAACCGCCCTTCTTCATCCTGGAAGTTCACGACTGACACTGGCGGACCACCTGCCTCCTTCGCAGCACGTGCGATCTCCAATGCGACAATGACACCCAATGCCCCATCCAGCCAGCCCCCTTCGGGTTGGGTATCGGTGTGAGACCCCAAAAGCATGGAGGGAGCATCGGTCAGGCCGAAGACGTTGCCTGCAGGATCCACATGCGGCGCCAGGCCAGCCGCCTCCAACTGGTTAATCAGCCACTTTCGGGCAGCCACGTCTGGTTCAGAAAACGCCGGACGCACCACTCCCTTGCCCACCCCACTCGCACCGAAGGAGCGGAGCGTGTGAAGATCTCTCATAAACCTGTCTGGCAGAACGTTCATCTTGACCTTCCCAAACTGAAAACTCTCTGAATTTGCCCGACATTCCGCAATTGGAAAGTGCTCTCTTGAGGCTGCAGCCGATTTGCTCAGCTTTCAAGCTAAGTGATCCAAAAGCGAGCCAAACGGCCATGGCACCCACAGCTTTGCAGTCCCTCATGCGCTCTTCCCAGAACATTCCGGTTGCGCTGACATTTAGCTTCTGAAACGCGCGCCCCTAGTCGGTCATTCAACAATTTGGATTCGTGTTCTGAATGCTGACATTTGTTCCAGACGCAGCAAATTCGCTGAATAGACGGGAATAGGGCAATCGCCGCATTCGTCAAAAACGGATCAAATTCGACATGTTTTACATGGACTATTCACAAGCGGTCGAAGTTCCGATTGAATTGCGAAGCCGTATTCTCGATTACCGGCCGCCGGAACAGCGGCTGACTGGAGCCTTCATGCGCCTGCTTGCCTTCGCCCTTGCCGTTGTTCTTCTTTGTGTGCCAGCGTTGGCCAGCATCAAGGAAAAGGTCGCCGGCGTTGCACCGTCGGGTGTCGTGCTGGTGCTGGATGGCGAGGGCAATGAACTGGTGGCACAAAACGCGGGGAAGTCCTTCGTCCCTGCGTCCGTCGCCAAAGTCGTCACCGCATGGCTGGCAATGGAGGTTCTGGGGAGTGGCCACCGGTTCCAGACCCGGTTTTACCTGGATAGCGACAGGGTGCTTTATGTGCGCGGCGGCGGTGATCCCTTCCTTGTCTCCGAGGAGCTTGCGTTGCTCGCGCCCGAACTTGTCGCCGCAACCGGCAAGGAGCCGTTCGCAGGCATGGTTCTTGACGCAAGTTATTTCCCTCAAGAGCTGCGCATCCCCGGCATCGAGGACACCGGCAGGGCGTATGACGCCCTCAACTCGGCACTTGCGGTTAACTTCAACACGATCCATGCCGTTAAAACGGGAAAATCCGTCCGCTCCGCAGAAAAGCAAACCCCGATCACGCCCCTGGCGGTGAGCCAGTTTCGTAAACGCGGCCCAAAGGGACGCGGCCGTATCAGCCTTGCCCAGGAAGACCCTTCCGTCGGCGTGCGTTACGCCGGCGAGCTTCTCGCCGTCTTTATCGGAAAGGCCGGCGGCAACGTTGAAGGCGAGATATCGTTCGGATCGATCCCCGAAGGACTTGAGCCCGTGCATGTGCATCGCCAGTCCCGCTCCCTGCCGGAGATCTTGACCCAGATGCTGCTGGGGTCGAACAACTATGTCGCCAACCAGATCTTTCTTGAGGTTGGCGCACACCGTCTCGGCGGACCGGTCAGCCTTGCAAAGTCGCAACAAGTCGCGGAGGAGATCCTTGCCGAGCATGGCATCACCGAAGGCATCGTCCTCAAGGAGGGCTCGGGCATCAGTACACAGAACCGCTTCTCTACCCAGGGCCTCGCCAGGGTGCTGGCCGAGTTTGCGCCGCACGCCGAGCTGCTCCCCAGGACCAAGGCCGGCTCGCGCTACAAGACAGGCACGATCCCCGGTGTCAAAGCCTTGGCAGGATACGTGAACACCACCAAACACGGCATGGTGCCCTTCGTGATCTCGCTCGGCGGCAAGACGGGAAAGGCCCGGTTCCGCCTGCTCAGGGCCCTTGAGCTCGGTCTCTAGGGTCTTTCGGAACAGCGCTTTGCCAATGCATGCCCACCTGAAAACCAAATCGCGTCGTACACGGCGCGTTGATGGTATCCGGTTTTGTGTCCTCGGCCCGGGTCTGTTGAAAAGGCACCGCCAGGCAAATCTTGGCAACGCGGTCCCCTCAAGGCCGACCGCCGCATTCCCGGAAACCGGCGTCATGTTCAAGCCGGTAGAGTTCCGACAGGCTCAGGACGAGAGTACGCAACTGTGAGCCCCTTCCATCCTGAAGGCCTTGCGGGGCTCGGTGCCGCCTGGAAGAGCCAGTCGCCGGTCATTCGGGGTGTGGTGATGATGTGTGCCTCGACCGTCGCCTTTGCGGTCATGCACTTTTCTGTCCGGGTCGCGTCCAGCGAGCTCCACCCCTTTCAGATCGCCTTCTTTCGCAACCTGTTCGGCCTCGCCTTTCTTGTGCCCTTGCTGATCGGGCCAGGTTTTGTGCAAATGCGGACACGCCGGTTCGGCCTTCATGCGCTGCGCGGGGTCGTGAACATAGCGGCGATGTTCCTGTTCTTCACGGCATTGGCCATAACGCCGCTCGCAAAGGTCACCGCGCTTGGTTTCACGGCCCCGATCTTTACCTCGGTCCTGAGCGTCCTGATCTTCAAGGAGAAGATCAGGCTGAGAAGATGGACCGCGATCGGCCTCGGCTTCGTCGGCATGCTGATCATCCTGCGGCCGGGCCTGGCCGTCGTGGAGACCGGTTCCCTGCTGGTCATCGCCGCGGCGCTGCTGTGGTCGCTTGCTCTGATCATCGTTAAGACCTTGTCGCGCACGGAGAGCAGCGTCGCCATCGTCGCCTGGATGGGGATTTTCCTGTCGGTGTTTTCGGTCGGTCCGGCCCTTTGGGTCTGGAAGGACCCGACCCTTTGGGCTTGGGGCTGGCTGCTGTTCATCGGTTTTGCCGGATCGGTCGCCCAAGTCAGCCTGAGCCAGGCCTTGAAGGAAACGGAGCCAACCGCCGTCATGCCCTTCGATTTCCTGAAGCTGATCTGGGCGGCTCTGCTGGCGTTCTGGTTCCTGGGAGAAACTCCCGACGAGATGACATTTATCGGAGCTGCGGTGATATTCGGCTCTGGCCTTTATGTCGCACAGCGGGAACGGGCTGCGGCCAGGGCCGGCAAATAGCTGGACGGATCGCCGAATGAACCACATTCCGTCATCAAATGATCCCTTATTTGGAAGATGCGCTTTAGATAAAGTTGATCTTTATTCCAGGCAGATCAATGCCATCGAGCCGGGTGGTCCAGTGGTCACCGGGCATGATCGGTGCGGCATCGGTCAGGGTACCGGTGGTGACGATCTCTCCCGCGCTCAGCCGCGGTGCATCGCTGTCAGCTGCCAGTGTGTTCAGGAGATGACCGAGCGCTGTGAGTGGACTGTCCAGAACATCTGCGCCGCAGCCCGTAAGCCGCTTGCCGCGCGACCCCTCAAGCACCACGCGAAAGCGCGGCAATTGTTCGACAACGGATCGCGTCAGGGGCAGTCTTGGGCCGAGATAGAGCGCGCCATGCAAGCCGAAAGCGGCGGCACAGTCCGCGTCGGAAAAGCGCCAGCCGGGGAAAGACGAAAATACGACCTCAAACCCGTGTGACACCCAGTCGATGCACCCGGCAAGCTCGGTCTCGCTCATCCCTGCCCGTGGCGCGGACTTCAGGCCGAATACAATCTCGGGCTCAAGCCGCGGCTCGGGCAATTTCGGCAATCTGTGCGAGCCTTCACCGATATCATGCAGGGTCGTATCCCACACCGGCCCCCACATCGGTCCCGTGACGTCGTAGAGCGGCCAGATCGTCCGGTTCGTGAAACCGATCTTGCGGCCCACCCTCCGCTCGCCCCGGGCCTCGCGCAGTGCGGTGACCCTGTGGGCGATGGAATACGCCGATTCGGCGTCGAAAGCCGGGTCGCGATCGGTGATTGGCGCAATTTGGTTGCCCGTGTCATAGGCCTCAAGCAGTTCGGCGGCATAGGCCTCAATCGCGGCATCTTCCATCGTATCCGACATCTAAATAACTCCTCGCAGTGTCCCTGCAAGACAGTCGCCGCTCTGGCCGCCCATTACAACTGCGAGGCGACCATGCATTTGTCGCTTGAGGCTCCCGGGCCTTGACGGCACTCCATTCCAATAACCGCAAAAAGCCGCGAGTTGGACGATCACGTAGTTCAACCTACCGTCCGTTATTGCCGTTTTCCGGCTCACTAGCAGACTGTCTCCTCCTCCCGGCCCGAAGGCGGACATCAGCTACGTTTCATTTTTGAGTATTCGGCCCAGGACACAGTCCCAAGGAACAATGCGCTCAGGTCCCTAGGACCTGGATTGCGTTCAAGGTGCGACGGCCAGAGAAACCCGGATGGTTCCTGGCAGCTGAAAATTAGATGACAAACCCGCTCTGGAGTATCTGACCAATTCAGGGAATGTTTTGTTATTTCAGTTCGCCGCCTAAATCGCCGCTGCCTGCCACTAACCGTGGAGTTTTATCGCGACCCTTGCCGGAATGCGCAGGATTCCGACGCAGAAGCGGGCGAGCGACTGGCGCAGGCCCGCAATGAGACCTTCCTGCTGCGGTTCGCCGGATGTGACCGCGGCAGCCCTTAAAAACACCATTCGGCCACGACCGATACGTTTTGCAATGTCGAGATCTTCCAGCTGCGGCAAAGGCCTGTGTCCACCGAGTTTTTGGTAGAACTGGCGTGAAATCAGCAGCCCCTGATTTCCGTAAGGCATACCGAGAAGCTGGGAGCGGAACGCTGCGACGGATTCGCCAAGACGAGCACCTGGCCCGAATGCTTCGTATCGCAGTCGGAAACTGGCTGCAGTGCGGGGTCCGTTAGGTGCGTGGGCTGCTCGCTCGACAAACGCCTGTGCTTCATGGTGCCAACCGCTTTCAAGCAGCGTTTCCGGTTGCAGGAACAGCAACCAGTCGCCTCTTTTGGCGATCTCAGCACCCAGTGCGAGGCGTTCAGCCTTTGATTTCTTCAAGACCGCCCAATGACAACCGGCTGCGTCCGCAACCTGGCCAGTATTGTCCGATGAGCCTCCGTCCACGACCACGACTTCGCGCACGACGCCTTCCGCGGCTGCGGGCACCAGCGCCGAGAGGGCATGAACCAACTCGGTTTCGGAATTGTATGTCGGAATAATGACGCTAATCATGTTCCGAAGTTCTACAGGATTTTTTTTCAAAGTGCGAGTGAATGGGCTTGAGAACGCCCGGAAATTGGCTAATGTTCCTATTATGTTCTCGTTTACTCGCCAGATACGCTCATGAGCGCGCCCTTGCAATTCGCTGCAGCGCAGCATGAGGCAGACAATACCGAAGACAGCGCTCCTCGGTTGACTGAAGACAGACGAAGGGGCCGGGGCTCAGCCCTTAATAAATCCGGTCGGTTCGAACCGCTATCCTACGAAGGCTTTGATGATGGTTGGGATAGTCTTGAGGATTTGCCCCCATTGAAGACCGAGGTACAGGAAGAGCGAGCACGAACGATCATAACGCGCAATTCTTCGCCCGATCTCTCCTTTGACCGTTCGATCAACCCTTATCGCGGTTGCGAGCATGGCTGTGTCTACTGTTTTGCACGACCAAGCCACGCCTATATGGGACTGTCTCCAGGGCTGGATTTTGAAACCCGTCTCTTTGCAAAGCCCAATGCCGCACAGCTTCTAGAAAGGGAATTGTCAAAACCGGGCTACATTCCCCGCGTGATTGCCATCGGCACGAACACCGACCCTTATCAACCGCTGGAACGCGGATACAAGTTGATGCGAGAAATCCTGGAGGTTCTCGACAATTGCTCTCACCCGGTCGCGATTGTCACAAAGTCAGCCCTCGTGACCAGGGACATTGACATCCTCGCGCGTATGGCCGAGCGCAATCTGGTCAAGGTCGCGCTGTCCGTAACCACGCTGGACAAGAAACTGTGCCGTGCCATGGAACCCCGAGCGTCCGCACCACACAAACGTCTTGGCGCAATCAAAGCCCTGAACGAAGCTGGTGTCCCTGCCCTGGTTATGATGGCTCCCATCATCCCAGCTCTCACCGACAGCGAGATTGAAAGCATACTGGAAGCTGCTACCGAACATGGTGCGCAGGAAGCCGCTTATGTTCTTTTGCGGCTCCCCCTTGAAGTCTCTGAACTCTTCCGTGACTGGCTGCTTAGACATTGCCCTGATCGGTACAGGCACGTCATGAACCTCATCAGGTCAATGCGTGGCGGCAAGGACTACGATGCCAGATGGGGAGACCGCATGAGAGGACGAGGTCCCTATGCAGTTCAGATTTCCAAACGCTATTCTCTTGCCGCGAAACGTCTGGGCCTCAGCCTGCGCAGGAAGAAACTGAACCTGGACGACTTCAGACAACCTCAAAAAGGTGGTGTGCAACTGGATCTCTTTTGAGATCGCGGCTTGAAGTGATTTCTTGCAAACGGCAGGTTGATCGACATGACTGGCACCCCGTCCTTGTTCGATCTTGCTTTTCCCGATCGCCCGGATCTGTCTCTTGAGCGCAAATACGCTGCAGAATTCAACGGGCTATTGTGCGGTGTTGACGAAGCTGGACGCGGGCCATGGGCGGGACCGGTCGTCACCGCTGCAGTCGTTCTGGATTACGAGCGCGTACCGGATGGGCTGGACGATTCCAAGAAGCTCTCCGAGGCCAGACGCGAAGCATTGTATCTGGACATTGTTTCGAGCGCCTGGATTTGTGTCGCCAGCGCGTCTCCAGCGACGATTGACCGTCTCAACATCCGCACGGCGACGCTTTCCGCAATGGTTAGAGCCATCAACGGACTGCCGAAAGTCTCCAACTATGTCTTGATTGACGGCAGGGATATTCCACCCGGCCTGTCGCAACCGGGTCAGGCGTTGATCAAGGGAGATGGCCGCTGCCTTTGTGTCGCTGCTGCGTCCATTGTTGCCAAGGTTACGCGGGACCGAATGATGGTCCAGCTCGAGGATCAGTTTCCGGGATATGGCTTTGCCCAGCACAAGGGATATGGCGTGCCCAGACATCAGGAAGCTCTTGAGACACTCGGCCCGACGGTCCACCACAGGATGAGTTTCAAGCCCGTCCGGCTGGCCAAAGAGAGGTCGCGCGGTTGATGTGAAGAGCGGGCACGGCGGCCGCATAAAAAAAGCGGCCTCGAGCGGCCGCTTTTTATCTTAACTCAGAAGAACCCAAGCTTTAGTTCAGGCGCTCTTTTACCTGCGCGATGCTTTTGGTCAGGATGTCGTCGGCGACTTTGTCCTGAACTTTTGCAGTGAGGATTTCCTCGGCTGCTGCAACGGCGATGTCGGCTGCCTTGGCGCGGACTTCAGAGATTGCCTGGCTTTCTGCCTGAGCGATCTTGTCTTCAGCTGCCTTTGTGCGGCGCGCGATCATCTCTTCAAGAGCCTGGTTGGTTTCAACCGTCAGGCGCTCTGCTTCTGAATTGGCTTCAGCAATGATGGCTTCAGCCTCTCCTTCAGCTTCGTGGCGCTTGCGCTGATATTCCGACAAGAGAGCCTGAGCTTCTTCGCGCATCTTGCGTGCTTCTTCCAGTTCCTTGCGGATAGTGTCAGCGCGATCGTCAAGCGATCCGCCGATCTTGCCGGGAACCTTGAGATAGGCGATCAGAGCGAAGAAGAGAACGAGACCGACCAGGGCCCAAAATGTTGCGTCCATGATCGTCTCCTCAGTTCATCGCCGACTTCAGCGCTTTGTTCAGATCTGTTTTTGTCGGAGCCTTACCAATCAGCTGCTCAACGAGAGCTGATGTGGTGTCTCCGGCAATCTCTTCGATCTGGGACAGAGCTTCAGTCTTGATGCCGGTGATATGCGCTTCCGCCGCTTTCAGCTTTTCGCTTAGTTCGGTTTCAGCTTTTTCCCGGCGCGCATCCTGCTCGGCTTTCAGCTTGGCCCGCGTGTCATGGGCAATGCCATGAGCCTTGTTGCGAGCTTCCGTAAGCGCCTGTTCGTATGCGGCGATCGCTGCGTCGGTTTCTTCCTTCAGGCGGTTGGCCTCGGAAAGATCACCGGCGATACGGTCTTTGCGGTCTTCCAGGATCCCAGCGATCCGCGGCATCGCCACGTTCTTCATGATCCAATAGAAAATACCGAAAGTGATTGCGAGCCAGAACAACTGGGACGCAAAAGTCGTCGCATCGAACGGCGGGAAGCCCACGCCGTGTTCGCCGGCTGCTTCCGCGATGGCCGCATGGCCTTCAGTGGTCGTTTCGCCTGCCATTTCCTGTCTCCTAAATCCGGCTAGGCGGCGCTATTGGAGCGCCGCCACCGGAGTCGCATCAAATGTCGCTGCTTGAGAGCGATTAAGCGAACAGGATGAGGAAGGCGATCAGAAGGGAGAAGATGCCCAAAGCTTCCGTCACGGCGAAGCCGAAGATAAGACGGCCGAACTGGCCATCGGCAGCGGACGGGTTGCGCAGGGCGCCTGCGAGGTAGTTACCGAAGATGGTGCCGAGGCCAATACCAGCGCCGCCCATGCCCAGGCATGCGATACCCGCACCGATGTATTTTGCTGCTTCTGCTTCCATGACACGTGCTCCTAGATGTGTTTGCAGATTTCTCACGCACGGCGTTCTATCACCGTGTGATTTGGATTACCCTTAGTGTGAAGGATGAATTGCGTCGTTCAGATACATGCAGGTCAGAACGGCAAAGACGTAGGCCTGCAGGAAGGCGACAAGGAATTCCAGCGCCGTCAAAGCGACAGTCATGGCGAGCGGCAGAACCGCGCCGAAGATGCCTACAGCACCCATGGCACCAAGACTGACGACGAAGCCGGAGAAAACCTTCAATGTGATGTGCCCAGCGAGCATGTTCGCAAACAAACGAACGGAAAGACTGATCGGGCGGGACAGGAACGAGATAACCTCGATCATTGTCACCAGCGGGATCAGTGCGCCAGGAACACCACTCGGGACGAAAAGTTTCAGGAATTTCATCCCGTGCCGCATAAAGCCGTAAAAAATCACGGTCAAAATCACCAGCATCGCCAAGGCGAAGGTGACAATGATGTGGCTTGTGATGGTGAAGAAGTACGGGAACATCCCGAAGAGGTTGGCGACGAGAACGAACATAAAGAGCGAGAACACAAGCGGGAAGAATCGCATCCCGTCGGTCCCTGTCGCGTCTCGAAGCGTTCCCGCTATGAATTCATACATCATTTCCGAGACCGACTGCACCCGGGTCGGCACCAGGCCGCGACCACTGGTCGAGAAGATCAGAAATGCAGATGTCGCTGCCACGGTCAAAACCATGAACAACGAAGAATTGGTGAAAGAGAAATCCATGCCTCCGACTTCAATCGGAAAGATTTTCTGGATTTGGAACTGATGGATCGGATCGTTCGCCACCGGCCAGCCTTCTTCGCTCGTTCATTATCACAGCGCCGGAAAGGCGCGACAAAATCTAGTCCGGTCTGTTCTTGTGAACGTCTTCTTTGCTGGTGCCCTTAGACCCTGGCTGCTCGACAACACCGGCCGAGCGCAGAACATTCAAAACACCGGCTGCAAAGCCCAACAGAAGGAACACAATCAGCCCCAGAGGCGCTGTTCCTAGCCATTGGTCGGCCACCCAACCGATCCCGGCCCCCACCAACACACCTGCAATGAACTCCGAAGACAGTTTCATCGCCTGTGCGTATCCGGATGAGTTGCTCTGTGACTTGCGCGCGGCTTTTTCTTCCTCGACACGCCGGTCATCAAGCATCCGGTTCAATTGAGCCCGCCGTTCCGACAGACCCGCTTCCGGTGCGTCGCCGTTCTGATCTTCGTCACCGCCGTTTTGCGAAGACATGCTGTTAAGTCCTCACCACGCCGACATGTCAGATACAACAACGGGAGAGCCCCGTAAGCCGCGCGCACCATAGTCGGCACCTCATGCCGTGTCAAGAAGCCATCAATATTCCTTATCTAATTGAAAAATATTATCTTTTTGTGGTCACATCAAATTACCCAGACCTAAGTTGCATGCTGATCCTGCGGCAGTGCGCACCAAATGCGTTTCAGGGGCGATTTCAACGCCGAATGAATCATTTGGTGTGGCTCAGACATGCACTAGATCGCGGAACCGCCACGAATTGATGCGATGCGGTATCGAGGGGTCTGAAGACGGGCAGGCGATTGAGAAACCGCGCGGACGAACAGACCTTTTGTCGCCAAGGCCTTAGCCGGTTTCGCGAAACCTTTCGGCTGTCTCCAGATCGACGGATACCAGTTGCGACACCCCTCTTTCGGCCATGGTTACGCCGAACAGCCTGTTCATGCGGGCCATGGTGATCGGGTTATGGGTGATCACAACAAATCGGGTTTCCGTGCTTGCGCACATTTCGTCCAGAAGATCGCAGTAACGCTCGACATTGGCGTCATCGAGGGGTGCATCAACCTCGTCTAGAACACAAATCGGAGCCGGATTGGTCAGGAAAACAGCGAAAATCAGCGACATAGCAGTCAACGCCTGCTCACCACCAGACAACAAGGTCATCGTCTGAGGCTTCTTGCCCGGCGGACGGGCAACGATTTCCAATCCGGCTTCGAGCGGATCATCGCTGTCCACGAGCTGAAGTTCTGCGGTACCCCCACCAAAAAGATGCGTGAATAGTCGCTGGAAATGGCCGTTGACAACTTCAAAAGAAGCAAGCAGACGTTCGCGCGCCTCCCGATTGAGGTTGGATATGCCGGTGCGCAAACGGCGAATCGCTTCTATCAGGTCGTCCCGTTCCGATGTCAGAGTGGTTTTCTGTTCGTCGATTTCCTTGAGTTCTTCTTCCGCCCGGAGATTGACCCCTCCCAAACGCTCTCGCTCGGTTTTCAACCGCTCCAGTTTGCGTTCCATCGCTTCGGGATCCGGCAAGGGAGCTCCGTCTTTCAAGCCTGCGATTTCCGGCAGCGCCGCAACCGTCACTTCAAGATCTTCGTCGATCCTGCGTTCAAGATTGCCTTTGCGTTCGCGCGCTGCATCCAATCGTTCCTCGGCGCGGATTTTTTCTTCCCGCGCTCCGGCCATCGCCTCCATCGCAGCCTTTGCTGCACGATCGACATCCGATAGATCAAGCTCAGCCTGGGAAAGGCGATCATCCTTTTCCTTCTTGATTTCTTCCGCATTGGCAATTGCGGAAAACAATTCGCGACGCTTGAGTTCGATATCCTCGGGCGCTTCGATTAGCTCTGCCCGCTCTTCTTCCGCCTCTGCACGCCGTTCGGTCAGAGTGGAAATTTGCTGCGCGGCATTGGCGGCCCGGGTTTTCCAACCATCATATTCCCGGGCGATCGACTCCAGACGCCTGTCGCGCATTTGCTGTTCGCGTGTCAGCCCTTCAGAAACGGCACGCGCCTCCGCCAATACACCTCGAGCAGCACCGACCTTTGCTTGCAGCTCTTCTATGCGATCTCGATAGCTCGAGCTTTCAGGTGCGGCCTCATACCGTTCTTCGGCCTCCAGAGCCTGCTCGCGCGCGATCTCGGCTTCCTCGCCAAGGCGTTCGGTTCGCTCTTGGGCAGCTTCCCGCCTGGCCAAAAGCTGCGACGTGGCCCGTTCTGCCGCGCCCAAGGCTTCTCTCGCTGAGGCTGCAACGCGCTGTCCATCCCGAACTTTGCCTTTCGCAGCCTGTTCAAGCTCTACGGTCTTGCGAATCGCATTTACAGCTTCTTCCAGTGCTTCTTGATGCTTCCCGACCAGACGCCTTGCAGCGTCGATCTCGTCCGCCAGTTCCGCGAGGCGGTTTTTCTGCGCAAGTCGTTGTGCGGCCGGTGTCGGGGCATTGGCTGCAATGACAAACCCATCCCAGCGCCAGAGATCCCCTTCTGCGGAAACCAGCCGTTGCCCGGGCTTAAGCGCAGCTCGCAGCCGCAACCCCTCTTCCTGAGAGACAATGCCTATCTGCGCCAGGCGGCGGCTTAACTCAACCGGAGCAACAACAACTGCCGACAATGGCCGTACGCCTTCAGGCAGTGACGGGTCGTCTTCGCCAGGTAGCGCCTGGCCCCATTTGACCGCAGCCGCATCTTCGAGCGTCGCGTCGAGGTCCTCACCAAGTGCAGCGCCGAGCGCAGTTTCAAACCCCTGTTCAACCTGGATCTGTTCAACAACGGGTGTGTGATCCTGTTCGGAATGAACATTCAGAACCTGCTCAAGAGTGCGTGCTTCCGTTTCGAGCCCCTGCAGCAATTGTTGCGCCTCGCTCAAGGGGCCACGTGCGGCCTGTTCGCTCTCACGGGCTTCCCGGGTGGACGCTTCAGCCTCTTCAACCGCCGCTTCGGCTTCGGCCAGTGCTTCTTCTGCGAGTTCTAGCGCCTCGCGATTTTCTGCAACTCCGTCCTGCTCGGCCATTTGAGCATCGAGTTCTTGCAGTGTTTGTTGCGCGTCCTGCGCTTGGGCAAGCAAGCGATCGGCGCGCTGGCGGCTGTCCGCGACAGCTCTTTCCAGCTGTTGCCGCTCTGCGCGCGCGCGCGCCTCTGTGGCCGTCAGGTCTGACAGTGTCGCCTCGAGCTCATGAACGGAACTTTCAGCCTCGGCAACCTTCTCGCGCGCGGTTTCCGTGCGCTCCTGCACCAGCTCGTTTTCTTCAAGAAGCTCCGCTCTTTCTTCACCCAGACGCTCAAGCACTTCGTCGTTCTCGGAGACCATGGTCTGTTCACGGCGGATGTCCTCTGCCAGCTGGACCAACCTGCGTTCGAGATCCTGCAGACGCTCTTTAACCCGCCGCTCTTCTGCATCCAGTTCGTTCCGTGCAAGCACAAGACGCTGAAGGGCAGCTCCGGCCTTGGCGGCATCGTCTCTGAGTTCCGGAAGTTTATGTGCAGCTATTGCCTGAACGCGGGCGCTCTCAGCCTGGAGACCTGTAGCCTCGTTGACCTGTTTCTGCGCTTCGGCGAAATGACTTTCGGCCGTTGCAAGAGCATCGCGGGATTGGGTCCATCGAATATAGAGAATCGAGGCTTCAGCAGACCTGATTTCAGAAGAAAGGTTGCGGTACCTGGTCGCCTGGCGTGATTGTCGGCGCAGGTTGTCAAGCTGCCCATCGATCTGCACCAGGACGTCCTCAAGCCGTTCAAGGTTCTGTTCCGCCGCTCTTAAACGGATCTCGGCTTCATGTCTGCGCGAATGAAGCCCCGATATGCCCGCTGCTTCCTCCAGGATCTGACGACGAGATGTCGGCTTGGCGGCAATCAGTTCGCCAATCTGTCCCTGACGAACCATTGCCGGGGACCGTGCCCCCGTGGAGGCATCGGCAAACAGCAGCTGCACGTCACGAGCACGGACATCCTTTGCGTTGATCTTGTAGTTGGAACCTTGCTCGCGTTCGATCCGCCGGCTGACTTCAAGCAGGTCTGCGTCGTTGAAAGCCGTCGGTGCCGTGCGGTCCGGATTGTCCAGAAACAGAGTGACTTCGGCGGTGTTACGTGCAGGCCTGTTCAAACTTCCCGAGAAGATAACGTCGTCCATTCCGGACGCCCGCATGTTCTTGTAGGAGTTCTCGCCCATCACCCAGCGGAGAGCCTCCACCAGATTGGACTTGCCGCAGCCATTGGGCCCAACCACACCGGTCAGGCCATTCCCGATGATGAATTCCATCGGTTCAACGAAGGACTTGAAGCCTACGATACGGAGTTTCGAAAACTTCATCGGCGCCAACACTCCCAAGGAGTGAGCGCCGATGAGAACAGGATTGGATCAAGGCAGGCTTGCACCTCCGGCTGTTTAAAAGCCGGATTAGAGATTTTCCTCGATAAGTTTGCCCATCTCTTCAATCGACAGTGCCCCGGACACTCTTTCGCCATTGATGAAGAACGTTGGCGTGGAGTTTACACCGAACTCGTTGGCACCACGGTCTTTCACAGCGTTAACTGCGTCAAGCAAGCCCTGGTTTGTCAAGCATTCCTCAAAGGACTCTTGTGTAAATCCGATCTGTTTCGAAAAATCGAGCATGGATTGGTACGGATTGTCGGTGAATGCCCATGATCTCTGGTTTTCAAACAGGGTATCCACAATCTCGAAGTATTTGTCCTGAGGCGCGCAACGCGCCAGCATGAAGGCGGCGGCAGCGACCGGATCCAGCGGGAATTCACGGAACACAAACCGGACTTTTCCAGTCTCGATGTATTCCTTTTTCAGATCCGGCCAGGTGCGCTTGTGGAAACTTGCACAGTGACCACAAGTCATGGACGCATATTCGATGATGGTCACCGGTGCGTTTTCGTCACCCAGCGCTTTTTCACCCAATGGACCGGGTTTCATGAGCTCGTCCACGTTGACGGACTGGGCAAGGGCAGGAAGACTGCCGGCCAGGCCGAATGCGGCTGTCGCCAAGGCAGTGGTTTTTAGAAACTGTCTACGGTTCTGGGTCACGAACATTGTCCTGTCAAAAGTCAAAGCGGCACTCGCAAGTGCCCGTTCCAACGTCTCATGTGCCCCTTCGGACACGCCGCGTCAACAAGGCTTATCAAATGTGGCAAGAGAGAGGACGTAACAAGCGCTTGCATCACGGTGTTGTTATCGCAGATCGCCGCGAAATGCAGGTTTTTGCCTATTCTAGGGAGAGACGTTTTAAGCGGCCTTGTCCGGATTGCGGGCGATAACCTGAGCACCGAGTTTCTTGAGAGCCTGTCGCAAACGGTCGTTTTCAACACCTTCAAGACTCTCTTCCAGGCGCTTTTCCTCCGATTGCGTCAGTTCGCGCAGTCGCTTGGGCTGTTTTTGCAGTCTCGTTTGAACCGGTCTTTGCAAGATCTTGAGGCGACCGACGGCTGCCCAGCCATAGAAGGTGTTGATGCGCTCGATCACTTGCGCGCTGTCATGGGAAAGCATCAGCGCAGTCGCCCCATCCGTGTGAACGACAAGTGTTGCCGGTTCCGGCGGTCGGTCGGGGTCACTGAGGTCCGGCCTTCTCGGCCAGATCAGGCGATCAGGCTGAACCCTACCGCCGTAGCGTTCTCCGACGATGTCTGCCCAGGCTGCCACGATGTCGACAGAGGCAAACCCTCGCTTCCTGCAGGCAGGCGTCATCGCCTTGCCGACAAGATCGGCAAGCGGTTTCGCCCCTTTGGGCGTGTGGTGAGCGTTTGCCTTTACCACGCGAATGACATACCTCCTCACCAAACTGATGAAATCAGATTTCAATACTCAGCTTGGGGCCTGGGATGAAGTGTTCCAATAGAATACGACAAAATGACGACGAATACTTGGTGCAATCCAATTCACTGATGATTACCAGCAAAGTTGTCCCCAGGCTTTCCATAGGTTCAATCCGTGAAACTGCCTTGAGAACCCAAGTGATATCATGACATCTGCTTCTGCCGCTTCAACCTTGCTTGACTGGTACGATCGCCATGCGCGGCGCCTTCCCTGGAGAGTTTCACCGCAGGACCGAGCCGTTGGTGAAGTTCCGGATCCCTATCGCGTCTGGTTGTCGGAAATCATGCTGCAGCAAACAACAGTTGCGGCCGTGAAGGACTATTTCGAGAAGTTCGTCAAAACCTGGCCGACCATCAAGCACCTCGCTGCTGCAAGCGAGGAAGATGTAATGAAAGCCTGGGCAGGGCTCGGCTACTATTCCCGTGCCCGCAACCTCAAAAAATGCGCAAACACTGTCGCCGACCAGTTGGATGGGCGATTTCCCGAGACCGAAGCGGAACTTCTAAAATTGCCAGGGATCGGGCCCTACACTGCAGCGGCCATAGCAACCATTGCCTTTGACAGTCATGCGGCTGTTGTCGACGGCAACGTTGAGCGCGTCATAACAAGGCTGGACCAGATCGAAACGCCGTTGCCCGATGCCAAACCTCTTGTAAAAGCCCGTATGGGCGAGTTGACCCCGAATGTGCGCCCAGGTGACTTTGCGCAGGCGGTTATGGATCTCGGTGCCACCATCTGTACGCCGAGGCGGCCAGCTTGCGCGCTTTGCCCCTGGACTTCCAACTGCAAGGTCCAGGGAACCGAAATTGCTGAAACACTGCCGCGAAAGGCTCCCAAGAAGCAGAAACCAACCCGGATTGGCGCGGCATTTGTTGCCGTAAATGCCGGCAACGGCGCTGTGTTATTGCGTCGGCGGCCTCCAAGCGGCCTGCTTGGCGGTATGACAGAAGTGCCCGGAACCCATTGGGCTGAGCAGTTTGATGTTGAAACATCCCTGGAAGATGCCCCCTTCCCTGCGAACTGGAAAAAGCGGCCATCCGAAGTCAAACACACTTTCACTCATTTTCATTTGCGACTCACGATTTTCAGGGCCGACCTTTCCGGTGACACATTGCCAAAACTTGAGGACAGTTGGTGGTCTGAACCTGATGCGCTTGAAAGCGAAGCGCTCCCAACGGTTATGCGTAAGGTGCTGGTATCAGCCCTTTCCTAGTTCTGAGACGCCAACGCGTTTGTGGACAGCCGCACACAATGACCTCGCCATGGCAGACGCTTTCAGGCTCCATCGCCTGGCAATTCCAACAGATCTACAACCGAACCGAGAACGACCACGTTTTACGACCGCTTCTGGATCAACCAAAAATCCGGATAAATTCAGCCCGATTTTTTCCTCATCCAAATCGAACGGGCCGTCGTAACAGGAGCGACACAGAATTCAACCAAGCACCTGAAAATCCTCGGGAAACGTCCTTTCCGGGAACAGGCTAGCTGTGTCTTTGTGAAACCAAGGGAGTGCGTCATGAAATTCGTTCAGAAACTGGTCTTTGCCCTACTTCTCGTCCTGCCGTTGTCAGCTGCCAAAGCCGGCCAGAAAGATATTGTTGACACCGCAGTCGGAGCCGGATCCTTCGGTACACTGGTTGCCGCCGTTCAAGCTGCCGGTCTCGTCGACACATTGAAGGGCGAAGGTCCATTTACTGTCTTCGCTCCGACCGATGAAGCTTTTGCCAAACTGCCTGAAGGCACAGTTGAGAACCTGCTCAAGCCGGAAAACAAAGATCAGCTCGTTGCAATCCTCACCTACCACGTTGTCCCGGGCAAAGTGATGTCATCGGATATCGCCGGCAAGAAGGCAGAAGTTGCTTCCGTGGAAGGCAGCAAGATCTCCGTTGACGCAACCGACGGCGTGAAAGTCGACAATGCCAGCGTCGTGACTGCCGACATCGAAACGTCCAATGGCGTCATCCATGTCATCGACACGGTTATCATCCCGAAGTCGTAATCCACTCGAAAGATCCAAGTGAAAACAGGCGCGGTCTTGTCTGAAGACCGCGCTTTTTTTGATCTGCAGCGGTGCGAGGTGTTTGTCTCACTTTACCGGAGGCGCAATTCCACTCATAAACCGGAGTGCGTCAATTTATTCCGATTTCAGGCTTTGATTGTCTGGACACGCACCCTAGAATAATTCTAAAGTGCGATCAGATTCAACTACAGGAGGCATCCCATGAAGGGAAATGAGAAGGTCATCGAGCGTTTGAATGAGGCTCTCTTTCTGGAGCTCGGCGCGATCAATCAATATTGGCTGCATTACCGCCTCCTCGCCGATTGGGGATTTGCGAGACTGGCCAAAAAAGAGCGTGAAGAAAGCATTGAGGAAATGCAGCACGCCGACAAAATCACGGATCGCATTATTTTCCTCGAGGGCCATCCGAACATGCAGAAGGTCGCACCTCTGCGGATCGGACAGAATATCAAGGAAGTCCTGGAATCCGATCTGGCGGGTGAATACGACGCTCGCACTTCCTATTCCAAGTCCCGCGACATTTGCCGCGACGAAGGCGACTATGTCTCCATGCAGCTGTTTGAAGAACTTCTTGCAGACGAAGAAGGACACATCGACTTCCTGGAAACACAGTTGGACCTTTTGGAAAAAATCGGTATCGAGCGCTATGGCATGTTGAATGCCGTTCCTGCGGACGAGGCCGAATAAACAAAATTCTGGCCACGCGTTGATGACGCGTGGCCTTTTTGTCCTTTAGTTAGGCGTTTTCGACCAACCAGTCAGATTACATACCGAGCTGGTCCTTCGAACCTCCAATATCCTACTGGAAAGCTGTTTCGGCAAAACTTCTGAGTTTGCGGGAATGCAGCCGTTCGGCCGTCATGTCGCGCATCTTTTCCATTGCCCTGATGCCGATTTCCAGATGCTGGGCAACCTGCCGCTTGTAAAAATCGGTCGCCATGCCCGGTAATTTCAATTCTCCATGCAACGGTTTGTCAGAGATACACAGAAGCGTTCCATAAGGAACCCTGAAACGAAATCCATTGGCCGCAATTGTCGCCGATTCCATATCAAGCGCGATCGCCCTGGACTGCGAGAACCTTTTGACAAGTTCAGGCTGATCCCAAAGTTCCCAATTCCTGTTGTCCAGTGACACAACAGTGCCGGTTCGCATGACACGTTTTAGGTCATAGCCATCAATGCCAGTGATCTCGGCAACCGCATCTTCAAGCGCAACCTGCACTTCCGCCAGAGGCGGGATCGGCACCCAAACCGGCAGATCCTGATTGAGAACGTTGTCGTCACGCACATAACCGTGGGCAAGCACATAATCGCCAAGTGTCTGGCTGTTTCTGAGACCGGCACAGTGGCCAAGCATCAGCCAGACATGCGGCCGCAGTACTGCCACATGATCCGTAATGGTTTTGGCATTCGACGGACCGACGCCAATATTGACCATAGTGATGCCGCTGCCATCGGCCCGCTTCAGATGGTAGGCCGGCATCTGAGGCAGCTTCGCAGGCTCGGTGCCGCTGCAGGGCTCGCAATCTCCTGCCTTGGTCACCAGGTTACCAGGTGAAACAAAAGCCTCGTATCCACTATCCGGATTTGCCAGAAGTTCCTGGGACATGCGACAAAATTCGTCGATGTAAAACTGATAGTTCGTGAAAAGAACATAGTTCTGAAAGTGTTCGGCAGCCGTTGCCGTATAGTGCTGAAGACGGTGCAGCGAATAGTCAACGCGCGGTGCCGTGAAAGACGCAAGCGGCATGATCCCGTCGCTTGGCTCATAAGTGCCATTGGCGATGGAATCGTCCATCACAGTCAAATCAGGCAAGTCGAATATATCCGCCAGCGGGCGTTCCAGATTGGCCGCTGCGGCGCCACCCTCCACATGCGTTCCATCGTAGAAGGCAAAATGCAGTGGGATCGGCATTTCACTGTCACCGACCTGAATTGGCACATCGTGGTTCTTCATCAGGAGCGAAAGCTGCGTGCGCAAATAATTTCGAAAAAGATCAGGCCGTGTGATGGTTGAGGCGTGTGTCCCCGGCCCGGAGACAAAACCGTAAGACAAGCGACTGTCCAGACGTATATGGCTGTCGGTCACGATCCGCACTTGCGGATAAAACGCTCTTACGCGTTCGGTGATTTCCTTGCCTTCCAGAAGGTTCTGAAACTGGGAACGCAAAAATGCAGTGTTGTCTTCAAATATTTCAATCAGCCTGTCGACCGCCTTGTCGGCGTCGGTAAAAACCTCGAGCGGATGTGAAGGCGCCAGCCGCACGCGCCGGACTTCGAGTTGAAAATTCGTGCTGATACTGTTGGACATAAACCGTCTCCTTATTGTTGTTATGGGCGACACAGTCCCGCCAACTCATGTCCGGGTCAATAGATCCGGCATCTGTTTTTGAATTTTTTTTCGCAGAGAGAAAAAATCTGCGCTTATAGTTCCAGGCAAATCAGATGCACTTTTCCCGACGATGTGAAGCCGGTATTGTCATCATGAATTTTTACGAGGAGTTTCCCATGCAACGGTCCATAGTTTCTTTTGCACTTGCAGCTGCCGCGGTGTTTGGTGCCAGCTACACTGCCCTTGCCGACAGCCTTCCCGACCTTGACGGCAAGGAAGTCGTCATTGCTTCGGAAAACACCTACCCGCCTCTTCAGTTCGTTGATCCCAAGTCTGGCGATGCAATCGGTTGGGAATATGACGCAATTGCCGAGATCGCCAAACGACTGAACGTGAAAGTCACGTTCCAAAACACCAGCTGGGATGCCATGATCCCCGCAATCAGTGCAGGTGAATATGACCTCGCCATGAACGGCATCACCATTCGTGAAGACCGTGCACAGCAAGTGGATTTTTCAGACCCTTACATGCGCTCCGAAATGTTCATGCTGGTCAGAGAAGATGAAGACCGCTTCACCGATCCCAAGAGTTTTGCTGCCAACAATGACCTTCTGGCCGGTGCGCAACCGGGCACAACACCGTTTTACGTGACTGTTTATGATGTCCTGGATGGAGACGAGGCCAACCCGCGTATCAAGCTCTTTGAAACATTCGGCGCGTCTGTTCAGGCACTCAAGACCGGTGATGTCGATCTCGTTCTGACAGACAGCACCGGGGGACAAGGCTATGTCGCTGCCAACCCGGACACGTTCAAGCTGATCGGCGATCCGATGGGCACGGAAGATTTCGGCTTCATCTTCCCGAAAGGTTCCGAACTCGTCGGCCCGTTCAACGCGGCAATTGCCAGCATGCGCAGCGATGGAACCATTGATGCGCTCAATACGAAGTGGTTCTTCGACTATAAAGTGGGGCAATAGCACCCCCTGCGTTCTCTAACCAAATAGAGACGCCGCCGTTAGGCCGGTATCGGGGAAAGTATTCCGGTGCCGGCTGTTTTTTATCTACTGGCTTGTCAGTTTTTCCAGGCCGGTGGCACTTATCTCATATCCAACCAAAGACCGAGCCATGTTCCGCAAATCCAAGCAAACCGGCGCTTCACAGCAAGACTTCCCTTACTGGCTGGTCGCCGCCTGCGGCATAGCGGTATTCATGCTGATACAAATCGCAACAGACGATATCTACAGCCAGGTCATGGCAACGGTCTCTCGCGGGATCGGTCTGACGATCTTCGTCACGCTTGTCGGTTTCTTCCTGGCGTCTGTGCTTGGTCTTCTTCTGGCTCTGGCCTCATTGTCCGGTTCCCTGATTCTCAGGCAAGTGGCAAGGTTTTATGTCGAAATCGTGCGCGGATTGCCGATCATCGTCTTGCTGCTTTACATCGCCTTTGTCGGGACCCCGCTGCTGATTGCGCTGATTAATGCGGTCCTGGAACCCCTCGGCCAGGAACCTCTGCGCACGCGCGACTTCCCGCTTTTGTGGCGCGCTATCCTGGCACTGACTATCGGTTATTCAGCTTTTATTGCCGAGGTATTCCGAGCCGGCATTCAGGCAGTCGACAAGGGACAGATCGAGGCAGCTGAAGCGCTTGGTATGAACCGGTGGCTCAGGTTTCGATTGATCGTGTTCCCCCAGGCGTTAAAGACAATTCTCCCGCCACTCGGGAACGATTTTGTCGCCATGATCAAGGACAGTTCGCTGGTGTCTGTTCTTGGCGTTGCCGACATCACCCAACTCGGCAAGGTCTATGCTGCCGGTTCCTTTCGGTATTTCGAGACCTACAACATCGTTGCCCTCATCTACCTGATGATGACCATAACGCTTTCGCTGGCACTGCGCAGATTTGAGCGCACCCGCATTGTCGGAGAACGATAAATCCCGTTTGGCGAATTCGACATGTGGTTCTTGATTTGGTGTCGAGGCCCAACAACCTTTCACTCTGTCATACAGGCATATTTCGACTTTCAGCTGGTCGCGCTTGAAACGGCACACCACGCTTTGCCAACGTGTAGTTCTGTGGAATCTTACGTCGACTTGAGCAATGCGCTGCACCTGGGGGATAAAAGGAATGCGTTCTTTTGAAGAAATTGAAACGCTGGCAGAGGAAAAAAAGGGCGGTCCGGACAATTTGAAGAAGCTCTTGAGTGAGCACAATCAACCAAAATCCGAAGATGAACTTGAACAGATCGGCGATGACCGCTGGCTCTCCATGTTCACGAAATGTGTCTTTCAGGCAGGTTTCAGCTGGAAGGTCATCGACCAGAAATGGCCGGGTTTCGAAGAGGCGTTCGAAGGCTTCGATGTCGCCCGCCTCGCCTTCTTGCCTGACGAAGCCTATGAAGCCCTCATGAAAGATACGCGCATTGTGCGAAATGGCGCTAAAATCAAGTCGGTCCAGCACAACGCTATCTTCCTGAAGGATCTTGCTTCAGAACACGGGAGCGCGTCCCGATTTTTTGCGCAGTATCCGCCAAGCGATCAGGTCGGATTGATGGAGACGATCAAGAAGCGCGGCAGTCGCCTGGGAGGGAGTACAGGACAAATCGCCCTGCGCTTCATGGGCAAGGAAAGTTTCATCCTCACAGGCGATGTGGTTAATGCCCTTATCCGTGAAAGTGTCATTGAGAATGACCGCATGTCGAAAAAAAATCTAAATGCCGCGCAGGTTGCTTTTAACGAATGGAAAGCAACTTCCGGTCGCAGCATGAATGAAATCAGCAGAATTCTGGCCTTTTCGGTCGGATGATGTCATTAACTTCTCATTTAACTTTTACGATTGTAAACAAAGCATTGATTCAATAAGAATTTTTGTTTTGGTCGTTTAACCGCTGATTTACCAAACCCGGTAACCATGACACTCGAAATTGCGTGAGGTATTGCGTCGCAATGAGTGTACTGAGTACCGGGGTGTCCTCCGCGGCACCCCATCCAACAAATTCGACGGAAGCATCTGCTTCCTGGCTGAACACGATCTTGAAGGGCGACTGCGTAGCCGCCCTTGAGAAGCTGCCGTCCCGGTCTGTCGACCTGGTCTTTGCCGACCCACCCTACAATCTCCAGCTGGGTGGCGATCTGCACCGGCCGGATCAGTCCAAGGTGGACGCGTGTGACGATCATTGGGATCAGTTCGAGAGCTTTGAGGCTTATGATGCCTTCACCAGAGCATGGCTTCTGGCGGTTCGCCGGGTGATGAAACCTGACGGTTCACTTTATGTGATCGGGTCTTATCACAACATCTTCCGTGTCGGCGCGATCCTTCAGGATCTCGGCTTCTGGATCATGAATGACATTGTCTGGCTGAAGTCCAACCCGATGCCGAACTTTCGCGGCAAGCGGTTCACCAATGCCCACGAGACGATGATCTGGGCTGTCAAATCCAAGGATGCGAAGCCGACATTCAACTATGATGCGTTGAAAGTCTTCAACGAAGACCTTCAGATGCGTTCGGATTGGCATTTGCCGCTTTGCACAGGCGCAGAGCGCTTGAAAGGTGCCGACGGCCAGAAAGTGCATCCGACCCAAAAGCCGGAGGCCCTGCTCTACCGGGTTCTGACCGCTTCTTCAAAACCGGACGATGTCGTGCTCGATCCGTTTTTCGGAACCGGCACCACCGGCGCTGTCGCCAAGAAACTTGGCCGCAACTTTGTTGGTGTTGAACGCGAGCAGGACTATATCGATGCCGCGATGGAGCGCATTGACGCCATTGAAACGGGTGATGCGAGCGCTTTGGAAATGCAAAAGGGCAAACGTGCCCAGAAGCGCATTCCTTTCGGCACATTGCTCGAAAACGGTCTCCTGCAACCGGGCACTGAACTGACCTGTTCCAAAGGCAAACATCTGGCAGTCGTTCGGGCAGATGGTTCGCTCAAGTCCGGAGATCACACCGGTTCCATCCACAAAGTGGGTGCTCTGGTTCAAGGCCAGGAAGCCTGCAATGGCTGGACGTTCTGGCACACAATAGAAGGCAGCAGAAAAGCTCCGATTGACGACCTCCGCAAGGAAATCAGATCAAGACTGCAGGCCTGACGAATATAAAAAGCAGAAGAGACTTCGCGTTCCCCGCGGGATCCCACTTTCCCCGCCCTCCAGAAACGAGGGCGGGTTTTTTCTTTTGGTTCCCTACTTTTGAACGTGTTGCAGACTATCGCCTGTGTCAGGCACTTTCGATTTGGGACAATCAGATCCACGACTGTCGATTTAGGTGCGCAAACTGTGCAAATGTGCGCGGTTGAGTGCCGGTCAGTTTTTTCACGTCGTCAGTCACTCTGTTCTCGCAGCCTTGTGAGATACTGACGTCCATTCCCGCCAGTATCTCGGCGTAATTGCGCGGCATTCCCAGACTGGTGAAGCGATTGATCATCTGCATTTCACTTTGTTCGACATAGCGAACCTCACGTCCGGTCTCAGCTGAGAGTATCCTGGCCACGTCTTCGTATGAAAGTGCTTCAGGGCCCGTTAGCACCACGTCATTGTTCACCGCGGATTTCCCAGTCAGTGCAGCAAGTGCTGCTTCTGCGATATCGTCCACATCAATGAAAGGTACGCGTCCGTCAGCCGTCGCAGAATAAATCTCATTGGTCCCGCGGATCGTTTTCAAGTGCTGCTGTTCTGAAAAGTTCTGCATGAACCACGTGGGTCTAAGCACACACCATTCCGGCGCTGCTTTCTGCAGATAGTCGTGCACCTGCCCCATCATTGGCCCACCTGACGGAAGCGACGATGCACTTAACAGAACAAATCTGCTCACACCGAGCGCAAGCGCCTGATCAATGAACGGCTTCATGAGCTCAAGATGATCAGCGCGATCGGTCGGTGCGAGTAGATATACGCCGGTGACCCCATCCAAGGCGGCAGCAAAGCCGTCATGGTTTTCCCAGTCATGCAACACGTGGTTGGCTACTGCGGGGTTTCGCGTTCCCACACGAACCGTGAAGCCGCTTTCTTGCAGGCGATTGACGATCCGTCGGCCGGTTTTCCCCGTGCCGCCCGTCACAAGATACTCAGCGCTCATCTTGCATCTCGTTCTGCAAGATCTGACGAAGCGACTCCGTGCTTCCGGCCGCAGCCAAAACCACAAGTGGGTTCCAATAGTCCTTGTATGTGCTGATCAATCCGTCTCTCAGTTCGATCACCGAAATATAGTCCTGATCGTATCTTGAGGCGGTCACCTTGCTTTCTCCAGTGCAACTGAACTCAACAACAAATCGAGAATGATCCGCATTGGCGGTCACCTGATGCAAAGCCAAAGTGTGCAAAGAAACCAGCTTGCCAACCCGTGGCAGATAACGCGCAAGTGCCGCCTTGCCATCCAGTCTTCGAATTGCACCCTCTGGCGCATAGGGGAATTCAAAAACGATCTCGTCACAGACCATATCGAGAAGCGTTTCTGAACCCGGTTTGAGCGCATCACCGAGAGCCTTGCGCAACAAGGCTGCGAAATCTGTCAATTGAGGTTGTTGCGTCGTCATCTGACTTTACCTTTCAACGCCGGAACGCTACCGTCTCATCCTATTTAGGAGAGTTTCAATGGAACGCAACCGTATCAACGAAAAAAAATCACGAAAACCTGCCGGTGCAGCGTTGAAAAGGCCCGAGCTGACTCAGGCTCTCTACAGAGCATTGTTCGAAGAATGGGCGGAACGAGGATATGCGGCCATCAGCCTGGAAAGGGTCGCGTCGCGTGCGCAGGCCGGCAAAGCGGCTATCTATCGACGTTGGCCTTCAAAGCTCTTGTTTTGTAGCGATGCAATCAAGGAGACCGCAATTCCCTTGGTGGAAACCCCGGATTGCGGATCACTGCAGGAAGATGTCCTGGCTTTTCTGCTTAATCTCAGACGCGTCTTGAGACATCCGCTTGTAAGGAGAATCCTTCCTGACCTTGAAGCAGAGCGCGCTCGTGGAGGCGAGATAACGTCCATACTTGATCATCTTGCAGCAGAACGGCGCGCACGATTTCAAGATCTGATCGACCGGGCCGTTTCGCGGGGCGAGCTTGGTCAAACCGTCGATCGGGACCTGATCTTGGATACCCTACCAGCGCCTCTTTATTGGAGAATGATCGTCAGGGGACAAAACGCAAGCAGAACAGTGCTGCACACCCAGGCGAATATGCTGGCTGCCGCCTTGCGGGAGGCTTAGGGTAGATCATTCTCCAGAATATCCGCCAAAGCCAATGGCTCTGTCACCATCGCATCGTGGCCGGATGCAATCCGGGTCACAGGCCATCCAAAGCCTTGCGCCCGTTCCAGGGCCACTTTCGCCGGTCGATACGGTGGATCAGTGCATTCGATATATGCGGCCGGAATGCCGTTGCCGATCGGATTGTTCAGGTTCAGCGCGGTTGTGAAAGTTCGAAACGGATGCGGGGTCAGCCTTGACTGGAGAAAGGCCACATCTTGCGGGCGTATCACGCCAAAACTCTCGGGAGGAGCTGGAGGCAGGCTCAAACCTCCACTGGTTTGATTGGCCAAATCCGTGCGGTCACGCGCCATATCCTCAGGCAACAGGTCCATCCAGGTTTCACCTGAATTCAGCATGATCGCGTCAAGATAGACAAGTTTTGCGATCCTGTCCGGAAGAAGATCGGCAACGCCGGTAATTGGAATTCCTCCGAAACTGTGACCGACCAGAACAACGTCTCTCAAATCCTCGAACTGAAGATGCGCGACAATGTCCTCAACGAAAGTCCGGATGGTTATGTCCTTGGACAAAAGATGTGCTCTTTCACCCAGACCTGTTTGGGTCGGTGCGCTGACGCTGTGGCCACGCTCACGCAGAATGTCTGCAACGCGAAACCAGCACCAACCGCCATGCCAGACGCCGTGCACAAAAACATATGTTCTGGAAGTCATAAGGCTATCCCGGGTCTATTCAGCCGCGTCTTGCTCAAACTGATACCCCTGCAACTGTTTGAGTTTGTGCCCCACCTGCACAATCGCTTCAAGAGCTGGAATGAGCTCCAGACCGAGGTCGGTCAGCTCATATTCGACGGACGGCGGTGACGTCGGGCGCACGTGGCGGAGCAAAACACCCCGGCTTTCCAGTTCAGACAAGCGTGCAGATAAGACCTTGGAAGAGACTGGGGGAATATCACTTTTCAACTCGTTGAAGCGTCTCGGTCCCGCACGCAGGCTCCAGATCACGTTCGGCGCCCATGCCCCGGCAATCACTTGCATACACTCAGTCAACATGCAGGGTTCTGGCGGCTTCGGGCTCTGATTCTTGCGCATTTTCAACGGCATGACATCTCTTTCACTTGCCCTGGTTTCCAAGTCACGTCGGCGAAATCAGGTTTCCCGGCGGTAACTCGAAAATTCAAGTTACCAATAGAAACCTACTTGTCAATAGATATCAGATCTCACACTTTCTGGGCCTCCAAACCGCAATATGGGAACCTGAAACATGAAACTCTTTTATAAACCCGGCGCTTGTTCCATGGCCGCACACCTGCTCTTGAATGAAGCCAATGCAAACTACAGTCTTGAAAAGGTCGACACAGAAGCCGGTCTTACGGAAAGCGGCGCTTCCTTTTCCGAGACCAACCCTCGGGGCTATGTGCCTGCCCTGGAATTTGAAAACGGCTATGTGCTGACCGAGAATGTTTCCGTTCTACATTGGATTGGAGAAAATTTTCCGGAACTCTCATCAGACAGTGCCGGAAATCCTCTGGACCGTTTTCGGCAGCTGGAACTCTTGAGCTTCCTGTCCTCGGAACTGCACAAGGCCTTCGGTCCCTACTTTTCCGGCAAGGACTTTTCAGAAGCGCAGACCCGGGAAAATCTCGACAAGTTGAACGCCAAACTATCAGATTTTGACAATCTGCTCGACGGTGGTGGTCGCTATCTGTTGGGCGACGCCTTCTCGGTTGTCGACGCCTATGCCTTTGTCATCCTGAATTGGAGCAACTTCATCGGTGTCTCTCTGAGCGAATGGCCGGCAATCGTTGACTATATTGCTCGGATTAAAGCGCGGCCAGCTGCACAAAGGACGCTCGAGGAAGAGGGCCTTGCAGCATGAGCGACCCAACCAGCACCATCAAATCGGTTCTTTCCGAGTATTTCGATGCGCTTTACTTTTGCGACACCGCGTTGCTGCAAAAAGTATTTCATCCAAGGGCCATCTACGCAACGGCGGATGAAACACCCCTGCTCTATAGGACCATGAACGACTACGTCCCTGTGGTCGCCCGGCGACAGTCGCCTGCATCGCGTGGCGAAAGGCGCAATGATGTCGTGGACGAGATCCAGCTGGCAGGAGACAACACAGCGTTCGCGCGTGTTCGCTGTTCTATTGGCGACAAGGATTTCGTGGATCTACTGACCCTTGTCCGGGATCAAGGCACTTGGAAGATCATGGCAAAAATTTTCCAGATCAAAGCCCGTGAAGAAGGAGCCAGGTGATCGATGCCCTATGTCAATATTCAAGTCACCCGCGAAGGGGTTTCACCTGATCAGAAGGCAAAACTCATCAAGGGTACAACGGATCTGCTGGTCGACGTCCTGGGCAAAAGTCCCTCGACAACCTTCGTGGTGATTGAGGAAGTCGAAATGGAAAACTGGGGCATTGGTGGGTTGCCAGTGAAAGAGTACCGCGCGAGGCGGACATAACGATAGATCAATGAAGCCGGGCCTGTTCCGGCTTCATTGCCATTTGCGAACTGTCTGAGACACATTCATCAAAACAGGTCTGGCATAGTTCATCCCAAGGCTGTAGCACTTCAGCATCTCAACCAATGTGCCAATTTGCCGTCAAGACCTTCCCATGACTCGCACGCTGTACCAGACAATTCTTGGTGCCGACTTCGATCAGGTACCACCCGAAATCCGAAGGATGCACAGCTTTGCCCGTGTGGCGACCGGTTCTGCCGATGTGACACGCGGCCGCTCAGCGGTTGCCGGACTGATCTGCTATCTCGCCAGGCTCCCGGAGGCGCGGAAGGGCGTCGCCGTTGAAACACACTTTGCCCCCATTGAAGGAGGTGAAAGATGGACGCGCGTCTTTGGCAAACAACCGTTTCAAACAGATATGATGGTCGGCAAGCGGGACAACTTTCCCTGCATGGAAGAACGCCTTGGCCCGTTCTTGTTCAAGATGCGCGTCATCGCAACACCGGACGGTATCGACCTGACACCGGAAAAAGTCTATCTCGGACCGCTATCCATTCCCCTGTGGCTTTCCCCCAAGGCGATTGGCCGTGAGCGGGTCAAAAACGGTAAGTACTCGTTTTTCGTCGAGGTGACCTTCCCAATTGTCGGGAAGGTCTTTGGGTATACGGGCTGGCTTGAGCCCTCCGTGCTTCTGGACGAAACCGGGAAAGCCTGAAAGGTTCAGTCAAACTCCACCAGAGCCTTGCGCCGTTTGCCGACCGAAAGGGACAAACGCTCATTTGCACCCAGGTCGCCCGTTCCGATACGGCGGCGCGCATCATCGACAATGTGATTGTTGAGACGCACCGCCCCTCCTTCGACCAACCGCCTGGCCTCACCGTTCGATCCGGCAAACCCCAGGGCAACGACCAGTTCCAAAAGGCCGAGTCCCTCAGCCAATCGGGAGAGCGGCAACTTGTGGGTCGGCTCCAAAATATCGCCCTCGCCCGCGAAAAGCGCATCCCCCTGCCGCAGAGCACCCAGCGCTTCTTCCGGGCCGTGCACAATTGTCGTTACCTGAGTGGCAAGTATCTTCTTTGCTTCGTTCAGCTCAGCGCCCTGCAACTCTGACAAACGCTCGACTTCTTTGATCGGCAATTCGGTGAAAAGACGCAGGAACTTGCCGACATCTGCGTCAGCCGTGTTGCGCCAGAATTGCCAGAACCCGAAGGGCGACAGGTGCTCTGGATGAAGCCAAACCGCACCGGCTGCAGTCTTGCCCATCTTGGACCCGCTTGCCGTTGTCAGAAGCGGTACGGTCAGTCCATGAAGCTTGCGGCCATCGCGACGCCCCAGCTCGACGCCATTGACAATGTTGCCCCACTGATCGGACCCTCCAACCTGTAGACGGCATTCGTGACGTTTGGATAACTCAAGAAAATCAACGGCCTGCAGCATCATGTAGCAGAACTCCAGAACCGTCAGCGGCATTTGTGCTTCAAGCCGGGATTTGACGCTGTCGAACGTCATCATCCGATTGACCGTGAACTGAGAGCCATAGTCGCGGAGGAATTCCAGGAAGCGAAATTCGTTCAGCCACTTCGCATTGTCGACCAACAGAGCCCCATCTGCACCTTCCATGTCGACCAGCCTTTCGACCGAACGACGGATGGAGGCGATGTTCGCCGCGATCTGGCGTTCTTCGAGCATCGGCCTTGCGTCCTTGCGGAAGCTCGGATCTCCAACCTGGCTTGTGCCTCCGCCAAGAACGATGATCGGGCGATGTCCGAGTTTCTGCAGCCAACGCATTGTCATGAGCGGCATCAAATGCCCGACATGGAGGCTGGCCGCGGTCGCATCGAAACCAGCGTACGCAGTAATCGGCCCCTGCGACAGGGTGTTGTCGAGGGCTTCGATGTCCGTGCACTGATGCACGAGCCCACGCTCAAGAAGCACTGCGAGCGCTTCCGATTTGAGTTTTGAAGCAGGTTTCCCGGCTTCGATCATATGTTTGGTCATAGTTCGCTTCCTGGTTCCCCCGCCAGGAAGCTTGGGTCCTAGAAACCAAAAAGCCGCCTGACGCGGCGGCTTTTGAGGTGTCTATGTTGTGAGCAAGATCCTACGCAGCCGCCGGTATGTCGGTGACGTAATAAAAATACACAAAGGATGCGCTGGTCTTGATCATGAGAGCTTGATGCAAGATGACGAAGGATGAGTCAAGTGGCTTATCCGCTAACCGTCTCAGTCGGGTAAAAGTTTTGCGAGGATCTTGAAGAGCGTTTCGATGTCCCTTTCGGTCAACCTGTCGGCGAAATCCTCTTGGATCGCGGTTTGGTAGGTCGGCCACATTTCATCAAGCAGGTTTCCACCTGCTGACGTCAGATAGACCAGAACGCCCCGCCCATCTTCCTGCGCTTTCCGCTTCTCCGCGTAACCGGCTGCAACGATCCTGTCGACAAGCCGTGAGGCGTTGTACTGGGCAAGCAAGGTGCGTTTTTCAATCTCGATCAGACGCAATCCCTGTCCCTTGGCCCGCCGCAGTTCAAGCAGCACATCGTACCAGGAAAGCGGCGGGTGACCCGATTTTTTCAATCTGTCTTCGACGCGTTCGAGGGCCGTACTGCTTGTACGATGTAGCCGTGCCCATGCGTTTATCGCCACTTCGTTCGGCAACTCTTCTGATCTCTTGGTCATGGTCCGACAATGCAATTTAAATGCAGATGCATCAATCTTGAATTTTCATGCACTTGCATTTACTTATATGCAACTGCATGAAATTGGAGCATCACATGATCGAAGTTCAAACTCTCATCAGCCATACCCTCTGCCCCTACGTTCAGCGGGCGGCCATTGTTCTTTCGGAAAAATCCATTCCGTTCGATCGGATTTACATTGACCTGGCAAACAAACCTGACTGGTTTCAAAAGGCCTCACCGCTTGGAAAGGTGCCTCTGCTTAAGACCGAAGAGGGACACTATCTCTTTGAGTCCGCTCCAATCGTTGAATATCTGGACGAAACCCAACCGGGCAAACTTCACCCTGAAGGGCCGGTCGAACGCGCCAGGCATCGGGCCTATGTTGAGTTTGCCTCACAGATCCTGAACGGCATCGGTTCGCTCTACAACGCGAAACATGAACAGGATTTCGAATCCGCTAAAGAGGCTCTACGGGCGAAATTCTGTCATCTGGAAGATCAAATCGACCTCAGGGGACCCTTTTTTGCGGGCGGGTCGTTTTCTCTGGTCGACGCGGCCTTCGCGCCGGTTTTCAGATATTTTGACGTCCTTGATGACTTTGTGGATCTCAAAGTCCTGGACAGTCTGAAAAAGACAGGGAAGTGGCGACGACACTTGGCCGAACGCCCCTCAGTGATGGCCGCCGTTGCCGGAACATATCAGGACGATCTCAAAGTATTTCTGCGCAGGCGGGACAGTTGGCTGTCCCGCCTCCTGAACCGGTTCGAAAGCACGGCACCGGCAACAGCATAACTCTAACTTTCAACCCGCCTTTCAGGCGATCGCAGCTCCAGCCTTGGTGAGGTCCTGCTTCAGGGATGTCCATTTGGCCGGCGTTGCGGTCAAAGTTGCCGGTTCGCGGATTTCAACGTCATAGCCTCGAGACAGTGCTCCCTTGGCCGTTAGCTGGACGCAATGACAAGCGTCGAGACCGACAAGTGTCAATCGGCCGATTTCACGCCTTGCAAGAAAGCTCTCGAAATCCGGGTTCGAAAACGTGTCACCGATAGATTTTTCAAAAACAGGCGCATCGCGAATTTCAAGATTGCGATCGAATTTCAGCCCTTCCCGGCCAGGCGTTCCAATGCCGTTTGCGACCAGTTTCATCAGTTGGATGACGGGCCAGTCCCGAAACACGTTCCTGACAAACACCACTTCGTGACCGGACGAACGCGCGACAGAAATCATCCTGTTGATTTCATCAAGTGCGGCGTCGCGCACTTCTGGATCGAATGCAGTCTTGCCAGTGTTGCGGGTGAAATCTTCCTGCACGTCGATAACAACCAAAGCTTCGTTCGGCCGGACACGTTTATCGATCCTGGCCCCCTTGGTCGGTGTTCCCAGCTTGCGGACAAAATAGGCGAAATAGAAAAAGAGCCCCAGAAGACCGACGATCACAAATCCGACGATACTCAATACTAGGGACATGATGGACCTCCTTGATGTCGTTTCATTCAAGCGCTTTGGGCCGATCCGGATCGTCCTCGAACTCGGCAAAATGATCGAGCATGGCGCAAAGAACCCGTTGGGAGGATTGAAGATCCTCTGCGGAGAACAGCTCGCAGACCGCGTTGATCTCATTGTTCTCCCTTGTGCGGATATCACCAAAAACCGTTTCACCTGCCTCGGTCAGGGCAAAAAGCGGTGAGCGCTTGTGCGCCGGATTGGGTTTTCGCTCTACCAGATGCTGATCTTCCAGCGCGTACATCAGCAACTGGATCTGCTGGCGGGCAAGGAAGAGCGTTCTGGCAACTTCGGGGACCGAAAGCGGACCTGCCTCCTGAAGCACTTCCAATACGGCACGCATGCCGACTGTTACATCCGTGCCTTGAAGCTTTGCCTCCACGGCGCGCGCCAGGCGTCTGTGCACCGGACGGATCAAACGGATGATCTCATAAAGTTCGGTTGATTTATCCATGAAACTCTCTTTGACAACAATATTGTCATTTTGACAGACTATTTGTCAATAGGGAAGTTCAAACAAGCAAAAACCCCGGCGAAAAGCCGGGGTTCTCAGTTTTGGAAACCTGAAAGTGCAGCTTATTCAGCAGCTTCTGGCGTCACTTGGGCAGGTTCCGGTTCGGTCCATTTCAGGACCGGCTTGCGGGCAGCACCGGTTTCATCAAGACGGCGACGTGGAGCAAGATACGGGGCTCCTGAGAACCGCTCCGTCTCGCCGCGCTGCGCACTCATGACCAGGTCACGCATAGTCGCGACAAACAGATCGAGCGACGCCCGGCTTTCAGATTCCGTCGGTTCGATCAGCATTGCACCATGGACGACCAGCGGGAAATACATGGTCATCGGATGATAACCCTCGTCAATCATTGCCTTGGCAAAATCGAGCGTGGTCACTCCGCTGTCCTTCAGGAAACTGTCATCGAAGAGCACTTCATGCATGCAGGGGCGGACACCAAACGGAAGGCTCATCAGATCCTGAAGGCCGACACGGATATAGTTGGCATTCAGGACCGCATCCTCCGAAGCCTGTTTCAGGCCATCAGAACCATGACTCATCATGTAGGACAGCGCCCGGACATACATGCCCATCTGCCCATGAAACGCTGTCATGCGACCAAAAGGTTGCTCGTCGTCTGACGTTGCCGCATTCGTCTCAACCAATTCAAGACCGGCATCGGACTTTCGGATGAAGGGAAGCGGTGCGTAGGGCGCCAGGCGATCCGACAGCACAACCGGACCGGACCCTGGACCACCACCGCCATGGGGCGTTGAAAAGGTCTTGTGCAGGTTGATATGCATGGCATCAACACCGAGGTCCCCCGGGCGTGCCTTGCCGACAATGGCGTTGAAGTTGGCGCCATCACAGTAGAAGAAGCCACCTGCGTCGTGGATCAGGTCGGCAATTTCCTTCACGTCCCGTTCGAACAATCCGCAGGTATTCGGATTGGTCAGCATGATCCCGGCAATGTTGTCTGCGTGCTCGGCAATGGTGTTTTTCAAGGTTGCCAGGTCAACGGTGCCATCCTCCTTGGCGTCGATGGAAACGACCTTGAACCCAAGAAGGGCAGCGGTCGCCGGATTGGTGCCGTGGGCGCTTTCCGGCACGAGCACGATCTTGGGATCCCGCCCAGCAGCCGTATGTGCAGCCTTGATCGCCATCATGCCGCAGAGTTCACCATGTGCACCCGCCTTGGGGCTCATGGCCACTGCATGTGTCCCCGTCGAGACCATCAGCCAGTGGGCGAGCTCGTCGATCAGTTCCAGCGCACCCGGAACAGATGAAACGGGCTGTAGCGGATGGATGTCGGAGAAGCCCGGCAGCCTGGCCATCTTCTCGTTAAGCCGTGGATTGTGCTTCATCGTGCAAGAGCCGAGCGGATAAAGACCGCTGTCGATTGCGTAGTTGTTGCGCGACAGGCGAACATAATGGCGCATGGCTTCCGGCTCGGCGAGGCCGGCCAGACCAATGTCCGCCTTGCGTTCAAACGCGCCGAGTTCAAACTCGATCCCGTCTTCCTCGTCAAGATCGACGCCGGTCGTTTCAAGTGACCCGAATTCGAAGAGCAGCGGCTCTTCCATATCGAGCGCGCGGTTTCCTGTGAAAGTCTTCGGCCGGAAACTTTCTCCTGCCTCGCCTGGTGCGGTGGGGCGTCCTTGCGTATTCATGCTCATGCCAGCACCTCCTTCAGCGCGGCTGCGAAGGCAGCCCGGTCTTCATCCGTGTTGACTTCAGTCGAAGCAACGACCAGTAGATTGGCCAAGTCCTTGTTCTCAGGTTCGAGGCGCGACACCGGCAGACCTGCAAGGACACCGCGTTCGGCGAGTTGCTCAACAACGTCTTCGGCAACTTTGGGCAAAGACAGAGTGAATTCGTTGAAATAGGCCGCATTCAGCACTTCAACACCGGGTACGGCGCTGAGCAATTTTCTGAGCCTTACAGCATTGCCGTGGTTAATCCTCGCCAGCTTCGTCAGTCCCGCCTGCCCAAGCAACGCCATGTGAATGGTGAAGGCCAGACAGCAAAGTCCGGAGTTGGTGCAGATGTTGGATGTTGCCTTGTCACGACGAATGTGCTGCTCACGCGTTGAAAGCGTCAGCACAAAACCACGCTTGCCCTCAGCGTCGACAGTTTCACCGCATAGACGGCCCGGCATCTGGCGAACATACTTCTGGCGTGTGGCAAAGAGGCCAACATAAGGCCCGCCGAAATTGAGACCGTTGCCAATCGATTGACCTTCGCCCACGACAATGTCCGCACCTTGCGTTCCAGGGGGTTCGATCAACCCAAGCGAAACCACTTCAGTGAAGACTGCAATCAGCAAGGCCTTGTGCTGATGGGCCTTTTCAGCAATCGGCTTCAGGTCGATCAGCTGGCCGTAGAATGAGGGTGACTGAACAACAACACAGGATGTCTCGTCATCAATCTGGGAGAGGATATCTTCAGTTCCCATAGGATCGGCTGGTAGACTGACAACCCTGTCACCCGACATGTTCGACAAGCCTTCGACGACTTCGCGATATTGCGGATGGAGGCCACCTGAAAGCACCGCCTTGTTGCGCTTCGTGACCCTGTGGGCCATCAGGACAGCTTCACCGGTGCCGGTTGAACCGTCATACATGGACGCGTTTGCAACATCCATCGCAGTCAGCCGGGCAACCTGTGTCTGAAACTCAAACAGATACTGCAAAGTGCCCTGGGTGATTTCCGGCTGGTAGGGCGTATAGGACGTCAGAAATTCAGACCGCTGAATCAGATGATCAACTGTCGCAGGAACATGGTGTTTGTAAGCCCCTGCCCCAACGAAAAACGGCACCGATCCAGCCGAGGTGTTTTTTTCAGCCATTGCAGAGAGCTTGCGCTCAACCTGCATTTCGCTTGCGCGTTTCGGAAGGTCCAGGAGGCCTTCCAGACGAACGTTTTCCGGTATATCGGCAAACAGGTCGTCAATCGAATTGACACCGATCCGTGCAAGCATGTCACCACGGTCGGTATTGCTTAATGGCAAATAGCGCATCAGGCAGCTCCCAAAGAGTTGTCAGACCCTGCAAACGATGTCCGGATCCTGCTCCGAACCTGTCCGGCCAGCTGTTCAGCTAGCCGCTTCCACTCGTCGGCAGAGCGGTTCAATTTCTACGGTTCATGCAGCGTTTCAGGTCAGTTCCGTCATCGCCGCATTTTACCGGTCTAAAGGCGATCGACCCTTGCCTCACTCGTACAGCTTGTGCCAGCACGTTGAGCTTCATTGGCCATTCGCCGCGTTGTCATGGCGCCGTCAGGCGAAGGGGCCCGGGCTCCACCACGATTTCGCATTTCACGGAATTAGCGATGAAACAGATGTCATGCGCCTTTTCGTGGAGATCCGTAAGCCAGGTCGGATCCGGGGCTTCCGCGGCAACCAAGTTGATTTCCGGCTTCAGAACCACTTTGGTAATCGCCATCTTGCCTCTGGCCACACGGTTCATTTCACCGCGCGCGTCGTCTCGGTAGCTCGCAACGTTGAAACCTGCCCTGCGGGCAAGGTCCAGAAACGACATCATGTGACAAGACGAAATGGCAGCCACCAGGGCTTCTTCCGGGTCAACGGCCCCTTCTATGGAATGCGGCAGGGGCACTATCGTGGGCGATGCACTTGCCGGGACTTCCAGTCCCCCGTCAAAACGCCAGATATGCCCACGAGAATAGGCATTGGCGGCGTAGTCACCGTCACATGCCCATTCAATCTTAGCTGAATAGTGGTGCCCCGCCATGAATTACAGTGTCTCCACGAATGCCTTGTAGGCTGCCTCGTCCATAAGTTCGCTCAGCTGGTCCGCATTGCCGACCTTCATCTTCAAAAACCATGCAGCGCCTTCGGGATCCTCGTTGACCTTGGCAGGTTCGTCTGCAAGCGCGTCGTTCGCTTCAACAATTTCACCATCGATCGGTGCGTATACCTCACTTGCGGCCTTTACAGATTCAACCACGGCGGCCTCGTCGCCTTGAGACAACGTCTTGCCTGCTTCCGGCAGTTCGACAAAGACAACGTCGCCAAGCTGTTCCTGGGCATAGGACGTGATGCCAACGGTGGCGACATCGCCATCCACGGCAATCCATTCGTGATCTTTGGAGTAGTAAGTGGTCATAATTCTCGTCCGTTCTCTGGAGCTTTTTTAGGATTTTGGTTTGCGGTAATAGCGGTTGGGCACAAATGGCATGTCAGCAACAGTGGCAGGCAAGCGACGCCCCCGCACGATGAGTTCAAGCTGCGTTCCCGTTTCAGCCTGCGCGCGCGGTACAAAGCCCATGGCAATCGGAGCGCCGACGGTCGGCGCGAAACCACCCGAAGTCACGGTTCCGATCACATCTGCTCCGGGCAATGCTATTTCAGCACCTTCTCGGGCCGGAGCTTTTCCATCGAGCCGCAATCCGACACGAACCCGGTCTGACCCGTCACGAAGTTCGGCCTGGATGCGCGCCGCTCCTGGAAATCCACCTTCCTCGCGGCGGCGTTTCTGCATGCAGAACGTGATATTGCCTTCCACCGGAGAGGTTGTTTCATCAATATCGTGGCCATAAAGGCAAAGGCCTGCCTCAAGACGCAAACTGTCACGTGCACCAAGCCCGATGGGCTCGACCCTGTCATCTGCCAGAAGTGCGCGGGCAATTGCTTCGGCTGCACCCGCGGGAACGGACATTTCGACGCCGTCCTCGCCGGTATACCCGGCACGGGCGATGTGACAGTCGATACCGTCAAATTCCATGGAGGATGCGCTCATGAAAGCAAGCTCTGCCGCTTTGGGCGCGTGTGCAGCGACTGCAGCAACGGCTTCCGGCCCCTGCACGGCGATCAATGCGCGGTCCTCGACCACTTCAAGCCTGACATTTTCCGGAAGTCTGGCACGAAAATGGGCGTAGTCGACATCCTTGCGCGCGGCGTTGACAACCAGCATGAGCCGACCGTCATCGTCAGCCGATATTGAGCGGGTAACCATCAGGTCGTCGATAATTCCGCCGTTGTCGTTCAACAGAACGGTGTACCGCTGACGACCGAGCCCAAGTTCGACAAAGTTCGACGGGGTTAATGCTTCCAGCGCGCGCGCGGTGGTTTCATGATCGGGTCCAATCAGAAACGCCTGACCCATATGGGACACATCGAACAAGCCGGCCCTAGAACGGGTTTGTTGATGTTCGGCCATAATGCCGGCCTTGAATTGCACAGGCATGGAATAACCCGCAAAGGGTACCATACGCGCACCAAGTTCCACATGAAGGTCGTGAAGAGGCGTTTGTTTCAGATCGGTCTCTGCAACGGGTTCCGCCATAACGGTCCTCGAGTTCGGGGTTGCGCAGTCTCAAACCGCCCGTCACAGGCATTGGTTTGTCTGCACCCCCTCTGTCCGAGTACCTGAGAGATTTCCCGCTGACCACCTGAGGCGGCGGAGCGGTTACTCCTTCGGTGAGCAGTCCGCTTGAACGGATCACTGCTTTCCAGAGCGTTTTAGCCTAGGCGGTCCTTTTGCCTGAGAGTTTCCGGGGCGGTTGCTCCTTCGGCGCCGGCATCTTTTCGTCCGGCCTCTCCCGCATAAGCTTAAGCGTGATACCACGCCAATCAGGGGACGACCCTGATTAGGGCGCGATTGTGCGAGCCGGACAAAGTCTTGTCAATATGCGACGTGTCGCAACTGTTGTTTGCCCGTGCAAAATCTATTTTTTATCCTTCGAAAGAGGTCCTCTAGCGGCGGCGGCCTTCATCAAAGCCGAAGACAACCTTGACGCTCGCACCGGCCGGTATCGTGAATTTGTTTTCAATCAGGGTCCAGGTTTCGGCAGGTGCTCCAGCTGCGATCGAAACCGGGATCTTGAGGATTTCGGAGCTCAGCGGTTTCTCGTCCTCTCCGCCGGGGACAACAGCGACCCGCAGTGGAAGCACAATATCTCCGCCTTGCCATGCGGGTCCTGGTGTCACATCGCCTGAGAAGCCGAGCTTCATGCGACGCCCGCCATCTGCTTCACTTGTGCAGGTCACAGCCCAGTCTTCGACAGTTGCCTGATACCGCAAACCCGAACGCTCGTCCTGCTTGCCACGCACATAGTTCATGATCAGGTACGTGTTGGGTTTCAGCTGCATCGGCGGGCATGGCACAGGCGGAGCAAACGTTTCCGGCGACACTTCAATCGGCTCACGGCCACCTGAAATCACTTTTCCAGCAACGCTGTCCGCTCCACCGCATCCACTCAAAACCACGGCACACAGGCCCGCCCCGAAGGCAAGCTTAATCTTGGTGGCGGACACGGCTCGAAACGTTCTGATCATCATTTTCCCATTCGAATGCAACGCGACTTGGCGGGGCTTATTAGCAGGTCCCGCAATGCTTGGCGAGACTTGATGGCGACAATGCATGAAGCAGGAGATTATGGCCGAAATTATGCGCACTTGAGCGCACCTCCCTTGACAGGGAGGGAGGCGAAGCCCTTATTGCGGCCATATGGGTTTGTCGAAAGTGGACCATGACCGAGACCAAACAGGAAAAACAGCCTCTCAGCCTTCAGCTTTGTGCTCCGCGCGGCTTTTGCGCAGGCGTCGACCGGGCCATCCAGATCGTGGAACTGGCACTGACGAAATACGGTCGGCCGGTCTATGTTCGTCACGAAATTGTTCATAACAAATTCGTGGTGGACGGACTGAAGGCAAAGGGAGCAGTCTTCGTTGAAGAGCTGGAGGAAATTCCTGCAGAACACAGCGACAGACCGGTTATATTTTCAGCGCATGGTGTGCCCAAGTCCGTTCCTGAGGATGCCCAGGCGCGGAAAATGTTCTATCTCGACGCCACCTGCCCGCTGGTTTCAAAGGTGCACAAGGAAGCGGAAATCCATTTCCGCCGTGACCGCGAGGTTCTCCTGATCGGTCACGCGGGCCACCCTGAAGTGATCGGAACCATGGGTCAATTGCCGGATGGCACGGTCACCCTGATCGAGACCGAAGATGACGCCCACGCCTATGTGCCCAAAAGCGACCGGCCTCTTGCTTACATTACCCAGACGACGCTTTCGGTCGATGACACTGCCGGCATCGTTGCGGTGCTGCAGCAGCGATTCCCCGATATCGTGGCTCCGCATAAGGAAGACATTTGCTACGCGACGACCAATCGGCAGGAAGCCGTCAAACATGTTGCGCCAAAAGTGGATGCAATGATTGTTGTCGGAGCGCCGAACTCTTCCAATTCGCAGCGGCTGCGTGAGGTCGCAGAGCGTTCAGGCTGCAAGATTTCCGTGCTAATCCAGCGTGCAAGCGACATTCAATGGCAGGATTTCGAAGGCGTTCGGACTTTGGGCCTGACGGCCGGTGCATCAGCTCCCGAAACTCTGGTAGAGGAAATCATCACTGCTTTCGCCGAACGGTTCGATGTGACCGTTGAAACCGTTCATACAGCGGAAGAGACGATTTCCTTCAATCTGCCACGGGAATTACGGGACATGATCGCCCCGGCCCAGGCAGCCACCGGGTAAGACAATGGCCGTATATACCGAAGTCACCGATGAAGAGCTGAGCGACTTCATCGGCCAGTATGATGTCGGGCGCTTGCTCTCCTTCAAGGGCATTGCGGAAGGCGTCGAAAACAGCAATTTCCTGGTTCATACGGACAAGGCGTCTTTTATTCTGACCCTCTACGAAAAGCGGGTTAATCCGGATGACCTCCCCTATTTCCTCAACCTATTGCAACACCTGGCAGCAAAGGGTTTGTCCTGCCCGACCCCAGTTGCCTCGAAGTCAGGCAAGCTGTTGGGAACACTGGCCGAGCGTCCGGCAGCGCTTGTTACCTTTCTGGAAGGCATGTGGGTCAAACGGCCCCGCGTTGAGCATTGTGGTGAACTCGGCAAATCCATGGCCGAGTTGCATATCGACGGTCGAGACTATGACGGCTTCAGAAAAAACGCTCTGGATGTGAGCGGCTGGCGCCCTTTGTTCGAGCAATGCGGAGACCGCAGCGACAGCGTTCTTCCGGGCCTGACAGCGGA
This sequence comes from Roseibium porphyridii, assembly GCF_026191725.2. Taxonomy (NCBI): domain Bacteria; kingdom Pseudomonadati; phylum Pseudomonadota; class Alphaproteobacteria; order Hyphomicrobiales; family Stappiaceae; genus Roseibium; species Roseibium porphyridii. The sequence goes on from NZ_CP120863.1 coordinate 4,937,340, forward strand.
ACTATCCACTGAACTCGAACACCTTGAAAAGGTATGGCCCTCGGATTTGCCAGGCGGTGTCATTCATGCTGACCTTTTTCCTGACAATGTCTTTTTTCTGGGCGATGAGCTCTCGGGTCTGATCGACTTTTATTTCGCCTGCAACGACGCTTTCGCCTACGACATTGCCATCTGTCTCAATGCCTGGTGCTTCGAGCAGGACCTCTCCTTCAATGTGACCAAGGCCAGGGCGCTTTTGAAAGGCTACTCAGGCGTTCGGCCACTGAACGAGGCAGAGTATGAGGCGTTACCGATCCTCTGCCGAGGCGCAGCCCTGCGCTTTTTGCTCACACGGCTCTATGACTGGTTGAGCGTCCCGCCGGGTGCATTGGTCACACCGAAAGACCCGATGGAATACGTCAAGAAACTGCGTTTTCACCAAACGGTCAGTTCCACCGAGGCTTATGGACTGGAAAGATGAGCACCGAGAACCGCGTTACGATTTATACCGACGGTGCCTGCTCCGGGAACCCCGGACCAGGTGGCTGGGGAGCGATATTGCGTTTCGGCGGACACGAACGTGAGCTGCAGGGCGGCGAAGTGGAAACCACCAACAACCGCATGGAACTGATGGCGGCAATCGAAGCGCTCAACACGCTAAAACGCCCTTGCGCTGTGGACCTTTACACAGACAGCACCTACGTGCGCAGTGGCATTCGAGAATGGCTTGAAGGCTGGAAACGAAAGAATTGGCGAACCGCCGCGAACAAGCCAGTGAAGAATGCGGACCTCTGGCAAGCTCTCGACACAGCAAGAGAACGGCACGACGTCACCTGGCACTGGGTGAAGGGTCATGCCGGCCACCCCGACAATGAGCGTGCCGATGAGCTGGCACGCGGGGGCATGGCCCCTTATAAGAGCGGCGACCAATAACAAGATCTGTTCGTGCAACAGAGGATTTCGAGTGAGCGATACCAGGGGGGCAGCACCGGCTGAACCACGCCGGCCCGAGCCGCATTCAAACGGCAAGGTGCTCATAATGGCGAACCCGACATCTGGCGGGTATGACGCCCCGTTTCTCCAGGACGTTCGACAACGGTTGGAACGACAAGGGCGTTCGACGGAAATCCGCCTGACGCAGCGTGCCGGAGAGATTGGCGAAACATGTGCTGACCCTGCATTGGCGGTCCAGACACTCGTCGTTGCAGGCGGCGATGGTTCGATCAACGAAGCGCTTACCGGTTTCCAGGATCACCCTGCCCCGCCACAACTCGCCGTGATCCCCACCGGCACGGCAAATGTGCTGGCACTGGAGCTGTCATTGCCACGCACCGCTGCTGCTGTCGCCGAAATGATCCTTGCCCAAAAGACAAAGCCTCTACACTACGGCATTGCTAATGGCAGGCCCTTTGCCCTTATGGCGTCGGCCGGGTTCGATGCAGAAGTTGTTCACGGCGTCCCGCTTTCTCTGAAGCGCCGTTTCGGCAAGCTTGCTTATGTGGTTACCGCTATCCGCATTGGACTGAGACGCAAAAGCGCCCCTTTGGACGTCACGCTGGACGGCGAACATTTCAGTGGCAAATTCGCCGTCGCATGCAATGCACACCGCTATGGTGGCCCGTTTGTGATCTCGCCTGGTGGTGCCACCGATCCAGGTCTTTACATGCTGGTACTGGAAAGAGACGACCCATGGTCGTCCATACGCTATACGATGGCTCTTCTAAGCGGGCGTCTGCACAAGGCGAAGGGGGCCACGGTGAGACCGTTCAACGTTGCATCGATCAAGGCAGGCAGAACAGTTGCAGCGCAGGTGGACGGCGACCCCTTTGGCGCGACGCCATTGGAAATCCAGGCGTCTGACAAGACGGTGCCAATTCTCGTGCCTTAATCCCGGCACGCATGACAATCGCTTCAATGGCGGACCGTTTGTCAGGCGCTTTCGGCTTCTGCTGGCATTTTGCGCAGGATCTTCGTGGCCTCAGAGGCGGAGACCGCTTCCCCGAAGAAGAAGCCTTGCGCATATTCACAGCCAAGCTGATAAAGCTCTAGGGCGTCGTTTTCGCTCTCAGCCCCTTCCGCAACCACCTGCATGCCCAGATCATGCCCCATGGCAACGATGGTCCTGAGTAGAACAGGCCGCGCTGACGACCCGTTGGGTTTGACGAAGGACTGGTCAATCTTGATCGTGTCGAACGGAAACCGTTGCAGGTAAGACAGCGAAGAATGGCCGGTGCCGAAATCATCAAGCGACAGTCCAGCCCCAAGACCCCGCAACCGTTCCAGAACCTTCGCGGAGTATTCGGGGTTCGACATGAGCAGGGACTCAGTCAGCTCAAGCTTGAGCGTTCCCGGTTCCAGGGACGTTCTGGACAACACCGCCTTCACATCGTTGATCAAGTCCTGCTTGAGCAGCTGACGCGAGGACAGGTTGACCGACGCAAACAGCGGGCGTTGCATCGGAAACTCTCGCTGCCAATGCGCAAGCTGTTGCGCGCCCTTGTCCAGCATATACATGCCGAGTTCGTTGATCAGGCCTGACTGCTCGGCAACCGGTATGAATTCCGATGGAGAAATCTTGCCGCGCTTTGAATGGTTCCAGCGAGCAAGAACCTCAAATCCGGCGACAGCCTGATCTTCCAGACGAATGATCGGCTGAAAGAAAACACCAAGTGTCTCCTTCTTGATCGCCTCTCTGAGATCTGCTTCCAGATCAACGATGTTCTTGTCGAGTGGGCGCAGGATCGGACGGAAGACCTCCTGGCGGTCCCCACCAAGACGCTTTGCGTGATTGAGCGCAATCTCGGCATTGGTGAGCATGTCCTCAACACCCTGCTTGCCGCCCTCAAAAAACGAGATGCCGACCGAACAGGTCAGAAAGATCTCCCGGTCGCCGAAGGTGATCGGTGCACGGACCGCCTTGCGCAAAGCATCAGCCAGCGCGACAATTCTGTCTGGCTCCTGTTCCGACAAGAGCACCAGACCGTACTGGTCGCCTGACAGCCGACCCAATGTGTCCTGCTGGCCAATCAGACGGCCAAGACGCCGCGCGACTGTCAAAAGAATGCTGTCACCGGCCGACAGTCCTATGCTGTCATTGACCTGTTTGAACCTGTCGAGGTTCAAAACCAGAATTGTCGGTTTGGACGTTTCCTCAGCCTTCGCACGGACAACGCTTGTACGAAGGCGGTCGACAAAGAGCTCTCGGTTGGGCAACCCGGTCAGGTTGTCATGGACCGCATCATGCAGCAGCCGCTCTTCCGCCGTGCGTTCTTCGGTAACATCCAAGAGCGTCCCGACGCAACGGATGACCTCGCCGTCAGAACCTATGATGGGCCGCGCACGCAGCCGGAACCAACGGAAATGACCATCTTCAGATCTCAGCCGGAACGTTTGCATCACACGACCACGGCGCTGATCGATCACAGCATCGAGCGTCGCGCGGAACCGATCGCGATCCTGCGGGTGCAGCACGTCCAGCCAATCGCGGGCCGGTCCTTCCAGCGTGCCGTGTTTGAGGCTCAGAAGGTCTTCAACTTCGTTGCCGGTAAAGATCCGGTCCCGGTCGATATCCCAATCCCAGATGATGTCGCCTGCCCCGGTCAGCGCCAAGGCTTTGCGTTCCACATCGGAGATCAGGCCCTGCGCGATGGCTCCGCCCGCGAAGGCGTGCTGCATCACTGTAAAGCCAATCAGAAGAACAATCAAAACCAGACCACCACCCAGCGCCGGTTGAACGATGTCGTTGCCAAGATATCCGGTCACGGACATGGCGGCGCCAATCAGCCAGGCAATCAACAGACACCAGGTGGGGATGAGCAGGATTGCCCTGTCGTAATGCTGAAAGGCCAGCACCGCGATTGTCACGAAACCCAGAACGCCAATCACACCCAATGAAAGCCGCGCAATACCGGCGGCGACCGACGGATCCCAGACGGCAACGCCCAAGAGCCCCAGAATGAGGATCAATGTCGTCAATGCGAGGTGAGAATAGTGAATGTTCCAACGATTGAGATTGAGATAGGCATAAAGGAAGATTATCAAGCTGGCCGCAAGCATCACTTCCGCACAGGCTCTGGCGAGCTGGCTGCCGCCACCTTCCAGGTTGAACACCATGCCCCAGAAGCCGAAATCGATACACAAATAGGCGAGCACCGACCAGGCAAGTGCTGCTGTTGCGGGGAACATGACCGTTCCCTTGACGACGAACAAGATCGTCAGGAAGAGCGCCAGCAAGCCTGAAATACCCAGAATAATGCCTCGGTAAAGCGTGTAGGCGTTGATGGTTTCCTTATAGACATCCGGTTCCCAGATGCGGATTTCAGGCAGATTGGGTGTTGTCAGTTCCGCGACAAAAGTCACGATAGAACCCGGGTCGAGCGTCACAAGGAAAACATCTGCCTCCAGACTTTTCTGACGCTGCGGGGCGATGCCCTGGCTTGGGGTAATCGTGGCGATACGCGAGGAGCCGAGGTCCGGCCAGAAGATGTCGGAACTGACAAGTTTGTAGTTCGGCGCGACAATCAAACGGTCGATTTGTTCGTCACTGGTGTTGGCCAGAGCAAAAACAGCCCAATTTGTGTTTGTGCCATCTAGCGAGGGAACCTCGATCCGGCGGACAATCCCGTCAGCACCGGGTGCCGTGGAGACCTGCAGCCGCGTCCCCGCTTCCCTGTGAAGCTCAACGGAATTGGTGATATCCAGCGCTTCGATGTCAATCGGCACGGGGATCGGTTCAAGAGCTTGAGCCGGCAAGGCGACAAGCATCACGAAGATCAACCACAGTGCTATGACATTGCGTTTCAGAACGCTGACGTGTGTGTCCGGTAACGTATGCGACATGGGGCGAAGAACTACCGGGTTGTTGCGCATCTCACAAGAATTCTTTCAAGATACCGTCAACACTCGGTGCCACCTTTTCCAGCCGCGATGCGTGATCTTCCGCCAAACAGGCAAACAAGAGATGATCTTGCCAGGTCCCGTTAATTAACAGATAGTTGCGCGCATAGCCTTCTCTGTGGAACCCTGCATTCTCGAGTAGTCGGATAGACGGCATGTTGGTCGGAAGACACGCCGCTTCAATTCGGTGAAGGTTCAAAACGCCGAAACAAAACGGCAAGATCATGGCGACCGCGGAAGACATATGACCTTTCCCCGCATGCCGTTCCCCCATCCAATAGCCGAGGGTCGCTGTCTGGCTCACACCACGGCGAATGTTGCTCAGCGTCAGGCCACCGAGGATCTGGTGTTGTTTGGCTCGAAACAGCAGAAATGAGAGGCTGCGGCCTTCTTTACGATCCTTCGCATAACGGCGCAGACGGCGGCGAAAACCTGACTTTGTCAGATCGTCGGAAGGCCATAAAGGTTCCCAGGGCTTCAGAAACCTCCTACTTTCGGCGCGCAGCTCCGACCATTCCTTATAGTCGGACATGATCGGAGGACGCAGAAAGTAACCGCCGGCTTCGATCAGCAGTTCGGCGTCAGGCGATGTTCCCGGCCGTAGCAGTGCCATGCTTACACGCCTCCAGCCAATTACATGGAAGCTGCCTGCAGAACCGGTCCCTGTTGTAGCCTGTCCGCAAGCTCTGCTGCGGTCATGATGCCATCAACTGGCCCAATTGCAGTCAGTGTCGGCGTCGCGCCGACAAAGGTTTCGTGCGCGACGCGCCGGATATCCGCAGCAGTCACCGCATCTATCTTGGCCGAGATTTCGTCCGGACCCAGGACGCGTCCATGTACGAGGATCTGCCGTGCGATCTGCCCGGCGCGTGCCGCAGGGCTTTCCAGCGCCATCATCAGGCCGGCGCGGATCTGCGCGCGTGACCTGGCCACTTCATCGTCCGTAATCGTCTGTGTGGCGGACACCAGCTCATCTGCAATCATCGGCATCAGAGCGCCGAGGTCTTCGTGGCTGGTCGCAGCATGAAGCCCGAACAGACCGGTGTCGGAAAACGCCCAATGGAAGCTGTAGATTGCGTAACACAACCCGTGTTTTTCGCGGATCTCCTGGAACAGCCGCGAGGACATCCCACCACCAAGCACAGAAGCGAGGATCTGAATGGCGTAATAATCCTTGGACTTATAAGGCCTGCCTTCAAAGCCCATGAGCACCTGAGCTTCCATGAGATCCTTGGTGCGCAAGGTCTCGCCACCCCGATAGCGGGCTTCAGACTCCTGCGAAGCAGCTTCGCTGCTGAAACCGCCCAGTTTTTCCCGGGCCATCGCAACCAGTTCGTCATGATCAACGGCACCAGCTGCGGCCAGAACCATGTCGGGAGCCCGATACCGTTCCGCCAGATAGGTGTTCAACGCGTCCCGATTGAAGCCCTGCACCGTCTCCGGCGTGCCCAGAATGGGCCTGCCGATCGGCTGGTCGGGCCAGGCTGTCGACTGGAACAGATCAAATGCCTGATCTTCAGGGGAATCGGCGGCCGCACCGATTTCCTGCAGGATCACATGTTGTTCGCGCATCAGTTCTTGAGCGTCGAATGTGGAGTTCTGCAGAATGTCTGCCAGAATATCTACTGCCAGCGGCATGTCTTCAGCTAGAATGCGGGCGTAGTAGTTGGTGTGCTCAATACTGGTCGAGGCGTTCAGCTCTCCACCGACGGCCTCGATTTCCTCGGCAATACCTCTCGCCGTGCGCGATTTCGTGCCTTTGAAAGCCATGTGTTCAAGAAGGTGGGTGATACCGTTCTGGTTCACCAGTTCCGCTCGAGACCCCGTTCGGACCCAGATCCCAAGCGCCGCTGTTTTCAGGTAAGGCATCTGGTCGGTGACGACCGTCATCCCGTTTTCAAGAACAGTTGTTTGTACTTTCATATAGTCACACCCCAGCGGTGACGGCCCGGGCGTGATCTTCGATATATCGCTCCACCACGTCCTGATCTGCCGCCAATATTTGCTGGCGCTCCTCCGCGCTCATCATGTCTTTCAGATTTTCCGGCAATTCCGGGTGTATGCCAGCCGCTTTTTCGACTGCATCCGGGAATTTGGCCGGATGAGCCGTTCCCAGAACCACCATGGGAACAGAACCATCGTTCTGCTCCTTTGCAACATGCACACCAATAGCGGTGTGCGGGTCCAGAAGGTATCCCGCGTCTTCCCAGACCCGTGCAATCGTTGAGGACGTTTGTGCTTCATCACACCGCCCGGCGCCAAAGGAGCGTCGCATATCGGCAAGCGGACCGTCATCGATCGTGAAGCTGCCGGACTGCGCAAGCTGGTTCATCATGCGCTGAACGACTGCTCCGTCCTTGCCACACACTTCCGAAAGGAGGCGCTCGAAGTTGGAGGAAACCTGAATGTCCATCGATGGTGAAATCGTCGGCGTCACGCCGCGCTTTTCATAGCGTCCAGTCTCAAGAGTGCGCGCCAAAATGTCGTTGACATTGGTCGCAACGATCAATTTTTCGACCGGAAGTCCCATTTTCATCGCTGCATAGCCGGCAAAGATATCGCCGAAATTGCCCGTCGGCACTGTGAAAGAAACCTTCCGATGCGGAGATCCCAAAGCAGCTCCGGCGACGAAGTAATAGACGATCTGCGCAAGAATTCGTGCCCAGTTGATCGAGTTGACTCCGGACAACGCGACCCGATCACGGAACGAGAAATGATTGAACATGCCTTTGACGATTGCCTGGCAGTCGTCAAAGTTCCCGGTCAGTGCCAAAGCATGCACGTTGGCATCTTCAGGTGTCGTCATTTGCCGCCGCTGGACATTGGACACCCGACCGTCCGGAAACAGGATGAATATATCGGTTCTATCTCGGCCCCGGAACGCATCTATGGCGGCACCACCGGTATCGCCCGAGGTCGCGCCCACGATCGTTGCGCGGAGACCGCGCTTGGCCAGGACATAATCCATCATGCGGCCAAGCAGCTGCATGGCGACGTCCTTGAACGCCAGCGTGGGCCCGTGAAAGAGTTCCAGAACAAAAGTGTTCGCGTCGGTCTGGACCAACGGCGTCACTGCGGGATGCCTGAAGCTTTGATAGGCTTCGCTGATCATGGACTTCAGATCGTCATCCGGGATGTCACCGCCGACAAAAGGCTGCATTGCCTGGAAGGCAACGTCCTCATAGGGCTTCCCGGCGAAGGACGCTATGGTTTCGGCATCGAATTGCGGCCACGTTTCCGGCAAATACAAACCACCGTCGCGGGCAAGCCCCTGGAGCAGGACATCGGAAAATTCCAGAACTGGTGCTTCACCACGGGTGCTCGTGTATTTCACCGCGCAACTTTCCTTTCGATTTGATCTTGTTTCGGGGCGCCCTTAAGCCCCTTGCCCGATCTGCCAGACATGAAGACTACTTCAAAGCCAGCGGATTTGAAACAAACCATGCCAAACATGCGACTTACGCGCCATAACAATCAAGCGCAAGTCGCTTTTGGCTAAAATCTTGACTGTGGTGGGACAGGGATCAGGCGTGTCCGGCGTCGGAAAACAGCATTGCCGGATCAATGCCCAGACTGCCGAGAGCACGGTGCCATTTTCTGTCGGATTCCCGATCAAAGAGGATGTCCGGATCGGCAGGTGCCGTAAGCCAGCCGTTGGATTGTATCTCGTTTTCAAGCTGGCCCGGTGACCAGCCGGCATACCCAAGAGCCAACATGGCTTGCTCCGGGCCGGTGCCCTGTGCAAGAGCTCTGAGAATTTCAAGTGTTGCTGTCAGGCAGATGCCGTTGTCGATTGTCAATGTCGACTGGTTCAGCATGAAGTCGTCGCTGTGAAGGACAAATCCGCGTTCAACTTCAACCGGGCCACCTTTGTGAACGTTCATGTCACGTACGCTGGCCGGCAGCCGGATGGCGCTGTCGTCATTGACGATATCCAGTTGTATCAAGAGTTCTTCTAGAGACAAGTGCCTGGCAACCTGGTTCACAACCAGTCCCATCGCCCCCTGATCTGAGTGGGAGCATACATAAATCACAGAGTGTTCGAACCGGCTGTCTGCCATGCTCGGCATCGCAATCAGAAACTGTCCTTCGAGGGTATCTGTTGCTTCGGTTACAGCCATTCGTACCTCATTTGCTGTTGACGCCCTCTGCCTTCTAGAAGTGTAGCCCCTTTGGTTGTGTTTGTTAATGTCAGTTTCCAATTTCACAGGCTTCAAGGTTCACGGCAGCGTCACAAGGATATGACCCGGATTTGGGTATCTGGCCGATGACCTCTCCCGGAAAGTCGTGTAGCAAAAGAGCATGAAACGATTTGCGCTTTTCCTTTCGCTCGCCTTTCTGACGGCCCTTTCTCCGGCGCGCGCCGCCATGACCGACTGGACTGAGGTCCAAGGTGGCGCCGTGCGGTTGATTGCCTCTGGCGCTCTGAAGGACGGCTCCTATCTGGCCGGCCTGGAATTTCTCATGGAACAGGGCTGGCATACCTATTGGCGCTACCCCGGCGAAGCCGGCATTCCGCCGCAAATCACGCTTTCGAACACTGCCAATTTGAAAGACATCGAGATTCTTTATCCGGTGCCTGAGCGCTACAATGACGGGTTTTCTGAATCGATCGTCTATCACGACGGCATCGTGTTGCCGATCAAAGTGACCCCTGAAGACCCTTCCGGTGAGGTTCGCTTCTCCATCGAGCTCTTCTTCGGCATCTGCAAGGACATCTGTGTTCCGGGTGACGCTGTTCTCAGCCTCGATTTCGGCCCGGACATGGTAGAAGACAAGCTCGCAGCAAAACTGATCGAGCGCGACCTGGACAATGTTCCGGCGTCTTCAGGCGACGATACGTTGAAGATCCAGAATGTGAGCCTGTCTGAAGACAAGAAAGCGCTGGTTATCGATGCCATCGTTGGCATTGAGGAACAGCCGGACCTCTTTGCTGCCGGTCCACACGGATCATTCATCGGTCTGCCCAAATTGTTCAACCACGATGCAGACACTGCGACCTGGCATCTGTCCACCAAGGGCCTGTCCACTCAGGGCGACGACAGGACACTCCGGCTGGTACTTAAATCCGGTGGCAGGGCGACGGAATTTTTGCAACCGATTGATCCCGCTTGGGTGGAATAAACAGCCGTCAAACCACAAGCGCTCATTTTTGGTGCCGTGTCCCTCGACTGGAACCGGATTCCGCCCTATCTCTGGCCCGGGCTGCATTTTTCTTCTGCAGCCATCGGACAAGGGATTTAGTTATGACACTTAAGGTTGGGGACCGCCTCCCGGAGGCAACGTTCAAGATCATGACCGAGGACGGTCCGGGCGAAACGACAACAAGCGCGCTGACGACTGGCAAGACGCTGGTGCTCTTTGGTGTGCCCGGGGCCTTCACGCCAACCTGCCACATGAACCACCTGCCTGGCTTTGTCGAACATTCAGAGACACTCAAGAACAAGGGCGTTGACGAGATCGCCGTTGTTTCCGTCAACGACGTCTTTGTGATGGATGCCTGGGAAAAGGGTTCGAACACCGGTGGCAAGATCACGTTTCTGGCTGACACCGGCGCTGAGTTTGTCGAAGCCGTTGGTCTCGGGCTCGGCCCAGCACCCATCTTCGGTCATCTGCGCTCACAACGCTTCGCACTAATCGCCAAAGACGGAGAAGTGACTTTTCTGGCAGTTGAAGACAGTCCTGGCGATGCTACTAAAACGGGTGCCGCCGCTATTTTGGAAGCGCTCGGCTAGAGCTTCGCGATATCCGACAAGTTAAGAGAGCCCGGAAGGGCTCTCTTTTATGCGCTGTCCCTGCGCTTTCGAGGCCATAAAACGCTGGCGGCCCAGGTCAAATAGACGCCCACCAATGTGGCCGCGAGACCGAACCAGGTGAGCGCATAACCGAGGTGATCGTTTTTAAACCTAACGATCGTTTCGCCAGCCTGAGGCATTCCGGCGGCAGGCGTAAACGCCGCATCCAAGTCAACGCTATAGGGCGCGAGGCCCGTGGCTTCGACCCCCAGAAGCTCAGCCATCGATGCCGTATCACGCGCGAACCAGATGAGATCGTTCTCATCGGGCTCCGGAGTCGTCCAATTTGGCTTCTCGCTGAGACGCAACAACCCGGTCAGGGCGACTTCGCCTTCAGGCAGGTCAAGTGCTTCAGCTCGGAGATTGTCATCTAACCCCTGGGGCAGAAAGCCGCGATTGACAAAAACCGTCCAACCTTCATCCGATTTGAACGGTACATAGACCATCAGCCCGGGACCGCCTATAGCGCCAACCGGATCTGTCAGCGCCGTGTAGTAATAGGCAAAGCCTTTCTGGAAGGCGCCACTGACCTCAACACGACGATAATCGTCGTCTTCTGAGAGCGTCATCCATTCAGTTGGGCCAGGTGCCGAAACCGGTGGACTGGAAACACCTGCCTTTACTCTGTCGATCAAAGCTTCTTTCCAGGCCAGCCGGTTGAGCTGCCAGAAGCCGAGATTGAGCAGAATGGCCAGCGCAATCAACGTCGCAATGGTTGGAAAAATGAGTTTCCTCATAGGCCCCATCCTCGGGACAATCCTTTCAGTCAGGAGTGCTGATCGTCGTCAAGGCGACCTTCAGCGGCCTTGTGGCGAAACTGCAGGGCAATCATAAGACCTTTCAATGGACGAAGCACCAACCCGGCAAGTACGACAGTTAACGGCAGCCAAAGCAACAGATGCAGCCAGACTGGTGGCTGGAACGAGAGTTCGACAAAAAGCACCAATCCGACGACGACAAAACCGACCAACATGATGACAAACACTGCAGGTCCATCACCACTATCCGCGAAACCATAGTCCAGCCCGCAAGACATGCAGGATTTCTTCACGCTCAGGAAGCCATCAAAAAGATTGCCCTGGCCACACTGCGGACATTTACCCGAAAGGCCGGCGGGTACCGGATTGACCGGAGGAAAATGCGCCTTGTCTTCCATCGCCCGCCTTACTCCAGAGCACTAAAAGATTGCGCCCGACCCGGTTGACCGGATCGGGCGCAAGTGTCGTTCTTAGTATGTCGCCCTAATGGGCGGCAGGTGTACCCGCGCCCCAGATATAGATGGCGACGAAAAGGAACAGCCAGACAACGTCAACGAAGTGCCAGTACCATGCAGCAGCTTCGAAACCGAAGTGCTTTTCCTTGGTGAACTGACCCGCGAGCGCACGGCCCAGACAGACAGCCAGGAAGATCGTACCGACAACCACATGGAAGCCGTGGAAGCCTGTGGCCATGTAGAAGGTCGCGCCATAAATATTGCCGCTGAAGCCAAACGCAGCGTGGCCATATTCATAGACCTGGCAGATGGTGAAGAGCACGCCCAGCAGAACCGTCAGCGTCAATCCCCATTTCAGGCCTTCGCGGTCTTCATGCAGCATAGCGTGGTGCGCCCACGTCACCGTTGTGCCGGAGCACAGCAGGATCAACGTGTTGAGCAGTGGCAGGTGCCAGGGATCGAATGTTTCGATGCCATCGGGTGGCCAATGACCGCCAGTCGCCTCGACCCGCGAAAACTGGATCGCTTCTCCAGCAAAGAGCGCGGCATCGAAATAGGCCCAGAACCAGGCAACGAAGAACATCACTTCCGAAGCGATGAAGAGCAACATGCCGTAGCGCAGATGCAGAGACACAACACGCGTGTGGTGACCCTGATGCGATTCATTGATGGTGTCACGCCACCAACCAAACATCACATAGAGAATGACCAACAGGCCAATGGCGAACAGGCCCCAGCCAGTCAGGTTCATTCCGAACAGAACAAACTCTGTGCCCTGTACCGACTTCATGAAGCCGATGGCTCCAAGAGCAAACACAAATGCGCCCACTCCTCCTAGAAACGGCCACGGACTTGGTTCCACCAGGTGGTAGTCGTGGTTTTTGGTATGTGCCTCAGCCATCGGCAAGCTCCCCAAACACAGTCATTTCAATCGCGCTCACGCGCCATTCTCACAATTTCGTCTCAGCACCGGGCTTTTCGGCTCGGGCTGCTACAGGGCGTTCCGGTTGTTCTACCGGGAAGAAAGTATAGGACAAAGTGATTTCCTTCACGTGTTTCAGTTCAGGATCCTTGTCCATCTCAGGGTCGACAAAAAAGACGACCGGCATTTCGACGGTCTCGCCAGCTTCAAGTGCCTGCTCTGTAAAGCAAAAACAGTCCAGCTTGTTGAAATAGGCTCCGGCAGCGGGCGGCCAAACATTGTATGTGGATGTGCCAACGCTCGGTCCCTCGCCCGTGTTCGTTGCGAGGTAAGCAAGTTGCGCCGACTCGCCCATCTTGAGGGTTACGGACCGTTGCTCAGGCTTGAATGCCCAGGCAAGACTCTGGTTCACATTGCCATCGAAACGGATGGTGATCTTCCGGTCGATCACGACATCGCTGACGGCATCTGCAACCTGTGTAGTGCCACCGAATCCGGTGACCCGGCAGAACAGGTCATAAAGCGGTACGGCTGCGTAGGCCATTCCCACCATCGAAGCAAACATCCCGACGCAAATGACCGCAACTTTGCGGTTCTTACGGGCCAGATCCTGATCCGCTTCCCGGCTCATGCGTTCCTCCATCAGAGCGCCCTGTCCATTACACTCGGTCCCAGCTTGATGATGGTAACGACGTAAAAGAGCACAACCATGGCAACCAACACGGCTGCTATCGCAATCGAGCGCGCACGGCGCTTTTTCTTTTGCTCGTCTGTCAGCTTGATGCCCTGTTCTTCGGCGGCCATGCGATCAGGCCCCCGAGATCAGGCTTTCGCCCAGAAGAAGAGCGAACAGCATGAACAGATAGAAGATCGAAAACTTGAACAGCCGCCAACACGCGGCCTTGGCGGCGTCGCCTTCCCGCTTGCGCCAGATATCTGCGGCAAGGGCAACGAAGATTATACCGAGCGTTGCAGACGCTGCGCCGTAGAACAGGCTCGCAAATCCGAGCAGATAGGGGGCGACACCTACCGGCGCCAAGAGGATTGAATAGATCAGTATGTGGTTGCGCGTGCTGGTGGGCCCTGCGACCACCGGAAGCATAGGCACTTTTGCTGCCGTGTAATCACCGTTTTTAACAAGAGCCAGAGCCCAGAAATGCGGCGGCGTCCACATGAAGATAATCAGGAACAGTACGAAGCTTTCCAGGCTTACGCTGCCTGTGACGGATGCCCAGCCAATCATCGGCGGGAACGCGCCAGCCGCACCGCCAATAACGATGTTCTGGGGCGTCGAACGTTTCAGCCACATCGTATAGACGATGACATAAAAGGCGATCGTGAAGGCCAGGAAAGCACCGGCAAACCAGTTCACCAGAAGGCCAAGCGTCAGAACCGAACCGATCGAAAGCGTGATGCCGAAGGCAAGTGCTTCGTCCGGTGTGATCTTCCCTGCCGGGATCGGACGCTTGCGCGTGCGAGTCATGACGACGTCGATGTCTGCGTCGTACCACATGTTGAGAGCACCGGATGCTCCGGCACCGATTGCGATACACAAGATCGCGACGATACCAAGCACAGGGTGCACATTGCCAGGGGCAAGCATGAGGCCAACGAATGCCGTGAAGATGACCAGCGACATGACACGGGGCTTAAGGAGCGCCACATAGTCGCTCACAGATCCCATCCCGCCGTCCCAAACGGCGCTGTCCTGGTTCATTGTTTCCTGGCGCTCAACGAGCGACATAGGCGCGTCCTTTGATTTCCATGTCAGCCTGTTCTCTCAGCCGGTTTCCAGCACTTACCGAACTTGTCAGGCTTTCAAACTGGCACCGCGCCGGGGTCCGGCGCGGTGCAGATCATGCGATGGAGACTATCCTCCACACCACGCTTACTTGATGCGCGGCAGCGTTTCGAACTGGTGGAACGGCGGAGGAGAAGACAGCGTCCACTCCAGGGTTGTCGCCCCTTCGCCCCACGGATTGTTGCCAACGGCGCGTTTTTTGGAGAACGCCTCGACAATGCCGTAGATGAACACCAGGACTGCGAACGCCGAGATGTACGATCCGATGGAGGAAACATAGTTCCAGCCAGCCAGCGCGTCCGGGTAGTCGGCATAGCGACGAGGCATGCCGTTCAGACCCAGGAAGTGCTGCGGGAAGAACACAAGGTTCACGCCAATGAACGTAATCCAGAAATGCGCCTTGCCGATCGTCTCGTTGTACATGTAGCCGAACATTTTCGGGAACCAGTAGTACCAGGCTGCGAAGATCGCAAAGACGGCTCCGAGCGACAGAACGTAGTGGAAGTGAGCCACAACGTAATAGGTGTCGTGGAACGCACGGTCGAGACCGGCGTTTGCCAGCTGCACACCCGTCACACCGCCAACGGTGAACAGGAAGATGAAGCCGATAGCCCAGATCATCGGGGTTTTGAAATCAATCGAACCACCCCACATGGTCGCAATCCACGAGAAGATCTTCACCCCGGTTGGAACCGCAATCACCATTGTGGCTGCCACAAAGTAGGCCTGGGTCTCGGAAGACATGCCAACCGTGTACATGTGGTGAGCCCACACGATGAAGCCGACCACACCGATGGCAACCATGGCATAGGCCATGCCCAGGTAACCGAAGATCGGCTTACGGGCAAAGGTCGAGATGATGTGACTGATGATACCGAAGCCCGGAAGGATCAGAATATACACTTCAGGGTGACCGAAGAACCAGAACAGGTGCTGGAACAGGATCGGGTCACCGCCACCGGACGGCGTGAAGAACGTGGTACCGAAGTTACGGTCGGTCAAAAGCATGGTGATCGCGCCGGCCAGAACAGGCAGCGACAGGACCAGCAGGAACGCCGTGATCAGTACGGACCAGGCAAACAGCGGCATCTTGTGCAGTGTCATGCCCGGAGCACGCATGTTGAAGATGGTGGTGATGAAGTTGATCGCACCCAGGATCGACGACGCACCAGCAATGTGCAGGGACAGGATAGCAAGGTCCATTGCCGGACCGGGCTGGCCGGAGGTCGACAAGGGCGGGTAGATCGTCCAGCCGCCGCCAACACCGTTTCCGCCTGGAGGCCCTTCAACGAAGAGAGACAGAACCAGAAGCAGGAATGCCGGAGGAAGCAGCCAGAAGGAGATGTTGTTCATGCGCGGGAACGCCATATCCGGCGCACCGATCATGATCGGCACAAAGTAGTTGGCATAACCACCGATCATGGCGGGCATGACCATGAAGAAGATCATGATCAGACCGTGTGCCGTCGTGAACACGTTGAACATGTGCGCATTAGCGAAGATCTGCATCCCCGGCTCTTGCAGCTCCATGCGCATTCCGACGCTGAGTGCTCCCCCTACGATCCCGGCAAAGATCGCAAAGAAGAGATACAACAGGCCAATATCTTTGTGGTTGGTCGAATAGACCCAGCGACGCCATCCGTAGGGATGGTCATGTGCCGCATGTGCTTCGGTCGCAGCCATTTGGGGCTCCCTCTTTCAAACTTTCTCAGCGGCGCTGCGTCTCATCGCGCGCATCGCCAAACAAGAAAAGTCGCAGCGTTATTTCGCTGCGACCGAGACTTCTTCATTCTGGCCGCTTTCGGCGACTTTCTTTGCATCGGCAATCGACGCCATCAGCTGTTCGTTTGCCGTGTCCAGATCATCCTGAGCCGCGGATGCCCAAGTCTGGAACTGGTCTTTTGAGACCACACGAACGGCAATCGGCATGAAGGCGTGGTCCTTGCCGCAAAGCTCTGAACACTGCCCGTAGAAAACGCCCTCTTCACGAGCATGGAACCATGTCTCGTTCAAGCGGCCGGGGATCGCATCGATCTTGAGGCCCATGGACGGCATCGCGAAGGCATGGATCACATCTTCAGAGGTCACCTGCAGGCGAACAGTGGTGTCAACCGGAACGACCAGATCGTAGTCAACTGCGAGCAAGCGCGGAACTTCCGCAATCGAAACGCCGCGCGCATCAGCGACTTCCTGCCTTTCAGCAAGATCGGCTGCAGGATCTGAAGAATCGCCCACCATGAGGGAGTCGAAGTAAAGTTCGCCCATACCCTCGTCGGTGTATTCATAGCCCCAGTACCACTGATAACCGATCGCCTTGATGGTCATGTCGTACTCGGGAATATCCAACTGCTTGTAAAGCAGACGGAAGGAGGGAATGGCGATCACAACAAGGATCAGGATCGGGACAACCGTCCACGCGACCTCGATCATCGTGTTGTGCGACGTGCGCGAGGGAACAGGGTTCGCCTTGGCACTGAAACGCGACATGCAAACAATCAGCAGCGCCAGCACGAAAAGTGTAATGACGGTGATGATTATCAACGTGAAGCTGTTGAACCATGTGATGTCGTCCATCACTTCGGTGACAGACCGCTGAAATCCGAGCTGCCAGTTCGTCATGCCGGATTCGGCCGCCAGGGCCGCAGTGGACACTCCAGCAAATGTCGCCGCCATTCCGGCTATAGTCATGAGACGCTTGAAGATTGCCTTCACGTCCGCGCTCCCTTCCCTCAGCCGCTTCACGCGGCACATGCATCAATACCGGATACACACTCCGGCCCAATCCAGTGCGGCAGTAGCGGGCTTGGCGCAGCTTCGCAAGCCCCTATCTGCCGCATCCGGACACCCGACAGGATTATCTGATGGCCGGACTATAACCACAAACTGGTATTGAGGGCGATGGTTTCTACTGTGCAGAGCGGCGATGTGCCGCATCACCCCACCAACACCCTGCTGTCGCACAAAAACCACAAGAAACGCCGGGCTGCAACGGAATTTCCAACTTTTCACAGTCCCTGAAAGGCTTTGGCCATTTGACAAGGGTCAAGGACAGGCTGATTTTCGACAAAAAATGCAACTATCGCTGCCGATTGAAACCCCGCCGGACTAGAATCAAGCGCTATCATGCGGCAAGGTCGGCTCGGGATCATATTCATGATTCGCAGGCCAGCCGGTTTCCGGATGCGGGAGCGGCTCACGGATCATATAACGCTTGACTGGAGGTTTTCTTGTCAACCTTTTTGACGCAGTCCCTGGCTGCCCGCAAGACCGGACGCTCCAAACTGTCGATTGCCAAGTTTGCCGCCATTGCCGGAATTCTTTTCAGCGCCGTTTCACACGCAACGTTGCCCGCCGCGGCTCAAGGCGAGGTGCGCTCTGCGCATGGCGATTGGCAAATGCGCTGCGATACGCCTCCCGGCTCGACCGGAGAACAATGCGCCCTGATCCAGAATGTGACGGCAGCAGACCGCGAGAATGTCGGTCTTTCGGTGATAATCCTCAAAACCGCCGACAAACAGGCACGTATCCTGCGTGTCCTGGCGCCGCTTGGAGTGCTTTTGCCCTCAGGCCTCGGTCTGCGGGTCGACAATGCCGATATCGGGCGTGCGGGGTTTGTCCGCTGTCTGCCGAACGGCTGTATTGCTGAAGTCATTTTGGAAGAAGACCTGCTGACCAAACTGCAAGGGGGTGGACAGGCCACGTTCATCATTTTCCAGACACCGGAGGAAGGGATCGGTATCCCGATTTCGCTGAACGGTTTCTCAGCCGGGTTTGACGCTCTGCCCTAGGGCCGCCAAAAGCGAACAATCGTCTTAATTCACGACGACAAAAAGCGCCCTTCGGCGCTTTTTTCTATTCTGCCGGTTCGTCGTGTTCGTCAGAGACAGTTTTTCGCGGGGTGACCTTATGCAGACGGTCCATCCCGGCATACATGCCTTCCGTCAGCTGCATGGCCAGCCGTTCTTCATCCCGGTGCCGCACATCTTCCTCGATCTGATCAATCCGATCGAGAGGTGTTCCGAGCGCTTCCAGAGCCGCTCTGCCGAACACGACACTCGACTCGAAGGTTTCACGGATCTGAAAGTCGACGCCGCGTTTTGTAAGATCCAGAGCATGTGCACGGTCGGTCGCGCGACAGAAAATCAGGACTTCAGGGAAGTCTTTCCGAATAAGATCGATTGCCTTGCCCATCACCTTGTCGTTTTCAATGCACATGGCAATCAACGCGGCCTTGCCGGCGCCAGCAGCACTCAAGACGTCTGCACGTGTCGCATCTCCGTAATAGACTTTGTAGCCCTGCTTGCGGGCGTAATCGATACGGTCGGGCCGATTGTCGATCGCTGTAATCTCAAGACCTTCGGATGTTAGGATCTGAGCGGCAACCATCCCAAATCGGCCAAAACCGACAACGAGAACCGTCGGTGTGGCCTCCTCGAAGGTTTCAATTGACGGGTTTTCAACACCCTTCGCCTTGGCTCGGGCCGCAAGTTTGTCGAGACCTAGACAGGCAACTGGCGTGAGCAGCATCGTCAGGATCACGATGGCATTCAGAAGGTTTGCCGTTTGATAGTCCAGAAGGGCGTTGCTGACGGCAGCTGTGAAGAGAACGAAAGCAAATTCACCACCCTGGGGCAACGTCACAGCTATGCGCATTGCATCGGAGTTTGGTGATCCGGTGCCTCGGGACAGACCCCAGAGGAACAAGCCCTTGATGCCCATGACGAGTAGGACCCCAACGGCCAAGATGACCCAATTCTCCATGACAAGATAAACGTCGAGCGACATACCGACCGCCACGAAGAACAATCCCATCAGCAATGAACGGAACGGCTCAATATCAGCTTCCAGTGTGTGCCTGAAACTTGATTCGGCAAGAAGCACACCTGCCAGAAATGCACCGAGCGCCATAGACAGGCCAACGGTATGCATGATCCCCGCACTGCCCAGGGCAACCAGAAGCGCAGCCGTCAACATGACTTCGCGCGCGCGGCTGGCTGCGAGAAACAGGAATATCGGTGAGATCAGATACCGGCCGGTGAGAATAACCGCGGCCACGGCAGCCAGAACGAGAATGATCTCCCTGAATATCTGGGCTGCCGTCGATGGCCCCTCGCCCGGCGCCAATATGGCCACCATTGCCAAAAGAGGGACGATCGCAATGTCCTGCATGAGCAGGATGCCGAAAGCTCGTTGGCCATAGCTTGATGATAATTGTCCACGCTCCTGCAGGATTTGCAAAGCAAAGGCTGTTGAAGACAGCGCCAATCCAAATCCTGCGACAAGGGAAGTGGAGAACGAGACCCCCGAAATCAGACCAACGCCCAACAAGGTCAGGCCGGTGAGCATCACCTGGGCGGATCCGAGGCCGAAAATGTCGCGCTTCATTCGCCAGAGTTTTTGAGGGTCGAGTTCCAGGCCGATGACAAAGAGCAGCAAGACAACGCCGAGCTCGGCCACATGAAGAACGTCTTCTCCAGAACCCAGAAGTTGAAGTCCATGCGGCCCGATCGCTGCACCGGCGGCCAGGTAGCCAACCACCGAACCCAGTCCCAGCCGTTTTGCAATCGGAACGGCTACAACTGTCGCAGCCAGAAACACGATAGATTCAGCAAAAAACGGAGGTGCTGCCTCGCTGGCCATTCTTTCTCCTAAACCGGATTGCGGCGACCGGAATCAGTTAAACTGTGATGACAATTTTAACTGTAGCAAATTTGCAGGCTTTAACCTGTCTCAAAATGGCTGCAATACAGGTTATTGCTTCGCTTTTTCTGCCACAGAACGATGCGTCGACCTCAGCTTTCGACAAAGCGCTATTTCAATGCGCGCTGCGCCAGGAGCCCGGTAACGCGGCAGGCGCGGCAATTTCGCGGTCAGGGAGGCCATTTCAACAACGCAGAACCGCCTCCTCGCTTTCGAGAAAACCACTCAGTTTGCGTCGCCGACGTCAGATCAACTTGTGGTCCAAGAGAAAAGCCTCCAGCGCCCTACACGATGAATAATGGTGTCCGATGAGGCCGGCCTCTTCAGCCCCGGAAACGTTTTCCAACTTGTCGTCAACAAAGACGCAGCGGCCCGGTTCGTAGCCATATTTTTCACAAATGGCCCGGTAGATCCGCGGATCAGGCTTTCGCAGTCTGAATTCTGCAGAAACGTGGGCTTTGCTGCCGAAGATTTCGAACGCGTCGGGTGCACAAACGGGAAGCGCCGCTTTCAGCATCATTCCATTGTTCGTCAAAAGCGCGGTGTCGGCTTTGGCGGTGATCCGTTTTACCAACGAAAGCACATCCGGTCTCGGCCGCATCATCCGACGCCGGACATCGCACCAGGTGTCAAAGTCGATCGGATAACCGAGCAATTGGCCATATTGTGCCAAATAGGCTTCGGCGGTTCCCGGTTGACCAGCCTCTGCGGCTTCTTCGTGAGGTCCACCCCAGACCGCCGCATCGATTTCAGCAGCCGGCCTCCCGGTTAACTGCTCGAGTAAATCAAGCCGCGTTTGATGACGATAGTCATAGAGAACCTCATCCATGTCGAAGACAACGAATACGACGCCCGGCACCTTAAACCTCCGGGTCAGACTGCTGTTCCACCGACCGTCATTTCATTGATGCGCATAGATGGCTGGCCAACACCGACCGGTACGCCTTGCCCTTGCTTTCCGCAAGTGCCCATGCCCGGATCAAGTTTCATGTCATTGCCGATCATGGAAACGCGTGTCAGCGCGTCCGGGCCGTTGCCGATCAGCATTGCCCCTTTCAGAGGTGCGCCGACCTTGCCGTTTTCGACCCGGTAAGCCTCTGTACAGGAAAAGACGAATTTGCCTGACGTGATATCTACCTGACCACCGCCGAACGAGACTGCGTAGATACCATCCTTCACAGAACTCAGGATCTCTTCCGGGTCCTTGTCGCCAGCCATCATCACTGTGTTGGTCATACGCGGCATTGGAATATGGGCGTAAGACTGACGCCGGCCGTTGCCTGTGGGTTCCATTCCCATCAACCGTGCATTCTGACGGTCTTGCATGTAACCCTTCAAGATGCCGTCTTCGATCAGAACAGTACGGCTGGCAGGCGTTCCCTCGTCGTCCACGCTCAACGAACCGCGGCGGTCCGGTATGGTGCCGTCATCGACGATCGTGACACCGGGAGACGCAACCCTTTCGCCCATGAGCCCGGCAAACGCCGACGTTTTCTTTCGGTTGAAATCACCTTCCAAACCATGACCGACGGCCTCGTGGAGCAAAATACCCGGCCAACCCGGACCAAGCACGACATCGAGCGTGCCTGCCGGTGCCGGTACAGCCTCCAGGTTCACCAGGGCCTGGCGCAAGGCTTCGTCCACGCCACCCTGCCAGTTTTCCGTCGTGATAAACCGGTCGAAACCTTCGCGGCCGCCGCATCCAAACGAGCCGCTTTCCTGTCGGTCGTCATTTCCCGCGACAACGGATATGCTCAAACGCACCATCGGGCGGACATCGCGGACAAGATGACCATCGGCCCGCAGGATCTCAACAACCTGCCAGGACCCGGCAAGCGATGCTGTCACCTGGCGCACGCGCGGGTCCACGGATCGCGCGTATGCGTCTATTTCCTGCAGCAGCTTGACCTTGTCTTCAAAGCTCGGGCCACCAAGCGGGTTGGCGTCAGAATAAAGCGACACATTTGTTCTTGCTGGCGCCGCAGCATAGCTGCCTGAATACCCCTTTTTGACGGCACTTACCGCGTCGACCGCACGTTTTAACGCGCCTTCGGATATGTCTCCAGCATGGGCATATCCCGCCGCTTCTCCGGCAACAGCTCTGAGGCCGAACCCCTGAGCCGTATCATAATTGGCTCCCTTGAGGCGGCCGTTGTCGAACACCAGCCCTTCCGTCTGCCGGTATTCCACAAACAGCTCACCGTCATCCGCCCCGTCCAAGGCGTCCTTGGTGAGGCGTTTTGCTGTTTCCAGCCCAAGACCTGACGATTCAATGAGATCTGCCGTGGAAATGGTCATTGTTGTTTCCTGCATAGTCGTTTGAGGACGTTGCCTTTCCGGCGGCATTCCCACCGTCATGCAAGGCGTTACCCCCAACATAGGGTTTTTGACACGCAATTCACCCTGAATTCCTCGAAATCCACTTGCGAGATTTTAAACTTGAATATAATACTCACCTTTAAGGATCCTTCGCATCCTCAGTCAGCCTGACCGCTTCAGAAACGGCCTCGCCAGCTCTCTCTCAAAATTTCATCATTCAAATTCGCGCTTGTCGCGAATAGGAAGACGTTTGCGCATGCCCAAGCGACCCAAGGATCTCATCGGTGAGACCTACAGTTCTTTTCATGATCTAGCTGCCAAGCGTGGCGACGGACTGCATCCACTCATTCTTCAAGCGCTCAGCAAATCGGGAAATGTCGCGGGCCCTCCCCGTCCCTCCGAACAAACCGACGACATGGTGGTGTCCGTTGACTTCAGACTGTCCAGGTCATCGGCCTTGAAAAACGGCAAGGCAGCCTCATGAAATCAGTGCTCATCGCGATGCATCTGGTTGCCTGTGAGCCAGAGCTGCTTATTTGTCAGGACGTTTCGGTGGAAGCAAAACGCTGGCAGGACATGGAAACCTGTCAGAACGATCGTGGCCACGAAATGCAAAAAGCACAGGAAATATTGCCGGAATGGGCTGTGGTTATGTCCCGCTGCCGATATCTCATTGGACGAGACCGTCGTACCACGCCGATGTTCTGATGCCGTCAAAGCGAACAAAGCCGTGACTTGCCCTTGGTGGTCGATCTACCGTACAAGTCTTCCGGCACACTTGACCTTGCAACACAGCAGCAGACGCAATGATGAACCGTTACGAAAATCCGCGCATTCCAAGCGAGGCCCGCGTCCGATACCTGGATGGCGACTACCAAGTGGAAACACCCGGCACATTCGTGCGATGCGCTGTGACCGGTACGGCAATTCCGCTTGATGAGTTGAAATACTGGTCCGTAGACCGGCAGGAAGCCTATGTAGATGCCAAAGCTTCCATGAAACGGTATCTGGAAACGCGCTAGACGCGCAGACCTCGCTCAGGTCTTGAAGCTCCGCTGTCGCAATTTTTCACGGATCAGGTTCATCAACCGGTCCTCGTCGTCGATGTCCATGCGCACATCCACGACGATTGCGGTCGATGCGATCCAGTGAAAGAGCTCCCCTTCAGTCGTCTCCAGTCTCGCCATGTCTTTGGACGTGGTAACGAGCTGTAGTCCTTCCTCTTCGGCTTCAGTCAGCAAAGTTCTGACATCCGCCTGGCTATAGAGGTGGTGGTCTGCAAAGGCCCGCGCTTTCTTCACCTGGTAACCGAGGCCTTTCAACGCATCGAAAAACTTTTGCGGTCGGCCTATCCCGGCAAAAGCAAAGAGCTTCTGACCTTCAAGTGCCTTGTCCTTTTGAGCGCGAATATGCGCGTGCAGAATCGGCAAGCCTTTGCGACCTGCCAGATGAATGGCGGTTTCCGCTTCGTTTCCGTCCCCTACCAGAACAAGGCAATCGGCTTTCAGGATCTGCCTGTCCGCCGGGGCCCTCAAGGGACCTGCGGGCAGACAACGGCCGTTCCCGAAGCCAACGGTGCAATCCACCAGTATCAGGCTCAAATCCTTTTTGAGTGCAGGGTTCTGAAACCCGTCGTCCATCAGAAGAACATCGATTGACTGCTCTTCGGCCAGCCTTGCTCCTTGCGGACGGATTGCCGAAACGACCGTCGGACCGTGACGGGCAAGGAGCAGAGCTTCGTCGCCAACCTCTGCAGCATCATGCAGATCAGGATCTACCAAAACTGGCCCTTTTGTGCTGCCGCCATACCCACGCAACAGAAAGCCGGGCATATAGCCTTCCTCGCGCAGCCGAAAAGCCAACTCGATTGCGAAAGGTGTTTTCCCGGTACCACCGACTAAGAAATTACCGATACAAATGACGGGCAGTCGGCTCTCCGCTTTCGGTTTGGCCAACATGCGCCTACCCGCAACAAGACCGTAAATCCAGCCAAAAGGCGCCAGAAGAGCGCCGGCAACAGAGAACCCTTGTTGCCACCAGAAGTCGGGCGCCTTGCTCACGCCGCACCTCCCGCTGCGTCCGTCGATTTCAAGTAGGGTTTTAACGATGCAAGCGTTTTGTCCAGAGCGCCCCGACCTGCCTCGACGAGTTCGCGTGCCCTTGTTGCCTGACGTTTGGCAGCTTCCGGATCTTTGAACAGAGCTTCGACACTTGCGCTCAAATTGTCTGGTGAAGACACTCTCAATGCCGCCTCATGTTTCCAGAAGTCTTTGTAGACAGCTCTCGCGTTGGAGACCCTTGGGCCGGTCACGAGAGCCGATCCACACAATGCAGCCTCAACCGGATTGTGCCCGCCCGCTTCAGTGTAGGAACCACCGAGAAATGTGACCGGGGCCAGTCGATAGAAAAGTCCCATCTCGCCGAGTGTATCGCCAAGATAGACTTGTGTTTCGGGCAAAATTTCTTCACCGGAGCTGCGGCGGGAAAAGGTCAGGCCCCTAACCTGCAACATTTCGCAGATCTGATCAGCTCGTTTAGGGTGCCTTGGGACAAGGATGAGAAGCAGATCGGAATTCGCGCGTCGAAGTTCATCAAATGCGTCCAATGCGTAATCATCTTCGCCGGGGTGGGTTAGCGCTGCCAGCCAGATCGGCCGTTGACCTGCTTGACCCTTCAATGTCCTGAAGGCGCTCTCATCAAGCGCTGGCTCTTCTGCATCGAATTTAAGATTGCCCGGCATCTCGACCTTACGGCAACCCAAATGCCGAAACCTTTCGGCGTCTGCCTCGCTCTGTGCCAAAACAAAGTCCAGGCACTGAAACAGATACCGGGCTACGCCGCGCAAAATCGACCAGTTCCGATGTGATTTGTCGGACAGACGACCATTCACGAGCAAAAAGGGAATGGGCCGGCGGCGCATTTCATCGAAAAGGCAGGGCCAGATCTCAGATTCAACCACCATGGCAAGGTCAGGTCGCCACTTGTCCAGAAAGCTTGCAATCGGCGCCGGTGCGTCGAAAGGCATGAATTGATGGTTCGCCCCGGCCGGCAAGCGCTTTTGTGCCAGTTCCGCAGCCGTAACCGTCACCGTGGTCAGCAAAACCTTGTTGCCGTCGCTGATCAAGGCATCGACCAAAGGCAGCACCGAGACGGTCTCGCCCACACTCGCAGCGTGAATCCAGACCAGTTTACCTTCTGGGCGGACGACATCCGCCTTGCCGAACCGTTCGCTCTTTCTCTCGGGGATTTCCTTTCCAGACCGACTGCGCAGCCAGAAAAGAAAGTGGAACAAGGGGGTCAGGGCTACCGCAAGAGCCCGATAGGCTGTCACAAGAACGGGACGCGGATCAGCCATCGGCCCTTCCGACAATCTCATAGGCACGTGTCGTCGCCTTGTTCAGTCCGTCCTCAACCTGTTGTCTGTAGGCTTCGAGCGCATCGTCCTCGATTTCCGAAGGCACCCAGATCAGCTCGCTGGTTGCAATTGCGCCTCGCCCGAAAGGCAGGTTCACGCTGGCCTTGTCCCAACTGTTCAGTTCGATACTGCGACTGGTGGCAACCGCCACAGGCAGGATCGGCCTGCCCGAGTGTTTCGCCAGTTGAACGATGCCGACACCGGATTGGCGCGCAGGTCCCTTTGGCACGTCAGCAGTCATGGCTATGCTGAACCCGTCTTTCAAAGCCCGCAGAGCTTCGATAAATCCGCGCATGCCTCCGCGCTTCTTGATTTGGCGCGCGTTTCGGCCGCCCGATGCCCTGATAAGACCAAGACCGAGTTTTCGAGCAGCGATCGCATTCACTTCGCCGTCTGCGGATCTTGAAATCATGACCTTCGCCGGCCAGCTGGAAGGCTTGGCAAACGGCACCATGAAATGTTGACCGTGCCACATGGCAACGATCACCGGCAGATCAGCTTCCGTTTCCTCATGAACGCCTTTCGGCTCAATCGTGAACCGGTTGGTGTGATAGACCAGCTTGAGATAACCGGCGAGCACAGAACCGACTGCAGAGAGAACCCAAGGTTGACGGCCGAGGCGTTTGATCATTTTTCTTGTCGCCTAAGAACGACCAATCAGGCCGTTGTGTCCGGGTCCAGCAAGCGATGCAGGTGGACCACAAAATAGCGCATGTGCGCATTGTCGACCGTTGCCTGCGCCTTGGCCTTCCAGGCCTTGGAGGCTTCAGCATAGTTCGGGTAAATGCCGACGATATCCAATTCATCCAAATCCCGGAAGGTCAGTCCCTCAGGCGACTCCAGCTCACCGCCGAACACCAGATGCAGCAGCTGTTTGGGGCTGTCGGTCTCGCTCATGGATATCCTCACTGTTTGTCGATGCAATCCGCTCAGGATCTGATCATTTCACCAAGAACCGCGCGAACCGGTTCGATCAGCGCTTCCGGTGCAGCAATCAATCCCGGATGTCCGGTCTTGGTCCGGTTGTAAACAAGGTTCCGGCCGGAAAGGTCGGTCAGCCTGCCGCCCGCTTCCTGCACCAAAAGATCAGCTGCTGCAAGGTCCCAATCGCTTGGCCCGCCCCGTGCGGCGCCGACATCGACGCGTCCAGCTGCCACAATCGCCAGGCGATAGGCCAGCGAGCGCAGGATTTCCGTACCGCTAAATCCAGCCGCCATCACATCTTTGTTGGCAACAATCGAATGTGGCCCGGACAAGGTTGCCCCTTCAACACTCTGCTTCGGAGAAACGTAAACTTTTTCTCCATTCAAAGTGGTTCCGCCTCCGGCACGCGCGGCAAACAATTCGTTTCGACGCGGACAAAAGACGACGCCAGCGGTCGGGCGACCCTGTTCGACAACCGCCAGAGAGACCGTCCACTCGTCTCCACCTGCCAGAAATGCTCTTGTTCCGTCTATCGGATCGACTATGAAAGTCCGCTCGCAACCCAGACGGCTTTTGTCGTCTGCCGTTTCTTCCGAAAGCCAGCCATAGTCAGGCCGTGCTCCGCGCAATTCCTCGGCAAGCAATCGGTCAACTGCCAGATCCGCCTCAGAGACTGGAGAGCGGTTGTTCCCTTTGAACCAGGTTTCAGGGTCGCACCCGAAATAACTGAGCGCCAATTCTCCAGCCTTATGCGCCGCGTCTTCAAGAAGTCGCAGATCAAGGTCGAGCCAGGAGTGATTATTGCCCGTGTCAGCTTCCAGCAAGTGCCATCCCTTCGATCATGACAGACGGGGCGGCACTCGAATACCGGTTGTCCAGATCGCTGCCAGGCACAAGGCGTTTGAACATGTCGTTCAGGTTTCCTGCGATGGTGATTTCACTGACAGGTTCGACAATTTTTCCGTTCTCAAACCAGAAACCGGCAGCACCGCGGGAATAGTCTCCGGTCACTCCGTTGACGCCATGGCCAATCAGGTCGGTGACAAGCAGGCCTTCGCCGGCGTCCGTCATCAGCTCTTCCAACGATTTTTCGCCCGGCATCAGCGTGATATTGGTCGGACCGGGAGATGTACCACTGCCGCCCCGGTGAGCGCGGCCGTTGGGTTTCAGATCCAGTTCACGTGCAGAGGCGCCATCAAGGAACCAGTGTTGCAACACTCCGTCACTGACCATTTCAAGCACATCAGCGCGTGTACCTTCTCCATCGAAAGGCCTTGTCGCTGCACCTCGGCGCTTGAAGGGATCATCGACGACACGAATGCCCGGCGCGAACACCGCTTCACCCATTCGGTCTTTCAGGAAACTCGTTTTGCGCGCAATCGCAGCCCCGTTGATTGCACCAACCAGGTGCCCGAGGATGCTGCGCGCTGCGCGAGACTCATAAATGACATTTGCGGTTCGGGTCGAAAGCTTTTGCGGATTCAGCCTGCGTACCGCGCGTTCACCGGCACGCAGTCCAACCTCTTTTGGACGGTCCAGATCCGCGAAGAAAGTCCTGCTGTCGAAATCATAGTCCCGTTCCATGCCGGTGCCTTCGCCTGCGACTGCTGTCATAGACATGCCGTATCGCGAAGATATATAAGACCCTTCGAAACCATGGCTTGTTGCAAGCACTATTCCTGCAAGTCGCCAAGACGCTGAAGCCCCGCCGGACTTGCTGACGCCGTCCACATCGAGACCTGCTGCCTCCGCTTCAAGCGCAATGTCCGTCAGTTCGTCGGCCGTCAGTTCCTTGTCGTCCAACAACTCCAGTACCGGGAATTCCTTCACCAGCAGCTCCGGGTCCGCAAGTCCGGCAAAGGGGTCTTCCGGCGCGACCTTGGCCATCGAAACTGCGCGTTCGGCAAGACTGGCCGGATCGTCAAGACGGTTTGCTGAAACGGCTGCGGTACGTTTGCCGACAAAGACCCGCAATGTGACGTCGTCACCCTCGGCACGTTCGGTTTCTTCAACCTTGCCTTCGCGCACGTCAACCGAGAGCGATACTCCGGTGACTGCGACAGCGTCGCAGGCATCGGCTCCTGCTTGCCGCGCAGCTTCCACTAGCCGTGCTGCGCGAGACTGCAATTCACTTTGATCGATCAGTTCCGACATTTGATCCGCTCTTGTGCCATCAGGTCTGGCTGTTGTTTACGCTTCGCACCGTTCAGCTGCAACAGCCAGCTTGAGATGCCAACAATCTGTTTCATTCCGAACCAGAAACGCCGGGAGGCATTCACTCCGGCGCAACACTGCGATGCTGTAAAGGCGTGACAGGTTCGACACCTCCTATGTGTGCCGCTTCTGGGGCAGATCAATGGAAGTCCGCAGAAACACTAGGCGTTTTGAGCACCACTCGCACTCTCGCTAAAGTAGTATCAACACCTTCCCGACACAGGTCTGAATCAGGTCTTACCGTGCCACTTACAAACCAGTAACCCTCTTTAAAAACAGACTTTTTTAACTCTGTCTCTTAAGCGCTTTACGACCTTTCCCCCTTAGATTGAAAGACATCGAGAGACCAAAAGGTCCGGTGGAGAGTTACTTGAGACGTCAAACAGAAAAACAGGAAACGGCAGCAATCGGGACAGCGGCAGAAACAATGCCGCATCCCGATTGTCTTCCGGTACGCTTTCAGCAACGACTGGAATCGCGTCCGGGAACACCTTCTCTTCCCGCGGACATTGTTCTTGATCGCGAAAGAGCAATCATCAAGCGCCGTGTTGCAGGTGTTCCGGTCAACCTCGTCGTGCCGACGGAAGCATTCGATGGTGTGATGGTCCGGATAATTCCAGGCGACGTGCCAGGCGAAATCCAGGCTGCCCTGATCCTCAAACATCACGATAGCGCCCTATCCATCACGCTTGCGGAGACTGAAAACTCCGATGACCTCGCGATCCTCTGGAGCCGGTGGGCACAGGTTTTCAATCTGCCGATGCTTGTATGCGATCTGGGCGGCAAGGTGAAACCGATCGACGCATTTCGTGCCGTTCCCGCAGCGCAACCGGCCCCTCGCCGTCAATTGCGGATGCTGACCGGCCGAAGACCAAGGTTCTTGAACAAGAGAGTGGTTGGAAGACCGGCTGCAACCTCAGTCTGCCATGGCAGTGAACGCGAGATCATTGCCCGCACCTAGGCATGGGTTTCGAAAGATCGGGACAGGCACCAAATGGCTCCGCAAGGCGGAGCCTTTGTTCATTTATAGCCAGGTAACGAAGGCATCTATGACAAACCCCGTAAACAGGATCCAGCCATAGGTTCCATTGGAACGAAACAAGCGGAGACACTGATCACCATCGTCAATATCCAGCGCGACGATCTGCCAGCCGAGGTGAATGACGCCTGCGAGAATTCCGATAAAGGCGGCTGGCCCCGCATCGGCCAAGACAGCTGCGGTCGCAAAAAGCAGCGTGGCCAGAGCATACAGAACAATCAATGCAGGTTTGGTTCGCGTTCCGAACAGGCGTGCGGTGGATTTCACGCCGACCAGAGCATCGTCTTCCTTGTCCTGATGCGCATAGATCGTGTCATAGCCGATTGTCCAGCAAATGCCGCCCGCGTATAGGAACATCGGCGCCCATGAGAGCGAACCGAATTCAGCGGCCCACCCCATGAATGCGCCCCAGGAAAATGCGAGACCCAGAAAAAGCTGCGGCCAATTGGTAAACCGCTTCATGAAGGGATAAATCGCGACCGGCAGCAATGACACGATCCCGAGCAAAATCGAAAACGTGTTGAACTGAAGCAACACGATCAGGCCAACCATAGCCTGAAGGAAAAGGAACACCTTCGCTTGAAGTCTTGAGACCTGCCCGGCTGGAATTGGCCGTGAACGGGTCCGCTCCACCTGTGCATCGATATCAACATCAACCAGATCGTTGTAGGTGCAGCCCGCACCACGCATTGCCACCGCTCCGATGAAGAAGAGAGCAAGGTGCCACAGGTTCGGCCAGCCCTGACCGGCAGCAATTGCCGCAAGCGCGGCAGACCACCAACAGGGCCACAGCAGCAACCACCAACCGATCGGCCGTTCCCAACGTGCGAGCCGTGCGAATGGACGCAAGGACGACGGCAGGCTTGTGTCGACCCAGTGCTTTTTCACCGCATCCGCGACAGGCCCCGTATCCTTGGTGGAAAAAATCATGACACTTCACACTCGGTTTGCATTGACCGGTTGCCCAACGCGAATTTCGAACAAAGTTGGATCACCCCCGGCATTTCTACCGATTATTTGGATGAAATTCATCCTGCAAGGGGTCATAGTGACACTGTCTTGGTGTGGGTTTGTTGAAAAACGGCGAAATTGCTCGGTTCGTGAAAGATATTCGGTGGCCGATTCGCCGTAACCAAGGAGTGCAGTGTGTATTTTTCTCCAAAATTTGCAGTCAGTGTTTTCTTATCCTTAGCTATCGGCCTCAGCACCCTCCCGACCAGCTCTTTTGCTCAAAAGCCACCGCCCCCACCCAAGCACGAGGATGGCAAACCACCTCCACGTCCAGGTGACGACCGGCCACCAAAACGCGGAGGCAAGGAAGTCAACGAAAGCAAGATCGATTCCGGTGGTTCTCGACAAGTGCTCGGTGAAGTCTGGGTCGACAACTGGTTCAAGCTTTACATCAATGGCAAACCGCTTCTGGAAGACAGCGTCTCGATCAGAACCGAGCGTTCGTTCAATGCCGAGCGTTTTGAATTCGGCTCAGACTTCCCGATGACGATTGCCTTCGAGTTTCGCGATTTCATGGAGAACGAAACCGGACTTGAATATATCGGTTCCCGGCGCCAGCAATTGGGCGACGGAGGCGCTATCGCACAATTCAAGGACGTTGCCAGCGGAAAACTGATTGGCGCTACCGGAGGCGACTGGCGATGCCTGACGGTACAAGCCGCGCCTGCAGACGCGTCCTGTGCACGCGAACGCAATCCCGATGTGTCTCAGGCGGTCTGCGCGCAGACCCGCGTCGAGGTTCCAGGGAACTGGACAGACCCAGGGTTTGACGACAGCAACTGGCCGAAGGCGAGTGTCTATAGCGCCCGCGATGTTGGGCCCAAGGACGGCTACAACCAGATCCAGTGGGACAGTTCTGCGAAGCTTATCTGGGGCAAGGACCTGAAGAAGGACAATATTGTCTACTGCCGCGCATCATTTGGCGGCTGACGCTCATACGACTGGCCCAGGCGCGCACTGTGCCTGGGTTGTCTTCCAGCACTGAAAAACCGGCATCCGCCAGATCGGGGCAAAGCGGTCCGATTGCAGGCTTCAACCGTGCATGCTAGACCCCGCTCAATGATGGCGATCAGCCCTTCAGGCAAGTCGTCTTTCCAGCGTTACCTACTCTCAGAGACCTGCAATTCATGAAACTCCTTCTGATCGGATCCGGCGGCCGCGAACATGCACTTGCATGGGCACTGGCAAAGTCTCCCAGATTGACAAAACTCTACGCGGCTCCCGGCAATGCGGGTATCGCAGATGTTGCGGAGTTGACCGATCTGAATGTTTCCGACCACCAGGCGGTTGTCACGTTTTGCAAAACCCACGACATCGACCTGGTCGTTGTCGGGCCGGAGGCTCCTCTGGTCGCCGGACTTGTGGATGACCTCGACACTGCCGGCATAAAGGCGTTTGGGCCGAGAATGGCCGCAGCCCAACTTGAAGGCTCCAAAGCCTTTACAAAGGGCGTTTGCGACGAAGCCAATATTCCGACAGCAGGGTATGGCCGTTTCGAAGACGCAACGGGTGCACTGGCCTATGTCCGGCAGCAAGGCGCACCGATTGTCGTCAAGGCTGACGGGCTGGCGGCTGGCAAGGGCGTGGTTGTGGCCATGACGCTGGACGAAGCTGAGGACGCCGTGAAGGCCTGTTTTGACGGGTCATTCGGTGATGCGGGTGCGGAAGTCGTAATCGAAGAATTTCTGGACGGAGAAGAAGCCAGTTTCTTTGTTCTTTCCGATGGAACCGACGCCTTGCCTCTGGCGACGGCGCAAGATCACAAGCGTGCTTTTGATGGCGACGAAGGCCCAAACACTGGTGGCATGGGCGCTTACTCACCCGCACCAGTTCTGACCGACGAGATTGTTGCGGACGTGATGGAGCGGATCATCAAGCCGACAATCACGACGCTTGCCGGACGCGGCACACCGTTCAAGGGCGTTCTCTATGCGGGATTGATGATTACAAGCGACGGACCAAAGCTGATTGAATACAATACGCGCTTTGGCGATCCGGAGTGCCAGGTCCTGTTGATGCGTCTGAGAAGCGATCTTTTGGACCTATTGGAGGCGAGCGCTGACGGGACACTCGGCAAGACCAGTGCGGATTGGCACGACAGCGTTGCCCTGACCGTGGTGATGGCAGCAAAGGGTTATCCGGGGTCCTATGCAAAAGGCACCGAAATTCGTGGACTTGACCAACTCGGAAGTGAGAAGCTTCAGGTCTTTCATGCCGGAACGCAGTTGAAGAACGGAACGCTTTGCTCAAATGGTGGCCGGGTGCTGAATGTGACTGCACTTGGCGACGATGTCCGCGAAGCACAACAAAATGCCTATGAAGCCGTCAACCAGATCGATTGGCCGGACGGATTTTGCCGAACCGATATCGGCTGGCGAGCAATCGACCGCGAAACCAGTTCATGAGTTGCAGTGCCGTCAGTTTATTGGACTTGGCAGGCACTCCCCACCTCCGCTAGCTTAAACCGGCAGGCGGAGGACTCATTTTGGCTAACGAATTTCCTGACCTGTTTCCAGGTTTCAAGAGTGAAACTGTGGAAACGGAAGAAGCACAGTTGTTCTGCCGTGTTGGCGGATCCGGCCCTCCTTTGGTGCTTTTGCACGGTTATCCGCAATCACATACCTGTTGGCACAAGGTTGCACCTCTTCTTGCTGAGCGATTTACGCTCGTGCTTCCCGATTTGCCGGGGTATGGCAGTTCGTCCATTCCGGCCCTAAGCCAGGACCATCACGCTTATTCAAAACGGACTATGGCCAATAGCATCGTAGAATTGATGCGTCTGCTCGGTTTCGATAAATTCCATCTTGCAGGACACGACCGTGGTGGTCGCGTTGCCTACCGCCTGGCGCTGGACCATCCGCACGCTGTCAGCCGCGTGGCCGTGCTCGATATTTTGCCAACCTTCGACTACTGGGAAAAACTTGACCGGCAATTTGGGCTCAAGGTCTACCATTGGATGTTCCTGGCCCAACCAGCCCCTTTCCCCGAAAAGCTGATTGCTGCGTCTCCAGTCCGCTTTCTGGAACACACACTCGCCAGTTGGACTGGCAACAAGAGCCTTGATTGCTTTTCCGAAGAAGCATTAGACGACAATCGAGCCTGGTTCCGAGATCCGGATCGCATTTCGGCAACCTGCGAGGACTACCGGGCCGGTGCCACGATCGATTTCGAGCACGACAGTCTTGACCACCAGGCTGGCAACCAGATCCTGATCCCTTTGCTTGCGCTTTGGGGCGAAAAGGGCATTGCCACCAGTGTCGAGAGCCCGCTCGACGTCTGGAGATCCTGGTGCCCGCATGCAGAGGGCCAGCCAGTTCCCGGTGGTCACTTTCTCCCAGAAGAAGCCTGGCAAGAAACCGCAGACGCATTGCGGAAATTCTTTGCAGACTGAGCAAAAACCAGCCTGACCTTCATTACTACTTTAGATTGCCGCCTGATTTTTTCATTTCAAGATAGTTTTCGGGTAAATTTTTCCGATTGAGAACCATTTGCTCTTAACACTATTTAACAAATGCATTCAAAACAATTTAACCAATAGAGTTTATTGAAGAATTAGGCGGTGAGTGTTCACAAAAACAGACTGCGAATTTGCAGTTACTTCAAATACGAACATCACAGCCGGGGGATTGTGCGGTTTTAGAACCGGCGGTGCGGGTGGCTAGTGTGGGCGAGCAAGTAAACGAGGACAAGGAACAGCTGCGTGCGGGCAAACCCTGCCGACGTGGTCTGAGCGCTTGCCTGGATCAGCTCCTTGCGAAATGGAGCGTGGACGATTCCCAGTTTGAAAGACCGTTGCGCGGTGTTTTCCTTTCATTCCTCGTGTTGATCGTCGCCGTCCTTTGCATTCAAAACATCGCTTCAGGCTACCGCAACCTGCTTGAGCCTCAGGAAGCCGTCATCCGGACAACCGAGCGACTGCTGACGCAGCAACGCGCGTTTGGCACGCAGATGCTTGATCGCGCGGTCCGTGAAATCAGTTCCGATAAGAATCTTCAAAATGCCATCCAGCGGCATGACACCGGCACAATCCGTGCCATCGCCGACAAAATTATGCTGGCTGCTCCGGAAGGCAGCAGTGTTGCAGAATTCACAATCTATGGTGCGGACCAGAAACCGATTTACAGCTCGAGAAGCCCCGTTGTTGCAGAGCCGGCCCACTTGGCATTTCAAAATGACTTGAGTGCAAATCTGACACGCAACACGAGCAACATAGAATTGAGTATCGACGGAAAATTTGTGGTCAGTGTCTTCCAGGCCTGGACCGTCGATGGCAACCTTTTCGGATACTTGAAACTCGCCGTCGACATTGAGCGCTCGCTTGTCGTTGCCGGGGCCGCAGTCGACGCTGAACTCGTCAACTTAAGCAAGATGGACATTCCCCAAAGCCTGAATGGTCAGCAGATCAGTTCTCGCGTCCTGGGCGAACCGATGAAAACCGAATTCAATTTCAGTGCGCTGACCAATTCGGCGACCGGTCTGCTCAATCTGGACCGGTTCTACTTCCAGAATTCACAGGTTTTCATTGTCCACGAACTGCCTGTACGTCCAGCGATGCCCGGACATGACGCAAAACTGATCCTGGTGAAGAACATCACCGATCATTTCTGGGCATTTCTTCAAGGGGCCTTGCTCACGCTTTCAGCCGGTGGCGGCATTGCACTTCTTGCCTGGATCGTGATCCGCCGATTGCTCTCCAGACTTCAAAGATCCGTGCAAACCACCCATTCGCACCTGACGGGCATGGTCGCAGAAAATACACGGCAATTGGAAGAGAGCGCTTCGCAACTGCTCGAAGCCCAGCGCATCGCCGGAGTTGGCAGCTGGGAACGTGACCTGAAAACCGACCTTTTCATTGGGTCTGAAGAGTTCTTCCGGATCACCCGCATATCGCCCGACCAGCCGGGGGGTAAAATCCGCCAACAACTGCTCGATCTTGTGCCTGAAAAGGAACGATTGCGGAACCTCGAGGTGGTTCGAGAGGCGATTGAAAACCGAAGCGAGTTCGAGTTCGAACATTCCCTGATTTTTGCGCCGGACGACTGCCGCAGCATTTATGTTCGCGGCTATGTAATGGCCGGACCAGATGGCGACGCCACAAAGATCGTCGGGATTATCCATGACATCACCGACCGCCAGAAGGCGGAACGCCAGAGCCAGCTTTTGGCCAACATTCTGGAATCGTCTCTGAACGAGATCTACATTCTGAACGTTGATACCTTCCGCATCGAATACGCAAACAGGTGTGCGATCGACAATCTTGGATTTGATCTCGACGAGCTGAAGTCACGCCGGATCTGGGACATCAACCCGCTCTATGATCAGGAAACCGTGCGCAGGCATGTAACTCCCTTGCTCAAGGGGGTGCGTGGCAGCCTGTCGATTGAAAGCGAACACAGACGCAAAGACGGCAGTGAGTACCCGGTCGATCTTCGGGTTCAAATCCTGAAGGACCACGATCGCAATCTGTTTGTGGCGATTGCAAATGACGTTTCGGACCGGGTCCAGAGGGAGAAGGAAACCCGAGAGGCCAAGATAAGGGCGGAGCGCCTTGCCTATTTCGATCCGCTCACGAAACTGTCCAATCGTGCCGGATGCCAGCGGGACGCCAAGTCGCTCTTTGCCAGAGACGACAAACCGTCCTTTCTCATTCATGTGGACATGGATGGCTTCAAGCGCGTCAACGACACGCTCGGTCACCTTGCCGGGGATCATTGCCTTGAAGAAACCGGCAGGCGGCTCAGGGAAGTCTGCCGCGGTCTCGGCACTCCTTATCGGTGGGGTGGAGACGAGTTTGTTATTCTTGCGGACAGCAGCACATCCGATCCAAATCAGCTTTGTGAGCGCGCAAGGCGTCTCATGCGCCAGCCGATGGAATTCAATGGCAATCGCTTCTGGCCTACCGTCAGTATGGGGATTGCGCTCTGTCCGGACGATGCAGACAGTTTCGACACTCTTCTGGTAAACGCGGATCTGGCGCTCTACCAGTCAAAGGAAAACGGCAAAGACCGCTACACGTTCTTCAAAACAAACATGAAGGCGGAGAGCGAAACCGAGGCCCAAATCGAGCTTGAGCTTCATGATGCCGTCAAACACGATCAGTTTTATCTCGTCTTCCAGCCTCAGGTGAATTTGCGAAGCCAGGCGGTTACCGGCGTTGAAGCACTGATACGATGGACCCATCCAGAGAGGGGCGAGCTCTCACCCGGCGAGTTTTTACCTGTTGTCGAGAAAAGCAGCCTTGCCCCCATCCTTGGCGAGATCGTCATCGACAAAGCACTGGCGGCGGCAAAGAGCTGGCTCGACAGTGGCATCAACTTCGGCAGAATTTCCATCAATGTATCACCAGCTCATCTGGCCTCTGGCAAACTGGTTGAACACTTCAGCGCCGCAATGAAACGCCATGGCGTCAACCCGGAAAAGGTCACTGCAGAAGTTCTGGAATCGGTGTTTCTGAATGACAATGGATCAGGACACCTTGAGGCTCTGAAAAAACTCTATGATCTCGGCGTCCATATAGAACTGGACGATTTTGGTACGGGTTACGCATCCCTGACGCATGTTGCCGATCTTCCGATCAACGGTCTGAAGATCGACCGTTCCTTTACGCGCCAGATGCTTCAGGACGCGAAGAAGGAAGCTGTCGTCAATCAGCTGATACATCTGGCCCGCTCGTTGAATATTGGCGTGGTTTGCGAGGGCGTCGAGACAGAGGCGCAATACGACCGGTTGCGCATGATGGGCGACTTCTCCATTCAGGGCTTCCTGATCGCCAAACCCATGGTCTTCGATCAGGTGACAAACTGGATTTCGGAATCGAGCGACGACTTGTACTTCGTCCTTTAAGAGCGTTGCTCAAGGCCTTTGGCTTGGCAAAGCATGCGCCACTCCCCATGTGCTTGAGTGTAGTCACAACAGGACGATACTTATGCAATCCGACACTTCCCATCCCAAGATCGGGCTTGCGCTTGGAGGCGGTGGCGCGCGTGGTCTCGCTCATATTCCAGTTCTGGAAGCCCTGGACGATCTGGGTCTAAGACCGACACAAATCGCCGGCACTTCCATTGGCGCGATCATGGGGGCCGCTTATGCAAGCGGCCGTAGCGGAGAGCAAATTCGAGAAATTACTCTCAAGACGTTCTCGGATCGAAATGCGGTCCTTTCCCGCCTTTGGCAACTCAGGCCGAAGAAGTTTGCTGATATGTTCCGCTCAGGACCGGTTCAGTTCGACCCGGAACGCGTCCTGGAGGTGTTCATTTCAGAATTTCTTCCAGGCACCTTCGAAGACCTGGATATCCCCCTCAGGCTGATCGCAACCGACTTTTTCGGCTGTCGGGAGGTCGACTTCGATTCGGGGCCTCTTCTTCCTGCGATTGCAGCTTCGATTGCAATACCCGCCGTTTTCAGGCCTGTACGTCACAATGGACGTCATCTGATCGATGGCGGCGTTGTGAACCCGTTACCTTTTGATGGCTTGCGGGATAGATGCGATATTGTCATCGCCGTTGATGTCGTCGGCGCCCCGATTCCACGCCCAAACAGCGACGACATTAACATGCTGGACAGTCTCTTCGGCTCCTCACAGATCCTTATGCAAACGATCACAAAGCAAAAACTCAAGTTGGATCAGCCAGATATACTGGTTCGCCCACCGCACGACACCGTCCGTGTGCTTGATTTCTTGAAAGCCGATCGCATTCTGAACAAGGCGGAGCCATTGCGAGATCAAACAAAGGAACAACTGTCAGCACTGACAAAAGAAACAGCGCTCGTTACTTGAGAGCAACATGAGCATATTTAACAAGAACGATCACTCTTGTTATCACAATTACTTTATTTAATAGTTCATTAATAAAACGCATAAATACTTTTCCTATCTTATTAGGAGAAGGTCTATGCGGCCAGTTGGTTCTACAGATTTGGAAGACTGCCCTGTTTCCGAAGATTTGCTGAAGCGATTGCTCGAAGCAACGCTGAGTGCAGTCTCCGACGTGGGCGATCAGCTGCCGGAGCGCCAACGCGCAGCCCTGGCTGTTTATTGTTATCGTCGGTCACATTTTCGCAAGCTGGGCCTGTCGCTTGCTAGCCATTGCAGCAAGCAAGCCATGATTCTGGAAGCTGGCCATGCCGGCGAGATGATTCACATGCAGGCAACAGATGACAAGAAGGCGCTGGAGATCGAACGGCAATCCACGCCCAAAGGGGGAAAGGCCCCCGTCAGCCTTTACGTGGTTTGAACACTCAGTTCCGGGGCTGGTCCTTCCTCCCACCCGCCCCCACCTCAGGCAACCGCCTTCGCAAATCCGTGCGAACGGTTGCCTTTTCTTTTGGCAGCATCGAGAAAAACGATCAAGTTCTCGCCAAAGCAACACAGATACGTCTCTAGTCGCTTGCCCTGACAGTCCGACCCGCTAACTTAAGGTCATGGCAGTCTTCAGGGAGAGCGCATCATGACCCGGGACGTTCCGGACCTATTTAAGACGTTGGCTCACGGCCTTGGCCAAATCCGCTCGGTTTCGATGCTGATCGGTTGCATTATGGCAGTTGCATTTGTTCAACCAGCAATGGCCATTTGCCAATTGGTTGCAGACGCCCCCTACCGGCAATTGCTCCCTGGTGAAGCGAGGGTCTGGAACGCATCGCTGCAGGCGGGCGAAGTCCAGATTCGCTATATCGGACACTCCACTTTCGAATTGGAAACACCCAAGGGGGTGCGAATTGCGACGGACTACAACGACAGCGTTCGTCCATTTCTGCCACCGACCGTTGCCACGATGAACGGTGCGCACAGCACGCACTATTCGCTCAATCCGGACCCGAGCATCGAGCATCTTCTATATGGCTGGAACCCGGATGGCGGGGCAATGGACCATGACATGACGGTGGAAGATGTCCGGATCCGCAATATCCAGACCAATATACGTGGCTGGGACGGTGAAACCCGACGGCTCGGAAATTCCATCTTTGTTTTTGAGATTGCCGACCTGTGCATTGCCCATCTCGGTCACCTGCACCACAGGCTAACAAAGGAAGACCTGACCAGACTGGGGCAGATAGATATTGTGTTTGCCGCCGTGGACAACACATCGACATTGCGTCTGGACAGTCTCATGGATGTGCTGGAAAGCATCGGTCCGGCCATGGTTATTCCGATGCATTTTCACTTTGCCGGTGCGCTTCAGGCGTTTACCGGGCGCGCCGCAGAAGCCGGGTATGAGATTGTTCGCGCAGAAAATGCCAAACTCATTGTCAGCCGTGCCAGTCTGCCTACCAAACCAACCGCATACATCATGATGCCTGGCGGCGCGTGAGTTAGGGCGCATAGCGCAGAAAGAGAACCTGACTGTCCCCGGCTTGCCGTCGATCAACTTCGGCAAAGCCTTCGGGTGTTTCAATGTCGGCACTTGCCCGCTCTTCCAGTACACAGACTGCGTCCGGCTTGAGCCAGCCTCCGGAACCAGCTGACTGCAGTGCCTTTTCACCGAGGCCCTTGTCATAAGGCGGATCGGCAAAGAGAATGTCGAACGGTTCGATCGTACCAGGTTCGCCCAGGCGGGTTGCGTCCCGTCGGAAGATTTTCGCAGCTCCGTTTAGCCCCAGACTTTCCATGTTGCGCCGGATCACTCCGCGCGCTTCAGCCCCCTCTTCTATGAAGGTGCAATGGCGCGCTCCTCTGCTGATGGCTTCAAAGCCGAGCGCTCCGGTTCCGGCAAACAAGTCCAGAACGCGCGCGCCTTCGAATTCCATTCCCAAGCCGTGCGCGAGAATGTTGAAGATCGTCTCGCGCAGTCTGTCGCTTGTCGGACGGGTTCCCTGAGATTTAGGCGCCGCAATCGCGGCGCCCTTGAAGCGCCCTGCGACTATTCTCACGAACGGTCTCCGCGACGCGGTCCCCGACCGCCCTTGGGCGGGCCACGCCGCTCCTCTTTTTCGCGCGTGCTTCGACTTTCCTGCTGCTTGTCGTCAACGAGGCCATCCTCACTCCAAATCCGACGCTGAGGTGGGCTGCGTCGCTCTTGGTCCATGTCCTTGCGGGCCCTGGGTGCTGAAGTCATGCGGAAACGGGAACGGGGAGACACCTTTTCCTGACGCTGACCGCTGTTCTTGCGCGGCGCCTTACCCTGTTTGCGATCCGCACGTTCGCTCTTGGCAGCCTTTTTCCGGTCTGTTTCTGTTTTGCCTTCACGCGCCGTCAGCCACTTGCCCTGGCCTTCTTCGCGTCGGCCGCCGGATTTGCGGTCGTCTCTGCCACCGCCAGACCGTTTTGTGGCCGACGTCTTTTCAGCTTCCTGTTTGGGTGTATGAAAGATCGGTGCGTCGAAGTCTGCTCCAGCCTCTTCGGCCAAGGCCTCGCCAAGCTGATCCCGCAATACGCGCCCGCGAATTTCGCGAACATCATTTTCCGGCAGATCCATGAGCTGAAACGGTCCATAGGACACGCGGATCAGTCGGTTCACGGCAAGACCGAGATGTTCAAGCACACGCTTCACCTCCCGGTTCTTTCCTTCCCGCAAGCTGACGGTCATCCAGACGTTTCCGCCCTGCTCCTTGTCAAGCACAGCTTCGATCGCACCGTAAAGAACACCATCGATAGCAACACCGTCCTGCAACCCATTCAGATCGGCCTGCGTGACTTTGCCAAAGGCACGAACACGGTACCGTCTCAACCAACCGGTGGCAGGGAGTTCAAGAACCCTCGCGAGCCCGCCGTCATTGGTTAAGAGCAACAGACCTTCCGTGTTGATGTCGAGCCGCCCAACTGTCAGCACACGAGGCAGATCGTCCGGCAACCTGTCGAAGACAGTAGGGCGCCCCTCAGGGTCCTTGTTCGTCGTCACAAGGCCACGCGGCTTGTGATAAAGCCAAAGCCTTGTTCTTTCCCGGGTCGGTAGAGCTGTTCCGTCCACAAGGACCTTGTCGTCCGGCGTCACCGTGACTGCCGGTGTGGTGAGAACCTGACCGTTCAGTTCAACCCGGCCGTTGGCAATCCAGGTTTCTGCTTCGCGGCGCGAACACAGGCCTGCGCGCGCCATAACCTTGGCAATCCGCTCGCCTCGAGAGCCGGTTTCGTCGGTCGTGCTGCGCGACGCAGGCATAGCCGCGCTTTTCTTTGGGCCGTCTTTCTTCGCACCTTGTGGCCCACGCCGTTTTGAAGGTGCACGATTGTCGCGCGCTCGCGGGTTCACCGAACCGGGGCGCTTGGGGGGAGTTTTTCTTGTCGTCATGGCCGCGTCATAGCAGAGCTTTGCCTTTTCTGAAATCGCTTGTTGCATTCACAGGCTGCAAAGGCGCTGACACCCAGACGCATAGCTCGGTCGAAAAGAAGAAATTACGGGGCTGACTGTATCGGCTTTTGCGATTAAACACGAACTTTCTTCGCCTCTCCAAAAGGGCCCTGAGACAATAAATGACCAGCGGTCAGCACTCCCAACGTGACAAGACATTCATGGATCTTGCGCTTGAAGAGGCGGAAAAAGCCTCCAGCCGCGGGGAAGTGCCTGTGGGCGCCGTTCTGGTCAGAGGAACCAGTATCCTCGCGCGGGACGGCAACCGAACCCTTGAACTCAACGACCCCACGGCGCACGCCGAAGTTCTGGTCATCCGCAAAGCCTGTGCATTGCTGAATTCACAGCGACTACCTGATTGCGATCTGTACGTGACGCTGGAACCCTGTACCATGTGTGCAGGCGCTATCTCGTTTGCCCGTATACGAAGGCTCTACTACGGCGCTGGCGACGAGAAAGGTGGCGCGGTTGATCATGGCGCTCGTTTCTTCGATCAGCCGACCTGCCATCATGCTCCCGATACCTATTCCGGTATAGGCGAGGTTCAGGCAGCGAAACTCCTGAGAGCTTTCTTCAACTCAAGGCGTCGAAACTGATGCGCACCGGTCTTGCCGGTACGGAGGATCTATTCTTCGGCTTTGGTCTTCTCCCAGGCATCAAGAACCGCCGGCCACAGACCTTGTGACCAGAGATTGTTGTGGGCCGCACCGTCGAAGATCAGGATCTCTTTGGGATCTGCAGCGCGTTCAAACAACCGTTTTCCGTGTTCAACGGGAATCACGAAATCTTCCGTGCCGTGGACGATCAGGATCGGCGCCCGGACATTTCCAATACGCTCGCGTGTCGGCATCTGGTCGATCATGAGCAGCCCGACGGGCAACCAGGGATATTGTTCGTATGCCCTGTCGACCAACGCCGTATATGGCGCTTCAAGGACAAGCAAATCTGTGTCCGGCTGATCTGCAGCTATCGCGGTTGCAACGCCTGTACCCATACTCTCGCCATGGATGATGATCCGATCCGTAAGACCTGCCACGGCTTGGAAGTGTTCCCGGCCATCTGAAATCAAATCAACTTCCGTCGGGCTGCCTTCGCTGCCTGCATAGCCTCTATAACTGGGCGCGTAGAGCCCGAAGCCACTGTCGAGGATCTGTTTGAAGCGAGATGCGCGCGTGGACACGTTTCCGGAATTGCCGTGAAAATAAAGAACCGTCGGAGCACCTTCGACCGCTGGCGCAGCAGACCAGACGCTGATTTGTGTGCCGTCTGCCATGGTCACAGTTTCAACTGCTACCTGGTCAAGCCCGGCCTCCGCGGGGTCAGACAACTCTCCCGTCGGTACAAACAGAAAGCTGCGCTGGTTCAGATACATGAAGCCTGCTGCCATCGTGTACGCAATCGCCACGACGACAGTCAGATTGACCAACAGCTTGCGGACACGTTTTCCCGAACCGGATGGTGTTGCCCTGGCATTCAGGGCCGGATCGTTTTCAGCTTCGGACATGCACGTATCTCAAATCAGTTTCCGGAATTCTCATTTGGGTTTTGTTGCCGGCGTCGGCATCGCGGTCACTTGCGGCCGAAGAGTTTCTCAATATCCGTGAGTTTCAACTCAACCCAGGTTGGCCGACCATGG
Source organism: Roseibium porphyridii (assembly GCF_026191725.2). Classification (NCBI taxonomy): domain Bacteria; kingdom Pseudomonadati; phylum Pseudomonadota; class Alphaproteobacteria; order Hyphomicrobiales; family Stappiaceae; genus Roseibium; species Roseibium porphyridii. Next base: position 4,981,486 of record NZ_CP120863.1, read on the forward strand.
TTGCATTGCCCGGATAGCGGCGTTGCTTCCATGTCCCGCAACAAGGCATCCATTTCCTCTGCACGCATCCGCCGACCGGCGCGAACGGAGCCATGGCAGGCCATCGTGGCGGCAACATGGTCAAGTTTGTCCCTCAGACCATCTGCCGTGTCCCATTCGGCAAGTTCGTCAGCAAGATTGCGGACCATACCTTGAATATCCATGTCGCCGAGCATCGCCGGCGTTTCTCTGACGGCGATAGCACCAGGACCGAATGCCTCAAGCGACAGGCCTACGGCCTCCAGATCGTCGGCACGCTCGGCGAGCCGGGCCGCGTCTTCTTCAGGCAATTCGACGATTTCAGGGATCAGAAGCATTTGCCGTGCAACACTTTTCTTCGCCAGCGCTTCTTTCAAACGTTCATAAACAAGGCGCTCATGAGCGGCATGCTGATCCACGATGACAACCCCATCACCTGTCTGGGCAATGATGTAGGTTTCGTGGACCTGTGCCCTTGCGGCTCCGAGGGGCAGCAAAGTCTTTTCCGTTTCCACCGGTATTTCGTGGGCTCTGGCGTCCGCAGAAGGCGTCGCAAGCCCCGCGAACCCGTCCTGTCCGGGTGTTTGGAAAGCTCTTTGGGCACTTTCAGAAAATTCGGAAATCGGCCCCTCATTTTCCTCAAGTGGCCGAAAGGCCTCCGGGTTCCAGTGGGCTGCTGCAGTTGCACGAGCAAATCCGCTACCCCGCCCGGCATATGCAGTATCTGTTGCTCCTCCCGCTGGCGAAGCGGCAAATCCATACCCAGCCTGAGGGTCGCCATGAGATCTGATTGCGTCCAGGGCAATCGCTGCATTTGAGGTCGAAGCACGGTGGCCGGCATCAACCAGTGCGCGCTTTATGGCACCAACCAGCAGTCCTCGCACCAATTGCGCATCCCTGAACCTGACATCCGCCTTTGCGGGGTGAACATTGACGTCTACCTGACCGGGATCGAGTTCAATAAACAGGACGACAACCGGATGCCGGTCACGCGCCAGAACATCTGCATAGGCACCGCGCAGGCCCGACAACAACAGTTTGTCCTTTACCGGTCTGCCGTTCACAAAAAAGAACTGATGCTGGGCATTGCCCCGGTGATGTGTCGGAAGCCCGGCAAACCCCGACAACCTGACGCCTTCCCGCTCAGCGTCGATTTCCATGGCATTGTCGACAAACTCCGGGCCGAGAATTTGAGCAATTCGAGCAAGGTGCGGCTCATCTCCTCGAGCTGCCGGCCAGCTTTGCGCCTGGCGATCTGCTCCTGAAAGTGAAAACCCTACAGTTGGATAAGCCAGGGCGATGCGTTTAACGATCTCGGTGATCGCTGCCGCCTCGGCACGATCGGATTTCAAAAACTTCAAGCGTGCAGGTGTCGCAAAGAACAGATCGCGCACCTCAACCTGGGTGCCCTTGGCTCTGGCGGCGGGAACAATCGGCTGATGCCTGCCACCTTCAACCGCGATGGCCCATGCATGATCTTCCGTTTCGTGGCGTGTCTGAATGGCAAGGCGAGCGACGGACCCGATCGAGGGCAATGCTTCGCCACGAAACCCGAGCGTGCGAATATCGAAGAGGTCATCATCCGAAATCTTGGAAGTGCAGTGCCGGCGAACAGCCAGTTCCAGGTCGTCGCGGTTCATCCCAAGTCCATCGTCAGCCACACGCATCAGGGTCTTGCCGCCGGCAGCCGTGACAATCTCGATGTTCCCGGCTCCGGCATCGACCGCGTTTTCGACCAGCTCCTTGATGACGCTGGCCGGACGCTCAATCACTTCCCCGGCGGCGATCTGGTTGATCACCTGTTCGCCAAGTTGCCTGACCTTCATGAAACTCCCTTTACTCGGTTTCTTACCGCGCTGCGATCCTATATGGTCCGCGCCGAGTTTGCCTCGATTCTTTCATCAGCTTATCAGACACACCGTGATCCGAGTGACCCGCCATGACCGTTTCTGCACCGCTTCTTGTTGACGGGCTCCGCGCCCTTGCCCCTTCCTATAAGGGCATCTTGTGTGACGTCTGGGGCGTTTTGCACAACGGGGTCGCCGCCTTTGAAGATGCCCACAAGGCGCTGCGAAAATACAGGGACGAAACCGGCGGCAAGGTCGTGCTGATAACCAACGCTCCGCGTCCTGCCAAACAGGTTGGTGAAATGCTCGCCAGTCTCGGCGTGCCGGAAGAGGCCTATGACGGCATTGTCACTTCAGGCGACGTCACGCGCAGTGTTCTGGAAGCACAAGGTACAAAAACGCTGTTACACATCGGCCCCAATCGGGACCAGCCTCTTTACTGGAACCTGGAAGCGACCTTCACGCAAAATGACGACGAGGCAGACGCTATCAGCTGCACCGGTCTGACGGATGATGAAACGGAAACACCGGATGATTATCGCGACCGTTTGCAGAAACTGGTCGACCGCAAGCTGCCGATGATCTGCGCCAATCCGGACATCGTTGTTGAGCGCGGCGACCGTCTGGTGTGGTGCGCCGGCGCTCTGGCAAGGCTTTACGAAGACCTTGGCGGTGAGGTTGCCATACTCGGCAAGCCTCACGGTCCGATCTACAAGGCAGCACTGGATCGGCTTTCGGAGCTCGCCGGCACGACGATCGCAAAGGAAGACGTCCTTGCAGTCGGTGACGGTTTGCCGACCGATATTCGCGGTGCAGTTTCGCAGGACATTGATGTGCTGTTCATAACTGCCGGTATTCACGCTTCGGATTTCGGCCCAAGCGATGATCCCGAGGAACACCTGATCCGCCGCCGTCTGACCGAAGAAGGTTTACGTGCCCGGGCTGCCCTTCCGCGCTTGTGGTGGTAAGCGGCAAACCGGACCCAATCGCCGGTCTGCATTTTGAAATGTCGGGGAAGGTTTTCAACACTCTTGCTGCCTACCGATGATAGCTCACTTGAAAAGAGCAACAGTCGACTGGCTTCCACAAAGTCTTTTTTGACGGACTTGAAACGAAAAAGGCTCTCACATGGAGAGCCTTTTTGAGAATTCTTTTTAAGCTTCGATCAGTCGAAGAGCTTATCGATATCTGCCTGCGCATCGCCTAGCATGGCGTCGATGTCGTCCTGAGACACACCTTGGCCATCGTGTTGCGGTCCGTGCAGGATCAACTCCCGCTGGCGGCGTTCTTCGTCTGTCTCGACCAGCTCGGCATCCAAATCTTCCGGAAGACGCAAGTGCTCGATGAAAGAGCTCACCCGTTCGTCAATGTAACGGAGCGTTGACACGACCTTTGAAATTCGCTGGCCTGTAATATCCTGGAAAGTACATGCCTCGAAGATCCCGATCATCTTGTTGGAGACGAGCTCCTGATAGGCTTCAGGATCGCTGGTGTCAGCAGACATGATGTCTTCTGCAGCTTCCATGATGGAGTTGGTGGCCTCTTCCGTAGCCTCAACAATCGCATCAAGTTCACGTCCGGCATCCGGGATCTTGTTGCCGGTCATGTCATTGGCACGCAATTGGGAGATTTCCTCCTTCATGCGCTTAATTTCCCTCGCGATCATCGTCAGCTCGTCAGTGACCGCCGGCTGAACAGTCTCGAGGTAATCATGCATCGAACCGGACATCATCTCAGCAAGATGCATGACATCTGTCAGGGAAACTTCACTTTCCCGGTTTTTGTTTTCCTGCAGGAAATCGATTACGCGGGCGATATTTTCTTGTTTCATTTTTTCGCGCCTTTCTTTCACGGCATCATTCGATGCGCGGAGCCCCCCAAAGGCCCGCTCGTCCGACAGGGTGCGGCATGTCACGCCCGATCCACCTGCCCAGCGGATCGAGATGTGCCACAACCATCGGCTGGCACTGGCGGAGACGCACCATGGAAGCGCTTACCCCGCCATATGCGAGAGATTATTCCGAGAAAACGGCTTCGATCTTGCCTTTCAACGTCTGCGCGTTGAACGGCTTCACGATGTAGTTGTTCACACCGGCTTTTTTGGCGGCAATGACGTTCTCGGTTTTGGATTCCGCTGTCACCATAATAAACGGTGTTTTGCTGAGACCGCTATCGGCACGAACCTGCTTGAGCAGTTCGTAGCCAGTCATCGGCTCCATATTCCAGTCGGAAATCACCAGGCCGTAACGGCGCTGTTTCATTTTTTCCAATGCTTCGGTACCGTCCGCGGCATCGTCGATGTCTTCGAAGCCAAGCTGCTTGAGCAGGTTCCGAATGATGCGAATCATGGTCTTATAATCATCGACCACGAGGACCGGCATCTGAAGATCAAGGGCCATTGTCTACTCCATACTGTCAATTTGCGCGGCCCCTGGCCGTGGGCCGGTGGATACGCGTTATGACTTTGAAGGAGAGTGACACATTCATCTGTGTCCTCACCTCCCCACACTCCAAGCAATCTAGACGCTGCCCCTGAAAAGACCGTTAATAACGCAGGTTTTTTTTCTCAGCCCAAAGCATAATTGCCAGAAAACCTTGGCCAGCCTAGCGTCCTGCCAACATAAAAAACTTGAATTCGAGGCGGAAACCCAATGTTGGAACTGCAAAAACTCTGTTTTGAAGATCTCAAGACCGGGATGAGCGAAGAACTTGTTAAACATGTCAGTTCTTCCGATGTTGTCGGTTTCGCCGAAGTATCCGGCGATAGAAATCCAATTCATCTTTCCGAACACTTTGCCGCCAGAACGCCCTTCAAGACCCGAATCGCGCACGGGCTTTATACCGCCAGTCTTATTTCCGCGGTTCTGGGAACCCGTTTACCCGGCCCGGGCGCCATCTATCTGTCGCAAACATTGAACTTCAAAGCACCCGTCAAGATCGGTGACGACGTCAAGGTCACCGTAACAGTCGAGGAGCTTCAGGAAAGGGGAAATCGCGCCCGTTTGTCATGCATCTGCAGCGTTGACGATACTGTCGTACTGGAAGGTGAAGCGCTGGTGAAAGTTCCCAGCCGCGATGAAGACCGCTCAGGCCTTTGAAGCCAACACGCACCTGTCGTGGTCTGCTCCATCTTGACCTTTCAAAGTCTTGGCGGCAGGTTCCTCGCCGAACGGGCGGTCAGCCTGGCTAAGTCCCTGCTCTCCTGACCGCCGATTTTGCGGACAGCCGGTCTTATCGGTCGGTCTTGCCGAAACGTTTTGCGAAAGTTACCTGGATGAGCCTGAGAGATCCATCAAAGTTCCTGATTGCCGACAGTCTTGATACCTTCCCTCAGGAGCTGAAGGGCGGCATCGTTGCGATTGGAAATTTCGATGGAGTTCATCGGGGTCATCGCGCTGTGCTTGGAGCAGCGCTTGGCCTCGGACACGGCACGCACCACCCGGTGTTTGCCATGAGTTTCGAGCCGCATCCCCGAACCGTCTTCAATCCGGCCAAACCTGTCAGCCGGTTGACGCCGCCGGAACAAAAACTTGGCCTACTGAAGGTCTGTGGTCTGGACGGCGCGCTTATCTTGCCTTTCACCAAGGAATTTGCCGGCATCGAAGCCAATGCCTTTGTTCAGGAAATCCTGATCGACACTCTTGGCATCTCTCACGCCGTGACCGGTTACGATTTTCATTTCGGCCGTGCAAGGCAGGGAACGCCCGACTACCTGCGCAATGCCGGTGCCAATCACGGCTTCGGTGTCACGATTGTGCAAAGAGAAGAAGATGAAGGCGCAGAGGTCATTTCTTCCACACGGGTTCGCGACAGCCTGCGACGCGGTGATATTGTTCAGGCCAACGCGCTTCTGGGCTATCGCTGGTTCTTCGAAAAGTCGGTTCAGCACGGCGACAAGCGCGGACGAGATCTCGGCTACCCGACCGCAAATCTGAATCTGGGAGAAGACACACCGCTGCAGCGCGGGATCTATGCGGTCAAGGTCAAAACAGGCGGGCAATGGTATGACGGTGTTGCCAGCTATGGACGCCGACCGACATTCGACAACGGCGCAACTCTCTTTGAAGTGCATTTGTTTGATTTCAACGGAGACTTATATGACGCAACCCTGCGCGTGCATCTTGTTGCTTACCTTCGGGGGGAAGAAAAGTTCGATAGCGTAGAGGCGCTCGTCACCCAGATGGACACAGACAGCGAAGAGGCGCGCGCTGCGCTGGCCTCCATGCAACCGTTGTCTGATATCGACATGAAATTGCTGGATCTTGCGCCCTGACAAAGCCCGCGCGTGCACTTTGCACCTGCGAGCAGTTGTCACTGAAGGCCGTAGTAACGTTACCTACTGTTGGATGCGACGATCAGGCGACAGTTGCGGGCACCTTTGAGATGTCTGTCGGCACATCGCGGGTTTCAAGATCATTGCCGAGACGACGCATACCGAGCCAAAGCACAATCAAGGGCAACAGCGGTGCAACCGGCAAACCAACATAAAGCGCCAAAGGGCTTGTGGACGCTGAAAGAGCAATGACACCAGCCAGCAAAACTTTTTCGTATGGCAAAAATCCGGACTTCAAACCGTCCCGGATCAGGAAGGCGCAGGGAACAACCAGCAACGTAAAGTCATAGGAGAGCGCGAAGGGCGTTACCAAAAGTGCTCCACCGACGAGAACCGAAGCGCGAACGGTCATGTCCTCGGACTTGCGCCACGCATGCCAAACACAGGCCAAGACACCAAGTCCCACAACTGCTTGCACTGACATGGCGCCCATGTGCCCCAAACCGAGTTGCCGGGCGCTGCCATAAGTTGAGACCATTTTGCCCCACTCGACGCCGCCCAGTTCCATCATTGCCGCAGCAACCGGGGCCTGTTGCCAGAAAACCACCCAAACGCCTATGCCGACGATTGCAACACTCAGACCGGCCAAGCCCAATGTCGTTACGGAAGCGCTGACAAAGGATCGCCAGTTCAAGCTGGCAATCAGTGCAACGGGCGCCAGAATTCCGAGCTGTGGCTTGATCGTCAAAAGACCAAGCGCCACTCCGGCCCAAACAAATTTGCCCCTCTCGATGCCAATCAAAAAGAAGGCATAGAGCGCAGCTGTCAAAGCTGCATTTTGCCCGTGAAACGCATTGTTGGCACAGGCAGGAACCAGAATGAGACAGGCAGCAAGCAGCCATTTCCCTGTGATCATGCGGCACGCGAGAAACAGCAATCCGGTGGTCAATCCGACGAAGGCAGCAAAAGCAACCTTATAAGGCAATAAGGCGAACGGGCTCTGTAACAACTGGAATGTCGGCGGATAGAAGAAGCCGAAAACCGTGTCGGAACCGGTGTAGGATTCCTGCAAGGCTGCGAACTCTTTCGGCAGATAAACAAGCTCCGGTGTACCAGAGAGCACCTGCTTGCCCGCGAGCCAGAAACTCAGGTAGTCCATCAGCAAGGTGCCGTTGGCGGAGCCGAAACTGTTCGGAAGCAAAAGCATCCAGGCAAGAGCCAGTGAATAGCCGATGGCAGAACACAGGCAGGCAAAGCCAATCCGGTCCCAGGTCAGCCAGTCGCCGCGCGTGGCGCCGCGGTGCCAAAGTCCCGGGTTCTGCGGGTCGGCAGCAGCCAATTCGCTGTTGATCTCAGTCTGAGCCGTCATGACCTTACCGTGTCCAAAACCTGTCGTTTGTTCATGTTGGCCGGCACAATGGCCGAAAGACGTCTATATTCGGTTACTTGGCGAAGAATGAATTGCCTCAATGTGCAATTTGCAGGGACATTTCCCAATCTGTCTTTATTCGCAGCCAAAGTACTGCTATGTCCCACTCCATGCACACTCAGGCTTACATAATTCATGGCGCACTGATGAACGCGATTGCGCGAATTACCTGCCCGGCCCTCGGCTGACGCGACCGCGCGGCGCCAGGGACCGGGTTCTTCCTGTTTCAAGTTGCAGCGCCGCATTGGACCTGCAATCTTCCTGACACATGACTGCGGGCTGGTGCCCGAACGACCGGATCGACCTTACGATGACCGAGACAGATAAACGCGACTATTCAGAAACGCTCAACCTTCCCAAGACCGAATTTCCGATGCGAGCAGGCCTTCCCAAGAAAGAGCCGGAAATCCTGGCCCGTTGGGAGAAGCTCGACGTCTACAAGAAACTGCGTGAGCAGGGAAAGACACGGGACAAATTCATCCTGCATGACGGCCCTCCCTATGCCAATGGTCACATCCATATCGGTCATGCACTGAACAAGACGCTCAAAGACATCGTGACCCGCTCGATGCAGATGCTGGGCTATGAAAGCAACTATGTGCCCGGTTGGGACTGCCACGGCCTGCCCATCGAATGGAAAATCGAAGAGCAGTACCGTGCCAAAGGCAAGAACAAGGACGAAGTGCCGATCAACGAATTTCGCAGGGAATGCCGCGAATTCGCTGAGCACTGGATTGATGTCCAGAAAAAGGAATTCAAACGCCTCGGTATCGAAGGCGACTGGGATAATCCCTATCTGACCATGCGTTTTGAAAGCGAAGCCGTGATCGCGCAGGAGCTTATGAAGTTCGCGACATCCGGTCAGCTTTATCGCGGTTCCAAGCCCGTCATGTGGTCTGTCGTCGAGAAAACTGCCCTCGCGGAGGCTGAAATCGAATACCACGACCACAAGTCAGATATGATCTGGGTGAAGTTTCCGATCGTGACTGCCGGAGGAAGCGATCAGGCGGCCGTTGAACAGTTGCTCGATGCGTCTGTTGTGATCTGGACCACCACTCCGTGGACCATCCCAGGAAACCGGGCAATCTGCTATTCATCACGCATCGCCTATAGCCTTTACAAGGTTACTCAGGATGGATTGCCGGACGACAACTGGGTCCAGAAGGGCGATCTGCTGATCCTGGCGGACGCACTTGCCGATGACGTTTTCAAGAACGCGCGGATCACCGATTTTGAGCGCTTGCGTGAAGTAACCGCGGATGAACTGGCAACGCTGACTTGCGCCCATCCGCTGGCGGAGTTGGACCTTGGCGGCTATGAATTCGATGTGCCGCTGCTTGATGGCGATCACGTGACTGATGATGCCGGCACTGGCTTCGTTCACACTGCGCCGGGTCACGGTGCGGATGACTTTGAAATCTGGATGGAAAAGCGTGCCGAACTGGAAGCACGCGGTATCAGCACCACGATCCCTTTCACGGTTGCAGATGACGGGTTTTATACCAAGGATGCCCCGGGCTTCGATGGCTGCGAAGTGATCACTCACAAGGGTGAAAAGGGTAAAGCCAACAGGGCAGTAATCGAAAAACTGAAGGATGCGGGAAATCTGATCGGCCTGGGACGGCTCAATCACTCCTACCCGCATTCCTGGCGCTCCAAGAAACCGGTAATCTTCCGCAACACCCCGCAATGGTTTGTCTATATGGACAAGGCATTGAATGGTGAACGCGACACATTGCGTACGCGTGCACTCACCGCAATCGATGAGACCCGCTTTGTGCCAGGCGCAGGTCAGAACCGTCTGCGGTCGATGATCGAGAACCGCCCGGACTGGGTCCTGTCGCGTCAACGTGCCTGGGGAGTTCCCATCACGGTATTCATCCACAAGGAGACTGCCGAGATCCTGAAGGACGAAGCCGTCAACAAGCGCATCTTCGAGGCTTTCAAGTCTGAAGGCGCTGATGCTTGGTTTGAAGAAGGGGCCAAGGAACGGTTCCTTGGCAACGACTTCAAGGCCGACGATTGGGACATGGTGACCGACATTCTGGATGTCTGGTTCGATTCCGGATCGACACATGCTTTCGTTCTTGAAGACCGGGCAGACCTTGCACCGAAGCGGAAAGTCGACGGCGGCAATGACTACGTGCTTTATCTTGAAGGGTCCGACCAGCACCGCGGGTGGTTCCACTCCTCACTTCTTGAAAGCTGCGGAACGCGGGGGCGTGCACCCTATGACGCGGTTCTGACACATGGCTTCACCATGGCCGAGGATGGACGCAAGATGTCCAAATCTCTTGGCAACCAGGTGTTCCCGCAAGATATCATCAAGCAGTACGGGGCGGATATCCTGCGCCTGTGGGTCGCTTCCACCGACTATTGGGAAGATCAGCGCCTTGGCAACGAGATCATCAAGACCAATGTCGACAGCTATCGCAAACTGCGCAACACGTTGCGCTGGATGCTGGGCTCGTTGGCCCATGCAAAAGGTGAAGACGTTTCACTTGCGGACATGCCCGAGCTTGAAAGGCTGATGCTGCACAGACTTGTCGAACTGGATGAGATGGTTCGCGAGGCTTATTGGGAATTCGATTACAAAAAGATCTTCCACCAGTTGTTCACTTTCATGACAGTGGAACTTTCTGCCTTTTATTTCGACATCCGTAAGGATGCGCTTTATTGCGACGCGGCCTCTTCCACCCGTCGCAAGGCATCGCTCTTTGTGATCGACAAACTGTTCAACTGTCTCGTTACCTGGATGGCACCCATGTTGCCGTTCACCATGGATGAGACCTGGGTGTCCCGCTATGGTGACGACGCAAGTGTCCACCTGGAACAGTTTCCGAAAGTGCCCGGGGAGTGGAAAGACGAAGCGCTTGCAGCCAAGTGGGCCAAGATCAAGACGGTCCGCCGTGTGGTGACAGGTGCACTGGAAATCGAGCGCCGCGAAAAACGCATAGGCTCGTCCCTGGAAGCGCATCCGGTGGTTCATGTTACGGATGCGGATCTGATGGCGGCACTTGCAGGCAAGGACATGGCCGATATTGCCATCACCAGTCAGCTGACATTGACAGATACGGCTGCTCCTTCAGGCGCGTTCACACTTGACGATACCAAAGGCGTCGCGGTTGTTCCGGCGCTTGCGGAAGGCACCAAATGCGCAAGGTCGTGGAAAATCCTTCCGGAAGTTGGTTCCGATGCCGATTATCCGGACGTCACTTTGCGGGATGCGGCTGCTTTGCGTGAGTGGGATGCCGCCCACGCAGATGCCTGAAACGTCAACGTGCCGGACTTGAGATGAGCGAACTGGACAACACGTCTGTCAATACCAGCAAGCGGCCTCTCTTCTGGGGCCGCTTCAGTTCGTTCGTCCTGATTGTTGTGCTCATCTGTGTGCTTGTCGATCAAGGCACCAAAATCTGGCTCGTACATGGCTTCGACATTGCGGCGAATGGCCCGGTGCAGGCACTTCCGTTCCTGGATATCGTTCTTGTCTGGAACAGAGGCATCTCATATGGCCTTTTTCAGCAAAACAGCGATCTCGGACGCTGGCTGCTCGCAGGGCTGACGGTCGTGGTCTCAATCGGATTGTGGATCTGGTCGACAAGATGCGACACCAAACTGGTGGCCCTTGCTCTGGCACTGGTCATCGGCGGTGCCGTTGGAAACGGCATCGACAGGCTCACCTACGGTGCGGTTGTCGACTTCGTTCACTTTCATGTCGGCACCTTTTCCTGGTACGTCTTCAACATGGCAGACGTGTGGATCGTTGCGGGCGTCGTCGGTCTCCTGTATGACAGTTTTCGAAATGGTCCTAATTCAGCCGCAAAATAGCGGTTTAAGGCAGGACGGACGCAATCTCGGCAGGACGCTGCCGATTCATTGAGACGAGAAATTCGGGGAGTCTGCTGTGGTGCGGACCATTTTTGGATTGGCGAAGAAGTCTTCTGTTCTGGTGCTGCTTGCCGGACTGGCGGCATGTCAGGCAGCTGACGGTACAACCCAGGCTCCGGACGTGGCTCTGGTAAATTCGGTCATGAAGGGCCTTGGTGCTGTCGATCCGAACGAAAAACCGATCGACTACAAGCCACGGGCGCCGCTGGCGATGCCATCCGAGCCGGCCAAGCTTCCTGAACCGGAAACCAACGTCGCCGGTGTGAACGATGCAAACTGGCCCAAGCAACAAGATAATGAGCAGCTCAAGGAACTGAAGGACCTCTACGCGGGCTCAAGCCGTATGCAGCGCGAACCTCTGACCCCGGAACAGATGCGCGGTTTTACCGTCACAGGCGTTACCGGCCAGAACCGCGATCTTGCTGCCGAACGACGCGAAAACGAGATTACGGAAGGCGAGAAGCTTACCCGTCAGGAACAGCGTGACGAATGGGAGCGCCTGCAAAAGCTCAAGGCACAGCAGGCTGGCCTCGACAAGAATGGGCTTGCAACCCGTCGTTACCTGACCGAGCCGCCGACAGATTACTCAACGCCTTCTCCTGACGCCCCGATGCCGGATGTCGTGCAGAAGAACAAGCGTAAACCAACCAACTTCGACAAGTACGATTCCGCGCCGATTGATCCCCGGTGTCTGGAAGGGGACTCAAGTTACTGTAACTAGAACACGTTACGGTTAAGTACCCACAGTTCATGCAGCCGTAAGGGCTTGATGACGAAAAAGTAACGGGACCTTCGGGACCTCCTTCCTATATGGATGGAGACGTCCGAAGGTCTTTTTGCGTCTGAAGGCCCTAAAAAACACGGAGTTGCACGTGAACCCCATCGAGATTCAGCGTCCGGATTTTTTTACTCTTCGCCTAATACGATCACTCAAATCGCTGCTCTTGCCAGCAATGTTGCTCGGTACAGCTGCCGTTCTGCCGGCTCCCGGTGCGAACGCAAATCCCAGCACGGTTGAAAGCATGGTGATTGCGCCCAATCTGGAAAGCTTCACATTGGAGAATGGTCTCCAGGTTGTTGTCATACCGGACCGGCGTGCACCGGTCGTTACCCACATGATCTGGTACAAGGTCGGATCGGCAGATGAACCGGAGGGACAATCCGGTGTTGCCCATTTCCTTGAACATCTCATGTTCAAAGGCACGAAAGACAACCCTGACGGCGTTTTCTCAAAAATGATCGCGGAACGTGGCGGACAGGAAAACGCCTTCACCAGCGCGGACTACACCGCCTATTTTCAAAGGGTCGCCAAAGAGCATCTTCCACTGATGATGGCTCTTGAAGCAGACAGGATGGAAAATCTGGTGCTGTCGGATGAGGTGGTGACCCCTGAGCGCAAGGTGGTGCTGGAAGAAAGACGCCAGCGCGTCGACAGCGAACCCGGGTCACGCCTTCGCGAAGCCCTGAATGCAATAACCTTCGTCAACCACCCATATGGATCACCTGTCATCGGTTGGCAGAGCGAGATTGAAGCCCTGAACAAAGAGGCTGCCATCGCTTTCTACGATCGTTTCTACACACCCAACAACGCCGTTGTCGTGATCGCCGGTGATATTACCGTTGAAGATGTCCGCAAGCTTGCCGACGAGACCTATGGCAAGATTGCAAGACGCGCGGAGCCTGGAGAACGCCTACGTCCCAAGGAACCACCGCTGTCCGGAGAACGCCGGATTGCCGTCTCAGATCCACGTGTGCGCCAGGAATCAATTTCCCAGACGTGGGTCGTGCCAAGCCAGTCGACGGGTGAAGGCCGCATACCGGAAGCTTTGGACATTCTCGCATACGTTCTTGGCCAGGGCCCGTCCAGCCGATTGTACAAGTCACTGGTTCTGGACCAGGAAGTCGCCATCAGTGCAGGTGCGTATTATCAAAGCGGTGCGCTGGATGACGGTCGCTTCGGCTTTTACGCCTCCCCCCGCCCCGGCCATACGCTGGAGGAAATGGAAGAGCTGATTGCATTGGAACTGCAAAAGCTGCTGTCTGGTGGCGTTACCGAAGAAGAGATTGCTCGCGCTAAAAACAGTATGATTGCGAGCGCGATCTATGCGCAGGACAGTCAATCCGGGCTGGCTCGTCTCTTCGGCAGTGCGCTGACCACCGGACTGACTATTGAAGACGTCCAGACATGGCCATCGCAAGTCAGGGCCGTCACCATTGACGATGTGCTTGACGTTGCACGCACGTATCTGAAAGGCATGCCGGTTGTTGGAGAGCTGCGCATCGAAACCCCAACAGAACCCGCAGCCGCCCTCGGCGATGACCAACAACTCAAGGACAAGTCCTGACCATGATGCAGAACACATTCTCAAAGGGCGTATTGCCCACCATCGCGTTTGCGTTCGTGACACTTTTTGCCTTGGTCCGGCTTGCAGAAGCCGTCGAGATTCAACGGGTGACCAGCCCTCAAGGCATCGAGGCCTGGCTGGTTGAAGATCACACAGTCCCGATCATTGCCGTAAACTTTTCCTTTGACGGCGGTTCGTCGCAAGACCCGGCTGGCAAGGAAGGTCTGACCCGGCTTCTGGCCGCAACCCTGGACGAAGGCGCTGGCGACCTTTCTTCGGAAGAGTTTCAGGCGAAGCTTGAGGAACTTGCCATCAGCATAGGCTTCAGTACGGGCAAAGACCGGTTTTACGGGAGCCTCAGAACTCTGACCTCAACACTTCCTGAAGCGGGCGATCTCCTTGCGCTGGCCGTCAACACGCCGCGTTTTGACGAAGCGCCAATCGAACGGATGAAGACCCGGCTGGAAACACGGGCGCGGCGAAGCGAAACCGATCCGAACGCAATTGCCGGCAGATCTCTTGCTGCAGCCATGTTTGGCGACCATACCTATGCCCGGCCAACGCTCGGCACTGCGGTTACCATCGGTGCCCTGACCGCGGATGATCTGAATGCGCAACACGGGAGGCTTTTGGCAAAGCAGGGTCTGACAATCGGTGTCGTCGGTGCAATTGATGCCAAAACGCTGGAGCCGTTGCTGGACAAGGTCTTTGCCGGTCTGCCGGAGAGCGGCGACCTGAAGGCGGTTGCAGAACTGACACCGACAGCAGGCGATGAGATCGCTGAAGAACTGGCCGTCCCTCAAACGACCATTCTGGTCGCCCTGCCCGGCCTAAAACGGGACGATCCGGACTATCAGGCTGCCTATGTCATGAACCACATTTTGGGCGGAGGCTCGTTCACCTCCTGGATGTATCAGGAAGTGCGTGAGAAGCGTGGCCTTTCCTATGGTGCTAACACGTCCCTGTCGCCCTATCGCCATACCGGCTTGCTGATCGGCTCAGCTGCTACCAAGGCAGAACGGGCCGGTGAGACAGTGAGCGTCATGCTTGATCAATTCCGCCGCATGGCAGACGAGGGGCCGACAGACGACGAACTTCGCCGCGCGAAGCAGTTCATTACAGGTTCCTATGCCTTGCGTTTCGACAGTTCCGGGAAGATCGCACGGCAGTTGGTCGCTCTGCAGAACGCGGAACTGGGCATTGACTACTTCGATCGCCGAAACAGCGAAATTGATGCGGTCACTCTTGAAGATGTTCGCAGGGTGGCAAAACGGCTGCTTGCAGAACAAGCACCAACCGTTGTTACTGTTGGTCCGAAACAGGGCTGAGAAAAATGACTATTGGCAGCGGGTTCAGCCCGCTGCCGATCTTCTCGGACCTGGCGCGGGCGCTCCTTGAAGAACCTCGGCACGTACGGGACGAGGCGGCGAGAACAGATTTCCCTGAGCCAGTTTGACGTCGAAATCGAGAAGCTCCAGAACCTGGTTCTCCGTTTCAACGTGGTCGGTAATCAACTGCATACCGTAGCGATGCAGCAAGTCTCCAAAATCGGATGGATGTATGTGACCGTGGATTGCTTCACGCCGCCCGATCAAATAATCCGCATTCAGCTTGCCATACTTGAACCCGCGCCCTGCCAGTGAATTGAAATCCATCTTCATATCGGAGATCCGGTCGATGGAAAAACGGAAGCCGGTTTCAAAGAGTGCACTCAGGCTCTCCAGTTCACGCGGCCCCATGACAGCGACATCCGGCTGCGCGAATTCGAACACCAGGACATCTGCAAGGTCCTGATTAGCTTTCACAAACTCGAGGAAGCCTGGAAAGAATGTTTCGTCGACAAGCGACAGCGACGAGATGTTGCAGAAGAGGATCGCGTTCCTGTTGCGTGAGATCAGGCGTCGAATGACCTGGACCGAGCGGAAGAGCAGCAGATTGTCGATGCGCGCGATTTGACCGGACTGTACGGCCTCCGGCAGGAATACCGCTGCTTCTATTGTGTTGCCATCCACATCGCGAAGACGGGTGAAAGCCTCATAGAACTTTACCTGGCGCTGCGGCAGCGACACGATTGGCTGCAAATGCAGTTCCACGCGGTTTGCGTTCAATGCGGAGGCGATTAACTCCCGCATCGCCATGTTCGGCTGATAGGCAGGTTGTTCCTGTGGCAATCCGCCTGCTTCACCTGGGAGATCGGCTTCGGATGCGTAACCGTCATCCGGTCGCGCTTGCGGGTGCCCAAGATGTGAGGGCACATCACCGGCATTCGGTGCCTGAACACCATAGTTCCGGTCAAGGTCCGCTGTTTCGCCGTGCATGGGCGCATAGGTATGCGCAGGCGCTGCTGGTCCCGTTTGCTCAAGTCCGGGTGCATGCGCACCAGGCTGCTGCACTGGAGGTTGACCCGGGGACATTTGATAAGGAGGCGGAACATCACCGCCAAAGCCGCGCGGTGCCGGCTGGGACTGAGGATAGCGCGGCAACTGCTGCATGGAGGGCGGCGGTGCCAAGGATTGTTGATCCTCTACCCTGGTCTCCAGATCGGCCATCGCTTCAGCCATCTGCTTCACGAGGGTTCCAAGAACTTCAACCTCCGCGAACAGTGGATCGATCTCAGCGCGTGTGCGGCGCGGCACCGTCTGTTCCATTCCGGTCAGACGGCCCTCCAGATTGCCCACATCCTCATCGATATCGGACATGCGTTCTTCCAGGCGATCAACGGCCTCGCTAACAGCACCGCGATCGCGGGCGCGCCCGATCAGAAGATGAATCAGGATCATCGTGCACATCAGCGCAAGAGAAAGAGACACAGCCTCCCCGAACGGCCTGCCAAACTGGAAGATCAGCACGGTCGCCGAGGACAATGCGATCACGGCCATGCATACTGCAACAAATATGGTCCCTGTCCGACCCATGGCGTACGAATGTTCCGATCCGAATCAAGAGTTACTTGTTAATCATGCCTTAAGAAAGAGCCGACACCGAATCCGCAACCCGCTTTCTGACGTAGAATCCGTAACTTGTCCCCGACTATGCGCTGCGGGAATTCAAAATCGGCAGGCAATTTGATGCCAGCCACCCTAAACCGGCGAAAACCACTTAACCGTGCAAAGAACTGCGACCCATCCCATAGAGTGCCTTTGGTCTTTCCATTTCTCCAGGCTTCCGTTAGAGTTAACTTGGGTAAACAATTGGTGTCGCGGCGTTTGATAGAGTGCATTTGAAGAGAGGGCTGGCATGCGTGCTTCCGGGCAAACATCCAGGCGTCCTTTGCCGCATGCCGTTCGAGCTCCAGACAGAGGCCCCGGCGCTATTGCGGCCAAAGAAGCAGATCGCCCACCGCAGCGCAGCCAGCAATCGGCTTTGCGTAACGAAGCAAGCGGTCCGGGATGTCATTCTGACGATCAGATTGAAAAGGCACTCGTCAAAGCACTCAAGAGCCCTGAATTTCAATCCGCACCGCAGCTAAGATCCTTTCTTGGCTTTGTGGTCCGCGCCACGCTCAACGACCAGCGGGAAAAAATCAAAGGCTATACAATTGCGGTCGAAGCACTTGGTCGGCCCGAAGACTTCAATCCGGTGACCGACCCGATTGTGCGCGTCGAAGCCGCCAGATTGCGACGCCGCCTCGAAAAATACTATGAAGGTTCCGGCTCAAACGACCCGGTGCGGATTGCTATCCCAAAGGGCAGCTACACACCGCATTTTTTTGAACCGGCTGACAAGAACACATCAGGACCGGAAAGAGTTCACACACTCACTATTCAGTTCGACAGTCTGGCCACTGATACGTCAAAGTCCCTTGAAACACTGACAAGACTTCAGGAACAGGGTGAACCTGTCTCCGGCACAAAAGCGGATCCGTCTGAGGACCAGCCGGGAGTCTGGCGCGAGTTGGAAATCTCTTACCGACAGCTCCTTCGTAGTCAGGTTCCCTTCCACATGGTGATGGTGATCGGCATTGCCTGCTTTTTGGTCGGTGTTCTGGCTGCAACCCTCTGACGTCGCGTTTTCCTGCGCATTCGCTGCCGTTCAATCCGTCTGTTTGCTCCTGAAATGACCCATTTCGCCGTGAAACTGCAAAATGCGTCATCTGACAACGCTTTGTTTACCCTGTTCGGAGAATTATCAGGTTGACGAATCTTTCGATATTCGAAAGTGCCGGATCGAGCGATGGGAGTTGCCCAGCAATGGGGAGTAACGAGGGCACTGAGTTGCCTGTAATTGTACGTGTCCTGGACGCATCAGCTTCGGAAGCTGCACGCACGGCAGCGGTCTGTGCCAAACTGGCTCATGCCTGCTCCGATCCTATCCTTTATACGGATTCTGCCTCCTGCCTTCAGGATCTCGCAGACAAATCAACTGACATCCTGATTATTGACCTTGAGACAATTGGCGGTGACGAAGCTCTTGAGGCTTATGCCGTTCGCTGCCCAAAATCGGTGATAATGGCTGTCTCGGCAAAAGGGTCTGTGTCGCGCGCTGTCAGCGCTATGCGCGCGGGCGCTCATGACTTTCTGACAAAGCCCTTCTCGCTTGACGCACTGGCGTCGAAGGTCTCCTTCCAACTGGAACAACGCCGTCCGGCCATCAAGAGCGCACCGGCTCCGATCGAGCCGATGCCGGCTCCCGCCGTTATTGAAAGACCTGTCCCAGTTGAACGGGTTAACATACAAGACATTGAAGTTACCGGCCATTCGCGGCTGATCGGTGCTTCTGCTAAAATGCGGGATGTACACGAACAGATCAGCCGAATGGCCCCTTCTCAAGCGCCAGTGTTCATCACCGGTGAGTCCGGTACCGGCAAAGAACTTTGCGCCAACGCTGTCCACGATCTTTCCGAGCGCAAGTCAAACCGGTTCGTGACCCTCAATTGCGCAGCGATCCCACGTGATCTCATCGAGAGCGAAATCTTCGGCTATATGCGTGGGGCGTTCACCGGCGCCACCGACAATCGGGCCGGCGCGGCGGAACAGGCAGACGGCGGAACCCTGTTTCTCGATGAAATCGGCGAGATGGATCTGCTCTTGCAAAGCAAATTGCTCCGGTTCCTGCAAACGGGCACATTCCAGAGACTGGGCGACACCCAGACGCGAAAGGTCGATGCGCGGATCATCTGCGCCACCAATCGCGATCCCGTTGCCGAAATTTCAGCTGGCCGGTTCCGCGAAGACCTCTACTACAGACTTCACGTGCTGCCGATCCATTTGCCCCCTTTGCGCGAGAGACGAGACGACATCCTGCCATTGGCTGCTGCCTTTCTTGACCGGTATTCGGGTGAAGAGCGGCGATCCTTCAAAGGGTTCGACGCAGATGCGGAAGCACGCATCATCGCCTATGCCTGGCCGGGCAATGTTCGTCAGCTGGAAAACACCATTCGGCAGATTGTCGTGATGAACGACGGAGTAGCGGTCACGTTCGATATGCTTCCGATAGTGATCCGCGACCAAAGCAGCCGCCCGAACGCCATTATTGATCTGTCCAGGGAAAGAGCTCGCGTGCCGGTTCCGAGCCGGCCTTTCGGCGCAATCGAGCCGCTTTGGGCTCAGGAGCGGCGGATCATCGAAGATGCTCTGGACGCCTTTGACGGCAACATCGCAATGGCCGCAGCCGCCCTCGAGATCAGCCCTTCAACTATCTACCGCAAACGCCAGTCCTGGACGGCGCGCAGTCTTTAACCGTCTACATTTACCGCATTGCACACATTTTCTTGTCTATCAGGGAAAGTCGGTCTATATCGGCCACAACCCTGAGAACAGACAAGATTAAAGGGCGTGTGGGTACTTATGAAAACACTGGCAGGTAGACGTGCAACCGGACGGCTTGCGGCTGCAATCCTGATTGCGACCGGAACACTGGCCGGCACATTGGCTGCGCAGGCTCAATCAGAGCAAGTGGCCAAACCTTCGCAGTCTTTTCTCCAGGCTCTAACCGCTTTTGATACAGCCTGGGACAGTTCGGAACTTGCCTTCACCATCGTGAGCTTTTCCCAGGATGCAAGCACAGGCTATGGCAAATATACGCCGCTTAGCGAAGCGAAATTTGCCGATGGGGATACCATCAATGTTTATGCGGAACCTGTCGGATATGGCTTTCAGGAAACTGCGGATGGGTACACCTATGAACTCACTGCCAGCTACCGTCTTTTGAACCTGTCCGGACAGGTGCTTGCCGAACAAAGCAATTTCGCCTCATTTACCGGGACCAGCAGATCCAAGAAACGGGAGCTCTCTGCCGGGTTGAGTTTCCAGTTCAGTGGATTGCCGGCAGGCGATTATCAGCTCGAAACGAGCTTCAGCGACACATTCGGTGGAAAGAAGGCTGCCTTTAACCTGCCTTTCACGGTTGTCGAGGCCAATTGACCACTGAAACCTGCGGGCCAAAGAACAACGTTCGGCTAGCTTTTTGAGGCGCTAAAGGCCTTCGCCCTGACGAACCCTTGTCCGCAAGGGTGGCCTGGCACCCAAAAGCGTACAATTTATCATCACAAAGCATTGACAAGACGGCCTTCGGTACATAAATCGTGGGCGCGTTAGCACTCGCCTTTGAGGAGTGCTAGTAGCCTCATGAAGGGAAGGCCCTTCATGCGAAATCAACCTAGAAATCATGTCTCGCGCGCTGCCAATTGCGTGGGGCGCGCTCATGAGAGGAAACTAGTCTTATGGCATTTCGTCCACTGCACGACCGTGTCGTTGTTCGCCGCGTAGACTCTGAAGAGAAAACCGCTGGCGGCATTATCATTCCGGACACCGCAAAAGAGAAACCGCAGGAAGGCGAGATCATCGCCGTCGGTAATGGTGCTCGCAAAGACAATGGCGAGATCGTAGCTCTCGACGTCAAGGCAGGCGACCGCGTCCTGTTCGGCAAGTGGTCCGGCACCGAAGTTAAAATCGACGGTGAAGACCTCCTGATCATGAAGGAATCCGACATCATGGGCGTGATCGCTTAAGTCAGCGAACCGCTTTTTGATCTCATCATCATTCCAATTTAAGTGAGACGACTACATGTCTGCTAAAGAAGTAAAATTCTCCTCCGACGCCCGTGAGCGCATGCTCAAAGGCGTGGACACCCTGGCAAACGCTGTAAAGGTAACCCTCGGCCCGAAAGGCCGTAACGTTGTTCTCGACAAAGCCTTCGGCGCTCCGCGTATCACCAAAGACGGTGTTTCCGTTGCCAAGGAAATCGAACTGGAAGACAAGTTCGAAAACATGGGCGCACAGATGGTGCGTGAAGTTGCTTCCAAAACCAACGACATCGCTGGTGACGGCACAACAACCGCGACGGTTCTGGCTCAAGCCATCGTCAAGGAAGGCGCAAAAGCAGTTGCTGCCGGCATGAATCCGATGGATCTGAAGCGCGGCGTCGATCTTGCTGCTGCTGAAGCTGTCAAGTCTCTGGAAGCTTCTTCCAAGACCATCACGACTTCTGAAGAAGTTGCACAGGTCGGCACCATTTCCGCCAATGGCGACGAGCAGGTCGGTCAGGACATTGCCGAAGCCATGCAGAAAGTCGGCAACGAAGGTGTTATCACCGTCGAGGAAGCCAAGTCTCTGGAAACCGAGCTCGAAGTCGTTGAAGGCATGCAGTTCGACCGTGGCTACCTGTCTCCTTACTTCGTCACCAACGCTGACAAAATGCTGGCTGACCTGGAGAAGCCTTACATCCTGCTGCACGAGAAAAAACTCTCCAACCTGCAGGCCATGCTGCCGATCCTGGAAGCTGTTGTTCAGTCTTCCCGTCCGCTCATCATCATTGCTGAAGATGTTGAAGGCGAAGCGCTGGCAACCCTCGTTGTCAACAAACTGCGTGGCGGCCTGAAAATCGCTGCTGTCAAGGCTCCGGGCTTCGGCGACCGCCGTAAGGCCATGCTGGAAGACATCGCGATCCTCACCGGCGGCACCGTGATCTCCGAAGATCTCGGCATCAAGCTGGAGAACGTCTCCCTCGACATGCTCGGCACAGCCGAGAAAGTTGCCATCACCAAGGAAACCACCACCATCGTTGACGGTGCCGGTTCCAAGGAAGACATTGACGGCCGCGTTGGTCAGATCAAGGCACAGATCGAGGAAACCACTTCCGATTACGACCGTGAAAAGCTCCAGGAGCGCCTGGCCAAGCTTGCTGGCGGTGTTGCAGTTATCCGCGTTGGCGGTGCAACCGAAATCGAAGTGAAAGAGAAAAAAGACCGCGTTGACGATGCTCTGAACGCGACGCGTGCTGCTGTTGAAGAAGGCATCGTCCCAGGTGGCGGTACCGCTCTGCTGCGCGCCAAGAAAGCTGTCGAAGCTCTTTCTTCCGACAATTCCGACATCGAAGCCGGCATCAAGATCGTTCTGCGCGCTCTGGAAGCTCCGCTTCGTCAGATCGTTGAAAACGCTGGTGTCGAAGGCTCCATCGTTGTTGGCAAGATCCAGGAAAATGGCGATGACACATTCGGCTTCAACGCTCAGACCGAACAATTCGTCAACATGATCGAAGCCGGCATCATCGACCCGACCAAAGTTGTCCGTACTGCTCTGCAGGACGCAGCTTCCGTCGCCGGCCTGCTCATCACAACCGAAGCCATGGTTGCTGAGCTGCCGAAGAAAGAAGCAGCACCGGCAATGCCGGGTGGCGACATGGGCGGCATGGGCGGCATGGGCTTCTAAGCCAGTCCTTCCAGACGATCCAAGACTTGAGGGCGAGCCATTGGCTCGCCCTTTTGCTTTGGCGATTGCGATCTCCTATTGTCAGCAATTGATGTGATTGATCAGTGGAGAGCTTGTTGAAACCCCAGCATGTGGAGTTGATCGTCACGATCGCCGAGCTTGGCAGCCTGGGAGCAGCTGCTGCCCGCATGAACAAGACCCAGCCGGCAATTACCAAGGCATTGAAAGCCGCCGAAACAGAGCTTGGAACGCCCATCTTCTTTCGGGCCTCCTATGGTGTCGTGCCCACGCGTGAGGGACAACTTATCGTCGATCGTTGCCGGAAGATCTTCGGCGATATCAAGAAACTTCGCGAAGAGGTCGCCCAGATCCAGGGGGACTATGTCGGAACGATCGATATCATCGTATCGCCGCTTGTTGCGCTGAAGGTTGTTCCAGCCGTCCTGCGTCGCTTTCAACACCGGTTTCCAAATGTAAAAATAGGTATCACCGGCGGTCACGCCCCCGCAGCCTTTTCTCCCCTGCGGCGCGGGGAAGCCGATTTTGTTCTGGGACCTTCACCATCTCCCAGCGACCTTCCAGGGCTTCAGGCAACGCAATTGTTCTCAACACCGGTTTCAATCCTTACCGGCAGTCAATCACGGTACTTGAGCGTAACAGACCCACTGGATCTCAGAGACGGTCGCTGGATCATGATCGGACCTAAGGAGCGTCGCCCGGTCTATTACGAGATTTTTGAAAGAAGGGGCGTTCGACCGCCTGAACCTTTTGCCCGCTCGGATTCCGTTCTAAGCATCCTTTCCATGCTTGAGGGAACCGATCTCTTGTGCTCGTTTCCAAGTCTGCCAATTCCCGAACTTCGTGCAAAGTGGGACATCGGCCTTGTGCCGATTGAGGAGACATTGCCGACAGTCTCCATTGCCATTACCAGCGCAAAAGACAGAATTCTTACACCGGCTGCCT
The DNA here is from genome assembly GCF_026191725.2 of Roseibium porphyridii. Lineage (NCBI taxonomy): Bacteria > Pseudomonadati > Pseudomonadota > Alphaproteobacteria > Hyphomicrobiales > Stappiaceae > Roseibium > Roseibium porphyridii. Next base: position 5,004,900 of record NZ_CP120863.1, read on the forward strand.
TTGCCTTTTCAGACCTCGTTCTTGAGCATTGCAGGGAGTGGAACTGACTCATAACCAAAATTACCGAAAGAGAAAAACGGTGATTTGTAAGCTATGAGTAATTCGCCTTATTCTCTCCCATCTGGCGATCTTGGGAGGGACAGCGCTGAACATTCTCTTTGTCATGTATGACCAGTTGCGCTTTGACTACTTGAGCTGCGCCGGTCATCCGCATCTGCACACTCCGAATTTTGATCGTGTTGCGGCCATGGGCGTCCGGTTCACGAACGCTTATGTGCAGTCGCCGATTTGCGGTGCAAGCCGCATGAGCACCTATACCGGGCGCTATGCATCCTCGCACGGCGCGCAATGGAACGGGTTTCCGTTGCGCATCGGCGAAATGACTATGGGCGACCATCTGCGCAAGCTTGGGATGGAGTGTTGGCTCATCGGCAAAACGCACATGAAAGCCGACAAGGAAGGCATGTCCCGTCTCGGCCTCAGCCCTGACAGCGTCATTGGAGCGCGCCAGGAAGAATGCGGTTTCGATGTCTGGGTCCGAGACGATGGCCTCTGGGGCCAAGGGCCGGATGGCTTCTATGACGAAAAGCGGTCACCCTATAACGAGTATCTGAAATCCAAAGGCTACGAGAGCCCTAACCCATGGGCAGATTTTGCTAACGCTGGGATCAGTGACAATCAGATCGCCAGTGGATGGATGTTCGACAATGCTGACAAGGCCGCCAACATTCGCGAAGAAGACAGTGAAACACCCTGGCTGACCTCTCAGGCAATCGCGTTCATGGAACAGGCCAAGGGAACCTGGTGTGCGCATGTCAGCTATATCAAACCCCACTGGCCATACATCGTGCCGGCTCCCTACCACAATATGTTTGGCAAAAATCATGTGCCGCAAGCAAAACGCCACGCGCTTGAACGTGAGGGCGCTCATCCGGTCTATGCGGCCTATATGGAAGGCAAGATATCGGAAGCTTTTCAGCAGGACCCTGTTCGTGAAAAAGTCATCCCTGCCTACATGGGGTTGATAAAACAGTGCGACGATCAGTTGGGCCGCCTTCTCGACTATCTGGAAGAAAGTGGACAACTGAAGGACACCATGATCGTCCTCACGTCCGACCATGGTGACTATCTGGGCGATCACTGGCTGGGCGAAAAAGACCTCTTTCATGAACAGTCGGTCAAAGTGCCGCTGATCATCCATGATCCCCGCGATGAAGCTCAAGGAACCCGTGGCACGACATGTGATGCCTTGGTGGAAGCCATTGATCTGCTACCAACCTTTGTCCAAGCGGCTGGCGGCAACGTGCCGGACCACATTCTCGAAGGTCGTAGCCTGGAACCATTCCTGCACGGGAAAGCGACCCAGACACGTGAGTTTGTCATCAGCGAATTTGACTATTCGCCAACGCCTCAATGCGTGAAACTTGAGCTCGAACCCAGAGACGCGCGCCTCTTCATGGTGTTCGACGGCCGCTACAAACTCATGCATGCAGAAGGCGGTTTTCGCCCGATGCTTTTTGACCTCGTCTCCGATCCTGACGAGTTTGTCGACCTTGCGAAAGACAACGAGCACTCCGCGGAAATCGACCGTCTCTATGGCTACCTGGCGCAATGGGGACGGCGGCTTGCGCAACGAGTTACCAAATCGGAAGACGACATCAAGGCTATGCGTGGCCGTTCCCGGCGAAAGGGTATTCTCCCATTTCTCAAGGACGGCACCGAAGTTCCGGCAGAATTGACGGAGGCTTATCGCGGTCCAGCCCTTCAAAATCATCTCGATGAACGCAAGGAAGCGGGAGAGTGAGATGAGTGCAGTCCAGGCCGACAGTACAGAGACCAGTCGTCATCCTTCCGGTCGCGTCGCGACCCACCTGTCGGAAGTGCTCGCATTCTGTTTTGCGATGGTGATCCTGCTTTACGCGGCTTCGGGCCCGATCTCCGAGTTTGTTCGCTGGGTCATTGAAATGACCACGCCCGGCTTTGATGAACTCTCCAGACGCGACAAACGGTTGCTTTATCGCGAACACTGGCTTGGTGGCGGGTATCGAAGTTTTGAACGGGCCTTTCTGTTGCCCACCGGCCTGATACTGGGTCTCCCGATCCTGTTCGCCTTTGCGATTTCACTTCTCACACTTCATAGCAAACCCGCATTGCAATGGCTGAACTGGGTTCTAACGCTGCTGGCCATCGCAGCCTTTTCAGCATGGATTGTCAAAATTTTTGCGACCGATGGCGGCGCGCTTCCTACCGCCCAACCGATCGACTATGTGATGTTTCCGCTCGCGACATTGATCACTCTCTATCTGACATGGCGCATGTTCGGCGGGTTCATTGTGGCGTTTTGCGCCTTCTGGGTCGTCTATTTCTTCATACGGGGAGACTTGCCCGGCTGGACCGGGATCCTTGCCGGTTCCGATGCAACCTTTGCGCAAAATCTGCGCTCAATGGTGCAGAACTTCTGGGCTCAAACAGGGGGCATGTTCGGCCAGCCGCTTCAGGTCGTCTCGGGAAACGTTCTCATCTACATCGTGTTCGGCGCCGTGATGATGGCTTCAGGCGCAGGTGATCTGCTTCTTAAGATAGCCAATCGTTTGACCGGGGGCTTTGTCGGAGGCGCAGCCCATGCTGCGGTTGCCAGCTCCGCTCTGTTCGGGACGCTGTCGGGCGCTGCAATCTCGAATGTCGTCTCCACCGGTGTGATGACAATCCCTGTCATCAAGAAATCGGGCTTTCGGCCGGCCTTTGCCGGCGCTGTGGAAGCCGCCGCCTCCACAGGTGGTCAGGTAATGCCACCGGTCATGGGTGTTGTCGCATTTTTCGTCGCCGGCCAAATAGGCCTCGAATACCGCTACATCGTCGTCGCGGCGATCCTGCCGGCGATTTTTTACTATTTCGGCACCTTTTTGACCATCTACTTCGAGGCCAGAAAACAGGGGATCGAGACACTCAGGGCCGAAGACCGGCCTGCGCTCAACCGGATGGAACTCTTCCAGTGTCTGGTGTTCATCATTCCGCTTGGTGTTCTGACTTACTTCCTTTTCGTCCAGCCATCTGTACCCAAAGCAGGTTTCTACGGTCTGGTGGCAGCCCTTGTGACGGCACTGGTTCTCTTTCCAGCGTTCCGTTCTGCAGGCAGTCTCTGGTCGGCATTCGTGAGCGCGGGGCGCATGTCCGCGGCCATCGTTGTCATTGTTACCGCCATCGGCCTCATCGTTGGGTTGATTCAGGTATCCGGTTTTTCAGGCAGGCTTGCACTGTTGCTGACACAACTGGCGAGCGGGCCGCTTCCAGTTGTCTTGCTGGTCGTTGCGCTTGGCTCCATCGTGCTTGGAATGGGCCTTCCACCCGGTGCCACCTACTTTATCATCGTGATCGCGCTCAGTTCCGGCATTGAAGCGATCGGCATTCCACCGCTCACATTGCATCTGTTCGTGGTTTTCTTTGCCGTCATGTCAACAGTAACGCCGCCAGTTGCGCTGGCTGCATTTGCTGCAGCCCCTATCGCGGGCGCAGACCCCGTGCGGACGGGTTTTGAGGCAGCCCGCATCGGCATCGCCGGATTTCTGATCCCGTTTGTTTTCGTCTATCATCCAGCGGTTCTCTACAAGCTGCAGGTCCTCTTTGTCTGGTTTGGAGAAGACCTCCCGAACAGTCGCGCCATGCTCGATATCGCGACGGTTGGATGGCTCGAATTCGCATGGGTCATTGTCGCCTTCGTGCTCGCCATGTGGATGCTCGCTTCCGCATTAACGGGCTTTGATCGTGGCACTCTCAGCCCGGTCGAAAGACTGGTCAGGACCGCACTGGGTCTGCTCACGCTCGTACCAAGTCTTTTGGTAGCCGGCTTCGCAACTGTCGCCGGCATCGCACTGCTGGCGCGTCATTTTCATCTGTCACGGCTTTCAACCTCAGACGCACCAAAGGAATATGCATGATCAAGGGAGGAAACCTCATGCGCCGACTAAGTCTTGCGACTGTTCTCGCCACAACCCTTATTGCTTCATCCAGTTGGGCGGAGGAAGTCACGTTAAAGATGGCCACCATCGCGCCGAGTCTTGGCCAGGCGATCACGATGGCTACCTTTGCCAATATCGTGACCGAGAATTTGGATGACGTCACGATTGAGGTCGCTGCTGGCGGCGCCGCAACTGTCCACATGCTCGAAGTTGCCAAACGCAATCTCGACATGTCGATGGGCTCTCCGACCATTCACTCGCTACTCAGTAACAAGAGGGCAATGTACAAGGACGTGGAAAACCACGAGGAGCTTGCCGGAAACATCAGCCAGCTCATGGCTTTTCCTTGGGGGGCTTATCACTTTGCGGTCCGCCCTGATAGCGGGATCGAGTATCTCGATGATATTGAAGGAACAACCGTGTTTCTGGGGCCGCAAGGCGGCGGAGCCTACAATGCTGCCAAAGGCTGGATCCAGTCGACCACGGGCCTTGTTGCGGGCGAAGACTATGATGCGATCAAGGCAAACTGGAAAACTGGCTTTCAGGCATTTCTGGATGGCAAGATCGACATGTATGTCAATGGTTGTATCGACCCCTGCCAGCAGTTCATACAGTTCACGGAAACAGAGAAAGTGCGGTTCATCGGACCGGAAGATGATAGCGGTGACGCGGTCGACAAGTTTCTCGGCAAGTTCCGCCACCGCACAGAAGTGCCTGCAGGCCTTTATGCAAATCAAGTCAACGACGGCCCCGTCAAATCCAACGATACCGGAGTCAGCATTGCAGTTCGCACCGATCTTGACGAAGAGCTGGTCTACAACATGACCAAGGCTTTCTGGGAGAATGTCGACAGCATCGCGTCCGATGCCCCTTGGGCCAAAGCTCTGACACCCGAATATGCCGCAAAAGCGGAAGGCACCATCAAGCTGCACCCAGGCGCAGAGCGCTACTACAAGGAAATCGGCGCGCTGTAACCGGCAGCTTCCAAAGGTCGTCGGCGGCGTCACTAATGCAACGCGTGATGCCGGCGACTTCAACCTGCGTGTCAGGCAGGCTCTCTAGAATCGTTTGGCATGATCAATTCGGAAGCACCGTGATCCGCCTCTGTTTCAGGAATTCAATGGTGGGCAGGTCAGTTGCCAGTGAAATCGCCTTTTCATAGCAGGCAAGAGCCTCATTGTTACGGCCTGCCCTGGCTTCCAAGTCGGCTTTGACAGCCCAGAAAGGCTGGAATGCCGGACCGACACTTTCCTCAATCGCCTCGATGGCCGCAAGCCCAGCTTCTGCGCCATGCAATCGGCCGGTAATCGCAGCTTGTGCAACAAGTCCGCCAGCCGTTGGCACTTTGGTCAAATAGGCATGATAGAGCTTGTTGAGCGCCTTCCAGTCCGTTTCACCGCTTTGTTTCCGTTCTATATGAACGGCTTCGATTGCCGCCTCTATCTGAAACCGGTCCACCGCTTTCAAACGATAGGCACGCGACAAGTGTCGCTTGCCGTAGCTGATCAATTCGTCATTCCAAAGCTTGGTGTCCTGTTCATCCGTCGGCACAAGCACACCCGCGACTATTCGGGCATTTACGCGCGCATGGCTGAAGGCGATCAGCGCAGAAAGACCCAGAGCCTCTGCGTTATCCGGCAGCAACTTGCACAAAAGATCCGAAAGGTAGAGCGCTTCCTCACCCAGCGTTTCTGCCGGATCGAGCCAATCATGAGCATGCAGACCGTAGATCGCTTCAAGAACGGAATTGCTCCGTTCGGGCAATACGTCCTGATCCGGAACTTTGAAGGGAATGCCCGCATCCCGGATTTTTGTCTTGGCACGTACAAGCCGCTTTGAAAGTGCGGCCGGAGACATCAAATAGAGGCGCGCTATATGCTTGGCATCAAGTCCGAGGACTGTTTGAAGCATCAAGGGCGTATGCAAATCTGCAGCGATCGCAGGGTGTGCGCAGACCATCATGAGAGCCAGGCGTTGATCTGGAAATTCAGGATCTGAACTTTCTTCTTCCGGCATGTCGGGCAACTCGTGTTCGGTTGGAAAGCGCGTCCTACGCCTTTGCACGTCTGTCAAACGGTTGCGCGCGACCGTCAAAAGCCATGCATCCGGATTGCCAGGCACCCCATTGGCCGGCCAATGGTCAAGCGCCTTGGCAAATGCATCCGCCAAAGCATCTTCGGCCTGGGCAATATCGCTCGTGCGCGCTGACAGAAAAGCGAGCAGACGCCCATAAGAAGCCCGCGCCGCCATTTCGGCAGCACGGGCAGCATCGCTCAATTGCCCCCCATCGCGGATGCTCGAATTTCGACTTTTCCGGTTTTCGCAGCCGGGCATTTTTCTGCCCAAACCATTGCCGCATCCAGATCCGGAACGTCTACGACGAAATATCCGCCAAGTGTTTCCTTGGTGTCGGCAAAGGGACCATCCTGGATTTCCTTCGCACCCGCCTTCAGAGAAAGGGTTGTCGCCGTCTGCACCGGCTGCAGCCAATCGGTGTCCACAAAGACACCAGCTTCCTGCAAGGCACCGATATAGGCTCCGTAGACTTCCTTTTCGGCTTCCCAGTCTTCAGCAGTCATGTGCGCAAGGTCGGCCGGGTCCGTATAAAGCAAGAATGTATAACGCATTTTGTTTCCTCAATTTTTCAAGCCGATGATCACGCGGCAGATGCCAGGTTGTCGAGACCCTGTTCAAAGGTCTTGCCGACCATTCCATCCATAAAGAGCCCAAAGACCCGAAAGACCGGATTGTAACCAAGGTCCATGTCCATGCGCCATGTGACGAGCGTTCCACCCGGTGCTTCCACAGCCGAGATCTCCTGGGCTGGTTTACCCATTGCGCCCAGATCTATGTTGTAGCGCACGGTATCTTGAGTCACTGCTGCTACGGTTTGACTGCCCTTCCCGTCTTTGCCGTTGAACCGGAAACCGGACCCAACCCCGCTTTCAGGCCCGAAGGGAGTGATCTTCAGGTTGGCATCGGCGGTTAGATAAGGATTGAATTTCTGATACCCGGCATTGGAAGCTGCCAGGGACAAGATCGTTGCAGGGCTCGTTGCCAGCACGGCCTGGCGTTCAACATGTATCTGCCTTGGCAACAGCAAAGTTCCAGCAGCAATCAATGTCAGAGCGCCGACACCGCCGGCCAAATAAGTCCAAATCGTCATGATGTCCTCTCAGTCTGTTCTTGAAAGCACCTTGCTTTCACTGACATGACGAACGGTTTGGGTCCCGATGGACATCGACGGACATTTTTTTGAAATTGAAAAAAACTTTGCCGGGCGCTCGGTACTTTCAGGCTTTTTCCGATAGGAGGCAGATGTAAGGATACTTTACGTCAGCATCTTGCGACCTGACGAAGTTTCGATCTCCGCGCAGTATCGAACACGTTCGCCAAACCGAACCGACAGCGGGTGTTCGACGTTTAGTGCGCGATAAAGATCTTCTAGTGATTGCGGGTCAGGATGCTCGACTTTCAGCGCAAGAAGGCGTGCTCCCAAATCTGGTATTTCCGCCATGGAAGTCGGGGCACCACGATGATCGATCAGCGACGGCAATGCCCCTTCGAATGGTAGTGTCCCGTCTTTGGGGATGGAAAACGCAAACTCCGGTTGCTTGAAGGGAAGCGCAACTTCTTCTCCGAGGTGATCTCCATACTTTGAGAGCACAGCGCCGATATCCGCAGTGCTGGCAACCCAACCCCTGAGGCGACGGCCTTCGTCCCAGTTCATCCTGACAGTTTCCTGATCATCCAGTCCGAACCATCGCGACCGGTGTGGCCGCTGTCCATCAGGATCAACCGCGACTATTTCCAGATAGACGCGATCGCCAAGCTGGAGCCTGTGATTGTGAGTGCCCATATAGACGTGCCGTGTGCCGAACGGCACGTCCAGATCAAGACAGTCCCGGACATGAGCAACACCTTCGGCCAGTGTCGGCGCGATGACGGTCAAGTGGTCAAGTTTCAGCATGCAGAGGTTCCTCTTGCGGGTAGGAATCGAGACAGCCCAAATTCAAGATTGTTAACCATACGCTGCCATCATCTGTGCCAATTCTATTCTAGGTGACGACGTCATTCGGCAGCGGTGGCCCCTTTGAAAATCGAACTCGCGCCAATTCGTACGATCTTCGGCATTGATCTGCGCACACTTGCACTTTTTCGCATTCTACTTGGCGTCTACATCCTGATTGATCTCGCGATGCGAAGTCGGGATCTGGTCGAACATTACACAGATGCAGGTGTTATGCCGCGATCTGTTCAGATCGATCATCTTTATGTCACCACTTGGTCATTCCATCTGGCAAATGGGGCAGCTTGGTTTCAGGGACTTTTGTTCGGGATCTCAGGCTTTGCGGCTCTCTGTCTGATCGCTGGTTGGCGTACGCGTTTCATGACGGTCATCTCCTGGGGCCTGATGCTGTCGGTGCAGAACAGGAACACCTTTATCCTCTCCGGCGAAGACAATCTTTCCCTTCTTTTACTCTTTTGGGCGTTGTTCTTGCCATTGGGAGCCCGTTATTCCGTTGATGCCGCGCTGGACAAAACGCAAAGCTTTGTCAAAAACGAATATGCTTCATTCGCCACAGGTGCCCTGCTCCTACAAGGCATGTCGATGTATTTCTTCAGCGCGCTTTTGAAGACACATCCGATCTGGTTCAAAGACGGCACGGCGGTGCACTATGCCCTTCAGCTTGACTATCTGGTGACAGCTTTTTCACTTTGGTTCAGGCAATTTCAGGATCTGATGACAGGGCTAACCTACTATGTCTATTTGCTTGAGCTAGTCGGACCGTTCCTAATCTTTTCACCCTTGTTTCACCGAACTCTTCGAATGATTTTCATGCTGGCCTTCATGTCCATGCATTTGGCGTTTCTTCTTTTTCTAGAAATTGGGTTTTTCCCGCTCATCTCCATCATCATGAACCTTACCTTCATGCCTGGTTGGATGTGGGATGCCATCGCCAGGAGGTTGCCTCAGCGCGCCAATGCTGGCCTACATTTGTGGTTCGATCGAGGATGCGATTTCTGCGAGAAGACCTGTTGCTTCTTGCGGGTGTTTCTGTTTCTGCCGGCAACGCAAATCCGTCCTGCGCAGGATGACCCCGACATCGGTGCCGAGCTGGAAGCACGAAACTCATGGGTCGTCACCAAAGGCAATGAACACCACTACAAGTTCCAGGCACTTGCCCTTGTCTTCTGTTCGTCACCGATCTTCTTTCCTATCGGCTGGCTGCTCAAACGCGCCATATTTCGAAATGTCGGCGACCGGCTCTACGACTTGGTTGGCCGCAACCGGAAAACACTCTCAAAGATATCCCGCAAATGGTTTGCATGGCGCACCTCACCCCCACAGTTTGGCGTTGTGACCCAATTGCTGGCTGTGATTTTCCTGTGTTTCATCACAGTGCAGAACCTCGCCACCTTGCCATGGAGCGGCGTCTCTCCGTTACCTGCTTCTTTCAAGATGGTTCGCCAAGCGCTCGGCCTTTATCAGCACTGGACTATGTTTGCCCCTTTTCCGGAGATGACCAGTCCATGGCCAGTCATTGAGGGTGAACTTGCAGACGGGATGATCGTGGATGTCTACAACGGCAAGGTGGGGCTGGCAAACTTTGGAAAACCGGATTTGGTTTCAAAAGTTTATGGGAATTACAGGTGGCGCAAATTCCTGTCGAACCTTGAAGACCAGTCCTACGAGGATAGACCTCAATTTCTCGCACTGAGTTACGGTCGCTATCTTTGCCGGGACTGGGCCCGATTGAATCCGGACAAGCCCGTGCTGCAAAGCTTTGTCATCTATTTCCAGATTGAAAGATCGCAACCACCCGGCGTGCCAAAACATATTCAAACGCGGCAGGTCTGGAACCATGACTGCGCCGGGTAATCGATTTTTTCTATCACTAAGTGGCCAGCAAGCTAGTTCCTTGGAGGGATGTTGACTGCCTTTTCGCTCGCAGGCCGCGCCAGGCAGGTTTCAACCCAGCGAACCACATTCTTGTGATCCAGATATCCGGTCACCTCAGCTGCTTCATAAAACCCGTTGATGTTGCGTGCCCAGGGCCAGCTGGTGACATCCGCGATTGTATAGTCATCGCCCATGATGAATTGCCGCTCTTCGAGTTGGCGGTCCAGAACACCGAGAAGCCTTTTGACTTCGTCGCGATAACGCTCGAACGGACGACGGTCTTCATATTCCTTGCCGGCGAACTTGTGAAAGAAGCCAAGCTGGCCGGTCATTGGACCCAGTCCGCCCATCTGCCACATCAACCATTGGATCGTCTCATATTTCGCTGCCGGATCGGCCGGAAGCAGCTTGCCTGACTTTTCTGCGAGATAAATCAGGATGGCGCCCGATTCCCACAGAGCCAGAGGCTTACCATCCGGGCCGTTGGGATCGATGATCGCCGGGATCTTATTGTTCGGGTTGAGCGACAGGAACTCCGGGGTCATCTGGTCATTGGTCGCGAAATCGACTTTATGAGCTTCATATGCCAATCCCGTTTCTTCCAGCATCGCCGATACCTTGATGCCGTTCGGTGTCGGCAATGAATAGAGCTGGATCCGGTCAGGGTGTTGAGCAGGCCATTTCCGGGTGATTGGGTAGTCGGTCAATGCAGTCATAAAATGCTCTCTTCTAATTCTGTTCCAATGGTCTTTGCCGGATTACGCTGCGCATATAGGACATCGCGATCGTATTTAAACCCATCGCCAGTTGCCGATGAATAATTAGAGAAGACAGAAGCTCGCAAACACCTTATAGCTCGCGCGCTCAAACGGAGAGCCCCTTAAGCTGAGCTCAGGGCCAGGCCTTTTCATGGAGAATTTGATGTCGGACGACAGGGAAGCGCGTATTGAAAAGCTTGAAATTGATCTCGCTCACGCCAACAACACCATCGACGAACTCAATATCGTTGTGATCGAGCAAGGCAAACAGATCGAGCGAATGAAACACGTCCTTGCAAACATGACTGATCAGGTGGAAGAGCTGATGGACAACGTGCTGCCGGGCCACCAGATCGACAAACCACCTCACTACTGAAGGAATTTGGGGAGTTTGATCCATTCCAAGGCCCGCTTTTGCAAAGACACTATGCTGACGTAAGCTTCAAAGAAGGTGCTTCATGCGTGTCTTGAAATATCTGGGTTTTCTAATCGTCCTGATTGCCGGTATTGCCGGCATCTCCTGGTGGAATGCGCGCCCGCCTATTGTCGAAGTCGTTGCGCCCTATAGAGGCAGTGCGGCGGAGGTCGTTTACGCGACGGCGGTTGTTGAACCCGTTCGTTGGGCCAAAGTCACCAGCATTATCCGTGAGCGCATTACCTCTCTCTGCGGTTGCGAAGGCATGGAAGTCGCCAAGGGAGACCAGCTCGCCGAGCTGGACAGTGGCGATGCCCGTGCGACACTGGCCGAGCTGGAAGCACGACAGGTTCTTGCCAAGTCCGACAGACAACGCGCCATGCAGCTCCTGGAACGACGGGTGGTCAGCCAACAGGTCTACGACAAAGCCCAAAGCGAACTCATCCGCGTCAATGCCATGATTGCAGCACAAAAGGAGCGCTTGCGCGACTACAGTATCGTCGCTCCGATGGACGGCGTAATCCTGCGTCAGGATGGTTCGGTCGGTGAAGTTGCAGAGCCTGGAGATGTTCTGTTTTGGATTGGGCAACCCCAACCGCTGCAGCTGATTGCGGAAGTCAATGAAGAAGACATTCCGAAAGTCGTCAAAGGTCAGAAAGCACTCATCAAGGCAGACGCGTTTCCAAATCGGGACTTGATGGCAACTGTTTCACGGATCACGCCCATGGGCGATCCCGTGTTGAAGAACTACCGTGTCTATCTGGATCTGCCGGACGACACACCCTTGCGCATCGGAATGACCGCTGAAATCAATATTGTCACGGCTGAGGAAAGCGACACTTTGCTATTGCCGCTTGCCGCCTTTGATGGTGCAAACGTGCAGGCGATTGCTGAAGACAACACTGTCTCGCTTCTACAGGTCGATACCGGAATCCGTGGCACACGCGCTGTAGAAGTTTTGGACGGTGTGGACCCGAACTCAAGAATTGTCTTTCCCTATAATTCAGACCTGAAAGCGGGGCAGACCGTCCGGACCGAGGCCGGGAAACAGCCATGATTCTATTGCTCAGGATCGCGGCAACTCATGTGCGCAACCGCATGCGTCAGACGGTGGTGTCGACGCTTGGCGTCGCACTCGGGGTTGGCTTTTCAGTTGCCATGGCTGGCTTGATGGAAGGCTCTCAACGGGATTTCATGTCGACATTGATCGAAGCAATTCCGCATGTCGAGATCCAGGACGAACAACGTGCTCCGGCCTTGCAACCCGCCAGCGAACGGTTTGACGCAGTTGCATTTCACGGACTGAGACCGAAGGAAGATCTGCGCGGTATCCGCAATCCGACAGAGGCTTTGGCATCGTTGCGCGATTGGGTGAACGGTTCCATGGCACAGCGATTGAGCGGCCAGGCGGTGCTGCGCTACAGCGGACAGGACATCGGCCTGACCCTGACCGGGGTCGTGCCGCGATATGAACTCCAAGTGTCCAAGATCGAGGACGACATGCGCCAGGGGTCTCTCAAGGATCTTGAGGTGACTTCAAATGGTCTTGTGCTTGGCCGGAAGGCTGCTCAAAGACTCGGCGCAGATGTCGGGGACACTGTCACACTGACATCGGCAAACGGTGTGGCAAAAAGGTTCAAGATCGTCGGACTTTTTCACACCGGCATCACCGCCAGCGACGAAGGCTTTGCTTACGCGCCCCTGAAAGCTGTCCAGATCCTTCTGGAAAAACCCGACATCATCAACAGCATCTCTATTCGTCTTTCAAATATTGGCGAGGCAAACGATGTCGCTTCCCGCGCCGAACGCCAGCTCGGATACAAGGCAGTGTCCTGGGAGGAAGCGAATGAAGGACTGATGGAAGCCTTCTTCGTGCGCAACATCATCATGTATACGGTCGTCGGTGCCATACTGGTGGTGGCAGGCTTCGGCATTTTCAACATCGTGTCCACCATCGTCCATGAAAAGGCAAAAGACATCGCGATCCTGAAATCACTCGGATTTCCGGAGAGGGACATTCAGCAGATTTTCGTCCTTGAAGGCCTCGTGATCGGCGTGCTTGGCGCGATCACCGGGTCAGTGCTCGGTTTCGGCCTTTCCAGCTACCTCGCAACCGTAAAGTTCGAACTTACGACGGATGTCGAGGTGACCAGTCTGCCGATTTATTTTTCGACGCTGCATTACGTGATCGCCTGCTTTCTGGCGCTGTTTTCCTCCGCAATTGCCGGCCTGATCCCTGCTCGCAAGGCTGCCCGTCTCAATCCCGTTGACATCATACGGGGGGCGACGTGACTGCACCTGATGCCGCGCCGAGGGAGAGCCCGCTGCTGGAAACACGTAGCCTGACCCGAATATTGCCCGCCGTCGTCCCCGTAACTCTGGTTCAGGATGTCAGCCTGCGGATCGGTCATTCGGAGTTTGTCGCGATCACCGGACCTTCCGGTTCCGGAAAATCCTCATTGCTTTATCTGCTAGGCCTGCTCGACCGGCCGTCCGAGGGCGAGATATGGATCGCCGGAACGGAAACCGACCGTCTGTCTTCCAGCGAACTTGCCCACATCCGATTGGAAAAGATTGGCTTCGTCTTCCAGTTTCATTTTCTTTTGCCGGAATTCACAGCGCTGGAAAATGTCATGATCCCGATGCAGCGGCTTGGAAAGCTGCCGCCACGGGAACAGCATGAACATGCGGAAGGCCTTCTGGCCGGGCTGGGACTTGAGGACTTTCTGAACCGTCGACCAGAGCAACTTTCCGGTGGTCAACGCCAGCGTGTGGCTGTCGCCAGAGCGCTTGCAAATTCGCCAGACCTGATACTCGCAGACGAGCCCACGGGAAGCCTCGATTCCGTTGCTACCGAGCAGGTTTTTGAAAGCCTGCAGAAGATCGTCGAAACCCAGCAGACCACCATTATCGCTGTCACGCACGATATGGATCTGGCCAATCGCATGGAACGGCGTGTTCATCTGGTCGACGGGCGAATTGACTACGACCGAAAGCAATAACGAAGCTATCAGAGCCTTCTCAGCGCTGGTAACATTGAAATCACAAATGAATTTGTCATCGGCTCGCCGCTTGCCATTGGCGAGAAGACATGTCATAAGCCCGACATCATCAAGAGAAGGGCTGGCGCCCTCGCCAACCTGCCGAACCGGGCAAGGTGGTCCCCGCAATAGGGATGCGGCTGGAAAGACCCTCACATCGGGTTAACCGGCAACCAAGCGGTTCAATAGCATGCGCCAGTCCTCCTCGGGCAACCGATGGAGGATTTTTTGTCTCAACAGCCTTTTGCCGGTCGTGCGGCGGACTTGATCGAGCATCATCTTGGTGCTCATGCCGAACTCGCCGAAGCGTCAATCTGGCAGCGGGCTGCCGAAGACTGTGTTCTGGCACGCATCAAGTCTTTGCGTATTGTCGGTGGATTGCCCCGACACAAGGCGGCCCTGCACCCGGATGAACGTCTGAACCGGCTGAAGAGCCTTCTGCAGCTTTGGGCAAATGGTTGCACATGTGCGGTCGACGAGGATCTGTTCGCCGACATTGTCAACCGTCACCTGTCTGAACGCTAGATTTGGTCAATCGTTGTTGGGAACGGGACGCGGCTTGCCACCGTCGTCGACGGCTACCATCGTGAATATGGCTTCCGTGACCATTTCACGGTGTCCATACCGATGCCGCAGAGCCCAGGCTTCCAACCTGATTTCCATGGAAGAACGTCCAACGCGGATCACTTCTGTATAGACACACAAAACGTCACCGACATGAACGGGACGAATGAATTTCATCTTGTCGACCGCAATCGTAACGACGCGGCCTTCTGCTCTTTGACCGGCAGCAATACCGCCGGCCAAATCCATTTGCGACAAAACCCAGCCACCGAAAATGTCACCTGAAGCATTGGTGTCAGCTGGCATCGCCATTGTTCGCAATGTCAGATCGCCATTCGGTTTGTTTTCGGTCACGGCCGAGCCCCTCCTTTTTCAGACAGGTCGAGACTACCCACCGCGGCAGAGATCACAAGTGCTACTTGATCAAAGTCACTCAAATCACCAGCATCATGATTGCCATGATCCAGAGGGGTAATGGTGCAGCGATCCAGATCAGGACAATCGGCAGGCCGCGCTGCAGCAAGTTCTTGCGCATGTGAAGGAAACTCCTTTTTCAAGCAAAACCGGGGATCTCAATCACCGTCAGGATTGCGAGTGCCAACATTCCAGTGATGAACGCTGCCTTTGCACTGCCGATCAGGGATCGGCCCGCCGTGTCGAGCCGTGGCATCGGCAGGTCGCGCGAATCCAAATACATCGACAGCAACATCAGGGAAAAAACGGCGAACCAGACAACGACAAGCACCTCGGCAACGAGCACGATTGCGATCAACATGATCCGATCCAGTCCTGTTTCGAGGTGAGTTCAGGTGGGGGCACTGCTCCGGCAAATCCAAAAGTCGCCAGCCACAGGCTTTGCGCGATACGCTCTGCAACCGCGATGATTTCGTCAGCAAGGTCGGGCACGAACAGCTCGCGCACAACAGGGCGAAACACACCAAGCCACAAGGCATAGTCCGCACTCACAAGTTCCTTTTGCTTGAGGTGAGCCGGTACAGGCTTTCCTTTGTAAGCGCCGTTCTTCATGAGAACAGACTGCCAGAATGCTTCCATTTTCGGCAGATGCTCATCCCACTTTCCGTCCAACCGACTGTTGAAGATTTCGCCTAGTCGCGGATGCTCGCGAACGCAGCCATAGAATGTCTGGACCATCACGTGAATCGATTGTTCGTCCACGTGTTCATAACGTTGCAGGCGATCGCCCTTGTCGATCACGGGCGGTCTGTCGCGACGGCTAGAGGGTTTGCCGGTCTGCATCATCTTCTCCAAACATTCATTTAAGATGCATCTTTTAAATGACACAAGCTCATACTAAAATCAACATCTGAGATGAATGTTTTACGGGAAGCTGCCATGCGCCTCAGTCAGGCCAGTGATTTTGCCTTGAGAATACTCATGGCCACCGGACAGTCAGACAATCCGCAGACCGTCGAAAAGCTTGCCAAACAGCTGGGGCTGGCAAAATCGCATGTGATGAAGATCGTCGCCCACCTTGCAAAGGGCGGCTATCTGGAAACCACTCGCGGTCGTGGCGGTGGCATCAGGCTGGCAAAATCGCCGGAGGCAATCCGGCTTGGCGATGTCGTTCGGCTGATCGAGCCAGACCTTGGCGTGGTCGCCTGCCTGAAACCCGGGTCAACTGCAGCCTGCGCTTTCCTGCCACGCTGCGCGTTGAAGAGTGCAATGGCACAGGCTGCAGAAGCATTTCTGGACAGCCTGAATGGACAGACCCTGGCTTCAATCCTCGCAGGGACACAGAAAGCAAGACTGTTGGACGCCACTGGCTAAAGCGTTGAAGCCTGTTCGAGAAACTCGATCTGCTCAAGACAATAATAGCCAGAGATCCGGCTGATCGTTCCGGCCCGTTTCCAGTCATTGAGCACGCGGCTGACATTCTCGCGCGCAGCGCCGGCCATATTGGCGATGTCGGCCTGACTGAGCTTGTAGTGGATCAGCATTCGGCCGTCGTCGAGAGGTTTGCCGAAGGTTTCTGCCAATTGCAGCAGAGTTTGCGCAACCCTGCCGGGAAGCGGCAGGAACGAGCGTGCGGCCAAAACGTCATTGGCGTGCCGTAGTCTCTTGCCGACAATTGACAGCATATGACGATAAACAGCCGGGTGCTCGTCCGAGAACCTTTGGAACGCCGCCTTGTCAATGAAGGCGAGTTGCGCCTCTTTCAAAGCGCTCACTGTCGCCGAGCGGGGCCTGCCATCCAGAAGCGCCAGTTCGCCGACAAGGTCGCCCGGCCCGAGAACGGCCAGCAATTGTTCGTCGCCCTCGACGGACAATAGCGACACCTTCAACGACCCTTCCAGCACGGCATAACAACCATTGCCCGGGTCGCCGTTTTCAAAAAGAATTGTTCCAGCAGCAATCTTCATGGGCCGTGCAAGCCGAGACAGCCCGACAGCCAATTCCGGATCCAGCCCCTCAAGTGAAAAGCTGTTCTTCAAAAAATCTTTAATTTCCGCCACACCTACCCCCTGCCAACAGCGCTGCCGCGACGAACTTTTTTGGATCAGTCGCAATCCTGTGATGTTCATCACGTGCAATCAAGCAAAATAACCCTATATCTAAAGTCATGGAAGCGGGGTCGCCCCTCCCCCCTTCCAGGCCTCCACGAAAAACGGCTCTGTTCCCCGCAGGGCCGTTTTTTCGTTGAAATAGCGATCCTAGTTCAAAAACACGTCCTTTTTGTCCAGAGTATGGAAAAACCTCGTACTGGCCAAAACCTCGTACTGACATTCCCTGATCGCGATTTTTTTTCGTGGCTCTTCGCGTCTCAGTCGATCATCGGCCCTGCCGGGAATTGCGGCGACAAAGCTGAGATCGCTCATGCCATCGAAGTGATTGTGCAAAAGACGCTGCAGATTTTCGCGATCATCCGTTTGCGGCAAAGGTTCCGCTCTTGGCAAAAGCTTCATGTTGTGGGCCTTGGCAAGACGGGACAACCGCAGTGCCTTCAAACCCGGTGGAACGGGCGAAATCAAAAGAGGCGGTTTTTCAAAGTCCGCATGATCAACGGCCTTCAGAACAAGGCGTGCAATCGACATACTGGAAAGCAGACCCTCGCGAACGGCGATGAAGTCAGGCTGACGCTTCATCAACACGCTGTACCTTGCCAGTTGTGCCTTGGCTTCTTCCAGCAGTAGTTCATCTGGCATCAGACGGGTCAAGGCGCGGAAATTCAGCTTTTCACGGCTAAACATCCTCTCACCGTAAACTTCCTGCATGCGCGAACTGACTGGTGCCACTCGATCCCCACTGAAGGCAATCGTTACCCCAAAAAGAACCCGGTTCCCGACTTTTTCAGCCGTTTCCTGCAGCGGACGAAACTCGCGGGGCCAAAGCTCTGTTGCGACAAGTGCGCCGACAGCACTCAAGCGCCCCTTTTCGGCGAGTTCGCGCAGGGCGCGGTCAACCCCGAAAGCGAGACCATAATCCAAGGCACCAAGTGTTATTCGCTTCATCTAATTCCGGCGGGCAAATAGCAATTATTCAGCCACATCCCTGCGTCATTCGCCCGCGCAATGCAAGTCCGTTGTGAACTCAAGCGATTTGCCGCGCTTGTCCTATCTGTAACGGACCGGCTCCAAAACAGGTCCGGTCGGACCTTCAATCTTGTAAACGATCAACCGTTCCAAACGAACCCCCTCAACCATGCGCTCCAGTTCTGCGACTTCTTCGACCTTTTCAAAGACTTTCTGAAGTTCATCTGCCTGGTTTCGGCGATCTTCGGTGACATAAAGGCCTGGTTTTTCCAGCAGAACTATGTCGGGTGGTGGCGTCATCAGATACCGCACACGTTCGGTCACCTGGAATACCGGCAACTTGTCTTTGAAAAGAAAGTCCAGTTGACCGTTCAGGCCGTAACTCGTTGTTGCAACAAAGGCGGCATCTTCCGCATCGGCAATCGCCTGGACCGAAGCACCAATTGCGGGCCACCCGCGCAATTGGAAAGTCGGATCCTTCCGCGCGAACTGTCCGGTGATCGGCTCAACCGCATGCAATTGAACGATCAACGCAACAACGATCCCCAAAAGGACCCCGACGCCCCCGACCCGTTGCCACACTCGTGTGCGCATTTTGACGTTAGCCACGAACACCGCCGCCATGATCGCAAAGGCGGGAAAAAGAGGCGCGGGCCAATTGGCCTGCACCCTTGCGTGCAAGGAGTGATAGAGCAGATAGAGCAGAAACGGAGCAACGCTCAGGAGCAGCAGTGAGGGCGCGCCATCTCTCGCTTTCAAGCCCTTCACCATATGGTAGGCGCCGAAGCCGGCGAGAATTGCAATCAATGGATTGAGCAGGCCGATCAGCGCGCCGAAAAACTCAAAGACATATTTTGCCGTGAAGCCGCCTGCACCCGCCCGGCCAAACTGCTTGTAGAAGCTTGCCCACTCGTGCGCATGATTCCAGTAAAGCACAGGAGCAAAACACAACAGTGCGATCAGTCCTCCGGCCCAAAGCTGCCAAGATCTCCACCATCGCCGTGCGTCCGGCACCCAGAGAAGCCAAAGCACAATGCCGGCACCCAGAAAGAGTACCGAGTATTTGGAAAGAAGGCCGCAGCCAGCCATCAGGCCGACCACCAGCCACCAGTTTGCGTTGTGAGAGCGACTAAGTTCGGCCAGTGCCCAAAGGCTCAGGCCCCAGAACAAGACCGAAGGAGCGTCCGGCGTTGCCAGAATACCGCCGATGCCAACAAGCAGGCTGGTGTTGAGGAACAAGACCGCCCAGCCGGCGGCAGTGCGGTTGAACAAAATCGAGGTGGTGCGCCAAAGAGCAAGAGAACCGATGAGACCGGACAGGACCACCATGGCTCTGACTGCAAAAACCGTGTCACCGAACACCGCTTGTCCGATCGCGATCCACCAGCCGATCATCGGAGGGTGATCGAAATAGCTGAGCGCCGGATTGAGCCCCCAGATCCGGTAATAGGCTTCGTCCTCAACGAAATGGGCCTGTGATGCAGCGAACAGCTTCATGGCTGTCAGCAACGCAACGATAATCACCAGACCGGCCGGCCGCAGGTAAATCGGCTCGTTCCTTGTGTCCATCCGTGAAGTCATCTTTATCGGATCAGTTTTTGCGCCAGGTGAGAGCCGCACTCGCCGCATAGTTCCAGACAGCTCCCATGACCGCGCCTGCCGTGCCTGCGAACCACCAATAGGCCGGATCGGCATACATCAGGTTCGCGACACCGACGTTGGCCAACACGCCCACAGAGCAGACGGCATAGAAAGTGAACAGGCCTATCACGGCCTGCACACCGCTCAAGCGCCGGTCGCGATAGGTCAGCTGGTTGTTCAAAAAGAAGTTGGATGTCATCGCCACAAAAGACGCTGCCGTCTGAGCAAGATTGAATTCCATGTCGCCCAGCAGGAACAGACGCAGGGCCACAAGGTGCACGACAAGGCCACTGGCACCGACAAGCCCGAACATCAGAAAACGAACGGAGACAACATCACCGAAATATTTGGCAAGGAGCAGGCCGAAATAGTCCAGTGTCACAAGCGTATCGAGCTTGCTTTCGCCATGTTGCCGCTCGCGAAAGGTGAACGGAAGCTCTTTGATTTTCAACGCTCCGTTCGCGCTGGACACCAGGTCAAGCAAGATCTTGAAACCTTGCGGTGAAAGCTGTGGTGCCAGAGCTTCCGCCTTTTCGCGCCTGACCATGAAGAAACCGCTCATCGGATCCTTCAGTGTCACATTGAGAAGCTTCTGCGCCAGACCATTTGCGATATTGGAACCCCACGCACGTATCGAAGACAGACCTTCGCCAACCGTGCCACCGTCAACTTTCCGGCTGGCGACCACAAGATCGGTGTCATCCTTTTTCAAGGCATCCAGCATCTTGGGCAACATGGTTTCATCATGCTGCAGATCGGCGTCCATCACGGCGACAAATGGAGCTGAAGATGCGAGTATGCCCTCGATACAGGCTCCGGACAGGCCGCGTCTTCCGATCCTGCGGATCACGCGGACCCGGGCGTCTCTTGCGGCAATGTCGCGCGCAACCTTGGTTGTTCCGTCCGGCGAGTTATCGTCGACGACAATCGCTTCCCAGCGAACGCCCTTCAGCGCCGTATCCAGAAGCCCGACAAGGATCGGAATATTGGCAGCTTCGTTGAAACTCGGCAAGATTACACTGAGTTCGGCGGACTGTGCAGTTGCCGGCATACCAACGTCCTTGGCCTTGCTGTCTTCCATTTGCACTGCACTGTCCATCTCAAACCTTATCCGCTGTCATCTTATCCGCCCTGGCAGATCAAGCAGCCGCAATTCTCACAATTTGCCGGTGACCATAGCCCGCCAGAGATTAAATACTCGAAAACAAGAACTGGAGCCTTCAGCCTTTGGCCGCAATGTCCCTGGTCTCAGTCCACCCCGGCAGAGCCCTTTTAACGGGAACTGTGAAGCAAACAAGGCAATCCGACAGCTTTGCGTCAATCCGAGGGCCAAGGTGAGCAAATCCTTGTGACATCTGGCGCTTTCGCCCGTCTTGCCCTTGTGACCTGTTTCTTATAGGACAACCGCAACATCACAAATACCGGGCGGTTTGCCGACTGACGCCGGCCCGCCGGGAACTCGCCAGGATCAAAAGACTTCATGGCCAAGAAACCGAACAAACTGAAAGCCCGCTTGCCGCGTGGCTTCGTTGACCGCACTGCTGACGACATTCGCGCAACGGATGAGATGCTGGCCAATATCCGCGCAGTCTATGAGCAATATGGCTTCGACCCTGTCGAAACACCTGCCTTTGAGTTCACCGACTGTCTCGGAAAATTTCTTCCCGACACCGACAGACCGAACGCCGGTGTCTTCTCCGTACAGGATGAAGACGAACAGTGGATGAGCCTTCGGTACGACCTCACGGCACCACTTGCCCGGCACGTTTCTGAAAACATCAACGAAATTCAGCTTCCGTATCGCACCTACCGCTCTGGCTGGGTGTTTCGGAATGAAAAGCCCGGTCCAGGCAGGTTCCGTCAGTTCATGCAATTCGATGCCGACACAGTCGGCGCTCCTGGTGTGCAGGCAGATGCGGAAATGTGCATGATGATGGCTGACACAATGGAAGCCCTCGGCATTCCGCGCGGCGACTATGTCATCCGCGTCAACAACCGCAAAGTCCTGGACGGCGTTCTGGAAAGTGTGGGCCTTGGCGGTGAAACACACGAAGAACGACGCCTCACCGTCTTGCGGGCCATCGACAAGCTCGACAAGTTCGGTGTTGAGGGCGTCCGTCTTCTGCTCGGCGAAGGCCGCAAGGACGAAAGCGGCGACTTTACCAAAGGCGCTGGTCTGGAGCCGGGCGCAATAGACACGCTTGTTGCCTTTCTCTCCGGAACAGGCGGCATTGAGAACGACGGAATCACTGAACTCAACACAATGGCTGCTATCTTTGCCAGTTGCGGCTATGGCGAAGACCGGATCAAGATCGATCCATCGGTTGTCCGTGGTCTGGAATATTATACCGGCCCTGTCTATGAAGCCGAGCTCCTGTTTGATGTCACCAACGAGAAGGGCGAAGTGGTTCAATTCGGCTCCGTTGGTGGTGGCGGACGCTACGATGGCCTGGTCAAACGCTTCACCGGACGCGATGTACCGGCAACCGGGTTCTCTATCGGTGTCTCCCGACTGATGACGGCATTGAAGAACCTGGGCAAGCTCGGCACTGCTGACATGGTAGCTCCGGTGCTGGTGACCGTCATGGATGGCGACACGGCTGCCCTTGGGAAATACCAGAAAATGGTTCAGGATCTGCGCACCGCCGGTGTTCGCGCAGAGATGTATCAGGGCAACTGGAAGAAATTCGGCAATCAGCTGAAATATGCTGACCGGCGTGGCTGTCCCATCGCTATCATCCAGGGTTCGGATGAGCGCGAGGCCGGGGAGATCCAGATCAAGGACCTTATTGAAGGCAAACGTTTGTCGGAAGAAATCGCAGACAACATCACCTGGCGCGAAAGCCGCCCGGCTCAGGTCACGGTTAAGGTATCTGAACTTGTCGCGACCGTGAAGGAACTGTTGGATGGGCAAGCCGATGATCGCAGACGGGCCGGCGAGGAGTAAGCCATGAATGGCTCGGCACAGATGAACAGACCCGATCCGTCGAAAATCGATGCGGTGCTTGAACTCTTCAAGGCGGCCGGTCATACGGAAGTCAATCCGCCGATCCTTCAGCCTGCGGATGTCTTTTTGGATCTGACAGGCGAAGATATTCGACGCCGACTTTATCTGACGAACGGTTCGGACGGTCTAGATCTTTGCCTCAGACCTGACTTCACCATACCGGTTTGCCGTCATCACCTGGCGCAAGATCAGGTGAGCCTACCTGCTGCCTATTGTTACAATGGCCCTGTGTTTCGGCAGCGACCAGCCGGCCTCGGCGAAATACCTCAACTCGGGGCGGAAAGCCTGGGGAGGACCGACACAAGCGAAGCCGATGCTGACCTGTTGGCGCTCTCGGTCAATGCGCTGGAGACGTTCGGGGTCCGGGAAAACACTATTCGCGTTGGTGATGAAACCCTTTTTGCCGCCGTTCTCGACGGACTGGAGCTTCCAAGCGTCTGGCGCCGACGTCTGCGCGACCTCTTTGGTGAAACCGACAAGCTTTCAGCTGCAATCGACAGAATGGCGGGTGGTACCGTTTCCGACGATGAAGGCCGGGATGTCCGCCTTGGTTTTCTATCCGCCATGGAAGGTGCTGATCCTGAAGCAGCGCACGCGGTTGTTGAAGATCTTCTTTCCATTGCAGGGATATCCGCTGTCGGTGGGCGCACTCCCAGTGAAATCGCAGATCGTTTTCTTGAACAGGCTGCGCTTGCAAGAGGTGCTCGCGGTCATGACAAAGCAGCAAAAACGCTTTCTGCGTATCTCACGCTGAAGTCCGACGGTGCACATGCTGCATCGGTCCTTCGCCAGTTCGGCAAGGATTTCGGCCTTGTCCTCGACAAGCCACTTGCTGCATTCGAGCAGCGGATGATGGCTGTTGACCGAAAGGGCATCGACCCCACGCGCCTGAGTTTTGCTGCCGAGTTCGGCCGGCGTCTGGACTACTATTCCGGTTTCGTCTTCGAGATACACGCTTCCGAAAAAACCGTGGAAGGTCCGCTTGTCGGCGGCGGTCGCTACGACAAGCTGGTCAATCTGCTTGGTGCTGAGGAGGATGTTCCGGCAATCGGGTTCTCCATGTGGCTGGACCGGATTGCAGCGAGCGTTGAGGGCTGACACATGAGCAAACTGATCATCGCCATCCCTTCCAAGGGCCGCTTGCAGGAAAAAACGCATGATTTCTTCGGCCGTGCAGGTCTGAAAGTTCTGCAACCGGGCGGCGCCCGCAATTATCGCGGCGCCATCAAAGGCCTCGACAGTGTCGAGATCGCGTTTCTTTCCGCCTCGGAGATCGCCCGTGCGCTTTCAGACGGTGCGGTACATTTCGGCGTCACCGGCCTGGACCTTGTGCACGAGAATATCGCAGATCCGGGCGCGACCGTGCACATCGTTACACCACTTGGTTTCGGGCCGGCGGATGTCGTGGTCGCTGTTCCAAAGGCCTGGATTGATGTCGAGACGATGGCGGATCTTTCCGATGTTGCCTCTGATTTCAGAAACCGCCATGGAAGCCGGCTTCGGGTTGCCACGAAATACGTCAACCTGACCAGATCATTCTTTGCAAATCACGGCATAGCCGATTACCGGATCGTGGAGAGTGCGGGCGCGACGGAAGGTGCACCAGCGGCCGGGTCTGCGGAATTGATCGTCGACATCACCACCACAGGCTCCACGCTTCAGGCCAACAATCTGAAGATACTCTCTGACGGTGTCATGTTGAAAAGCCAGGCCAACCTGGTGGCGTCCCTGAACGCAGACTGGTCAGACGAGGCATTGACGGGAGCCCGCGCCATTCTCGACCGGATTGCCGCGGAAGAGGCCGCACGCGATGTCAAGCTGGTCAAAGCCGTGGTCGATGATCGGACACAAGCCCTTAGAGCCGTAAGCCACGTCGGGGCCTTGCAGCGCTTTTCTGAAAGCGATGACATGAACCATGTCAGTGTGCTGTGCCCGAAAGATGCTGTTGCGGATTGCGCACAGCTGCTGATCGCGGAAGGCGCCGACACTGTCACCGTCGAGACACTGGATTATGTTTTCTCCAAGGAAAACAAGTTGTTCGCACCTTTGCAGGAAAAGGTCGGCAGTTAGGTTAAACCAGCTTTAGACCGGTCGCTTGAAGTCGGCCCTGGCCTTCTCGATCTTTTCCCTGCAGAAGCATCCTTCCAGATGATCATTGACCATGCCCATGGATTGCATGAAGGCGTAAACGGTTGTTGGACCCACAAAGCTCCAGCCGCGTTTTTTGAGATCCTTGGACAGCGCTGTGCTTTCGGCGGTCTTGCCGAGCGTTTTTGCAGTTGGAAAATCAATTTTTTCCGGGCGATCTTCAGGCTTGGGCTCAAATGACCAGAAATAGGCTGCCAGCGAACCGAATTCCTTTCTCAGTTCGAGCGCCCTGTTTGCATTGTTGATGGTCGATTCGATCTTCTTGCGATGGCGAACAATTCCGCTGTCATTCAGGCAACGCTCGACATCCTTGTCGGTAAATTTTGCCACGCGTTCGAATTCAAAATTTGCAAACGCCGCGCGAAACCCTTCGCGCTTGCGCAGAATGGTTAGCCAGGAAAGGCCTGATTGAAACCCCTCCAGGCAGATCTTTTCAAAAAGCCGACGATCGTCATCTACCGGCCAGCCCCATTCTTCGTCGTGATAGCGCTGGTAATCCTCCAGACCGCCATACCACCAGCAACGGCTTAGCCCATCCGCCCCCACAATCAACCCGGTATCCGGATCCGGTTCAGGCTTTGCTGCTGATGTGCTTTTCTGTTCGGTCATGGCCTGCTCAATATTCACTGTTTGTTCTCTATCTGTTAGGCCAATTTGAACGTGTTGGCAAGGCAGCAACAAAACCGGTGGAGGCAAACAAGAAAAAGCCCGGCAGACAGCCAGGCTTTTTCGTTTCTCCAGCAATGTGACTGCTGATCAGGCGAACAGTGCGTCGATGTCGTCCTGCGTCGCAACGTCGGCGTCCGTTTCCAGCGCCGGGCCGTTGAGAAGAGCAGCGTCGCCTTCCTTGAGGTTTCGCTCTTCGACTTCGAATTCCTTGAAGGTTTCGATGCCGCCCCAGATATCCATCATCTGGATTATCCGGTCTTCCACAAATCGAAGTGTCGCGACCACTTTGGTGATGCGCTGTCCGGTCAGATCCTGGAAGTTACAGGCTTCAAAGATGCTGATGACCTTTTCCTGGATGTCATTCGCAAGTTCGGCATCCGCAGCGTCAACGCGTGCAGACAGCGTGTTGGCGGTCTCGTCAATAAATTCTGCCGAAGCAAGAATCGTTTCAGTCGCGCCTTCCGTTCCAACCACGACAGCATCGAGCTCATTGGTCACCCGGGTCATTTCTTCGCCCTTGGAACCCGTCGTGTGATGCAGTGTAGCGATTTCCTTCTTGGTCTGAGCGATCGCTTCATACATTGCGTCCAGCTCGACCTTCAGCTTGGCAGCCTCCGACAGTTCCTTGCGGAACTCGGACATGAATTTCGCACCCATTTCCTCCGGGTCGAGGGCCTGCTGTTCTCCAGCACCCTTGCGCATCATGGCCTTCAGACTGGCAATTTCCGCCAAGACTTCCTGGTGACGGCGTTCTTCAGCATATCCGGGGTCGTCGTTCGCCCCTGCATTCATACGTATCAAGCTTTCCGCTCGAAAGGATCTTTTCACCGCGGCCATGCTTACTCCCGTCCCTAGCCCCTTTGGCGATTGAAATCGCTGCGAGATCCATCTTTAACAGCGGAAGTTTAAAGAATTGTTTTTTCAGTTCTGGGAGCAAATGGACCGACGCTTTGCACCCGGGAAACCGTTTAATCGCTTTCCTCATTGAGGTGCTTTGGCTATCCTCCCGCGACAAGAACAAGGGAATGACTTGGCGTATGACAACGAACGACACTGCAAAACCGGTCCGGCTCCTGCCTGCCCCAATGTGATGGTGAAGCGGCCCATTCCCAGATGAAAAACCTGCACGCCAATCTGCTGATTCTTTTGATGACCGGATTCTTTTTTTCGTCTCCGGCAAAGTCGGCGAATGAATCCTTTTCCATGGAAGAAATCATGGATGGATTCGAAAAGACCGTGTTTGGTCTAGAATATCGTAGCTGGAGCTGGCGGCCCTATCTGGTGAAGAAGTTCACGCGTCCGGTGCTTTTCTATGTTCATAATCTTTCCGCCCGCGACCGTCGAAAGACCGTGAACCGCTTCGTAAAGGAAATCGGCAAAAGAGTGGGTGGCCTGACGACGGCGATCACGAACGACCGGGCAAGCGCAAATTTTGAGGTCTATGTTGTCG
The DNA here is from genome assembly GCF_026191725.2 of Roseibium porphyridii. Lineage (NCBI taxonomy): Bacteria > Pseudomonadati > Pseudomonadota > Alphaproteobacteria > Hyphomicrobiales > Stappiaceae > Roseibium > Roseibium porphyridii. Next base: position 5,031,945 of record NZ_CP120863.1, read on the forward strand.
ACAGGGTTCAGTACGAACCTGTTGTGCGCAAAGACATTTATAAAAATGATCGCGCAAGGGTACCCGGCAGATGCCTTGTCCGTGTTGTCTCAGGTCGAAATGGCATCAAGAGATCGGCTGCGGTCATCGTTTCGGACGAAGGCGAGTTTTTATTTCGGCGCTGCCTTGTCGAAGAACTTCTTCAAGGGCTGGGGCCCATGAATGACGACGCCGCCCTGACCCATTCCGTCTTTAACGATTCTTCCCGGCACAGCAGGTTTACGGTTTTCGACCAGCTGATTCTCAATATGCTCTACGACCCGCGCATAAGACCCGGTATGTCAAAACAACAGACCAAGGACATCTTGCCGATTGTTGCTCGGGATGCGCGACGCCGTGTTCGTTAACCAAGGTTTCCTTGAAAGAGCAAAAGATTCAATATCGATTGAATTGATTCACTACGTCGCAATGCGATCGATAGTATTTTGTTAAGCCTGTTCTTCAACCAAAAAATAACCATAAGAAACAATTACTTCGTTTCTCTAAGTCAGATTCACTTTTGACTGAGTGGCAGCGCTTATCATCCTTGCCAATCCGTTAACCGGTACTTGTAAATGCCGGTGAACGTGGTCGATGACAAGTTTATGAGTGCTGCCATGTTCCTTATGAAAAAAGTTTCGAGTCTGGCTTTGGTTGCCGTTGGCGCCCTGGTCGTTGTTACCGGTTTTCCGGGCACCAAGGCGTTGGCCGGTCAGGTATCGCCACCTCCGCTCGTTTTGAGCCCCAACCTGACTGAACCCTGGGTGTTGCAACTTCAGCCCCGCGCGCAGCGCCGTGTGGCCGCGCCTGTGCAACGTCGCCAGGTGGTCCAGCCGCAGGTTCGCCGGGCTAACTGGTGGTCACCACGCCAGCAGCCGGTTCGTCAGCAACCGCAACGCCAGGCGCGTCAGCCGCAAAGCCGTCAGGTTGCCCCGCAATTCCTGCCAACCGTTGTTGACTATCACGGCAAGCACAAGCCGGGCACGATCGTGATCGACACCAACGCACGCTACCTTTACCTGGTGCAAAATGACGGGACCGCCCGCCGCTATGGTGTCGGTGTCGGCAAGCCGGGGTTTGAGTGGGCCGGATCCCACAAGGTTACGCGCAAGGCCGAATGGCCGGATTGGCGCCCACCGGCAGCGATGCGCAAACGTCGCCCGGAATTGCCTGCCTTCATGGCTGGCGGACCGGAAAACCCGCTCGGTGCGCGTGCGCTTTACCTGGGTTCGACACTTTACCGTATCCATGGATCAAATCAGCCGTGGACCATCGGGCATGCTGTATCTTCCGGATGTATCCGCATGCGCAACGAAGACGTGATGGACCTTTATGAGCGGGTTAAAGTTGGCACAAGGGTGCACGTAATCTGAGCCCTGAATTCTCTAAAAAGAGTTCGTCGATCAAGAAACGCGCAGGTGTCTTCCTGCGCGTTTTCCTTTTGCAATCCTGCGCAAGCCTTGCACACAGGCTGGTTTGTCTGCAGTTTGTCTTTCAGACTGCTCATTCCCCATTGAGCAACAACCGAAGTTTTTCCGGCCCGTGGCATGACAGAACCTTCCAAATCCTTTTCTGCACGTTCCGACGCGGCCTATTTTGTGAAGGCGGCGCTTGTCGGTCTGCTTGTCGGAGGATTGGCCACGGGGTTTCATTCCGGGCTGGAATTTATGTTTGCCCAATATGGTGCTCTCAGGGCTTCGCTAGGCTCCGGCTATCTGCCCTATCTGGTTTCAATTTGCATATCGGCGATTTGTGTAACGGGTGCGTTCTTACTTGTTCAACGCGTCGCCCCGGAAGCTGCTGGCAGCGGCATTCAGGAAATTGAAGGCGCTATGGAAGACAAACGGCCGCTCAACTGGGCCCGGGTTCTCGTGGCCAAGTTTTTTGGCGGTCTGCTTGCACTCGGTTCCGGCCTGGTTCTGGGGCGTGAAGGCCCCACTATCCACATGGGAGCAATGACAGCCGAGGCGATTTCAAGATCGGGCAACGTGACCGCGCCCGAGCACAAGGGATTGCTGGCAGCCGGTGCAGCTGCCGGATTGGCTGCCGCTTTCAACGCTCCCCTGGCGGCGATCCTATTCATTGTTGAAGAGACAAGACGGCAGTTTCCCTTTTCCTACCGGACCTACATGGCGGTTATCATCGCGTCGATCCTCAGCGCCGCCGTGATGGAGGAATTGACACATATAGGCCCTATCCTTCTCGTTGAAGTCAGCTACATTCCCGTCTGGAGTTTTCTGCTGCTTGGCCTTCTCGGGATTTTTCTCGGCGCACTCGGTGTCTTTTTCAATTATGCGCTGATCACGGTAATGGACCTTTTCCTGCGCATTCCCAAAGGGTTGCGCTGGCTTCCCGCCCTGGCTATCGGCGCACTGACCGGTATTCTTCTGAATGCCTTTCCGGATGCAACAGGCGGCGGCGAGGATCTTGTTCATCATCTGATTGCCAGCAATTACGGTGTCTATGCGCTGTTGCTGCTGACCTTGCTGCGCTTCGGCGGGGTTTTGTTTTCCTATGCCTCCGGCGTTCCCGGCGGCATTTTTGCGCCCATGCTATCGATCGCCACTTGCGCCGGTCTCGCGTTTGGCGTCGCCTCGGTTGAATGGCTGCCGATCGAATCGGATTTCCGCGCTGCCTGTGCTGTTGCTGCCATGGGCGGTTTCTTTGCAGCCTCAGTCCGCGCCCCGCTCGTAGGCGTCGTGCTGGTGATGGAATTGACGGGCGCTTATGCGCTGATCATGCCGGTTCTGGTGACCTGCACGACAGCCTCATTGACGGCGCATCACCTCGGTGGCCGACCCATTTACGAACAGCTTCTGGAACGCACACTCAGACTGGCGGGTGAAAGCGTCGACGACGAGAAAGACAAAACCCCGGTGCAGCTCGGCACCCGCGAGAGCTAAATCGGCTCAGCTATTCTGCGGCTTCAGGTGCGTGCAGAACCGGAGCGAGACCTTCGGGCTCCGGCCCCCCGTAAACCCAGTCCAGCAGTTCCGCCGTATGCACGATAGGTATGTGCGTGCCCAGACCGATCTGGGTCATGCAGCCAATATTGCCTGTTGCGATGACATCGGGTCCGGTGCTTTCAATATTGGCGACCTTCCTGTCGCGCAGCTTCTGGGCGATCTCCGGCTGAAGAATGTTGTAGGTTCCAGCCGACCCACAACACAAATGTCCTTCAGGCACCTCTTTCACCTGAAAACCCGCGGCGCTCAGTAGGTCCTTTGGCTGGCGTGTGATTTTCTGGCCATGTTGCATGGAACAGGCCGAATGGTAGGCAACCTTCAGGTCCTGTCGCACCTGCGGCTCGCCAAGATCAACCCCGGTCAGAAACTCGGTCACATCCTTTGCAAGAGCTGAAACCCGCGCAGCTTTTTCAGCGTAGACAGGGTCATCTTTCAGCATGTAGCCATAGTCCTTGATCGTCGTGCCGCAGCCTGATGCGGTAATGAGGATTGCATCAAGTCCCTCGCCCGAAGCTTCCGCCGACCAGACGTCCACGTTGCGACGGGCATTTTCAAGCGAGGCTTCTTCCTTGCCCATATGGTGCACCAAAGCACCGCAGCAGACCTCACCCTTCGGCAAGACAATTTCATAACCGGAGCGTTGCAGCAGCCGGATGGTTGCATCGTTGATGCCGGGGTTCAGCACTGGCTGGGCGCACCCGCTCAACAGTGCCACCCGTCCTTTGCGGCTTTTCTGTTTTGACGAAAAAACACCTGGCCCCTCCAACTGGCCACGCATCGGCGCTCTTGACGGTGCCAATTCCAGCATTGCGCCCATTTTGGTGAAGGGACCACCGAATGACTTCAAGAGCCCGGCCAACGGCCGTCCGAAATAGGCACCTATAAGAGCGAACCGGAATCTGTTTGGATAAGGCAGGACAAACGAAAGAACCGAACGCATCAAACGGTCGGACAAGGGGCGTTTGTAGGTCTTTTCAATATGCGCCCGGGCATGATCGACCAAATGCATGTAATGCACCCCGGAAGGACAGGTTGTCATGCAGGCCAGGCAGCTCAGGCAACGGTCGATATGCTTGACGACCTTCTCGTCTGCCGGCCGGTCGTTCTCCAGCATGTCCTTGATCAGGTAGATCCGCCCACGGGGACTGTCCAGCTCATCGCCCAGCAATGTGAAGGTTGGGCAGGTCGCGGTACAAAAACCGCAATGCACGCATTTGCGCAGAATTTTTTCAGATTCCGCAACATGCCGGTCTTTCAGCTGTTCCGCAGTGAAATTTGTCTGCATCGCGTTCCCGTTTCCCTCACCTTCGACAATCGCCAGCAGATGGTACGGGCTCACAAATAGGGGCACAAGATGCCTTTCCGGCACAAACGTTTTGCCCAATTGGACAATGCATCGATCTGGCCGACACCTCTCGGCCCAGGCGAATGGAATGTGAATACGAGATAAACGCCCCGCTCAGAAACAGTTCAAACCCGAACACCTAGAGTGCTCGTCAGTGGGCCGATTAACCCCGATTGAGGACTTTTTATGTTTAAGAAAATTGCCAAGACCCTTTTTATAACCGTAGCCTTTTCCAGCCTCGCAACAGGTGCACTGGCCAAGGACTGGATTGAGAAGGTTGAAGTCAAACGCGACGGCATCGACGTCATTCCTGTCGAAGTTTCCGCCAGCTCCTACAATTACACCAAGATCAAATCCAAGTCGCATCGCTTCCTGCTGCGCCTCTACGGCAAGGCGACCAACGGCGAGCGCATTGTCGCGATGAAGGTTGGCTCGTTCAAAAACGTGCTTTACTTCGAGGGCGATGGGTCGCTTTGGAGCAAGAGTTTTCAGAATCGCGATGTCGGTTCAGGATCGAAACGCACCGTTTCAATCTCCTACAAGCCGACGATCCCTCTGAAGAGAATCAAGTGGCAAGGTTGGGACCCGGTTCAGGCCTGCTCGCTCAATCTGGACAAGAAGATCAAGAGTGGCATGAAGAAATCTGTGGCCCTCGGCAAAACCTGGACGGTGTCTGCCAAAGCCTACTTTGAGCTGGACGCGGTCGCAGCCCGAAAAAACAAGGCAAAGAAAAACAAGTGGACTTTGAAGAACACCACCCATCAGCGTGATGGCTATGGCTACAAGGTCACCGTCAAATGCCTTCCGGCCAGTTGACATCATCTCAGGCATGCACCGACACCCCTTACCATAGGTTTGGGGGTGTCGATGTCGTTAGCAGATAGCCGGATCAGAACATCCAGGTTTCAGGGTTGGGCACGGGCTCGTTACGACCCGCCAGCTGAAGCCCCTTGATGCAACGCACGATCATCCAAATTAGCACTGCGATAATCATCAGAAAACCGATCAGCACGATGGTCAGCAACGCGCTGACGATGCCGAACAGCAGCCCGATCCAGAAAGTGCGTATCTGATACGTGTAGTGGCTTTCGACCCAGCCCGTGCTTTTGCCGCGATTCAAGTAGGCGAAAATTACGCCGACAATCGCGGTGAATGGCACAATGATATTTACCAGGTAAAGGATATAGACAAGTGTGGCGTTCTTGCCGCCCGGCTCCATGTAGCCGGCAACATCGGATTGTTCTTCCATTTCACGCTCCGCAATTAAAAATACGATTGGAAATGTAAAACAAACTACACGCCCATGACCAGACGTCCAGGGTTTAGCACACCTTTTGGATCGAATTGTTCCTTCAACCGTTTGGAAAGCGCTGCCAGAGGTGCTGGTTGCGGCTGGAAAACGGCGACGCTTGACCTGATGGATGGGACTGCCCGCACAAGCGTGGCATGCCCACCGCCAACCGCGTCAACAGCAGCCCGGATTTGCTGATCATTGACAAGTCCGTCCAGGCACATCAACCAGATGAGCCCGCCGCTCCAATCGAAAAACGCGCTGACTTTCAGTTCTTCTTCAAGGGTTTCGACCAATTTTGGGCCAACCGTTGGAGCAACGGAAATCCGCCAGACAGGATTGTCTACCCCAGCGAACGGGCGAACGTCTCTGACCGTCTGCCAGAGTTTCCTGCTGTCTCGCTCTTCAATCCGGGAGACAGGCCCATAGCTTTTCAAAAGGCCTTCCAGTGTCTTGAACCGATAGTCAACGGACGTTTCAAATCCTTCCAGACGCAATAGTGTCCTGCTTATGTCGCCATCGATTCCGGCCGGAAGATGGGCAGCGCCGGAGACTTCTGCAGACGAGCCCATTGCTTTACAGAGCGCACTGATACCGCGTCCGGCATCCAACCCGGACAGCACGAACGTCGCCGAAGTTTCCGGTTTCGGGTTAACCTTCAATGTCACCGTCGTTGCCACAGCCAAAGTACCGAATGCACCGCAGAGTGCGCGCGGCAGATCGTAACCGGTGACATTCTTGACCACCTTGCCGCCGGAATTGAAAATTTCGCCACGACCCGAAACAGCTTCCATGCCAAGGATATGATCCCGTGCTGCTCCTGCCTTCAGCCTGCGCGGTCCCGACAGGTTCGCTGCGAGGACGCCACCCACGGTTCCCTGCCCAGCATCGACATTCAGAAGCGGCCCATAGTCCATTGGTTCGAAGGACAATTCCTGCCCATTCTGATCTACCAGCTCTTCGATTTCGGCAATCGGTGTTCCTGCCTTGACGGTCAAAACCAATTCCGCCGGTTCGTAACTGTCGACCCCGGAGAGTTCCGACAAGTCGAGCACGTGGGCGGTTTGAACCGGTCGTCCAAGGTTCCGCTTGGAAGCCTGTCCCACGATCTCCAGGGGTTGGTCTTCGGCAGCCGCCCACTTCACGGCGACTTCCACGTCTTTCGCCGTTTGCGGCTTGAATGTTGCGTCCATGTGATCCCTCAAAACCGCGGAATGTCCGGAAAGGGCAATTGCCCCTTATGAACATGCATCTTGCCAAGTTCAGCGCAGCGGTGCAGCACCGGAAACACCTTGCCCGGATTGAGCAAATGCTTCTCGTCGAATGCGCATTTGACCCGTTGCTGCTGTTTCAGATCCTCTTCGGAGAACATGTCCGTCATCAGATCCCGTTTCTCAATGCCAACGCCGTGTTCGCCTGTGAGAACACCGCCGACTTCGACACAGAGCCGCAAGATATCGGCACCAAATGCTTCAGCGGCATCCAGTTCTCCGGGTTTGTTCGCATCGTAAAGAATAAGCGGGTGCAGATTGCCGTCACCGGCGTGAAAAACATTTGCCACGCCAAGCCCGTGTTTGTCCGACAACTCCCGCATCCGAGAGAGAACCTTGGGCAACTCGCGGCGCGGGATCGTTCCGTCCATGCAAAGATAGTCTGGTGAGATCCGGCCAACAGCAGGGAATGCGGCCTTCCGGCCGGCCCAAAAAGTCATCCGTTCTTCTTCGCTTTGAGAAATGCGGATGTGGCTGGCCCCGTTGGCTTTGGCAATTTCTTCCACGCGGCCGATCAGGAAGTCCACTTCCTTTTCCGGACCATCAAGTTCAACGATCAGAAGCGCTTCGACGTCTCGAGGATAACCGGCATTGACAAAGTCCTCTGCTGCATGAATGGCAGGCTTGTCCATCATCTCCATACCGCCCGGGATAATGCCTGCTGCAATGATATCTGCAACGCAGCGACCGCCATCCTCGCTGCTCGGAAACCCGATCAGCAAGGCGCGCGCAGTTTCCGGTTTCTGCAGAATCCTGACCGTCACCTCTGTGACGACACCCAGCAGTCCTTCCGATCCTGTCATTAAAGCCAGCAGGTCATAGCCTTCGCTGTCCAGATGCTTACCACCGAGCCGGATCACTTCGCCTGTGATCAACACCATTTCAAGACCAAGCACGTTGTTTGTGGTCAGGCCGTATTTCAGGCAATGCACGCCGCCTGAGTTTTCAGCGATGTTACCGCCGATGGAACAGGCAATTTGCGAGGAAGGATCGGGCGCGTAGTAGAAACCTTCATGTTCAACCGCGCGCGTGATGCCGAGATTGGTGACGCCCGGCTGAACGACCACAGCACGATTGTCATAATCGATGTCAAGCACACGATTGAACTTCATCATCGACAAAAGCACGCCGTCTTCCAGTGGCAATGCGCCGCCGGACAAGGATGTGCCCGCACCGCGCGGCACCACCTTCACATCATTCTGATGGCAATACTTCAGAACTTTCGAGACCTGTTCCACGGTTTCTGGCAAGACCACGATCAACGGCAGTTGGCGATATGCCGTGAGGGCATCGGTCTCATATGCCCGCATTTCGCGCTCGTCGTGGATCACGCCTTCTCCTGGCACTATGGCCTGGAGGGCCTTCAATATCTCCTGGCGCCTGGCAAGCACTTCCGGATCCGGTGCAGGCATTGCGATCGCTGTCACGGGCTAATCTCCTCGATTTTTAGCCCTGCGCTGATCCGGAAAGATACTTACTGCGTATCCAGAGCTGGCAAAGCAACACGTCCCTAGTCTGACAAGTATCGCGGCGGAGGGAAATGTTCGGAAAATAATAAATATTTTTCGGTGGGATTGAAAATGAGCAATCTGACGGACATGGAAATTTTCGCCCGAGTGGTGAGTGCTGGCAGCATGTCGGCAGCCGGACGAGAAATGAACTTGTCTCCGGCCGTGGTTTCGAAGCGCATTCGACGCCTCGAGGAGAAACTCGGCACGCGGCTCCTCCAGCGGACAACGCGACAAATCGCGATGACCGAGGCGGGACAAGGTTTTTACGAACGGGTCGTTGCCATCATTGCTTCGGTTGAAGAAGCCGAAAGCTTCGTTTCCCGCGGTTCGGCCAGAGCGAGGGGAAGCCTGAAGGTTGCCGTGCCAACATCATTCGGACGCCTTCACATTGCCCCGCACCTCGGCAATTTTCTGACCGCGAACCCGGATCTGACGGTCAATCTCGACCTATCGGACGACTTTGTAGACATTGTCGGCGATGGATATGACTTGGCAATCCGAATTGCGGAACTGTCTGATTCAAGTCTCGTCGCACGCAAGCTCTCTCCGGTGCACCGGGTTCTATGCGCCAGTCCGTCCTATATCGCCAGATATGGAATGCCTGAGACAATCGAAGACTTGAGCGAACACGTAACGCTGGCGGCCACCAACCAGGACCCCTGGCGCTTGGCGGGACCGGATGGGATTGAAACGGTCCGCACGCGCGCGCCGGTCAAAACGAATTCCAATGAAGTGATCCGCGAGTGCCTTCTGGCAGGGGTCGGCATTGCACTGAGATCCACATGGGATGTCGGACCTGAGTTGCGTGAAGGTAAACTGCAGATCCTGCTACCACACTATCGCGCGTCCCGTGACGTTGGCCTTTATGCAGTCTACCCGAGCCGGCAGTTCCTCCCAGCCAAGGTGAGGGTTTTCATCGATTTCCTCGCAGGGCTTTATGGTTCGGAGCCTTACTGGGACACCGGTTTGGAGGACTGGTTGCGATTGCCCAGCAGAGCAAAAGCCGGTTGATGACAGCCGAACAAAAGCGGTCAAATTACCGGCAAAGAAATGCTCAAATTGGTCTATAGGTATTCTCCCTGAGCGACAAAATGCTCACGTAAATGGGACCTTCGGTCGCTTGCATCGCGGCCGGAGTTCCTGTTGTGTGGTGACGGGTTTCAATTTACCCAACTTGAGGGAGTAAACCATGCAGCGATTGCTGATGATCGCCGGAACAGCGTTTCTGGCCCTTACTTTTCAGGCAAGCGCCGAGGGCGATGCCGAAAAAGGCGCTAGAGTATTTAAGAAATGTGCCGCCTGTCACGCCGTAGGCGAGAACGCGAAAAACAAGGTCGGCCCACAGCTGAACGGTGTCGTAGGACGCCCTTGGGGTGCCATTGAAGGCTACAAATACTCCAAGGCACTGGTCGAAATGGCCGATGGCAAGGTGTGGGATGAAGAAACACTCACAGCCTATCTGACAAAACCGAAAGAAGTCATTCCAAAGGGCAAGATGGCCTTTGCCGGTCTGCGCAAAGAGGCAGATCTTGTGGACGTCATTGCCTATATGGCGCAGTACAAAGAAGACGGTACGACCGAGTAAGGTCTCGGCTTCTCGCAAAGAACGACAAGGCCGGGCCATGAGCCCGGCCTTATTCGTTGCTAATGCTCACCGTGATGCATGCGTATCCGTTTTACAGTCCACCAGATGACGATGATCACCACCGGAACAGCGAGACCCGTCATGATGCTCGCATTTGGAACAGGTAGCCCGGATTCCTTGGCTGCCTTTGCAAGATAGGAAATCAGGCCGACGACATAGTAGCTGACGGCTGCAACTGAGAGCCCTTCGACGGTTTGCTGCAGCCGAAGTTGGAGGCGCGCGCGACGGTTCATCGATTGCAGCAAGCTGCGGTTCTGCTGTTCCAGATCGACATCGACCCGTGTGCGCAGAAGTGTCGTCGCTCTGGCCAGTTTGCGCGAGAGCATCGCCTGACGGTCTTCAATTGCCTGGCAGGTCCTCATGGCCGGCGCAAGGCGGCGCGCGAGAAACGCTGCCATAGACAGATCTCCCGGAGCAGCTTCCTCCCGGAGCGTCATGAACCTGGCCTTGACGATTTCAGCATACGCCCGGCTCGCGCCGAACCGGAACGTGCTCGCCGTTGCCCCGGCCTCGAGCGCTGCCGCCAGGGCCGTAAACTTGTCCAAAAGGTCCTGGTTGGTCCCAAGTGCGGACGCGTCTTTCATCTCCTCGGTGAGTTCAGCCAACTCAATTTCAAACCGTCTGATTTCCGGCTGCAGACCAGTCGCTTCAAAGAAGCCGAGCATTGCCAGAGTGCGGTAGGTTTCGACTTCAAGAAGACGCTGAACAACCGCGCCCGACTGCACGTCGCTCAGTGAATCGACAAACAACGCAAACCGGGTCAGACCATCTCCGTCCTGTCGAAAATCAGTGGCGACGGTTGCAGCACCGTCCTCAAGCCGAGATACGGTCAGACTTCCCTCATCAAAATTTTCACGCCAACTCGTAGTTTCCGGCGTTCCTCTGACTTCCAGCCGAACTGCGACAAGAAGGTCGCCTGGCGCTTTGAAAGCAACGCCGAAGGGATGCGACGCCGGCACGCTTGCAAACATTGCTCCGGGATTGGCCATTCCGTCCCAGGTGTAGGTGGTGAATTCCGCATGCTGTTCCCAGCTGAGCGTTCCACCCCCGAAGTCGAGCGTATAATGGCGCGCTCCGGGCGCAGGGCCGTGGCCGCCGCGCGAGATGCAAAACTCCTTTAGCCATTCATGATCTGCTGCCGCTTCGTCCGCATTGGTCAAGAAGGCATAGTGCAAAATAGTCCGTTGCTTGCTGATCGGTCTGAATGGCCGTGCATGAACTTCTCCCAACACACGTTCACGCAATGGCGACGTCCGGAAGTTGGGAAGCGACGAACCGTTGTCCGAAACCTGTTTCAAAGTACCCCCCTCACTTTGACAGAAAACCCGTGCCTCTACCTTGCCCTTAGGGAAACGGGTAATCCAACCGCGTTTTTTGCCGCATGCAGTTATTGGCAGTCTGCCGCGTCAATTCAGCAACATGAAATTGGACAAAAAAGTTGACCAATTTGAAATCCGCCGTTATGTTGACCCCCGTTCAAAGGATAAAACCTGAATGTTTCAGCCTGTCGACCATCAGAAAACAGCCGATGCTGTCGTTGCCCAAATTGAGGACCTGATCCTCAAAGGCGTGCTGTCCTCCGGTGATCGCTTACCAGCGGAACGCGACCTTGCGGAACAGCTTGGCGTCTCGCGGCCAATTCTTCGCGACGCCCTCAAGAAGCTGGAGGAACGGCAGCTGATCGAAGCCCGACGCGGGGGCGGAACCTTCGTCTGTGATCTCATCGGACCTATCTTTTCCGACGCCATCGTTCAGCTGATCGCCCGTCACCCTTCAGCAATCAGCGATTATTTTGAGTTCCGCAGAAGCATCGAAGGTCAGGCGTCCGCTCAGGCCGCAATGCGTGCAGCGCCTTCGGACATTGCACGTCTGGACGACATTGTCGCAAAGATGGAGACCGCGCATGAGGCGGAGGATCTGAAATCTGAAGCCCTGCTGGACGTGGCTTTTCATCACGCGGTTGGAGAAGCAGCCCATAACGTGGTGATGCTGCACACCTTGCGATCTTGCTACCGGTTGCTTGAAAACGGTGTCTTTTACAATCGTGGCCGCCTTTACCATTTACCGAATGCCCGTGTTGAATTGCTCAACCAGCATTGTGCAATCGCAAAGGCCATTCGCGAAAACGACCCAACCGGCGCTCGTCGCGCTGCCGAAGAACACATCGACTATGTACGCGGAACGCTGGCTGACGCGCAGGGGCTCGACGAACGGGAACTCCTGGCCGGCCTCCGACGAACCGCCCCCCTTAAGCGCCCCGCGCGCGCGTGACTTTCCCGGAGGATTTTCTATGACCGTTGTGACCGATGTTGCAGACATGCAGGCTCTGGCAAGACGCCGGGTTCCGAAGATGTTTTACGACTATGCCGACACCGGCTCGTGGACACAAAGCACCTACCGGCAAAACGAAACGGCTTTGCAAAAACAGAAGCTGCGTCAGCGTGTTGCCCGCAATATCGACAATCGCTCGGTCAAGACGACGATGATCGGTCAGGATGTGACCATGCCTGTGGCACTGGCGCCCGTGGGCATCACCGGAATGCAACATGCTGACGGCGAAATCCTGGCAGCACAGGCTGCCGAAGAATTTGGTGTGCCCTTCACCCTATCGACCATGAGCGTCTGCTCGATCGAAGATGTTGCCGAAAATACGAAAAATCCATTCTGGTTTCAGCTCTATGTGATGCGGGACCGGGGCTTTTCGGAAAGTCTGATGCAAAGGGCACTCGCTGCCGACTGCTCCGCTCTTGTTCTGACACTCGACCTGCAGGTTCTCGGTCAACGCCATCAGGACATCAAGAATGGTCTCAGTACGCCACCGAAACCGAAACCGCATGTGCTTCTGGACCTTTGCCTGAAACCACGTTGGTGCTGGAACATGCTGCAGACCAAGCGACATGGCTTCGGCAATATTCATGGTCACGTCACGGGCGTGAAGGACATGTCATCACTTTCGGAATGGACCGCAAGCCAGTTCGATCCGACACTCGACTGGTCTTCGGTCGAATGGGTCAAGAAGCACTGGGACCGCAAATTGATCCTGAAAGGCATCAACGACGTCGATGATGCCAAAATCGCAGCTGAACTCGGTGCCGATGCAATCGTCGTCTCCAACCATGGCGGCCGTCAACTCGACGGAGCGCTGGCGTCTTATGAAGTGCTCGGCGACATTGTTGATGCAGTTGGAGACAAAATCGAAGTTCATTTCGACAGCGGCATCCGGTCCGGGCAGGACATCTTCAAGGCAATAGCGATGGGCGCTCACAGCACGTACATCGGCAGGGCATTCATTTACGGCCTTGGAGCGATGGGCAAGCAGGGTGTGACCCGGGTTCTTGAAATCATGCACAAGGAATTGGACGTCACCATGGGACTATGTGGCGAAACAGACATCAGCAAAGTGGGACGCCACAACCTCGTCATGTAGCCTTGAATCGGCGTCCTTGCGACACCCGTCTCAGGGTCGCCGGATCATCGTAGGGTTCACTCCCAGTCTTGCTCTCATGACCGATGTCATGTGGCTCTGGGAGGAGAACCCTGACGCCAGCGCAATTGTCGCAATCGAATGCTGCGTTGCCTCAAGAAGTTGACGCGCGCGCTGCAGGCGCCGGCTCAAAATGAAATCATAGGGCGACTGACCGCAATAGGCTTTGAAGGCACGACTCAAAAAACTTGCCGAAACGCCGATCTCCTCTGCCAACGCTGCCACCGTAAGCGGTCCCTCCAGCTTGGCTTCAACTGTCTCGGTCAGTTGCCGGAAGCGTCTCGGTGTCATCCATCTTGCGGCTTTCGGATCCCGTTTGGGTTTTGCGACTACGGCACTTATCTGCCGAAATGTGTTTTCAGCCGCCAACACGTCCGGCATCTGACCGGAAATCACCCAGTACCTGAGTTGATCCGCCAGTGCACGTGTTCGATCAGCGCGGATATTGGACCGATATTTTTTTGCGCTGACCGCAATCTGAGGGCCGCTCACCAGAAGATACTCACCTCCAGAGCGCGAACTCGACCGGACATCACAGCCATTTGGCACTCCGGCAAAAGTGTTCGGATCCCTGTAAAACGCCGCGGACCTGTCTGTTCCGATTGCGTGACTGCCCGACTGTGCATCAAATGCAAAACCGATGCTGTCGCCGGCAGCGACATAGCTTGTGTCATAAGCCCCCGGTGCAAGCAATTTAACCTGGTGACCGGCTGCAAATATCGATCTTGGTTCACGGACAATCATCAGAGGCAATCTGATCCAACTGCGACGGCAGCTCAAGCACGTTGTGGTTCAGGATCCTGAAAGACTTCGACAATCACATCTGCATTCTCGTGAACCTGTCGCTTGGCAGAACCAGTTGCGCTGCCAAGCCGGATCCCAACTGCGCCTCATAGAAAGACAAAATATGACAAGGCTCTTTAAACTTGAAGATCTGCAGGCGGTCTTGCCTCTCGTTCGCCAGATCGTGCCTGAGACACCCGCCTATTCCTGGCCATTGCTCAGGAAGCGTTTCGGGTTCGAAGTCGTCGTCAAACATGAGAACCACACAGCGATAGGTGCATTTAAGGCGCGCAGTTCGATCGTCTATATTCAAAAGCACATTGTGACCCATGGTCGTCCCAAAGGCATCATTTCGGCAACCCGCGGCAATCATGGCCAGTCAATGGCGCTGGCTGCACGATTACTCGACCTGCCCGCGACGCTTGTCGTTCCCGAGGGCAACGCTGAGGGAAAAAACAAGGCCATGCGAGCTCTCGGCGCAGAGCTTCTGATCGAAGGTCGCGATTTCGATATCAGCCGGCAAGTCGCCGAAACAACAGCCCAGGAGCGAAACTATCTGATGGTTCCCTCCTTCCATCGGAACATTGTGCTGGGCGTTGCGACATATGCACTTGAGCTTTTTCACAGCTGTGCGGATTTGGATGTCGTTTACGTACCAGTCGGCATGGGGTCAGGTGCCTGCGGACTGATCACCGTCCGGGATCTGCTCAACTTGAAAACTGAAATCGTTCCGGTGGTGAGTGAGCGCGCACCGGCCTACAAGCTTTCGCATGACGCAGGAAAAATCGTCACGACCCAAACCGCGCAGACTTTTGCCGACGGCATGGCCTGCCGCAAACCGCTGCAGGCAGCGCTCGATATTCTGAGGAAAGGAGCTGATCGCATCGTCTCGGTTTCAGAAGATGAAATTGCGGATGCGGTGAGACTACTCTTTGCCGACACGCATAATCTTGCTGAAGGCGCAGGTGCTGCGGCACTTGCGGCATTGAAAAAGGATGCTGTGCATCTGAAGGGCAAGAAGGCGGGCATCATTCTGTCAGGCGGCAATATCGACGAAAAAGTCTTGCGCACGATCTTGGACGGAAAAACACCCATGGCTTGATTTCAGAGCCATACATTCAACATCTGGTCTCAGGTCAAGAAAGCAAAACGAGAAGTCATCGGATCTCGTGATGGATAGATCAAAAACAATCATTTGTGCTGATCCAGCCCTGCACTCACATTGGATTCACATTCTTCTTTCGATTGGCAAATCATATGAGCGTCGCATCCCCTGCTGCCGGTTCCAAGTCACATGGCTTCAACGCAACCGACTATGGTCTTTATGCAACGACCGTGCTTGCGTGGGGCTTCAGCTGGATTGCAATGAAAGGCCAGGTCGCAACGGTAGCGCCAGAAGTGTCGGTTTTCTGGCGGTTCGTGCTGGCCGCAACGATCATGATGGCTTGGGCGAAATACAGAGGACATGATCTGTCCTTTCCGCTCAAAGACCACCTTCGGTTCGCTGGACTCGGTGCCTTTCTGTTTTCGACGAATTTCACGCTCTTCTACTATGGGGCTTCGCATCTGCCCTCCGGCCTGCTCGCGGTGATCTTCTCCACCGCGTCGATCTTTAACCTGTTTCTGGGGCTTTTGCTGTTCGGTCAGCGGCCAAACCTGCTGGCGCTCGCTGCAGGTATCCTCGGATTTGCAGGGATCGGACTGATGTTCTGGCCAACGCTTGCCAGCGCGCAATACAGCTCCGCAACGCTATTCGGACTGTCCATGTGTATTGGAGGCACGCTCAGTTTTTGTTTTGGCAACATGCTTTCCGCAGACACACAGCGCCAAGGGATCGGCGTAACACCTGCAACTGCCTGGGGCATGGTCTACGGTATGATATTCCTTGGCATCGCATCTTTTCTGCGCGGCCAAAGCTTTGCCATTGAATGGTCTTTCACCTATCTCGGCACACTTGTTTATCTTGCCCTTGTCGCCTCGGTGATAGCGTTTGCGTCCTATCTGACATTGCTTGGACGCATCGGTTCGGCACGCGCTGGCTATGCCACCGTCATGTTCCCGGTGGTGGCGCTGACGCTCTCGACGATCTTTGAGGACTATCAGTGGACCGTTCTTGCCGCGACGGGCCTGATCTTTGTGCTCGCGGGAAATCTCATGATGCTGCGCGCACGGTAAAGATCACCGCGCACCCACCGAAAGTGTATATTTTCAGGCTTATTCCGCAGCCACCTGGCTGGTTCCATTCCCGACATTGCCGATTGCTGCGATCAAATGATTGCAAAGCGTGTCGTGCATGGCTTCGCGCGCGCTGTCAGAGCGCAACAGGGCAATGTCGCAATATGGCAGGGATGGAAACCCGTCCCTTTCCTCCAGGATGCGCATACCGTCCCGAATTGCACTTTCAGGAAACACTGTTACCGCCAGGCCGGCCTGAACCGCACCGACCAGGGCTGCGGCGCTTGAGCTTGTGTAAGAGACGCGGTAACTGCGTCCGGCACGGTCGAGCGCATCCATGGATAGGCGCCGCCATCCACAGGTTGCCGGGCCGAGCGCGAGACGGATTACTTCCTGGGTGTGCGCCGAATGCTGTGTGGACGTTACCCAATAAAGCGGTTCGCGCCGAATGATTTCGCCGCGCAGATCCATCGTGTCACTTGATGTGGTAATGGCAACGTCGAGCGCGCCTTCCCGGATCGCTTCGGTCAATTTCGAGCTGCCGGAACACTCAACCTGCACCTCGATTGACGGGTTAAGCCGATTGAAGGCCGCCAGCACTTGGGGCAGCAACCTGTCGGCATAGTCGTCCGGAACGCCCAACTTCACATGACCGACTTCCTTATGGCCATTGAACGCGGACAGTGTTTCATCGTTGAGAAGGATCATGCGACGGGCAAATTCCACCAGGCGCTGGCCATCCTCGGTCAAGCGCGATTGGCGGCCGTCCTTGATGAAGATCGGTTGTCCGACACGCTCTTCCAGACGGCGCATTTGCATGGAGACAGCTGATTGGGTCTTGTGAACAGCTTCCCCGGCCTTGGTGAAACTTCCCAGCTCAGCAATAGCCAGAAAAGTTCGCAGCTGATCGATATCTAGCGCGTGATTCATGCGAAATCCTGCGAATGTGCCGAACGATATGAGTTACGAATTGATTAGCCGAAGTTACATCACACATTCTTTCGTTTCAATCGGAAACTTGAATGCAAAAATCCAGAAATTTTATGGTAAACGCTTGAAACTTTAGAATTAATCTAATTCGCCCGCTGTTACTCGGCGGCCTGCGGCACAGACAGATTGTCCAGCGACGAAACGATGTGCTCAACCAGGGCATCTGTCACCCGGGAACTGTTGTGCCAGGACCGCATGATCCCGATCTCGCAATCCGGAAGACGCGGAAACCCGTCAGCTTCAGTGAGGACCCGCATCCCGGATCTCAGCGCGGATTCCGGCAGGACGGAAATCGCCAGACCGGCCAGGACTGCAGCGCCAACTGCAGTAGAGTTCCAGCTTGAATAGAGCAGCCGGTGCTCGCGCATCTGATCGCCGAGCGCATTGATCGCCGCCTTACGCCAGTCGCAGGTCGCGCGCCCCAGGGCAAGCGGCAGTGGAGATTCATTTTCGACGGCATGGCGCGCTGAAGCCACCCAGAGAAGCGGCTCCCGCCGCACCAGTTCGACGTGTTTGCGCCCCTTCTTCTGAACGTGCGTGATAATGGCCACGTCCAGTTCGCCTTCCGCAATCATGTCGGCAAGATTAGGCGTCGGCGCACACACGACGCTGACTTCTGCCTTTGGGTTGGATCTTGAAAATCGCGCCAGAATTTCAGGCAGAAAGCGATCGGCATAATCGTCGGGTGTCCCAAGCCTTACCAGTCCGGCAAGCTCAGTATCGTCAAAGGCAGCAAGGGTCTCGTCGTTCAGCTGCACCAGGCGGCGCGCATAGTGAAGCAGACGTTCTCCATGCTCAGTCAGGCGGGACTGCCGGCCAACCCGGACAAAGAGTGGCTTGCCAATACGTTCCTCAAGCCGGCGCATCTGCATCGAGACAGCGGACTGGGTCTTGTGCACGTTCTCCGCGGCCCGTGTGAAGCTTCCGCTTTCGGCAATGGCCACAAAAGTTCGAAGCTGATCCAGGTCGAGCATAAGCGCCTCATTTATAAACAACGCTCATGTTTTACATGACATTCATTCAAATGAAAAATGCTTTTGGGACGCTTCAAATTTGCACGTGGAATTCCAAGGCATTTTTCTATCATCACAACAAATGATGATTTTGATCACAAACATTCGTTGGATTAATGCCAGCAAATCACCCATCTTCGAATTGTTCCTAACACACGGACAGCCAACGACGGCGCGGAACAAGCTGCTGGAAATTCCTCCGGCCGCTCACAGGAGAATTTTGCCATGACTCACACAGCTAACCACCCGCTTTTCGCTCTCTTCGGGCAGATGGTTGCCCGTGCATGGCGTGTATCCAAGCACAGGCGCCAGTTTGCGGAACTGAAAGACTGGTCCGACGAACAACTGAAGGACATCGGCTTGACCCGGAGCGATGTTCGACGGGGTTTGGCCCGACCGTTCTATTCTGACCCGACATCTCTATTGAACGGCTCCGCCGAACTCGACCGGACCCTGACCATGAAGGCGGCGAACGCGCAGCACACAGTGCCCAGCCTCAAGGTCGTGGATGGATCGGCAGCAGCACGCGACCCGCTGGCCGCATAGCTTCGGCCTTATGAACTTGATTTAGCAGCCCCTGTCGGCAAGCCTTGCTGACGCAACTGGCCCGCCTTCCCATGGCGGGCCTTTTTTCGCTTTCAGGCGGTCATGGCCGGAACGATAAGCATACCGGATGTTCCGATACGGCTAACGGTCGCCGAAATCCTTGGATGCCTTTTCAAAAAAACTGTCAAACGCCTTGAACTGATTGGATTGAAAATCCCGACCTGCGGACATCCAGTCAGATACCATTTCGTCGAATTCAGACGTGTCCTTTTCCACGTCGTCATCTTCCGGCGGCAGTTCCTCTTCCTGAGTGTCTTCAGGCTGTTCCACTTCGCTGTCCTGAACAATGTGTGCCGGCTGCAAAAAAGCTCCCCAGAAGGACTGCATGGCGTCTGCGTAGCCCTGGAGGTAGTCAACGGGAGACGGAGCAGGCTTCGGCCGGCCACGAGCAAAGCCACGCAAGTACGCATCAAGAAGGTTTCGCGCTTCGCCGTGAACAAATGGACGGGCGATCTGGCCCATGGCCAGCGTGGCTGCCACCGGCATCATTTCCTTGATGGCATCCTGCTGCAAACCCGTGATTGAGGATACTTGAGCGGCCAGAGCCTTTTGTACGGTCTCAGGACCAAAAAAAGGCGTCAGGGCCGCATCGGAGGGTGCCTGAAACAGGCTGGCGTAGTTTGAAAACGGATTCTCAAATCCCGTGGCACCGGGCGCGGTCTGACTTAGAAAATCGGAGAAGCCTGGAACAGCACTGCCAAAGTACCGAAATCCATTCAGCGCGGCGGGCATCAGTTGTTCCATGACGCTGCTCAGGTCGTCATTGGACCAGCCGAAGCGGTTTCTCACGTCCTCACTCAAGGAAAAAACGTCGAACGGTGGGGCTGCCCTGTCGCTACCAGTCATCGCTTTGCTCCGGTCATCGCGCCTCAAGGCCTTGAGAAACAAGACCTACCGGAAACAGAGTGACCTTTTGCGGGCACAAGGTCAATCAGAGGGCATCGCGGGCCCGTTCTATCCCCACGTGTTCAAAATCAAGTTCAGATCCGGAGCCTAGTAGGCGTAGTCCCGGAAAACCTGCGTAACGTCACCACCCCAGGACCCGTTATAGCGTTGAAGCAGCACATCGGCGGGGCACATGCCAGACGCCAATCCCTCTTCGATCGGAGCAAGGTGTACACGCTCGTCAAGATCACCGTCGCTCAACCTGTTCCGACGTTTCAGGCCCTCCTGAGACAACGCCAGAACATCGCGTGCAACGTCCAATATCGTTCCGTTCCGGAACGGGGTCTGCAGAGCTGTTTTGGGAACGGAACTGCGCAGGTTTGCACGCTCTTCCGCCGTCCAGTCCTTTATCAGTTCATACGCCTGATCGAGTACACCGTCGTCGTAGAGAAGACCGACCCACAGGGCAGGAAGCGCACAGATACGCCGCCAAGGACCGCCGTCAGCGCCCCGCATTTCAATGTATTTCTTCAACCGCACATCTGGGAACAGTGTCGAAAGATGGTTGTTCCAGTCTCCGAGGCTCGGTGTAGCATCCGGCACCTTGCCTTCCAGCGCACCGTTCATGAACTGGCGGAAAGTCGTGCCGGTTACGTCATAATAGGTTGCACCTCTTTTGACGAAGTACATCGGCACGTCGATCGCCCATTCGACGTAGCGCTCAAACCCGAAGCCATCTTCGAAAGCAAACGGCATATCTCCGGTGCGATCACCGTCCGTATCGGTCCAGATCTGGGCCCTGAACGATTTGAAGCCGTTCGGCTTGCCTTCGGTGAAGGGAGAGTTGGCAAAAATCGATGTTGCAATTGGCTGCAGAGCCAGACCGACCCGCATTTTCTTGACCATGTCGGCTTCGGACGCAAAATCCAGATTCACCTGAATGGTTGCCGTACGGTACATCATGTCGAGACCAAGAGAGCCGACCTTCGGCATGTAGTTGGTCATGATGTCGTAACGGGACTTGGGCATGCGCGGGACATCGGCGCGAGCCCATGTCGGCGTCATGCCAATGCCGAGGAACCCGACCCCCAAAGGCTCAGCCACCTTGCGGACATTGGCAAGATGCTGATTGGCTTCGCGACAGGTCTGGTGCAGGCTGTCCAGCGGAGCGCCTGACAATTCGAACTGGCCACCGGGTTCAATCGAAATAGCGCCGCCACCGCGGTCATCCGCCAGACCGATGATTTTGCCATCATCCTCAATCCGGTCCCAGCCCAACAGTTTTTCCATGCCGGTCAGAACTGCCTCGATGCCGTTGTCACCCTCATACGGGATCGGTGACAGTTGCTTTTCGCAGAAAAGGAACTTTTCGTGCTCGGTACCGATGCGGAACTGGTCTTCAGGCTTACAGCCCTCTTCCAGGGTTGCGGCCAGCTCAGCCACAGATTCAATTGGAGTGGAGTCGACCGTGTCGCGGGCCATGAACTTGTCCTAATTTCCTGTGCGGCCCGTGTGTTTGCCCCCAAACCGCAATGATCCGCTGTGCCCTGAACCGGGCGCAATTGAGCTTCGGTGATTTAGGAGTCCTGAAAGAAGAATGCAAGCAGGGAAACGACACCGCGTAGATCTCACGCGATCCTGAAGACCGATAAAGGTGCTGTGCGGCCTCTCAATTGAACAGTTCCAAGGCTGGTCGCGGTTGTTCCTTCAGGAAGGTTGACCATCGTGTCACCGCTTGCGAGCGCTATCACCTTTGCGTCCGGATCAACTTCCTTGCCGTACTCCTGGAGCCGAGCAGCAACATTCACTGCATCACCGATCACTGTGTAGTTCATCCGGGCGGAAGAGCCGATATCACCGACGACGACTTTGCCGGTGTGAACGCCGATCCGCACCCGCATTGTGCGCCCCGTGGCCTGCTCAATTCTGTCGGCGAGCGTTTTGACCGCCGCAATTGCCATGGCTGCGTGATCCGGCTGTTCGGAAGGTGCACCCCAGAAGGCCATCACGCCGTCACCCAGAAACTTGTCGATCGTACCCTGCCTTTCGGCAATCGCCTGAGACACGGTTTCAAAGTAGCCGTTCAGATACCCCGCCGTTTCTTCGGCGCTCATGTGAGACGCCAAGTCGGTGAAGCCTGCGAGATCGGTAAAGACAATGGTCATCTCCTTGATCTCGATGTTGCGGGTGCTGGTCATTCCTTCTTCAATCAACCGGGAAACAAGCTGCTTGGGCACATATTTGGCGAAAGCGTTCAAGGCTCCGATCGAGCCGTTAAAGGCCTGATTCACGTCATCCAACTCGGCCAGCCGAGAACGTGGCAACCTGTCTGCTGCGTCGAATTTGAGTTGCCGCAACTCGGCGGCGGACAGGGCAAGCCTGCTAAGCGGCCTGCCGAGCATTCTCCCGACAATGAAGGACAGGATTGCGCCAACAACCAGAGCCACCAGTGCCGCATATAGGACGATCTGAGTTTGATCGAGTGCAGCTCCAAATTCATCGGCCTGGTAGAGCGTTCCAAGGATCCAGCCTTTCGCAGGCCCGTTTGCGATGTCGACATAGATGGCCGTGAACATACGATGGTCACCCGGGAAGACCCTGCCCTCAATGGACCCGCCCATGTCATGGGCTCTTTCATTGTCCTCCCAGACACGGTGCAAGGGCGAACTCTTCAGATCCACAAGCCTTGGCAGCGGCTGTTCGGCACTTGCCTCAAATTCGCTTTCCGGAACGCCGTCAACAACGATCGCCCTGTCCTTGCCGGACAGGACAAAGACCTGTTGCCGGCCCTCCCATTCCATGGTGTCGGCGACATCGGCGAAAACGGGCTGCGGGTAAAGGCCGATCAATGTCTGACCATTGCCAAGATCGAGCTCTGCCAGCTTGACCGCGGTGGCAAAACCATTCCGGTAGCGAAAATCCGACCAACTGACTTGCGGCAATTGATCGGAAGGTTCTTCCGTCATGACCGCGCGGCCGAGCTCAAGCGCAGCCCCCTTGGGCAGCAGCTTGTAATAGGCAAGCAGATCTGCTTGTCGAAGCTGTTTCCCAGTGTCTTCGGCCTGAACCGCAATGGAATGGAACAGAAGCTCCTGTTCCTTGAAGAACTTGCTGAGGACCGCTTCGTTGCCTCTGAGGACAGCCTGTCCCTGCTCGTCAAGCAAGCGCCCGGCGATCCGGCGATCAGCCGAAGACATATAAGCAATGATAATTCCGCAGATCAGAACCAGCAGCAGGGAAAACACAAGCCCGAGCGCAATCCCGACCGGCAAGCGAAAGCGGGTCCTCTCAGCACCAGCACCTGTCGCCGTGCCAAAATCCTCCGTATCCGCAATCTCCTGAATTGGGGTATCCGTCGAAGATTGCTTGTTCGGGAGGATTTCTTGGGACATCAGGTTATCTCCAATCTCCCAATGTTGCCTGAATTACCGTCAATGCGGCGACAGCCGCAGTGTCTGCCCGCAGAATACGCGGTCCGAGAGGAATTGGAACGACAAATTCCATGGCGCGCAATTCCTGTCTTTCTTCATCAGAAAAACCGCCTTCGGGACCAACCAGCACCGCAAGCGGATTGGGGCCTGCTTCCTTGAGCTGTGCAAGGGTCATCAGAGGATTGTCCGTGCCCTCACCTTCATCGCAAAATAGGAGCTTGCGCCCCGGCTGTGCCTGGCTCCAGACGTCAAGCACGTCCTTGAGAGGTTGCGGTGCCAACACCTCCGGGATGGAAAGCACACCACATTGCTCGGCGGCCTCAATGACGTTTGCTTCCATGCGTTCCAGGTTAACGCGGCTCGCCTGCGTGTGCTGGGTCATGACCGGTTTCAGACTGCCTGCCCCCATTTCCACGGCCTTTTGCACCATATAGTCCAACCGGGCATGCTTGAGCGGCGCAAACATGTACATCAGATCGTTGCGCTCGGTCTGGTCCCGGGTCCGCTCCATCAACTGCAGCGCACAGTCCCGTCTGCTGTTGCTTGAGATCTTGGCCAGCCACTCACCATCGCTGCCGTTGAACACAAGAACATAGTCGCCGTCTTTCAGACGCAACACATTCATCAGGTAGTTTGCCTGGCCTCGATCAGCTTCGATCCGCGCGCCATCTGCAAGAATATGCCGCAAAAAAAGCCGCTGCATTTTGAAATCATATTTTCCCATGGTTCTTACGTAGGCGTTCGATTGTGAGGGTTTCAAGGCGCGGTCAAATGCAGATTTCACTCTATTTGATTCGTCACCAGATAAGTGCGGCAAGTGCCTTTTCGCTTCGCCCATCGGAAAAACGCATCTGGCGAAAATTCCGTTTTCGGTTTCGATGACAAAATGATCGCCTCATTCCGGGAGTGTCCGAATGTGCTTCCCCTTGACCCCCTGCCTGCAAGCAGACAATTTCCTTTTATCAAGAGGGAATCAATCGTGAGCGAACAGTCCTCCAACGTTGCCGAATTTTCGGTTTCCGAAATCTCGTTCTCCATCAAACGGACAATGGAAGATGCGTTCGGTTATGTGCGCGTACGGGGAGAGCTCGGACGTATCTCGCGGCCAGGGTCTGGGCATATTTACCTTGACCTCAAGGACGACCGGGCCGTTTTGTCCGGCGTGATTTGGCGCGGCGTTGCCTCCAAACTGAAGATCCAGCCCGAACAAGGTCTGGAAGTCATCGCGACAGGCAAGATCACGACCTTCCCCGGTCAGTCCAAGTACCAGATGGTCATCGATGCGCTCGAGCCTGCTGGCGCTGGTGCTTTGATGGCACTGCTTGAAGAGCGGAAAAAGAAACTTGCCGCTGAAGGGCTCTTTGCTGAAGAACGAAAAAAAGCGCTGCCTCCGCTGCCAAAGGTCATTGGCGTGGTCACGTCACCGACTGGCGCCGTCATTCGGGATATTCTGCATCGCATCAGCGACAGGTTTCCGCTGCATGTTGTCGTTTGGCCTGTTCGCGTTCAGGGTGAAACGTCTGGCGCGGAGGTCGCCAATGGCATTCGCGGTTTCAACGCTTTATCAGCGGACGGCCCGATCCCCAGACCGGATCTTCTGATCGTCGCCCGCGGTGGCGGCAGTATTGAAGATCTTTGGGGCTTCAATGAAGAAGCAGTGGTGCGCGCAGCTGCGGACAGTCAGATACCCCTGATATCTGCTGTCGGCCATGAAACCGACTGGACCCTGATCGACCTGGCCGCAGACCTACGAGCACCCACGCCAACCGGTGCTGCGGAGATCGCTGTTCCGGTGAAGGCCGAGCTCATGGCGATGGTGGATGACAGGGCGCGTCGACTGAATTCTGGGCTTGTCCGCTTTGTCACGTCGCGCCGGACGGAACTTCGGGCCGCGAGCGCTGCTTTGCCGGCGCCTCAAGACCTGCTGGCCTTGCCGCGCCAGAAATTCGACACGCTGGCGAACAGCCTGGAGCGGGCGTTGATCGTCAGCACCAAAAGCCATCGCACACATCTTGAAAATCTGTCGGGCCGTTTGTCGCCCTTCCTTTTGTCCCGGCAGACTTCAAAGGCAAGACAGGATCTTACCCAGATCAGCGGTCGGCAGCAGCGTGCGCTTCAGGTTGCCGTCAGTCAGAAACGGCAGGCCTATTCCGGCGCCTCGGGACGATTGTCGCCTGCCCGGCTCGCTCAACAGATCACGCTCGGCAACGAACGGCTGAACGGCTTTTCAGAACGGCTTGACCGGGCTTATCTTGCACGGGTTCGAGAAGAAAAAACGCGTCTCGACGGTTTGCAGAAGCTGCTGAAATCGCTCTCTTACAAAGATGTTCTGGCGCGAGGATATGCAGTCGTGCGTGATGAAAGCGGGCAACCAGTCCGGTCTGCGGCCGAGCTTGCTCAAGGAGCAGCACTCTCAATCGAACTGGCTGATGGTGCGGTCGAAGCAATGGTCATGAGTGACAGTGGAACGAGCAAACCCAAGGCCAAAACGAAAAAACCGGCAACATCCAAAAGCAAGCCTGCTGACCAAGGAAGCTTATTTTAGAATTCAGATCACAATTCTTGCCGGGAAACCTGATATCGATCAGACGAAATTGAACTAGTATTAGATACATAAAAACTTAACTACATCTTTTACGTCAAAATTAAACTGACTGTCGTAACGTAGCCCCTGTTCAATTTGAAAGAGTGACAACAGGGGCTGCCTTTTCAATGCAACGCAAGCAATTCGGAAGACGAGGCCTTGTGCCGAATACCGGGCAATCGTGGGCATCTCCGCAGCCTGCTGCCGTGACAGCGAATGCTTACCAGAGCGCACCTGAAGGTCCCGCAGCCTTTGAAGACAACGACAGTTTCTCTGTTGGCAAGGCGTTGACACATGGCCTTTCCATCTTCTTCAGCTTCAAGGGCCGTCTTGGTCGCATGGAATACTGGACCATAGGCTTCATTCGTTTCTTCATCGACATGGTGCTGATTTCAACGCTGGTCTGGAGCGCCTATCCTGCATTCATGGATCTGATGTCGCGCGCCGATCAAATGAGCGAAAGCGCACGCGATTGGAGCGTCATCGTTGCGCTCTACGGTTCCAATACCGGCATGATCTGTGGCTCGCTACTCCTGGTGACGGCGGTGAGTTACTGGTCAATACTGGTCAGACGAAATCATGACAGAGACGTATCCGGTTTCTGGTTGCTGCTCCTGCTCGTACCCGTCGTAAACATCTTCTATGGGCTCTATATTTTTGTGGTGAATGGGTTCATTCCAGGCACGCCTGGCAACAACCGCTTCGACACTCACAATTCGCAGCCGCGCGTTTTTGACTAGGAGCAATTGTCGTCTGTGCGCACTTCGCACTGTCACAAAAACGCCGCCGGATTTTCCGGCGGCGTCTTTCTTTTTCTGTCCAGTTGCCGCTAACCCATCAGCGTGGGCAGGATCGTGATGATCGACGGGAATGCGAGAAGACCTGCGATGGTCAGAACGTCAGCAACGAAGAACGGAATGCAGCCGCGGAAGACTTCCTGAACCGGAATGTCCGGCCGGACGCCTGAGACGACAAAGCAGTTCAATCCAATTGGCGGTGTGATCAAACAGAGCTCCGCCATCTTCACCACCAGAATTCCGAACCAGATCGCACAAGCTTCACCCGACATGCCAAAGGCGCTGTCAGCTGCGGAGACACTCTCGCCGCCGTTCAAAGCCATGACGGCCGGGTAGACGACTGGAAGTGTGAGGATCAGCATGCCGATTGCATCCATGAACATGCCGAGCACGGCATAGGCAAGCAGTATGCAGATCATCACGATCCAGGGCGAAAACTCCAACGCCACAATGAAGTCTTTGAAAGCTTCCGGCAGACCGGCAAAGCCGAGAAAACGCACATAGACCAGCACACCCCAGATCAGCGTGAAGATCATGACCGTGAGTTTTGCCGTTTCGTGGAGGGCTTGCCCAAGCTGTTTGGTCTTCATGCCCTTGGCAAATGCAACCATCAACACGACAAATGCACCGAGAGCACCTGCTTCCGTCGGCGTTGCCCAACCGAAGAAGAAGGAGCAGAAGATGATTGCCACAACGGCGATGATCGGAAGCGTGCCGGGAACGCTCTCAATACGCTCCATCCAGGTATAGCCCTTAACCGGAGGCGCATCGCCGCGCCAAGCGGATACCGCCACAATAATGCCGACATAGATCAGCGCGGAAAAGACGCCAGGCAGGAAGCCCGCGATCAGCAATTTGCCGACGGACTGTTCCACCAGAATCGCGTAAATCACCAGGATCGCTGATGGCGGGATCAGGGATGCAAGCGTACCACCGGCGGCCACCACTGCAGCCGAAAGGCGTTTGGAGTAACCCGCATTGAGCATCTCAGGAATGGCAACGCGTGCAAAGACGGCAGCTGTTGCAACAGAAGCCCCCGAGACGGCTGCAAATCCCGCAGTTGAAAACACGGTACCAACTGCCATGCCCCCTGGCAGCCATCCGAGCCAGCGTTTGGCCGCCTCAAAGAGCTGTTTGGTGAAACCTGCGTAAAAGGCCAGAAACCCGATGAGAATGAAGGTCGGCAAAACAGACAGCGCGTAAGTTACCGACTTGGAATGCGGAATGGTCCCGGCCATTTGCAGAGCGACAAAAAACCCGCGTTCAAAACCCATCTTCATGGAAAAGTGGATGATCAAACCGACCAGCCCGGTAAAGGCTGCCGCGAATGCGACCCGCACCCCGAGGATGACGAGAACCAGAAGCACTCCGGTCATAAGGAGGCCAACGTCAAACGGCGTCATTTGGAGCCTCCCTCTTTTGTGTCTTCACCAAAAGCTTCTTCAATTTCGTGTTTGGCGTGCTCTTCAACTCCTTCGATGACCGGAACGGCAATTGGCGTCCGGCGTGGATCGGCGATCAGACGGGCATAACCGTAAATCTGCATCAAAAGGCGCAGGAACAGCAAGCTGAGAGCGACCGGTATCACCAGTTTGGAGGGCCAGGTCGGCAGACGGATATCCATCGTACTGTCGCCGATGTTCCAGGCACGTTCGAAGTGATACCAGCTCCCCCAGATGAGGAGTGCAACGGTGAATGCGATCAGAATGACACCGATCAATTCACAGATGTAAAGCGTGCGGCCACTCAGATTGCCAAGCACGATTTCCATTCGGATATGACCGCCAACGCGCTGACAGTAGGCAACACCGGCAAATGCGAAAATGGCCATCGCCTGTTCTGTGATGTCGATAAAGCCGGGCACCGGTGTGTTGAACACTCTCCCGACGACTTGAGCGACAGCCAACAGCATCAAGGCCAGGATCGAAAAGGCGGCAAACATGTTGAAGGCGTTTTCCACGCGAGCAAGCCAGCCATCGAAACGGATATAGGTAACCGGCCGTTCCTGGTCGGAACGTCCACCGGGATCAATTGTCATCATGAGTTTCAGCCCCGAGCAGGGCTTTCTGGCGCCAGGACAAGTGCCCGGCGCCAGAAAGCAGAAGGGTCAAACCGAACGTGCCGGCTTATTCAGCAATGGTCTTCTTGACCATGTCGAGCAGTTCCTGCGCCGGAAGACCGTTCGCAGATTGCTCTGCAACCCATGCTTCATGGATCGGGCCGGCCTTTGAAGAAAAGGCTGCCAGTTCTTCGTCGGTGAACTCAACCTGAGTGACACCGCGGTTTTCCAGTTCGGGCCACCACTTGTCGTAAACCTTGGCATAGGTATCGAGGTAGTGGGCAAGCGCCGGGTCGACTGAAGCATCGAGCGCTGCCTTGAAGTCATCGGGAAGCGCGTTGTAAGCGTCCACGTTGACAACGATCGGGCAATGAACAGTGCCGGGGTTGAGGTTCTTGGTCCACCAGTCGGCAACTTCAACCACCTTGAAGGACAGGTGCGCATGCGGAGCAAAGCCGGCTGCCTGCACTGTGCCTGAATCGATCGCCTGATAGGTTTCAGAGGCTGTGACAGATGTCGGGACTGCGCCAACAGCTTCCATCAGCTTTCCAAGGCCACCGAGTGCACGAACACGCATGCCGTCAAAGTCAGAAATCGAGCCCGGGACGTCGCCCTTGCCGGCAAAGTTATATTGCGGCATCGGGGAAGGCATCAGCAGTTTGGCGTTCCAGCGGCCGAGGTCTTTTTGGACGGCCGGATGATCATAGAGCGCCTTGGACACCTTCACTTCCGTTTCCAGATCGGAAACACCCAGGAAAGGCAGCTCAAGAACCGTCAGGGTCGGGTTTTTGTCGGCATGATAGGACGCACAGAACTGCGCCATCTCGAATGCACCGAATGAGATACCGTCAAGATTTTCACGAGACTTGGAAAGCGCGCCACCATAGTGCAGAACGATTTCAAACTTGCCGTCGGTCTTGGCAGCAACTTCCTGCGCCAGCTTCTCAACGTGCTCGGTAAACGCGCGGCGCTTGCCCCACAGCGAGACATTCCAGGTGACGTCGGCGGCGAAAGTTTCTGTCGCGAACATTACAGAGAGCGCAACTGCGGACACAGCAGTTGCGGACTTGAGTGAAAAGAGCATGCAATCCTCCCAGATCAATGAGCCGCGTGTTCGTTTGCGGCCCTGCTCACTCCTTGGCTGCTCAGCCTGAACCCAATTCGCGGTACAGACCCGTGCCAAGTCGCTTGTCGTAAAGCATGACCCGTGCCAGCTTGGATTGACAACAGCTCATTCAAGGTTTTTTGCTATTTTAGTGGCACGCTGTGCGGCTTGCTGCAACGCACCTAGGCAAGATCTTGCCGAGAGCGCTCGTGCATCGGCGGATTTCCGCCGATCATCAATTGACGACAGGTTCGACAGGTCCCGCCTGATCCCTTGTGAGCCCGTGACGCGTCATCTTTTCGTTCAATGTTCGACGCGGCAGGTTGAGTTCCTGCATGACATCGGCAATCCGACCGCCGTGGCGTCGCAGGGCACTTTCAATCAGGCTGCGCTCATAGGTGTCCATCAGTTCCTTCAGACCACCTTCCTCTGAAGGAACGGTTCCCTCGCGGTGGCCTGTTACCAGCGCTTCCAGGGGCTGCGGACCAACCCCGGCATTTAGAACGAAGCGTTCTGCGGCATTGCGCAACTCACGCACGTT
Source organism: Roseibium porphyridii (assembly GCF_026191725.2). Taxonomy (NCBI): domain Bacteria; kingdom Pseudomonadati; phylum Pseudomonadota; class Alphaproteobacteria; order Hyphomicrobiales; family Stappiaceae; genus Roseibium; species Roseibium porphyridii. The sequence goes on from NZ_CP120863.1 coordinate 5,062,445, forward strand.
GCCGGGCCAGGAATAAGTCTGCAAAAAAGCTTCGTCACGGGCAGAGGTGAGCGGAACATCAAGGCCGTATTGAAGGGCGAAACGGTTCAGGAAGGTGTCAAAAAGCAGCAGGCTGTCGCGTCCACGTTCACGCAGTGGCGGCACTTTCAGTTCAATGGTGTTCAGACGAAACAGAAGATCCTCGCGGAGACGGCCTTCGGCGACGGCCTCCTTCGGGTCCAGATTTGCGGCACTGATCAGTCGTATATCAACCTCCACCGGACGCGTACCGCCGATCCGGTCCACCTGTTTTTCCTGCAAAACGCGAAGCAGCTTGGGCTGCAATGCAAGCGGCATGGAAACAATCTCGTCGAGAAACAGAACTCCACCACCTGCGGATTCTATTCGGCCAATCCGTCGCTTGTCGGCCCCGGTGAAGGCGCCGGCCTCGTGGCCGAAAAGCTCAGCCTCAACCATGGCCTCCGGCAGCGCCGCGGCATTGATTGCCATAAAAGGCCCGTCCTTGCGCGGACTGAAATCATGCAGCGCCTGGGCAATGACTTCTTTGCCCGTTCCTGTCTCTCCCGTGATCAAGACAGCCGCATCCGTGCGCGCGAAATGAAGGATCTGCTGACGCAGTGTCTGTATCGCGGGGCTGTTGCCGATCAGGCGACTTTCCAAGCCGACACTTTCGGCGAGTTGCGCTTTCAGCTGCCGGTTTTCCAATACCAGAGATCGTTTATCACAGGCCCTGCGGACAACTTCGGCGATATGATCGGGATCGAAGGGTTTTTCGACGAAGTCATACGCACCCGCACGCATCGCCTCCACGGCCATGGGAACGTCGCCATGTCCGGTGATCAGCACCACAGGCAGTTCTGCGTCCTGCTCGCCAATGCGCCTGAGAAGAGAAACACCGTCTTCGCCTTCCAGCATGACATCGGAAACAACACAGCCCCCGAACTCTGGCGACAGTTTCGCCATAGCCTGGTCTGCTGTTGCCACTTCCGTGGTGTCAAATCCTGCGAGGCAGATCCATTGACGAAGGGCTGCGCGCATTGACGGATCGTCATCAACCACCAGGACGGGCGTATTGTCGGTTTTGTCTGTCATTCAGCGGCTTCAGATTCCGGCTCGGCTTTTGCTCTGCTGCTATCTGAGACTGCCGAGAACGCCGGCAGCTCAAGTTCGAAGACAGCCCCTTTAGGGGTGTTCGCCCGGACTGACAAGCTGCCGCCAAGATCCTCAGCCAACCGCATGGAGATCGCAAGTCCCAGCCCCATGCCACCGGAACTCGTTTTGGTGGAGAAGAACGGATCGAATATGCGCTCTCTCAGATCTTCCGGAACGCCCGGTCCATTGTCGGCGATCTGAAGCCGAACATCTCCGTCGGCGAGTGCGGCTTTCAGCTCAACCCGGCCGGCCTGTTCGGACGCTGTTGCATCGGCTCCGTTCCGCAGAAGATTGACAAGGATCTGTTCTATACGCAGCGGCGCTGTTTCCACTTCCAGCGGTGTTTCGGGAAGATCCAAAACAAGCGATACCCCAGTCTCCTCAAAACGCGGGCGCGCGATTTTTTCCGCAGTTCTTATGCTTTCTCTCAGATCGATCCGCTCGATCCGGCTTTCTCCGGGACGCGAAAACCGCTTCAGCTCCTGTGTCAGATTGGCCATTCGCAGTTGCAGAGAATCGATCTCCACCAGGTTCTCGGCAGCTGTCTGCGTGTCGCCCTTTTCCAGAAACTTTCGCGTTCCGGCGACGAACATGCGCAGCGCTGCAAGCGGCTGGCTCAGTTCGTGCACAACGGCTGCCGACATTTCGCCGACAGCAGCAAGCCTGTTTGAACGGGCAAGCCCTCTTTGTGCCTCAAGCAGCTCTCGCTCAATGCGTCCTCGTTCCTGTATTTCGCCGACAAGCCGTGTGTTGAGTTCTTTCAGGTCCGCGGATTCCTGACGCAACAAGACAGACGTCTTGCGCAACCTTCGCCCTCTGAGCACAAGGACAATGACCGCGTAGACCAGGCATAGGGTGATGGCCGATGCCCAGATCGGAAGGATGCTTTTGCGGGTTTCTTCAACAGGCACCAGAAAATGAAGTGTCCAGCCAAGTAGACCCACATCGGCTGCATTGTGCCGGAAGGCCTTGCCGTCTATCGTGACAAGCTCACGTGCCCTCACAGCCTGATCACTGACAGGTTCCAGGCTTCTGCTTGCATATTGACGTGTCAGGTCAATTGTTTCGCGCACGTCCTTGGTCAGCGGTTCGATCGTGCGGTAACGCCAATCCGCGTGACTGGACAGGAAAATCACACCATTGGCGTCTGACGCGAAAACCGTTTCACCACCTTCCGCCCACGCATCTTCCAGCGGCCCCATGTCCACCTTGACCACAGCCACTCCAATTGGAGAGCCGGCCACCGGTGTTGGTCGTGCCAGAAAGAGACCTGGCTCGTCCGATGTTGCTCCGATCGCGAAAAACCGTCCCTCTTCACCCTGGATCGCCGATTTGAAATATGGCCGGAACCCATAGTTCCGACCTACAAGGGACAAGGGCTCTTGCCAGTTGCTGGCTGCAAGGGTGGTTCCGTCGCCATTCATCACGTAGAGAAGTTCCGCGCCGGAATTTTCAGCCATCTCCTGAAGAAAGCGGTTGGCACTGTCCACGGGCTGACCGAGACCAAGTGCCGATGTCGCCCGCGGGTCGCGCGCAATCATATAGGGAAGATACCGGTATTTCTGGTACTCACCCAAGATTGTCTGTCGATAGAGCGTCAAACGCTCGGCGGCCTTACGGTCCACACTCGCTTCATCCAGTTCCTGAACCAGTTGAACCAGAACGAATGCGATCGCAACGAGCAGAAGTGGCGGCAGGGCCAGATAGAACAAGCGTTTTGACATGCTCCTATTTTTACGGATTTTTTCGGTCTGCGCCAACAGGGCGTTTCAGCTGACGTAAAAGTTTGATACGCGTCAAGGACGCACGTTCAGGCTGTCCTTTACAACATCAGTCAGACAGGTTCGACCAGCGGAACCGTGCCCTTAGGAGGGATAAGATGCCTATCAAAGACATATTGACGATACTGGATCTGGCAGGTGATCAGCCTGCTGCCAAATACGCCCTCGAATTTGGCCGAAATCACGATGCCCATGTCACCGGACTTGCGGTTTCCTTCGAGCCGGTTGTACCGGCCTTCGCTGCAGCCCCAATGCCGGTCGACTATCTTCAGGCCGCGCACGATCAAGCCATTGCCGCGGCCAACGAGGCCAAGAAAGAATTTGACGAGCTGGCCCGTCTTGCCGGCGTCAACAACGAAAGCCGGGTTTCGGAAATTCTGACCGGCGGACCTCTGGAAAATGTCCTTGTGCATTGCCGACCAACCGACATGGTGGTGATCGGACAGGCCAATCCAGACAAACCTGAACCGATGCGCGAGCTCCTTATCGAAACCGTGCTTTTTGAGAGCGGCGTGCCGGTTCTGCTCGTGCCCTATATCGGCAGCACCAGCTTTCAGCCGAAAAACGTGCTTGTCGGGTGGGACGGCAGTTCCACTGCAACCAGAGCCATCCATTCAGCCCTTCCTGTCCTGGAAAAAGCCGATGAAATCACGCTCCTGGTCATCGAGAAATCATCTACCGCGGCGAACGGACAGCCGGGTGCTGATGTTGCCAATTATCTGGCGCGCCATAACATGAAGGTCACCATCAAGGTGATTACAAATCCTCAAACCGGCATTGCGGACACGGTGCTCAATCATGTCTCGGAAAGCGGCAACGACCTTGTCGTCATGGGCGGGTATGGACACAGCCGGATGCGCGAATTCCTGTTTGGCGGCGCCACCAGGGAAATTCTGGAATCCATGACGGTACCGGTCCTGATGGCACACTAGGAGCCACAAATGATGCAAGATACCCGCGGAGCCTATCAAAACTGGCCCGCGGGTATTTTTGTCTTAAGTGTTTAATCGAAGTCTGTTGATTGTTGCGCATTGCATCGTCTTACGGTCGATGAAGGGACCGCGCAGGTGACCATTCGAAATCTTGAAGGCTTTTTCGCTCCGACATCAATCGCCGTTCTCGGGCCTTGTCGGCATCCAGGCGTGCTTACCGAAAAGCTGATCGCATGTCTGCATGATATCGAGGCCGCTCACAGGGTCACGCTGGTCGGTATCGAGCAAGACGTTGCCTTCGGAGGCCAGCGCGTTGCACTGCTTGACGACCTGGAGCGCATGCCGGATCTGGTGATCTATCTCGCAAAGGCCGAGTCTTTGCCCGCGACGATTGCGAAGCTCGCCGACGGCGGCACTCGAGCGGTCCTAATACCTTCTCCAGGCTATGAAAGCTGGCCCGAAGCGCTCATTCAGGAATGCAGGGAAGCCGCCAGAAAAACCAATTTGCGCATTATCGGCCCCGGAAGCCTGGGCATTGCCGTTCCGGCGAGCAAACTGAATGCGCTTTTGAGCGCTGAAACGCCCAACAAGGGTGATGTCGCATTTTTCTCCCGCTCCGGGGCTGTGCTGAATGCAACGCTTTCCTGGGCCAAAAATCACAACACCGGCTTTTCATCCATTGTCTCGCTTGGCCAGCGTGTCGACGTCGATGTCGGCGACCTGATCGACTATTTTGCACAGGACTATCGAACGCGGTCGATCGTGTTGCACCTGGAAGGCATAGCGGTTCCACGGAAATTCATATCTGCCGCACGGGCGGCTGCCCGCAGCAAACCGGTGATCGTGCTCAGATCGGGCAAGAGCCATGACACCGGCGGAACCGGTCGCACCCATGCCGGACGTCTTGCCCGAACAGACCTTGTCTATGAGACGGCGTTTCGCAGAACCGGCCTGCTGCGCGTGCATGATCTCGATGAAATGTTCGAGGCCCTGGAGACACTTTCACAAATTCGGGTGCCGCGCTGTGACCGACTGGCTGTTCTTGCAAATGGCCGCAGCCTCGCCAGTCTGGCCGTCGACAGGTTGATGGATCTTGGCGCTAGATTTGCTGAGCTTGGAACGGAGACCCGGGAAAGTCTCGAAGGCTTAAGCCGCACGTATGACGACCTTGAGAAAACCCCGGCGGCGAATGGAACTCTGGTGCTGCGCGAGAACATGACGCCAGACGACATCACGCGCGCGATTGCCACCGTGCTGAAAGACACCCAGGTCGACGGTGCGCTTGTGCTGCAATCCGCAAGTGCATTCCAGTCGCTGCCGGAAATTGCCAAGGCCATAACCGATGCCGCAACCCTGGACCGAAAACGAACCGGTCGACGCAAGGCTTTGGTGGCAGGTCTGATCGGCGGTGACGGTGCACTGCGAGCGCATCTTTCCGATGCAAAAATCCCGAATTATGCCAGCCCGGCCGAAGCCGCCCGCAGTCTGATGCATCTGGCACATGACGCACAGGCCCGGGAATTTCTGATGGCAGCTCCCCCAAGCCTGCCCAGTAGCTTCACCCCGGATACCAGCAAAGCCCGTGGTATTGTTGAAGCTGCCCTGAAAACAGATCGCACCTGGCTTACACCAAAAGAAGTCTGTCAGGTGCTCGAGTGCTATGACCTTCCAATCATGGCCACGGAAATGGCGGCTACCGCGGACGAAGCCGGGGAACTCTCCAGGTCATTTTTCGAAACAGCAAAACACTGCGTGGCCAAACTGATTTCGCCTGATCTGCCGTTCAAATCCAACATTGATGGTGTCAGGCTCGGACTGGAAAGCCCGAAAGCGGTAAGACAAGCGGCTGAAGAACTGATCAACAACACGCGGAACGCTTTCCCGGACGCGAGAATTGCAGGTGTTTCCGTTCATCCGATGCTGGAAGACAGGCACGGGCTCGAACTTTATATGGGGCTTGCCGAAACACATGAATTCGGCCCTGTCCTGGTGTTCGGGCATGGGGGAACCTCGATAGAGGAAAGCGTCGACATTGCGCTGGAGTTGCCACCGCTCGATCTTCACCTTGCTCAGGCTCAAATCAAACGCACACGGATTGCAAGATTGCTCGAAGGCGGCCCTGCCCGTCCTCCTCTCGACACCCCCGCTCTGGCCGAAGCACTAGTAAAACTCTCGCAAATTACAATCGACATTCCGGAAATTCAGGAACTGGATATCAATCCGATTGTCGCATTGCCGTCCGGCCTCATCGCCCTGGACGCGCGCATGACCCTTTGTCACCCCGAAAATCGCCCTGGCCGGACCGGTAAATCTCGTCTGGCGATCACCCCTTATCCAAAGGAATGGGAACAGACGATCTCCTTGAAGGACGGTCAGGACGTCTTCATACGACCTGTCAGGCCAGAAGATGAAGACTTGTTCAAGTCGTTTTTCCAGGCCATTACCCCTGAGGATCTGAGGCTGCGGTTCTTTGCACCGGTGCGCGATTTCTCTCACAGGTTTCTGGCAAGACTGACACAGCTTGACTATGCCCGCGCGATCGCTTTTGCCGCGATAGACCCGGAAGATGGCCGTTTGCTCGGCGTCGTGCGCCTTCATGCCGACCCGGACCATCAAACCGGAGAATACGCCGTCATGGTGCGATCCGACCTTAAGGGTGTCGGTCTTGGATGGGCCCTGATGCAGCTGATCATCCGCTATGCCAAGGTCGACGGTATCACCACTATCAAGGGTGAGGTTCTGAAGGAAAACACCTCGATGATCTCCATGTGCCATGCCCTCGGCTTCACCGTTGGAACGTCACCGGACGATCCAGGCATAGCCCTGGTGACGCTGCCGGTGGCCGACGTTCCAGACTAGATCCATCTTTCAGAGCGCATACGCCTTTGGCATTTTTCAGCATTTCGCTCTTTCCGCTTTTAACCTAACGTGATGTCAAACGCGTTGGGGGAAGGCAAATGGATGGAAAGGCGAAACGAATTCTTGCAGCTGTTTCTATCCCCTCTTTCCTGATCGGGACCGACTTTACCGGTGCTATGCTGCTTGTGACGCCAATCGAGCAGGAATACTCGGTCGACATCACCACCACTCAATGGGTGCTCAACGCCTACGCACTCACGCTTTCAATGGGTTTGGTGGCAGGCGGCAGGCTGGGTGACATGCTCGGTCATCGCAGATTTGTGCTTATCGGACTCGCCATTTTCCTGTTTGCTTCGCTTGCCTGCATCCTGGCACCCAACGTGACGGCCCTAATCGTCGCCAGAGCCCTACAAGGAATAGGGTCGGCGCTCGTCTGGCCCTGCATTCTTGCGCTAGCGGCAACGTCAGTCGAAGAAGACGAACGGGCTCAGGCGATGGGAATCCTGATGGGCACGGTTGCCGGCGGCAACGTTCTAGCGCCCTTCATCGCAGGCACGTTGGCCGAATTTGGCGATTGGCGCGGTTTCTTCGTTTTCAATTTGGTTTTTGCGCTGATCGCCATGGTCTTGATTGCGCGTTTCATTGAAAGGGAAAAGGAACACAATACCGACGAGGCGGTGGACCTTGCAGGAATGGCTGTCCTTGCGGGCGGCGTTTTCTGTCTGCTTTTCGGGTTGGACGTTGGTGCAGATAACGGTTGGACCGACTGGGTCACGCTTTCGCTGTTTGCAATCGCCTGTGTCCTATTCGTTCTGTTTCCCTTTATCGAGAAGGCTGTGCGGGATCCGATGATCCCGGTGTCCATGATGCGCAATCACCAATTTGTCCGCACACTTGCCTTGAACGGCCTGCCTGCAATCGTCCTTTTTCTTTGCCTGCTTTATCTGCCTCAATACATGCAAAAGGTTCTCGGCTGGTCAATCTTCTGGAGCGCGATGGGCATGTTGCCCCTGGCTGTCGTCGTCGCGTCAATGAACCTTGCCGTCGGGAACTACTACAATTCCGTTGGACCCCGAAAACTGATGTCGCTCGGCCACGCCTTCCTGATGGCAGGCTGCGTCGGAATGCTCTTCCTGCAAACCTCCTGGGGCTACCTGGCCCTGGTCCCAATCATGGTTCTGGTCGGATTGGGGGGCGGACTGGTCTTCGGTCCAGCTGGAACGGCAGCCGTCAATGCGGTTGGGGCAAAGGGAGCTGGCCTGGCCGGCGGACTGTCCTTCATGTTCCATTTGGGGTTGGGCGCTATCGGTATCGCATTTGCAACGTCGATGATGTTCCTCTCCGCAACCAGAGTGGTTGAAAATGCCCTGGCGGCCGCAACGATAAAGCTTGGATCTCAGGACATACACACGCTAGCGGCAGGAACGCTGAAGGATCCAGCGGTCGCTGCGATCATCGATAGATTAAGCAGTAAAGATGCAGTGACCGTCACTGCCGCTGTTCGCGACAGTTTTGCCGAAGGGCTGCACACAGCCTTTTGGTTCGGCCTCGTGGTCGCGGCGGTTGGTGTCGTCGTCTCACTCAGCGTGGATGAAAAAAAGCTGAAGACCGAACCGGAGCAGACCTGACGCACTGCGCGGCCTTTAAAGGCTTGCGCTGACTAGTGTTTGTCCAAGGCAGCTGTTCGAATCTGGCTGAGGCTGGCTGCAGGAGTGATCGCTTCCGGATCCAGTTTGAGGTGCAAGATTGCCGGTTTGCCAGAGGCTCGTGCGCGCTCAAAGGCCGGACCGAATTCTGCCGTGGTTTTTACCGTCTCACCAAAAGCGCCGTAGCTTCTGGCCAAGACAGCAAAATCCGGATTGACCAGGTTTGTCGCCGAAGGGCGGCCAGGATAGGTGCGTTCCTGGTGCATGCGAATAGTGCCATACATGCCGTTATCGATGACGAGCACAATGATGTTGGCGCTCTCCTGACAGGCCGTGCCAAACTCCTGCATGGTCATCTGCAGACATCCGTCGCCCGCAAAACAGATCACTTCCCGCTCAGGATAGGCAAGCTTCGAGGCAACCGCCGCCGGAAGGCCGTATCCCATGGAACCGGAAGTTGGAGCAGCCTGTGTTCCAAACCGACGAAATCGATGGAAGCGGTGTAGCCAGGTTGCATAGTTGCCGGCACCGTTGGTGCAAATGGTGTCTTCGGCAAGATTTGCTTCCAACCAGTCCATGACCCCGGCCATCTGAAGTTCACCCGGCGTTTTCGGTCGTGCCCCTGACCAATCGAGATAGTCCTGATGCGCGGTTTCGCTCTGGCCGGAATTTCTCAACTCATTGGGAGGCTGCACTGCCTCCAGCGCCTTGGCAAAGGCGGTTGGGCTTGCGTGGATTGCAAGCGAAGGAACGTAAACTCGCCCAAGCTCTTCGGCATCGGGATGTATGTGAACCAGCTGTTGCGCCGGAGACGGGATATTAAGCAACGAATAGGATTGGCTCGGCATTTCGGAAAGCCGGCCGCCGACAAGCAGTATGAGATCGGAGCCCTTGATGCGCGCCAACAGTTTCGGATTGATACCGATCCCGACGTCCCCCGCGTAATTGTCGTGAAGATTGTCGAACAGCATCTGTCGGCGGAAGGAACAGGCGACCGGAAGAGCAAAGCGCTCCGCAAAGCGCGTAAAGGCAGCGACGGCGTCTTCTGACCAGCGACTGCCGCCAAGAATGGCAATCGGCCGCTCGGCTGCCCAAAGACGTTTTTGAAGATCTGCCATCTGCGTGAGACCCGGGTAGGTCTCGGTCTGGGTCCAGGCCGCTGGCTGAGTGACGTTGGCGGTTTCAACCAGCATGTCTTCAGGAAGCGCAAGCACGACCGGCCCCGGACGGCCCGATGTCGCCACGTGATAGGCACGCGAGATGAATTCTGGCACCCGGTCAGCATGGTCAATCTCGGCAACCCATTTGGCAATACCGCCAAACATCTGCCTGTAGTCGACCTCCTGGAAAGCTTCGCGCTCGCGCATACCGCGTTCGATCTGACCGATGAACAGAATCATCGGCGTGGAATCCTGCGCGGCAATGTGTACACCCGCTGAGGCATTCGTCGCGCCCGGTCCCCGGGTCACCATGCATATCCCAGGCTTGCCCGTCAGCTTCGCATGCGCGTCTGCCATCATGGCGGCACCGCCCTCCTGACGGCAAACGGTGACCGGTATCGATGCGTCGAAAAGAGCATCGAGAACTGCCAGATAGCTCTCACCGGGGACGCAGAACACCCGGTCGGCCCCGTGTCGCTCCAACGCGCCGACCAAAAGTTCTCCACCGGTCATCTGGCTCATGTCTTTCGGCTCCCAGTTCAAAGCAATCGCTGTTCATTCTATAGCGTAACAAAGATCGAGCCGTTAGACGCTGAAATCAGATTAATTGGCAATGAGATCATTCCTAATTGGATTGACCTTTTCGTGAAGCTCCCCTTATTGCCGCCATGCAGGCTCTCCGCCACGCACCAAAAAAAGCGCCGGCAAACCGGCGCCTCTGTCTAACGAATATGTCGCAGATCTCAGATCGAGAGAACCGTTACCACCTGGAACGTGTGAAGCTCACCGTCTTCGTCCTTGATGGAGACATATTCGCCAGGGTTGAATGCATGAGCCCCGAAACGGTAGCCCGCCTCATCATCGTCGTCTCCATCAATGTCATAATGAAAAGCCCATGATCCGCCAGGCCGGTGAATCAGGTGTCCGATATCCTCTTGTTCGTCGCCCCAGAATCGACGCACACGGCAATGATCGCGCTCTTTCTTCCACAAGGCAGCGTCGATATGTCCAGTATCATCCAAAGGTGCAGTGAACTCGTAGCCATGGCGTGCGGAACCTTGCGGAAACTCTTTGGTCCTGGCCAGGTTAAGCCTGATCTTCTTCAAAGCAGGATATTCGCTCATGAGAGCCTCCATTACTGACAATCCAGATTATTTGTGACACATCGCTGTCACCTCACATTGAGAAGGATCAAACGCAGCAGTACAGACCTGGGGCAAGGTCTATCGGCAGGCGAGATAAAGGAGACGACATGGTCCATTCGCAAACCCAGGACAAAGTCTTTGAGTTTCTCATGGGTTTGAAGTCTGACGATCCGGAGCGTCCGGATGTGAAGCGGATCGATACTCATGCCAACGTCATTTTTCTTGTCGGCAGCAAAGCCTACAAGGTGAAGCGCGACGTCAAATTTCCGTTCCTGGATTATTCGACACTGGCCCTTAGAGAAGAGGCCTGCAAAGCTGAAATCACTTTCAACAAACCAAATGCTCCACAAGTCTATTTGCAGGCGCTTGCCATCACGGAATGCGCGGATGGCACACTTTCGTTCGGCGGCGATGGTACTCCCATCGACTGGGCGGTTCAGATGAACCGTTTTGAACGCCGGAACGAGCTGGACGTGCAAGCGGACAAGGCAGCATTCGGCGACGCGTTGTGCGAAGACCTTGCCGATATGATGCTTGCTGCACATAACGAAGCCCCGGTTCGTGACGGTGACGGCTTTTTTGAGGGACTTGCCAGCTATGTCGAACAGAATGATGCTGCCTTCCATGAGCATCCTGATCTGTTTCCTGCAGAGGATGTTCGTCATCTGACGGAGACCTCTCGAACGGTCCTCTCCTCGCTGCGGGACCTGATCCTTCACCGCGGCGACCAGGGCCTCATCCGCCGGTGTCACGGCGATGCGCACTTGCGCAATATCGTCCTGATCGATCAGAAGCCGGTGCTGTTCGATGCGGTAGAATTCTCCGACGCCATCGCAACCGGCGACATTCTTTACGACCTTGCATTTCTGCTGATGGACCTCTGGGAGCGCGGGCAACCCATTGCAGCCAATCGCGTCTTCAACAGATATCTCGACAAGAGCCGATTGGACGATCATCCCGAAGGTCTCGCCGCCTTGCCCTTCTTCATGATGATGCGCGCGGCCATTCGTTCGAAAATCGCAGCCAGTGCCGCACTTGCGCAGTCGGATCCAAACCTGCGGCAAAGCCAGCAAGAACAAGCCAGGAAATATTTCCGGTATTCGCTGGAGTTTCTGTCACCGGCCATGACCCGCCTTGTGGCTGTGGGTGGCCTCTCGGGCACTGGCAAAACCACTTTGGCTTATGCTCTTGCGCCAACCATTGGCCGCGCGCCTGGGGCACGTGTTCTTAGGACGGACGTCATGCGAAAGAAAATCCTGAACATTCCAGAAACCGAGAAAGCCCCGCCGGAGGCCTACACACGAGACGCCTCTAACAAGGTCTATCACGTTCTGGACGACACTATTCAGTGCGTGCTGGCCGCCGGTCATTCGGCCATATTTGACGCGGTCTTTGCCTCTGAAAACGAGCGCCGACGCATTGAAGGCATTGCTGATCGCGTGGAGGCGAAATTTCAGGGCCTTTGGTTGATTGCACCGGAAGCGACATTGAAAGAACGTGTCACCAGGCGACTGGATGATGCATCCGATGCGACGACAGATGTGATCGAGAGCCAGCTGGGATATGAACTGGGCCAATTGGATTGGAAGAAGGTGAATGCCGGAGGCAGCCGTCAGGAGACTGCGGAGCGCGCTGAGGCAATTCTCAGGACAACCTAGACGCCAACAGCTCTCAGACCAGCTGCGACCAAAGCTGCGCAGAAAACGGCTGCATATTCCTTTTTGAGCTTCACTTGTGCGGCGATGGCCACAACAAGACAGAGGCCGACGGCGATCCCGCCCTTCAGCACGATCGGAAAGATCGTCGACACGATAATTGCGCCTGGAAGCGCTTCCAGACCGCGCCGAACTCGCGGTGTGATCGACAAACGGCCCATAAGCCAATACCCGCCGGCGCGAAGGGAATAGGTGACTGCCACCATCCCGATCACGGCAAAAACGAACATCCAGTCCGATGGCAGAATGCCACTTGCTGCGATTGCCTCACTCATCCAGGTAAGCTCCCGCAATAGCGCCTGCGACCGCCCCGGTGAAGATGCTCCAGTAACCGCCAACAGCAATCCATGTCAGCCAGGCGACGCCGCCTGCAATGAGCCAGCTGACCGTCTGGCGCTTTCCCTTCCAGAGCGGCACAAGCAACGCGGCAAAGAAGGCGGGCAGGATGACGTCGAGACCGAATGCCTTGGGGTCCGTGATCAGGCTTCCGGCGAAATAGCCTGGAATTACCGAGAGAGACCAGACAGCCCAGACAGTCAGACCGCTCCCGAGATACACACCCCAGTCGCGCGTTCCCTTCTCATATTCGGAAATGGCCAGCAGCCAGTTCAGATCCGTCAGGAAGAACAGAGCGGGGTAAGTCTGATAACCCGGCACCTGCCCGAGCCAGGGCCTGAGGCTTGCCCCGATCAACAGCATGCGCATGTTGACGGCCCCGGTAACGCCGACCATTGCAATCAGCAATCCCCAGGTCAGTGGCTCGTTGTAGACCTCCATTGCAACGAACTGGCTGGCACCCGCAAAGACGAGCGAATTGATCATCAGTGTTTCCAGAAAGGTCAGTCCCTTTTGGGCCGCAACCGTGCCGAAAACGGCGCTCAATGCGATAATGCCGGGGAACACCGGAATGCAGAGCAAAGCGCCCTGAATGCAGCCTTTGAGACTGAGGGTTACATTTTTTTCCAGCATTGCTGTCCAAGAACTGAGAGGCGGACCGTGCCGCCCGAGGATGGGAGACTATTGCCCATAATCGAACTGAGGACCAATGAATCCTTTTGATCCAACCATCACGAAATCTGCTCGCCGATTTAAACCAGAACTCCATAGATCATCCGAAGTCCGGTGAACCCTAGAAAGAGCGCAAATACCAGCTTCAGCTTGGAGGGATCGATCGCATGGGCGATTTTCGCACCAAGCGGGGCGGCAAGTGTGGATGCCGGAATGATCAACAGGAAGCCCACCAAGTTGACATAGCCAAGGGAAAACGGAGGACGTCCCTCAACACCCCATCCAAACCAGATCGATAGCAATGTTCCAGGCACGGCGATGATCAAGCCAATTGCAGCTGCCGTTCCTACGGCTTTTCGGATCGGATAATTGAACAGCGTCAGGGTTGGCACTCCAAGCGTGCCGCCGCCAATGCCCATCATGACTGATATTCCACCGATCAGGAAACCGAGCACCTCCTTGAGGGGCGAACCGGGGAGTTTGTCGGCCAGATGGGAACCGTCCTTTCGAAACATCATGTTGGCTGATACCGCCAGGGCGACGATGCCAAAGACGAGTGTCAGCGCTCCACCGGAAATGTTGCCCGCAAGCGAGGCTCCGGCGAACACACCGATTGCAATGGCCCACCACCACCGTTTCAGGAGGTCCATGTCGACACTGCCACGCTTGAAATGCGCGCGCGCCGAGGATGTGCCGGTTGCCAGGATGGTTGCCAAAGACGTACCGACTGCAACATGCATCAGCACGGAAGGATCGATTTCGAGGGCCGTGAACATGTAATAAAGAACAGGAACAATCACGATCCCGCCGCCAACCCCAAGGAGCCCGGCAATGATGCCGGCAACCACGCCTGTGGCCAGGAGTGCAAGAGCCAACAGGCCAATTGATAATAGGCTGAGATCTTCCAAACCGGCGTCCTTGTTGTTCATGTCGCGGGTGTCTGGGTTCCCGCGCCGGGCGTGACACCTGCGATTAGACCAGGCTGAGTGATTTTTCCAGCCAAATAACCGTTCAATCCGGCTTATGAGCAACGCTCGGCCTTGAAGTCGAACACGAATGCGGACAGTGTTCCAAGGGAATTGACCGGACGAGGAGGAGACATGTTCGGCCACTGGCTCGCGCTCTATACATTCGCCCAGTTTCGCACGCGGGCGGACGACCCTTCCAATGATGCCTTTTTTGCCAACGAACCAGCTGTCTGGGCTGCAATGGAACGCGCGGAGGGTTTCATTGCCCGCTCGGGATACGAAGACGAACCGGGGACGCAGAGTTGGGGTGAGCAGGTGTTTCCCAAATACTGGGTCGACAACGGAGATGGTTGGGCTCCATCCACCATCTCCCTTTGGCAGGATCTGGAAAGTGCGCTTGCTGCTGTCTATCGCGGCCCCCATGCGGAAATCCTTCGTCTAGGCCATTTGTTCGTGAAGGACGCCGAAGACTATCCGGCTTATGCCTTATGGTGGGTGCCGGAAAACCATCAGCCGGATTGGACCGAAGCGGTCGAACACCATGAGTTGCTGGGTGACAATGGGCCATGTCCGGCAGCTTTTACGTTCAAGGTGGCCTTCGACCCGAGAGGCCACGAACTTATCGTGGATGGCACCCGCTCAAAGGAAATTGCCGAGCGCAATCGATTGCGTGCCGATCTACCCAAAGCAGTTCAATAGGTATTGTTCATTAATTGATGACTAATTGTCAATTTTTGGCATGATTGTAAAATATTAACTAACAACGATCTTTAGCCCAACGACGCACCAGCAAAGCAACCCGGTGCCAGGAACTGGGAAAGGATCGAGATATGAACCAACTACTTCGACCATCCGCCGAACGCGGAAACGCCGATTTCGGCTGGCTGAAAAGCAAGCACACATTCTCCTTTGGCTCCTACTACGACCCGAAACACATTGGTTTTGGCTCGTTGCGGGTGATCAACGAAGACAAGGTTGCTCCGAGTGCAGGCTTTCCGGCACACCCGCACGAGAATATGGAGATAATCTCCTACGTCGTATCCGGCGCTTTGGAGCACAAGGATTCGCTTGGAACCGGCTCGGTCATACGGCAGGGAGACCTTCAGCGTATGAGCGCCGGGACCGGAGTGCGCCACAGTGAATACAACCACTCTGACAAGGAACCGGTCCATTTCCTTCAGATCTGGATTGTTCCCGAGAAAGACGGCCTGACGCCCGGCTATGAGCAGAAGACCTTCCCCGATGCCGAAAGGCGGGACAATCTTCGGCTGATTGGGTCCCGGAACGGCCGCTCGGGCTCGGTGGTGATCCACCAGGATGTGGACCTTTATGCCTCGCTGCTGACAGCAGACAAGAGCGTTGCATTTGACATCCGGCCGGGACGAAAGGTCTGGCTGCAGGTCATCAA
Organism: Roseibium porphyridii; assembly: GCF_026191725.2. Lineage (NCBI taxonomy): Bacteria > Pseudomonadati > Pseudomonadota > Alphaproteobacteria > Hyphomicrobiales > Stappiaceae > Roseibium > Roseibium porphyridii. Next base: position 5,078,219 of record NZ_CP120863.1, read on the forward strand.
GGGTGCGCTTAGCGTTGGTGGGCAGAAACTTTCGGCCGGCGACGGGCTCGGTCTGCTGGAAGCAGGTGAAGTGTCGCTCGCCGCCTCGCAAAACACCGAGTTCTTGCTGTTCGATCTGTCAACCTAACCCTGGAGGGCGCGGCCGCCGAGCCGCGTCACTCCTTTCCCATCGCTTTGAAAAAGCAGGACCTGGCTGACACCTGCTCAAACTGGTCCGCTGTTTTCCGTTTGTCGTAGCACTTCTAAAGCTTGCCAAATCCAGGATTGCCAGATGTCAGAGACACAATCACCTATCATCACGCTGTCGACAGACGGCACCAAGGGGCGATATGCGGCAAAGGTCGATAGCATTGATGAGCCCGCCGAACTTACATTTTCGATTGTCAATGAGAGCCTCATTATCGCCGATCACACGGCCGTCCCAGACACTATGAGAGGCTTTGGTGTTGGAATGGCACTTGTCGAGCGTTTGATCGAGGATGCGCGCAGGAAGCAGGTGAAGATCATACCGCTCTGCCCTTATGTGAAGGCGCAATCGCAAAAACACCCCGAATGGTCTGATGTCATTCATAGCTAGAGACATATTCGACTGAAGTTCCTTTCAGCGAACTCCAATCCAATGTCAGCTGCCAGGCGTCACCTGCTCAGGATCGTTTGCACACCCTCTTAGTGCGAAAAGAGCATCGGTCAGAGTTGTTCCGGCCTGCTTGAAAATGGCATTCGTCACTTGCGGTCCAGCTTCGCTGAGACCTTGCGCGGCAGTTTTCACATCTGCGAGGTTGCGATTAAGTTCCTTGAGTTGCTGTGCAACCTCCCAATGATCCTGTTCATCCGGATTGGCAAGTTGATTGGAGATCTGTTCGATCTTGCTGTCCAAAGCGACCAGTTTCGTTTTGAACTCTTCCGGTGACACCTGAAGTCGGGCGAGCGCTGCGTCGGTCAGATTTCCAGCTATTTTAGATCCGGCGTTGTCCACACGGTTCAACACGACGATTGCCAGCACGCAGGCGACGATAACCAGAAGTGCCGTTGCGTTGATCAATGCGAGTAGAAGCTGCCCGGGCAGACGGGCCAGGCGCTGCCCGAGGCTGGGCCTATCGTAATACATTGACTGTTTCCCATTGCCAGTTTGTGCGCACCGGCTCATGCAGCCGTTCCTGACGCAGTAAGGGCAATATCACGCCTGAGTCCCGAACGTCAGGCAACAGCAATTGCCCAAGTCGGGACAGCTAGCTGTGGCTATCCTTGATTGTTTCACAAAATACGGCGCGTTGCGCCCCACAGGTGGCCGTTCGCTTAGTCTGCATCAGACACATTTGCCGCGGCGTCTTTCATGTGGCCGCGACAGCTGCAAAGGTATCGGTCCAGGCTTCTTTCAGCTCCGGAGTGAAGGCGTCTCCCAAACCTATCTTGAGCGTATGAAGCAAGGCCTCTCCGACAGTGTCGTAGTGCTTGTCTTTGACACCATAGGAGACGTGTTTTTGTCCCAGATCCTTTAGCGTTGGCAGGACCGCTTCCAATCGATGCAGGTTGTTCACGGCGACGCTAAGAGTTTGCATCAGCTTTTCTTTTTGTCCGGACATGTCTTGCGGAAACATTGAACGAAGTTCCGGAGCGATCTCGAACAGATGATTGTAAAAGATTTCAGCGGCCTCGTCGGCAATCGGGGCGACAAGCACAAAACTGTTCTGGACGAGTTGGATTTTCTCTGGTGTCAGCACTGGGTCATTTCTCGCCAAACATCCAAAGGCGACAAAGGCTTTTCGGTGCCAAGACTGCACAACCTGCTTACGCCGAAGGTGATCTCCTCATTCGCTCAAGACATTGCCTTGGTCCTTTGTGTTTGGCAATGAAAAGGCGCAAACACCGACAGCTCTGGCTATCCGCTCAAGGATCAGAACATTCTTGAAAGTGCGCTCTCACGAAACGAAGAGAGATGACAGACCTTGCCGCTTAAAGGCAGGCGGATGCCTTGTGCGCTCAGGAGAGAAATTTTCATTTTCTTCGAGCACCCGACAAAAAACCAGGTTCTCGAAAAAACTCATTTTCGCGATTTCAAATAAGCGATCAATGCCGCCCGGTCTTCGGTCATTTTGTAGCCGTCAAAACCCATGACTGTTCCTGGAACCAGGTTTTTTGGAGACCGGAGAAATTCATCCAGTTGCTCCTCGCTCCATGTGCCCTCGGCCTTGGCGTATTTGAGCAGTGCTGGTGAATAGCGATCGAAGGCGGGGTCACTCGCGATCGGCTTGCCAACAACATCATCGAGAGAAGGGCCGACTGACTGTTGATTGCTGGATTTGTGGCAAAGTGCACATTGCGCAAAAAGCTGCCTTCCCCTCTCGACCGGATCTTCAATGCTAACGGCGTCGGTTTGAGCGGTATATTTCGCCCTCATTGCCAGCAACTCTGCGGACTGGGTCTCCGACAGACCGTTTCTGACATCCAACATCGCCATGGCTTGAGACCAGGTCATACTCGCCTCGATCTCCCCAATTTCAGCCCCAAGGTGCGCAACACGGGCCGTGTCGATACGTTGACCGGACAAGGAAGTTTCAAGAACTCGCATAAGCTGAGCTCTTACGGTCAGGAATTCAGGAAATTCACGAGCATTATGCTGGGCAGCGTCCCGCAGCCGATCGATCTGGGAGGGGGTGAGCATTTCCATCACCTGCTTGGCAACGGCCCCTCGCTTCACGCCATGGTTGGAATCTATTCGCAATGCCACAAAACCAAAATGCTGACTTGGTTTGCCGACGACTTCAAAATCGTTGAATTCCTGGGATCCAGTCGTCCAACTCAAGAATCTGGCTGAAACATTCACCAGCTCCTTTTTGTCCGCCTTTGAAAGTTTCTTCAATCTCAGGCTGCCTGCGCCGCTGCCCTGCTGAGCTTCTCCTGATACGTGTGCCACGCGAATGGCTGTCAGTGCCTGCTTCTGGTCGGTCGAAAGTGTTTGGGCAATGTCTCCAAACGTTTGCGCAAGCACACGTCCAAGTTCTGCTTCGTGTGACCCGTAATCGCGCCCGAGTTCAATGAAGCGCTCCTTGGTAACCGGTTCAAATGCGAGCAGTCCCTCCAAGGCACGGTTCATCTCATGGCGCGCTTGTTGCGCTTCTTTCAACGCGTCCATCTGGTCGTGTACCAGCGACACCATTGCAGCGCGCTGCCGCTCGTTCAATACGGACAATGTTTCTTGGGCGATCCGGCTTCGCTTGAGACTGTGCCGACTCGCAACCCTTAGCCCGACGAACCCGAAAAAATTGGCCAATCGGCCGACCGATATATAGTCGTTGTTCGCCGAGTTTCCCGTCAGCCAAGTCAACGTTCTTGACGCGACAGCCTCTGTTAGTCGCCGTTCATCAACTTGAATTTTACTGATGTCTCGCAGTGCTGCGCTTTCACCCGAGGCGGCAAAACCGGAGGGTGCAAACGATAGCGATTGAGCCAGAAGGCCAATAGACACAATTATTGCGGTGCTTTTTGACATGAAACTACTCGCGATTTGAAGAGCAATTCCATTTGGTTATAAACTCGTCACGTCGCACACTTATGCCAACGCTGGAGCAAACTGTAACAAGTTGTACTCAGGGTGGTCATGCAATCGAAGCTATTTGCATCGACTCGGCATTTTGTAAGGCGTTTTATTGAAGATGGTACAGACGAGTGGATTCGAACCACCGACCTTCGGAGCCACAATCCGACGCTCTAACCAACTGAGCTACGTCTGCATAAGGTCGTCAAAGTGGGGCGGACAATACTCGTCCGAACCGCCATTTGCAAGGCGTCTTCTAACGCCGTTTCTCTTCTCCGGCAAGCGCGAATTTTGATGAAAAAACCTGCCTGTTGAAAAGCAAATGCCCGAGGCAAAGCCCCGGGCACATGTCGGTTCTCCGCGGTCTGACCGCAGTATCAACTTGGATTAGTTGACCTTCAATTCCTTGAAGGATTTTTCAAAAGCTTCCTTGACCGGAGCAGAAACGTCAGTGCCGAGTTTGGTGGCAAGATCCTGCATTTCCTTGGTCTGCGCGCTCATTGCATCGAACTGCTGGCGTGCGAAAGAAGACTGAAGCTCGATAGCCTCAGCAACGGTTTTCGCGGACATGATGTCTTTCACGAAAGTGAAAGCAGCATCAGCGTTGGCTTTAGCAGCGTCGACGGCTTTGTGATTGAATTCCACAACACCCTGGCGAGACGTTTCGAATGTGTCTTCCATCAGGTCAGTTGCGTCTTCTGCAGCAGTTTTCACTTTTGCATATGCTTCACGTGCGTTTTCGATGCCCTTTTCAGTGGCTTCACGGAACGCAGCCGGAACTTCCATGTTAGGCATTGCGAAAGCTTCGAAATCCGGGAAAGCAACGCCGGCAGCCGGTGCAGCTTTGGCCTTGGCGGCACGTGATTTCGGAGCAGCTTTAGCTGTAGTCGTCTCAGTCATGATCTCATCTCCTAGAGTCCGGATGCGATCATTGGTGCAAATTCTCTCCGCCGATCCATTTGTCGGCGGACCTTGTCGTCATCCGCAAACACTACATAGTGCAGGTCTTGTTGCATTGCAACATTTTTTTGCACTGCACAACGAATTTCCGCAAGGTTTTTCGACGAATTTACAGCTTCCGCCAGTTTTGACTGGGAGAAAACAGCGCCAAGGTGGTGCGTGTTTCCGAAATTGGAATCCGTCATCGAACGACAAAATGCAGGTCACGGGCATGAGAAGGCATCATGTCAGGCTCAACAAGCCCATTCTTGTGGTCTGGCGCGCATGGCACTCCAAAGCGCGCCAGTCAGTCAGTTAAGTGCCGTTGCTATTTTTTCTGTGCTGCCTTGGTGGCGTCCTGAACGGCCTTGGTGGCACTGTTGGAGAATTCGCGGGTCTGCTCGCCAAGTGTTTCCATCTGATTGCGCAGATAATCCTGCTGCAACTTCATCATGTCTTCGACATTGTCGGCTTTGACCAGATCCTGTGCGAATTTGAAGGCCGCAGTGACATGTTCCTCGGCGTAGGTCAGCGCCTTCTTGTTCACGTCAGCAGCGCCTGCCTGCATCGCGTTTGCACTGTCTTCCACATTGACGACGGCTTTTTGGGTAGCGCCCATGAAGTCATCAAATGCCTTGCGAGCTTGATCAACGCTCTTTTCGGCAAAATCGCGCATCTGTTCGGGGACTTCGAAACCGGTCTTGTCTGTGCTCATGTTTGCACTCCTCAGGTCGACGGAAGAAAATTCGGGTCGGGCTCGTTGAAGACGTTGCTTACCAAAAGTTCGTAACATGGCGATGGCAATCGGGCAAACGAGCAGCATTTCGGGTTAACCACGCCTTCATGTAAGCCCTTTAACAACATTGCTTTACATGGACGGCGTAGGCGATTGCTTGTATTAACGGAGTGTTTACCACTTGCGGCAAATCCGGCAGCCGCGTGCCCTGTCACCCGGTGTTGCAGACCAGTTTGGAGCTGAGCCATGGACGGTACGACCCAATCATTCCTGGAACTGACAGCCAAGGATGATCTGGTCCAGCTCGTCGCCGACAAAAAAGCTGCCTGGCTTTGGTCGTCGGACGGCGCGCGCATTCTTTGGGCCAACGCGGCAGGTGCGTCGTTTTTCTCCGCGCACTCAATCAGCGACTTGAGAGGACTTGCATCCCTTGAGCGTTCACCGGCACGCCCTCACATCGCGCGCATCGCTGAAAGCGGTGCAACGGACAAGTTCAGCATCGACCGGCTTCGGTTCTACCGCGGGCTGAGGGTCATGCTGTTGACCTGCCAGTGCAAGAAGCTGGAGCTCGACACCGGTGAGACTGCAGCCCTGATCGTTTGTGGCGACAAGGGCCTTATCACGACAAAGGATCCCGTTGACACGTTTGCCCAGATGATCGCGTCAAGTTCAACAACCGCATTCGTAATGTCCGGTGACCAGATCGAACACCGCATTGGCACGCTGGAAGGCACCCCGGAAAACCCCGACTTACCGGACGGCCAAAATGCGGTTTTCGGACCATTGAAGATGAATGACGGACTGCATGAAGGTGCCGCTCTCGATCTGGACACCGGTCAGAAACTGATCGTCCTCGGAGATACGCCGCTGATCGATGACGGATCAGAGGTCGATGAGCCTGAACTTGAGACCGTTTCTGGGGGAGCGCTCTTGGCTGCAGGAGCTGGCGCAGCTGCGCTTGCCGCGAGTTCGGCGTCAACGCCGCAAACCGATGACGATTTGGCCATCGATGATGAAGAGCCTTCTCAAGCTGACCAGGAAAGCGAAAACACGCTACCGGATTCAGATACTGACGATAATCACAACACAGAGGCTGAAAACAACGCATCTGCATGGGTGAGGGCCGACGCTGAAGAAGTCGACACGAACGCAGATAGCGCCGATTTCGAGCTGGAAACACCCGCTGACGATGCTATCGCAATGGCCGAACCTGGCGAGCCACCAGCCGAGGCAACCGAAAGTGCGAGCGGGGCTGATCACGCGGAAGATGACGGCCCCGGTAGCGATACTATCGCGGCTACCGCAGAACCTGAGCATGAAGACATTGAGGACAGCTCTGAGGACTCCGGGGAATTTGTGTTTCAGCCGCTCCGGCGACCGGTACGCTTTGCCTGGAAGATGGACATCGAGCAGCGCTTTACATTCCTCTCCGATGAGTTTGCCGACGTCTTGGGTCCGGGCGCGACAGACATTGTCGGCAAAACGTGGGCTGAAGTCGCCGGCGCATTCGATCTTGACCCACGTGGTCAGATTTCGAGAGCCCTCGACCGACGCGACACCTGGAGCGGGAAAACCGTCGACTGGCCTGTGACCGGAGCGGCATTGCGCGTTCCCGTTGACATGGCCGCCCTGCCCGCTTTTGACAGAAATCGGAAGTTTGAGGGTTATCGCGGGTTTGGTGTTTGCCGGTCAGCCGACGCGGTTCAAGACCAGAACGGTTTGGTTGTTGCCGCAGCCGGAGCCTTACTTGCAGGCGATGCAAGCGACTTCGAAGATGAGACAGCTGCCGACGTCGCCGACACGGATGAATTCGTCGAGGACGCGGCAGACAGCAGTCAAGATGCGATCTCTGCATCAAATGAAGAAACCATTGCGGACACATATGCAGAGGTTTCTGACGACAGCACTGAAATTGTCGGTGGAGACATTCCGGAAGAAACCGGCGACTTTCCACCTTCAAGTGAAGAAGTGGAACTGGAAGCTCACACAGATCCACAAGTTGACGAGAACCCAGATACTCGCGGACAGGACAGCGAAGATCTGGATACCGTGGAAGAAGGTACTGCTGCAGAGGACACGGCGTCGAAATCTGAACCTGACGACCTGCAGGATTTGAAACCGGCGCAGCCCGATACCTTTGCCGGCAAAACTTTTCTTGGTGCGAGCGCGGCTGCGCTTGTTGGTTCGCTGGCAAAATTTACCGGCAAGTCTCACAAGGAAACGGCTGAAGAGCCGACAACTCCACCGGAGCCTGACAATTCAGATGAAATGACCGACACCCCGCTCTCCCTGACTGAGGAGTTGCAGCAGGTGGCCGCGGCATTGGATGAGGGCGACGCGCAAGGAACTGAGGCGGACGCGACTGACGCCGGTTTGGTTGAGGACGCAAATTTGGAAGGCGCTGCGTCCTCTTCCGACACTGAAGACGACATCAGTGACACAACCGACTTTGATGCCCCTCTCGACGACGATGACGACAACGCAGAGGCGGAAGTGCCTGATGATCAATCAGCTGAGGACAGTCTCTCAACCGCAACCGATGCCATTGATGAAGATGACGGTGACACCGCCGAGTTGGACGCTCAGACCAATGACGAAGCATCTCCGGAACAAAAGATAGAAAACGAAGAAAGCCGGAGCGAGGCTGGCACCGAAGTTCTGGACGAAGAGCCGGTTGGCATTTCCGGACCTGCGGCCCTCAAACCGGCCGAAATCGAAAGCGCTGTAAAATCGTTGGCAAAAACCTACAAAGCCAACGAAAAATCAACGGCCGACCTTTTTGACGATGGCGACGCGGACGCCAAGACGCCCGGCGAGCAGCAAGAGACGAGCCGGGAGCAAGACAACGATAACGGAGACGCGCTGAGCGACGACACCGATGCGTTGGAAATCGCTGCCGAAGACGACGCTGAGCAAAGCGACACCGACGAGCAGGATTTCTTTGAAGAAACGGCGGCGTTCGAGCAGGAAGACAAGGCAGCTGAGGCCGACGGCGATGACGAACCGGAGCCGAAGCCGGAAAAAACCGGTGAAGTCATTCCGCTCGCAACCGTGAAACCTCGCGTGGTGCCGGTTGACACATCTGGTCTTTCGCGTCCTGAACGCCAGGCATTCCGCAAGATCGCGGAAGCACTCGGTGCGCGGCTTGAAGGCGACCTCGGAGACTTTGACGAGCCGGATCCCGTTGAAGAGCCTGAAGAAGAGCTGCCGCCCGACCTGCCTGAAGCCGGACCAATCGATCCCAGTCTCCTGGACCGATTGCCAATCGGCATTTCTATCGTGCATGAGCGCGAGGTGCTTTATGCCAACAAGGCTCTTCTGACCATGATCGGCTACAAGACGACTGCAGCTCTGTCGGAAGCCGGCGGTCTGGAAGCGCTTTTCATTGACGACACCGAAGAACTGCCGGATGCGGAGGGCATGGACGGCGAAGTCGATGAGGCAATGAAGCTTCGTCTTGCCGATGGCGGCGTTCTGAATGTCGATGCTCACATGCATTCTGTTCCCTGGAACGGAAGCTATGGTCTGATGATCTCGATTACCGAACGTCCAATGAAGGCAACACTGCCTGCCGCGGCACCGACATCACCCAACTTCTTTGCCGAAGTGCGCGGCGAACTCGACACGGCCCGGAACCAGATTGCCGAGATGGATACCATCCTGGAAACGGCAACCGACGGCGTGCTTGTGCTTGATCAGCACGGGACTATCCTCAAGGTCAATGGTTCAGCTGAGGCGCTTTTCAGCGCAAACCGCGCAGACATGATTGGTGCTCCCTTTACCGAGTTTCTGGCACCGGAAAGCCATCGGGCGGCCGCGGACTATCTGGACGGGCTGTCGCGAAACGGTGTTGCCAGCATTCTCAATGACGGCCGTGAAGTGCTTGGCAAAGTGCCCAGCGGAGGTCTGATCCCGCTCTTCATGACCATGGGCCGCATCACGAACGGTCAGGATGAAGCAAAGTATTGTGCGGTACTCCGCGACATAACCCAATGGAAAACGGCTGAAGAAGAGCTGACGCAGGCCAAGCGACAGGCCGAAGACGCAAGCTCTGCCAAGTCCGACTTTCTGGCAAAGATCAGCCATGAAATACGGACGCCCCTGAACGCGATCATCGGGTTTTCCGAAGTGATGATGGAAGAGCGTTTCGGCGCTATCGGAAACGACCGCTACAAGGACTACCTGAAGGACATTCGAACATCCGGTTCTCACATCATGAGCCTGATCAACGATCTGCTGGATCTTTCCAAGATCGAGGCGGGCAAGCTGGATTTGAAGTTCACGGCCGTTTCGACAAACGATGTGGTCAATGAGTGCGTGGCGCTGATGCAGCCACAGGCCAACCGGGAGAAGGTTATCATAAGGGCAAGCCTACCGGACTCGGTTCCAGAGGTCGTTGCCGATCCGCGCTCCCTGCGGCAGATCGTTCTCAACTTGCTGTCGAATGCCATCAAGTACAACAAGTCCAGCGGACAGGTCATTTTGTCGACGGCGCTAGAAAGCAATGGTGAAGTTGCCTTGCGTGTACGCGACACCGGTACGGGCATGACGGCAAAGCAGCTTGCTGCGGCGCTTGAACCCTTCCGGCAACTGCACACAGCCAGCCGCGGTGGCGGCACAGGACTGGGTCTTCCTCTGACCAAGGCGCTGGTCGAGGCCAACCGTGCAAGCTTCCATATCGATTCCACACCTGACCAGGGTACATTGGTGGAAATCATTTTCCCGACGCAACGGGTCCTGTCGGAATAGCGTCTGCGACAGGACTTGAGCTGCAAATTGTGCCTGAGTTTGAGAACCAGGTAGTTGTGCTCCGAAGCTTGTGCGCGCCGTAGCGACGACGCACTTGCCGGTTGTCGCGAAAGCAGCCGAGTACTTGGCCTGTGCAGGGCCAACACACATTCTGACGTTGCTGGAAACATGGCAAGACAAGCCTTCGGTCGCTCTCTACCGCTGCTGAAACGAATTGCCGCACACCATGCTCACGTTTTCGTGAACACTCTCACATGCCACGGACACCACTCAGTTACAATAAAAGTCGAGTTTTAAACTCCTGTTTTTGTTCTCGTTTTTGGTCAAATAGTGGAGACAAAAACTCCAGTTAGTTTTGAATCATTCTAAACTATTGATTTTACTGAACTTATTGACTTGAGTACGGTATCGCGACATATTCCGGGCACTCGATGAGCAGGACTTGTCGAAACGGAACAACCAACCAGAAACTGGGAGAGTTTCATGCGCTCCACTCTTCGCGCCCTTACAGGTGCGTTCGCAATGACCACAGCAACCTTTGCCGCAGCTCCGGCCTTTGCCGATGGTGAAGTGAATATCTATTCTTACCGTCAACCGTTCCTGATCCAACCGCTGCTGGATGCATTTACGGCTGAAACCGGTGTCAAAACCAATGTGGTCTTTGCTTCCAAAGGCCTTGGCGAGCGTATGGCCGCCGAAGGTGCCAACTCACCGGCAGACGTTCTTCTGACCGTTGATATCGGTCGCCTGGACGGCGCTAAACAGCTTGGTGTCACTCAGCCAGTTGCTTCCGATGTTGTGAATGAGAACATTCCAGCCCAATACCGTGATCCGGAAGGTCACTGGATTGGTTTGACCAACCGTGCGCGGATCATTTACGCGTCCAAGGATCGCGTCAACCAGGACAGCATCACATACGAAGAGCTGTCTGATCCGAAATGGAAGGGTAAACTCTGCACCCGTTCCGGTCAGCATGTCTACACAATCGGCTTGATCGCATCGATGGTCGCACACCACGGCGAAGAAAAAACCGAAGAGTGGTTGGCAGGTGTTCGCGACAACCTTGCTCGCAAGCCAGCCGGCAACGACCGCGCGCAGGTGAAAGCCATCTTTGCTGGCGAATGCGACATCTCCATTGGCAACACCTACTACATGGGCAAAATGGAGACCAATGACAAAGAGCCGGAGCAAAAGGAATGGGCGGAAAGCGTCCGCATTCTTTTCCCGAACACCGACGATCGCGGTAGCCATGTAAACCTTGCCGGCGTCGTTCTGGCCAAACATGCGCCAAACAAGGACAACGCTGTTAAGCTGATCGAGTTCCTGACGTCGGAAAACGCGCAGAAGATCTATGCCGAGTCCAATTTCGAATATCCGGTGACCCCGGGTGTCGAGGTTTCCGAGCGGGTCAAGAGCTGGGGTGAACTGAAGCCCGATGCGCTCTCGCTCGACGATGTGGCCAAAAACCGCAAGACCGCCAGTGAGCTTGTCGACAAGGTCGGATTTGACGACGGTCCAGCGTCCTGATTCCGACATATTGGCATCAACATCAAGCGCCGCTTTCCAGCGGCGTTTTTTGCATTTTTGTCATTTTGCCGCTAGAGCTTTTGCGAAGCATTATCAACTAGAAGACCCGCTTTGCTGCGCACGCCCTCCCTCACGTTTGTAGACCGTTTCTGGCAAGTCGCCGCACTATTGATTGCGTCTCTGGTGCTGTTGCCGCTTGGTGCCATTGTTGTCATCGCCTTCACGCCGGCAACAGAGGTCTGGGTTCACCTTTTGCGCACTGTTCTGCCAGGGGCAACGCAAACCACATTGCTCTTGATGCTCGGTGTCGGCTTGACCACCGGCGTTACCGGCGTCCTGACTGCGTGGCTCGTCACGATGTGCAATTTTCCGGGGCGCAGGATCCTAGATTGGGCGCTTCTGGTACCACTTGCCGTTCCCACCTATATTGTCGCCTTCGCCTATGTGGAAATCCTCGACTATACAGGGCCAGTTCAAAGCCTGATCCGCGATGTTTTCGGTTTCAAAACGTCCAGAGATTACTGGTTTCCTGAAATCCGATCCCTAGGTGGCGCGATTTTCGTTATGGGCGCTGTGCTCTACCCCTATGTCTATCTCACCACCCGCGCGAGCTTTCTGATCCAGTCAGCGTCCACATTGGATGTTTCGCGTACCCTGGGTGCTTCACCTTATGGATTGTTTTTCCGCATTGCGCTGCCGCTGGCGCGTCCGGCCATCGCCATTGGCGTCTCCCTGGCGCTTATGGAGTGCCTGAACGACATTGGCGCGGTGACATTCTTCGGCGTCAAAACGTTGACCTTTTCGGTTTACGACACCTGGCTCAACAGATCGAGCCTGGGCGGTGCGGCTCAACTGGCATTGGCGATGCTCCTGATGGTGTTCCTGCTGTTGTGGCTGGAACGGTTCGGCCGCCGCAAGCAGCGTTTTGACAGTGGTGGTGGTTCCAAGCAACGGCCTCCTACCCGTTTCAACCTCAATGCCTGGCAGGCAGCACTTGCGCTTTTGCTTTGCCTGACACCGATCATCGTCGGCTTCATCGTCCCGGGTCTTCTTCTAGCCGACCGTGCAAGCCGACGCCTCGACGACCTCTTCTCCGATGGCTTTCTTCAAACGGTCTGGAACAGTTTCAGCCTCGCAGCTGTTGCGGCGCTGCTCACTGTCGTTATCTCCGTGTCTCTTGCCTATGCCCTGCGCCTCAACTCAAAGGGTCCTTTGAAGACTGCCGTTCGTCTTGCCTCAATCGGATACGCGATCCCCGGAACGGTGCTGGCAATCGGCATTCTCATTCCACTCGCCAATTTCGACAATTTCCTCGATGCGAGAATGGAAAGCTGGTTCAACATCAACACTGGTCTGTTGCTGCTCGGAAGCGGTACAGGTCTCGTCTATGCCTATGTTGTCCGGTTTCTGGCCGTCTCCTATGGACAGGTAGAGGGTGGCTTCGGCAGAATTACGCCTCATCTGGACATGGCATCCAGAACGCTTGGAAGAAACAGCGGCCAAACTCTGACACAAGTACACCTTCCGATCCTGAAGCCGGTGCTGCTATCCGCGGCACTCCTCAGTTTCGTTGATTGCATGAAGGAACTTCCAGCCACCATCCTTCTGCGGCCCTTCAATTTCGAAACACTTGCGACAACCGTGTTCGAAGCAGCGTCAAGAGAAGCGTTTGAAGAAGCGGCCTTGCCATCGCTGGCGATCGTGCTTGTCGGGCTGATCCCTGTCATTTACCTCGCTCGCTCCAGCGCATCATCGTTCCGGACAAAACTGTCCACTCGCCAGGTCGGTCCCGCGACCTGACAACAGCCTTCGGGTTCGTCGATGATGCAACCTTGACAGCACGTGGTCTTGTCGTCCCAATGGCACCATTCTTTCTGCGCATTCTCAGGACGTTCTTCCATGGAAAAGAAACACCAGATCAATCTTTGGTACGCCTTTGCGGCGATGATGCTGGTGCTCCTGTTTCAGAGCTGGTGGACGACATACAAGAATGTCGAACCTATTCCCTACAGCCAGTTCGAGCAGTATCTCAAAGACAAGAAAATCGAAGAGATTTCCGTTAAGGAAAACACGATCCAGGGCAAGTTCAAGGAACCGCTGAAGGATGGGAGGCAGTATTTTGTCACCACCCGCGTCGACATTCCACTCGCTGAAGAGCTGACAAAATACGACGTCAAATTCGAGGGTGTTGTCCAAAGCACGTTTTTGAAAGACATCCTTTCGTGGGTCCTGCCCGTGTTGCTGCTCTTCGGGCTCTGGATGTTCTTCATCCGGCGCTTTGCGGAAAAACAGGGTATCGGCGGCATGATGACCGTCGGCAAGTCCAAGGCCAAGGTTTATGTGGAAACAGACGTCAATGTCCGCTTCACCAACGTGGCCGGTGTCGACGAAGCCAAACAGGAGCTGAAGGAAGTTGTCGACTTTCTAAAAGACCCGAAAGACTATGGTCGCTTGGGCGCTCATGTACCAAAGGGCATTTTGTTGGTCGGCCCTCCCGGCACCGGTAAGACCCTGCTTGCAAGAGCAGTCGCAGGCGAAGCCGGCGTGCCTTTCTTTTCCATTTCCGGCTCGGAATTTGTCGAAATGTTCGTCGGCGTCGGGGCAGCCCGCGTGCGCGACCTGTTTGAGCAAGCTCGCAAGGCCGCCCCTGCCATCATCTTTATCGATGAACTGGACGCCCTTGGCCGTGCGCGCTCCAGCGGCGCGATGGGTACAAACGATGAGAAGGAACAGACGCTCAATCAGCTCCTGACGGAACTTGATGGCTTTGATCCTTCCAGCGGCATCATTCTGCTGGCTGCGACCAACCGGCCCGAGATTCTGGATCCCGCCCTTTTGCGTGCAGGTCGTTTCGACAGACAGGTTCTGGTCGACCGCCCGGACAAGCCTGGTCGCCGGGCAATCCTGGACGTCCATGTGAAGAAAATCATCCTGGCCGAGGACACCGATCTCGATCAGATTGCTCAGCTCACCGCAGGTTTTTCAGGAGCGGATCTCGCCACTCTCGTCAACGAGGCCGCCCTTCTGGCAACGCGGCGCAAGGCAGATGCTGTTACCCTTCAGGATTTCAATGAAGCCGTGGAACGTGTGGTTGCGGGCCTTGAGAAACGCAGCCGCATTCTTTCCGACAAGGAGCGCAATACGGTCGCCTTTCACGAGATGGGTCACGCGCTGGTGGCAGCCAATCTTGAAGGGTGCGATCCGGTTCATAAAATCTCGATCATACCCCGTGGCGTCGGTGCGTTGGGATACACGATGCAACGGCCAACCGAGGACCGGTTTCTTCTGTCGAGCCAGGACCTAGAACACCGGATGGCCGTCCTGATGGGCGGTCGGGCCGCAGAAGAAATCGTCTTTGGCGAAATATCGACCGGTGCTTCGGACGACCTGCAGAAAGTAACGGAAATCGCCCGGGACATGGTCATGCGCTACGGCATGGAGGGCGATCTCGGCAACCGTGTCTATTCCGCTCAACGGCAGAATTTCCTTGGTCAGCCAGCCGGAGATGTCGTTGAAGTTTCGAACGAGACACAGCGCGAGATCGACCTGGCAATCAAAACCCGTGTCGAAACGGCTTTTGCCCGCGCCAAGGAACTGCTCACTTCACACCGGACGGAACTTGATGAAGGTGCCAACCTGCTCCTGACAAAAGAAACTTTAACCGATCAGGATTTTCCGGCGATCCGCCCGCTTGCCGAACGACAGGAAAGCACCGCGGCCCAATGACCACGATGCGGGTGCGCTGTAACTGAAAAAACGCGACCGCTTGTTCAACTTCGCAGGCTCTGTTGCCCTAAGTTTCGTGTGCGCTTTCACGAGGCCGGGTTGTCTCCGTCGCAATGCACAAAAAAGCGCCCGCGATTTGCGGGCGCTTTTCATTCAGACGATGTTTTGAAAAACCGGATTTACAGCGACTAAACCAGTGTCGCCAAGGTTTTCTCCTTGACCTCGTCGAGTGTCACGTCAGGTGCAAGCTCGACAACTTTCAAACCACCTTCTACGACATCGAAAACGCCGAGATTGGTGATAATCCTGTCGACGCAGTGAACTCCTGTCAGGGGCAGCGAACACTCTTTCAAGAGCTTTGGGTCACCCGCTTTTGACGTATGGTCCATGATCACGACAACCCGTTTGACACCGGCAACCAGATCCATGGCACCGCCCATGCCCTTCACCATCTTACCCGGGATCATCCAGTTGGCGAGATCACCGGTTTCAGCCACTTCCATCGCACCGAGGATCGACAGATCAATGTGACCACCCCGGATCATGCCGAAGCTGTCGGCTGAGGAAAAATAACTCGTCTGCGGCAGTTCGGTAATGGTCTGCTTGCCTGCATTGATCAGGTCGGCGTCAACTTCATCTTCCGTCGGGAACGGGCCCATGCCGAGCATGCCGTTTTCCGACTGAAGGGTCACATGAACACCTTCGGGAATGTAGTTCGAAACCAGTGTCGGTATGCCGATACCGAGGTTTACATAGAAACCGTCTTCAAGCTCTTGCGCAGCGCGCTGTGCCATATCATCACGTGTCCAAGCCATGATGTGTCTCCTTTAGGCTGCGCGCGTCGTGCGCTTTTCGATACGTTTTTCATGATTGCCCACAATGATGCGGTCAACAAAGATGCCAGCAGTGTGGATGTTGTCCGGGTCCAGTTCGCCCACTTCAACCAGTTCTTCCACTTCGACCACACACATCTTGCCGGCAGTTGCCATCATTGGATTGAAGTTCCGCGCGGTCTTGCGGTAGACGAGGTTGCCCTCCTTGTCGGCTTTCCATGCCTTCACAAGCGATACATCGGAGACAAGCCCTGTTTCCAATACATAGGTTTCGCCGTTGAAATCCTTCAGTTCCTTGCCTTCAGCAATCAGCGTGCCGACACCGGTCTTGGTATAGAAACCCGGAATACCGGCACCGCCAGCGCGAATGCGTTCGGCCAGCGTGCCCTGCGGGTTGAATTCCAGTTCCAGCTCGCCATTCAGGTACTGTTTTTCGAATGTCGCGTTTTCACCGACATAAGACGACACCATCTTCTTGATCTGGCGGGTCTGCAGCAACAGCCCCAGACCGAAATCGTCGACGCCGGCATTGTTGGAAATAGCGGTGATGTCTTTTGCGCCGGAGTCCCGTAGCGCCACAATCAAGTTTTCCGGAATGCCGCACAGGCCGAACCCACCGGCCATCACAGTCATGCCGTCAAAGGTCAGGCCTTCAAGCGCCGCCTTTGCGTCCGGATAAATTTTGTTCATCTTTCACTCCCAATAAAGACCGCATGGTGCGTGAGCGGCACATTCGCTGCTTGGTTCTCCGTGGTCAAGATGTCTTTGCCGCATTGCAGCGAAAAACATGAATGCACTGTCACTTAATCGATTTGGCGCGTTTACCAAGCCTTCAATCGAGCGGTTTGCGGCGTGTCTTCCCGATTTTCTGCCAAGTTGTTTATGGTATGTAAATTGTTAAAGCAAAGAATTCTGAAGTGCCGATGCAAGGGGCTGGGGTGGTTTCCTGCACAGCGCCAGCAAAACTTACTCTGAAAGAAAACGATAGCTGTGTATCAGTTCCTGTCGACAGTCTTCAAAATCGCTGTCATTTCCCTGCTCGTCGGGGCGGGACTGTCTTTTGTCAACATTACGGCCGTGGACATTTTGGGCTCTGTTGGCCTCAGTCCGATGCAGCTCTGGATCTACCTGCTGGAATTCTGGGATTGGGCCGTCCCGAACATGATCCTCGGAGCATTCATTGTGGTGCCGGTCTGGTTGGTGATCTATCTGTTCAAGCCCCCCAGGGCCTGAACAACAAAGATCAGCTATCTGCTCCAAACGCAGCACGTTCGTCACGTTCCCGCTGCACCTGCTGGCGCTTGGTAACGATTGACGCTGCAATCACGCCGATGGTGACCAGACCGACAAGCAACGTACAGACAGCATTGATCTCAGGCGTCACGCCCAGGCGAACCTGGGAATAGATCTTCATCGGCAATGTGGTTGCGCCGGGTCCCGTGGTGAAGCTTGCGATGACGAGATCATCCAATGACAAGGTGAAGGCCAGCATCCAGCCGGCGATAACACCTGGCAGGATGATCGGCAGTGTAATCAGGAAGAAGGTTTTGACAGGTGGACACCCGAGGTCTTCGGCCGCTTCTTCCATGGACTTGTCAAAACCCACCAGGCGCGACTGAACGACCACCGCGACATAACACATGGCAAAGGTCGTATGCGCCAGCATCACGGTCCAGAAACCGCGCGCCTGATCCATCGAAACAAACAGCAGCAACAGGGAAAGCCCCAGAATAACTTCAGGCATCACCAGAGGTGCGAAAATCATCCCGGAAAAGAGCGAGCGCCCGACAAAGCGGCCTGACCGGACAAGCACCAGCGCAGCCAGAGTGCCCAATACCGTTGCGATACAGGCCGACGTGAAAGCAACACGCAGTGTCACCCAGGCCGCATCAAGCAGCTGGTCGTTTTCCAACAAAGAAGCGTACCACCTCGTTGAGAATCCGCCCCAGACTGTCACCAATCGACTGTCATTGAAGGAATAGATCACCAGAAGCACAATCGGCAGGTAAAGGAAGGAAAACCCGACGACCAAAGACGTGACGTTGAACCAGGTCGGACCGCGCGTCATCCTTCTTTCTCCGACATTTTTTGCTGCTGGTTTTGGAAGAGAACGATCGGGATCACCAGGATCAGCAACAAGATAACGGCAACAGCAGAGGAAACAGGCCAATCCCGATTGTTGAAAAATTCAACCCAGAGCGTCTTTCCGATCATCAGCGTGTTGGAGCCCCCCAGAAGATCCGGGATAACAAACTCGCCCACGGCTGGAATGAACACCAGGAAGCAGCCTGCGATGATGCCAGGCAGTGAAAGCGGCACTGTTATCTTCCAGAATGCCTTCCACGGCGGACAGCCAAGATCCTCAGCCGCTTCCAGAAGACTGCCGTCCAGACGTTCAAGGCTGGCATAAAGCGGCAGCACCAGGAACGGCAGGTAGGAATACACAATGCCGATATAAACTGCGATGTTGGTGTTGAGGATCACCAGCGGTTCATTGATCAGACCGAGTGACAGCAGCAACTGATTGAGCAAACCTTCGTTCTTCAGGATGCCGATCCAGGCATAGACACGGATCAGAAAACTTGTCCAGAACGGCAGAATGACAAGCATTAGCAGCGTCGGGCGCAAGGATTGCGGTGCGCGTGCCATGCCATAGGCAATCGGGTAACCAATCAACAGCGTCAGGAAGGTCGAGACCGCGGCAATGGTGACGGAGGAAAGATAGGACTTCCAGTAAAGCGCATCCTCGGTGAGCCAGACATAGTTTTCCAGGGACAGCTCGCCCAGTCCGTCTGTAAAGGCCTGCCAGCCTTCCGAAAGGTCGAAAGTCGGAACGTAAGGCGGAATGGCAATCGCCACTTGCGACAAGGAAATCTTGAAGACAATCAGGAACGGCGCAAGGAAAAAGATCAGCAGCCATATGTAGGGCATGGCAATCAGTAGCCAGCCTCCCAGACCCCGCCTGACCGGGGGTGCGACGTGTTCTTCCGCCATCCCCCTATCCTCTCAGTATCACACCGGCGTCCCTGTCGAACGTCAGCACCACGTTGTCATCCCAGGTGATCGGTTTTTCCACGATGCGTGAGACATTTGCGAAGGTTGATCGAAGCGTATCGTGATCGTCTTCACCCACCTTGGCATGAATGATAGAGACGTCCCCCAGATACGCGATGTCCCAAACCACGCCTCCGATCTGATTGACACCGCCGGGTTCGGCATTGCCTTCGGCGATACGGACCTTTTCCGGTCGAATGGCATACCAGACGGTTTCACCAACACCGGCATCCGTCGCCTGATCGCATTCGATGGCAAAACTGTCGACAACCGATGTCATGCGGGTGAGCGTGTCGGTCTTCTCCGTCACCTTCGCCTCGATCAGGTTCACATCACCGATGAAGTCGGCAACGAATTTGCAATTGGGTGCTTCATAGATTTCTGCAGGCGTTGCGACCTGAATCAATTCGCCCTTGTCCATCACCGCAATCCGGTCAGCAACGGTCATGGCTTCTTCCTGATCGTGCGTAACGATCAGGAAGGTCATTTTCAGTTCTTCCTGCAGGTTCATTAGTTCGAACTGCGTTTCTTCACGCAGCTTGCGGTCAAGCGCACCGAGTGGCTCGTCGAGCAGCAGGACCTTTGGCCGTTTTGCCAAGGATCTCGCCAGCGCCACCCTTTGGCGCTGGCCGCCGGAAAGCTGATGTGGCTTGCGCTTGGCAAATTGCTCCAGCTTGGTCAGCTTCAGCATTTCCGACACCCGGGCCTCCACTTCCGAGGCAGGCATCTTGTCCTGTTTCAAACCGAAGGCGATGTTCTTTTCCACGCTCATATGCGGGAAAAGCGCATAGGACTGGAACATCATGTTGGATGGACGGCGATAAGGTGGAATGCCTGCAAGGTCCTGTCCGTCGAGAAAAATCTGACCGGAGGTTGGCGTTTCAAATCCGGCAAGCATGCGCATCAAGGTGGTCTTGCCACAGCCGGAACCTCCCAGCAGCGCGAAAAACTCTTTCTCGTAGATCTTCAGAGAGAGGTTCTTCACAGCCGTGAAGTCACCGAACTTCTTGGTAACATTGCGAAATTCGATGAAGGGAGGATGATCGGGGTTTTCCCAGGGCATGAACTCCCTGCGCACCGGCCCTACTGATTTTTTTGCCACAATATCCCCCACCGGATGATTGACCGGCTTCCTAACGCGTCCTCACGAACGCACGAGGCCGATCCATGCAACGTGCGAACCCTTGCTTCCGGTTCTTCCGGAAAACGTGAGGCCCCTCAGCACACCAAACCAAAAACCGCCGGGTCTTTCCAGAACCGGCGGTCTTTTCAGTTACTGGCCGCTTTTGACGCCAGTCCAGGTGCGCGTCACAATCCTCTGCACCTTCGGCGGATAAGGCGTCGTGGTGAAGAGGTTCTGAACCGTTGCTTCGTCTGGGTAAATCGCCGCATCGCCGATAACGTCTTCGTTCAAAAATTCCTGAGACGCCTTGTTGCCGTTGGCGTAATAGACAACATTGGACGCCTTGGCCATGACATCCGGACGCATGATGAAGTCCAAAAACTCGTGTGCTTCAGCCTTGTTGGGCGCATCCGCAGGGATAGCCATCTGATCGAACCACATCTGTGCGCCTTCTTTCGGAATGGCGTATTCAATGGTCACGCCATTGTCGACTTCCGCTGCACGGTCACGGGCCTGCAGCACATCGCCCGACCAGCCGATCGCCACGCAGATATCGCCATTGGCAAGCGCATTGATGTACTCCGACGAATGGAACTTCTGAATAGACGGGCGGACCGATTTCAGAAGTTCGCCTGCCTTCTCAATTTCCGACGGATCCTTGCTGTCCGGATCAAGGCCCAGATAGTTGAGTGCAGCCGGGATCATCTCCGCGGGAGCATCCAGCATGTGGACACCGCATTCCTTCAGCTTTTCGATGTTTTCCGGCTTGAAGACAAGGTCCCAGCTGTCCACTGGCGCGTCCTCACCCAGGGCCGCCTTTACCTTGTCGACATTATAACCAATGCCAGTTGAGCCCCACATGTAGTTGATGGAGTAGGCATTGCCCGGGTCGTATTTCTCAACGCGGTCTTCAATATCTTTCCACATGTTGGAAAGGTTGGGCAGTTTGTCCTTTTCAAGTTCGGAAAAGACACCTGCCTGGATCTGGCGCGCCAGGAAAGTCCCTGTCGGAACCACCACATCATATCCTGTTCCGCCTGCCAGCAATTTGGTTTCCAGCACCTCGTTGCTGTCAAAGACATCATAAACGACCTTGATACCGGTTTCCTTGGTGAAATCCTCAAGGACCGACTCATCGATATAGTCCGACCAGTTGTAGACATTCACAGTCCGGTCCTGCGCCAGTGCAGCGCCGCTCATCAGGCTGAGAACAGCAACACCGGTCAACATGGTTCTTAACGTCATCTGAAAACTCCCCTCAGAGTTTGTGTTGGCCCGGTTGGGGCCTAGTCCCTGATTAAAAACGGACATTCGCGCTTTTTGCATCTTGTCTGTCCTGCAGATTGGCGATGGCACCGGATTTTGTCCAGCGCCGATTTTGTGCAGCGTCAACTCACAAATAGGTCTGGCGCTCCAGCGACGAGATCTCTCGCCCGAATTCGTTCAATTCCTCTCTTTTGATCTCCGTCAGCACCTTGTGCATTTCCTTGCCGACAGCTTTTTTCATAAGCTTGGACGCTTCAAACGCATCGATGGCTTCATCCATCCACGGTGTCAGCCGTTTCTTCCGCTTTTCATAGGCATTGCCGGTGACAGGTGCCGGCGGATCCTTTTGCAAGGTCAGCCCTTCCATCATCCCGGCAAGAATGCCCGTCAGTACAAGATACGGATTGGCGTCAGCTCCAGCGATCCGGTGCTCAACGCGCGCGGCTTCAGGACTGGAAGCTGGAACACGCAAGGCAACCGAGCGATTGTCATAGCCCCAGCAGATCGACGCCGGTGCGTACGATCCCGGTTGCATGCGCCGGAAGCCGTTGAAGGTCGAGATAAACAGTAACAGTGCCTCAGGCATGGTTTTCAGCAGCCCGTTGATGGCATATCCAAGTCGCTCGCCACCCGTTTCCGGGTCGGCGAACAGGTTGCCATTCTCATCCTCCATGGAGACGTGCACATGCATTCCGTTGCCTGGCCATTCCACAAACGGCTTGGCCATAAATGAAGCTTTGAGTTCGTGTTTTCTGGCAACACCGGCCACAAGGCGGCGCAGGAGTACAACATCATCGGCAGCAAGTAGGGGGTCGCGGCGATGGTGCAGGTTCAATTCAAACTGCCCGGGCGCTGCTTCAGAAACCGCGGCATCAGCCGGTATGCCTTGCGCTTCACAGGCCTTGCGCAAATCGTCGACAACCGGCAGCAGCGCTTCAAGATCGGACAAGGCATACATGTTCTGGCGAGCTGGACCAAGGTGCGTTGAAAACAACGGTTTGGGCTGTTCGGTCCAATCGCCGTCACTCTCCTGGAAAAGATAGAACTCCAGTTCAAAGGCACAGGTTGCCGAAACGCCGTACTCGGATTTCAGGCGTGCGACCATGTTCTCCAGTACATGACGCGGGTCTGCGAGAAACGGCTCGCCGTCGCGGTCATACATCGACAGCAGAACCTGTGCTGTTTTGCGGTCCGCCCAGGGAACCAGCTTGAGGGTTTCGGGGATGGGCCAACAGACGCCATCCTTGTCGCCCGTTTCCAGATGCATGCCGGTTGCTTCAACTTCCCGGCCCCAGACATCAAGACCAAACAGTGAATAGGGGAAGGCAACGCCGCCTTCGAATACTTTCGGCAGGGCTGAGCCCGGCAGCCACTTGCCACGCAGGACCCCGTTGGTATCGGGAAGGATGACTTCAAGCGTATCCAGATCCGGGTGGGCAGCCAGGAAGGCTTCAAATCCGGCCTTCCATCCATGCTCCGCAGGGTGTTCCAGGATCTGATGGGGAAGCTCGTTCATTGAGTGCTCTGTTACGCCCCTTGCCTTGTCACCGCGAGGTCACTCCACGTCATGACCATACCGACAGCTTTTGTTTGCGTCCTTTTCAAAAATGTGATCACTTTCGGAAAACCCTGTCAAGGCAGATCGAGCAGCGATTTCATTTGGCTGATTGGAGACCATCCTTGTCCGTCCGGCAAACTGCATGGCCATCAGGCATTGAGAAAAGGGACGGAAGTCCCGTTCCAAGCAAACGGGGCGCTACGCGTGAACAGGTCGATCACTCGGTGCGCAACGGTCTTTTGACCGGCCGCTTCATTCCTGGGAAGGCGGTAACGATTCGCGGGCTCGCCACAGAGCTTGACGTCAGCCCGATGCCTGTGCGCGAAGTCCTGCAAAGGCTGGCAGCGGAAAATGCGCTGGAAGTCAAACCCAATGGCCGTGTGCAGGTGCCCGACATGACGCCAGATCGTTTCGACGAACTTCTAAAAGCGCGTTTGTTGCTTGAACCGGAACTTGCGGAGCTTGCGTTGCCTCATCTCAGGACGCTGGACGTTAAGGCGTTGATCTCAATCGATGACGAGATTGACCGCCATCTGATCGGCGGCGATGCCGAAGCCTACATGAGGCTTAACCATGCCTTTCATTTCCGGATCTATAGAGCGTCGCTGTCAAAGGTGCTCTTGCCGTTGATCGACAGCCTTTGGCTGCAATTCGCGCCATTCATGCGTACGGTCTATGGGCGCGTCGGCACGGCGAACCTGGAAGATCGACACAAGGAGGCCATTCGTGCAATCGAACAGAAAAACGGGCCTGCCCTGCGGTCGGCAGTGACGGCCGACATCAGCGACGGCATGGGGTTGCTGGGCAAGGAAATTCTTACGGACGCATGAGCCTGTTGATCCTTCCGTCAGGCCATGCCATTTTGTGATCACAAATTAAACGTTCGCGCAGGCGATGACCTTTCCAAACGTGAATTCGGCGGTCGGCTCCGGGCCGGTCAACCAGGTCACCCCGCCCAGTCTGCCGCGAAACCGCATTAGACCATTGGAGCTTCACGTGAGCGCAGACAATCCAGGCAGCCAATCCGCCAATCCCGTCGACAGTCTTCGGGGTGTCCCGGATGTCGACGCAGCGCGCGACTGGCTGCATGCCCGCAATATCCAGGATATCGAATGTGTGGTTCCCGATATTGCCGGTGTGGCACGTGGCAAGATGATGCCGACCGAGAAGTTCTTCTCCGGTTCGGTCATGACCATGCCTGCCTCAATCTTCGCGCAAACCATTTCCGGCGACTACCCGGAAGACGACGACAGGTTTCAACATAACCCGACCGATGGCGATCTCTATTTTCGTCCCGACTACAGCACACTGACCACGGTTCCTTGGGAGGCCGACCCGACCGCTCAACTGATCCACGATGCCTATACCCGAGACGGTGCGCCCGTTGAAACCGCGCCACGCAACGTCTTGAAACGCATCCTCAAGCTTTATCAGGACAAAGGCTGGAACCCTGTCATCGCGCCGGAGATCGAATTCTACCTGGTTCGCCCGAACACTGATCCGGACTACCCTCTTGAGCCGCCACGCGGGCGCTCCGGCCGTCCTGAGGTGGGGCGGCAGTCCTATTCCATTTCCGCCCTGAATGAATTCGACGATCTGATCGACGACATTTACGACCTGTCCGAAAAACAGGGCCTTGAGATCGACACTCTGATCCACGAAGAAGGCGCAGCGCAGATGGAGATCAACCTGCGCCACGGCCATCCGCTCGTGCTGGCCGACCAGGTGTTCCTTTTCAAACGCACGATCCGTGAAGCGGCGCTGCGGCATGACATGTACGCCACCTTCATGTCCAAGCCCATGTCGAACCAGCCCGGATCGGCCATGCATATTCACCAATCCGTGCTCGACAGCCAGACAGGCCAGAACATCTTTGCCGGGGACAATGGTGAAGAGACACCGGCTTTCCTGTCTTTCATTGCAGGTCACCAGAAATATCTGCCCAAGGTCGCCTGTATAATGGCGCCCTTCGTCAATTCCTACCGGCGGTTCTCCAAGACCTCGACCTCTCCGGTCAACGTCTATTGGGGCTACGACAACCGCACAGTCGGGCTGCGGGTTCCCTATTCCAGCGCTGATGCAAGGCGGCTTGAAAACAGGATCCCCGGCTCCGATGCGAACCCTTATCTTTCCATAGCCGCCAGTCTTGCCTGTGGCTATCTCGGCATCATCAACGAGCTTAAGCCTGACGCCCCCAAATCGGACGATTGCTCCGAGCGAGCAAGGTCGCTGCCGCGCGGCTTGCCGGAGGCCGTGGCCAAGTTTGAAAAGTCCGAGGAGATGGTCGAGGTCTTTGGCGAGCAGTTCGTCGCGACATACAGGGCGATCAAATATGAGGAATTCGAAACCTTCATGTCAGTGATCAGTGCATGGGAGCGGGAATATCTCCTGCTCAATGTTTGACCTCCTCGATCCCGCCAATTTCATTCCATTGGAGTTCACGCCATGACGGCCCATTCCAACATCTATCCGACCAAGGTTCTGCAGGAGCTTGATGCTGCCCATCACTGGCATCCCTTTTCGGATATGAAGAGCCTCAACGAAGAAGGCAGCCGCATCATCACGCATGCCGATGGCGTGTGGCTGACGGATTCTGACGGCAAGAAGATCCTTGACGGAATGGCCGGTCTCTGGTGCGTGCAAGTTGGCCATGGACGGCGAGAAATCGCCGATGCGGTCTTCAAGCAGATGAACGAACTTGCCTATTACAACACGTTTTTCAAGACCACCCACCCGCCGGCGATTGCCCTGTCTGAAAAACTGGCCAAGCTCGCGCCAGAGCATATCAACACGGTGTTTTATTGTTCCTCCGGGTCTGAAGCGAACGACACGGTTTTTCGCATGGTGCGAACCTATTGGGACATGAAGGGAAAGCCGGACAAGAAGGTGATCATCGGCCGCTGGAACGGCTATCATGGGTCAACACTCGCCGGCACCAGCCTCGGTGGCATGAAGGCGATGCACAAGCAGGGTGACCTGCCGGTTCAGGGTGTTCATCATATAGACCAGCCTTATTGGTTTGGCGAAGGCCACGACATGAGCCCGGACGATTTCGGCATTGCCGCCGCCCGCAAGCTTGAGCAGACGATTGACGAAATCGGCGAAGACAAGGTGGCCGCCTTTATTGCCGAGCCGATCCAGGGGGCCGGTGGCGTCATCATTCCACCTGAGACCTATTGGCCTGAAATCCGCCGTATACTCGCCGAACGAGACATTCTCTTTGTGTCCGACGAAGTCATCTGCGGTTTCGGTCGTCTCGGTGATTGGTTCGGATCATCTTATTACGGCATGGAACCCGACTTGATGCCAATCGCCAAAGGCCTGACCTCGGGCTATCTGCCAATGGGTGGCGTCCTGGTGTCTGATCGCGTTGCGGAAGGGCTGATGAACGCGGGTGAAGACTTCAACCACGGTTATACCTATTCCGGGCATCCCGTTTGCGCAGCTGCTGCGCTGGCCAATCTTGAAATCATTGAACGCGAAGGCCTCGTTGAAAGAGTTAGAGACGACATCGGCCCCTATCTGCAGGAACGCTGGCGAAAACTGGGTGAACACCCTCTTGTCGGTGAAGCCCGCATGACCGGGCTCATGGGAGCTCTGGAGCTTGTTCCAAACAAAGACGCCCCTCACAAACCGTTCAAGGATGTTGGAACCGTTGGCACCATTTGCCGCGATGCCTCGTTCCAGAACGGCATGGTCATGCGCGCTGTCCGTGACAGCATGATCATCTCGCCGCCACTCGTGCTTAGCCACGAAGAAGCCGACTTCCTGATCGAGACCGCCTCAAAAACCCTTGATGACACACATCAGATCCTGAAGCGTGACGGGTGGCTGGGATAGGAAAAACTTCTCATCGACATTTCGAGACGACCATTGCTCGTGCCGTGTTGATAGACAGGATGAAACAAGCCCTGCAACAAATCACCGTTCCGGAGATTTTCTTGACCCATCCTGTCGGATAAGCTGAGGCACAAACGTCCCTTGATCGAACCTAGGGAACCGGAGGAACTCAGCAATGCTCTTTTCCGTTTTGATTTACGGCAGTGAAGATTTCTACGACGCGCTTTCACCGGAAGAGCATCAGGAAATCCTGAAGAAGCATGGGGCGTTTCACGAACGCACCAAGTCCGACCGGACCTTTGCTGCGGCGACCAAGCTGATGTCGACTGGAACGGCTGTCACGGTCAATAGGGACAGCAGCGACTTTGTCGTCACCGACGGGCCATTTGCAGAAACCAAAGAGCAGTTCATGGGTTTCTATCTGATTGACACGGCCAACCTGGAAGACGCAATCGAGGCCGTGAAAGAACTGCCTTTTGACAACGGCCGCGTCGAGATCCGACCTGTAGCCTATTTCGAAGGGGCAGACTTCCAGAATGCCGAGCGCCTGGTTATCGACGCATCTTAGAGCGGCCCGTCCGCGCGTTCTGGCTGCGCTCAACCGGGCATTTGGCGACATTGATCTTGCCGAGGATGCTTTTCAGGAAGCTTCCCTCAAGGCGGTTCGCATTTGGCAACCACACGACCTGCCAAAGGACCCTGTTGCCTGGCTGATCGTCACCGGTCGGAATTCCGCCATAGACGCACTGCGCAAACGGCGAAGGGAAACCCTATCAGCGCCGGAAGATCTGGAACCGGCACATGAAGAAAACAATCCGGAAGAAGACCTGACGGAAGCGCTTGATCGTTCTGTCTACCGCGACGATATCCTGCGGCTCCTCTTTACGTGTTGTCATCCAGTGCTGCGCCGCGACCAGCAAATTGCCCTCGCGCTCAAGGTTGTCGCAGGTCTGACGGTGGAAGAAATCGCCCGTGCCTTTCTGGTGCAGCCAAAGACAATGGAACAAAGGATCACGCGTGCGAAGAAACGGCTCCAGGCCGCCAGACTTTCCTATGAAGAACCTGATGCTGCCGAACGGGCCGACCGCCTGAGTACCGTCGCCAATGCGATTTACCTTGTTTTTAACGAAGGTTATTCCGCCTCTCAGGGAACTGCCCTGATCAAGGAACCATTGTGTGAAGAGGCCATCCGCCTTGCCCGGTTACTTGTGCGCCTCTTTCCCGAAATACCGGAATTGCGCGGTCTTCTCGCCCTCTGCCTCATCCAGCATTCCAGACGAATTGCAAGGCTGACAGCCGACGGTCAGGCGGTGACGCTGGAATTGCAGGACCGATCCCTGTGGGACAGGAAACTGGTTGCCGAAGGAACCGTTCTTCTCGAGGCAGCCTTGCGTCGTGCGAAGCCTGGTCACCTTCAGATCGAAGCAGCCATTGCGGCCACGCACGCACGGGCGGCAACCTATGACCAGACAGACTGGCAAGAAATCGAACGGCTCTATCGAGCCCTGCAGCACATTCGCCCCTCACCCGTGGTCGCGCTCAATCATACTGTTGTGCTTGCCAAACTTCACGGACCGGAATTCGCACTTGAAAGACTGGACGGCCTACAGTCATCGCTTGAGAGATATGCCGGCTATTTTGCAGTCAAAGGCTCGCTGTTGACGGACCTCGCCCGCACACAGGACGCTTATGATGCCTTGAAGCGCGCCTTTGATCTGGCAGGTACGGATGCTGAACGGCTGCACATAGAACAGAAACTGCAGAAACTCTCCAAAGGCGCCTGACGCCTGCTTTTTTCAAAAAAATACGACACCCTGTCGGAATCGCCGAACTTCATTCGTTCTTAGAACACCTGGCCATTTCAGGTGGACTTCAAACGACGAGGACAAGAGATATGAGCAATCCGATGCAAACACATGGTGCCTTCAGCTGGATGGAGCTGCACAGCGGCGACGGATCAAAAGCCAAAGCGTTTTACACAGACCTTCTGGGCTGGGGCACGGAAGAGATCGAAATGCCCGGCATGACCTACACGGTGATTGCCAATGGCGACGAAAAGATTGGTGGTTTTCCACCTGAACAGTCAGACACCTCCCGCTGGCTGCCATATGTCACGGTCGATGATGTTGATGCACGCATTGAAAAGGCCAAGTCACTCGGAGCAACAATCGCAAGCGAGCCAATGAGCGTGCCAGGTGTCGGCCGGATGGCAACACTTGTTGATCCGGTTGGCGGCGTAATCGCCCTGATCACCTATGAAGCGCCTTCGGCGGAATAAGCGTCCCGGTGGGTCGATCAGACCGGTCGGCCGCCCTACTCCCGAAGGAGTTTTGACATGAACATTGTTTCTACATTTCCAGTGACACTCTTGTTCATAGCCCTATTGGCGCTGGTACAGATCCCCATGACGGTTGCCGTCGGTCTTCGGCGTCTGAAAACGGAAACACATTTTCTGGATGGCGGCGATGAACTGCTGCTCAAGCGTATGCGCGCGCACGGGAATTTCACCGAAACGGTTCCGATCGTGTTGCTTGCAATGGCTGCCGCAGAATATTGCGGAGCTCCAACCTCACTTCTCTGGGCTGGCGGCTGTTCCCTTCTTTTGGGCAGGCTCGTTCACTATGGCACTCTGGTGAATTCCGGGTTTGGCAACGGCAGAGCCGTCGGCATGTTGCTGACGCTTGCACCGATGCTCATTTTCCCAGGCTTTGTCCTGTGGGCGCTCGTTGGCGTCAGCGCTTGAGCCTGTCCAGAGCTGCAGGCGGAATGCAGGTTGCCGAACCTGCATTTTGAGTTTCAAGCTTTGATCAGAACAAACGCCGCGAAGGATATCCCTCGCGGCGCTTAAAGGTCATTTGCTAACTCTTCGGACCATGCGGCCTATTCCATTCGACAACATGCTTGAGATTTCAGCAAACCTAACTCAGTGCGCTTATTGTGCTGCCCCGGTATAAACCGGTTTCAGACTGTTCACGAGTTCTGCCTGGATGGGGGCGACGGCATCGTTGAGTGCGGAAACGCCCATGTCATGGCCGACCTGCGTGCGGATGGGACGAGGGCCGTCCATGTCCACCAGTTCAACAATCTTCATTGCAACATTGTTGGCATCCGTGCTCGCATCTCGTTGATCAAACATGCCTTGGAACATGCCGAGCAACCGGTCTCGCCCATTTGAGAGATCGCCATATTCTCCCACCGTGCTTGTATCTCCCGGTGCCGGTGCCGTTGTTACGAGGTCGGTGCCGTGACCGCTCGGTTCCACAAGAACCGATTCAATGCCGAATGGCTCAAGCTCGTAGTGCAAAGCCTCACAATAGGCTTCCATCGCCCATTTGCTGGAACAGTAGAGACCGAAATACGGCATGCCAAACCGGCCAGCTACCGAACTGAGGCTGACAACAAGACCGGTTCTACGTTTCCGCATTTGCGGAAGCACTGCTTTTGTTGTCCGCATGACGCCATAGACGTTCACGTCGAACAGATCCTCTGCCTGCTTCATGGTGAAACCCTCGGTCAGGCCGACCGGCATCACGCCGGCATTGTTCACCAGGACATCAATCGCGCGATCCTTTTCAATGCCCTCGATGGCTCTGTCGACACTTGTCGCATCGGTTACATCAAGGTCGATGGGGACAATCGTTCCGGAAGCGCCTGGGGCATATGCCGCAAGTTCAGCGGCGGCTCCCTCGTTTCGTGTTGTCAGTCCCCGCATGCCTGCATAGACCACGTGCCCACGGTCCGCCAAACGTTTGGCGGTCAAAAGACCAATCCCTCGGCTGGCGCCGGTAATCAAAACGGTTTTCGGAGCTGCCATTTCAAATTCCTTCATTCTTGAAGATTGTGCGCATGAAAAGCGCCAGGGGTTCGTCGTCGCGGCACGCCTTCATTCTGGTCAGCGCGCCACTCCACGAATTCATGAGCCAGTCCGCAGCCTCATGGGCCGAGAGATGGCCAAGGCCGATGTCGGATGTGTCCATTTCTTTCAGGCAAGCCGTCAACTCGCGAACCATTGCCTGCCAATGCGTGTCCAGCTCAGCCTGAAACTCCGGTTTTTCATCTGCAAGCTCCGTCGACAGGTTGCACATCAGACAACCCTGCGCGAAGGCACGATCCTTCATGCCTTGGCGGGCTCCTTCGAAAAAGGATTTCAGGCGCTTGAGAGGTGGTATCGAAACGTCAGAAAGAATGCTCTGCGCGGTTGCCACTTCCTGTGCGTTGTAGTGACGGGCAACCGCGATGCCGAAAGCTTCCTTGGTGTCGAAGTAATGGTAAAAAGACCCTTTTGGAACGCCACAAGCTTTCAACACATCGTTGATACCAACGCTGGCGAAGCTATTTTCCCGGATCAAATCCAGACCGGTGTCCAACAACTTGCTTCTGGCGGTTTCATATGCGGCTTCGTTTCGAGTTCGTGCCATTTGTTCAGACTTTCCAAAAAAACAGATGCGCCAGGGAGGTGGTCGGGCGAGAGGCTGTTATCGGTAATTCAATAAATAATAGACCGGTCTATTTATTGTCAATCGACAGGGCTCTCACACTCGCGTTATCAGTTGGATGGAGAGAGCGACTTCTTCAAATTCAGATTAGAAACAAAGGCTTGGGCTACCTGTCAGTACAAACATCTTGACGCGCTGTATTGCTCTCGCTGCAAAAAAAACGGAAAAGAAAACCCGGTCACAGCTTCCTGTAACCGGGTCAAACTTTTTAGATCTGAAGGCGCGAGAACGCAGTGCGCACCTTTTACAGACAGTAATCCCCGGTTTTGGCACAAACCGGGAGACTGAATCTTGTTACTCGGCGGCAACCGCAACGTCGCGGAAGGACCGGCGTGCCCAGGGGCGAGTACCGACAGGAATTTCTTCAACTGTTCCAACAGGCTGCAAGTATTTTGTGACTTCAGGCCATTCACCGGCCTTCAAGGCCTTCAAGACTTCTGGCTTTGAGATCTCGAACGAGGAGACGCCGCACCGACGGGCCAGGGGAACCTGGTCGAGAATGTATTTGCCAACCGCCCGTATGTCGCCCTGATAGCCCAGTTGCTCCCGCAAAACGCGTGCGGCAGAGAACCCGCGGCCATCAGCAAAACTCGGGAAATCAACTGCGACGAATGCCAGTCGGTCAAGATGCGGCTGCAAGGGCTCAACGTCATCGCCAGCTTCAACCAGCACGGCAGTCTTTGCTGAGCGGGTCAGAAACCTGTCTGCCTCTTCGATGAAGAGCGAAAGCGGAACAATCGCATCACCTTCAATCGTTTCACCTGTTTCCGCGTCCGCGCGGTTCCAGGTTTCTTCGACAAACTCACCGTCCTTGTAGATCGTAGCCATTTCTTGCGTCCTCAAATTCGTATCCCCGGCAACTGTCAGATGCCACTACCGTCAATTTCTTTGCCATGCGTTGGCCAATGAATGCCGCATTCCGTCTTGTCCTGGCCGCGCCAACGCCCGGCGCGCGGGTCCTCGCCCGGTGCAACCTTGCTTGTGCAAGGCAGACACCCAATCGATGGATAACCTTGAGCGACCAGCGGATGCGGTGGAAGATCATGAGATTGTGCGTAGTCCAGAACCTCGGTGGCAGTCCAATCAGCAAGCGGATTGATCTTCACGCGGCCATCATCGATTTCGAACGTGTCGAGATTGGAGCGTGTAGAGCTCTGGTGACGTTTGCGACCCGAGATCCAGGACCCAAATCCACTCAGTGCCCGTTCCAGCGGAACGACTTTGCGCATGTGGCAGCAAGCGTCGGTATCAGTCATCCAGAGCATTCCGGCCGGGTCGGTTTTGGCGAGCTCTTCCTGCAACGGTTTATGCGTCCGCACATCCGTCAGACCCAGCGTCTCGATCAGCTCCTCGCGGTAGAGCAGCGTGGCCGGGAACAGCTTGACTGTATCGACAAACAGAACCGGTGTTGATGGATCGATCTGTGCGACCATGTGCAAAAGCACCGCTGAATCCGCACCAAAGCTTGAAACCATGGCAATATCACCGGCAAACTGATGCCGGATGGAAGACATCAGAATTTCCTGCGCCGTCGCATCCTCGAACTGGGTATTCAGAGTGGCAACTTCCGCCTGAAGGCCCAGCTCCGGATCAACACCGAGGCTGAATGTCTCATGCAGCCCCATAAAGAGCCTCCTTGAAGGGTGCCTCCCCGACCCGGCGATAGGCCTCCAGGAAGGTTTCTTCTTTGCCTGATCTGAGATCGACATAGGTGTCGACCAGTTTTTCAATCGCATCGACCACTTCATCAGACGAGAAACCGCGTCCAACGATTTCGCCAATGGATGCATTCTCGTTCGCGGAACCGCCAAGCGTGACCTGGTAGAATTCCTCGCCTTTCTTTTCCAGACCAAGAATGCCGATGTGGCCAACGTGGTGGTGGCCACAGGCATTGATGCAGCCGGAAATCTTGATCTTCAACTCTCCGATTTCCGCCTGACGTCCAGCGGCACCAAAACGCTCGGAAATACGTTGTGCAACCGGAATGGAGCGGGCAGTTGCCAACGCACAATAGTCCATGCCCGGGCACGCGATGATGTCGGTAACGAGGCCTGCATTGCCTTCAGCAATTTCGGCTGCCACGAGCTGATCGAACAGGGCCGGAAGATCTTCCAGTTTGACGTGCGGAAGAATGACATTCTGCTCGTGAGAAATGCGAATTTCATCCTGACCGTATTTCTCTGCAAGGTCTGCAATCACGTCCATCTGCGCATCCGACGCATCGCCTGGAATGCCACCAATCGGTTTCATGGACAGTGTCACCGACGTATAACCCGGCACCCGGTGCGGGTTGAGGTTATGCGCCACGAATTGTGCAAAAGCTGCATCAGAAGCCTTGCGAGCTTCCACGGCTTGAGATGTCGAAGCACCGACTTCAAGCGGTGGCGGTGTGAAGTAAGCTTCGATCCGGCGAACTTCCTCATCAGGCAAGCGCAGCACACCGAAACGGATCTTTTCAAATTCCGCTTCGATATCAGCCTTCAGCTCATCCAACCCCGTTTCATGAACCAGGATCTTGATGCGCGCCTTGTATTTGTTGTCCCGGCGGCCGTAGCGGTTATAGACGCGCAGGATCGCTTCGGAATAGGCCAGAAGATCCTCTTCCGGCAGGAAATCACGCACCTTACGGCCAATCATGGGCGTGCGGCCGAGTCCACCGCCAACAAAGACAACAAAGCCGATCTCACCCTCGGCGTTCCGTGCCAGTTGCAAACCGATGTCATGGACCTGAACAGCGGCACGATCATTGGGTGCACCCGTGATCGCGATCTTGAACTTGCGCGGCAGGAAGGAGAATTCCGGATGCAGCGAGGACCACTGACGCAAGATTTCTGCGTAGGGGCGCGGATCAGCAATTTCATCAGCCGCAGCACCCGCGAAATGATCTGCAGTCACGTTGCGAATGCAGTTGCCTGACGTCTGGATCGCGTGCATCTCCACTTCGGCCAGCTCTTCCAGGATTTTTGGCGTGTCTTCCAGTTTCGGCCAGTTGAACTGAATGTTCTGACGGGTGGTGAAGTGGCCGTAACCCTTGTCGTAGGTCCGAGCGATGTGGGCAAGCTTGCGCATCTGCCGGCCGTTGAGGGTTCCGTAAGGGATCGCAACCCGCAGCATGTAGGCGTGCAGCTGGAGATAAAGGCCATTCATCAAACGCAGCGGCTTGAACTCGTCTTCACTGAGTTCTCCCGACAGCCGGCGCCGCACCTGGTCTTTGAACTGCTCCGTGCGCTGGTTAACGAAGCTGGCATCGAATTCATCGTAACGGTACATCTTCTTACTCCTGGCTGGGCGCTGCCGTTTCAGGCGCTGCCCGTTTAAGGTCCTGTCAGGCGGATACGGCTTGCGCCTGTTTGCCGAAATCTGGATGCGTGGTCGGGCCGGCTGCACGGATTTTTTCGCGCAAGCGGACCGGGACAATCACACCCTCTTCAACCGTCACGGCCATGTCATAGACGCCGACGACTTCCTGGTTTTTCTCACCTTCAGCCCCTTGGGAGAGCCCATCGGCAACTTCGTCCTTACCTTCAAAGACCTTGGCCAGGGTGATCCGTTCAACCCAGCTTCGGTTGTCTCCAAGCCAGACGACATCACCATTCAAAAGACGGTTGGCAGTTATGACTTTCATTGCGTCCACTCTCTTCAACAATCAGGCTGCAGCGAACCGGGCTGCATCTTGCAGCGCCAGAGGTTCGGCGTTTTCCAAAGCGGCGTGCCCAACGGCTTCGCCGATGACAATCAGGACCGGTCCGTCGATCTCCGTGCGGTTCGAAAGAACAGCGAGTTCTGACAGGTTTCCGGAGAACTGGCGCTCATCCGGATGGGCTGCGTTCTCGATGACCGCGACCGGGGTCCGGGCATTCATCCCAGCAGAAATCAGTTTGGCCGCGACAGCGGCTGACACGGTCCGACCCATGTAAACGGCAACGGTTGCGCCCATCAGTGCCAATCCGGCCCAGTCCGGAAGCGTTTCGGATTTCGCGTTGTGGCCTGTCGCAAAAACCAGATTGGAAGCCACACCGCGTAGTGTCAGTGGGATCTGTGCAGATGCAGCAGCCGCAAAGGCCGCAGTCACACCTGGCACAACCTCAAATCCGATCTCGTTTTCGCGAAGCGCATCCATTTCCTCAGCAGCGCGTCCGAATATCATCGGGTCACCGGCCTTCAACCGAACGACCTTTTGGCCACTGCGACCAAGCTCAACCAGCAAATCGCAGATCTCGCTCTGGCGCACCGAATGGGCACCTTTGCGCTTGCCGACAGAAATTCGCTCCGCGTCCCGCCGCCCCATGGCAATGACACCTGCGGGAACGAGCGCATCATGAACGATGACGTCCGCTTCCTGCAGCAAGCGCTGCGCGCGCAAAGTTAGGAGATCTTCAGCACCGGGGCCCGCACCCACCAGCCAGACAAATCCTGGTTCGTCGGCCATGCTGTTCAAAAGGCGTTGCGCCTCGGACCTGGCAACATCGGCCTTGCCGGCATAAAGATTTGCGGCCACTGACCCGGAAAAGAACCGCGCCCAGAAATTGCGGCGCAACGCGCCGTCACGGATAACCTTCGTCGCCGCGTCCCGAAAGCTCTCGGCAAGCCTTGCCAAGTCACCTGTCGCACGTGGCAACATGGCCTCGATACGGGCGCGAATATGACGAGAGAGTACCGGACCAACGCCGGTGGAGGTGATCGCAACTGCGATTGGGGCGCGATTGACGAGAGCACCGGTATAAAAGTCGCAAAGTTCTGGTTTGTCGACCGCATTGACCGGAACACCCATGATGCGCGCCGCATCAACCACCGCTTTGTCCAGGGCCCAATCCTCTCGCGCCGAAAACACAAGCGCAGCGCCATTCAAGTGCGCGGGGCGGAAATCCTCGCTGACGTGCTCTGCGTCGAAACGCTCAATAGCTTCTGCAAGATCGGCTTCAACGGAGGCGGAGATGACGACAATGCTTGCATTGGTCTCACCCAACAAACGAACTTTCGCGGCAGCCTCCGCTCCATGCCCAACCACAAGCACACGCTGTCCAGCGACCTTCATGAAGGTCGGGAACACGTCGAGCCGGTCTTCCGGCCTTTTGCGTGATTTTGATGTAGTGGTCAGGCGCGTGGCCATCTTTAGGGTCTCCAATCCCAGTTTGATGGCTTAAATGTAATGGGTGCCGACCAGACACGCCGGGCACCGGTTTTCAAAGCTTTCCCATCAAGCGGAAAAGTTTTTTGCCAAACCCCTGTTTTGCCGACTTCAATTCCTGAACAATGGAAGCTGCCCTCAGGGTCTCGTATCGTTTCAGTCTCTATGAAGCCCCTTAAAGCTTAGCATTCCAGCAATAATGGATGACGTGAAACACGCGAACGGCTATGGAAAGTGTCGGGCGCGTTCAATCCGACAAAGCAGACTCAAATGCCTCATTTCAAAATGAAACTCTTCCTTGCCGCAACGCTATTTGGAGCATCTTTCGCGAGCCCTGTCTCCGCTCAACAGCAGGGTCAGGACGGCCTGTGGCAAACTCGCTGCGCAGGTCCCTCGCGCAACCTGGAAGCATTGGTGTGCGAAGCCACACAAAGCATCAGAGTAAAGGAAAGCGGTCAGCTTCTCTTCAAGGTAGACATTGTTTTTCCCGCTCAAAAGGAAGCGCCCATACTGCAAATGCAAGCCCCGCTTGGTTTCTATCTGCCGGGCAAAGTCAAACTGACTGTAGACGGGACTGCACTTGGCGAACTTGATGTAGGGACATGCGATCAACGCGGGTGTTTTTTGAATATTGAAGCAACGCCGGAGATGATTGACGCCATGAAAGCGGGCGCCAACCTGGAAATCGATTTTGCCCCGAGCGCCGAAAGGCGGCAAAAAATCAATGTTCCACTGACCGGCTTTACCCGGGCGATGGAGGCCATCCAGTAGCTCCTTGCGAAAAATTCCTAGCCAGAACGCAGGGCCCACGCTTTCTTGATGCCGCTACGGAATTCGCTTAGCCTTTCCTGAACACTGGCTGCTCCGCTCCTGGCGAAGCAGTGATTTGTTGGGGGGATTGATGCGACTGTTTCGACTGCTGGCGATCGCCAGCGCAATCATATTCGCAGGCACGGGCATTGCCGCGGCGGCCATCGTGGAAAACTTCCGTCTTGGCGGCTGGAACGGGAGCGCGTTTACCGAAGACGACAGCGGAAGGTTTTCCACCTGCGTTGCATCGGCAACCTACAAAAGCGGCATCACGCTCTATGTGCAGGTTGATACGAGCTACAGTTGGGCAATCGGCTTTTCCGCACCCCATTGGGACATGGAAGTCGGTTCGGACATTCCCCTTCAGTACCGTATCGACAGAGGCGGATGGCAAAGCGGAGTCGCGAAGGCGACATCCAAAGATCTGGCACGCATGCAGATGCCCCAAGGTGGCTACATCATCACCCGCTTTCGCCGTGGCAGGACACTCTATGTCTATGATGGTGCCTACAACTATGAATTCCGCCTGACGGGAACATCCAGACTGATGGCCCGACTTGCAAAATGCGTCGAACAAAACATCGCCCGGTATGGAGCTGCACCGGGTATGGGCGATACTGCAGCAGCAAGTCCCTCTGGTGGTCTGGGGCAAAAGCCTGAATCTCAAGGGACAGCGCCAACAAATACGGCCTCGGACCCACAGCTCGCGGTGGAAGCGACCCAGGCACTCTTTAACCTCATGGGAAGCGCAGGACTCTCTGGACTAAAGCTCATTCCCGATGGCCAGCGTGAAGAGGACCTCAATGGACTGCATGCTGTTGCCGCCAATGATGCGCGTACTGTCGTTGCGCATATTTTCTCACCTGGCAGCTATCAATCGGAAGAGGAACTGATGTCTCTGGTGGTCGCAGACAGTCAGAAGTCCTGCACAGATGGAAGTTTTTCGTCCGGTACCGAGCGACTAACCGAAGGTGGCAAGGATCTCTACACAAGTTATGCCAATTGCGAGGCCGGCGATTTTCAGCTGATAGAGCGGGTGGCAATCGTCAAGAGGAATTCCGGCGGGATCTTTGTCTATGGTGTCGCTGATACTTATGTCGGCGAAGGTGGCGGCGCGCCGGTTTCGCCTCCGGAGTTGACCGACCCGGATTTCCATGCGGCTGCGGCCACAGCTGCCAACTAGGCCCCTTAAGGGAGGCCTTGTCTCATTGAGCCAGAAGAATGACGGCACAAGCTAACCCGAGCGCAATTATCAGCGGGTTGAAGAAGCGCCGATTGTAGGTGCGAAACGGTTCGATCTGAGGCATGGCCGAAACGCTCAGATAGCCAAGGCATCCACGCAGCAGGAAAACGGCGGCCTGAACAAACAGCAGCCAGAAAACCAGCTTCTGGGGAAGCGGGTCCGGCAGAACATTGGCATAAAAAAGCGGAAGAATAGCCGACGTCAAAATGGCACCTGCCGCGACCATCGTAACACCGCATTTGGTGAGAGGACTGATTTTTGGATTGAGACCGGGGCCACCAACAGCCTGCGCCAGCATTTTTTCCGATTTGAAAGGCCAAGGACTGCCCAAGGCCCAGAGAAAGTGCAACCCGGCAACCGGTAAAAGAATACCTGCCACGATCAGGGCGAGACCAGTCGTCATCCATTTCTCCTGCTGACAGACGTTTCAAGAATGCGAAGTCTGCGTGGGTGCCGTTGCCGGTACATGTATCGCGCCCACGCTGCAAATAGTGGTGTCAAAAGTCCGCCATCGATTTCGATGCGTTCGGTCAGTCGGCTTCCTGTCGGCGTTGTTGCAACAGACAGACTGTGCCGCCAGGTTTTCACACCTGCTCCTTTCTCCTCTGACGTAAAAGCCATGTTGGCATCGTCAAATTCTACGACTCTCATTTCATACGGCTGGTAGGGAAGTCTGCCGAACAGCGAAACTTCCACGCGCATTTCCTGGCCCTGGTGGATTTCACCGTGCGGCAGGTTACGAAAGGCCAACAGGCCCTCCGTAACTGTCTTCAGATGATCGAGGTCTGTCGCAACCCGCCACACGTCGCGTGCAGGAAAGGGATAGTCATGGACAAGTTGCACGTGTGTGGTCATTGGCCTCAGAGCTCTAAGTTTTCGCAAGGTGGATGTTCCGTATTCAGTGCCGTGCCGACGCCAGAATGCCGTTGAAGCTTGCACAGATACCCATTCCTGCCAGATTGCAATGACGCCGGTTTCGTCCATGAAACCATCCGCACGCATGCAGCCTTCGGTTTTTCGCAAGCGGCTGAGCAAATCTGCGGTCCTGGCAGACGAAACGATGCTGTCTCGTCGATAAACCGGCTCACCCATGGATACGGGTACGCTCGTAGGCCCCCAGGCCTTTGCCTGACTTTCTGCGGCAAGGAGCGGCAAAGCGATCAGCACCGTGCGACGGCTTACATCGGTTCTGTGGATCATCACATCACCAGCTTCTTGTAGTAGGTTACCGAGGGCGGCCCCTCCATGAAGCCTAGCAATGCGGCCATGACGCCCTTCTCTTCTATAAAGGCCAGATACGCCTGGTGATGTTCCCGGCTCATCCATTCTTCATGAATGAGAAATGCGCGTGTGGCTGTGTCATAAAATAGTGTGACACTCAGTGCACCATCAAAGCCGCGCACATTTGCGAGATTGGCTTTCAAGAACTCCGAAAGTGCCTCGAATGCTCCGTCCTTTACGGTCATCTCGAGAGTTACCCATGTGGTCATTCGTGGTCTCCTTCACTGTGATGCGCACAGTATTTCCGTCCACACAGGTGCCGGATAGAAAACTCGCGGCGAAAATAGGGATTATGCGGCGCTTTCTTCCCTGCTCCCCGGCAAGGTCAGGCCAGGCTCTGGCGCAGTTGCTTGGGCGTCTGCTGAAAACAGCTCTTGTAGGCCTTGATGAAATGAGACGTATCGGCGTAGCCCGCTGCATGAGCGATTTCGGAAATTGAAACGCGGCTGTTGATCACCATTTCGTGGGCATGCTCCAGCTTCGCTCTTCGTAGCCAGACGCTTGGAGCTTCGCCGAACTCCCGTTTGAAATCACGTTGAAAGGAAGAAACCGAACGCCCAGAAAGGGTTGCGTAGTCTGCGATGGAAAGGTCCGCCAAGGCATAAACGCGCATCAGCTGCTTGATGTTCCGCCGGGAGCGCCCCGCATTCTCATTGGCGAGAAAGCTCTGTAATTGCCTCTTTCGATCATGCATCTGCAAAAGAAACAGAACTTCTAGGAGCTTCGCTTTTACCAATGCAGGCGGTGACTGGACCGTGCCATAGACCTTCGGAAGCGCATCGATGTAAGCCCGCAGGCTTGCGGACCCTTCAAACAATGCTGTCCGGCTTTTGGAAGGGGGAACACTTGCCAGGGACGTCGCCCTCAGGAATTCGTCAATGACGGCGTCGCTGAAGAAGAACAACCATGCCTCCAATGGCCCTTTTTCCGCTCGGAAATCCGAGACCATGTGATGGTGCCTGGGAAGCAGCAATGTGTCGCCGGATGCAACGACCGTCTTCGCGCCATCGGCATCAAAAAAGGTTTCCTGCCCTCGCAGGACATAGGCAAGGCACGGTGCATTGGTGAAAAACTCCGTTCCGAAGGCGTCCTTATCCAGCAACTTGTGAAAAATTCCCGCCTGCCCTGCAGTCATGACAGCCTTCGCCCCGGCAAACACGCGAAGGCCTTCCGGTATAAGGAGGATACCGTTTTCGCTCTCGTCAACGAGCCGTTGTTGTTTGCCGGTCATGGGATCTGTCTCAGCTTCAGTGGATCGGTCCGCGTCACGAACACTTGCGGGCAAAACATAACCAACGGTATGTTTTGCCCGCAAGTGTCGCCCAGGCGTCAAATCCGCACACCTGTTCCGGGTCTTCTAATCGCCAAGACCCGTGAAATTACCGGCCAGAAGACGCTTAGGTTAAGTTTTTTAAATGAAAATCGAGCAGTGCAAGCGCGCTGACTGCCAGCCATAGGCAAACACTCAGCGGCTTTTGCGACTGCTCTGGTCAGAACCCCAGACTTTATCAGTTCTGGGTCGCCAGTTTCCTGATCAGGTTCGCATGCGCTTCAACGGGTGAAGCCTCTTCAAAGACGGTCATTTCGACATCGGGCTCGATGCCGCGGCCTTCCCAGAAACGCCCGTCGTTGTCCACGTGGACTTCATTGGCCAAGGACAGATACCAGCCGTTCGGCAAGGTCCGCCCGAGAACGTCGGATGCGGCCCCTCGCGTGGCCTTCCCGATATGCCTGACATTTGGAAGGGCCCGCAGCGACAGCACCAACACCTCGGCAGCACTGACCGTAATGTCACTTGTCAGAACATGGACCGGACCTTCGAACCGGGTTCCGTTACTGGGCATCAGGGTCACTACCGTGCGGGGCGACTTTTCAGCATCGGCAGCATATTTCGTAAAGGCTTGAACCGGTTCAGATGCAAAGCGTTCTGCTATTGCGCGGGCAACGAACTCATATCCTCCAAAATGATTGTAGCCACCGAAATTCGCGCTGAGATCAATGATGACGGACCGCACGCCGGACGCTTGAAAGAACTGCATTATTTCTTCCATGATGGCGTTTGTCGCTGCCATTTCCTCATCCGGTGACGCACCGCGCCGATCAAAATATCCGACGGTGGCGAGCGCCAAATAGCCTGTGTCGCCATTCAAGACGCCATATTGTATCCGCTGATTTCCAACGACCCGGCCTTGGCCGCTCAAGATGGTATTAGGGATGCTTTCGTACCAGAGCGGTCCAAAAAATGCTTCGACTGCCTGTTTTTCAGGAACACCTTTGTCCTTTGCTTCCTGAAACAACCGACTGAGCGTATCGCCGAGATAAGGTTCAAAACGGACATATTCCTCATCGATCCGGGCAGTGAGGTCCAGATGCCCATCCTGCAAAGGCGC
The DNA here is from genome assembly GCF_026191725.2 of Roseibium porphyridii. Lineage (NCBI taxonomy): Bacteria > Pseudomonadati > Pseudomonadota > Alphaproteobacteria > Hyphomicrobiales > Stappiaceae > Roseibium > Roseibium porphyridii. Next base: position 5,120,453 of record NZ_CP120863.1, read on the forward strand.
CATCATTTGCTTGAACACCTCAAACAGCTCTTCATCCGACATCTCAGATCTGATTTTTTCCCGAGCGGTTGCGACAATTGATTGCCAGTCAACGCCATGAATGTCGTGGAAGGGATAGTTGTGTTCAAGAAACGCGGCAAAGGCCGCGAAATTGGCTTCGGGCGTGTTCTCGGACTGGGTTTGACAGGCATCAGGTAGCGCATCGAGCCTCTCAGCACGGATCTGATGTTGCGCAAACGGCAGCGTTACAGTGACGGTGCGTCCGTCCTTGGTGAGCACAAGATTGCTGTTGTCGATCAAAGCCGAAAGCGCTTCAGCATCTCCGCTCTCCTCGATGCAGATGTCACCGGCCGATTGATAGAATTTGATATTGCCGTCCTGTACCTTTGCGACCGTGCCATATCCATCGGTCTGCCAGAAACCGTTGAGTTCGGCTGGAAGGTCCGCGATTGCGGGGACTGCATAGACTGCTGTTGCTAGAAAAATGGGTAGTCGTTTCATAAAGCTTTCTCCGGTTGAGATTTCGCCGGATAGTCCCTGCTGCCGGAATATGTCGTCCGATTCAGCTCAGACGGACAGATTTGTCGACAGCTTGTCGACCGCACCTTGTGCCTTTCGATAAGCTGTCGGTGTTTGCCCAGTCACTTTTTTGAACGCGGTGTAAAAGGACGAGCGGGAGTTGAAACCGGCATCAAGCGCGACCGTGAGGATCGTCTCGTCGCTTTCCCTCAGATTGATCTTTGCTGCCTCGATGCGGTGGCTGTTCACAAAGTCGAAAAAATTCTGACCGATCACCTCGTTCAGAACCTGGGAAATGTAGTTCTCGCTCACGCCTGTGTGCCGGGCGAGTATCCAGAGCGACAGGTTTGGATTGAGATAGAGCTTGTCGGTTGTCATTGCCTTGCGCAGCTTGGCAGCAATGCGATCCGTTGCTTCTTCTGTCAACGCTGAGTTTGCGTAGCGCTGCTCGGGTACCCGCGTTAGGTTTTCTTTGGGTCTCAGTCCCGGTCGTTGCCTCAAGCCCCAAACAGCCATGATCGTCTGAAGCGTCAGGTTCAGCAGAAAATAGACAAGGCTTGGAAGTCCGTCATAGTCCGGGACCATGTAGCTCAGGAGTGACGAGATCAGGCTGAGGACCCAGTAGAATCCGCTGACGCCAATCACAAAGGCAATCCAGCGGAGCTCTTTTCGTTCAGTGCTTGCAAAAAGGTCTTTCAGGCGAACTCGATAAGACACAAGCCGGCTATAAACCAGCAAAATGTAAACGCCCCATTGGAGCTTGATTGCAACGGTCACAAGGACCCAGAACACCCAATTGATCGCGACTGCCACCTGCTGCAGCACTTGTTCCGAAAGCCCGAAGAACCGGAGATCCGCCACCACCAAGTAAAGCACAATGGAAACGCTTGTCAGCAGAGTGAAGCCTGGCAAAACCATATGCCGGTAGAGATTTTTCGGAAGGGCTTCGTCTTCTGAGGTCAGTATCCAGACATAGAGCCAGATCAGGGGCGTGACGCATGCCATGGCTGTCAACCAGAGCGCTTCAAGCAGCGTGACAATACCCGCGCCGGTGACAACCATCTGCAAGGCCGTGGGCAGCTCCGTGACTGCCGCTGCCAGAAAAAACGCAGCCAGGACCCGAAAGAGAGTTTTGTTCCGATCTTGCAGCAAACAGCACAGTGCGCCGAACAACGGCACTGTCATCGCCATCGTTGAAATCAACACCAGCGTGTGCTGCGAGACATCCATTCGAACAACCTGAGACCGGTCACCTTAATTCAGGACGCATTGCATCCGCGCCGCCTGATGACAAAGCGAGATGGCAAGATCATGTCCCGCCGCACTCTCGTGCGGCCAAAACCCTTGAACCAGTTCAATCGCCTAAGTTGCAAGAGAAATCGACGGGCAGCGCTGCTTCAGTCAATCAACTCGCTATTTTGGAAACTGGCGGGCGTTAACACAGCCGGTCTCGAAGCTGCCGCATCATGGCCAAATGGATTGGCGATCGAGTGCCATGGCGCTCAAATGAGGATGATCGAAATCATCCCCATTGAGTTGAGGTTGGCTGACTTATTTCATCGCCTGCAACACGGAAACGAAGTTGGCGACCGCGGCACCGCCCATGTTGAAAATACCACCGATTTCAGCATTCTTGACCTGAATGTCACCTGCCGTGTCGGTCAGCTGCATAGCCGTCAAAACATGCATGGAGACGCCTGTTGCGCCGATCGGGTGCCCCTTTGCCTTCAACCCGCCGGACGGATTGACCGGCAGCTTGCCGTCCATTTCAGTCCAGCCTTCAAGAACAGCCCTAGCGCCTTCACCTTCAGCAGTCAGACCCATGGCTTCATATTCGAGCAACTCCGCAATTGTGAAACAGTCATGGGTTTCAACAAAGGAAAGATCCTCTAACGCCAGATTCGCGTCGCCGAGAGCTTCGCCCCAGGCCTTGGAACAGCCTTCAAATTTCAGGATGTCGCGCTTGGACATCGGAAGGAAATCCTGCACGTGCGACATACCGCGGAACGCAACCGCCTTTTTCATGCCGAGTGCCGTGGCAGGGTCCGTCAGCACAAGTGCCGCAGCGCCGTCAGAAACCAATGAACAGTCGGTCCGCTTCAGGGGACCAGCGACAAACGGGTTTTTCTCGCTTTCGGCGCGGCAGAACTCGAAACCTAGATCCTTGCGCATTTGAGCGTAGGGATTGTTGACGCCGTTCTTGTGGTTCTTGGCGGCAATCTTGGCCAACGCGTCGGACTGGTCGCCAAATTTCTGGAAATAGGCATCTGCTATCTTTCCGAAAACTCCGGCAAATCCTGCTGGAATATCGCCTTCTTCCTTCAGGTAGGAGGCCTTCAACAGGTTCTTCCCGATTTCCGGGCCCGGGGTCGTCGTCATCTGTTCGACACCAACAACAAGCACGAAGCGGGCATCTCCGGATGCGATGGCTCTCACACCCTGATGAACTGCTGCCGAACCCGTCGCGCACGCATTCTCAACCCGTGTTGCCGGTTTGAAACGAAGGGCCGGATCGGCCTGCAGGACAAGTGAGGCTGTAAAGTCCTGAACGGAAAAACCGGCATTGAAGTGCCCCAGCAAAATTTCGTCGACATCTTCCGGCGCAATGCCGGCATCGTGGATGGCGTCCACTGCGACTTTGACGATCATGCTTTCGACTGTTTCTTCCGCATGCTTGCCGAAGGGCATATGTGCCCATCCCACCATTGCTGCCGTCATGACACTTCCTCCAGGTTTCCTCGCGCAAAGCGGCTTGTCGCATCACAACGGCACGGATACGTGCCCGGCTCATTCACCGCTTCACTGAATTTGGCATTGCCGGACAGTTCCAGCTTCCATACTGCTTTGCAAGAAGAAAGTTACCTAAACGTCATAACTTTTTATTTTTATGTTATTTTTCAATATATTAATTGATCTAACACTACCACTCAAGACACGCTTTTTTATGATCAGAGATCACCAATCCTCGGTTTCTGCTCATATAAATGCCCTTCACGCAGGGCATTCATCTCAGCGTCATGAACACGCGGGTATTCGCAGGTGTTTCTGACCGAATGCTGTTTAAAGACCTTTCTGTCATTTTGCCGGTTCTACTTCGCAGGGCCGGTTTTTGATTTTGCGTACATTCGTCTCAAGGTCGGATCTCTCATCCGACTTGAAAAAAATCTCACGACTTTTTGTGAGCGACACCTTGACCTTGCGATCCGCGGTATATAGCCATTCAAAGCGCTTTGAATTCTAATGAACCGTCCAGATTTACCAAGCCCGTTTCAAGCCAACCGAGCAGAAACGGATGCTCAGTCGGCGGAAGGGAGACCGGCAATGTTCGAAGAAGTCGAAACAGGCCAGGAGGTCGAAATGTCTGAAAACGCGATCAAGGACCAGGACTGGTGGCGCGGAGCTGTGATCTATCAGATCTACCCTCGCTCGTTTAACGACACGAATGGCGATGGTATCGGCGACCTGAACGGTGTGACCGAACGTATGGACTATGTTGCCTCGCTTGGTGTCGATGCCATCTGGCTGTCTCCGTTTTTCACGTCCCCAATGGCGGATTTCGGCTACGACGTTTCCAACTATGTGGATGTCGATCCGATGTTCGGCTCACTTGCGGATTTTGACCGAATGCTTGCCGCCGCGCATGATCGCGGTCTGAAAGTCATCATCGACCTCGTGATCTCGCACACGTCCGACCAGCACCCCTGGTTCGTTGAAAGCCGGTCTTCAAAAAACAATCCGAAGGCCGACTGGTTTGTGTGGGCTGATGCAAAGCCGGACGGAAACGTGCCCAACAACTGGCTCTCGATTTTCGGCGGCCCCGCCTGGGAGTGGGACAGCCACCGTCGCCAGTACTACATGCACAATTTCCTCGCCAGCCAGCCGGATCTCAACTTTCACAACATGGACGTTCAGGATGCGGTTCTGGATGTCGCCAAGTTCTGGCTCGACAGAGGTGTCGACGGCTTCCGCCTCGACACGGTGAATTTCTACGTGCATGACAAAGAACTGAGAGACAATCCACCACTCAGCGCCCACGAACTTCCATCCACCGTGGATCCGTCCAACCCATATGGCTACCAGGACCATGTTTACGACAAGACACGGCCGGAAAACCTGACATTCCTGGAACGACTGCGGGCTTTGCTCGACCAATATCCAGGCGCGACATCAGTTGGCGAAATCGGTGCCGACGGACAGGCTGTGGAACTGACCGCATCCTATACGGAAGCCGGCAAGCGAATTCATATGGCTTACAGCTTCGATCTGCTGACGCCGCAGCATTCCGCTGCCTATATTCGCCGCATCGTGGAAGAAATGAACGACGGCATCGGATCGGGCTGGGCCAGTTGGGCTCTGTCCAACCATGATGTGCAACGGGTGGGCACCCGGTGGGGCGCCGGTCAGGATGTTGCCAGATTTGCTCCTTTCGAAACCGCCCTTTGCGCATCTTTGCGCGGCACGCCCTGCCTATATCAAGGCGAGGAACTGGGCCTGCCGCAGGCCGATGTACCTTTCGAGAAACTGCAAGACCCCTATGGCATACGTTTCTGGCCCGATTACAAGGGCCGCGACGGTTGTCGAACTCCGATGCCCTGGGTGAGAGACAACGGGTATGCCGGTTTCTCCGAAGCTGAACCCTGGTTGCCTGTCGCGCCTGAACATCTTGAGCTTGCGGCCTTTGAACAGGACAAGGATGACGCGTCCATTTTGAACCGTAATCGCGCGTTTTACGCTTGGCGGCAGAAGCACGCTCCTCTCAAGAAAGGCGATATGCATTTTCTCGACAGCGCTGGCGAAACTCTTGTGTTTACGCGTTCTTACAATGACGAAACCATCCTGTGCGCCTTCAACCTGGGGTCGGCGGCAGCGACTGTCGAAGTTGGCGCGCTTGATCTTGAAAACCTCGACGCACCCGGTTTTTCCGGCACATTTGAAGGCACCAAGGTCGCCTTGGCTGGGCACGATGCACTGTTTGCACGAGTAAAATCCTGAAATCTGTTCTTCAAATCGGTGTCCGGCGCGGCTAAATAGTCGCGCCGGGGTCTTCCGGCGATCAACAAGCCGGAACACCGATGACAAGCCGCCTTCCCCTCTCCGTATTCATCATCGCTCGAAATGAGGCCGACCGCATCGCCCGGCCGATCGAGAGCGTGATCGACTGGGTGCACGAGGTCATTGTGGTCGACAGCGGGTCGAGCGACGACACGGTTGCAATTGCCGAAAACCTTGGTGCTCGCGTGGTGTTTCACGAGTGGCTTGGATACGGTCCACAGAAGCGCCATGGCGAAGACCAGTGCAAACATGACTGGATTTTGAACCTCGATGCCGATGAAGAGGTGACACCGGAACTGGCGGCGGAGATCAAAGCGAAATTCGCAGACCAAACTTACAATGACGCCGATGGCTGGCGGATCATGATCCGGGATATGTACGCGCACGAAAGCACACCAGCACCGTGGGCTTACGGATATCACCAGATACGGCTTTATGACCGGCGCAAAGGACGGTTTTCAGACTCCACGGTTCACGACACCGTCCGGCCTGAACCTGGTGCCAAGATCGAAAACCTGTCAGGCATCATGGCGCACCGGTCGATCCGATCTCTTGATTTTCAGGTCGAAAAATACAACCGCTATTCCGCCATGCAGGTGGAAGACATGCGAAGCCGCGGCAGGCGACTGCCTAAAAGCCGCTTGATAACGGAATTTCCCGTCAGCTTTTTTAAAGCCTATTTCGTGCGCAGATACCGGAAATACGGCTGGTGGGGACTAATCCTGTCCATGAATTATGCCCATGCCCGTTTCTTGCGTGTCGCCAAGGCCTATGAGGCCGAGTTGCGGAATAAAAAGAACGCACCCTAAGCCGGATCAGGTACGGCTTTTTGTACAACTTCATGGCGCTCGACACGAATTGGTTGGCGAACACCCGTTGTCTGATGGAAATGCTCAAGGCGGCGGATCGTCGTCGGGGTCAAGGTGTGCCCACGAGACAGAACCAATTCATGGCTGCTTTCGGTCAATGCATCATCAACAAGGATATCGCCGGGCCGCAGCGACCGGATATGGCATTCTGCCACATGCTTTTTCCGTTCTTCGGGAACATCGTCCATCAGAACATTCTTGGCCAGCTCCAACAGCTTGGGGTCGTATTTCCGACGATTGATGGTCACAGCCTCAAACGCTGCAGCATCCGGTCCGGCTTCGGGACTGGCATACCAGAGATCTGTCAGCAACTTCAGTATTCTGGAGATTTGGGGAATATCTGATCCCGTCGGCCCGTCCTTAGGAAAACCGGAGCCATCGTACCCGCGTGCGGACAAATAGAGATAGTCCGACACCCGCTCCAATTGCGGGATGTTTTTCAAAAGTTCCTGCGTCTGGGCAGGAGATTTGTCGAGCACATCACGCTCCTGTTCGGTCAGGCTGCGCGCGGCGCGATAGCGGGCAAGGACCTGTTTGGGCAGCAACGCTTCACCCAGGGGCGACAGCATGACCGCCATTTCAAGTTCCCAGGTCTTTTTCATGCCCAATGCCTTGGCAAGCTTTAAGGCTTGTTTGCGCACGACGCCCGTACGCCGGAAGGCTTCGGGGTGAAAAAGGGCCATCATGTCTATGAGAAGTTTGACAGAACCTGCCAAGGTTCGTTCAAGCAACGCCCGGTCCTTGAACAGCTGACGGTGATGCGCAAGTGCCGTTTCCATGGCCGCAACGAGATCTGCCGGCTGACTCGGCTTGTCCAGAAACATGAAAGCATGGCCTTCATTCAGCGCCTGTTTGACAGCTTCTGCAGAACGCTCCCGCGTCAACATCACTCTTGCCGCCATTGGCGCAATGATTTCCGAAGCTCTCAAAAACGCGGACCCACCGCGACCCGGCAAGTTGAAGCAGGAACAGACGATGGCAGCACTGGGTTGCTGCTTCAGGAAAATCAAAGCTGAGTCAGAGTCAGAAAAGCAGGCGACTTCCATCTGACCGCCAAACAGTTTCTGGAAACCGGATTGAACATTGGGATCCGGGTCGGCGACGACGATGAGGTCCCTGGTTTTTTCCATGCCAAATACCCTTGCCACTTCAGCTCAGGCCGGAACATCCAACCGTTGGACCGGATAGTCTCATGAGACGGATAACAAAAACTTGAGAAGTTCATCTTGCGCAAAGGCACGGCTGCAGAGCACTTGGAAGCAACCTGCCATACGCCTGAGATGCAAGTCTTTGCTGAACATGAAAATGCCGGTGGCCAAGCAAGGCCAGTCCAACTAATAAAGCGCCATGACCGATGTTCTGATCATAGGTGCCGGACCGGCCGGGCTGTTCGCTGCCGAGCAACTATCGGCGAAGGGCCTTGAGGTGACCGTTGCCGACAAGATGCCTTCGCCAGCCCGCAAGTTTCTGATGGCCGGACGTGGTGGTCTAAACCTGACCCACAGCGAAGACATTGATGTTTTTCTGGGTCGGTATCGCGAGGCACGCAACTTCCTGGACCCCATGATCCGTGCTTTTTCGCCAAATGATCTTCGCGACTGGTGTCATAGCCTTGGCGAAGAGACCTTTGTCGGCAGCAGCGGCAGGGTGTTTCCAAAGTCCATGAAAGCCTCGCCCCTGCTGCGTGCATGGCTTCGGCGGCTCGACCAACGCGGTGTCAAACTGCTGACACGCCACACCTTCACCGGACTGACCGCAGAAGGCGCGGCACTCTTGAAACCCGAGGGTGGAGAGCCGAAAACCTTTCCTTGTCGCGCCCTTCTGCTTGCCCTTGGCGGGGCAAGTTGGCCAAGGCTGGGTTCCGACGCGGCATGGACCCCGGCACTTGAAGAACACCAGATCAACATATCCCGGTTTCAGCCCTCCAATTGCGGCTTTCTCGTCGCCTGGAGCGAGATCCTGAAAGACAGGTTTGCGGGTACGCCCTTGAAGCGCATTGCTCTGAGCCTCGATGGCAGCCAATGCAGTGGAGAAGCGCTGCTGTCAGCAAAGGGGATCGAAGGCGGCGCGGTTTATGCTCTTTCCGCAGAATTACGCGAGAAGATCAACAGCAACGGCTCCGCAGAGCTCTTGATTGATCTGCGCCCAGCTATGTCGATAGACACGGTGCGCCAGAAACTCTCCCGGCCGCGGCGCAAACAATCCATCTCGACTTTTTTGAAAAAGGCGCTGAAACTGAACCCTGTCGAACAAGCGCTCTTGCGCGAAGTTGGCCCCCTTCCCGAAGATCCAGAAGGCCTTGCCGCGCGGATCAAGGCCTTGCCCGTTCTGTGCTCCGCCCCTTACGACATTGACCGCGCGATTTCATCGGCTGGTGGCATCGCACTTGGCGACATTGACGATGGACTGATGTTGCGCGCTCAACCTGGTGTGTTTGTGGCCGGCGAAATGCTCGACTGGGAGGCGCCAACCGGCGGCTATCTGCTTCAAGCCTGTTTTGCCACCGGTCGACAGGCCGCAATCGGCATTCAAAACTATCTAAGCAATATCGTGGAGGGCGAACGCGCATGACTGTGCTTTATGTGGACGCCGATGCCTGTCCGGTAAAGAACGAAGCCGTCCGTGTTGGTGAACGGCACAATGTTGCAATCAAGTTTGTGTCCAACAGCTGGATGCGTTTGCCGGAAGGTGATCTGGTCGAGCGAGTTGTCGTGCCGGAAGGCCCGGATGAAGCAGACAATTGGATTGCGGAGCGCGCTCAGACAGGCGACGTCGTCGTGACAGCTGATGTGCCGCTGGCGTCCAGATGCGTCAAGGCAGGCGCACTGGTAATCGGGCCGACCGGCAAGCCTTTCAGTGAAGACGGGATCGGTATGCGTCTCGCGATGCGGGACTTGAAAACGCACTTGCGCGAAATTGGTGAAATCCGGGAAGGTGGCCCCTCCTTTACCAAAGCCGACAGATCGCGGTTCTTAAATCAGTTGGAAACAATCATGCGGGCAGCAAAGCGCGCTGTAACTTAAGGCTAACGCCTTTGTCAGATCCGGCTGCAAACCGCTGATCAAATGAAAACTCCCCGCAAGGTTGGGAGGAATACCTTGCAGGGAGTAGAGCCGGAAACCCATTCTTGGGGATTACGCCCCGGCTTTATGTTGCTTTGTCCAAGCCCGTTCCAATGACGGGTGTTTCGTTTATCGGCAGAACGTGTACTGACCTGAATACGCCAGAAAGTAGCCGGTGTTCGGATTAAACGAGCGATACTTGCGGCTGCAGTAGTTGTACCAAGCCGGAGACCAGGGCGCCGGGCGGTAGGTCACGACCGGGGCCGGTGCCGGGTAATAGGCCGGCGGCGGTGCAACATAGCGCGGCTGCGACAATGCGGAGCCAAGGATCGCACCGGCAGCAAGGCCACCTGCGATGCCAACGCCGACCTGCCAGCCTTCGGCGGCATTTGCAGATTGCGTCTGAGTGGTGAGGGCTGCACCGGCAACAAGAGCCAGCGCGATTGTGGTGTTAGCTACTTTCTTGAACATGACGGTGTCCCTTCGTTTTTCCGAGGCCCCTGCGTGCCTCAGTTCATGAATGGACAATAGCCACGGCAGCAATTTGTCTCTGTGACCGGGGTCACAAGCTGTCACTTTCCAAAAAAAGGGCTGAAAAACGTTTGTTTGACCAACTTACGCATCTTTCACTTGTCGGAACAGGCTGCGCGCCTTACATTATGCAGCGTCGGCGCAAGCTGCGTCGTACGGGACATGACGAAAGACCCGGTGAGACTGACGACTTCGGCAACGGCTTCATCAAGCTACGCTCTGAATTACAAAGCTTTCCGTTTCTTATTTGACTTCTCGTTTATCCGCGCTCTGCCGGAAACGGACGGGCGCATTTAACCAACGGAAAGGTTTCTCCATGCGTGAGAACGGCACAATCAAATTCTTCAACCACGACCGCGGCTTCGGCTTCATCACGCCTGAAAACGGCGGCAAGGACGTATTCGTTCACGTCACTGCATTTGAGCAGGCTGGTATCGGTACGCCGGTTGAAGGCGCAAAAATCTCGTTCGTCGCCGAAGACGATCGTCGCGGCCGCGGCAAGCAGGCTGCTCAGCTCGAGCTTCTCTAAGTTCAGAGGCTTTGCCGCTCAGATCGAGTGGCTATGGGTCGAAAACGCGAAAACGGGGCCGATTGGCCCCGTTTTTGTTTTGCCACATCACGCGTGCAACTTCAGCATGACGACGGCGTTCGGTTTCTTTAGAGCATGCAATCGAGCAGCTCGTTTTCCCCGATCACACCGACAATCGCACCGTCCTTTTGAACGACAACAGGTTCGGTGCTCGACTTTTTCAGTTTGGCGACTTCGCGGATCGGCGTTCCATCTTCACAGGACAGGGCACTGGCCAGCGATCCGGCAAGGCTCCCTGGAGGCACCATGATGTCACGCGCCCTCAGAACATTCAGCGGGTTCATGTGACTGACAAAATCGGCGACGTATTCAGTTGCCGGCGATTTGACGATCTCCTGAGGAGTTCCCAGCTGGATGACCCTTCCGCCTTCCATGATGGCAATACGCGAACCGATCTTGGCGGCTTCGTCGAGATCGTGGCTCACGAAAATAATGGTTCGATTGAGTTCCTTCTGAAGATCAAGGAGCTCGTCCTGCAACTTGTCACGGATCAGCGGATCCAGCGCCGAGAAAGGTTCATCCATCAACAGGATCGGAGCGTCGGTTGCAAATGCCCTGGCCAGACCGACGCGCTGCTGCATGCCGCCGGAAAGTTCATGAACGAATTTCTCGCCCCAACCGGACAGCCCGACCAGCTTCAGTTGTTCCTCAACCTTCGCCAGTCGTTCCTTCGCTGACATACCGGCAAGTTCCAGACCAAAGCCGACATTTTCGGCGACCGTACGCCATGGCAGCAAGCCGAACTGCTGGAACACCATCGCAATCCGGTGTCGTCGCAATTCACGCAGATCGTTTTCCGAACAGGTTTCCGGGTTCACGAACTGCTTGCCGTCATGAACCTGGACTTCACCGCGAATGACCGGGTTCAGTCCGTTGACGGCCCGCAAGAGCGTTGACTTGCCGGAACCGGACAACCCCATGAGGACGATGACCTCACCCTCATGAATGTCAAAACTCGCACCGGCAACACCAAGAATCTGACCTGTTTCAGCCTGGATATCCTGCCGCGTTTTCCCTGCATCGATCAGAGGAAGAGCGCTCGCGGGTTTGTCGCCAAAGACGATGTCGACATCTTTGAAGGAAACGACCGGGGTCGATTGTTCTACACTCATCGTTTGCCTCCTTCCTGAGCCCGGAAAAACCGGTCAAGCACGATGGCAATCAGAACGATGCAGACACCGACTTCAAAACCCTGTGCAATGTTGACGGTATTCAGCGCCCTGAGGGTCGGCACACCGAGACCGTCAGCGCCAACAAGTGCGGCAATCACCACCATCGACAGCGACAGCATGATGGTCTGCGTCAGGCCGGCCATGATTTGCGGCAGCGCGTAGGGCAATTCGATCTTCCAGAGAAGCTGGCGTTTCGTTGCCCCGAATGCCTGACCGGCTTCCAAAAGCGCTGTAGGGGTGGAGGACACACCAAGCTGGGTCAGGCGAATGGGAGCCGGAATGGCAAAGATCACTGTCGCGATCAGTCCAGGCACCATACCAAGCCCAAAAAGAATGAGTGCCGGGATAAGATAAACAAAGGTCGGGATTGTCTGCATGAGATCCAACACCGGGCGGATCGCTGCATAAAAGCGCGGATTATGCGCGCCGAGCACACCGATCGGCACGCCGACTGCCATACATACGACTGAGGCCGCAATGACCAGCGCCAGCGTTTCGGTTGTTTCTTCCCAGTAGCCCTGATTGATGATGAGCAGCAGCGACACAGCAACGAACACCGCGAAGGCGAGCGTGCGATGAACCGCGTAACCGATGGCCACAGCCACAACGACAATGACCAGAGGATGCGGCGTCTGCAACAACCACAAGATCCCATCGATCAGTGTTTCCAGGAATAACGAGATGCCGTCGAATACCCAATAGGCATTGTCAGTCAACCAGTCGACCACGGACCGTGCCCATGGGCCGATCGGAAGTTTATTGTCTGTCAGCCAGTCCAACCCGCCTCTCCGTTCTTTTTGTTCTTAAAAAGGAAAACGCCGGCGGGGTGATCCACGCCGGCGCTGATTTCGCTTCAGGTTAGAGGCCAAGTGCCCCTTTAACGGCAGCGAAGCTGTCACCGCCATCAAACGTTTTTACGCCGACAAGCCAGTTTTCGAAGGTTGCCGGATGCTCTTTCAGCCACGCAGCGGCTGCCTTGTTGGGATCCTCGCCATCAATCAGGATCGCACCCATGATCTCATTTTCCATGGCCAGCGAGAACTCAAGGTTTTCAAGAAGCTTGCCCACATTCGGGCACTCGCCGGTGTAGCCAGCGCGCACGTTTGTGTAGACGGTCGCTCCACCGTAGTTGGGGCCAAAGATGTCATCGCCACCTTCAAGATACGCCATTTCGAAGCTGGCGTTCATCGGATGCGGCTCCCAACCGAGGAAGACAATGTCATTCTCACGGCGGTTCGCACGAGCGACCTGAGCGAGCATGCCTTGTTCGGAGGACTCGACGACTTCAAAGCCCTTCAGTTCAAAAAGGTTTTCGTCGATCATTCCGATGATGAGGCGGTTGCCATCGTTGCCCGGCTCGATGCCGTATATCTTGCCGTCGAGATCGTCGCGGAACTTGGCAATATCCGAAAAGCTCTTCAGGCCCTTGTCGTAGGTGTATTTCGGAACAGCAAGCGTGTATTTCGCGCCTTCAAGGTTGGCGCGGACCGTCTCGACGGAACCGTCTTCGCGATACGCCTTGATGTCACCTTCCATGGTCGGCATCCAGTTGCCGAGGAAAATATCGATGTCCTTGTTCTTCAAGGAGGCGTAGGTAACCGGCACGGAAAGGATTTTCACTTCCGGCTCATAGCCAAGCGCTTCGAGCACGACGGATGTGGCAGCGGTCGTTGCTGTGATGTCGGTCCAGCCTACATCAGAGAAACGAACGGTCTTGCAGGCTTCCGGGTCATTTGCCAGTGCGGTTCCGGACATCATCAGTCCAATTGCAAGTGCCCCAGCGAGTTTCGCTGCAATTTTCATTTGAGTACCTCCTTCGGAAAGTCGCTTTTTGTATGTGCAGTGGAAAGTGAGTACTGCCCAGCGTTCAGCTGTCTCGTTCCCCTCACTACAGCTTGAATGAACGCGATCCAAACATCCACCGGGAAAATTTGCAAGTTTTCATTGATTGATTAGTCAATTAAAAATAGATTTCGCTGAGATGTGGAGATCATTATGCCCAAGGTCGGAATGGAAGCGGAGCGGCGGCGAAGCCTTATTGACGCAACTGTCGATGCTATTCATGAGCGCGGATACAGTGACATAACGATGGCTCAGATCGCCAAACGCGCCGGCGTTTCTGGTGGTCTGGTGCACCATTACTTCGGGTCGAAAGATCAATTACTTGCAGCGACGATGCGCCATCTTCTGACGGAGCTCGGCCGCGCAATCAGCGATGGCCTTGCGATGGCGGAAACGCCGCGGCAGCGCATCTCCGCCATCATTGCCGGCAATTTCGCCGTTGATCAGTTCCAGCCGACGGTCATTGCGGCCTGGCTGGCCTTTTATGTTCAGTCCCGGACGACAGACAGCAACCGACGCTTGCTGCGCATTTATGCAGCCAGGCTCGCCTCAAATCTCACGCACGCGCTGCGCGCCTTCCTGCCACGGGATGAGGCGCGACGCGTTGCCGAAGGTACCGCCTCCATGATCGACGGTGTCTGGATCCGCCAGGCTCTCAGCGACACAAAGACCGACCGACAGGCGGCAATCGCCATGGTCGAAGACTATGTCGAAACGCAAATCGCGGCGCATGTCGCACGAACTTCAAACACATGATTAGCCGCGCGGAGCGCAGATGACGGACACGTTCGATTTTATCATTGTTGGTGCGGGCTCGGCCGGTTGCGCCATGGCATCCAGACTGTCGGAAGACGGCACCAATCGCGTTCTGGTACTGGAATTTGGCGGCACAGATGCTGGGCCGCTGATTCAGATGCCAGCGGCTCTTTCTTACCCGATGAACATGTCGCTATACGACTGGGGTTATTCCAGCGAACCCGAACCGCATTTGGGCGGTCGACGCTTGGCCACACCCCGGGGCAAAGTCATCGGTGGCTCGTCCTCCGTCAATGGCATGGTCTATGTTCGCGGTCATGCCTGCGATTTCGACACCTGGGAGGAAATGGGGGCCGCCGGCTGGGGTTATCGGCATGTTCTGCCCTACTACAAGCGACTGGAAACGAGCCACGGCGGCCAGACAGGTTGGCGCGGGAGCAACGGTCCCCTTCATGTCCAGCGGGGATCAAAGTGGAACCCACTGTTTCAGGCATTCAAGGATGCGGGTGAACAGGCCGGCTACGGTGTGACAGGCGATTATAATGGCGAGCGCCAGGAAGGCTTTGCCGATATGGAGATGACGGTCCATCGGGGACGCCGATGGTCCGCAGCGAATGCTTATCTGAAGCCGGCTCTGAAACGCGGAAACCTTGATCTGATCAAGGGCGCGCTTGTGCGCAAGGTCCTGATCGAAAACAATCGCGCAGTCGGCGTGGAATTCGAGACAGGCGGGGAAATTCGCACGGCGCGCGCGGAACGCGAAGTCGTGCTGGCGGCTTCCTCCATCAATTCTCCCAAAATCCTTATGCAGTCGGGCATCGGCGCAGCTGCTGACCTGAGTGCGCTTGGGATCGATGTCGTCGCCGACAGGCCGGGTGTTGGTGCCAACCTTCAAGACCATCTGGAGCTCTACATTCAGCAGGCCTGCGTTCAGCCGATCACGCTCTATAAGCACTGGAACCTTATCTCAAAGGCCGTGATCGGAGCACAGTGGCTGTTTTTCAAGAAAGGCCTTGGCGCGTCAAACCAGTTCGAAGCCGCTGCCTTCATTCGCTCAAAAGCCGGGGTGAAATATCCCGACATCCAGTATCACTTCCTGCCATTTGCAGTCCGCTACGACGGACAGGCCGCCGCTGAGGGCCACGGATTCCAGGCCCATGTTGGTCCGATGCGGTCAAAGTCACGCGGGGCCGTAAAACTGACGTCCAGCGACCCGCGCTCAAAACCCTCAATCTTCTTCAACTACATGTCTCACGAGGAAGACTGGGAAGATTTCCGCAAATGCATCAGGTTGACCCGTGAGCTCTTCGGTCAGGAAGCCTTTGCGGACTACCGCGGCAAGGAAATCCAGCCCGGTGACCATGTTCAAAGCGATGAAGCTCTGGATGATTTCATCCGGGAACACGCGGAAAGTGCTTATCACCCCTGCGGCACCTGTCGGATGGGTGCAAAGGACGATCCGATGGCGGTTGTCGATCCTGAATGCCGTGTGATCGGCGTCGATGGATTGCGAGTTGCAGACAGCTCCATCTTTCCGTTAATCACCAATGGCAACTTGAATGCACCTTCGATAATGGTCGGAGAGAAAGCCTCCGACCATATTCTGGGCATCGACCCTCTTCCGGCATCCAATCAGGAACCCTGGATCCATCCGGACTGGGAAACGTCCCAACGCTGAAACGACCAACCGGTGCGCCGGTACCAAAAAAGATCAGGAGCCATTTCATGCGCGCCCAACCTCAAGCCTCGCACTATGTCGGTGGCTCATACCTTGAAAGCCAGTCCGGCACGCCATTCGATTCGCTTTATCCGGCGACCGGAGAAGTCATTGCACGCATCGTCTCGGCCGATGACGCGATTGTCGACGCGGCGATAAAGTCCGCAAAAGAGGGTCAGAAAGTCTGGGCGGCGACACCGCCGGCCGAGCGTGGCCGCATCTTGCGCCGCACTGCAGAAATCCTGCGTGAGAAAAACCGCGAACTGTCGATCCTTGAAACTCTGGACACAGGCAAACCCCTTCAGGAGACGCTGATTGCCGATGCCGCATCTGGTGCCGACTGTCTTGAATATTATGGCGGTCTTGCCGCGACACTGACAGGCGAACATATCGAGCTCGGCGGTGCCTTTGCCTATACCAAGCGTGAGCCGCTCGGTATCTGCTTCGGTATCGGTGCCTGGAACTACCCAATCCAGATCGCGTGCTGGAAAGCCGCTCCTGCGCTTGTCTGCGGCAATGCCATGATTTTCAAACCTTCCGAAGTGACGCCACTGAGCGCCCTGAAGCTTGCGGAAGCTTTCTCGGAAGCCGGTCTGCCGGACGGTGTTTTCAACGTCTTGCAGGGCTTTGGAGACGTCGGCGCAAAAATGGTGGCCCATCCGGACATTGCCAAGGTGTCGTTGACAGGATCTGTGCCGACAGGTGCCAAAGTCGCGGCCCTTGCCGGTGAACATCTCAAGAAAACAACCCTGGAACTTGGCGGCAAGTCACCGCTGATCATTTTCGACGATGCGGATATCGAGAACGCTATTTCCGCAGCAATCAACGCAAACTTCTATTCAACGGGTCAAATCTGCTCGAACGGCACCCGGGTTTTCGTTCATAGCGGCATCAAGGAAGAATTCCTGAAGCGGCTCGCGGAGCGCACCAAGACAGCCATTCTTGGTGATCCACTGGACGAAGCGACTTCCATCGGACCACTGGTTTCCCGGCAGCAGCTGGACAAGGTGATGCACTACCTCAAGGTCGGTCAGAATGAAGGGGCCCGGCTTGTCTGCGGTGGGAATGCGGCAAAGGTAGACAGTTTCCCTGATGGTTATTTCGTCGAACCAACAGTCTTTGCGGATGTCAGCGACGATATGACCATCGCGCGTGAAGAAATCTTCGGCCCAGTGCTGAGCGTTCTTGATTTTGACGACGAGACGGATGTCGTTGACCGGGCAAACGACACGGAGTTCGGCCTCGCCGCCGGCGTTTTCACCCGAGATATTCAGCGCGCACACCGGGTCATCGACCGCTTGCAAGCAGGTACCTGCTGGATCAACACCTACAACCTCACCCCCATCGAAATGCCGTTTGGCGGTTACAAGAAATCTGGTATCGGTCGCGAAAACGGTCATGCTGCGATCGACTATTACAGCCAGATCAAAAGCGTCTATGTGGAAATGGGCGGGGTCGAAGCTGCATTCTGACCACAACGACCAAGTGGCACTCTCGATCATCCCCGGCACGAAACGCCGGGGATTTTGTTTGCCCAGCTATTTTGCGAACCTGAGTTTGAACTATATGTCCTGTTGACCCATCTGATCCCGGCGACACCATCGGAGCCCGCATGAACCAGGCAATGCTTGACCCCACCCCACGCAGCTATGCCCCGCATGTGCATCTTCTGAACCGCTCCCAACGAGGTCCTTCCAGCGCTCCAGCAAAACAGACACTTGACGATCTTCACGGCTGGCTTTTGCACGACGCCACCAAGATCGACAATGTCATGCTGATGTTCGAAGAGTTCATGTGGCGCTGCAAGGCGGCCGATCTCGGCATTGACCGCTGTACCCTTCACATCGGGACGCTTCATCCGCGTGTCATCGGCTTTTCGTGGTTCTGGAGCAGCAAAGACGAAATTTGCGATGAGATCGCAGCAGATTCAAATGCCATCAATCAAGAGGCCTTCACCCGCAATCCACTCTACAAAGTCATCATGCAGGGTGAGACGATCAAGGTTGACCTTGAATCGGAAGAAGGTCGAAACTCAGCGCCTCTCATGGGCGAGCTTGCGGAGCAAGGCTTCACTGTCTATGCCGCGGTGCCCCTGAGCGCGACCGGACAGACGTTCAACGCGATGACTTTCGCATCCACCAAGCCCGGTGGTTTCCCTGTCGATGGCAAGGAAAAAATCCGTGGCCTGATCGACCTTCTGGCGCTGCATGTCGAGCGTCACATCGTCCAGCGGATAGCACGCAACGTCGCTGACACGTATCTCGGCCCGATTGCAGGTCGACGTGTCCTGGACGGGGAAATTCGCCGTGGAGACGGAGAGGCAATCGAAGCCGTCGTTTTCATGTCGGATATGCGCGGGTTCACGCAGCTCGCCGATCGGCTCAGCGGCCCGGAAGTCACAGCGATCCTCAACGCATATTTCGACCGAGTGTCCGAAGCCGTCTTGTCCCATGGCGGCGACATCCTGAAATTCATGGGGGACGGCATCCTTGCCGTCTTCGATCAGAAAGCGATGGGGGAAACGGCAGCGGCCAACGCTGCGGTGAAAGCCTCCAAGGCAGCGCTGAACGCAATAGATGAACTGAATGAAGCGCCATTGGATGAATTGCCGGATCCGGCACTCTGGCACCCACTGAAGATCGGTATCGGTCTGCACCGGGGCGAAGTTTTCTTTGGCAATGTCGGAGGCGAAGAACGTCTGGACTTCACAGTTATTGGTCGGGCGGTGAATGAAACCAGCCGCGTGGAATCACTTTGCAAACCACTTGGCCGGGAACTTCTACTGACCGAACCTGTTCGTGCATCCTTATCAGGAGACTTGCGCACGGATTTGAATGAGATGGGAGAACATGCGTTGCGCGGTGTTGGCAAGCCAGTTGCCATTTTTGCAGCCTGATCAACATTCGGTCGCCTAACACTGACTTAGGCGACCCGCATTCTTGTCGGCTCAGGTACTGCTATTTCGTCAGAATGAGCTTGCCCTGTTTGGTAATGGATAGCCGGTAGGTTTCGTCGTTGTGCTGGATCTCGATCTGACGGAGATTTCCGAATAGCTCACGGGTATCCAGCTCAGTTTTTTCTCTTTTCGAGCTTGCAGGCAATGGCGGCCTGTTCCGGCTGGAGGAAGCGAGAGACAGACGTTGCTTCTGGCTGTTAGCGATCAGTGTCATGGCGCGCAAACGGTCCTTGGCCCTTATTGTGCTGCCCGCTAAGGCCTCCTAGAGGAGCAACAGCGGGCGATTTCGACGGCAAAAACAAAAGATGAGTTTTTAACTCCACTTTATACTTGACACTCATACTCAAGTTTTCCTATCAAAGCAATGCCTGATCGAAACGGAATTGGAAATCGCGTCCTCTGGTTTCGTTTCGGACAGGACCCCCGAGCAATCGGGGGTAAAAATGCCAGGCCAGCCAACCGCCCTCTCCTCTCCCTCAGCGGCAAGCCAGCCCGGCCTTTTCTCCAAAGGCATATCAAAAAAGGCGCTTACCGATTGGTAGCGCCTTTTGCGTTTTCATGAGCGTCTAAGTATCAGGCGTTGGCAGCGATCGGTGTTTTTGCGTTATCGATCTTCAACAGGTCGCGCATGCCAAACCGGTCTTCCGACAAATCCGCAATCGACTTTCCGTCGAGGACTTCCATGAACGCTTCAAGCGCTTCATGCAGGAGACCATTGAAACCACAGGACACGATCAATGGGCAATCCTTGCGGCCGCTGTCAAAGCACTCTGCCAGCAGGAAGCTTTCTTCCGCAGCACGCACCACCTCACCGACTGTGATCTGCTCGGCCGAGCGGGCAAGCATGACGCCGCCATTTCGTCCACGAATGGTTCTGATCAGATTGGCATCGACCAGCACCTTCATGATTTTGAACAGATGGGTTTCGGACATATCGAAGCTGGCGGCAATATCTGCGACCTTGCTTGGTTTGTCCGGGTTCACGGCGCAATACATGAGCGCACGAACGGCATAGTTGGTTTGTTGTGTCAAGCGCATGGCATAGATATGCGGTGCGCTGTCACAAAGGTCAATTCAAAATTTGAGTATTAGAGGCGACTTTTCGTCCTAGCCGCCACTTTATCATTGCTTCCCTGTTACTTCAGACAAGGTTTCGATAGCTGAAATAGTCAAAGTCTGCCGTTTTGGCCTGACCGGACGTATCCATCGCGTGCATTCCGACAAAAGCACCGGTGAAATTGCCATGAGCACCGCGGCCCGCAGCTTCGTCGGACAACAGAGTTGCATCAAATGCCGGACCGATCCGGTCCCAGTCACTTCCGGATGTCCGATACCAGAATCGCAGAGCCATTTCCTCAACTGTGACTTTCAATGCAACGGGACCGCTTTCCGGCAACGAAACGGATTCTTGCAGAGGCGCTTTGATATGTCCCTCCGGATCGTCACCGGGAGAGCTCAGAATTGTCAGAACGCGCCCCTTAACCTCGTCATGCGTTACAGCAAGATAGAAAAACTGCAATTGACCGTAGTATGCGATCAGTCCGGCTGTCTGTTGAAACGTTTCCGGTTGAAAATCGACAAGAGTTTCAGCCTCGTAGTCGTAGTGTGTCTGCCGCCTGGCAACAAACGCCTGTTCGAACCAGCTGCCAACGGATTCGCGTCCAAAGAGCCTCAAATGACCCGGCCGCTCCCTGAGCGAAAACAAACGGTCAGGATAGGGTGTGCGTAGCCACTGAAAAACATCCGGGAGTTCAGGACTGTCGAATTCATGTCGAGCGATTTCCTCTGGGAATACATGTTCCGGCAGGTTCGGTCCTGGTACGCTCGATTGTGGCGCAACACCGCCAGCTTCCAGCCGCAACCATCCATCATCGCCCCAGACGCATTTCTGGATCGCGGTCTCTCGACCCATCTGACAACGATCCTGACCAAGACGTGGTCGCCCCATCAAATGCACCAGATAGGTTTCACCAGTCTGGGTTTCGACAAAATCACCGTGCCCAGCCCTTTGGATCGGGTTGTCCGGATCGAACCGTGCCGTGACAACATGTTGTTCAGGATGGACGTCATATGGCCCACCAATTTGCCGGGATCTGGCTAGTGTCACCGCGTGATCATAGGCAGTCCCTCCCTCTGCGGTCAGCAGGTAGTACCAACCATCACGCTTATAAAGATGCGGGCCTTCGGTCAGGGCGAGCGGAGTGCCCTTGAAAATATTCTGGATGGGTCCGATCAATGCCTGTTTGACGGGATCGTATTCCTGAAGCGCGATGCCGGCGAAGGAATTGTGGCCCACCCGATGGTCCCAGATCATGTTCAAAAACCATTTGCGTCCGTCTTCATCATGGAATAGCGACGGATCAAAGCCTGAGGAATTTGTGTAGACAGGATCTGACCAGGGACCCTCGATGTCAGGAGCGGTAACAATATAATTGTGCGCATCCTTGAAGGATCCGTCTTTGCGTTTCACATCTGTGTAAACAAGCCAGAAAAGACCATCGGCATAGGTGAGGCAAGGTGCCCAGATACCGCAGGAGTCCGGATTGCCGCGCATGTCCAATTGCTCGGGCCGGGTCAACGGACGCATAACGAGCCGCCAGTTTTTCAAATCCCTGGAATGATGGATTTGAACGCCCGGAAACCATTCGAAGGTTGACGTTGCGATGTAGTAGTCGTTTCCCACCCGGCAAATGGACGGATCAGGATTGAATCCGGGCAGGATGGGGTTTTGAATATCCTGAGGTGCGTTACTCATTCATTGTCTCCAAAATGCTCACGCTCATATTCCAGGGTCTCACGGAGTGTAGGGCGTTGTTCTCAGACTGGTTGGGTGAGTTCGGGACTTTCCGGCAAATTGTCCTTCAAAAACACATCGATACCGATGCGTTCCTGCCCCTCAATGATCGGTGCGCCATCGCTGAGCGCCTTCAGAACCCGGATCGCACTGCGAATTTCGTGTCCAGGATCCTGCGCTATCACGGCGTCAAGAATGTTCAATCTCAGGGCCTGGCTGGTATAGGGTGTCAGTTCATGCCCCACAAAGACGATGTCACGCGCACGCCCTGAGGCCTGCAAAGCAGCAATCGCGCCACGGTTTCCTGCGCCAATGTTGTAAAGACCGGCCACATCCGGGTGGTCGTTCAAAAGCCTTTGAACCAGATCCTGGTTGCGCGCGTTGTCATCGCGCCCTTCGCGCACTTTCAAAAGCTCCAGATGAGGGAAATCCGCCTCGATCACGGACCGGCAACCGGCAAAGCGATCCGCATGATCCCGCAACCCGAGTGAGCCCGCTATAAGACCAATCTTTGCCGGCTGACTTGGTAGGAAACGCCCAAGAAGCCGCCCTGCTGTCCTGCCGGCGGCCACATTGTCGATGCCCACAAAATGTTGACGTGTCGAAGATGGATGATCCGACACAAGCGTGACCACCGGCACTCCACGATCCTGAAGCCTGTCAATTGCCGCGCGCACTTCCGGGAAAGCCGGAGCAACGACCGCAACACCGTCGCAAACCGAACTGTCCAGAATGGCCAGGGTCCCAGCGACACGGTGGCCATCGAACGCATCAATCGGCTCGACATGGACATGCATCCGGTCGCTGCTCAAGGATTGCGCATGGGTGGCAGCTTCGCGGGTCAGGTCTTCCATGAAGGCATTCGGACCGTTGGGGATCAGGAAATGGAAACGGTAAAGGCGCTTCTTCGCAAGCCCGGCAGCAAACACATCGGGCTTGTAGTTTAACGTGTCGACAGCCTTCTTGACCTTTTCGATGGTTGTTTTGCGCACACCCGGGCGTCCGTTCAGCACCCTGTCAACGGTTGCAAGGCTAACGCCGGCTGTTTCGGCCACATCGTGTATCGTTACGCGCTTCATTCCGACCTCTTCTCCGGCGCAAGTATACCGACGAATGAGGTGCGGTCATCAAAAAATACGCATCTGCGTAAACTGCTGTAGCTATTAATTATTTCTGGGTCAGACGACCTGCCCCGCTGCATGGCCCGAAGACCAGGCCCACTGGAAGTTAAATCCGCCAAGATGCCCGGTGACATCGACCACTTCGCCAATGAAGTAAAGGCCTGATACCTTGCTGGCCTCCATGGTTTTTGACGACAATTCCCTGGTGTCGATACCGCCAAGCGTCACTTCCGCGGTTCGATACCCTTCTGTTCCGACCGGTGTCAGTTGCCAGCGGTTCATTTGCTCACCGGCCCGGCGCAGAACCTTGTCTGATTGGTCCGCAAGCCGGCCCTTGAGCTTGTAAACTTCTGCGAGTTCATCTGCCAGCCTGTTCGGCAGCAGGGAGCCAAGAGCAGTCTTGAGGTCCTGTCTTGGCACCTCGTGCCGCGCTGTCTTCAAGACATCGAACACATCCGCCTCGGGAACAAGATTGACCGAAATCGGCTTGCCTTCCTCCCAATAGGATGAAATCTGCAGGATCGACGGACCAGAGAGCCCGCGGTGCGTAAACAAAAGCCCTTCGCGGAAGGTCGTTTTCTGAAACGACACATTCGCGTCCAGTGAAACACCAGCCAGGCGGCCACACAGGTCTTTGTTCGCATCAGAAAAGGTCAAGGGAACGAGAGCGGCGCGCGGAGCAATAACTTTCAAGCCGAACTGTTTTGCCAGATCGTAGCCGAACCCCGTCGCCCCCATTTTCGGGATGGAGGGCCCACCCGTTGCAATAACCAGCGACTGCGTCCTGAGAGGTCCTTTGGAGGTTGAAACGGAAAACCTGTCATCCGGTTTTTCAACGGCTTTGATATCCGTTTCCAACTGAAGCTTGCCACCGGCGCGTTCCAGTTCGTCAAGTAACATCCGGATGATGTCCTTTGCACTCTCATCGCAAAAGAGCTGGCCAAGCGTTTTCTCATGCCAGGCAATGCGGTGCTGATCAACAAGTGCCAGAAAGTCATGCTGTGTGTAGCGCTTCAAAGCAGAGACACAAAAACGCGGATTCTGAGACAGGAAATTCGCAGGCGTACAATGAAGGTTGGTGAAATTGCACCGCCCGCCACCGGAAATGCGGATCTTGTCGGCGGGTCGTTTGGCATGGTCGATCACCATCACCTTGCGCCCACGCTTGGCCGCCTCAATCCCGCACATCAAACCCGCGGCTCCGCCGCCGAGCACCAATACATCCAGATCACGCATGGGCGGCTGTATAGCGGCTTTCAGAGGCAGCGGTAAGAGATAACTTCATCTCGTTCCGGATCAAAGTTCGGCGGTCAATTGTCGCTATGAGCCTAGCTCGATCGCTTCCAGTCTTCGAACCATGATGATGTCATCTACCTGGCGGCCCTCGTGCACGAAACCAGCGGGGATTCGACCTGCTTCGACAAAGCCTTCACGCCGATAAAACCGAAGAGCCGACTGATTTTCCGCACTTGCGGAGAGTTCCAGCTGCTGCACGCCATGCGCAACCGCATATGCTACGACAGCCTCCAGAAGATCCTTGGCAACCCCCTTGCCGCGCAGACCCGCACGGACATAGACCATCACAATCGTGGCACGGTGCGCCATCTTGCTTGCGCTTTGTCGAAGCAAACCGGTGATGCCCACAGGCTCTTCATTGAGGAAAGCTACAAATACGGGACTTTCCAGACGTCGGCGCCATTCATCGTCTGAAAGTTTTGTCCAGTCTTCATAGCTGCTTGCGAAAGACGCCGGTTCCAATTGGAGAGCTTCCAATCGGATGCGCTTGAAAACCTCAACTTCATTGCTTCCGATACGTCTGACGTTTGCAATTTGATGGTTCACATGCACCTCCGGAACATGTTTGTCATGCGAAATTCAAGTCTGCGGGTCAAGACACTCTGCAAAGCCAAGGACAGCAAAAAACCGGCGACCCTTTAAGGTCGCCGGTTTCGTTGCTTCGCCTTATTGCTTGAAAGGGCTTACTTCATTTCCGTCAGCATCTCGAAACCGTTGGAGCCGACTTCCCAGAGCGCATAAGTGCCCGGGACATCGCCATTGGCGTCGAAATTATGGTCGCCCGCAGCACCCTTGTAGTCGATGGCAGTGCCGGCTGCGATCAGCTCTTTCGCCTTTTTCCACTCACCCGGCAGAATGGCTTCACCTTCGCCGTTGGAAACCTCGACCATGGCAGCAGCCGCACCGGCCTTGTCGCCGCCGGCCTTTTCAAGCGCAAGCGCCATCAGGAAAGCTGCATCATACGACGTGCTGACGAAGATCGCATCCGGATCGCCACCGACAGCCTTGAAAGCTTCGTTGAAGACATCAAGCGACTGAGACTGTTCACCGACCGGTGAAGAGGCCACAAAAGTGCCGAGGTTTTCAGCGCCCAGTTCATTGATGATGGCGTCGGATTTCATGCCATCACCACCGACAAACTTGTCGAAGAAGCCGTTTTCCAGTGCCTGACGCAGGATCGTGAGACCTGTGCCATCGCCATAGTCGAAGATGACCAGCGTGTCAGCGCCACCCTTCACAAGTTCTGCAAGGTTCGAGCGATAAGACGCCTTGCCCTCTTCATGGGCTGCAAACTGGGTGATGTCACCGCCGAGTTCATCGACATATTCGGCCTTGAACGCATTGGCGAGGCCGGTGCCGTAGTCGTTGTTGAGGTAAGCAACCGCAACCTTGCCATAGCCCTGTTCTTTCAAGGTACGCGCCAAGGCACGACCCTGATAGTCATCGGACGGCACAGTGCGGAAAACAGTTCCCTTGTCCTCAAGGCTTGTGATTTCCGGAGACGTGCCGGACGGGGTGATCAGCGTGATGCCTGCAGGAATGGTGACGGACCCGGCAGCCGCCAGAACTGCGCCGGAGCAATGCGGGCCGACAATACCGGCAACGCCTTCAATGTTGACCGCTTTGGTGGCGGCGTCCGTACCATTTTGCGGATTGCAGGCACTATCGCCGACAACGCCGACCAGCTTTTCGCCGTCGCCGATGCCGCCTTGTTCGTTCACCTGCTGGATCGCAAGCTGCGCAGCGTCGACCATGGCTGGCGCCATGGCGGCGATCGGTCCTGAAATACCGCCGATCAGGCCAATCTTGACATCTGCCTTTGCAGGAACAGACGCAAGCGCAGTCGCGGTCATCAGGCCAGCTGCAAGCGCAATAAGCTTGGTTTTCATAATGAGTACCTCCTCATAAATCCGGTCTTTGCCGGGTCTTTGGGTTCTTTTGCCCCCGTGTCGCAGTGTTGCAGGCACGGGACCTGGGAACGGACTAGTGTGGCTCCGTACCCGATTGCGATGTCCGCCTGTCGCCTCGCAAAGGCTCCGGTAACAGGCCCTCTGGCCGAAACCGCAGAACCAGCTGCAGCATCAGGCCGATCAGGAACAGGCGGATGTATTTCGCCTGGACCGCATATTCATGCGGAAGTCGGTCCGTTGCAATCTCTGAAACAGACCAAATGATCCACACAACCGCAGCACCCAAAATCGCGCCCCGATTGTTGCCTGACCCGCCGAGGATCAACATGATCCAGACGAGGAACGTGGCAACCATTGGGTCGATCGCCTCAGGCGTGATCGAGCGGTTGAAATGGGCGAACATCGCCCCGGCGAGCCCCATCAGGGCTGCGCCGAAAATGAATGCTTCAAGACGGCGGAACTCAACGTCCTTGCCCATCGCCTTGGCCGCGCTTTCATTGTCACGGATCGCCCGCATCATGCGCCCCCAGGGAGCATTGAACTGACGCTCCACCAGAAAATACGCTGCGGCCAGAACCGCAAGCACGATGGCGAGATAGGCAATCTGGGACTCCATGTAGCCAATGTCGCCAGCCGGGCGCGGAATGCTGGATATGCCCCGCGCACCATTTGTGAGCGCCGGTTCGGACTTGATCACCAGGCGAATGATTTCGGCAACGCCAATGGTGGCAATTGCCAGATAGTCCGAACGAAAGCGAAGACATATCTTACCGATCGGCCATGCAATCAGCCCAGCGGCAAGCATCGCACCGAACCAGCCAAGCACGAAGTGCAGATCGAAACCGCCAATACGCCCGTCATCGGCGGCCGTCGACAGGATTGCAGATGTATAGGCGCCAACAGCAAAGAACCCGGCAATACCAGCGTTGAAGAGACCGGCGAAACCCCATTGGATATTAAGACCAAGCGCAAGGAGCGCATAGATCGCGATAAAGATCGCCATGAAGAGGGCGTAGTTGACAAGACCCAGAATTTCCATGTCCGACCCTCCTCTTACAAGACCTTGCCCTTGAGCAGCCCCGTGGGGCGCACAAGCAGCATGAACAACAAGATGGCAAAGGCCATTGCGGCCTTGTATTCGCTCGGAATGAAGAGAACCGACATCTCTTCCGCGATGCCGACGATCAGTCCGCCAAGCACGGCGCCTTCAACCCGCCCAACACCCCCAAGAATGGCGGCTGCGAACATCGGCAGCAGCATGTGCCAACCCATCATGGATTTCAGCTCGGTGTTCAGGCCGAGGAAGAAACCGGAAGCCGCACACAACCCACCGGCGATCCCCCAAGTCAGCATGACCACCTTTTTGTTGTCTATGCCGGACAGTAGCGCAAGGTTCGGATTGTCCGACATGGCACGCATCGCCTTGCCCCATTTCGACCGGGTCAGAAACAGTTGCAGGACACCCACAAGGGCGACCATCGCCAGAACCGTATAGATTTCACGGTCGCGAATGCGCAGGCCGAAATAGTCTTCCGGTCGCACAATCCCGCGCGTGTAGGTTTGAGTGTCGACACCCCAGACGACCTGAACCACCGACCTGACCATAAGCGCAATGCCGAGCGAGGCCATCACAGTGACGATTTTCGGGCGCTCGCGCAGGTGCTCATAAAAGACCTTGTCGATGCCAATTGCGACGGCTCCCGTTGCAATGATGGCAAATGGCAGAGCCACAAGCGGCGATATGCCCAAACTTGTCACAACGGCCAGAGCGATGAACGCACCAAGCGTCGCCAGATCCCCGTGCGCAAGGTGGGCGTAGCGCAGAATGGCGAAAATCAACGTGATGCCAACAGCGCCGAGCGCATAGATGGATCCCAGCACGATACCTGGAATGAGATAGAAATTTATCAGCTCCAAGAGGTCCATTCCGGTCAGCCTCCCAAGAACATTTCGGCGACTTCACGGTCGGCAAGGAGTTCGCCCCCGGAGCCTTCGTGCCTGTTTTTACCAGCTGCAAGGACATAGCCACGATCGGCAAAAGCGAGTGCCTGCTTGGCGTGCTGCTCGACCAGCAAAATGGCAACACCGGTATCACGCACATCGCGGCAGATCTGAAAAATCTGTTCCATGTATTTCGGCGACAGACCTGCTGTCGGTTCGTCCAACAGCAGCAGCTTCGGGTCCAGCATCAGGGACCGGCCCATGGCCACCATCTGGCGCTGGCCGCCAGACAAACTTCCGGCCAGTGTCTTGCGTCGTTCTTTCAGGTCCGGAAACAAGGCATAGACGCGATCATAGGCCGCCGAGAGGTCACCCTGCTTCAGAAACCCGCCCATTTCGAGATTTTCGTGGATCGTCATTTCCCGGAAGATATTGTCGACCTGGGGTACATAGCAGATACCACGCTGAACGATCCTGTTGGGTGCCCATCCGGTGATGTCGTCACCGTCGAACAGCATCTTGCCGCCCCGGATGTTCAAAAGACCGAAGACGGATTTCATCGCTGTGGATTTCCCGGCTCCGTTTGGACCAACGATGACAACGATCTCGTCCTGATCCACATGGATGGTCACGTCCTGCAGGATGTCGGCTTCGCCGTAGCCACCCGTGATTTTGTCCATCGAAAGAAGTGCGTTCATGCAGCATCTCCCGTGGTTTCGCCAAGATAAGCTTCCAGCACCTGCGGGTTCGAGCGTACGGTTTGAAAATCCCCCTGGATAAGGACCTGACCCTCTGCCATGCACACAACCGGCGCGCAGAGTTTTTCAATCATTTCCATGTCGTGTTCGATCAGAATGAAAGTGTAACCGCGCTCCTTATTCAGGATATCAATCTTTGCTTCCAGTTTGCGCAACAAGGTTCTGTTGACACCAGCAGCCGGCTCATCAAGCAGAACCAGTTTGGCGTCGGTCATCATTGTCCGACCCAGTTCCAAAAGCTTCTTCTGCCCGCCGGACAGGTTGCCGGCCGGCTCGTGAGCGACATGGCTCAGCTCCAGAAACTCAAGTGTTTCATACGCTCTTTTCTCGACATCTGACTCTGATACCCTGACGCTTCCCCAAGCGAACCAGTTGGAAAAGAGGCGCTCCCCAGGCTGTGACGGCGGCACCACCATCAGGTTTTCCAGAGCGGTAAGCTTGTGGAATTCGTGCGGTATCTGAAAGGTGCGCACCAGGCCTTTGTGAAACAGTTGGTGGCTTGCCAGCGGAGTGACGTCTTCGCCGAGGAACCGAATACGCCCGTTTGTCGGCTGCAGAGCACCGGCTATCAAATTGAACAAGGTGGTCTTGCCCGCGCCGTTCGGACCGATCAGCCCAGTAATACTGCCCTTCTCGACACGGAACGAGCAGCCATTGACCGCCTTGAATCCGCTGAAATCCATAACGAGCTCTTCAAGCTCAAGCATTCATGCTCCCCGCCGATCCCACGGCCTGTTTTTTTCTTTCATTGACCGCAGCGTATCGGCGAACAGTTCTTCAAACAGGGCGCAAAACGGCCCGCATCAGCGCGGCATTCAGCCCTTCTAACTTCATTGTCAGGGCAATCAACTCAAAATCTCCAGGTTCCACTACAGAAAGGGCAAGATTTTTCAAATTCCCAAGAACTCTGGAACGTTCAATCCAGTTACTGCGTCGGTCATCAAAAACTTACGGCGCACAAGAAGCAACACCGCCACCTGGTGGTTTCTACCGCCTGCACTTCGCGCATAGTTGCTGCGAGCGAAAGAGCGCACCCAAAAACGCCCATCATTGCCTTGGCTCACGTCACTCTTGAAGGGGGACTTCTTCGATCGGTCTGGCGATGAGCAAGTGCACATGAGTGACAGACTTCGATGACACTCTCCTTGGAAAGTCAGAGACTTCGGCTTTTTTGATACTGGCAAAAATTACAATACCCGGCCTCTCTGCTTTAAAAAGCGTCTTTTGTGTACAGATAAGGTCCGGTTTCTCTGCAGTTCTTCTTATTTGGAATTGCGCAGCTGTTTACGCCAGCTAAACTGAATTGGTGATTCACTCGGACTTGTGGGCCCAGTCCATTTAGCATTTGGCACCCAATCGCGAGGCACCAAACTGGCCGATACAGTAAACCTGCGTTACCTCGATGCTGAAGCCGGGCATCTGCCGACGGACACCACCGCCGGTCATTTGATTGATACTGGTTTGATCGGGTCAATCTATGACCGGCTTGATACCGCCGTCTGGATCTTTGATTTCGACCAGAAACGGGTTTTGTGGGCCAATCGCAAAGCGCTTGAAGTCTATGACGCGTCGACGCTCGAGGAACTCAAGTCCCGCGACCTGGGTGCCGACATGTCTCATTCAGTGGATCAGCGGCTCAGGCAGTACCAACAGGACTTCACCAACCGCGACGTCAGCTTTTCGGAAATCTGGACACTCTATCCCCGAGGGAAGGCTCAGGTTCTCCAAGTTGTTTTCAGCGGCATTCATCTTCTCGATGGGCGTGTTGCAATGCTCTGCGAAGGCCGCCCCCACCACGAGCAGCAACCTGAAACACTGCGCAGTGCAGAAGCGCTTCTGCATACACCTGTCATGATTTCGCTGTTTTCGATGGACGGCCATCCGATTTACCGCAACACCGCATCGCGTGCGGTTTGCTGCACGTTTGAAACCACTTTCGCGGACCAATTTGTCGATCCTGGTGAAGAAGCTCACCTCATTCAACTCCTCGAGGAAGAACGGTCGTCCAGGCGTGTCTCGCGTGTGAAAACCCGCGGAGGCAATCGCTGGCATGAATTGACAGTGCGCACATGCCACGATGCGGTTTCTGGCCAACAGGCCTATCTAGTCAGCGAAATTGACGTCACCGAATTGCATGAAACCAAGGAGAGAGCCCAGTATCTTGCCAGCCACGATACGCTGACAGGCCTTTCAAACAGAACCTACCTGAAAGAGCGTCTTGCTCAGGTGCTCAAGACGGCGTCCGATTGGGGACAGAGTGCGACGCTCTATCTGGTCGACCTCGACGACTTTAAAATGGTCAACGACTCGCTCGGCCA
The DNA here is from genome assembly GCF_026191725.2 of Roseibium porphyridii. Taxonomy (NCBI): domain Bacteria; kingdom Pseudomonadati; phylum Pseudomonadota; class Alphaproteobacteria; order Hyphomicrobiales; family Stappiaceae; genus Roseibium; species Roseibium porphyridii. The sequence continues at coordinate 5,151,656 of NZ_CP120863.1, forward strand.
CGCAGCCGGAGATGCGTTGCTGCAGCTGATCGCCAACAAGCTGACGGAACTCGCCGGCCCGGACGATATCGCAGCTCGTCTTGGCGGTGACGAGTTTCTGATCTGCCACATCGAGAAGCCCGGAGGTCGCAGTGCGGACTGGTTCGGCCAGGACCTGTTGCAAGCCTTCGCGGCGCCGCAACTGATCGACGGCAAACCCCGACATATCGGACTGAGCATCGGTTACGCACATTTTCCGGGCGATGGCCAGACCATTGATGAATTGATGCGGCACGCGGACCTTGCCCTCTATCAGGCGAAAACGGACCCGAAAGAAAAATGCGTCCAGTTTCAGCAACACATGCGCCTGCTGAGAGATCAGCACCTGGCAATCAAAAAGGATCTTGAACGCGCTATCCGCGAACATGAATTCACGCTTCATTTCCAGCCGATAGCCTGCACGCAGACAGATCGGGTGATCAGCGCCGAGGCCCTGATCCGCTGGCAACATCCCGAAAGAGGCCTTGTAGCGCCAGATGACTTCATTCCCGTTGCGGAGGAAACCGGGCTGATCAATGAGATCGGCGAATGGGTCAACCGGCAGGTCTGTTCCATGCAGGCGCGTCTGGCGGAAATGTCGCTGCCGCTTCCGCTGGCGCTCAATGTTTCACCGCGCCAACTTTCAGATCCTGATTTTGTCAGCAAGATGAAGGCCCTGCCAATGGAAACAGGGTGCGATCCTTCTATGCTTTCGATTGAAATCACCGAGGGTGTGCTGCTGGGTGACATACCAAATGCGCTGGAAACACTTTCCAGTTTGAAAGAAGCTGGCTACCGGATTGTCATTGATGATTTCGGAACGGGTTACTCCAACCTTGCCTATCTGCACAACTACCCGATTGACGGCATTAAGATAGACCGGGTTTTCATGGAAGATGTTGAAGCCGGTGGTGCGATCGTGAAGCTGGTCCTCTCCTTGGCGTCGGCACTTGGCGCAGATGTTGTGGCGGAAGGTGTCGAAACCATCGAACAGCGCCGATGGTTGTCTGAGAACGGTTGTCATCGGTTTCAGGGTTACCTTTATTCAAAACCTGTTCCGGAAGACCGGTTTCTTTCTATGCTCCATACGCAATCGCGTATCGCGACGATGTAGGCGCGCCAGAAACGAACCACAGTCATCGCCTGAAGAAGGCGAAGTCGGGTGCTTTCCCGGTTCGTTCGGGTATTTGCATTTTTTCCTGAAAAATCCGGCAGAAGCGCGCGACTGTTTCGTGCAATGTCGCAAATGGCACAAATTTTCGCGTTTGAACGCTCCAGCCACATACTCTATCTGGTAGTGTCAATACGTAGTTCAAACCCCATATTTCTTCTTCCTTGATGGCTCTGGTGACATGTTCATAAGCGTCTTCGACATCTTCAAAATCGGCATTGGGCCGTCCAGCTCACACACGGTTGGTCCAATGGTGGCTGTAGCTCGTTACCTTGACCGGGTCCGGGGTCTTGCCGGTGCAGAGGCCAAGGCCTCGCGTCTTACAGTGACACTTCATGGTTCGCTCGCATTCACAGGCAAAGGCCATGCCACGGACAAGGCTGTCTGCCTGGGACTGCTCGGTGCCAAACCGGACACGCTTGATCCCGATGACGTTGAACCGCAGCTTGACGTGTTGGCGCAAAGGAAGACGCTCCAGATACCGGGACTTCCCGAACTACAGTTCGATCCGGACCGTGACGTGATTTTCGACTACGGTCCTTCGTTGCCTCTCCATGCCAATGGCATGACATTCCATCTCTTGGATGCAAGCGGCGCTCTTATCGATACGTTTGTCTATTACTCGATCGGTGGAGGTTTCGTGGTCAGTGAAGCGGAACTGCGCAAAACCACAAACGAACCAGTGAATGAGCTGGCCACCCAGGATGTGCCGCATCCCTTCACCAGCGCCAAAGAGATGCTGGAAATGGGGAAAGAAGCAGAGCTGTCGATTGCGGAAATGAAACTGCAAAACGAGTGCAGCGACATACCTCAGCATGAGGTCGAAGAGGGTATCGACCGGCTCTGGTCGGCAATGGACGCCTGCATCAATCGCGGCATCACTCAGACGGGCATCCTGCCCGGTGGACTGAAGGTCAAACGCAGAGCAGCCGACATTTATCAAAAACTCATCCGCGAAGGCCGGACGAACCCGCCTTTCGAGCATAATGTCGTCGACTGGCTCGGGGTCTATGCCATGGCTGTTAATGAGGAAAATGCCGCCGGAGGCCGGGTTGTGACAGCGCCGACAAATGGCGCTGCAGGCGTCATCCCGGCCGTGACGCGATATTACCTCGATCATTGCGCGGACGCCGACCAGGCCGGCATTCGCACATTTCTCCTGACGGCTGCGGCTGTCGGCGGCATCATCAAGGCGAATGCCTCCATTTCAGGCGCGGAAGTCGGATGCCAGGGAGAAGTCGGCTCTGCCTCAGCTATGGCTGCCGCAGGTCTGTGCGCTGCACTTGGCGGCACCAACGAGCAAATCGAAAATGCGGCGGAAATTGCCCTGGAGCATCACCTCGGTATGACCTGCGATCCCATTGGAGGTCTTGTTCAAGTCCCTTGTATTGAGCGAAACGCACTTGGTGCGGTGAAGGCTGTTACGGCGGCCTCCCTTGCCTTGCGCGGTGATGGCTCACACTTCGTTCCGCTTGATGGTTGTATAGAAACCATGCGGCAGACCGGTATGGATATGATGGAACAATACAAGGAAACGTCGAAAGGCGGACTGGCAGTCAACATCGTTGAATGCTGAGCCGACGCCGGAATGCCTGCCGCCAACAGACTTAGTCGGAATTTGCGAAAAATTCTGCTGATCACTGCCTTGTCGGGGCTGGCCGGTCTCATGATTGGTGTGGTTCGCGCAGGCGAAAACAACTTCGCAATCGAAGCGGCATATGGTGCGTTGACTGGCACGATCATCGGTTGCGGTTGCACATGTTTTGAGTTTATCGGTTTCTCGAACTCCAGACTGCGCGCTGCGCGGCGCCTTCCACCTGTTGCACTCCTGATTGGAAGAACCCTTGCCTACAGTCTGGTTATCCTCTTTGGTCTCGGCATCTCGAGTGTCCTGGTAGGGGACGTCCTGCCCTGGCAGGAGCCTGAATTTTCTGAAGTCTTCCTGATATCCGCGACCGTTGCATTTTTCATGTCCGGCGCTGTGGAAGTCACCCGGCTGCTGGGTTCGGAAGCAACACTTTCGCTGGTGTCGGGACGCTACAACACGCCCCGACTTGAAACCCGTGTCGTCCTCTTTGCAGATCTTGTCGGCTCGACCGCCCTGGCCGAAAAGATCGGCGAACTTGAGTTCCATGTGTTTCTGCAAGATGTCGCCCTTGACCTTGCCGGCCCCATCGAAGACACGCGTGGCGCTGTCCACCGATATGTCGGCGACGCGGTGATTGTGACCTGGCCGCTGGAAAGCGGGGTGAAACAGGCTGACTGCCTGAGTTGCGCACTGGAAATGCATAGGACGCTGGCCACACATGCCAGCCGCTATCGCAAAAGGTTCGGCACCGAACCAAGCCTGCGTGTCGCCCTGCATTGCGGCCAGGTGGCCGCAGGTGAAATTGGTGACTGGAAGAAAGAAATTGCCCTGCTCGGCGACACGATGAACACCACGGCGAGAATAGAACGCGCAGCGAACTCTCTTGGCAGTGACACAGTGCTTTCGGATGCGCTCGTAAAACATTTACCTGAACAGGCCCGAACGAGCCTTCGCCGGCTGCCCGATTATAAAGCCCACGGAAAACAGGAACCGCTGCGTCTCTGGACAACGAAGATCTGAATGGCAATTGTTTGAGTATTGAACCGGGCCATCACACATTGAGGCCGGTTTGCGCACATAATTGCACTCTTTCTGGCTGTGTCAGTTTCTTACCTGCCGAAACACATCACACATCATGTCTGTCGGCACTGAGCAGCACGCGTACGAGTGCGGGCTGTGACCTGACACCGACTTTGTCATAGATGCGCTGCAAGTGGGTTTTCGCCGTATTCGGGCTCATATCTAAGGCAAGGGCTGCTGTGGTCAGGTCCTGACCGTCGACGAGTTGACGTGACAGTTTCTCCTGTGTCTCAGAGAGGCGATAAACCTCAGAGGCAGTGGTTATCTGCAAACTGAGACGCTCAGAATCGTCAAACGTTACCAGAAGCTTCCCGTCTCTCAACATAGCCCAGCAAACATGCGCAAAACCTTCATCATCCTGTCCCAGCGCCACGACACGGGTGACCGCCTCTTCACCGACACGCGGCGTGTGATGGGCCCGCATCTGGGCAATCCAGGTTATTGCGTCTTGCAATTCATTCAGGGCTTCCGGTTCTTTTGCCCAGAGCTTGCCAGCCCTTGCACAAAGCCTTGGATGATGGGGAAGCCGTTCCTTGGCCGCTTCGTTTTGCCAAAGCAACCGTCCAGTTTCGTCAACCTCCACCAAAGGGGCGTTGACATGGTTGACGTGTATCTGAGTGCTGACGACACATGAGATCTTCCAGGTCCCCTTGACCTTCTGCAAGATCTTTACCTCGTGATACTGTCCGGGGCAGGCCTTCGGAATTTCGGACATATCTCCGATTTGATCGTAGCTGACCCATGCCATTTCAGGGCTCAACACAACATTGAAATTCTTTCGCTGGAATCTCCAGGGTGGTTGCCACTCGAACGGGCCGGACGTGATGCGCTTCATCTGCGCCCGTATTTCAGCGCCGGCCGTGACGGTGACACCGGTACGTACATGCGTTTGTATACGCCGGATTTCAGGGGACTCGAGCCAATAGCTTTGCCAGGCCTCGTAGTTACGCTGCAGATAGGCCTCCGTTTCAGCCTCAATAACTTGCATGATGGCAGAACGATCATCTGCGGGGTCCAGTGTCAAATTGCAGCCCTTTGTTTTTCCAGTCTTCGAAACCTTGCAGCTTCTGATGATCGCAAGAACCGGACAAACCGTTTCAAGCTGGCAACCGCCTCAACCATACCATCCACAAGGCCGGTCATTTTGCCAGATTGCACATAATATTCGTCTTCTCCGGCAGGATCGAAGCTGTTCATTTTGTGCTGGTGAAGCCCAACGGCGGTGAGTGCTTGCAGGTCCATTTGAAACCTCCTGTCCCAATTTTGATGAACACGAGGATAGAAGGTGCGACGCCGACAGCCTGTCATACGCGAGGACTACAGCAGCCTGTATTTAGTGCTTTGAGCTGCCCTGGAAGAGATTTATCCAGGCGAACAGTCGGTCTGCTCGCAAGCCAAATGAAGCGTTGTGCACAAGAACATCAATTCTGTTGCAGGCGGGTCTTGTGCGCGTGGGAAATGTGACGGCGCGCAGCAGTTTCGGCAGCTGTGCAATCGCCCTCGGCGATTGCCTCAACGATGGCCGCATGTTCTTCAACCGCAGTTTCACGGCGCTCAGGCGTATCAAGCGTCGTGCCTGCCATCAGGATCAGTGAAAGGCGCAGGTGCTCGATCTGATCGACCAGATATCGGTTGTGCGACGCCAGACACAGGCGGCGATGAAACTCCCTGTTTGAACGCACGAGGCCTTCTTTGTCGGCAATACGCTTGCGGTCTGCCTCGACAAGGTCCTGCAGTATCTCGATTTCGGGACGGGAGGCATGTTTGGCCGCCAGTCCTGCAGCTGTTCCTTCCAGGACCTCGCGCATGAAATAGACCTCATTGATCTGCCCGTGATCGAGCGTCGGAACGACCATGCCCCTGTTTGGCTCATGGACGGCAAGCCCCTGTGCTTCCAGACGCTTCAATCCTTCGCGGATCGGTGTGCGAGAGACGCCGAATTCTTCGGCAAGATCGGCCTCTCGCAGGCGATCACCGGGTTTCAAAACCCGTTCTTCAATGAGGCCAATAAGCCGCCGATAGATTTCAGATCCATTCATGCAATCTGGTTAGCTGCTTGCCGGGGATTGCGCAAGAGACGCACCGGAACCTGATGGCTTCAGCTTGAACAATTGGCATCGCCTAGTGCAAACGCACACCCTGACGCACTAGCTCCGCCTGCAGACGGACAATGTCCATTGAGGCCAGATCCATGCCGTACTTGATCGAGAGCGCAGCGGCAACGCCCGCACCTTGCCCGGTCACGGTGCAGCACATCATGTTGCGTGTGGCGGCGTGGCTGACCTTGTCACCACCTGTGGCCCGGCCGGCAACCAGAAGATTCTTAACGCCCTTTGGAAGCAACGTTCTATATGGGAGCTGAAAATAGCGGCCCGTTGTCGGCAGGATCAAGATGCCATAGCCATCGATGAATTCCGGAAAGATCCCGATGCTATCCTCGAAGCGGCCTTGTTCACGAACATCAGTCTCAGTCATGTCATAGGCGGCCAGAATTTTTCGGGTGTCGCGGATCCCGACAGTCATTCCAAAATTTCTGAGTTTTGCGCCGCTGCAGCCTGGCTGAAAGCGCTTCAGGGCTTCCACGGCCAGCATTGCCTGGCGTCGCCCTTCAATTTCATTCCGTGTCATTGATGCCGGGTCGGTACCATCGCACTCAGGGAGGTGAACGAGATTCAAATAGGTCAGGTCACCACTGTCATAAACGGCCCCCCAAGTGCCGGAGATGGTGGACAGGGATGCCGGAATGAGCCCCGCGTCCATGGCCTGTTCGAACGGCTTACGCAGAAAGGGTGAAAACATCTGGTCTTCCTTGCCGGTTGTTTCCACCGACCATTCCCCGCTTTCCCAGTCCTTATAGGTTTGTGGGTCGGCCTTGACGGCGTCCATGAACTTCTTCTTGTCGACACCTGTCATGGAAAACATCACCGAGGCCGCCTGCATTTCTTCGACCGGGGTTTTCTTCGTGGCGGCACCGGCACGAAACGCGACATCGGCATCCCCGGAGGCATCGATTACCCGTTTTGCCAGGATCGCTTCCCTGCCCGCTTTGCTTTCGGTGATGATGCCGCAGATCTCATCGCCATTCATGATTGGCGCAGCGAAAGACCTGTGCAGCATCGGGTGTATACCGGCCTCTTCCACAAGATTGTCGGCAACCAGTTTGAAGCCTTCTGCGTCGATTGCGTGGCTGTCTGATTGCGGTTCCGGCGTTGCTGCTCCAGCAGCGCGCGCCCGATCTTCAAATTCCCTGCCAACCCCTTCCGTGTCGATTGTTTGCTCATGCCTGTACCAGGCAAACCCTTCAACACCGACCGCTGTAATGTTTCCGCCAAAACACCCGAACCGCTCGACCAGTGAGACATCCACACCCGCGCGAGCCGCCCCAAGCGCTGCAGCAAGACCGCCAGGACCCGAACCAACCACCAGCACGTCGGTTTCATGAACAACGTCAATGTCGCGCGCGGGCTCGGTTATCCTCTTCACGCTGTCTCCAATTCATGCGTCATCTGTCTGGTTACGTCATCGGATGAAAAAGCTTCCCGCCAATGGTGGGCCGGCTCACGCCGGTGGTGCCTGGAAATGTTGTAGGTAAGTCTGCTTTCAGACGAGCACCCAGAAACGCCATCGCCTGTGCTTCAAGCGCATCTCCATTGATGTGGTGATCGTCGGAGGAGACAACTTCTCCTGAAAGCAAATCCGACAGCGCGCTCATCAGCACAGGATTGTGACGCCCACCGCCACAGACCAGCCAGAGCTTTGCAGGTTGCGGCAACAATGTCTCGGCCTTGGCTATGGCTTCGGCCGTAAAAGCAAGCAGGGTTGCTGCACCATCTTCCAGACCCAGTCCATCTGCAAATTCTCCGGAAAAACTGTAGCGATCCAGAGACTTTGGCCCAGGCTCGGAAAGAAACGGATGATTGAGCGCGCGGGCCAGCCGCTTCTCGTCGACAGTGCCTTTTTTGGAAATCTCACCGCCAGCATCATATTCTCCAGCACCGAGGCGGTTTATCCAGTCATCGAGCAATGCGTTGCCAGGCCCGATATCAAAGGCCAACAGGTCTTCACCCTCAATGTAGGTGAGGTTCGACACACCGCCGATATTGAGAAAGCAAAGCGGTTCCCTGCGCTCACCCAAAAGCGTCTTGCAAAGTGCCTGATGATAGACAGGTACCAGTGGCGCTCCTTCTCCTCCGGCAGCCATATCGGCCAGACGCACATCACCGATCACAGGCAGATCCAGCGCATCAGCCAGAGACTGCGGGTCACCCAGCTGTATCGTTTCTCCTGCCTTTGGATCGTGCCACACAGTCTGGCCGTGGAACACGACAGCGTCAGGAGACAGTTTGTTGTCGTTCAAGAAACGTTGGATTGCCGTGGCATGGCCATCGGTGACAGCCCTTGCAATTTCAGGCCACTGCTCCCGGTCCGTCCCCTTTTTTGCAGCGGCATCCAATACACTGCGGCGCGTTTCAGGCCTATAGGAAGTGGTTGTTGCCGGGCCGAACTTCGTCACGCGCTGGCCGTCGGTCTCAATGGAAGCCAGATCGATGCCATCCGCGGACGTGCCGCTGATCGTTCCGACGATGGACCAACTCATTTCAGACTGTCCGATACTGTCTTGAGACCTGCTTCTGCAATGTCGAAAAGCTCGTTGATCTGGTTTTCTGTGATGATCAATGGCGGGCAAAAAGCCATCGCGTCAAGCATGGCACGGGAGATCAGACCCTTTTCCTGAAACGCGGCATTGGCTCTTGCTCCAAGCGCACCCGGCGTCTGCGCAAGGGCGTCATGGGAAAGCTCCGCCGCGCCGATCAAACCGACACCGCGGGTTTCGATCACGAGCGGGTTTTCTCCCAGCTCGGCCAGACGTTTTTGAAAAACCGGTGCAACGTTCCTCACATGACCGACAAGGTCGCGCTCCTCGATGATCTTTAGGTTCTCCAGTGCGACCGCTGCCGCGACCGGGTGCCCGCTTCCGGTATAGCCATGGCCCAGTACGCCGATCCTGTCACTTTCGTCCGCGATCGTCTGGTAGACAGCATCGTTGATCAATAACGCGGAAATCGGTTGGTAAGATGACGAGAGGGCCTTTGAAAGGGTCATCATGTCTGGTTCAAGGCCGTAAGTCTGCGTGCCGAACATGTTGCCTGTGCGGCCGAAGCCGCAAATAACTTCGTCGGCAACAAAGAGGATGCCGTATTTCTTCAAGACCGGTTGTACGGCCTGCCAATAGCCGTCCGGTGGCACAACGACACCGCCCGCACCCATGACAGGTTCCGCGAAGAAAGCGGCGATGGTTTCCGGCCCCTCAGAAAGAATCAGGTCTTCCAGATCCACGGCACAGCGCCGGGCGAAGTCGGCCTCGCTTTCGCCGTCTCTTTTCATGGTCCGGTAGTGCGGACATGTGGTGTGCAGGACCTGCGGCAGCGGCAGATCAAAGGATTTGTGGTTGTTGGGCAGTCCCGTCAGGCTTGCGGATGCAATCGTCACACCGTGATAGCCGCGCACGCGCGAGATGATTTTCTTGCGGTCCGGCTGGCCGAGCGCATTGGAGCGGTACCAGATCAGCTTTATCGCTGTGTCATTCGCTTCTGATCCGGAATTGGTGAAATACACTTTCGACATTGGAACCGGCGCCATCTCGATCAGCTTTTCAGCAAGTTCGATCGATGGCCCGTGGGTCTTGTATGTGAAGGTGTGATAGTAGGGCAGCTTCTCCATCTGCCGTGTTGCTGCGTCCACCAGACGCTTTTCGCCAAACCCGACCGCGACGCTCCAAAGGCCGGCCATTCCCTCAATGTATCGTTTGCCGGAAATGTCCTCGACGTAGATCCCTTCACCCTTTTCGATCACCATTGCGCCCGTTTCTTCCTGTCGGCGAGCATTGGCATAAGAATGAAGCTGAAAGGCCGTATCTCGAGCCTCAAGAGAATTGGGGAGCTGCGCCATTGCGGCCTCACTTGCAAAGTGGTGAAGGTTCTAGGGTCACAAGCGACTCAAATTGCCACTCCACCCAGACTGTCACGCTAGACCCGCAATCGGCTGAAGACAATCGGGGCCTTCTGTATCGGAAGGAAAAATGAATCTGCAAGTAATATTGCAATCGAATCTGAATCATGCAATTTTACTTGCAGATTGACGAAGGAAGATCATGTCGCTGTTTGAGAAAATTTCACATCAGGCAACCACACTCACACCCAGTGAGCGCAGGCTCGTTGAGAACGTGATCGACAGCCCGACAACCGCAGCGCTCGGCACGGCCGGTGAACTTGCCCGGGCCGCAGGCGTTCATGAAGCAACGGCGTCGCGCCTTGCCAAAAAGCTGGGGTTTGAAAGTTACGCAGCCTTTCGTGACGCATTGCGCGACGAATTCATCGCTACCCGCGAAACCGCAACCCGGTTTGAAAAAACCATCGCAGAGAGCACGTCCGATACAATTCTTGGCGAACTGGCCAGGGAAGAAACTCAGGCACTCGGACGGATCGAAGAATTCATTACACCGGAGCAGATCGCAGAAGCTGCACAGATCTTGATGAGCGCGAGACGGATCTTTGTCTATGGCTACGGCAACGCGGAAGTGCTCGCGCTCATGATGGTCAAACGGTTCCGCCGTTTCGGCAAAGACACCCACCAGCTCGATACAGATCCGCGCGGCCTCGCCGAACAAATGCTGGGTCTCGATTCAGACGATGCTGTTTTGAGCTTTGCCTTCCGTCGACCGCCTCGCGGCTATGCGGCGTTGATGGAAACCGCAAAAGAAGTGGGTGCAAAGACAGTCATGATTTCCGGCAAGTCGGGCGCATTGCTAACGCCGCGCCCCGACCGCCTTTTGGCCGCACCACGCTCAGGTGATCAGGATGCCTTCCAGACCCTGACCGTACCGATGACAATCTGCAACGCCATCGTCATCGCGGCCGGACTGACAGCGAAAGAGGAATCGCTGAAAAAACTCGATCGACTGGGACAGCTGATCGAGCGTTTTGAATAACGAAAGAAACCCTTAGGGAGGGATACATGAATGTTCTCGGAGCAACACGCCTCGGCGTGATCGGTATATTTTTGTCTTCAGCTGCCTTGGCTGATGGGCATCTGAACGAAATGGGACCTGAGGAACTGCTGCCACTTGCCCAGGAGGAAGGCAAAGTGACCGTTTATTCCTTTACCAGCCGGATAGGCAAAGTGGAGGCCGCGTTTGAAGAGACCTATCCAGATATTGACCTGCAAGGTTTCGACATCTCGTCCACAGAACAGATCGCACGCCTCCAGGCGGAAGCGCAGGCTGGCGTCACCAATGCCGACGTTATCTACATTTCCGATACTCCCGTCGTACTGACAGAACTCTTGGAGACCGGCATCATCGCACCCTTTGTGCCGCCGCGCGTCGCCGATCGTGTCCCGCAGGAGTACCAATCGCCGCTGCTGGCGCAACGTTTGTCGACCAAAGTGCTGATGTACAACGAAGAAGCCAACCCGGACGGTGCGCCGGTCACGAATCTTTGGCAACTGACAACCGGCGACTGGCGCGGCCGGGTGGTCATGGTCGATCCCCTGCAAAGAGGTGACTACCTCGATCTGATGACAGAAATCGTATTGCGTTCCGACGCAATGGCCGCCGCTTATGAAGAGCAATTCGGAAAAGCAATTGAACTCGGAGATGCTGCCAATGCCGGTGAAAAATTCATCATGGATCTCTTTGCAAACGATGTGATCCTTGTCGGCTCCACCGATGATGTGAATGTGGCTGTCGGCGCAAAGGGGCAGGAAAACCCACCTGTCGGCTTCACCAGTTATTCCGACCGCCGGGACAACGAGGAAGAAGGCTGGGCGCTTCAAGTGGCCAACAGTGTAGAGCCTGCACCCGGCATCATCTTTCCTGCCGTGCTTGCGCTGGCCGCAGAACCCAACAACCCTGCCGCAGCACGGCTTGTGATCGATTTCCTGATGGGAGACGAAAGTGAGACCGGTGGTGCAGGCCTCGCACCGTTTTATGTTGCCGGCGATTACGTGACACGCACTGATATCCCGCCGCACCCGGACGCAGTTTCACTGAGCGACTTTACCGCCTGGCGCATTGCACCGAACGAGACCGCCAAGATCAGATCCGAAATCGGCGACCTGATCCTGACACTGCAATAAAACTCCCCGACCAGGAGCAGGCGTGGCCATACGCCTGTTTCCTGTCTACCCTGAAATGACCAACAAGGATGACGTTGATGGTGGATGTCACCATGAACAGGCAGGGAAGACGTGTGCTTTTCAAGCACGGAACGGTGCTGAAAACTGTCGTGCTTGCACTGTTGATCGCGCTGATCGTTTTGCCGCTTCTCAGAACAGTCCTGTTCACGCTGCAGCCTGACACCGTGAAAGCGTGGTCGGACGTGCTGACGGGGCGCTTGTCGACCAATCTGTTTTATAAACCACTGGGCAACACACTTCTGATCGGCGTTGTGGTGGCGTCAGGCTGTGTCCTTCTCGGCGGTTTTCTTGCCTGGCTTGTCGTCATGACCAACGTGCCGTTCCGCAAGACAATCGGTGTCATGGCCACGCTGCCATTTATGATTCCGTCCTTCGCGGCAGCTCTCGCCTGGGGCGCACTCTTCCGCAATGACAGGGTCGGAGGCCAGGTTGGCTGGCTGCAAGGCATGGGTCTGGATATTCCGGACTGGCTGGCATGGGGCATCACCCCGACGCTAATCGTGTTGACCCTGCACTATTTCAGCCTCGCCTTTACGATTATCGCTGCAGCACTCGCCACCGTGAACTCCGACCTTGTGGAAGCTGCACAGATCGCGGGAGCCAAAGGTGGCCGGATCCTTATGGGTATTATTCTGCCGGTCACGACCCCTGCCCTGGTCGCTGCAGGGTCGCTTTGTTTTGCCGGTGCGGTTTCAAATTTCGCAACACCGGCGCTGCTTGGACTGCCGGTTCGAATGCAAACCCTGTCGACCCGCCTGTTCGGCATGATCGAGGTAGGTCAGGTTGGAAGAGGTTATGTCATCGGCATTCTGCTCGTACTCATATCCGGCGCTTTCCTCTGGGCCGGAAACCGGATTGTGTCGGGGCGCAGGTCCTATGCCACGATCACCGGAAAGGGAGGACGTGCAAAACGTTTCGACCTGCGTAGTGCACGCTGGCCGCTCTGCGCCGTGGCCATGGTGATCCTGATCAGCTCCACCATTCTGCCGGTCGTCATCTTGTCCGCGTCAAGCCTTGCTCCATCATCTGCAAATCTGTTTTCAAACTGGACGCTGCATTACTGGATCGGTCCGAGCAGTCAGTCGATCGCACAGGGCATTCCGGGCATTGTTCACAACCAAGATATCGTGCGGGCGTTAACCGTTACCCTGGGTCTCGGCCTGGCAGTGGCCTTCACGGGCATGTTCGTGGGGCTCCTGGCGTCCTACACCACAGCTCGGTTTCGCAAGGGCTGGATGTCGGCTGTCATCACACAGGTCAGCTTTCTTCCACTGTTGGTGCCCGGGATCGCATTTGGTGCTGCGTACATCGCTTATCTGGGTGCTCCTATCGGGCCGTTTCCAGCGCTCTATGGAACCTTCGCGTTGCTCGTGATCGCAGCGACTGCGTATCTGCTGCCTTTTTCGGTGCAGACAGGACGCGCCGTCATCCAGCAAGTTGGCGGCGAACTGGAGGAAAGCGCACGCATCACGGGAGCAAGCTTTGCCCGCCGGTTGTCTGCCATCACCGTGCCGCTTGCGATACGCGGCCTGACGGCGGGCGGCATTTTGATCTTTGTGAAAATCATCCGTGATCTGTCGCTGGTTGTTCTGCTCTTCACGCCAACGATGCCGGTACTGTCTGTTCTGGCTTATCGCTATGCGTCTGAAGGGTTCGGACAATTCGCCAACGCGATCACAGTCGTCATCCTGTTCATATCCATCGCAGCCACGCTGATAGCAAACTGGCTACAAGCCAAATCGCAGCCCTGGCTGAAGAACTGAAGGTAGTCCATGCTGGAAATTTGCAATCTGTGCAAACGCTTCGGTGCTTTCGAGGCTGTTAAAAATGTATCGCTCAAGGTCCCCGATGGCGCTTTCCTTGTTCTGCTGGGGCCATCCGGTTGCGGCAAGACAACTTTGCTCCGCATGTTGGCAGGTCTGGAATTGCCGTCTGAAGGGCAAATCATATTTGACGGCCAGACCGTGTCGGACGGAGATCGGAGCTGGGCTGTCGATCCGGCGAAACGCAATTCGGGACTGGTTTTCCAGTCATACGCACTTTGGCCACACATGTCCGTGCGCGGCAATGTTGAGTGGCCGTTGAAGGTCATGAAGATGCCGAAGGTCGAGCGCGCGGCACGGATCAACGAAGTTCTGAACCTGCTTGAAATCAATCAACTGGCCGACAGGTATCCAAACGAGATTTCGGGCGGCCAGCAACAGCGGGTTGCCATTGCCCGCACAATTGCACCCAAACCGTCTGTTCTGTTGTTTGACGAACCGCTTTCAAATCTCGATGCTAAACTTCGGGTCGAAATGCGTACCGAACTGATGCGTCTGCATCGCGCAACCGGCGCAACGACTGTCTATGTCACACATGATCAGATTGAAGCCATGACGATGGCCACCCATGTTGCGGTAATGAACCACGGCACGGTGCAACAATTCGGAACGCCTGCCGATTTGATCAACACCCCTGAAACCGCATTCGTTGCGACATTTGTCGGCACACCTCCCAACAACATGGTCCCTGTGGTCAAGAACGGAAGTGGCTACAAGGTCGGCGGGCGGGCCATGCAGCTGTCCCCGCCCTCAGATGATTGCCTGGCTATGTACCGGGCCGAAAAGATGTCGGTAAGCGAGACGGAAAGCGCGATGACCTTGCCAATGGAACTTGTTGAAACCAGCGCTATTGCCGGACGCACCATGGTTACGGGCTTGCGTGATGGCCTGCGCCTGACAGCCATCGTGGACAGCGCGCCACCTATGCGAATTGGCGACACAGTTCAGTTTTCACTGCCGCCTGAACCGGATTGCTGGTTTAGCCGCACTGGCGAGAGGCTGGGCTGATGCGACTGCTGCTCGTACGACACGGACAATCAGAATGGAATGCCTCAAGGCGTCTTCAGGGACAGGCCGATATCGGGTTGTCCGAACTCGGTAAGTCGCAAGCCGATGCACTGCGGAGTGTCATCACAGGCATTGGCCACTGCCGGGCGGTGTCCTCCGATCTCAGGCGGGTAACCGAAACGGCTCAGCGAATAGGCGCGGAAGAACCTCGTTTCACGGAAGGCCTGCGGGAAATTGATGTCGGGGACTGGACCGGGCGCCCGATCGATGACATTCGGGCCGAAGACGATGCTGCCTATCTTGGATGGCGCGCGGGCACGTTCGCACCGCCTGGAGGCGAAGAGTGGGACGCCTTCGCAGACCGCATTTGCTCTGTCATCGAAGATGAGCGCCAAACCCCCTGCCAGAACCTGCTTGTCGTTTGCCATGGTGGGGTAATCCGCGCGATCTTGCAGCGCTACCTCGGTCTTGCTCCTGCTTGCGTGATACCGGTCGCTCCGGCCAGCCTGAATGCCTTGCGACTGGGAAACGGCAAACCTCCCCGACTGGAACTCTTCAATTATTTGCCCGATAGCCTGGAATTCGGAGCACCCGATTGATGCTGATGGAAATGTTGTTCCTTGTCGCTGGTTGCACCCTGCTTTTTTATGGTGGTGACTGGCTTGTTGACGGGATTGCAGGCCTGGCCAACCGGCTGCGCGTCTCTCCGATTGTCGTGGCATTTGTCGTCATGGGCTTCGGAACATCCGCTCCTGAACTCTTTGTTGCGGCCGACGCAATGATGGCCAACAAACCCGATATCGCGGTCGGCAATATAGTTGGCAGCAATATAGCCAATCTGTTGCTCGTTTTGGCCTTGACCGGACTGATCGCACCTCTGACCATCGACCGGGATGTGCTTCGGATCGACGGCAGTGCGATGCTCGTTGGAGCGCTTCTATTCTGGACAACCGCGTATGACGGGTCTGTTTCCAGGATGGATGCGCTGCTGCTGGTCATGGCAATGCTGACCTACCTGACCCTGCGGTGGCGCAGCCTTGAACTCCGGGATGAGGTTCCGGACACCTGCGAAAAGGGTCTGTTTCCTTGCCTTGCCAAGTGCGGCCTTGCGTTGGTTGCACTGCCTGTCGGGGCGCATGTGTTCATAGAGGCCGCCGTCGAAATCGCCGGCATGCTCGGAGCATCCGATGCCGTGATCGGACTGACGGTTGTGGCAATCGGTACATCCTTGCCAGAGATGGCTGCCTGTGTTGCTGCAGCTCTGAGGCAAAAATCCGGCGTTATCCTCGGCGGGATTCTGGGCAGCAATGTCTTCAACGGTAGCCTCGTGATCGGAGGCGCTGCCTTTGTCGCTCCTGTGGCTGTGGCGCAAAGTTTTCTCGATTTCTGGATACCGGTCATGATCCTAGCGACAACGGCGTCGCTGTTCTTCCTGCGCACGGGTTTCACGCTCAGCCGCAGGGAAGCATCGGTCATGCTGGCAAGCTATGCCGCAATCTTCGCAATCTAACTGTCAACATTGAGCACCTCGCAGACGCGGTGCCTGCGACAGACCAGATGATCGACCCAGACAAATGGACCGGTCATTTGAATTGGAGCGACGCGCAGTTTCGCCATTCGGGGCACCTTAGTCATTGATCCAAAATGGCTCATAAACTGCCGACGCCGCCAAGTTACCTTTTGCGAGAGAGAGTATTTGTGACCGGACAATTCGGACCTTCGTGCATTGTGCGGCGAAGGTCGGCCGTGCGCTCATTTCGGCCGATGTAGCGTTGGGCACAAATGGCGGCTAAGACGTCGCGAACAATTCAGATTCAGCAATACAAGCATACTCGACCCGAAATATGTTTTTCGGAGCAAATTCGGGAGATATTGGAATGGCAGCGGACGACCGCCCGTTTGTTGGATATGAAGATAGGCTCAATCGCGTCCTATCCTACATCTATGAGAACCTGGATGAGGATCTGAACCTCGACAAACTCGCCGATGTAGCCTGCATGTCCAGGTATCACTGGCACCGTGTCTTTCGTGCAATGACGGGTGAAACATTGTCCGAAGTTGTGCGAAGGCTGCGGCTGAACAAGGCAGCCAATGCGCTGATTGAGGATAACACTCCTGTTCGGGCTATTGCTGAGCAAGTTGGCTACAAGAACTTGGCGAGCTTTTCCCGTGCTTTCAAACTCACGCACGGTGTTTCCCCGAACGCATTTCGCGAGCAAGGCAACAAGATCAACAGTTTCTTGACCGTAAATCCCAAAGAAGACGGTATGTATCCTGTCACCGTGATGGAATTTGAAGGCGCTCAAGCGGCAGGCGTTGCACACATTGGTCCTTACCGGCTGATTGGCAGCGCTTTCAAAAAACTAGGCTGCTCGCTCATGGCCAATTCTCTGATGGATAACGTTGGCGAGCTTTTTTGCATCTACCACGATCTGCCAGAATCCAAACCGGATGCAGAGCTACGGTCTCATGTTGCAGTTTCAATCCTGAGTGGATTTCCAGACCAGTTGAATGGTTTTGACTATTTCGATGTCAGCGGCGGAAAATATGCTGTTCTGGAACACACAGGACCGTATCCGACGCTCAAGTCAGCTTATGATTGGCTGTATGGAAATTGGCTGCCTAACTCTGGCTTGGAACCACGTGATCTGCCTCCACTAGAGGTATATCTGAATGATCCAAGAGCGACGCCGTCGTCAGACCTGAGAACAGATATCCGGCTTCCATTGCAATAGGTCGAGACATCAAGCGCATGAGGGCAATGCAGTCCCCTGATTTGCTGTGGTGCTAAATCCAAATTTCTTTCCGACCGGACGTTCGACGCACACCAACAAAACCCACCTTTCCGTCGTGCATCGAATTCCCAAGAAACGTCCGTTTTGGTCCTGTTCTGACATGCGGCCTGGTTGCGTCGTCATCGCTCAAAGCCCATTGCTGACGCTCATATTCTGTTCGCTTTTCAGGCCGTCGACATAGGTCTTGATCAGTGTTTTTGCCAGAGTAAACGCGGTTTCACCGTCTTGAAGTCGACCGGAGCCTTCCAGGATAGTCATGCCAAAAAGGCTCATCCACAAAACACGTGCATGTTGATGAATTTCGGTTTCGCTTTGATCCGACAGAATGGGTGCGAGCGTGCTTTCGATGATGGCAAGCAGCCTGGAGACCTTCTCTGAAAACCATTCGGGCACCGGCCGGTCTTCGGGCAATTTATGTTCAAAGATCGCGTTCCACAGCTTTGGGTATTCATGTGTGAAACTCAAATAGCAATGTACGAGCCTTTCCAGGTCCATAGTCGGGTTCTGTGTGAGCTCGACCTTTGAAACTGCCTCCATGAGCTGATCCAAAGTCTCCCCATTCATATGCATGATGAGATCATCGAGATCCTCGAACAAATTGTACAAAGTCCCAATCGTATACCCGATATCACGCGCAATCTGTCGGGCACGAAGGCCTCTAAGGCCTTCTTTTTCAACGATCTTCCTTGATGCATCTATGGCAAGCCACCACAGCTCTTCGCGCGTATGATCAGACCGTCGGGCCACGTCTTTCTCCAAGAATCATCAAAAAAATGAACATTGTTCATATTTTATCTTGAAATTGAACATCGTTCAATTTATTTAAATGAGCACTGATCAATTATCAGTCATTGCACTTCGAAACTTCACGAACGGGAGTATTCATCATGGTTCAGATCTCAAGAGACTGGTGTGCCGCAACGGCATTTGCTGCAGGGCTCTGCTTGAGCGTCTCAGCTGTATCACCGGCCAATGCTGTTGGCCTGCTCACGCCATCTGATCAATCGCAGTCGCTGGATCTTCTCGATCACAGGGTGAGTGTGGTGGTGGAAGACGGTTACGTGATGACCACGGTCAATCAAACGTTCAGCAATCCGCACACAAGTGACATGGAAGCGACTTATTCGTTTCCAGTTCCGCACAAGGCCGCTGTTTCGGAGTTTACCTACTGGATTGACGGAAAACCGGTATCGGCCGAGGTCGTCGACAAGGAAAAGGCCCGTCAAATTTATGAAGGTGAGAAACAGGCAGGCCGGAACACCGCGCTTGCGGAGCAGGATGACTACAAGACTTTCGACATCAGTGTCTGGCCGGTGCGCGGCAATGATGACGTTGATATTCGCTTCTCTTACATCCAACCGGCAAAACTCGACACAGGTATTGGCCGATACCTTTATCCGCTCGAAGAAGGCGGCGTCGACGAGGAAAAACTCGCCTTCTGGACCGCCAAGCAAACCGTAACCGGGACGTTCAGTTTTGATTTGCATTTGCGGACGGATTATCCGGTCGAAGCCGTTCGCCTGCCGAAGCACCCTGGAGCTCAAATTACACAGGAGCAGGATGGGAGCTGGCGCATTCACATGAGTAATACGGACCTGGCAGACGGTCTGGCGAAAGACGCCGACTTGGATTTGCAACCGTCCCAGCCCATCGATGAAACCGGCATCAACGAGGGCGAAGCAACGGCAAGCCGCATCCCAGTGACACTGGATCAGGACATCGTCGTCTATTGGCGGCAAGCGCAAAATCAACCGGCGCGCGTCGATCTGGTGCCCTACAAGACAGATCCATCCGGTCGCGGAACGTTCATGCTGACTTTAACGCCGGGGATGGATCTCAAGCCTATCACCGAAGGGCGTGACTGGATCTTTGTTCTGGACCAGTCAGGATCCATGGGAGGCAAGATCGCAACGTTGAGCGAAGGCGTCGCGAAAGCGCTCGGAAAACTAAGGCCAGAAGACCGATTCCGGATCATCTTTTTCAACAACGATACAACTGAGCTTACAAACGGTTTCACTCCGGCATCCCCCGACCAGATCACACATGCGCTGAACAGCATCCACAGCGTTCAAGCCGGTGGCGGCACCAACCTTTATGCCGGACTGAAGAGAGGTCTCGATGCCCTGGATTCCGATCGCACGGGCGCCATTGTCCTGGTGACTGACGGCGTTGCAAATGTGGGCACCACGGAGACCAAAAAATTCCTGGAGCTGGCGCAGCAAAAGGATGTTCGTCTGTTCACTGCGATCATGGGCAACAGCGCCAATGAACCCTTGCTTCAACCGATGACGGATGCTTCCGGCGGCTTTGCGCTCAGAGTTTCGAATGCTGACGACATTGTCGGCACCCTCCTGCAGGCAACATCAAAGGTTACGCACGAAGCCCTCCATGGCCTGAAACTGGATTTGACACAGAAGGACGGGTCGCTGCGTATCAACGATATCAGGCGGCGCAACAATCCGTCGCTCTATCGCGGTGAGCAGCTGGTTCTGTTTGGTCACTATTGGGGAAACGGCGAGGCTTCGTTCAAACTCACTGGCGAAATCTCAGGGTCTCCTGTCAGTTACGAAACCAGCTTCACCTTTCCCGAAACAGCCAAACGCAACCCTGAAATCGAACGTCTATGGGGCTATGCGCAAATCGAAAAGGACATGCAGACCCTCGCTCTTCTTGGCCCCGACGCGGACCTGAAAACGTCCATTGTCGACACGTCGAAGGAATACGGAATTCTGTCTCCCTATACGTCGATGTTGATCGTTGAAGAAGCGCGGTTTGAAGAACTTGCGATTGACCAGACCAACAAAGAGCGTCTTGCCACCGAGCAGGTTGCCCAACAGGAGCGCAAGTCAAAGCCGGTCCAATCGACCCGTGTCGACACGAAGAAGCCAATGTTCAAGGGCAACCAACCAAGCCACTCGGGTGGTGGTGGCGGCGGCTCCGGATCACTGGGCATCCTGGGTCTGCTGTTGGCACTCTCTGCATTGACCATCGGCCTCAAAATGCGCCGTCGGAACGCATGATGACCGGTATTCTTTCCTCTCTCTCCCATGGCGGCTCAAAGCTGCCATGGGTTTCCTTCGCCCTGGCTGCGATTTGCCTGGCTTTCTTCGCTGTACTCGGCGGTAAACCTGAGGCTCTCATCTATGACCGGGAGCTGATTGAAAACGGAGAGGTCTGGCGGCTCGTGACTGGCCATTTCGTTCACCTGGACCACCAGCATCTACTCATGAATGTCGGTGCCCTGATCGCACTCGGATTTCTTTATGAAACCTCCCCGCATGGTGGTGCGCGCAGGCTCATATTGGGTTGCTTCGTTCTTTCCGGCAGCCTGGTTTCTTCCGTCTTGTTTCTTGGTGACCTCAAGACACAGTTCTATTGTGGCTTATCGGCAATCCTGAATGCGCTTTACATGGTCACGATGATTGCAATGTGGCGTGAAACACGCAGCCGGATATGGCTTGTTGGCCTCGGCCTCCTGTTCGCAAAAACTGGATATGAAGCTCTGTTTGGCTCGGTCTTTTCAAGCAGTCTCGAATGGCCCCCCCATATCGGCGCCCACCTCACCGGGCTCCTCTCAGGCACACTGCTTTTGTCTTCGGACTATGTGAAAGGAGGCTATTTGAGACTGAGACGATCTTACGTCAGCGCCTTTGAACCCAGCTAGGCGCGACGGGTGCCAGATTTGGGTTTTTGTCTGGACATTGCGGTTCTCCACGATGGGCGTCGAAGGTCTGTTCTCCGATCCTCATCCCGGCACGGCAAGCCATCCGCATTCTCACTCTGCAAGCGCGCGCGGCGGTGTGTCCGCAGCACGCGAATGACTCACTCCTTCTGCTTGGTTACACGGTAGTCTTCGCCTCGCTGCGAATGCAGCAGTGCAACCAGTGGCTCTGAAGCATCGACTACATAACGACAGTTTGGGGACCGCATGCGGAATGACGGGTTGCGTCCAAAAAAGTTGTAGAAGCAGACGTTCACCCATAACGAGTTCGCGGTAGATTTCGGCCCAAAGCGGTCATTGGTGTCTCGTGCAACAAACGTCCACTTCGAGCCCAAAGTGCAAATTACTGCACCGTGTATCAATGCCGGAAGTGCGCAGGAACCGGACTTTGCAAACTCGTAGACGGCACTACCAATCTCATTCGATGTGGCCCCGAAGCTGTCGTTGATCGCAGCCTCCGATGCTGCAATGCAGTTTCTTCGAAGCGGACCCTAGTCGAACCAGAACCATTCACGCGCTTTAGACGACCCCAATTTTGGGAATTGTGTATCCTCGTGACCTGGCCAGAGCTTCCCTAAATTCAACATCAGAACTTGAAGTGGTCACCATAACCGCTTAAGAAATGAAGGTGGGTATTGTACCCACTCAAGCAAGGCAACGGACTTCTACCAGTTGAGAAGGGTTATTCATGATCGCAGCAGGACAGGTCCAGAAACTTACTGATTTGACCGCCAACCAGTTGCGTGAGTGGTCACAACGGCGCGACCTTGTACCACCAGACGTCGAAGCACAGGGGCCGGGTCGCCCAGCTCTTTATAGCTGGCAGACAGTATTGTTGCTTCGGTTGGCTGTCGTCTTGCGAGAGAAGTTTAAAATTGAGTTGCAAGCTCATAAAGATCTACTCCACGCATTGCGTGATCTCTTTTCCGGTGCTCCGTTTCCAACACTGCGTGGCTCCATGCTTGCTCTCCGTGCCATGGAGCACGGCGAGATAGTCCCAGAGGGTATGGTCCGCGTGGGTAGTGATGACGCAGATACCCTGTTCCTGCGTCTTGATCCGCATCTCGACGTTTTGGAGGCCGAATTTTCGCCACAAGATCAAAGCGACCAGTTTCCATTGTTTCGTGCGGTGCAGGTTCGATGAACGCGCTTGCCTCCATAAAGAGTGGACTTCGTGAAATCGGCTATGAAGCCGAGGCGATGCATCATGCCTATAGTTTTGCAGATGTACTCGAACAAGGCGCGACCACTCGAACGGTTGCCCTTGCAGCCTTCACTCAAACACCTGAATCCTTTCGGTCAGCAGCATTTGGGGTTGTTCAGAATGAACCGAACAGCGCCTCCGCGATCATGGCAAACAGAGCTCTTGGCGCTCCCATCTTTTTTTCCATTGACGATGAAGATGTTGGGGTGTGGGCAGTGGACGCACGCAATGCGCCTCGTCTCATCGAACGTCTGCCAGTTGAGAAATTGCCCGACCTGTTCGCACGCAATCGCGAAATTTGGAGCCCACAGGCGTTACATCGGGCAAAATCCGTAAGCCTTCCCCGCGATGCAGTTCAGACTGATTTTATCGATTTGGGCTTGCTGCCTGCGATTGAGCAAGAAGTGCAGCTTAAGCTCCACCAAACTATGGCAGAAGTCCTCGAACTACTAATGCCCCAGAACAGCGATCAAGATGATGAAAAAGCAGCTTTCCGGCTAACTTTCCGTTTGCTTGCTGCAAAAATCCTCATTGACCGAGAGCACCCAGCGGCCGCAGGTTGGGAGGCTGATGATGTAGAAACGGTCTTGGAAGGAATACAAGGCTACTACGGTCTCAAGCTCCTTGGAGCTGACGTGGCTAATGTCAAAGCAGATCATGTTTCAGCAGCTTGGGCGCGATTGAGAAGCGCGATTACTTTGCGGAACATATCCTCGGACAGTCTTGCATTTGTCTATGAAAATACACTGGTAACCGCTGATACCCGAAAGCTCTTTGGTACGCATAGCACGCCCCGGTCAATTGCAGAGTATGTGCTCCGGCGGATCAATCTATCACGCTTCGACCCTAAAGCTGTGAGGATTGCTGAGCCTTTTGCTGGTGCTGGTATATTTTTAGTTGCAGCCATTCGTGAACTTCGTGATCTATTGCCTCACAGTTGGTCTGCAGAACGGCGTCATCAGTTCTTAGTGGAACGTCTGATAGGAGCTGAACTCGACGTATTCGCGTGCGAAGTTGCAACGCTTTCACTTATTTTGGCCGATTACCCTAACGCCAATGGCTGGCACGTGGGTTCGATAGACCTATTTGAGCAGAACGAACTCGAAGAGTTCCTCACGGACTCAACCATCGTTCTCTGCAATCCACCATTTGAAGACTTTTCGAAGGCTGAAAGAAATGATTATCCGAAAGCCGTTACTACCTCGCCGTCTAAAGGAATGGTCGCGCTTAGCGCCGCCATAGACGCCGCACCGGAGGCCCTCGGTTTTGTGTTGCCACGCGGTGTACTTCAGCAGAGCAAATACAAAAAGCTTCGAAAGCGGCTTGCAGCCACCTTTGAAAGCATCGAGCTGGTTTCGCTACCTGATCGAATCTTCGAAAAAGCTTCGTTTCCGTGTGCTCTGGTAATCGCAACGGACCGCCGACAAAAAGCAGACATTTCGAAACCTGTAAGACTAACATCGAAAGCTGTGTCGGATGCAGACGGAAAGAAATTCCTTACTTGTGGCGCGGTGACGTCAACACGCCAAGTATTTCGGACCGCACAGACAGGTGATTTATGGATCGGGGAACTGGCCTCACTATGGACATATCTTGAAGACAACCCACGGCTGGGAAACTACGCGGAAATTGCTCGGGGTCTGGAATGGCGTTCTCAAAGGGCTGGTGTATTAGACGAACCGGGACCAATGGCAAAGCGCGGGGTCTATAGACCCATCGACAGCCTTGCTCCATACCGTCTGAGAAATCCAGTTTGGCTCAACTCAGATCCTGCTCAAAATTACAGACGAGGACCTTTGGGGAGGCCTTGGGATGCGCCGAAGGTCCTTATTAATAAAAGCCGTGTTTCTCGAGGTCATTGGCGACTTGCCGCAGCGGCTGATGAGAATGGACTTTGGGCATCCCAGAAGTTCATTGGAGTTTGGCCTTCCGCTGAGTATGATATTTATGTGCTCGCAGCGGTCCTTAATGGACCATTAGCTAATGCATTTGTCACTGAACACTCAACTGATCACGACTTCACCAACGTGATGCTCTCAAGCATGCCGTTGCCGACTAAGTTGGATACTGAAGCGATCAAGGAAGCAGTTCTTGAGTATCAAGATGCTATTGACCAACAGCAGCAAACACTGCTCTCCAACGATGATTACAACGAAAGACTGAATAGCCTCCTTTTGTGGATCGATGCGCTCATCCTAGACGGTTATGATCTTCCGCCGCGCCTCGAGCGACAACTACTCACCTTTTTTGACGGCCATGAACGGCCAGTTCAACATAATTTTCAAGGCTGGTTACCGGAGGATACGAAGGGATATGTTCCTCTATATGAACGACTAACAAGCGACGAAAAAACCAACCGTGGAAGCTGGGTGCTTGATGTGTTCAAACCCGTGCCTGATGAAGAGAATGACGCAATTGCAAGGTTTATCGCTTGATGGACCACATTCTTCTCGACACGAATTTTGTGTCCGTACTGTTTGATCCTCGACGCCCAAATTACAACGCCGTTGAGGCTCGTGCCCAAGCATTTGGAAAAACTGACCTTGTCTATCTCTCAGCCATTGTTTTGGCGGAGCTTCGCTACGGAATGGAAGCGGCTCAACGCCTTGGACAAGACGTCTCCAATATCCGCAGAATCCTCACTCAAGCTGGATCATTTCCGCTAGCAGAAGTCGGCCGCCACACTTCCGAGGCCTACGGAGACGTCAAGTCTCGGCTTGCAGATCACTACTTAGATATGTCACGCCGCATACCGAGATGGTTGGAAGATTGGTCGGATCGAGCTTCCAGCAAAACCCTTCAAGTAGATGAAAATGACCTTTGGATTGTGGCGCAGGCCATTGAGCGAGACTACCTACTGGTAACAAGTGACCAACGTCTGGCGGATCGGTTTTGTCCAGCCATTCCGGAACTCAGGATATCAGTGGTCTAGCGTGCTGCATAATGTCTCCTTTAGTTCGAAACGATTGCAAAACCACATCCGCAGCGAATGACCGCTTTTCGCGGGCTCTTTCGGATCGCTCAGATGCTGTGGCGGCAAACGTCATGTCCGCTTTGGGCTGAGACCGGTCCTCAACAACCATTGAACCTACGGCAGCAAAGTCCGCGAAGCAGTCTCTGCTCTCTTGTGCATAAAAGGTCCGTTCTGAGCCCAAATTGCGTGATGCTGCGCGTTTCGCCAAGGCCAGCTTTTCCGGCCCTTGCGATCTTTAGAGTTGTAGCGGAAGCTCATTTCAAGACGCGAATTTGAGGTAGAGATGTCAGTGATAGTACAGCCAGTAGCCGAGCATGATCGACAAAAAGTCGCGGAGCAACCGGAACGAGAGCGATCATGCCGCTATGAAGCCGCTGTTTGGGTATCGTCAGAGCTTTCAGTCTTTGAAATCAGCCAAAACGACACTGAGCGGGATCGAGACGATAAGAACAATCAAACGCGGTTACATCCAGAACAGAAATCCAGGCATCCGCGGCGAGATCCAGTTCATCAGCCAGCTCTTCGAAATAGCATGACCCAATGCGCCGCATCGACAATTGCGCACCTCAAAAAACGAACGCACCAATCCCGGAGGACGACATGACAAAGATGACCAAACTGGCCCTAGCTGTCTTACCCTTTATGGCCATGAGCGGGCCGAGCCTTGCGCAGGATGTCACAATCACCCTGCAATCGGCTTTTCCGACCAGCCTTCCCGTCATCAATACGATCCGGCAGTTCGAAGCAGAGGTCGAGGCAGCCTCCGGCGGGACAATCCAGATCGAGCTGGCGGAACCTGGTGCGATTGTCCCACCGTTCGACATTCAACAAGCGGTCTCTGACGGCAAGATCGAAGCGGGCTATACCGCTGCGGCCTACCTTCATGGGTCCTTGCCCGTTGCGTCGTTTTTCACGTCGATGCCGTTCGGGCCGCAAGCGCTCGATTATATGGCTTGGTTCTACGAAGGCGGCGGGCTCGAGCTCAATCAGCGCATGTATGACGATGCGGGCTTTGACCTCGTGACTATGCCACTAACCTTCACCGGTATGGAATCGGGCGGCTGGTTCAACTCACCCATCGAAGGGACCAACGATTTTGCCGGGCTCAAGCTGCGCTGGTCCGGGCTTGCCTCGGAAGTGCTGGCAAGCCTGGGTGCGGATACCGTGCTGATCGCAGGTGGAGAGATCTTTCCATCGCTTGAAGGTGGCGTCATCGACGGGACCGAGTTCAGCTTTCCCCAGGTGGATCTTGCGCTTGGTTTTCCGGACGTGGCTTCTTTCAACTATTTCCCCGGCTGGCACCAACCCTCGACGATGATTGAGTTGGTCATCAACCGCGACGTTTGGGACGGCCTGACAGACAGCCAGCGCACGATCATCGACATGGCGGCCAGAACCAACGCGATGCGTTCGGTCCTGCGGATGGAATACTCACAAGCCGCCGCCGTCGAGCAAATGGCAGAACAGGGCGTGGACGTCCGCCTTTACAGCCCCGAGACCCTGGACAGCCTCCGGGTAGCCTGGGACACGCTTGTCTCCGAGATGGCCGCGGCCGACCCCTTTGTGGCAGAGGTCTGGGACAGCTTGCAGGCCGCGCGAACACAAGAAGACACCTGGGACGCCTTAACCGTAACACCTATGCAGCGCCCATGATCGACCGTCCCAGCGCGATCCTTGGGCTTCTGCGCCCGTGGGGCTGAGACGAGCCTATTACACAACATGAAGCCGGGCCACAAAGGGCTCTGACCGGCCATCTTCTGCATTGCGACATGAATTGAGTCGGAGCCGATGGTCCCGCCGCTCTTACTTCTTGGGCCAGCGGGATTTGGGCAAGCCAAACGCCCCTGGCCGTCAAGGGGAAGCCGCCGCCCTTCCCTACAGGCAACCCCATTAGACAGGGCCGTGTCCGCGGCTGCGCCTGTGGGCCACACTACCCTTGTCGAATAGCATTGCCTCGCCCCCTCCCGCGTTCACCACGTGGCAGATCAGCAGAACAGGCGGTTTCGCCGTCTGAACCTGCAAATCAGACCTGATTTTCTGAATGGGAAGTCAGATCAATCGACACAGTCCGCGGAAGCAAAATGGGGACGCTGACTCAGTTTATGACGCGAAGGTCAATTTCGTCTGACGTTCAACATGGGAAATATGGCGCACCGGGGAGGATTCGAACCCCCGACCCCCAGATTCGTAGTCTGGTGCTCTATCCAGCTGAGCTACCGGTGCTTATAGGGCGAAGATCGTATCATCGGCCAGACTGGCATTTTCAGATGATCGTCTTGCGGTGTTCAGGGCCGCTTTGTGTGCCCCGGACAGGGCGCTTACCTACTGCGGACAGGCGGGGAATGCAAGGAACTTTTTGAACTTTTTTTCAAGGAATTGTCACATCCCAAGCAAAGCCCTTGATTTCCTTCGATCCACCGCTTGAAGCCAGGGATTGTACACAGCCTGCGCCTCAGATTGCACGATCGGGCACTTCAAGACAGAAACAGGTGCCGGGCCTTGTGTCATCGAGTTTGATCTTGCCGCCGTGTGCCTTCAGGAGCTCCGCAACGATAGCCAGGCCAAGCCCGATGCCACCCTGCTTGGACCCGGAGTGAAATGCCTTGAAGAGCGCCGATTTGATGTTGTCCGGGATGCCGGGGCCGGTGTCGGATACGGTCACATGAACGCATGTTCCCCTGCGCTCGGCTTCCAGCGTGATCCGCCGTACCAGCGTTTCGTCTTTTTCGGTTTCCAGGGCCTGAACTGCATTGCGAACAAGGTTGAGAAGAACACGGAAAATCTGCTCAGGATCCGCGTCGATCTCGATTTCGACCGGCACCTTGTTTTCAAAGGCCACGTTCTCATGATCCACCAGACCAAGCACGTCGGCGACATCGTCCCCTACCCGCTGCAACGCAAGGAGCCTGCGTTGCGGAGCGCTTTCCTGGGCCTTGCCGTAAGACATGACGGCCTGCGTGTAACCGACGGCGCGGTCAAGCGTTGCCAGGATCTTTGGAGCAAGTCGGCTGACCGTCGGGTCGGGTACATGTTCCAGGCGTTCCAGGAACAATTGCGCGGAGGCCAGAAGGTTTCTCAGGTCGTGATTGATCTTGGAAACCGCGAGACCAAGATCGGCAAGACGCTGCTTTTGGTGCAACGCCCTTGAAAGGGCCTCTTCCATGGCGGCAAGGCGGATTTCCGCGTCCCCAAGTTCGTCGCGACGGCCTGAAATGCGCATGATGCGCGAACTGTCTTCAGGACTTTCAGCAAAGCGTTCCATGGACCGCGTCAGCCGGCGCAGCGGCCTGATGAAGAGTGCACGCAGCGTGATGTAGACAAGGCTTGCCGTGATAACGGAGATCACCAGGGACAACGCCAAAATGCGCCCGGAAAAGGCCAGCATGTCCTGTTGAAGAAGCGCAATCGGCAGCACGACGTCGACACGCTCGGTGTGCCCCATCTGCCCGGCGCCAATCACCCGCATGACACCGTTGCCGCGATAGAAGAGCACCTCGAAACTGCCCACAATGGATGCCCAGGGGGTCACGTTGGCCATATCGATGACAACATCGACGTCACCGGGCACGTCGCTCATGGCAATCAGGCTGCGGCGCGTTCCCTGGTCAAGCGAGATCGCAACGGCGCCCGTGGTGCGCAAGAGCTCTTCCTGAAGCCGCGGCGCGATTGTGTTGGTCTCCGCCAGAACGGAGGCGGCCACGCCCGCGGTCGTCAAGCGATCCATCAGCCAGGTGTTGCGGAAGTTTGCTATCGACGGAACATAGATGAATACCTCGGCAAGCATGACGAACAGCACCGTCATCATCAACAGCTTGCCCGAAAGGCCACCGAACATATAGCGACCGACAAGATCGCTCTGGCCGGAGGAGCCGGCTTCATCTTTGGATGGGACAACCGACCCTTGCGGTGCGCCCTCATGCTTCATGTCTGATCTTCCCAAACTCGTCGGCCAATACGCGGCCCTTGCAGCAATCGACTATCCAAATTTGCGCAGCAAACCGATTGCGCGGCGCACCCAAACATTTTTCGGTGCATCCGCATAGTAGGAAATTGCGGCGCGGCGCACCAGCTCTCCCAGGGTCGGATAAGGTGAGATAAACCCGGCAAGATCTTTCATCGCCATCTTTTTTGACACAGCCAGCGAAAGGAGGTTGACGATTTCCCCGGCCTGAGCACCGACGATATCGGCACCCAGCAGCCGCCCGCCGGGTCCGGCAATCAGCTTGAGCTTTCCGATCGTCTCCCCTTCGGCAAGAGCCCGGTCATTGCGGTCATATTCCGCCGTGAGCACTTTGATCTTGTCGCCATGCTTCTTGAGCGCGTCAGCTTCGCTGAGACCGACATGACCAAGTTCCGGAGAGGTGTAGGTAACCCACGGAACAACATCATCGTTCATGGCAATCGGCAACCTGAAGAGGATAGACCGAATGACAAGACCGGCCTGATATCCCGCCACATGGGTGAATTGCAGTCCACCGGCAACATCACCGATTGCATAGACCTTGCGGTTGGTCGTGCGCAGTCCCTTGTCAACCTTGATGCCGCGCCGGTCAAAGTCGATACCTGCCTGCTCCAATCCAAGATTGTCGACATTCGGACGGCGACCAGCGGCAACCAGCAAGTGGCTAGCCGAAACCTCGATCTCCTCACCCGATTTGGTCTTGCCTTTCACCGTCACACCAGCGTCCGTTTCGGAAACTGCTTCAACGCCGGTTTCTTCCAGGATTTCGACACCGTCGCTTTTCAGCTGCGCCAGCACGACCCCGGCAAGTTCCGCATCATCCTTGCCAAGAGCTTTTGCGGCCTCAAAGACAGTCACCTTCGCGCCCAGCCGCCTGTGCGCCTGGGCCATTTCCAACCCGATCGGGCCGCCGCCGATTATGACGAGGTGATCCGGCTTTTCGCGCAACTCGAAAAGCGTCTCATTGGTCAGGTAGGGGACGCCGTCCAGGCCGGGGATCGGAGGAACAAGCGCGCTTGAGCCGGTTGCCACCACAAAACGGCGTGCCTTGATTTCCGTCTCCCCTGAAACAACTGTGTCGGGCGCAGTAAATCTTGCCTCGTCGCGCAGAACCGTCACACCCAGGCCCTCGAACCTTTCTTGCGAATCGTGAGGCTCGATTGCGGCGATGACATTGCGGACATGATCGTTTGCCTCGGCAAACTCAATGGTCGGTGGTGTGCCTGCATGGACGCCAAATTTTTCGCCCTTGACGTTTGCCTGCGCCGCCTTGCCGGCGGCAATCAGCGCCTTTGACGGTACGCAGCCATAGTTCAGGCAATCACCGCCCATCAGGCCCTTTTCGATGAGAACAACGTCGACCCCGAATGCAGCTGCAGCGGCCGCAACCGACAGGCCACCGGAACCGGCACCGATCACACAAATATCCGGGGTCAGCACATTCGCCATATCAGTATCCATTTAATTGAGTTTTTATTGCCCTGGCTAGGGTGGGAGGGATCAAGCCGTGTACTTGGTGCTCGGCACGATCTGGTCGGCATGCCCGAAAGGCCTGGCTCGGTTTTTCATCCGGGATCCGCTTTCTCACCGCCCGCGCAATTTCTTCATGACAACGGGAATGAGGCTGGCCAGTCCGAGGGCGAAAAAGGCGGCAAGCAACTGCGGTGTCACGAGTGCGGAAATATCGACCTGGCATGTGCCGGCAGCTGCACAGCCGGGATCCGCAGCCTCCTGGGCTTCGATGACACTGTCGAGCCCGGACCCGATAAAGGCGAAGGCAAAAGTGCCCGGAACGATACCAATAAAGGTCGCCAGCGCGTAAGACGGCAAAGCCATCTGAAAGATCGCCGGCGCAATATTGACAAGCCAGAAGGGGAAAAGGGGTGTCAGCCGCAGGAACAGGAGATAGTTGAAGGCGTCCTTGCGAAACCCTTCGGCAAGTTTCGACAAGAACGGCCCTGCACGTTTGGTCAGAACCTCGCCGATCGATGAACGGGCCACGAGAAACAGCGCGCAGGCACCGATCGTGGCGCCAAAGACCGTTGCAAAGCCACCGACTATCCAGCCGAACAGAAAGCCACCGGCAATCGTCAGGAGCGATGCACCGGGAAAGGAAAGTGCAACAGCAATGGTGTAGATCGCGACATAGGCGAGAATCGCCAGAACGATGTTCTGGTCGACGAAGGCCGCAAGTTCCTGTCGCTCCATGATCAGGTTGGACAAGGTCAACTGCTTGTGCAGCCCTTGCGAAAATGCCAGCACCATCAGTCCAACGAGCACGGCAACCGGAAGCCATCTCTTGACGGACGCGAACACAGAACGATCCGCCGTTGAAACGACTGGCGGGTCCTGGTCCTTTTCTGCTGTCATGGTTTTGGCCTCGTCCCCCGACATACCTGTTCCTGCTTTATCTTTTTTGCTGGGCGCTTGCCCGTGACTTGTTACAAATATGCAGATGTACCTTAAATCTTCTAAAAAGAAGCGTGGATCACCGATAAGTGACGCTTTCCCGCCTTCGGTTCACCTGTACGTGATCGGGTGAATTTCTTCAGAATTTTGACACGCAAAGTTGACTTGCGGCTGCATGGACCGTATAAGCGCGCTCGATCGGGACATGCATTCGGACCCAAGGCTTATAGAGCCGCGCTCTTCAAGCGCTTCGAGTGCTTCCTCCATAGAATTTATAAATGAACAAGGGCCGCGCAGTAAGCAGCGCGGGGAAGAACAATGAAGCGTACGTATCAACCGAGCCGTCTTGTCCGCAAGCGCCGCCACGGCTTCCGCGCACGTATGGCCACCAAAAACGGTCGTCAGGTGCTTGCTCGCCGCCGCGCAAAGGGCCGCAAGAGCCTTAGCGCTTAATCGGCGCCCTGCCCGCAGCGCGCCGGGTTGGCGGCGTCTGCCAACACCAATCCGCGGCTATGGACACACTTAAAAAGCGCTCCGAATTCCTGGCGGTCGCCAAAGGCGGCCGGCTGGGTCGGCGCGCTTTTGTCGTTCAGGGGCTGGAGCGAAAGAGCAATGATGCACCGCGTGTGGGCTACACGGTCACGAAGAAGACCGGTAATTCCGTCGCACGCAGCCGGATCAAAAGGCGCCTCAGGGCGGCCATTGCCGAGCTCGACACCAAAGAAATTCCGCAAAACGCCGATTTTGTGCTGGTTGCACGCTCAAGTGCGCTCACTCTTCCCTTTCAAAATCTCGTTGCAGACCTTAAATCTGGCCTAGGCCAAGTCTTGGATCCGGGGACGCCACGCGGACGGGGAAAGCCGCGCCGGGGACCAAAGCAAGCGCAAACGACATCGCGCAGGAAACAGGGGTAACTCCAGTTGACGTCAGATAACCGAAATACGATTCTCGCGGTCGTTCTGTCCCTGATTGTTCTGATTGGCTGGCAGATGTTCATCGCCGTGCCTTATCAAGAACGCCAACAGGCAGACCTTGAGGCCCAGCAGCGCGCGCAAGGCACAAGCCAGACGGCAGCGACCGGAGTCAATCCGGATGCACCGCAACCGTCAACGGCCACCCCAGGCGCCGGAACCACTGCGCCGGGTCAAACAGCGGGCGGGCAGGTCAATTTCGCCAATCGCGACCAGGCCCTTGCCGCTTCCCAGCGCGTGGTCATCGACACGCCCCGCCTTGAAGGATCGATCAGTCTGACCGGCGGCCGGCTGGATGACCTGCGTTTGAAGGACTATCACGAGACAGTCGACAAGAGCAGCCCAACCATTGTGCTGTTTTCGCCCAAGGGCAGCCCCACGCCTTATTACACCGACTACGGCTGGGTCGCCGATCCGGGTGCCGAGGTCACACTCCCGGGACCTGACACGCTCTGGTCCGTTGAAGGCTCTGCATCCCTCACGCCAACCACGCCTCTTACGCTGTCCTGGGACAATGGCGAAGGCCTGACCTTCAAGCGGACCTATTCGGTCGACGAGAACTACATGTTCACCGTCGATCAATCCGTTGAGAACGCCTCGTCAAACGAGGTCACGCTCTATCCGTATGGATTGATTGCCCGCAACGGCATTCCGGAAACCAGCGGCATCTGGATCCTGCATGAGGGGCTTCTCGGGGTCTTCGGTGAAGAAGGCCTTCAGGAAGTCGATTATTCCGACCTTGAAGACGAAGGCTCTGTCCGCCCGGCCAAAGTCGACCAGGGTTGGCTCGGCATCACCGACAAATACTGGGCCGCAACACTGATTCCCGTTCCGGGTCAGGAATTCCAACCCGGCTTCAGCCATTCGGCAGCGACCGGAAATTTCCAGGCCGACTATCTCGGCAATGGCGTGGTTGTTGCCGCAGGTGGCAGCGGAGAAACCAGCTCCTATCTCTTTGCAGGTGCCAAGGAGACCAAGCTCCTGGATGCTTACGAGGAAGCCCTCAGCATCAAGCAGTTCGAACTTCTGATCGACTGGGGCTGGTTCTACTTTCTGACCAAGCCGATGTTCTTTGCCATCGACTACTTCTTCCACCTGATCGGCAACTTCGGTGTGGCCATTCTCGTGGTGACGGTGTTGATCAAACTGGTCTTCTTCCCGCTCGCCAACAAGTCCTACGTGTCGATGAGCAAGATGAAACTTGTTCAGCCGCAGATGACCGAAATACGCGAAAAATACGCGGACGACCGTCAAAAGCAGCAGCAGGCATTAATGGAGCTCTACAAGCAGGAAAAGATCAACCCGTTGGCAGGCTGTCTGCCGATCCTGATTCAGATCCCCGTCTTCTTTGCGCTCTACAAGGTCCTGTTCGTCACGATCGAAATGCGCCATGCGCCCTTCTTCGGCTGGATCCAGGATCTTTCGGCGCCAGATCCGACCTCACTTTTCAATCTCTTCGGACTGATCCCCTGGGACCCACCGCAACTGCTTATGCTCGGCGTGTGGCCGCTGATCATGGGCATCACCATGTTCGTCCAGATGAAAATGAACCCGGCTCCGCCCGATCCCACTCAGCAGATGATCTTCACCTGGATGCCTGTCGTGTTCACTTTCATGCTGGCATCTTTCCCAGCCGGACTGGTGATCTACTGGGCCTGGAACAACTCGCTCTCGATTGCCCAGCAATATGTGATCATGCGCCGGCAAGGTGCCAAAGTTGAGCTTTGGGACAATCTCGGCGCCATGTTCAAGAAAAAGAAACCGGCCGCAAACGACAAGAGCTAGAGGGGCTGACAAGTCCTGGTTGAACTGCTAAACACCAAGGCCTCGCCAACTGGCGGGGCCTTTTTTGTTCTTAGAGGAGTGCATCGACCAATGATCCGATGAAGCAAGACCTGACCAACAAGGCGAAGTCGCCGGCCGGCAGGTCGTCCGCGCAATCAGCGCAGTTCTCTCTTCCCTTGAATCTTGCCAATTGGAGGTCACATGCACGGCCCATCCCCTGATACACTTCATCCATTCAAAGGCGAACCGCACACGGTTTTCCTTAAAAACACGATCACGCGACCGAATATCGAGGTTGGCGACTATTCCTATTACCATGATGCACAGGACGCGACCGATTTTGAGAATCGCAACGTACGGTATCATTTTGAATTCATCGGTGACCGGTTGAAAATCGGCAGGTTCTGCGCGCTTGCACAGGGCACCACCTTCATCATGAACGGCGCCAACCATGCGATGACCGGGTTTTCGACCTATCCCTTCCACATCTTTGATGAGGCCTGGCATGAGCAATTCGAACCGGGCAGCATTTTCGACCACCTGCGTGGTGATACGCTTGTTGAGAACGATGTCTGGTTCGGCACCAATGCCACGGTAATGCCAGGTGTCACAATTTGCTCAGGCGCTATCATAGGTGCCCATTCCGTGGTCGCATCGGATGTGCCGCCCTACGCAATCGTCGTAGGCAACCCGGCACGCGTCGTCAGGCTTCGCTTTGACGAAGCAACAATTGAGCGACTGCTGGAAATTGCCTGGTGGAATTGGCCAATAGCCAAGGTCAGCCGGCATCTGAGAGCCATCTGGGGTGCCGACATTGCCGCCCTCGAACGCGCTGAGTGCGAGCCAGAAGGTGATCTCGACGTGAAAGCTGAAGCAGGGTAGAAGGCCGGTCATGACAGACGATCAAGACTTTTCTCCTGAAGATCTGGAGGCGGGCAGATTGCTTTTTGCTCGCCCCTGGGAGTTTCTGACCAGCGTAACCGACATGGCCAATCTGCCGGATGCGGCGGAAGCGGAAATTGCATTTGCAGGACGCTCCAATGTGGGCAAATCCAGCCTGATCAACGCCCTGACGGGGCGAAAGGGACTGGCACGGACATCGTCGACGCCCGGGCGAACCCAGATGCTGAACTTCTTTGTCGCGCCGGACACACCACTGACGATCGTCGACATGCCCGGCTATGGTTATGCCCAAGCGCCCAAGGAGCTTGTCGAAGCCTGGACCCAACTCGTGTTTTCCTACCTCAGGGGCCGCCCTAACCTTCGCCGGGTCATCCTGTTGATCGACAGCCGCCACGGCATCAAGAAAAACGACCTTGAAGCGATGGACCTGCTCGACAAGGCAGCTGTTGTCTATCAGGTGGTTCTGACCAAGGCTGACAAGATCAAGCCTCCACAGCTGAAACGTCTGATCGCCGACACCCAGGCCGCCCTTGCAAAACGCGTTGCCGCGCACCCGCAGATCATCGCCACATCTTCAGAGAAGAACCACGGGGTCGATGAGCTGCGCGCCGAACTCTGCCTGCTGGCCAATCAATAGTAACAGCACGATTGTGCCGCCAAGCACGCGGAGCTGGAGATTGTGAACACCCGGCAAACCAGCTATAGCAGGGATCCTTCGCGTTCCGTTCCGAGAAGTTGTTGAGTATTCCACACCTATGACCACCCCCGAAACCGCCAATCGCGCTCATATCATTGCTCACGCGCTGCCCTATATGCAGCGCTACGACAACAAGACCGTTGTCGTGAAATATGGCGGCCACGCCATGGGTGATCCCGAGTTGGGCCAGGCGTTTGCGCGCGACATTACATTGCTGCGCCAATCAGGCGTCAATCCGGTCGTGGTTCATGGGGGCGGCCCGCAGATCGGCAAGATGCTGCAAAGGCTCAACATCGTCAGCGAATTCAAGGGCGGCCTGAGGGTCACCGACAAGGCAACGGTTGAAGTTGTTGAAATGGTGCTCGCCGGTGCCATCAACAAAGAAATCGTTCAAATGATCAACTCCGAGGGTGGCCGGGCCGTCGGATTATGCGGCAAGGACGGAAATCTCGTAACGGCGCGCAAACTGCAGCGAACCGTGGTCGATCCCGACAGCAATATCGAAAGCGTTGTGGATCTGGGTTTTGTCGGCGAACCGGCCAATGTGAATCCGACAGTACTCAGGCTGGTTCTGAAGGAAGATATCATTCCGGTCATAGCACCGGTTGCCCCGGGTGAGGACGGAGAAACCTACAACATCAATGCCGACACCGCAGCCGGTGCTATCGCCGGGGCGCTGAATGCCACGCGTCTGCTGTTCCTGACAGATGTGCCGGGCGTTCTCGACAAGGACGGCAAGCTTATCAAACAGCTGACGGTCGCCAATGCTCGGGCGTTGATCGCCGACGGCACGATTTCAGGCGGCATGATACCCAAGGTCGAAACCTGCATTGAAGCGCTCGACCGGGGCGTGGAAGGGGTTGTGATTCTGAACGGCAAGGTTTCGCATGCTGTGCTTCTGGAGCTGTTCACAGATGGCGGCGCCGGAACGTTGATCAAACCGTGACGGGAAAACGCCCCCTGCCCCATGAGGGCCCGCACGCGCACCGTCATGACCTCCGCCTCTTTCAGGGAGTCGAAGCCTGGATCTTTGATCTCGATAACACGCTTTATCCCCATGATGCGGACCTGTTCTCGCAGATCAACGAACAGATCGCGCAGTTTGTTCAAGACCTGCTGGGACTTCCGCGTGAGGAGGCGATGGCGCACCAGAAAGCGCTTTATCACGCACATGGAACGACGCTGCGTGGCCTGATGAGCGAGCACAGCATCGACCCTGATGCCTATCTCCGCTTCGTTCATGACATTGATTATTCAAACCTGGCGCCGAACCCAGAACTCGGTGGCGCGATTGAAGCCTTGCCGGGCAAGAAGTTCATTTTCACCAATGGCGACCGCCCGCATGCGGAGCGAACCGCAGCTGCACTTGGCATTTCCGATCATTTTGAAGATATCTTCGACATTGTGTCAGCGGACCTGATTCCGAAACCAAACCGGGAAACCTACGACAAGTTTCTGGAGCGAACCGGCGTGTCGTCTGCCCGCTCAGCCATGTTCGAGGACCTTTCAAAGAACCTGAAAGTGCCGCACCAACTCGGCATGTGCACGACACTGATCGTGCCAACCGGTTCCAGGGAACTCTTTCGCGAAAGTTGGGACATGGAAGGCGATCCCTATCCGCACGTGGACTTCGCTACCGATGATCTGACCGGATTCTTAAAATCCGTCCTGGGTGCTCTGGCACAAGCCTGATCTGCGGCTCTGGTGGTCAGGTGCCAACTTCGTTAGATTGAGGAAAACTCAACGACGGAGTTCAACCGCTCATGGCGTCCCTGCGCGCACTTCACGCCTTTTCCCTGTTGGCCCGCCATGGCCGCGCCGCTATGGCAGCGGAAAAACTCGGTGTCTCTCCCTCCGCATTGTCACACCTGATGCGCAAGCTTGAGAGTGAGCTTGGCGCGACACTCGTCAATCGGGATGGGCGCGGCCTGACACTGACGGAGGAAGGGCAACGGCTTGCACTGAGCCTTGGTGATGCGTTCGACCGCATTGAAGAGGCCGTCGACAGTTTCAAGCGGCGTGGACGTACCGAACTCAGGATCAGCACGGTTTCGACATTCGCTACCCGTTGGCTAATCCCGCGTTTGCCCTCCTTTCAGGCGAGCCAACCGGATGTTGAGCTGCTGCTGTCGGCCTCAACGCGCATGGTCGATCTCGACCGCGAGAACTACGATTGTGCCATTCGGCTGGGAACCGGCAACTGGCCCAGCGTTGAAAGCCACCTGCTTTGGCAAGAGCATTTGGCGGTTGCCCTTGCACCTGCCCTGTTAAGCGGCAAGGATCCGGCCGATCCGGACATTCTGCTCAAATTGAGGCTGCTCCACAGCGCGTCCAGACGCAACGATTGGACAATCTGGCTGGATGCTGCCGGCCTAAGCCACCCGGATCTGAATTCCGGAATGGTCCTGCAAAGCCGGGACCTTGCCATCCAGGCTGCCATAGCAGGAATGGGAGCTATCGTGATCGACAGGCGGTTTGTCTCGCAGGAACTTGAAGCCGGGCATTTGATCATGCCGGACTGGAAGGTGCTTGAGCTGGAGACCGGTTACTGGTTTGCCCGATCACCTGCTCGAACGCTGACCCGGCCAGTGGCAGCTTTTCGGGACTGGCTCCAGACAACAGACTGAATTTCGCTCCGTTTTGTCTCGGTTCAAACTGACGGCGAATATCCCTTTTCCAGAAAACTTGTGCTGGTCTATGGGGCTATCAAACGACGGCCTTTGCCAAGGCACGGCATTAGACTGCAAGAAAGCAGGCACCATTAAAAAACCTAGAGATCACGGTAGCTGATCAAGTCAGTTCCCAGTCTTTGGATCGTTTCACGGACAAGAGGGCTTTTCAGCGTTTCAAGGCACGTCCTTCTGTCCTGATCGACGTCCTCATAACCACGATGCCCCAACAAGCCGAGTTCATCGGATTGAACGGCTGGATGATCGATAAATATGTAAGTGCCCGCACTCAATCCTGCCAAGTTCTCGCAAAACGCCGATACACGATCATCAGTCATGCGCGGTGTCGGGGGATACCCTTGAAAGCGTGGAAGCCCGTGTCCGAACGCATCATCCTTCAAGCCGAACTCCTCGCAAAGGCCGCTCACGATTTCACTGAACCGGGGATCAAAGTCTGCAAAATGCCTGACCATATGAGCACTGACGTGACTTGCGCTGCGAAACGTACGTACGCCCAGTTCGATTTGCGCTCGAAATTCTGCAACGACCTCGTCGAAACACCAATCAACATCTTGCAAGGCGCAGCGTTCGTCCCTTGCCCGCGGTGACAGAAGCGGATGGAAATTCCCGGAACTATCGACAAGGCTCCTGGCGGCCGTCAGGGGACGCCACTTGATGCGATCCCACTCGCTTGTGAGCGTCAGGTGGATGCCGATGTCAATCTGAGGCCGCTGATTGAAAATTTCGGCGGCGTGCGGAATCCATGCACATGGCATCATGACCTCAACGCTGCGGGCAATCCCGTTGAGGCAGGCATCAAGGCACCCCTCATTTGATGCCAGGCACGATCCTGCATCATCAGCTCTTACAAGCAATCTGACAGCTGAAGACAAAGGCTCTAATCCTCATTGACTGATTGCAGCCTAAGCCCGTACCGCACAAAACAGGGTAAAAATGATTGCCATATATTGTCACACCGCATGCTTTGAACCTGCTGTTCAGACCGCTGCAGTCAGTTCATTCCCTTGCGTTAGCCTTTGAATAACCTCATACTCTTGAACTGCGCCGGCACGAAAGAAACTAAAACTGCCGGTGAGGTTTCATTGGGGGGATAATATGCGCAAGGGGCTGGTGAGCGCCGCTTTTTTGGTGTTCTCATTTGTTTATCTCGTCACCGGCGTTGTACCTGTTTCGGCAGAAACGCTGATGTGGCGATTTGAAAGCAAGCATTCAAAAATCGTGGATGTTGAACTTTATTCAGACAGCCGGCGCGGACATGTCTGGCCCGGCAACAACAAGATTTACGTGCTCGACGATTACTCCGTCAAAACGATCAGCATCTCGTGCCGGAGCGGCGAGAAGATCTGCTACGGCGCCTGGGTTCGCAACCGGTCGAACCTTTATTGGGGCGTCGGTTACAAGAACCGGAACCGTTGCTCAAGCTGCTGTTACACCTGCAATGGTGGCCAGACCAAGGTGATCGTTCTCAACCCGTAAGGTTACGAGCGGCAACTATGCCAATACCGGTGGCTATGCGATGATCCGCTTTCAGCAGCGGGACGTATCTCGAGCATTGTTTGTTTTATGCTGGAGGCCGTCATGAATTTCACAAAGCACCTCGCGGTAACGTCGATTGCAACCGCTGCGCTCTTGTTGTCGAGTGCCGCCCAAGCCGATTTGCGCGTCGATTTTAAAGAAGGCGCTCCCAAGGACGCGTTTCGGTTCGAAAACATCGGAGTGTGTTCCATAACCAATTCATCCATCACACTTGACCTTGCAACGTCTTCGGCTGGTCTGATTTTTGACGTCACGAACCAAGGGGCCGGCGTCGAAGTGTTCCAACCGTTCGAACTGATCGAGGGGGCCGATGCTCTGGCAAAAGTACCCGATGTGCTGGACGGCCAGACAAAGATCGAACTGAGCATTTCAGATCTTGCCCCAGGCGCGGCAATCGCCTTCACGATCGATGTTGATGATACGAAGGGACAGCGGGCCATCACCGTTTCCGGCTCTGAAATCGAAGGGGCGACGGTCATATACCGGAACGACAAAGAAAAAGCCCTTGCGACGTTTTCTTCCGTTGCACGCGCAAGCGTCACCCGTGCGTGTTAGCGCACAACACAGCCTACCCACGATATCGGGACACCTCGCCTGCTGTTAGCCGCAAACGTGAAACCGGGTTCTCTCGACCCGAAAAGTCATTGGCGTTAAGGTATGCGTTCATAATAATCTGCGTTCCGGCCGCTCGGTGAACGATTGTGCTCAAGGCGCAAACAGCGAAGAAACCCAGATTGGTTTGCGGGCTTTCACAGCGCGGTCAATCCCCTTTATCGGGCGATCCTAGGGATGCCGCCGGACCTTACACGGGCATGCAAACAGCCTTTAGCGGACCGCGCAAAGGAGTGCTTCGGTTATGTTTTGGGATAAAATAGAACCGGTCATTACAGCGCCTCTCCAAGACGCCATCGATAATTCCTACGTGGTTTTCGGTCGGTACCGCCTTACCGGGACGATTGTCTACTGCGATTGCCCCTCATGCATGACACCTGAGGTTGCCGCAAAACTATCCAGCCTTCCCTTGAAGGATATCGGTGTCGATCTGCTGTCGGAATACACCAACTCCGCACACGGCTACAACAGGGACCAGATAGAGACTGAATTCAAATATTTTTTGCCAAAATACTTTGACCTGATCGGACACTGCCAACCACCCTCTTACCTGGATCTGGAAGTCTGTCTGACAAGGCTGAAAGGCTATCGCGACGTATGGCCGGAAACCGAGAAAGAGGCGGTTGATGCATTCTTCGATGCTTTTCTGGAAGCCTGTCTTCAACAGGGCCGCCTTCTGGAATGGCCCGTTGGCCTTAGGCTGGAATTCGATATCGGAAGCGTGCTTGCAATGATCGTTCTGGCGGGTGGCGACCTGAACAAGGCACTTGAGATCATTGATCGTAACACCGGTGCCCTGGTGGCGGTTCATCTGGCGAGTCTTCGTATGGAGCTCGGCTCAAAGGATGGTACCGTATATTACGACAACGCGTTTCTGGAAGACCACCCGGATGCGGCGAAGCGGATTGGCAGCTGGCTTCAACGCGACTGCGTCACGGAACGTATTCTGGCTGCGCCAGACGCACTTGGCCGACCGGAATATGATGACATCCTATGCAACGGCTTGTAGCTCGATTTGTAAGTG
Source organism: Roseibium porphyridii (assembly GCF_026191725.2). Lineage (NCBI taxonomy): Bacteria > Pseudomonadati > Pseudomonadota > Alphaproteobacteria > Hyphomicrobiales > Stappiaceae > Roseibium > Roseibium porphyridii. The sequence continues at coordinate 5,193,822 of NZ_CP120863.1, forward strand.
CCACTCCCAAGGCGTAACCGATTTCAGCGTGCCCTCAACAGCTGCGACAAGCAAAATATCGGACCGACGGATCAAACACCCAAACCCTGGTTTTCACTGTCACACTTCATTGTCACACCAAACGACACGTTTTTCTGCAAATCATGGCCGCACCCACCAAAGGCGCTGTCTCATCGGACACCCCGTGACGCCTTCTATCGCAGCAGGCCAACAAGAAGCTTCTCCTATGGTGCAGATCTCGCTGGAGACCGGCCATCTTGACCCACGCTGCCTGGCCGCGGTTTCCTGGCTCCGGCAACTGCCAACAGCATCGGTTCCATTTGTGGGTGGCGGAACCTGAAACCTGACCTTGTCAGTTTGGCCGGAACAACGCGCTGACCTCCCAGCATGGTCTCCCGGCCCATATCCCCAAGCGTGCCGGACAAAAGCCATGCGGGGAAATGCAGTAACGCGATCCGGTGTAGCGCTTGAGCAAGTGCCTGAGTGAATTCAACGTTCCGAACGGGTTCAGGCGCTGTGGCATTGACAACACCCCTCAAGCTGGTGTCAGACATCGCACGAACAATGACGCGGATCAGGTCATCATGCTCGATCCAGGACATCCATTGCCGGCCCGTCCCCATCACACCTCCTCCGAAGAACTCGAATGGCGTCAAGAGCCTCGCGAGCATGCCACCTTCCACGCCAAGGACGAGACCGATCCGGAGGATGACAACACGAACATTTAACTGGCCGATTGCAGCCGCTGACCGTTCCCATTGATCGCATACTTCATGGACGAATGCGGGATCTGGATCGGCGTCTTCCGTAAGAAGCTCATCTCCGCGAAGACCGTACCAGCCAACCGCAGATCCACTGACAAAACAGGCCGGTTTGCGGTCCAATCGTCTGATGAGCTCTTGAAGTGCTTTCGTGGTCTTAACCCGTGAGTTGACGATCCGAGCCCGTTTTCTTGCCGTCCAGAGGCCGTTTGCCACAGGCTCTCCTGCAAGGTTCACGATAGCGTCCAAACGGTCTGCGTTGTGAATTTGATCAAGGCTCGTAATCACGCGAACGGGATGCGCAAGCTCATCAAGACCCTTCAGATTTCGGGTCAGAACGGTGACATAATGGCCGGAAACGACGAGGCATTCCACAAGCCGCCTGCCGACAAACCCCGTCCCGCCAGTGACCAAAATATGCTGGCGCGGCGGCAGGCCTGCGGCCAGGGCAGCCGCGTTCCCCCTTTCAAGTCTTTCGCTTCTGGTAGCCGCCAGCAAATCACGCGCACTGAAAAGGCCGACCCCCAGGGCTGCCAGAGTTGCCATCACGCTCCACCAACCATAATTGGCTGGGTAAATCGCGGTGGAACGCAATGACCATTCCCAGAGAACCGGCGCGGCCAGAGCTAGAATTGCACCGTAGTTCAATGCCAGCAAAGTGTGGTTGATGCGCTCGGTCCACGGCAGTTTGCGCGTCAGATCCTCTTCGACAAAGTCCCAAAGCGTTATCAGCACTTCAAGGAAGAGAATGAACGACAGGGCCACTGTGAAAAATCCATGTGGCTCGGTCCAACCGAAACACAGGAAGATTATTGCGTAGAAGAAATTGCGGATACTGTGCAAACGCAATTCCGTTTTCTGGGATGTGCGCCAGGCCAGCCGCTCGCTGCCTTCGTGATGCACAATCGTGTCGAAACCACCCATGAAAATCTGAACGGAAATCAAAGACCAGAGCAAGGGACTGTCCATCAGTCGTCCTCCATATCATGAAATAGCGCGTCCTGCTGGATCAGCTCACCGAACAGACGGCTCTTCAAAGACAGCGAAAACACGAAACTCTTCTTTCCAAGATCACGGTGGGTGATGGTCAGCTTGCCGGGCGCAAACCAGACCGGCAGGCACAAACGTGCTGCACCTAACTGCACAAAGTAATGATCGCTTTCAAAAATGAGCCCCTCTTTGGAGGCACTTACCTGTAAGGCGATCCCGATCCCTGCCCCAATGTATTCTTCGATGCCTGTCGGTCCGCCAAAACGCTTCGAGCTGTGAATGACCTGAGGAAAGCCAGCGGCGCGTCCATATTGACGGACCCAGAACTGACCATCACCTGCAATGTCTTCGGTTACCGACACGACCGCGGGTTGATTGGCCGACGACAGGTCGAAGGGCAGCGGACCACCTACCAAACGCGCAACCTGGGCCAGCAATCGCCCGACAAGGTTCATTCGGATCGAGACCACCCGCCCCTGGTAGACGACACTCGCGCCGTTGCTGAGCCGTTTGCCAAATCGGCGTTTGACCGAAGATGGAAGTGCAGACCAGGCCGCGTCGCCCAGAAGGTCGCTAAAGCGACGATCCTGATACGTTTTCGGCATCGGGTTTGCCACATCGCGTAAAGCTGAGTTGTCCTTCCTCACTTTATGCACTCCCTCCTGTTGTGTCCGTTATTTCTGTATAAAGAGAAATAACTATCTAAATAAAAAGAACGGCTAACTCTTGGACTTGCCGCCAATCTTCAAGAGTGAAAAGATTTTGTCACCCATCTTCATCAAAGTGGCGAGTTTCGATTTGGGAACACTCAGCATTTGAGCTGACCACCGGTCAGCCGTTGTCAAGAAGTCATGCATTTCCTGCATGCGTTTCAAGGCCACAGGGTCAAGACCTGTTTCTCCACCCGCCTGGTCGACGCAGATTTCAATTGCACGGATAGCTGGGTCGATTTCCCGTTCCTTGCGCCCCCTTGCGATCAGTAGCGCCATTTCCCATACGTCGGTCTCGGCGACAAAATGCTCTCTCCTGTCGCCAGCAACCGGAACCCGTTGAATGAGGCGCCAGCCGACAAGTTCCTTCAGAGAGTTGGACACATTAGATCGGGCAATGCCGAGTTCCTCTGAAATCTGCTCAGCATTCAAAGGTCCTGCGCTGAGATAGAGTAACGCGTGGATCTGCGCTACAGAGCGATTAACGCCCCATTGGCTACCCATGTCTCCCCAATAAAGGATGAACTTTTCCTTCGAGGAGTTTTCAGATATGTCGGCAATTTCTGTCATGACAGAAATATCTGATGAAACCGACTGAATGTCAATCCCCTCAGATTGACAGCAGATTATCAAAGTGGAGGTCCTTCAACCTCGCCCCTTTACAATGGCAAGATATGCACTGGAGATCCCCTACATCTGACTGCCAGGGTTGCAATCTCCTGGACTTCTCTATGCAATCTACGTCACCATCTCCTTCAGCTCACCGTGAGCGGCAAAAAGAGTTCAATTTCCCGAAGAGGTCAGATGTGAGAATTCAGGCGCTTTGGCGATATCCGGTCAAATCCCTTCTGGGCGAACAGCGCCAATCTCTCGCAATTGATGAAAGAGGTGTTGTCGGCGACCGCCAATACGCCATCATCGATGAAACCGGTAAATTCGGCAGCGGCAAAAACACACGAAGGTTCACGCGGATCGACAATCTTCTGTCTTTGCGCGCAGTCACGAAGGGTGACGCACCGACAGTTGAATTCCCGGACGGGCGAGCGATCGACGTCGCGGCAGATGACATCGATCACCGCCTTTCTGAATGCCTTGGACAGCCGGTGAAAATTCGTCGTGAAACAGAGCAATCGCATTTTGACGACAGCCCGGTTCACCTGCTGCTTTCCTCAGACCTTGAGAAACTGCAAAAGTCCCTGCCGGGTTCCAAGATAGACGTGCGCCGATTTCGGGCCAACGTCATTCTGGAAGATATTGGTCATCTGAGCGCAAGTGACCTTGTGGGAAGCGTCCTGACGATCGGCGACACACGACTGCTGATCACTCACAAAACAGAACGGTGCAGAATGGTGACAGCTGAGCAGGAGGATCTGGAATTCGACCCTCGAATATTGAAGTCGATCGCTCGTGATTTTGAGGTCGACTTTGGCGTTTATGCCAGAGTTCTAAAGGCGGGCACAATTGCCGTCGGGCAAGATGTGGAGATCGGTTCTGAAAGGGTATTACGCGCAAACAACCAGGACCTAGGAATTTAGCCGCCTAAGCTTTTCTTGCAACAACGAACTCGAAGCAAGGAAACAGTGTTGCGGGAAGACATTGGCGGATGCTTGGGCCCGATCATTGGCTTGCAATCGAGCACAGCAAAGAACGTGTCCCGCTATACGCACCCGCCTGCGTTTGAAGGCAGGCGGATGTCTGGCATTGCAGAGTGTTTCAGACCGCTATTCTGCCGCCTTTGACGTCAGTTTTTTGAGCGCACCGGTCATGGCGACGACGGACGGATGATCTTCCGGCAGACCGTGCGCACCGGCGAAGGCAACCGGTGAGCGATACAAAATGATGGTTCCATCAGGTGTTTCGATTGCTGACACGCGGATAGGCAAATCAAGGCCGGCTGCCTGCGCGTCGCGAATAACTGGCGTTCCGAGCTTCGGATTACCAAAAATAAGAACCTCGTTGTCGGGTATCTCCATGTCGACACTCTTGCCGCCTTTGGCATGATCAATGCGTGCAAAGACCTTGGCACCGGCGTTCTCGACCGCGGCACTCAACTTGTCGATCGTTTCCGAAACAGAATGTGGGCTTGAAACCCTGACAAGCGTGCTGTCTTCCGCCAGCGCGGTCCCCGCATTGGCGACCATAAGACCAGCGCCAACCATCGCTGCAAGAGTAGTTTTAGACATCATCGACTCCAGATAAATTATTGAACGGTTGCAATGCACCGCAAATTCGCGCGCCAAACCAATCAAAACTTCGTGGTGATGATAAGGCTGGTGTTGCAAGCTTTGGCGAGCATTGTCCAACGCCTCCGGAAACGGCACCTACTTGCCATTGCTGTGCTTGATCAATCTTGCGTCATAGGCCAAACTCCTGCGTTCGCTGCATTCTCACGGGGCACCAAAACGACGCCTCACGTGCCGGGCTCGCACCCTGAAACGCACCGGAACAGACGTGCTTGCATATTACATAAGTCTATGCTTATGTGTTGTCATGATTGAAAATGACATATTCAAAGCTTTGGCAGACCCGACACGGCGCGCAATTTTTGAGAAATTGGCGACTGGAAGCATGAATGCGAGTTCATTGCGCGAAGGCATGAAGATCAGCCAACCTGCAATGTCGCAACACCTCGCGGTCCTTCACCAGGCCAAGCTTGTAAGGCAGGAACGGAACGGGCGGTTCGTCAACTACGAAGTCGACCCGGACGGTCTGGCTCTTATTGCGAACTGGCTGGCGAAATATCGTGCCTATTGGCCAGAACGCGTTGATGCGTTGAGAACCCTTTTGAAGGACATGGATCAATGAGCAACCAGGAACCGGATGCAGATGCTGTCGTAAAAATCCCTGCCGGCAATGAGGCAACCGATCTCATTCTGGAGTACGAACTCGATGCTCCGCCGGAAAAGGTTTGGCGCGCTATTACGATCCGGGAATTCAGAGAGCAGTGGTTGCCCGGCAAAGACCTCGTGGAGGCTGAACCTCTTGCGGAGGTTGGAGGTGAAGAGGTCTCCTACCGAATGAAGGACAGCACCCCGCCATATCTTGAAAGTGTTGTGGCATTTCAGCTGAGGCCGGATGGAAATGGCCGCAGTGTTCTAAAGATCATTCATCGTCTCGCCGACACGCAAATACCGATGGAAACAAAGGCCGCAAACAACAACGAGCCGATCATGATGTGCGCTGCCTGACACCGTACTGACAACCGACATCAACAAGACACAGGAGTTCGCCCATGCGCGAAGCGGCACAACTCGTCCCTATGGTCGTGGAACAATCCAGTCGAGGCGAACGGTCTTTCGACATTTATTCCCGACTGCTTCGGGAGCGGATCATATTTCTCAACGGTGAGGTGAACGACACCGTGTCAGCTCTTGTCTGCGCACAGCTGTTGTTTCTGGAAGCAGAAAGTCCGAAGAAGCCCGTTCAGCTCTATATCAATTCGCCCGGCGGCATGGTCACCAGCGGTTTCGCGATGTACGACACAATGCACCACATCCAAGCGCCAGTTCACACACTCTGCATGGGAACGGCACGTTCCATGGGGTCGTTTCTGCTGATGGCCGGTGAACCAGGCGAACGGGCTATTCTGCCCAATGCCAACATCTTGATCCATCAACCATCAGGTGGCTTCCAGGGTCAGGCCTCCGACATGGCAATCCATGCGGAAGAAATCCTACGCACAAAACAGCACATGACACGTCTCTATGCCGAGCACTGCAACCGCTCATTTGAAGAGTTTGAACGTGCCATGGACCGGGACCACTTCATGACGCCGGAAGAAGCCCTGGACTGGGGCCTGGTCGACCGCATCCTGTCCAAACAGGACCTGGTTGATTGAGCGGTCGCCTGGATCGCCTCAAACTAAAAAAATCGAGAAAGAAAGCCGTCTGAAATTTCAGAATTCTTCCATAGCTCTTAGGAGACTTGGCAACCGTGCACCTTGAAGCATCATATGGTCACGCATCAGCGTATCTGCGGATTTGCCGTCCTTGCCGAAAATCGCGTCCGCGATGGCTTGGTGCTCCTCAACGGACTTCTCCAATCGGCCGACCACTTTATATGGCATCAACCTGTAGACATTGATGCGCGCCTGGATCTGCTCCAGTTGATTGCAAAGCCATTCGTTTCCACTGGCATGATGAATGGCTGAGTGAAACGCCAGGTTCGCTTTCGCGTATTCAGGGATGTCCTCTGCTTCGGCTGCGTCCACGCATTGCTGCAATCCACTTTGGATCGTTTCCCGATGTGATGCGGTCAGGTTTTCGCTTGCCAGTCGGGCAGCCATGCCTTCAAGTTCGGCAGCGACTTCAAAGAGATCGCTGAGCTCCTTGGCCGTCAGAACGCGCACTATTGCCCCTTTACGAGGCCGGGTTTCCAGAAGGCCAGTATCAACCATCGACCTTATGGCCTCGCGGATCGGTGTGCGGCTAACACCGAAACGTTTGGCCAGGTCCGCCTCTTCGAGTTGATCACCCGGCTTCAGCAAACCACTGAAAATCTCATGTTTTAGTTGCTCGATGAGCTTGTCGGATGCGCGCGCCATTTTCCGTCCTTTCTTCGATTCTTCTACAGATTGTCGACCGCCATTTCCATACAAAAAAATCTTATATGAATATTTTTAATTGCTATATGTATACATATAAGATATTTAAGCATCCATAAGGAGGACCCGTCATGAACAATCTTTTGAAATATTCGACGCTGACCCTGATGCTTCTGGGAGGTACAGCCCAGGCTGAGGAACTTCGCTTGTCCCATCAGTGGTCGACGAGCGATGTGCGCCACGAGGTGGCCCAGATCGTTGCGGATGAAGTGGCTGCAGCAGATGTCGATCTGGAGATCAAGATTTTCCCGTCGAAATCGCTCTTCAAGCCTAGGGAGCAGTATCGGCCTCTATCTCGCGGTCAATTGGATATGACTGTTTTCCCGCTGTCCTATGCAGGTGGTCAGCAGCCTTCGTTCAATCTTACGCTCATGCCCGGTCTGGTTAAGAACCACGACCACGCTGCACGTCTGAGCCAGTCTCCGTTTATGGCGGCGCTGGAGGAAAAGATGGCCGAAGATGACGTCATGGTGCTTGTCCATGGCTATCTCGCCGGTGGTTTCGTCGGCAAAGACAAATGCATCACCAATCCCAACGACGTTGGAGGCCTGCAAACGCGTGCAGCTGGCAAATCCTTCGAACAAATGCTCGTGGGCGCAGGCGCATCGATCACGTCAATGGCGTCATCCGAAATTTATTCGGCCATGCAGACAGGTGTCTTGGATGCAGCGAACACATCGTCTTCTTCGTTTGTGTCCTATCGCATCTTTGAACAGGTCTCGTGCTACACCCCTGCTTCCGACATTGCTCTCTGGTTTCTGTATCAGCCGTTGCTGATGAACAAATCGACTTTCGAGGGTCTTACAAGCGAGCAACAAGCCGCTCTGCTTGATGCCGCAAAGAAGGCCGAAGCATTCTACCTGGAACAGGCCAAGCTGCAGGATGCCGCATCGGTCGAGGTTTTCCGGCAAGCAGGTGTCGAGATCGCGGAAATGACAGCGGAAGACTTCGCGGCTTGGCAAGCCCTTGCACAGAACACGTCCTACAAGGCCTTTGTTGATGATGTTCCAGGTGGCCAGGACCTGCTGGACAAGGCTCTGGCCGTAGAGTGAAACCCGGCCATACCGGGGCTTCCTTTCGGGGTCCCGGCTTTCTCTCCCGAGACTGAAAGGACGCGCGACATGGCTAGCCATGCTCCCTCCACTTATGTGCAACCCGCAAGCACAAATCCGTTTGTCCGTATCGTTCAAAAGATATCAACCGTTGCGGGCTGGGCGTCTGCCTTAATGATACTGGGTGCAGTGCTCCTGACCTGCCAAATGATTTTCGTTCGTTTTGTCTTGAATGGCTCAACCGTTTGGCAGACCGAGATCGTCGTTTATCTCGTCATTGCCGCGACCCTGGTTGGACTGCCTTTCGTGCAGTGCCAGCGGGGTCACGTGAACGTTGATCTGATCCCGATGGCGCTCCGTGTGCAGGCGCGCTTCGGCCTGGCGTGTCTCACACTTTGCGGATCTATCATCATCACTGCGGTGATGCTGTTTTATGGCTACGACTATTGGCACTTTGCTCTGTCGCGGGGTTGGACATCGGACACGGTTACAGCCGTTCCCCTATGGATTCCCTATCTTTCGCTCCCTGTCGGATTTGGTCTGTTGCTGTTGCAACTTTCCGCAGATTTTGTCGCGCTGCTGACAAAATCCGAGACGCCATTCGGCCTGGAGGCGTAGCCATGGACCCTCTCATTCTTGGCACATTGGTCGGCGTGTGCACCATCCTTGTTCTGTTCTCGGGCGTGTCAGTCGCCGTTGGATTGATGATTGTTTCGGCAGGTTTTCTGGTCGTCTTCGACGGAATGCGGTCACTTGAGCTGATGCCGGAAATCTTCTTCGCCAAACTCGACAGCTTTGCGCTTTTATCCATCCCGATGTTCATCATCATGGGAGCCTCCATCGCCTCGACCCGCGCCGGCGCGGACCTATACGAAGCTCTGGAAAGATGGCTGACCCGTGTGCCGGGCGGCCTGGTGATATCGAACCTGGGCGCTTGTGCGCTGTTCGCAGCTATGTCCGGCTCAAGCCCCGCCACCTGTGCTGCCATCGGCAAGATGGGGATTCCAGAGATGCGCAAGCGTGGCTATCCTGAAGGAATTGCAACAGGTTCCATCGCAGCAGGCGGAACGCTTGGTATCCTGATCCCGCCTTCGGTTACGATGATCGTCTATGGCATCGCAACAGAAACCTCGATTGGTCGCCTCTTTCTGGCCGGAGTGTTTCCAGGGCTCTTGTTGGTCGGGCTTTTCATGGCCTGGTCGCTTTATGCAACCTGGAGGTCCGGTGACACGTCATTGCTGACTGCTCGAACCTATTCCTGGCGCGCTAAGTTCGAGGTTTTGCCGAGAGTATTGCCGTTCATCGCCATCATTATCGGTGTGCTTTACACGATGTATGGCGGTGTCGCCACTCCATCTGAAACTGCTGCTGTCGGTGCCGTTTTGTGCCTCTTAATTGCAATTGCGATCTACAAATTGTGGGACGTTCGCAAGATCTGGATGATCCTGCAGGACAGCACAAAAGAAAGCGTGATGATCCTGTTCATCATAGCGGCGGCAGGCGTGTTTTCATACATGTTGTCGAGCCTCTTCATCACGCAGAGCATCGCAACCTGGATCGGCACACTGGATGTGAACCCTTGGGTTTTGATGATCGCGATCAACATCTTCCTCATCATTGCCGGCTTTTTTCTGCCACCTGTTGCCGTGATCCTGATGGCGGCACCAATCCTCTTGCCAATCATCACAACGGCTGGATTTGATCCCATCTGGTTTGCTGTGATCCTGACAATCAATATGGAGATCGGACTGATCTCCCCGCCCGTCGGTCTGAACCTTTATGTGATCAACGGTATCGCTCCTGATATCTCGCTCAGGACAATCCTGCGCGGCTCACTGCCTTTCGTCGCCTGCATGGTGATAGCGATTGTGCTGCTTTGCGTCTTCCCCGGCATTGCCACCTGGCTGCCCGAAGCCGTCATGGGCCCTGCTCTGTAAATCCATCATTGAAAGGAAGTAACATGTCCTTTGCCACACAATACCGCCGCGTCGGATTGATCGTTCCCAGTTCAAACGTGACCATGGAAACTGAAATTCCAGCACTGCTGAAAGCTCGCGAAACAATCCTTCCAGACCGCTTCACCTTTCATTCTTCCCGGATGCGCATGAAGAGCGTCGTAAAAGAAGAACTTGAAGCGATGGATTCCGATAGCGAGCGCTGCGCCGTGGAGCTGTCTGATGCCGCGGTCGAAGTGCAGGCTTACGCCTGCCTGGTTGCCATCATGTCGATGGGCCCTGGTTACCATCGACACTCACGCGTAAAGCTGGAAACGGCGGCAGCAGAAAACGGATGCGTCACACCCGTTTTAAACTCAGCCGGCGCGTTGATCGACAGCTTGAAGGAATTGGGAGCAAAAAAGGTCTCCATCATTTGCCCCTACATGAAACCGCTGACCAGGATGGTTGTGGACTACATTGAAAACGAGGGCATTGAGGTGCAAGACTTCCTGGCACTGGAAATTCCCGACAATCTGGATGTCGCCTCACAAGATCCGACAGCCCCTTCCGAGCTGTGGCGCAAGTTGGATGTGCGTGGTGTTGATGCAATCGTTGCCTCTGCCTGTGTGCAGATGCCATCGCTGCCGTCCATTGAAATGATTGAGCGTGCGTCAGGTTTGCCAACGCTGTCAGCGGCCGTGGCGACCACGCGACAGATCTTGCGCAACCTCAATCTGACAGAAGTCGCTCCCGGAGGCGGTGCGCTCTTGTCTAACGGTCTGCCGGCAACCTTGCGCGACGTCGCCTGAAACCGATGAACTGCTCTATAGTGCGCCGGGCATAATCGAGTTTCAGGCGCACAGATGAATAGAAGAATAAAAACAGGCGATGCCGACCAGCCCGAAACCCAGAAGGTTTCGATCTTTCCGATCACGCAAGCCACAACGGCGACCTTTACGGAGCTCTATTTCCGACTGACTTTTCTATTCTTCATCCAACGCGGCAGCAAATTCATAGTGAGTCCGAGACAGGGTGAGATGCTGGGCGAGGAAGGCGACCTGATGATCTTCCCGCCAGGTTCCATCGTCACCATGGAAAACCGTCCGGTGATGGATGATGACTATCGCGCCTTAGGGGTATGTTTCACGCATGATCTGGTCGATGCCGTATTTTCGGATCTGCCGAGGCCAAAGGCTGCTTCGGATGTGCAGATCGTGCATGCTGCAGACCATTGCCCATCTGAAATCCTGACATTGATCCAGGAAACGCTGGCAAATGAGCATCTGCCGGAACCCATACGGCAGCATCGGCTGATTGAACCGTTGATATGGCTACGCAGCAAAGGATTTCTGTTGCCGACGCAAGTTCAGGATGAGCCGATCAGTCAGGTGCGCAGCTTGATCGAAGCCGATTTGAGCCATCCCTGGATGGCAAAGGAAGTTGCGCAGCACTTTGCCATGAGCGAAGCAACAATGCGCCGATGGCTGGCTTCGACAGGCCAGGGGTTTGCAAAGATCCTCCTGAACACGCGCCTGGAACACGGATTGAGTCTGCTGCAAACGACGGATGCACAAGTGTCCGAGATCGCACTGGAATGCGGGTTCAAAACACCGTCTCATTTTTCAGACGCTTTTCGCAAAAGATTCGGAATAAAGCCAAAAGACATTCGATTGTCGCCAGATTGATCGAAATTCGACATTTCCTGATTGCCAACCGGAAGCGGCTGTTTGTTGTGGAGACTAAGTTTGGCCTCATCAACTTCGCAACTTTCCGGAAAGGAAATCGACATGATCCGAAATATGGTTCTTTCTGCCCTTTTGGCCGCGACGATGGTCAGCCCGGCACTGGCAAACGAGTTCACCTTGTCCAGCCCCGACATCGCCGAAGGCCAACAGCTCAGCAATGCCTATGTCTTCCAAGGCTTTGGCTGTGAAGGCAGCAACACCGCGCCGACGCTCACCTGGTCGGGTGTCCCGGAAGGCACCAAAAGCTTTGCTGTGACCGTTTATGATCCGGATGCTCCGACCGGTTCTGGTTGGTGGCACTGGTTCGCGTTCAACATCCCAGTCGGTGTCACGGAGTTGCCGGGAGGTGAAGCATTGCCGTCAGGCAGCATCGAACTTTCCAACGACTATGGTGCGACCGGTTTTGGCGGCGCATGCCCGCCTCCTGGAGAGGTGCATCGTTACCAATTCACTGTTCATGCACTGGGCACGAAACTGGACCTGGACAATTCCGTCAGCAACGCACTGGCAGGCTTCATGGTCAATGCCAACAGCCTCGCCTCTTCAACCATCACCGCGGTTTACAATCGTTGAGTAATCAGCGCTTCGGCTTCAGGCCGAAGCGCTTGCATCCGAGCAATGGGCGTCCTTCTGAGAACCGGAGTTCACTTTGGAAATCAGTGGTTCCGGTCAGTCCAGCATTGCACGGTTTTGACCTGGTTCGCCAAGGTCCGTTTCAGTACGCCCATACATGGAAGCAAGACGGTCAGCCGCTTTTGCCAGTGGTTCATCTTGTGTGTCAGCAGCGGCAAGACCCTGGCGCAATACCTGAAGACGTTCCAGAACTGCGGCACGGCGTTCGTCCAGATCGGCCTTGAGCCGGTCGATATGCTCAAGCTTTTCCAACAGTTTGTCGATGCCACCTTCACACGGACCGGCTCCCTCATCCGACAGACAGGCGCGCATAGCGCGGATTTCGCGGGTGGAAAACCCGATTGCCACAAAGTCCCGGATACGCGCTGCACGGCGCAGGTCAGCCTCACTATAGTGTCGGTAGCCGTTCTCCGTGCGCGCCACCTCCATCAAGCCTTCATTCTCATAGTGGCGCAACATGCGTTGTGTAATGCCGAGGCTTTCCGCTGCTTCTTTGGCCTGCATCTCAATCCCCTTTCGAACGATCCCGACACATGTGTCAATCTCAGGTCCGTGCTTCAAGTGGTCCGTGCTTCAGGTGGTCCGGGCGAATGAGACCCGTCCACCCGGATCACGAACACTCTCAGCCTCGCAAACTCCAACCACCATCTATGGTCACCGTCTGGCCTGTCAGCCATTGGTTTTCCGAACTGCCCAATCGCAATATCCAAGGCACAATGTCGGCAACCACGCCTCTGCGGCCGAGCGGAACCTGATCAGCTTCCTGTTTTTCGATTTGTTGAGCCATCTCTTCCGGCAATCCCATCATACCGGTCAAGGCTCCGCTTTTGACCGGCCCTGGCGCAACGGCGTTCACCCGAATACCGTCTCCCGCCAGTTCAATGGCCCAAGAAGCCGTCAAATGCTCCAGCGCCGCCTTGGTTGCTGCATAGTGCGCCAGCATCGGCGCAGCGTTGCGAGAGACCGCTGTCCCGATGTTCACCACAGCTCCCTTGCTTTCGGCCAGAGCCGCAAATGCCGCCTTTATCAACAATGACGGCGCCACGAGATTTACCGCGGACATGTTCGCAATGACGTCGGCATCATAGGCTTCGATAGGCAGAGGTTGACCGGCACCTGAATTGTTGACGATCAGATCAAGGCGACCCCACCGATCGGTAGCAGCCGCAACGATGCGTGCGCCACTCTCGATGTCTGCACTGTCGGCCCGCAAGGTTTCAATTGCATCGCTGATACTTGCCACCTCGGCAAGCCTGTTTTCGTTGCGGCCCGTTATCAGCACCTTCGCCCCTTGTTCCGCCAACGATAGTGCGGTTGCTCTGCCTATGCCGGAGCTGCCGCCAGTTATTATTGCGACCCTATCCCGCCAGATGTCGTTCGGTTTCATTTCTCTTTTGTCCTGTCTGCAATGCGTTGTTGCCTTGATGAGCAGACAGGCCTAGCGGCTTGACACTAGTGTCAGGGTCAAGCTCTTTTTTTGATTGCTTGCATTTGTCTTTCACAAACCGACCAACAGCGTGACGCGCTGCAAAGGGTGGATCTGGAGAACCACCAAACCAAAAGCCGTGTTGAGCTTACGGTTGTGAATAGGGCAGACATGTGATTAGCCTTGTTTCAACAGGAGACAATACGTGGCAATTCCAGTCCTCAGCGTGGTGTTTGTGAAACGCGTGGTTCGATAAGGCTTTCCTTGTCCGCCCTTCCGCGCCCCCGGCTAAGTTCGGGGTTTTTTTATGTCTCCGGCGCTCTGACCCAATATGAACAAGATCAAGACTCCACCTCATTTGCTCACGCTGATCCTGTTGACAGGTTTCTCGCCGCTGTCGCTCAACATGTTCATGCCGTCGCTGACCGGCATTGCTGTGGATCTGGAAACGGATTTCGCCACAGTCAGTTGGTCCATTTCCGGGTATCTGGCGATCACTGCTGTTGTTCAACTCATTGTCGGGCCCTTGTCCGACCGGATTGGACGGCGGCCCGTGTTGCTGGTCACCGTTTTGGTCTTTGCAGTTTCCTCCGTCGGCTGTGTCTTGTCGCAAGACATCGGCACCTTCCTGTTTTTTCGAATGCTGCAAGGCGGCGTGACTGCCGGTTACACGCTTTCCATGGCCATCGTCCGAGACACCCGCTCTGAAGGCCAAGCGGTCAGCCTGATTGGATACATTGGCATGTCAATGGCCCTGGCGCCCATGCTCGGGCCAGTGGTCGGGGGTGTGCTCGATACAGCATTCGGGTGGCGCGCGACGTTTGTTTTCTATGCAGCGTCCGGGTTCATTCTTTTTGTGATCTGCTGGTTCGATCTGGGCGAAACGAGACGGATCAATCGGAACCAACCAGATGCTGCGCCGGCCAAAACAAGTGCTCTCATGCGGGAACCGTTGTTTTGGGCCTACTCACTTTGCAGCGCATTCACCGTCGGCGCGTTCTACATCTTTTTGACCGGGGTGCCTCTTGTCGCTATGGCCGCGTTCAGTGTTTCGACGGCTGAACTCGGCATCTATATCGGGACAATAACGCTAGGTTTCATGTTTGGCGGTTTTATCGCGGGCCGCTACGGCGCAAGCTTTCAACTCACCACAATGATGATTGCAGGTCGATTGGTAGCCTGCGCCGGGCTTACAGTCGGCCTTGTGCTTTTCAGTGCAGGTCACACTTCGCCCTTGTTGTTTTTTGCCAGTACGATTTTTGTTGGCATCGGCAATGGCATCACGATGCCGGGAAGCAATACCGGTGCGATGTCGATACGCAAAGAACTTGCGGGCAGCGCAGCCGGCATAAGTGGTGCTATGGTCGTGGCAGCCGGTGCCATACTGACCGCTGCGACCGGCTTTCTGATGCCGGAGACCGACAGCGCACGGGCGCTTCTGGTGCTGATGCTGGCTGCCGTTCTGGCTGGCCTGTTCCTTGCCATTTGCGCAGCAAGATTGAAATCACCGGCATAGTTCCAGATCGCATCCGGCAGCTTTGCTGGAAATGCTGGAGATTAATCAGGCAAGGACGATTTGCTGCCCGACTTACCCTTTGATCGCGGAGACCTAAGATGCAACGTCATTCGTCCAGCTCTCGGCAGTCTTCCGGCCTTTCGGGCTTAGCCCGTAAACGCCTCGCTCCACTCTTTCAAACCACCCGTAGTGATCGTCTGCCATCATTCTGGTTGCCTGTTCAACGCCGGTTGATTTCGCAACTTCAGCACCTCGGCTCGGCCCGTTGGCAGCAAGATATGTGGCGCAACGCATCGCATCCTGTCGATAGGCGGTCACCAATGTGGTTCGCGTTGAGCCGCCCTTGTTCGGATCACCGACACGGCGCGAGAACTCCCTGAGCAAGCGCGCCTTGCGCGGCTTGGATTTGCGCGGTGCATAGGGCCCGGGATCGAGATGCACTTCCACAAGGCCATCGGACACCCGCACAGTGATGAGCCCCACACCCAAACGGCGGGCAAGTTTGACATTGCTCTTGAGGGCAGCCTGAAACCGGCGGCCCTTACCTCGCGCGACTGCAACATAGACAGCATCTGTGATCGATTGACGATCGATCGCCTGATGGAAAAGGCTCAACGTGAAGCCCGTCTTGAGTTCGACGATGACCGGCTCATCCTCGCCGCGGCAAGCGACGATATCTGCAGATCCCACTTCCCCTTTGACCTCGTAGCCCTGATTGCTCAGGAAGTCCTTTACGGGGCCATAAAGGTCCGTTTCCAAAATACGACTCATTCCGACAGCCTAATAAGAGGGAAGAGCCCGGGCAATCGATGACGTTGGTCGCAAGGACATTCCGCGCTTCTTACAGACCTGCTTCGTTCTCTGTCACTTGAGTGATTTTTCAAACTGCTTGATGGAGACATCAGGTGGCAGGTGGGTTGGCAGTGGTATGACCGTGCCGTTCTTCAAAACATAAAGCGGTCCGATTCCCGGCGCGAGATCATTGTTGTTTCCAGTTTCAAGAAACCTTGCAGGCACGACATAGACAACCCATCCATACGGTCGTTCGATGGTCAGCTCCCGCCGAACGCGCAAGTCGATTGGCTGATCTTTCAAGTAGCTGGTTTCCACCCGCTCTTCGGCTTCAGTCGAAGTCAAAAGACCTTTGGCAAGCCCATAGGATCCGAGAAGGAGCAGCAGGACGCAGCTGGCAAGCGCTTTCACGAAGGTGGGCATGGCAAGTCTCGCTTAAATTTCACCTTATCAAGCAAGGCTGAAGAGTGGATCGCTCTCAGACGCGTCAACGAAACCTCTCATTCCGCCTTCACAGCAAGTCCGAAATTGATGATGCTTGAGACCTGCCAATAGTCAGGCTGAAAATTGTAGATGGTGGAGATCCGGCACCAGCTGCCGCCGCAAGGGGTCGCCATCTCTATCGCCTCAAAAGGGCTCAAAGGATAAAGGCCGGCAAAGCGCGGCTCCGTAATGATCCCGAAGAGTGATTGCGGCAACCCGGTATACATGAACCGGATCGCACCCTCCCTGGCGGCCTCATCCGCGTCGCTGTCCTGGTTCGCTGAAGGGGAGCCTATTGAAACACCGCAAGAGCTCAAGCGTCCGTCTTCGCCATATTTGACCCGCCAAATCGGATGACCAGCGGCTTCATCCTTTTCAGCATCTCCAGTGACCGTGATCGCGTACCAGTCCTTGTTCCAGTTGTCCCCTCCAAACCCGAGTTCGTGAATGTCGGCGCGCGCGAGAACAAAGCCTTTTGGGGCAACTTCTGCAAGGCTCGCCTCACCCGTATGAAGCGCGTTGCACAAAAGTTGGGTCACTCGGAAAACGGTCCAGAGCCCGCCAACATCCTTTGCCGGTTCAATTATGGACAGGCGTCCGAGAAAGGCTGCATAGTCGCCGCGCCCAGCCGTACCGGGCTCAGGGCGATCATTTTTGTCTGTTAGCCCGGCATCGCCAAAGCCGGGGCGCACGATCGGGGCTCCCTGATTGTCTGCACCGAAGGAAAAGCCACTTTGTGCAGCAACGCTATCAGGCAAAACCAACAGAGCTATAACCAAGCCAAATGCACAAAACCGAATTGGCAGTGCACACTGGCCGAGCCTTCTTAGTTCGGCGAAATTAGGTCTCTTGATCTGCATCTTCCGGCCCTTTTTTGTATAAAAGAGCATACGCTGAAGTCTATTCTGGCGAAAAGCGCTTTGCAGAGATATTCACCCGCCCCCAGTCGAATTGTTCAATCCACAATCCGGTCAGTTCGTCTTTCACCCTCCAGGCCTGTGCGGTCATTTCCATGGCTGTTGGATGAATTGTCTGTTCGGCGCTGGAGGTAAACCGTATCCTCACTGTCTTACAGTCCTGCACCGCCAGAGCCAGCGCGCGGATACGAGGATCATCCGCAAGTGTTTCAGGCACAAGAGTGAATCGCGCCGTCATTGCCGCGATGTGTTCGCGCGTCCGATCAGGGAAGCTCTCGATCAGTTTGGCGCGTGCCTGCTTGGCTGCCTGCCTCAACCCCAAAGCATCGATCATCGGGTTTTCCGCAGCGAGAATAAGCCCCAATGCCTTGGCCTCGTCTTCCGCCAGTCCGGTCAAGCGGGTGCGATAGTTGAAACCAAGCTCGATGCCGCCCTGATTGCCCTGGAAGACGATAATGGGCAGCCCGGCTTCCGTCATGGCATCGACATCCCTGAGGATGGTTCGCGGTGCGACTTCCAATTCCTCGGCAAGCTGCACGGAGGTTTGCCTGCCCCGATTTTGGAGCAGCAACAGGATCTGGAGGAGACGGGCAGCGCGCATGCAGTCTTTCAAACATGACAGAAGATGTCATATTAGAAATGCTAGGGCTCAGGCGTCAAGTTGAGGATACGCCGTGAAAACCTATGAAACTCAGATCGAAATTTCTGCATCGCCAGACGCTGTCTGGCACATATTGACCAAGGAACTACCCAGAGCTCCAGAGACTTTCGGCCTTCTGCATTTTGAAGGTGACATGGCACCTGGTGCAAAAATAAAAATCAGATCCGAAGTGGCACCGGAGAGGACATTCGCACTGAGGGTTCAAACCTTTGAACCGCCAGGCCGCATGGTTTGGACAGGTGGCATGCCGTTTGGACTTTTCACCGGCACACGCTCATTCAGCCTGACCCCGGCTACAAGTGGATGCACCTTTTCAATGAAAGAGGTTTTCACTGGGCCGATGTCCGGCATGATCACCAAATCAATGCCGGACCTGACACCCAGTTTCATCAAGTTCGCCGAGGCTTTGAAAATAAAGGCAGAAACGCAATGACCGATGTAACCTATGGATCCGGTACGCAGGACGATCCCTGGATCCTCAAGACGCCACCACATTCCTCGGAGTTTGAAGTCTGGAAAGACGAGACACTGGATCCTCCCGCACTCGTCGTACAGGTTGGCAAGACACGTCTCTCCTATCAATTGCGTGCCCTGGAAGATGCCCATGCCATGCTGAAGGCCCATGGTGACTGGATGCCGCTCGGCAATGCCGACGAAGGCAAACCAACCAAGGAGGGAACGTTGGAGCATTGGGCCAGGTCGGACAACAATCCGGTCGGTGGCTATTACGGCCTGCGTAAGGGTTACCGAGGTCGCTTCGCAAACTATGTGAGCCCGACAATGGAACTTCTGGGCCTGGTTGAACTGGAACACAACGCTCGCAACAATCGCGTTCGGGCCATTTGAAGACTGCCGGGACGAAAGAGGCGCTTTCCATACCAACCGCGCAGGGTGCATTGGGTTCGTGGTTTGTCGCCGAATGCGCCGGCTCGTATGCGAACTGCTTCACCCCTGATTTTGCCTGGAAGTTGCTTCCTCCCAAGCCTTCATCAGGACAGCCCGCCTGCCGGGATACTTCTCCGCGAGGACCTTGAGCTCTTCGATCCGGTCCGTTTTGAAGTGCCTGAAGTCTTCTCTCTTCTCATACCAGCCCACGAGGTACCTCGTCCTGCCTAAGAAGGCGAACAGCAAGGGCCAAACCATACGGTCCTTGGCACTTCCGTCCCAATCTGTGTAGCTCAGTTGCAGGCGATACCGCGCCCTGTTGGCGTGCCACAGCAATGCACTGTCGAAACGTTCGGCAACCTGAGAGGACTGGCAGAAAGGGCGAAAGCAGTCGCAACGAACTGAACGCCGTCTCAATGGGCATATGGAGAATTCTCCATTCATGTGCCGGTCGATAAGACGCAAAAAACCGGAGGCTTTTGCCCCCGGTTTCGATCCTTTCCTGCCGGTTTGACCAGCAGGCACTCAGGTCAGTTTTTCCTGAACTAAGCCGCTGCGACGTTTTTCAGGAACGTGTCCACTTCAGTTTCAAGTTCCGCAGTCCGGCTGGACAGGCTTCCGGACGCCTGAAGCACTTCGCTGGCCGAGTTGGACGTCTCATTAACAGCACCAGACAAATCCGTCATGCAGCTGGACACGAATGTCGTGCCATTGGCCGCCAATTGGGCGTTCTGCGTGATTTCCTGTGTCGCAGAACCCTGCTCCTGGACCGCCGTTGCTATGGAGTTTGTATAGGTGTTTACCTCGGCCATGATTTCGGTAATGCCCGTGATGGCCTGGACAGACTCTTTGGTTGCGTCCTGGATGGCGGCGATCTGGGCGCCGATTTCCTCGGTGGCTTTCGATGTCTGGGTCGCCAGTTCCTTGACCTCGGATGCAACGACCGCAAAACCCTTGCCGTGCTCACCCGCTCTGGCAGCCTCGATAGTGGCGTTGAGAGCAAGGAGGTTTGTCTGCTCGGCAATTGCCTGAATCAGAGTGACAACTTCACCGATCTTGGTTGCAGATGCCGCAAGGCCCTCAACCTTGGAATTGGTGTTCTGCGTTTCCTCGGTCGCGCGTTCAACCACGTCGCTTGTCTGGGCAACCTGGCGCGAGATTTCCGAAATGGATGCGGAAAGCTCTTCTGCGGCACTGGCAACCATCTGAACACTGTTTGTTGTCTCTTCAGCAGAAGACTGGGTCTCGGTCGCGCGACCGGAACTTTCTTCCGAAAGTTTGGACAGCTTTTCGGCAGTCTGGTCGAGTTGTGAAACATTTTCATTCACGTGACCAAGCACGCTCGCGACATTTGCCCGGAACTGCTCGACCAACTGATTGACCTGGTCCTGGCGCTCCGTCGCAGCAGCCTCTGCATGCTGTTGCTGGTCGCTCAGCGCATTACGCTCCCGCGACCTTGCCCGCAGTGTCGACAACGCATTAGCAAGCTTGCCGATCTGATCCTCACGATCCGTAAACGGTATCTCCATATCAGTGGCGTCTGCTGCAATTTCCTCTGTCACATTGGTCAGTCGGCCAATGGGGCGCAGCTGGCGCTGAATGACAAACACCAAAAGACCAACAGCTACGAGAACAACCGGCAAGGCCAGCAGCAGGAACCGGGACATGATCTCCGACACATTGGCCTGGACTGCCGACTTCAGAACACCGGCATAGAGAATGCCGATGATGTCACCGCCTGCGGTGAAAATTGGCTGGTAGACCGTGTAGTAGTCCTTGCCGAGGATTGTCGCCTGGCCGTGAAATGTCTTTCCGTTGGTCACGACCGGATAGACAGCGCCGTTCTGACCCAGCGGTGTGCCGACAGCTCGCTTGCCATCGCCCTTGATAATGTTTGTCGACTTGCGCCAGAAATCTCGTGACTCAGGATCCCAGGCAAAGACCGTTGCTGTTTCGCCGGTCATTCTGCCGATGGAATCGATCATCGCGTGGTCTGCGAACTCTGGAATCGCCGGCAATTCAACGCGCTTGACTTTGTCGTTCGCCGTCCACGCCAGTTTCGTGCCGTCGATTTCTTTCGACATGATCGTGGCAGCAATCCGCAGGTTGGCATCCTGTTTTTGCATCGCGGTCGTCTGAGCCTGATTGGAGGCAACCTGATAAACGATCGCACCCACAATCAACATTGAAAGCGTCAGCAAGGTCGCACTGGTCAGAGCCAGAGATGATGTAACGCTCAGTGAGGAAAAGAAATTTCGCATGAAGCCCACCCTAGAGAATCTACAGGCAGAACTTGCAGGCATTGTCCTAAATTAAGTGTAAATACTTGGAGCAAATAAAACCAACTCACCCTCAAAAATAGAATACCCCTAATCCAACTAACTTATGAGTGCAATCCTTCAATTCAGCGATCTTTTTCTTCGTATTTCTTACAATACGAGGAGCGCGAACACGCTTTTACGCATCGGCAATTCAGATCTGAAACCGACTCAAGCTCAGGCTGAAATCGCAAAAAGGGTATCGCACCGCTTTGTTTCTATGAGCTTTGATCAAGAAACGCGGCGCGAATGGTGGATTTCATCGTTGCCCGTGGTTTGCTGTCATTGAGGTCGGCTGACGCCATGACCAGTTTTGATGTCGGCGTCAGAGCAAGATTGTAGGCTTGATTGACGACTTTCAGTCCTGCATGGAGAGAGGAGCGACCCAGAACCCCTATTGCAATTCCCGCTTCGACCGCGGCGACAACGCCGGAGACGCTTTGACTGGAATAGGCGATGCGATAGGACTTGCCGCTGTCTTCCAGAGACTTGATAGCAGCGTCACGCCACCAACAGGAAACATCGAACAGGGCAACCGGAAGCACATCGACGCCTGAAAAATCATGGTCGCGTGCACATACCCAGCATGTGGGGTCCTCGGCCAGAACTTCTTCACCTGCGCCTGGGGCACTGACTTCATAGATGGCCAGATCAAGATCTTTCTTGTGAAGTGCCTCCGGAAACCCTGCGCTGATCGCGCAGGTAACATCGAGTTCCACTGCCGGGTGCTGGCGAGCAAAGTCTGCGATGATCCGTGTCAGCCTTGCCCGGCCATGATCGTCGGGGATTCCGAGACGAAGTTTGCCCTCAATCCTGACATCCTTAAGATCGCGCAACACCGTATCAAGGCGTGCGGTAACATCCTGCGCAACGGGTACGAGCGTCCGCCCGACTTCGGTCAACACAACGCCCCGCCCGTGGCGCTCGAAAACGGGTTGACCAAGAATTTCTTCCAACCGCTTGATCTGGATGCTGGTGGCCGATTGCGAGCGGTGAATTTTCGCTGCTCCGTCTGTCACGCTGCCCGTATGGGCAACTGCCAGAAAGGTACGCAGCAATTCGCTGTCGAGATTCTGCATTCGTTTTTTCAATACCTGATATTGAAACTATCCGTTTCATATATGTCTCTTTGTTCCTTAGGCTGCAAGGCCAAAGGAGAATTCGCCATGGCTGATCACGCAGTCCCGATGACGCAAAGAAGAAGGTACCTGGCCGTTTACGGTTGTGGTCTTGCGATCCTGATCGCCGCGGGTTTCAACTGGCCGGAACAGGCCTTGAACGTGGCTGTCTTCGTTTCCTGGGGGTTGATCAGTGTGGCTCCCATTGTCATCCCGGGAATTCTCTTGACGGCATGGATCATCGCCAGCGGAGCGGATGCCCATATTGCCAGCGTATTTGACGGGCGAACCGGGAAAACCATCTTCGCCGCTGCCCTGATCGGAGCAATTACACCGGTTTGCGGTGTGACGGTGCTCCCGATGATGGCAGGTCTGCTTGCTGCCGGCGTGCCCCTTGCCCCGATCATGGCGTTCTGGCTTTCGTCTCCGGTCACCGACCCGGCGATGCTTGCAACCACGGCTGCAACACTCGGACTATCCTTTGCCGTGGGCAAAACTGTTGCCGCCTTTGGCCTTGGACTGTTCGGCGGCGCGATAACAGCCCTTTTTGCCCAGCGCCCCTGGGCCAAATCTGCGTTGCGTGATACCGGGCTCGCTCAACGGCTGAGTACCAAACGTTGTGCCGGTGACGTCAGTTATGATCCTTGGGTCTGGCAGACACCCTCGCGCAGGAGCGCGTTCGCCGCGCAGTTTCTGGCAACATCACGATTGATCGTCATCTGTCTGGTTCCCGCATTCGCAGCCGAATATGCCCTGAACGCCGCGCTTACGCCGGACGCGCTTGCCGCTTACGTCGGTGAAGATCAATGGTGGGCGATCCCGGCAGCCGTCTTTGTTGGTGCACCGGCTTATATCGATGGATACGCGGCCCTGCCGCTGACCAGAGGTTTGATCGACAATGGAATGGCGCCCGGCGCAGCGATGGCTTTTCTGGTCTCCGGCGGCGTGGTCAGCATCTGGGGCGCGATGGCAATTGCCCCAATTCTGAAACTGAAACCATTCTTGCTATACCTGATCCTGGCTGTTCTCGGGTCACTTGCCGCAGGCTATGCGTTTCAATGGATTGTGTAGTCTCGATGGCGTTACAAAGCCTCATCTGCCCATCTCAGATTTTTCGCGACAGGATCAGCACAAACGGATCGACACTGCCTGCCATGCCGGCCTCTTCACCTTCCGTTTGATGCGTGATTTCGAATCCGGCGTCTTCAAGAAGACCGGCCAGTTCTGTTGTCTCATAGTAGGTATAAAAGCGACCGAACCTGTCCCGGCTTTCCCCTTTGCCACGCTTCATGCCGATATGAAAAACGCCTGCTCCAAGGAGCGCTTTGTTCAATTTCGTCAAATGCGACGGAAGATCATGGCGGGGTGCATGCAACAGACTGAAATTTGCCCAAACGCCCTGATAACGCCCTTCGGGGACAGGATCATCAAACGTGCCGACCCTTGCCGAAAGACCAAATCTATCATTTGCAATTGCCACCATCTCCGGAGAAGCGTCGACAGGATCCGGGTTAAAGCCAGCAGCCTTCAAGTGAAATGATGACGCCGCCGGACCGCATCCCCAATCAAGGACATTTGCACCGGCAGGCAAAAGCGACATGAATTTCGACAATGAGCCACTGGGAGCATCCGTAACAAACCGCTTGGCGTAGTCACCCGCCTTGTCATCGTAGATCCGTAT
The DNA here is from genome assembly GCF_026191725.2 of Roseibium porphyridii. Taxonomy (NCBI): domain Bacteria; kingdom Pseudomonadati; phylum Pseudomonadota; class Alphaproteobacteria; order Hyphomicrobiales; family Stappiaceae; genus Roseibium; species Roseibium porphyridii. The sequence goes on from NZ_CP120863.1 coordinate 5,218,050, forward strand.
CGTTTCTTCGTCGGCCATTCCAGGTGTCCAGGTCGCAGCCCGCTTGCCAGTCACTTCTGTCTCTTTAGTTGAAACGAAGCGGAAAGCGGCCCTTAGTGTGTCAGAACTCACCAACAGACATATTTGGTTTCTGCCGTCTCGTGAAGGCGTGGCAGGTGTTCAGTATTGTTAGCGCGGGCAACATCCTATGTGTCGCAACATCCGCTCAAACCACTCAATCAGATTTGAACACTCCCAAAAGCTCTAACTCGAGGTTGATAGAGTTGCGGGCCTCGACAGTGATCATGGTTCCGCGCCCGAGCAGGGCCGGACTATTTCTCAGGATACCTGGTTGGCGTTTCGTCACGTTTTGTGGCCCGCTGTTGCCTTCGATCTGCACCAGAATTCCACGAGGCGTTCCGACAGGAGCTTCAGGGATAACGAAAGTTGACAAACCTCTCTTGCGTCCGAGGTGGGGCGCAGCTGGTGCGAGTGCCTGTCCACCAAGCACGCTATTCTCAAAACGGGCTGCACGCCGCCCTTCTTGCGTGGAAGGAATGATGCGTACGGCCGTTGTGAGCGGGAGCAACGACAGTCCGACCGGATCGTCGCTGTAGCCCATGACGAGAATAGAACCAGCGCGTCCGCTCACTTCACCATTCAGCATGGCAACTGCATTGATTTCAGGTCCGCCGTCGTCAATCGGGATAAAGGCCACAAAATCCACTTCTGAATTTGGTATATCAGTTGCCCGTTTCGCGTCATCGTTGCTTTCGAAGGTCTGGATGTCTTCTTTGATGGAAGCCCTTACAGACAGACCCGGCGTGTCGGTGTTGAAGAAATTTGCCGTTAGAGTGCTGCTGCTCTGTTCTGAGTGATGCCAATTGGCATTGTGTCTGTGCGCAGAACGGGAAAGTGAAATTTCTTCCGCGCGAACGGGCGCAACGACGCTTTCGAAATGCTCGGCTGTTTCAGCCGTCGGCTCACGGTATTCCGCTGCCAGACGATCTCCGCCCGGCATCATAAGTTCATCCGGCCTTGGCGGCTCCGTATCTGCCAGGACGCGAAGTCGGGGTTTCAGCAGCTGCTTTGCGGAAAAGGAGGGCTGCCAGTTCGCGTTGTTGCTGGCACCGGCTGCCACATAAGCTGCAGCTGCTATGCCGGGTTGTTTGACATAACGAATATTCATGACAGGGGCGCAGCTTTTTGAATTGCCACCCTTGGCATCCGTGCATCTGACGCTTGCCGCCTTCCTGCCGGGCTGACAGCTATAGGTGAACGCACTGCCAGAGCCGCTTACCGACCCGGCACCCGCAACCGAACAAGCGGCCTCACCACTAGGGCTACCGACAGAGAAAGGCAGGGTTTCTGCGCCTTGACAAACCAGTTCCTGGGGCAGGAACACCCGTGCATCCGGATCACGCACATCAATTGCGCGGGTGAAAACCGGAGCCGGTGCACACATGCTGTCCGGATCCTGCTCCAACTGGGCCGTCACAGTGATCTGTTGCGAACACCCCTCGATCGTCTCAGGCGCGATGAAGGTACCGGTTTGCCCGACAACCGGACCGATACTGCCTTTGTCGCCAATCACGCCGAACCGGACTGTGCCTGGAAGGGCATTGTCCATTTCCAGTGCGACCGACATGCCGCCGCCTGGTGCAATCGTGGCCTCCTCAAGCTTGATACGGCCGGTAGCCGGGGCGAATTGACCGCGCGCGAGGCTCGGCGCAACGCGATAGCCATACCCGAATGCATTGTCCTTGTTGACGCGCAGTGTCGCAGACACAGAAAAGGCCTCCTCATTCCCCTGCCAACACGCCGTAATGCAGCCATCCTTACCTATGCTTACAGGGCCCCGGTGCGTTCGAAGCTCAACATGCTTGCTGATCTGCTCAGGTGTCAGTGTAATTGGACCCCAGACCTTGGCTGGCGTGCGTCGGATTTCAAATGCAGGGCCACCGCTTTTTTCAAGTTCCAATAGGGCTTCCTTGATTGCCATATTGAGAAGTTGAGCCTTCGTGGCTTGTTCAATGCGCCCATATGGATTGCCAACTTTCTTTTCAAAGCCGTCAGCAGCATTCAGCAGCTGATTTGCACGAGCGGATTTGAGACGCGTCTTGAGCGTCCCCTTGAGCTTTGGATGGTTAAGCGCTGCCTCAACAAGCGGTATGATGATTTTTGCCATCAGCTCCGCATCCGCACCGCCCTGACTGTAGACGAGGTCGATTTTCGGATCAGAATACGCGGTGACCTTCACGACCAGTGGCATGCAGCTGTTGTCATTAATCTTGCGCTGCGCGCCACGTTCCAAATCTGCGCTAATCTCAAGATGCTTCGGCAAATTGTGCAATTCCTCGCGCAGCTTGTTGCTGACTGCCGAAAAGAGGACATCGGAAACCAGCACACCAATACCTCCTCCCGCGACAGCGCCAGCGCCGGTGGCAGAAAGGGAATTGCCAACGGCGTCGTAGCCTTTCTTGTCTGTTTCCTTAAGGTCCCTGTCCTTCAGCATCTCCAAAAGTCGCTCAAAGGAGATTTTCTCCGGTCCTGTGGACGCCCGCCATACTCTTGTTTTGGCGACCGGTCGCATCGATGCATGTTGAATTACAGGGGACTGCAGATTGAGGTCTCCGCGATCTCTCAGAAGAGCTGCGGGAAAATACAAATCGAACAGGCGTGCCAGATCCTGATCGAAGCGCTCCGGTTGCGGTGAAAGCTCTCGCTCGATTTCCAGCAGACTAACAAGATTGATTGGGTTCTCATCAGAGAACATCGCGAAATAGTACATTGCCAGCTGGGACACTTCGACGGGCAGCGTCGCCGGTGCATTCAGGAAGTCCGAGACCGCCTTTTCTTCCGTCCAGCCGAGCCGGGAAAGCCGCAAGCGAAGCAAATAATCCAGTATTGCCAAACGATCCCCGATGGAGCCGCTCAAGGGTTCTGCTCCGGTGACTTCGAATGCAATAGCGGGATGTGCCAGTCCTTCGAAATCAAGATAGGCCGGCCCTTCAACGTCGAACGGTAACCGGATCAGCCACGCAGACGCGCCGGACCCCGGATCCAATTCCAGCCGGTCGAAGTCCAGCTGCCCACCAATTTCCTGATCCGGCCCCTTCTCCGGCCGAAGCCAGATCTTGCCTTCAAAGTCGAGTGGTACATTGTCCACCCGCACCAAAGATCCAGCCGGAACGACAGACCCCATGTTCGGATCCAGTCCGAGATCAGCAGCAAATATCGGAGGTTCACTTTCGACCTCGTCCGGTTGAGGTGCTCCGATGTCAATGCCGGTTCGGATCTTGAAATCGAGGTCCGCCAACTCTTCAAGCAGTTTGCTGGCCTCCTCGATCGACATACTGCCATCGACAATGGCTTCGGTCACCCGCTTCATGTCGGCAGCAATCTCATCGAGCTTGGCCTGATCGGGATCCTGCGCCTGTGCCGCAAGCAAAGTGAAGACACTGAAGAAAAGAACCAAAAAACAAAATCTCAAGGCTCGAGGCCTCCATTAGTTTCATTGAGAATGAACAGGCTCAAAGCTCTGAAAGCGATTGGTCTCCAGGCAATTTGTAGAGCGCCTCAGCTCGCCGACAGAAGGTATTCAAAAGCCAGTCAAGGACTACAAAAACGGCACAGCCCAGTCCCAGTTTCAGCTTAGTCAAGCCATCAGACAGGGCCAACCTATGGAAACCAATAGGTCTGTAATCCTTGTCCTCAAATCCTTGTAACCATGTTCGCTCTCGAACTCTCAATTCGTTGCCCTATAGTTTGGGCATGGGGCAAATATCGGCAGTATTCGTTCAAAAAGTCGTGGATGTCGGATCGCGCTCGAAAGCGGATCAGGCGCGGCACCGGCATCACTTGTTGCGGTCCGTCGGAGTCGATCCGGATGCCGCGATCGATCCCAAGTTCATGATTGCCGACGACGCTTATTATGCACTTTGCGAAAGAGTGGTCCGGGAAGACCCCGAGGGTGCTTCGGTCAGTATTCGTGTCGGCTCGTCAATGCGCTGCGATGACTACGGCGCTTTTGGTCTGGCCTGGAAATCAGCTATTGATCTGAGAGGATCCTACCAGCGTTCAGAACGCTACGGGCGCGTCTTGACCAGTGTCAGTACATATGAGCTTGAAGAAGATGAGGGCAGGCACTTTATGGTGCTGCACCGGACAGGTGACCGCCGCCTGGGTATGCGCATTTCGAACGAACAGACCATCGTAGCCATCACGCAAATAAGCCGCGAGGTCAGCGTACAGCCTTTTGTGCCCAAGGCTGTCCACTTCAAGCATGCAGCTCCCGATGATCTTTCGGCGCACCGCGCATTTTTCGGTTGTCCACTTCATTTCAGCTCGGACCGGGACGCACTTGAAGTTTCACCTGAACACCTGAATGCGCCGAACCGGCTTGGCGATACCAGTATTTCCGCATTTTTCGATGCTTATCTGGATCAGGAAGTTGCGGTTTTGCCAGCCAATGAAGAGATCGAACAACGCGTACGTCCCCTGATCCTTCGGGCGTTGAGCCAGGGAGTGCCAAGTATTGCAGACGTTGCGGCGCATCTGGGTCTGAGTGCGCGCACATTGCAACGGCGTCTTGCAGCGCAGGGGCGCGCCTTTCAGGACCTTGTCGATGAAACCCGTCAGGAACTCGCCGTCCGCCTGCTTTTAAGGACGGACTATGCTCTTGCAGAAGTGGCGTTTCTGACAGGCTTTGCTGAACAAAGCACCTTTACGCGTGCCTTCAAGCGTTGGCGAGGCGAAACCCCCGCCTCCTTCCGCCGGAGTGCACAGGCCTAGAATTGGCATGACAGGCCAAAACTGTGACACGCAAGGTCAATACGTCCGGCACCCCATTTTCCTATTCCTTCCTTCGAAAATTGCTTCTAGCGAAGGAGATATCAAATGCAGTCAAGACCAACTCTCGTCATCGGTGCAACCGGCAAAACAGGCTCACGCGTCGCATCGCTCCTCAAACACAAAGGATTGCCGGTCCGGCATGGATCGCGTGGCGCTGACATCCCATTTAACTGGGACAACCCGGAGACATGGAAGCCGGCGCTTGAAAACGTAAATCGTGCCTATGTCACCTACTTCCCCGACATTGCTGTCCCCGGCGCCGTTGAAAAGGTGGAGGCCTTGGCTGCTGCCGCGAAATCAGCAGGTGTCGAACGCCTCGTCATGCTGACAGGACGCGGGGAACACCATGCAATGCAGGGAGAAGAAGCCGTCCGTGCGTCCGGTGTCGACTACACGCTGATCCGCGCCTCCTGGTTTGCGCAAAATTTTTCAGAAGGCTATTTGCGTGAGCCGGTCCTCGCGGGCGTATTGCCAATGCCGGGCGGAGACGTGTTGGAGCCAATCATCGATATTGATGATATTGCAGATGTCGCCGTGGCGGCGCTGACGGAAGACCGTCACTCCGATGAACTCTATGAAGTGACCGGCCCGCGCTTGATGACTTTCTCGCAAATGGCCGACGAACTCGGATCGGCTCTTGGTCGCCCAATCCGGCACATTCCGATCAGCTTCGATGAGTTCCGTGCAAGCGTCGCCGAAGTTGCCGGGCCGGCGATAGCAGACGTCTTTGAAGCCATTGCCCGCGAGACGCTGGACGGCCGCAACGCTCACCTGGCGAACGGAGTCGAACGTGCAATCGGCAAAAAACCCAGGGATTTTTCGGAGTTCACCGTCAAGGCCGCTCAGGCTGGTGCATGGACCGATGCTGCTTGAACAGACCCAAAATGGTTCCCGCAAACGAAACCGACCCGGAACACCGGGTCGGTTTCAGCAGGCAAGCACTCACTGGTGCTACTATTTCAATACAGTTGAGAGCAGGCTTTTCAACCGACGCTTGAGCACGCCGATTTCCATCCTCGCGCTGGCGTCTCCGTGACTTGCCAGGTAGAGCGGGCAAGCAAACGAACGAACATCGTCATCGGCCAGAACCAGGGTCTCGTCTTCAGCGCCAACAAAATCCGGGAGCAGCGCACGTCCCGTATTTCCACGAACCAGTGAAACAAGCCCATCAAAAGAAGCTGCCCATGTCGTTACCCAATCCTCAGCTTCAAATGAAGCGGGTTGCGACAGTGTCATGGAGCCAGGTCGTTGATGAAGGCCAATCCAGTTGCAGTCGGTTTTCTGGTCGAATGCCTTTGCAACATAAGGCCGTCCCTTGAGCGTTCCGATCTGGACCGTCTTCAAATTTCCGGTTGTCGGTGCGTCCGGGGTAATCAGCAAAACTGACTTGTTGTGCAACAGAAGGTGAGCGTCGACACAGTCCTCGATGGCCACGCGAAAAGGATCGCTCGGGTTCCAGAGCTCACGGAATCTTCTGTAGAGAAGCCACTGAATTTCCACCGGCGCAGCGATGGTGACAAGAGGCAGATTCAATACCCGGTCTCGCCAGCTTTTCAATTCCCCGACGGTCCTGGCGACTGCGCTCGTGCGCTCCAGCAGTTGCTGCCCGAATTGTGTCAGCTCGTAGCCCGCCTGCGTTTTGCTGAAGAGATCCGCACCCAGATGTCCTTCAAGCCTCTGGACTTTACGGCCGGCCGTCGCAGCAGAAATACCGGCCTTGTCAGCCGCTCGGGTAAGGCTTCCAAGCGACGCCACCAATCGAAATATCTTCAGATCATCCCAATTCAAGTCATTCAAATTTGAAACACCAGTTCAATAACTTTTGTTGATCAATCTGTGACCGATATCTAAGCATTTGTCCAGTTCGACACCCCTTTCGGTCAGGAGCCGCACATGCACATTCATCACATCGCTTTCTTTTCAAAGGACATTTCAAGACTGAAAGACTTTTATGTCGCCCTCTTCCAGGCGCAGGCCGGAGAAATGTACCAGGACGAGAGAAACTTCCGCTCGTACATGGTGCGTTTCAAAAACAAGACTGTGCTGGAGCTCATGCAGATGCCTGGCGTTCTTGCACGCGCCACACCAGACCACGATGATATTCATCATGTGGGCCTGCATCATCTTGCTATCGCGGTTGAGAGCGATGACGATGTGATCGCGCTCACAAAAGAAGCCCGCGATCTGGGGTCTGCCGTGATCAAGCAGCCGGAACAGACCGGAGATGGTTTCTTTGAATCCATGGTAACCGACCCGGATGGAAACCTGATTGAAATCTGCCGCGCCCCCTTGTCCAAGCAATGACCGGCGTCGCACGGCAACGGTGGGCGGTTGTTTTCATATTCGCGTTCAACGGTCTTCTGTTTGGGGTTTGGGCAGGCCGGATTCCCGCGATCAAGGAGACCTTTTCGCTGGACAGCTCCTCGCTCGGCGTCCTTTTGCTTGTCCTTGCCGGTGGTGCAATTGTTTCGTTTCCAGTTGCCGGAATGCTGTCGGAAAAGCTGGGCGTCCAGAAACTCACCACGATCTGCGCATGGGGTTATGGTCCGGCGCTCGTCACCGTGTCGCTAGCGAGCTCTTTGCCAACGCTTGCTGCCGCCCTGTTTCTTTTCGGAATGCTGCACGGTGCCATGGACGTTGCAATGAATGGCTGGGGTGCCAAGGTGGAACGGCGTCTTTGTCGTTCCGTGATGCCATTTTTCCATGCCATGTTCAGCCTTGGGGCCGGGATCGGGGCGACAACGGGATACTTCGCAGTACGCCTGGAAATATCGACCTTCACGCACTTTTCGTCGATTTCTGTCTTGGGCGCCGCACTCACCCTTGCCGCTATCGGGAAACCTCAGGACGAACGGCCTCGGCCAACCACTGCCAACCAGGGAGCATCCCGGTTTGAATGGCCCCCGTTGACCCTGCTCCTTGTTGGCCTTGTCGCCTTTTCTGTTTCAATGGGTGAAGGCGCAATGGCAGACTGGAGTGCTGTATTCTTGAAGGCCAGTACCGGTACAAGTGAAGCACAGGCAGCACTCGGTTATGCGGCATTCAGCGCCGCGATGGTTGCCACCCGACTGGCGGGAAGCCGTATCGTCACATCGCTCGGCCCTGCGCTGACCACGAGACTGAGTGGCGGCATTGCCTGCGCCGGTCTTTTCCTGACCGTATCATCCAGTACGCTGGGAGTTAGCTTGATCGGTTTTAGCCTTGTCGGAATTGGTTATGCCGTCGTCATGCCGCTGGTTTTTGCGCGTGCGGCCAATGACGAAAGGATACAACCCGGTCACGCAATAGCCGCTGTCTCCACGCTGGCCTATGGCGGAATGCTACTGGGTCCGCCGCTGGTGGGTTTCGTTGCCAGCTTTGCCGGACTACACAGCGCGTTCCTGATGCTTGCCCTGCTGGCCCTGCTGGCGGTGCTTCTGGCTCCCAAGCTCGCCGTGCACACGCCGAGCTATGGCAACACCACGCATACGTCCCCCGACCTGGAACCGGAAAACAGGGCCCGCCGCTCCGCTACCCGAGCAGAATGATCCCGACAACAGCTGCAACGATCATCAGGCAGCCGAAAATTTCTGAACGCGAAATGACTTCCTTGAAGACCAACCAGGACACAAGAAATGTAAACACCAGCTCTATCTGAGCAAGCGCGCGAACATAGGCGACATTTTGCAACGTCATTGCCGTGAACCAGCCGATTGAACCGGCCACACCGGATGCGCCGACCCAGACGGCAGCGCGCCAGGCCTTTAGGCTGGCTTTCAGTTGATCCGGATCGCGCAGCGACATCCAGCTGACCATCACGATCGTCTGGAACAGCGTCGCAAAGACCAGGGCACAGGCGGCCTGCATCGGCACCCCCGTCCCTTCCAAGGAAAGGGATGCCGTTCGGTAGGCAACCGCGGATGCGCCGAAAAACGCCGCTGACGCCAGACCGATAAGCGCGGGGCGCCCGGCCAGCGACGAGCGGACCGCAGAAACGGTCAATGGCACGCGGGCAAGCGAGATCATGACGACGCCGATAATGCCGATCAGGATGCAGATGGCTACCGCAAGAGAGATATGTTCCCCCAGGACCAGAAACCCGAACAGGGCCGCCTGGATTGGTTCCGTTTTGGAATAGGCCGTTCCGACCGCAAAATTTCGAAACGAAAACAGATAAACCAGCAGGAACGTGCCCAGGATCTGAGCCAGACCGCCCAGTGCGCCGGCAATCAGCATTGTGGCGTTGAGTGAAGGCACAGGAAAGCCAAACACGAAATGCAGCACGAGCGCATAGAGGAACGCGAAGGGAAGCCCGTAACCAAACCGCACAAAGGTCGCACCTGTCGTACCGAGCTGGCCCTTCAGGTGTTTCTGCATGGCGGTACGCAGGTTCTGGCAGAACGCTGCGGCAACAGTGATCGGAATCCATAACTCCATGGAACCGGCTTCCTCAAATTAATTGAATTTGCATCATCATACACATCTAACAGTCACTAAAAATTGCCACTTTTTTCCTAATTTGATTATTTTTTCTCAACTATTACAGATTTCCCTGTTTCACCTGCCGGGCACAAAAAGCATCGGAAGGGACACCTGAGCGCCGCTCCTGGAACAGCTACAGGCGCAGCTGTGCTTGACAGCACCTTGCCAGCCAGCTTAGGTCCGGCCAGCTTTTACCAACCTTCGGAGACCTTCGCACACATGACCCAGGATCTCGCTTCCCTGTCTCAAACCATCGACGCGGCCTTTGAAGATCGCGCGACAATCGACACCTCAACAACCGGTGAGGTGCGCGATGCGGTTGAAACCACATTGACTCTTCTGGATCGGGGCGAGCTGCGGGTCGCGGAACAAAAGGATGGTGACTGGGTGGTCAACCAGTGGGCGAAGAAGGCGGTTCTGCTTTCCTTCCGTCTGAACCCGATGGACATCATCAAGGGTGGACCGGGAGATGCCACCTGGTGGGACAAGGTTCCTTCCAAGTTTGACGGTTGGGGCGGAAACGAATTTGAGAGCGCCGGTTTTCGTGCTGTGCCGAATTGCACTGTCCGCCGCTCCGCCTTTATCGGCAAGGGCGTCGTTTTGATGCCGTCTTTTGTCAATCTTGGTGCCTATGTCGATGAAGGTACGATGGTTGACACCTGGGCGACAGTCGGATCCTGCGCACAGATCGGCAAGAACGTGCACCTGTCTGGCGGCGTTGGAATCGGCGGAGTGCTTGAGCCACTTCAGGCTGGCCCCGTCATCATTGAAGACAACTGCTTTATCGGCGCGCGTTCCGAAGTGGTTGAAGGCTGTATCGTCCGCGAAGGGTCCGTTCTCGGCATGGGTGTTTTCATCGGCAAGTCGACCCGGATCGTCAACCGCATGACGGGCGAAGTCACATATGGTGAAGTGCCCCCCTATTCGGTGGTCGTTGCCGGTTCCATGCCGACCTCAAGCCTCATGGGCAACGGCGAGGCGGCACCGAACCTCTACTGCGCCGTGATCGTCAAAACCGTTGATGAACGGACACGCTCAAAGACAGCGATCAATGAGCTGTTGCGCGACTGAAGCGCAACGCCGAGCCATTGCTGATCTGACATCGAACCCGCCGTTCCAACGGCGGGTTTTTTTGCTATCCCCACATGAGGCCGACAAGCTGCCCGATGACAAGCGTCAGCAGCAGATCAAGCACAACCACACCAATGGAAACACTGATGGTTGCCTGCAGCGCAATGCGGGCGATCAGGTACCGGTACCAGACAATTGCCACCAAACAGCTAAGCGACAGGAGAACCGTAATCGCGGGCGAGATGAAACCCATCAGGAACAAGAGATAGGTGATCAGATAAGGCATGGATGCCAGAAGGCTGGTCCAGTTGCGCACGACAATAAACGGCACATATCGGTGCGAAATGCCGATGGGGACCGCGACCACGGCAAGAAGCAGCGGCAGAGCGAGCCAGTCCATGCTGAGACCGACCAGTTGAGCCGTCCAATAGGCACCGTCGGGAAAGAGGTCTGGATGATAGAGGTTCTGGATAAGAAAGAGCTTCTTCTCAGTCAGCCCGCTTGCCAAAAACGCTGGCACGAGCAGAAAAATCACAAGAAACGATCTCCAGAAGCCTTGAAGGGATTGGTCAAAAAACGCCATGCCTTCCGGGCGGCTGCGCAGCAAAAGCCACGAGCCGTCAAGCGCTGCACGAATTTCACCCATCGTGATCAATGTCAGTCCGCTCCCGCAGATTGTGCAAAATAGCTGACCAGAAATCGTTTATAGATCGTCGTCAGCTGGTCAAGGTCATCGACTGCAACGCACTCGTCCACCTTGTGCATTGTCTGACCGACAAGGCCGAATTCAACCACCGGGCAATAATTCTTGATGAACCGTGCATCGGATGTTCCGCCACCCGTGGAAAGTTCCGGAACACGCCCCGTTTCTTCCCGGACCGCATCGCTGAGGTCAGCAATCAGTTTTTCGTCCCGCGTCAGGAAGGATTCGCTGGCATCTCGCTTGAACACAAGCTCCAGGTTCAAGGACCCGAGATCCACACTTTCCAGCGTCTCCCGGACCTTGGCCTGTAGCGTCGACAGCGTCCACTCGTCATTGTAGCGAATGTTGAAGCGTGCCTCGGCCCGAGCCGGAATTACATTGAAAGCCGTGTTGCCAACATCTACCGTCACGACTTCGAGATTGGAGGGCTGAAATCTTTCGTTGCCCTTGTCCAGCTCAAGTGCATTGAGCGCAGCAAGCAGCTGCACAAGGCCGGGTATGGGATTGTCGGCAAGATGCGGATAGGCGGCGTGCCCCTGGGTTCCGGACACGGTCACGATCCCTGAAAGAGAGCCGCGGCGACCAACCTTGATGGCATCTCCCAGTTTGGCAGGATTGGTGGGCTCGCCGACAATGCAGGCATCAAATTCATGACCTTCAGCCTTGGCCCATTCCAACAACTTGACGGTGCCGTTAACCGCAGGACCTTCTTCATCGCCTGTGATCAGCAATGAAATCGTTCCACCGAAGTCCTTGCCGAGTTCCTGCACCAGATCAATCGCGGCGGCTGCAAAAGCAGCGATGCCACCCTTCATATCGACAGCGCCACGTCCGAACAAAACGCCGTCATGTATAGTTCCGGCAAATGGCCCGTGGCTCCAGTCATTTTCCGCACCGGCGGGCACAACATCCGTATGCCCGGCAAACACGAAATGCGGTTTCCCGGAACCGATCGTTGCGAAAAGGTTTTCGACGTCCGGCGTATCCTCATCCTGAAACGTGACCCGAGTGACTTCAAACCCGGCCGACGTCAGCAGATTTTCAAGTGTCGTCAGGGCCCCTCCCTCAGCTGGCGTGACCGAAGGACAACGGATCAGATCCTGGGCAATGGCGACGGCGTTGGAAGGCATGGAATTCAGGCTCTTTTGTCAATTCGGTGTCATCGAGGATAGTCAGCTTTTGCGCCAATAGCTGTTTGGCAACGGCCCGTGGCGGTTTGCGTCCGACTGACTTGGAACAAACCCCAAGAAGACCACCATGAGCACGTTCAAAATGGGTACGAAGATCAGCAATGCGAGGAACCCGCTTTGACCGATGTCTTGCAGCCGCTTGATCACAAGTGCCAACTCGAACCATTGCAACACGAAAAAGAGAATTGGAAACAGCGCATTTGATTCCGCAAAGGCAGCTGGCGATACCGTTTCAGGCGTGATTTCGACAAGCGAGGAAATCCACCAAAGCCGGATGGCGATGCCGATGATGATCCACACCAGCGCAAAGCTGAGCCAATAGGGTTCCCGTCCCATACGCCCGATTGGACTTAACAGTGCCCAGATGGGGCCGGGGGTTATGTTAGCGCTCTGCGGAGGGGTGTTCATTCAGTGCCGCTTTCATTGATCGTTCTGGCAAGGAGGTAGACGCATAAGCTGCCCGGATCAAGCTCTGTCATGCGATCCTGCTGCGGCATTTCCGAGGCCGTCGCCGATCCGCAGGCAAAGAAATGTCGATCAGGGGAATAACGCGAGGGAAATTTTATGGATTTTGCTGATCGGGCATGTCTAAGTTGTGGGCATAACAGTCAGAGCCACCGAGGGGGTATGCTTATGACCGGCGTCTGGAAAGCCAAAATAACATCTTGTGCACTCACACTTTTTCTCACCATCGCTCTTTTTACCAGTTTACCGGCACACGCCCAGGACACAGCCTCGTCTCTGCCTGAACCACTGCAGCCAACGGCGATGGAAAAACTCGTTTCGGATCTCGACCCCGAGCAGGTGGAAGCCCTCACCGATCTGATGCTGCTGTTGCAAGAAAGTGCCGCCAACAAGACCTCGGTCACATCACTGGGTGAACCTCAACCAAGTCTGCTCGAGCAGCTTCAATCAGCGTTCAGCGGATTCGGTGACATGGTCGTGGGTCACTTCAAAAACCTTCCGGCTCTCTTTACCGGTCTCTTTGCAGGCATCGCGGCGCTGCTCGCAGGGTCCGTCGGAGGTCCTATTCATATCCTGATCGGCTCTATCGCGCTGATCCTCGCCGCAGGCTTTGCCGCAGAGTTTCTGGTCAACCGCCTTACTGCCGCCCGGCGCGACAAAATCCAGGCACGGTCACCGGAAAGTCTTTTTGAAACCGTAAAGCTGGTGTCAACGCGTGCAGGGCTCGATCTCGGCGGCTTGCTGGTTTTTGCAATTGTGGCCGTAATCGTTGCGCGCGCGGCCGTCTTTGATCCGGCCACGCGCAGCGTTGCCTTGCAAGCCGTTTTCTGGATCGTTTTCCTGCCGCGCCTCGTAGCCGCACTATTGCGTTTTGCACTCGCACCGCACAGAAGCGAGTTGCGCCTCGTGACCGCAGACGACGAAACAGCCAAGTCGCTTTACCGCAGCTTTACCACACTCTTTGCCGTGGTCGGCGTTGCCTTTTTCCTGCGCAACATCATGCAGGTCGCAGGGCAAGATGCCGGTGGAACCTTCCGCTTTTTTGTCGGTTTCGGTGTCAACGCCTGGATCATTGCCGTGATCTGGAAAGCGCGTCACGGATTGACCAACATCATCCTTGGCGATGACGGCGACACGACGTCCGGCCTGGAACGCATGGCCCGGTTCTGGCCGTATTTTTCCATGGCCTTTATCGCCTTCAACTGGCTTCTTGTTCAGTTTACAGCAAGCATGGGTGTCGAAGCCCTCACCGCCGGTCGCTCGCTGGCCGTGATCGCGCTTGTGGTCTTTGCACCTTTCCTTGACACGATGGTGCGCGGCATTGTCTCTCATGTCGTGCCCCCCATGCAGGGTGACGGACCGGTCGCCGAGGCCGCACACATGCAGACCCGGCACAGCTATGTTCGCATTGCCCGTGTCGCACTCCTTGCATTCCTAGTTCTCATGGTCGGCCGCATTTACGGTCTCAACCTTCTGGCACTCGGTGCCAATGACGGGTCGGCCGTTGCACGCAACAGCGTCATCTTTCTGCTGATCCTTGCCGCGGGCTATCTCGCCTGGGAGATCACCAATCTCTGGGTTGCTCATCAGTTGGCCAAGGACTCGCCGCCGGCCCAGTCGGAAGATGACGACGCCGAAATGGGAGGAGCCGGTAAATCGCGCACAGCAACCATCCTGCCGCTCATCCGGATTATCCTGCAGATCACCATTTTGGTCCTGACGGCATTGCTGGCCCTCAGTCAGCTCGGCATCAACATCACACCGCTTCTGGCGGGTGCAGGTGTCGTGGGTCTTGCGGTCGGGTTTGGCGCACAGACACTGGTCAAGGACGTGGTCTCGGGCATCTTCTTCCTGATGGACGATGCATTCCGTCTTGGCGAGTTCATCGACACCGGCGGAACCCAGGGTTCCATCGAGAAGATCTCGATCCGCTCGCTGCAACTGCGCGGTACGCGCGGCGCGGTTCATATCGTCCCTTACGGCGAGATTCCGAAACTCACCAACCTCTCCCGCGACTGGGTGATCATGAAGCTGAAATTCACCGTGCCCTTCGATACGGACGTTGAAAAGGTGCGCAAGCTCTTCAAGCGGATCGGCCAGGACATCATGGAGATGGAGGAGTTCAAAGAAGACATTCTGGCACCTTTCAAAGGCCAGGGCGTTGCCGATGTCGACGATGTCGGCATCGTCGTGCGCGGCAAGTTCACCACGAAACCCGGCAAGCAGTTCGGTGTGCGCAAGGAGATCTACAAACGCGTCCAACAGGTCTTTGAGGAAAACGGCATCCAGTTTGCCCGCAAGGAAGTGCGTGTACAGCTACCCGAAAACACGGACCTGGACGACAAGCAGAAGGAAGCAGTCGCCGCCGGTGCCGCAGCCGCCGCCGCCACAGAAACGAAACCCGCAGCACAATAGCGCAGCGGGTTCAAGGCATCCCAATTCTCGGCCTGCAGTCAAAGCAGCGACGGCAGCGTTTGTTCGAACCAAACTGGTCACCAATTCAGGATCTGCAATTGGTGACCTATGCCTCAGAGTGCCCATGCGACGTTTGATGCGGTCGCGTTAGGGTCAAATTCCGTCGACAACTTTGAAGCCGGATGTAGACTGTTGCGTTTTGGGAAAAAGCGTCAAAACGAAACTTCTTGCCGGTTATCTGTAGAGAGATCGATATCATTTCGAATGTGCTGGTGATGCACATTTTCAGTTTTGACATTTGAGCTGGCTGCAGAAGCAAATTCTGAGAGCCTAAGAATCCAGACGAAGTATTCTAAGAGACTTGGAGAGTATCCGGCAAAGCGCGTTTTCGACAGGCGTCTGATTGCTGCGCGACGGGATAAGCAGGCCGATTTTCAGGTCCTTCAAGAAGTTCGACTTCAAGTGAATATAACGCAGTTTTCCTGCTTCGATTTCATCCAGAAAACCGATCTTGGAATAGAGCCCAATGCCATGACCCTTCAAGATCATCGACCTTGCGAGCGGAAGCGAATTCGTGAAACAGGCCGTCTTGAGCGGGATGGTATTGTCGGCAAGAGCAAGATTGACCAGGGATCGTTCCGACAGCGCGTCGTAGGACCGTATTAGAGGAAATGGGATGAGATCTTCGATTTCCAGCGCATCGCGTTCTGCAAGCGGGTGGTCGTTGTTCAGTATCGCGCCAATCGGTGCAGATTTCTCAGTGTGCACGCGGACACCGGGGTGCAGGTCATTGCTAAATGAAATGCCGATCCCCGCCTCTCCTTCCGCAACGGCCCGGACAATGTTGTCCGGCTGAGCCGTGCGGATCGTATAGGTGATGCTCGGATAGTCACGGGAAAATTGATCAATCGTTGAAGGCAACAAACTGAGCGCTACAGAGTCCAAGGATGCAATATCGATGTGCCCTGCGCGCATCTCTCGAATGTCGGCGACGACATGCATGATCTTTTCATAGTCGAAGATTGTTTGTCGGCAGTGTTCCAGCACGACAGCACCAGCCGCTGTCAACTCAACACCTTCTGCATGCCTGTCAAACAATCTGACCCCCAATCGTTCTTCGATATCAAGGATCTTGCGATTAACGGAGGACGAGGACACGTGCAGAACAGCTGCAGCCCGCCGGATCGATCCTTGCCGAGCGACTTCATCAAAATAGCTCAAAAACTTGCTGTGCATTCGAGGAGGTCCTTAGGTGATGCAAAAAAGGCATCGCTATGCGCCGAAACAAATTCTATTCGCAGCGCTAACGCTCCGTCTAGGCTGAAAAGAAAACTGGGAGATACAAAAATTACCTACCAGGAGACGGGAAACATGACGAACAGGGGACTAAACCGCCGGCATCTTCTTCAGGGATTTGGCACAGCCGCAGGATTGGCGGCAACGGGAACATTTCTTTCAATCGGCCCTTCAACGGCAGCCGACTTCAAAATCAAGATGCAACTCGGCTGGCTTGCATCCAACGGTATTCTCGGCGAAGTGATGGCCGACAAGCTTGGCTATTTCGCCGAGGAGGGGCTCGAACTGGAAATTGTCCCTGGCGGCCCAAACATTGATGGTGTGGCTTCGGTTGCTTCGGGCGCGAACAACTTCGGTTCGATTTCGTCCTCTCCGTCTCTGATGCTGGCGCGCTCCGCCGGACTGCCGATCAAATGTGTCGCGGCTGGCTATCAGCAACACCCTTTCACTTACTTCTCCATGGAAGCCAATCCGGTGCGCAAACCGGAAGACTTGATAGGCAAGAAGGTGGCCACTCAAGGAACCGCGCGCATCCTTCTGCGTGCGCTCCTGGCCAAAAACGGCATTGACGAGAGCCAGGTTGAAGTCTCAGTCATGGGCGGTGACATGGCACCGCTCAAGGTTGGGCAGGTCGACGTGGCAACCGGGTGGCAAACCAATGTTGGCGCGCTCTCCGTGCTTGGAGACGAGCGCGTGGATATGAAACTCTGGGATGCCGGTATCCAGCTCTACGCAAATCCCTACTACACGACCGACAGCGTACTGCAGGAAAACAGCGACAAAATCGTCGGTGCTATTCGGGCCATCTCAAAGGGATGGGGTGCCGTGTATGAAGATCCGACAGCCGGCGTCGATGCGCTTGTCGAACGGTATCCAAATCTCGACAAGGCGAGCGAAATGAACGCGGTCGACCTCGTCCTTGGTTTCTCCTTTAACGACAAGACGAAGGCTGGCGGCTGGGGCATCATGAGTGCAGATAACTGGCAGGAACAGATCGATACCTACGACAGCCTGGGCCAATTCACCAACGGTGCGCCGGAACTGTCAGACATCATGACGTTGGACATTCTGGAAGCCACCAAAGATGTCCGTCCAACATTTGGCTAAGGTTGCGGACGTTGAGCCGCAACAGGATTTGGCAAGCCGCGAGATTGCGGCCTGCCTCTCCCACGCTTCGGTGAAATTCGGACGTTTCACTGCCCTTGAAGACATCAGCCTGGAAATCGGCGAAGGCGAATTCTGGACAATATTGGGACCATCAGGATGCGGTAAATCAACCATGTTGAGGTTGGTGTCCGACTTGGTCCCTGCTGCAAAAGGCAATGTTGAGATTCTCGGCAAAACCACTGAAGAGGCAAGGTTGGCCCGGGAATTCGCCTTTGTTTTCCAGGACGCAACCTTGTTGCCTTGGCGCAGTGCGATCGAAAACGTGCAATTGCCGCTGGAAATTGGCCGCAAGCGGGGCGTTCAACTACCCAAATCTGACAAGAGCCCAAGCGAGCTTCTGGAACTTGTCGGATTGAAGGGCCGTGAGGATGCGTTGCCCCATGAGCTTTCCGGAGGCATGCGTCAACGCGTTGCGATCGCGCGCGCATTGGTTTGCAAACCAAAGCTCTTACTGATGGACGAACCCTTCGGCGCGCTTGATGAAATGACGCGCGATCATTTGAACATTCAGCTACGTGACATATGGCGGGAAACAGGCGTCACCATTTTGTTCGTGACACACTCGATACCCGAAGCTGTCTTCCTCGGACAAAAGGTCTTGATGCTGCGAGCCAACCCTGGCCGGGTCAAGGAGGTTGTCGACATCGACCTGCCGGACGGACGTCAGATCGCCTTGCGTGAGACACCGGAGTTCAACCGCTATTGCGGGCAGCTTCGGCAACTTCTGGAGGACTGCTGATGTCCCTGGTTCAGATATCTTTAGATGCTGACGAAGAAAGAGCTGAACGGCTGAACGAGATGCGCAAACGCGCGGGCAACGTTGCCATTCCGCTCGGCACTGCAGTTTCATTGTTGCTGATTTGGCAACTCGGTGTCCGGTTGTTCGAAGTTCCGACCTATATCGCGCCTGCACCGACAGATGTTTTGGCTGTGTTTGTGAACGAATTTTCGCTGCTTCTGCGAAATTTCTGGCCGACTTTGATCGAAAGCCTGTCAGGGTTTGTCGTGGGGAACTTGGCAGCGATCCTGATTGCAGTTGCATTTGTTCACAGCCGGACCGTCGAAAGGGCCTTCTTCCCGATTGCCGTCTTCATCAACACGATCCCGATCCTGGCCATTGCGCCGATCCTGGTCTTGATTTTCGGTGCGGGCATGACTGCCAAGGTGGTGATTGCCGCTTTGATCTGCTTCTTCCCAACCTTGGTCAATATGGTTCGGGGATTGCAAGCCGTATCCCCTCAGACCTTGGAGTTGGCCAGGATATTGTCGGCATCCAAGGCAGAAGTGTTCTGGAAGATGAGACTGCCGTCATCGCTTCCATTTTTGTTTTCAGCGCTGAAGATCGCGGCAACAACCTGCGTGATTGGTGCAATCGTTGGCGAATGGATCGGGGCTGATGTCGGCCTCGGTGCGTTGATAATCGACAGCACGTTCAATTTCCGTTCTCCGCTTCTATACGCAACCGTTTTCGTTTCCTCGGGCCTGTCGGTGCTGCTGTTCACTGCCGTTTCGGTCACAGAGAAACTCGTCATTCGCTGGTAGCTGCTCGAAGCATCAGCTGTTCAGAATGTGAAACAAGGAACAAGCTTATGACAGAACGTCATACAACAACCGTACAGGTGGAAGGGGCGCAACTCCCCGTGGTTGCAGACTGTGATGTCGTCGTGATTGGCGCAGGCCCTGCCGGTCATGCCGCAGCGGTGTCTGCCGCGCGCAACGGTGCGTCCGTCACCCTACTTGAGCGCTATCACCACTTGGGCGGCATGGCCTCCGGCGGGATGGTGCTTGTGCTCGACGATATGGTCAACGAAGGCAACGAGATCGTCACCACCGGAATTGTGAGCGAATTTGTGGAGCGGATGGAGCGTCAAGACGCTGCTGTGTATCCACCGCCAGAAGAATGCCAAACCAATTGGGACGCGTGGCAAAAATGGTCCCGCTGGGGATGCATCGATTTTCACAAGGCCATGATGCCTCAGCCGATCATTCACGCCGTCGCTTTTGATCCCGATGCATGGAAGCGCGTCAGCCTGGACATGGTTGTCGAAGCAAAGGTCAACCTGCGAACGCACAGCTGGTTTTCCGATGTATTGATGGAAGGCGGCCGCATCACAGGTGTTATCGCTCAGACCAAATTGGGCCGTCAGGCCATTCGCGCACGGTATATGGTCGACGCAACCGGTGATTTGGACGTGGGTGTTGCTGCTGGGGCGACATACACCACCGGGCAGTACATTGTTACGACAGTGTTCCGCATGGCCAATGTCGACACGGACAAGGCGATCGCGTTCGAATTCTCCGACCCGGAAGAATACAAGCGCCTTGATCGTGAGGCCCGTCGCCGGATCGGTGGTGCTTGGGGTATGTGGTGGCTGAAAACACCTCTCCCGGGCATTGTATGGTGCAATTGCCCGCATATGCCCGGATACGACGGTTTGTCCGTGGAAGATATGGTGACTTCCGAGATCGAGGGCCGCGAACGCATGATGAAACTTCATCAATTCGCAAAGGAGAATATTCCCGGCTTTGAGAATGCAACCATGTTGGGTGCTGCTGAGCAGATGGGCATCCGTCAGACGCGGCTCCTGCAGGGAGAGTATGTCGTCAGCAAAGACGATGTGAAGTCACGGCGGTATTTTGAGGACACGGTGTGCCGAGGTAGAGATTACTACACGCCCTATCGCGCCCTGCTGCCGAAAGGCATCGACAACTTGATCGTTGCCGGCCGCCACTACTCCGTTGAAAGCGACGCACAGAAACTCTCGCGCGAGATTCCGCCCTGCATGGCACAGGGAGAGGCGGCTGGCATTGCGGCGGCCTTGGCCCTGAATGGCGACATCCCGCTCCGCGCCGTTGACTACAAGGCAATCCAAAAACAAATGCGCTCTCAAGGCGCAGATCCGGGAGACAGACCGTCGCCAAATGCACTGATCGAAGATCCGGTAGCGGCGGAATAACAGAGGCTCAAATGTCAGAGAAAACCATGCCGCTCGATGGCATCCGCGTCATCGATTTCACACAAGTCATGCTAGGTCCCTGCGCGACACAGACATTGGGTGACCTGGGCGCCGACGTCATCAAGGTCGAACGTCCCGGTGCAGGCGATCTCAGCCGTGGCTTTTACGGAAAGCATACGGAAGAAGCGATGAACAATGCGGTTTTTGCCTCGCTGAACCGCAACAAGCGATCTGTCGAAATTGACACCAAGTCGGCGGAAGGGCACCAGCAGGTTCTAGACCTGGTGAAGACAGCTGATGTTGTTGTCGACAACTTCCGGGCAGGCGTAATGGATCGCCTCGGCTTTGGCTATGCGGCGTTGTCAAAGCTAAATCCGAGGATTATTTGCGCCTCCGGAACGGGTTTCGGTTCGAGTGGTCCTTACGCACATAAAGGCGGGCAGGATGTGCTGGCGCAAGCCATGACTGGCGTTATGGAAAAGACGCAGGACCCGTCGATACCGAAATCCATCTACCCAACCACCTTGTGCGATTATTCGGCGGGCATGCATCTTGTCCAGGGAATCCTGGCAGCGTTGCTGATGCGGGACAAGACCGGCCACGGTCAGAAGGTCGAGGTATCGCTCTATGACAGCATGATCGCGATGCAGATGCAGGAAGCAGCACAGTGGTCCAAGCATAGAGAAGTGTTGAACTGGGCCGCCATGCCTCTAACCGGCGTCTTCGACACGGCTGATGGAGCGATCGTCATTGTCGGAGCATTCAAGGCCAATCCGCTGCAAGACATTTGCACCGCACTTGAGATCGAAGATCTGTCGCCGGAGTATCCGACGCTCGATGTTCAACGCCAGCACAAGCCATTTCTGCAGCAGCGCTTCCGTGACGCCATTGCCGAAAACACTTCGGCCTATTGGCTCGAACGGCTTGAGGAGCAGGATCTTCTTTGCGCACCGGTTCGTTCCCTCGGGGAAGCGCTTGCTGATCCACAGACAAAAATCAACGGGATGCTGCATGAAGTCCAGCACCCGGTTCTCGGCGACATCACATTAACAGGTTCACCCGTACACCTGAGTGACGCACCGGTTCTCATCCGCCATCTTCCGCCCCGGTTGGGCGAGCATACTGAAGAAGTGCTCCAGGAACTGGCAGTGCTCCTGGCCCAAGAGGCGGCTGAATGAGCATCGAATTCGACGTCGAAGGGCATGTTGCAAGGGTCACAATCAACCGGCCCGAAAGCATGAATGCGGTTGATTTGGCAAGCCATTCAAGGCTCGGTGAGATCTGGACCGAAGTGGAGGCCAACCCGGATATTCGTTGTGCTGTTCTGACGGGCGCCGGCACGAAGTCTTTTTGCGCCGGCGCGGATCTGAAAGAAAACACCGGGATGACTGGTGTTGAATATTGGAAGAGCATCAGTGATGCCGGGTTTTCCGGGATTGCACTCCGCGAGATGACGACGCCGGTGATCGCACGGGTCAATGGTTTGGCGCTCGGCGGTGGTTTGGAAATGGTGCTCGGATGCGACATCGTGGTAGCCGCAAGCACCGCCCGGTTCGGTTTGCCCGAAGCCAGAGTTGGTCGTGTGCCCTTGGATGGTGGCATGGTGCTGTTGCCACGGATCCTGCCGCGAAATATCGCCATGGGCATGATGATGACCGGCCGTTTGATCCCGGCTGCGGAGATTGCATCCCACGGTTTGATCAATTCGGTGGTGGAACCAGAAGAGCTTGATGCAGAAGTCGAACTCTGGGTCGAGGATGTCTTAAGCTGCGCACCGCTTAGTCTGAAAGCCATCAAAGCTGTGTCCCGGCAAACGTCTCATTTGCCGGTCCAGGATGCTTTCCGGTATCCGGCGCAAGAGTTGGAAGCCGCACTCGTGTCCGATGATGCTGATGAGGGTGTCGCCGCATTCCGTGCGAAAAGGCCGGCCGTCTGGAGGGGACGTTGAAACAATGACCCTTGTCATCACCAGCACCTGCATTGACGTCAAGGATGGAATTTGCACCACAGCATGCCCGGTTGACTGCATCTACGAAGGCGAACGGATGTTCTACATCCACCCGACCGAATGCATTGAGTGTGGCATGTGCGAAAGCATCTGCCCTGTGGATGCCATTCGATATGCAGATGAAGTCGAGGAAAGTCAGAGGCCGTTCCTGGCGTTGAATGAGGCAGCCTTTCACGACGCCACAGGAGCTGTGAGTGAACCCGGCGGATGGAGCAAGGGGGACAAGCCGCTCCGAGACCCTCCCAGTCTCGCAGTGCTCGCCAAAAAATACATCAAAGAAGGAGTGGCTTGATGCAAGGCGTGATTGCAGCTGTTCCCACACCAGTGGATAGTGGCTTGAAGCCGTTGAAAGCGCCCTTTCTGGAGCACTGCAAGTGGGCGCTGGAAAACGGTTGCGACGGTCTCAACATTCTCGGGTCGACCGGAGAAGCCAATTCGTTTGACGTAAGCAGCCGCAGCCAGATTATGGCGTGGGCCGCCGAGGCTGTTCCACATACCAAGCTCATGGTCGGTACGGGCACTCCCTCGCTGGCCGAAACCATCGGTCTGACGATCAAGGCCGACGATCTGGGCTACCCGGTCGCTCTGGTGTTGCCACCATACTATTACAAGCCGTTGAGCAACCTTGGTCTGAAAGCCTGGTACTTGGCGCTTCATGAGGCTTTGGGCGAGCGCTCAATACAAATCTATTTCTATAACTTCCCGCAAATGACGGGCCTCACCCTTCCTGTTGAAATGATTGCCGAATTGGCTTTGAACCTGCCGGATCGGTTCACCGGGATCAAGGATTCTTCGGGTGATCTGGCCTATTGCCGCGCGATTGTCGCAGCCGCACCTTCTCTCAAGGTGTTTCCCAGCTCCGAAACAGCGCTGCAAACTGCAGGGGATGATGGTTTTGCGGGCTGCATATCGGCAAGCGTTAACGTGACCGCACCCCTTGCCGCGCAGGTTTGGGCAGATCGTGCGAAACCCTCTGAGACGGTTTGTACGGAAATTGCAAGACAAAGAGGCTTAATCGCAGGCCCTGCGCTGATCCCGACCATCAAGTATCTAGTCGCTGAGCGATCCGGAAATTTGCAATGGCAGCGCGTGCTTCCGCCATTCGTAGCCCTGGATGCAAAGACCGGCCAGGATCTGCACCAGGAGCTTAACCGGAGTGCATCTGATTTATGAAAGAGCTGATCTGGACAAAGCGCTTCATGACGCTTTGCAATCATATCGCGGAGTGGTCTGAGGACCCGGATTTTCAGGTCGGATGCGTGATCATCTCGCCTGAGGGGCACGAGATCCGGTCGACCGGTTACAATGGCTTTGCACGTGGTGTCAAATCTGATCAACCCGCACGCTATGACCGTAAAAGCGGCGAGAAGTTTTTCTGGTTCGAACATGCCGAGCGCAATGCGATTTACAATGCAGCCCGTTCGGGTGTCTCTCTTGCCGGCTGCACACTCTACGTCAATCGGTTTCCCTGCGCGGATTGCGGACGGGCGATCATTCAGGCCGGCATTCCCCATATCGTTGCACCGCCTATCCCGGTAGCAGATGGTGCGCTCGATTACAGCTTTCAGGTTTCGCAGCAAATGCTGTGTGAAGCCGGTGTTCAAATTACCGAATTCGAGTGAGGTTCTCATATGGTAAAAACGCAGTCGCTGGTTGCTGGAGAGTGGCTCACATCGGACACGGTGTTTTCCAATGAACCCGTGAGTGGAACGGCGGATCAGTTCGCCCAGGGCACGCCTGAGATGATCAACCGGGCATGTGAGGCAGCGGAAGAGGCATTCTGGAGTTATGGCTCCTTGCCTCGAACTGAACGCGCCGCCTTTCTGCGCAACGTGGCCACTCAAATTGACGCTCTCGGTGGTGAAATCACGGCGATGGGCTCCAAAGAGACCGGACTGCCGGAAGCCCGGCTGGAGGGTGAGCGGGGCCGTACGGTCGCGCAAATCCGCTTGTTTGCGGATCACATTGAAGCCGGTGACTATCTCGACGAGCGTCACGAAGCAGCATTGCCTGACCGCTCGCCTCTGCCGCGTCCGGACCTTAGGCTCATTCAACGGCCCGTCGGACCGGTTGGCATCTTCGGTGCCTCAAACTTTCCGCTCGCATTCTCAGTGGCAGGTGGCGATACAGCCTCCGCTCTGGCTGCGGGCTGTCCTGTTGTGGTGAAAGGACACCCTGCGCATCCGGGACTTTCCTCACTGATCGCGCAGGCGTTTGATGCTGCGATTAAAGCGTCGGGTGTTCATCCCGGTGTCTTCAGCATGGTTCATGACGGTGGCCGGATTGCTGGGGAAACGCTCGTCAAACATCCTCTGATCTCCGCCATCGGCTTTACCGGTTCTCTACGCGGAGGGCGTGCACTTTTCGACCTGTGTGCGCAGCGGCCGATCCCTATCCCGTTCTTTGGAGAATTGGGATCCACGAATCCGATGTTCATCCTGCCGGAGGCTCTGGCCAATCGGGCAGACGCCATCGCCCGGAATTGGGCGGGGTCGTTGACGCAAGGGTGCGGCCAGTTCTGCACCAATCCGGGCATTGTTGTTCTTACGGCAGGCGAGCGGGCGGAGGCCTTCACAGAAGCGGTGACTGAGGCACTTGGCGCTGTCGACGCCCAGACCATGCTGACCAGCGGGATCGCCTCCGTCTTCGCCGAGGGACGGAAGCAGTTCTGCTCGCACACGGCAACGGCTGTTCTGATTTCTGCAGAAGATCGCGCCCGTGAAGCGTCCCCTTGTCTCCTGTCCACGTCCGCAGAGGCCTGGCTGGAGAGCGAAGATCTGGGCGAGGAGATATTCGGGCCGCTCGGTCTCATTGTTGTTGCGCGGGATATGGATGAAATGCTGGCTGTTGCAAAGAAACTTCAAGGTCAACTCACTGCCACGCTTCACATGGATGCGGGTGATACGTCCAGCGCACTGAAATTGCTGCCAATTCTGGAGCGTAAAGCAGGCCGTGTGCTCGCAAACGGATTCCCGACCGGCGTTGAAGTTTGCGACGCGATGGTCCATGGCGGGCCATACCCAGCCTCAACCAATTTTGGTGCAACGTCAGTGGGCACTCTTGCAATCCGTCGTTTTTTGCGGCCGGTCTGCTATCAAAACATTCCAGCTGATATCCTGCCGCTAGATCTCCAAAACTGACATACCGCTTTGGAGGACGGTTCGATAGACGTCGAACGTTCAAGATGGAGGCGCGAAACGGTCGTTGGCGCTGACTGTAGTATTTGTTCGATGTCAAACTGGTCACCAATTCAGCATCTGCAATTGGTGACCTATGCCTCAGGGTGGCCATGCGAAGTTCGATATGGGCGCATCAAGCCCATGTTCCAAAGGCATTTTTGAGTGCCTCTAGTGGGCTGTCGCGTTTAAGAGAGTTTATTGGGAACAACGTCAACGACTGACCCAAGACCCAAGAATTCCTCAAGCTAGTATAGAGCCCGTCGCAATCAGGAGAGGGACGGAATGAAGCTTTCACGGTTCGCGGAGGAACAGATCATCGGCATTTTGCGGCACCAGGAAAGCGGCCGGAAGACGGATGACGTTTACAGACGGCACAGCATTTTGGCGGCGACCTTCCATTAAATACAAAGCAAAACTCGGCCAAACACCAATGTTAGTGCGTGCGACCGCTGGCCCAATCTGCCAGCTGCAAAGACAAAGCTCCTAAATTTTGCAATTTAACAAACAACAACCCCCGTCATGTGGCATGAGTTCATGCCGCATTAGCTCGATCGACTCGACATAGTGAAAGTCGTTTTTCTTGTAAAATCCAATTGCAGCTTGATTGTCAGCAAACACGATAAGACTGAGCTCATTGTATCCTTCAATAACAGCCTTTTTCTTCGTCTCGTCCAACAGGTGCTTGCCGATCCCGCTCCCCCTGTGTTCCGGATAAACTCCAATTGCATCCAGAAAATAGCTACCTTCAACCTTCGACGAATAGAAATCTGTGAACCGTTCCAATCGGCTTTCAGGCAAAAACTCTCTGAGTTCACTGGTAATTCGATGAAACTCAGCCGGATATGACATAGCCATTCCAATAATTTTGTCTTCGCATTCAGCAACAATAGTGCTTCGAAAAGTGTGCGGATATACATCCCGTTTGAGTCCATTGGACAAAACTTCAGTAGCGGTCATGTTGGGCACGAGATCCCGAAAAAGATACTCTACCGCGCCATCAGATGCCATGTAGCTCAGCTCTGCGATTTCTTGACAGTCTTTTTCTTGACCTTGCCTATAATTCACATTCCGCATTTCCGTCCTCATTTCGACATAGCAAAAATGGGATTGACCAGACAAAGATCCAAACGATGCGAAGGCGGTGTTTCTCAACACCGCCTTCGCATCTAGTGCTTTCAGCTGTTGTTTTTCTTGCCAAGCGCTTCAATCAGCGTTCCGAGATTATGCTCGAACATGGCAAGGTAGCTGGTGGCGGGTCCACCGCGCTCTGACAGGGCGTCTGAGAACAGACGGCCGCCGATCTCGATCCCTGTTTCATCTGAAATCTGCTGCACGAGAGCGGGGCTGGTGATGTTTTCGACGAACAGCGCAGCCGCGCCCTGCTCCTTGAGCTGCGTGATAAGGACAGCCAGGTCACGCGCGGACGGCTCTGCTTCAGTGTCGATGCCGACCGGCGCGAGAAAGGTCAGGCCATAAGCGTCGGCAAGGTAACCGAAGGCATCATGTGCGGTGACAACCGTGCGGCGGTCTTCTGGAAGAGTTGCCAGTCGGGTACGTGTTTCCTTGTCGAGTGCTTCCAGCTTTGCAATGTAGGCTTCTGCATTCGCGTTGAAATCATCAGCATGGTCCGGCATTGCCTTACCCAATGCGTCGGCAATGTTCCGCACATAGATCACCCCGTTCGACAAGGAATTCCAGGCGTGCGGATCTGTTTCGCCATCGACCATGACGGGCGTCACACCTTCTGTGGCAACGTGGACCGTGGCTTCGGTGCCGGATTCTGAAATCAGCGTTTCGGACCAGGTCTCAAAACCGAGACCGTTGACGAAGATGACATCAGACTCAGCCACGGCGCGCGCATCCGCAACAGAGGGCTGATAGACATGCGCATCGGCATCCGGGCCAACAATCGTGGTTACCTTGGCATGATCGCCGACCACTTGTTCCACCATGTCCCCCAGGATCGAGAAACTGGCAACAATCTTGAGATCGTCGTGTGCATTGGCTGGCACTACGCCGGCCATCAACGTTGTTGCCACGAAACCAGCAGCCAGGGTTTTCAAAAGGGTCATTGTATCCTCTCTTCAGTATAGGATTGTTCAACAGACGGTTTTTTTCCCGGCGACGGTTTGCGGAACCGGCCGCCGAGGCCAAGCGGCCCGAAAAGGGCCGAAATCAGAAAGAAGCCCCCGGCAACCAGAACAATTGCCGGGCCGGATGGGGTTTCGGGAAAGAGGTACGACAACGTCAATCCGATCCAGCAACTCGCCAACGCAAACAGAAAACCAAGAACGAGCTGGCCAGTAATAGTGCTTGCCCAATACCGGGCAGCCGTTGCCGGCAGGATCATCAGGCCTACGGCCATTAACGTACCCAATGTCTTGAACGCCGCGAGCAGGTTCAAAACCAGAAGCAGCATGAACCCCTGATCGACCAGCCAAGGTCGGCGTGTTTGCGCTTCAAAGAAGATCGGATCGCATGTGCTGACGATCAACGGACGCAGGAGAACGGCAAATGCAGCTAGCGTCACCGTTGCGACTCCGCCGACCAGTATCATCGACCCATCATCAATCCCAAGGATTGAGCCGAACAGGAAACTCTTGAGAGGGACCGCTGAACCGGCAGCTGAAAGAATGAAAATGCCGACGGCAAGAGCAATAAGATAAAGCGAGGCGAGACTTGCATCGCTGCGCAAGATCGTTTTGCGCGCGAGCAATGCCGTCAGAATGGCAACGCCGACCCCGGCAACCAGCCCGCCAATGAGCAGCGACATCACTGACAATCCGGCGGCAACGAACCCGATGACGATGCCCGGCGTGATCGCATGGGCCATGGCCTCGCCGGCAAGAGACAGGCGTCGCAGAACGAGAAAAGCTCCAATTGGTGCAACGGAAGCAGACAGCACAGTCGTTGCCACGAATGCACGCCGCATGAAAGCGAAGCTCCACATCTCGGCAAAGAGTTCAAACATGGGTGGGTTCCCTGTGGTCATAGGAGCCCTTGAACATCCAGGATGCCTGGCTTTGAGACAGATAGCCTTGAGCAACCAGCTGATCTTGCGTGAGAACGTCTTTCACCAAACCATGAGTGGCTGTTCCGTTGCCGAGGAGCAGCGCATGACTGCAATGGTCAAGGACCGAAGACAGGTCATGGACAACCAGCACCACTGCCCGGCCCTCTTGGCGCCATCGCTTGATGATCGACAGGAGATGCGCCTCAGTGCTCTGGTCGACCGCCGCGAAAGGCTCGTCCAGCAGGATCAAAGGGGCGTCTTGCAGAATGACACGAGCAAAAAGAGCACGCTGCAATTGCCCACCGGAAAGCGTATGAAGCGAGCGGTCTGCCAGTTCAAGAATGCCAGCCTCATCCAGCGCCGCTGCCACCCGATTGCGGCCGCTGCGGCCCAGACCCGACCAAAGGCCAAAGCCACGCCACGCCCCCATCGCAGCAAGGTCGCGGACACGGATCGGAAAGCGCCTGTCAAACTCAGTCAACTGCGCCAGGTAGCCAATCTCAAGTGGACGTCCCGACGGCCAGTTCAGGCGTCCGCAAAGAGGCTCCATCAAGCCAAGCAGCATTTTGACGAAGGTACTCTTGCCGGAACCATTCGCACCGAGCACCGCCAGTGTCGCCCCCCTGTCGACATCCAGGGACAGGTGCTTGAACAAAGTTAGACCGGGATATCCGAGGGACAGATTTCGCAGCTCCAGGACGGGTGCCATCAGAGTACCGCCAGAATGAAAAACCAAAGAAGGCCCGACAGGGCAATTGCACCTGCGGCCAGGGCAACGACACTCATCTCGGTCAGGCATGGAAGCCGCGTGTCGTGCATTTCGCGAAGGGGATCACGTTGAGCCATCAGTCCGCTCCGGAACGTGACGCAACGATCAAGGTCAGCAGGGCCTCGAAACTAGGCCTGCTCCGGTTTTGCCGCGATAGTATTGGTCTTGTGGTCTGGCGCATCGCCCTCTCCGTCTGGACGGGGATCTGGCAGCACCACACTATTGAACGGCTGAGCCGCTTTGCACATGGTCGTCTCCCACCGGGACACCCCGCCCGGTCAAGTTAAGATTGCGATGGCAGGTCTCCTGACTCGCGGGTCGAAGCTTTCCCGTTCCTTCCCGGGCCGTTGATTGACAGGGCCCAGTGGCATTATCGGGGTCGCTCACCGCTCACAGTTGCGGGGGCAGTCACGGATTTAGCGCCCTTGCGGCTCTTCCTCACCGTGTTCCCTTTTCATCTTGCAGCCATGTTCATTCTGCAAGAACCATCAGCGGGCAAACTATTTTCTCGTTTCGAAATAATCAACACGTATTTGCCCTAATGGACTGAGCCTGGCGCCCTCGAAAAAGCGCCAAGGAGAGCTTCACCTGTTTGCGGCGAAGTCCTGTTTCGACCCCGAATTGGACTTCCGCCTTGGGGGACTGTCTCGAAAAATGGGCCGACACCGCGTCCCGTGCCTCACTTTTCATAAATTGAGAACGACCAGTAGTCCTCAGATGTGCGCTGAACCTTTTGCCAGCCCAAACCTGTCAGTTCGCGCGCAATCAGACGGTTGATAATTCCATGACCCAGTAAAACAGCGCTGCTATGTTTCGCTGCTGCGTCGCACAGCGAGGCGGCGCATTTTTGGGCGCGAATTTTTGCATCTTGAATGGACTCCCCGTTCTGCGAAAATCCAAAGAACCAGAGCAGCCTAAAAATGAGAGCCCAACTGAAGAAAGACAATTTGGGACGTTTCCATTCCAGAAAGGGCAAATCGGATTCTCGAAATTCCGGGTCGATCACTGCTCTATCTTTCAGTCCAAGCCTTTCAATCGACAGGGTGGCTCTGGGCAGGTTGCTGCTCAGCGCGATCGCGCATGAGCCGGCGATTGCCTTGGAGGCCAACGGAGGAATACTGTCGCTGGACAAAGCTGCTGTCTCATAGCGCTTTACAATCTCTCCTACTGTTTTTGGAGAAACCCATTCCTTCTTGCAAGCGTCGAGATCGAGTTCCGGTTTGCCGTGTCTCATCAATACTATTTGCATGTTTTCCTCAGCGATCACCCGGTGCCTGGAGTTGGAGCGCCATACCACCTCAAGGAAAATTCACGCGATTGACGGTCGTAACTGATTTGGAGCCTTGTGTAGAAACGCGTGGGTTTGAGGTCAACAAAGTCAATATCATCGCCACTAGCCCTAGTCGCTGTCGTTCCGGTTGTGGGAGTTGCTCACAAGCTTCTTCACGACCACAAAGGAGGCGCTTTACCGGCTCACAACTCGGAGCTGGAAGCGAACTGGAATGTTTTGACCACCCGACCGGTCGTGCGGACACTCCAGGGGTGACCCGATACGCCTCCCGATGTCACGTGAGAGGCTTCCATAGCCAACAATGCAGAACCGCAAAGCCGGACAAGAATCGAGCATCTGATAGGACGTGTCTTAGTTGCGAGCCTTGTTCCCTCAGCTACTTCAAGTTCGTATCTATCCAAGCTATACAACCAGGCTGAAGACCCAGTCTTGCAATCATCAATCAGAGTTTTTCATTGAAAATTTTTCTATTCGTTGTGTCAGCAGTTTTTCTGATTGGACCAGTTGTTGCCTGGGGTTTCGTTGTTGCCCTTGGGTGTGGGTTCAAAACCAATACGACAAACTGCAGCGTTCGCCTTGCAGACTATCTGGACAGTGAATTTCTCACCCTCGCCTCGCTACCCTGGGTCCTGGGTGTCATCTGTCTCATCAGTGCCATTCGCAGATGATCCCGGCACTGACACTTCTCTTTCAGAGGTGGGTTGGTACAAGAGCAACCGTGTTCATGTTCAGTTTATTCTGGAAATTTCGGCGATGAACGTGCCCTCATATCTTGTCGTCCGAAACGACAGCTGGAACTTCAGTGAACTTCCGCATGAATTCACAGTGTGGCTGCGAGTTGAAAATCTGGAAGAGCAACTCGATACCGCAATTGCCCGCTTCACTGCTCACTTTGAAAAGTACCCTGGTGAAGCGAACAGCAAATCACAAAAGGTGGTGGAGCTTAGACGGCTAATAGCTTTCCAGGACCGGGTCAGGAAAATGGATAACGCTTCCTCACCGATATCCGTCGGTGCAACAGAGCTGCCCGTGAGTTTCAACGAACAGATCTTCGAGGGCAATTTTGTTTCGCTATTTTGCTTGAATTGCTATCGTTTGAGCCCACCGGAACTCACCTGCCTTGTTCCGTTTCAAAACGACACTTATGAGCAGGCTTTTGGGACAATGCGGCACTGTTTATGCGGCAAATCGATTGCATGGCGCATTGATGGCCAACGCAGGCCCTAGCAGAACAGCAAAGTAATCTGTTTCCAGGACAATCATCCCTGCCCGTCTTAGGTTCGCCTGATCAGTTGATCTAGTATGGATTTCACCGGGAACGCGCGCACCGAAACGGGTTGGATCTGCCCATGTCGCGCGTTTGCCAAGCGGAGACGTTTGGGAGGGGGAAACTGCAAAACTGCTCATTCAATGCTTGCGCAAGTCCCTTAGGCATTTGCGCTGTGTTTCGGGCGAATGCTCCACGAGATCCCAAGCACAGTTAAGAGCAGCACGACGGGGAGGAGCGCCAACGGGCTCCCTGCCGCGACGAGTGCAGTGCCAGCCGCGCACGCGATGGACGCTGCGGCTTCCGCGAGTGTCGAGGCTTTCGAAGCGACTTGCCGGCGTCTGAAATTGGTGCGCTTGGCTTGCGCACGGAACCAGAGTTGAACCAGGATTGCGCTAGATGCCGCGATCATTGCACCGGCAAAGGTAACAACTGCGCCCCATACCGATATGAGCGCCAGGCCCAAAACGATCGGCAGCATTATTGCGGCGATAAGCATCAGAACTGACAAGACCTTCGCCCAGAGACGCGTGAACGCGGAGATGGGGGCCGTAACGATCAGATCGGGTGAATCTTCTCCGGAGATGGTCAGCCAGGCAAGGCCGCCTGCAAGCTGACCGACTGCCATAACAATTACAGGGGCGATGATCACGGAAATTTCGGCGTTCTCGCCAAAACTGACCCACAGCATAACAGCTGGCGGGATAAGATAGAGAACCTGCATCAGTGTCTGGGAAACCAGCCAGGGATCGCGGGCGATGAGCTTAAGCTCCTTGAAAACGAGCGCGCCAAGAGGCGAGTAACAGCGAAAGGTCCGTTCCGTTGCGCGTTCGCGCGGAGCCTTTTCCGTGACGCCAAGTGCCAACACGACAATGCGGCGAAACTGTACGGCGCCGCACCAGGCCCCCGCCGCAAAAAACAAGAGAGAAACAGCGAAAAGCAAAAGCACAG
The DNA here is from genome assembly GCF_026191725.2 of Roseibium porphyridii. Classification (NCBI taxonomy): domain Bacteria; kingdom Pseudomonadati; phylum Pseudomonadota; class Alphaproteobacteria; order Hyphomicrobiales; family Stappiaceae; genus Roseibium; species Roseibium porphyridii. Next base: position 5,251,086 of record NZ_CP120863.1, read on the forward strand.
TGGCAGTCTGTCCGGCCACCGCGTGAGCGAGGAACCACCACGCGGAGCCTGCAGCTGGCGCATGGTTGGCCACAAACGCTGGATCGAAAAGCGTGAACCTGGACATCGACCCGAAGGAAAGTATGGCTACGACTTGCATACCGATCAGAAAGGCCGCACCGACCACCGCAGCCAAGATTTGTGCGCAGAGGCGCGTACGCTGCGCTCCGACCGTCTTGAACAGTGCGAGTGTGATCAACACACCTGCTCCAGTTGCTGTCAGCGATGCTGCAAGGAGCACCATATAGCCCCCAAGCCAATGCACCCCGCCAAGCACCACGGCAACATTGAGGAATGGCGAAATGACCAACGCCGACATCACCCAGCTTGTCAGAGCCATCATGACGATGCGCACAAGAAAGAGGTCACGGGAGGGGGCGGGTGAAGAAAGTATCAGATCAAGATCATCGCGGGCATAGAACGCACGCGTTACCGATTCCATCGCCTGTGACAGCATCATGGTGAAGCTGAGCAGAACCGTGACCGACAGCATTGCCAACGCGGTCTGATCGAGCACAAACCCGGCGGTCAAATGGGGTGAAAGCACCGCATATGCGATCAGATGCATGACTGCATAGAACAAACTCATGCCGATCAATGCGCGCCGCAGACTTGTGTTGCGCCAACCTGAGAACATCCAGGCCCAGTCGCGCCAAGCGAGCCGCAATTCATGCTTTGAAAAACGCATCAAAGCGGAACGGGCCGCTGTCGCACTCATGCCACTTTCTCATCAAGGAGATTTGCCATGCCCGGTTGCGTATCACCTTCGGAAACGCCACCTACGATGTCGAGGAAAATGTCCTCTAGAGAATTGCCTTCTGCGCTTGCTTGTTTGCGCAACTCTTCCAGCGTTCCCTCAGCAACAAGCTGCCCGCCGGCGATAATCCCGATCCGGTCGGCCATGCGCTCTGCGACTTCAAGGATATGCGTCGTCATGATGATCGACACTCCCTGCGCAACAAGCCCGGACAAAACCTTCTTCACCTGCCGCGCAGACCCAGCATCAAGTCCGGTGAGCGGTTCATCGAGGATTATCAAGCGCGGTTCATGGATCAAGGCACCGGCAAGCGCCACTTTCTGACGCATTCCCTTGGAGAACCCGCCACAACGTTCATTGGCATGGGGCTCAAGTCCAAAAGACTCCAGGAAAGTATCGGCCTTGAAGCGCGCCAGGTCCGGCTGCATGCTCCAGAGGCCAGCCACAAACTCAAGATATTCAAGCGGCGTCAGCTTGTCATAAACCATGGGTTCGTCCGGGACCCAAGCCAAAACCTGTTTGGCAGCAATCGGGTCTGAAAAAGCGTCGACGCCGCAGACTTTGACGGAGCCGCTATCGGCCTCGAGCAATCCTGCGACCATCCGCAACGTCGTTGTTTTGCCTGCGCCATTCGGACCCAGCAAGGCATAGAATTCACCATCCTGCACAGTCAGCGAAAGACCGTTGACTGCGGGTTCGCTGAAGCGCTTATGAAGGTTGGAAATATCAAGGGCGGTGGTACTGGAGGACGGCATCTATCTCTCATCAATAGAAGGTTTCGACCAGTTTACCGAGGGGACCTTTCGCTAATGTAAAACCCGGTCATTTGCCTCACATTGAAGCACCATGAATGAAAGAAAAGTTGGAAGTCGACCGGATGTGACGGCAGTAACAGACTGAAGCACTCCCCGGCAATAACGTTGGGTCACTTTCGCTCCAACAGGTGTCTGAAAATGATCACGTTTACTGCTCCAATCAAGCTGAAACTGCCGCAGGAAAACAACCCGTACTATCAGTATGCAAAGCCGGACACCGAGACGGTCGACAAGGGTTGGAAAGCCGTTTTCATCGGCTCCGAGGGAGCTGACTACATTTTTGGGGACGCCTTTTCCGACACCATGTACGGGAACGGTGGTAACGATGGGCTGCACGGCGGAGGCGGCAGAGATTTTCTCTATGGAGGCGAAGGAAACGACACCTTTATCGGTGGTGAAGGCGCGGACGAAATGTTCGGCGAAGCAGGTGACGACTTTTTCTGGGGCGAGCTTGATGGAAACAAGATCGACGGAGGCAGTGGTCACGACACGATAAGCTATTCCGGGATGGACAAAGGTATCGTGGTGTCGTTGAGGATGGGCGGCGCGCTGGATCCGAATACTTTCACGGTCAAAGAATACATAACCGATATCGAAAGTGTCATCGGAACCAGCCACGACGATGCCATTGTCGGCGACGACCGCCAGATTGGAAATCACCTCTTTGGCGGCGCAGGAAATGACGTCCTCGAAGGCGGCGGTGGCACCGACACTATTGTTGGAGGTCTCGGCGCAGATATTCTTTGGGGCGGGACGGAAAGCGACACCTTTGCCTTCAATCTTGGCGACAGCCCTGGAGGCACGTCAAATTTCGACACAATCAGGGACTTTGATCTCGATGACGACATCCTGCAGTTCCAGGTCTATGACCCGAATCTGGCTGATTGGTCGGCCTATGAGACGACCGTAGATGGCGTCACCGGCACCTGGGTCCGGATTACCGAGCTGCAACTCGATGGACCGGTTGCTGAAACACAGGTTCGCTACGAAGTGTTTCTCGCAGGAACGAACCTTGAAACCGTCGGAGCCGACGACTTTGCATTTGTCTGAACCAGCACAGGCGGGAGGCAAATTCCCTGCCAATAGACCTTCGAAGGTCTTCTTAAATTGATGGCGGCGTCAGCAGACACTCAAATCCAAAATGTCATGGGGACCAACACAGTGTAAGCCTGGATGGAAGCTCAGGTCATGCTCTGCTTAACGACTGCCTTTGCGACCAGTTCGGGCACCTTGATCATGCAATAGTGGTCCGCCTCAATCTCAAGATAGGTCCAGTGCTCCTGCTCCAAATGCGCTTTGACGTGGCCGACCTCATTTTCGGTCATGACCAGAAACTGGCTGTTCAGGCAGTGAATATACGTCTTCGGGATCGCCTTGAACCTGGTGGCATTGAAGACAAGCTTCTGAACAAAGGGCGGCCAGTTTGGCACTCCGAAATCAACCGGGTCGATCCCTGCAATCTCGAAGAAGTCCAACAGTGACTTACCGCTCTCGGGAATGAGCGTGTCCAGAAAGACCAGCCTTTCGATTTTCTCAGGCACTCGATCCGCAGCGCCAGTGATGACAAAGCTGGCATAGCTGTGCCCGACGAGGTGCAACCGCTGCACTCCGGCTCCCTCGATGCGCTCGCAAAGCTCTTCAATATGATCCGACAGGGTTGCTCTTTCGGGATCGGATAATGTGAGGGCATCTGTCTGATGACCATCGGTCTCCAGCAAGGTGCGAACCTTGTCGAAATCTTCTTTGGTGCGTTTCCCCCCGGGGACGAATAAATAGTGTGTCACAAGCGATTTCACCTTACGTTTCCGATGTGCATTCGGTCGTTGGACTTTGGTGCGCGGAGCACCTCTTAGACGTCTTTCCGATTGAGATATCTGGACCCTCGCACCATGCGCTATTGGCAGGCAATCATGCAACATAAGCAATACTTCAGCTGCTTCTTGCCGACGTTTAAAACGCGAAGCGGTTGTGCAAGTCGTCACAGCGAAGGTTCGGTTCCACCCGATGTCTTTGATCTAGCGCCCTGCATGAATGGCGGGTTTGGCTTAGCGGCCACTGCTGGTTAGCAAATTCAGGCCTTCGCGGAACAGAAGTACAGCGAAGATGACAAGCACGATTGCCAGCCCACGCATGATGTAGGGGTAAGCCCGACCGGTGAGCAGATGGCGGTATCGCCCCGTAAGAGCGGCAACGCCAACTTTTGAGCCGACCAGAAGAAGATAGAAACCGACAACAAACCCCCAGGGGGCCAGGGATGATTTTTCAGAAGCTGCAAGCACATAAGGCACACCGACTGTGATCCAGAACAGGTAGGGGTGAGGGCTCAGGAAATTGGCAAGAACCCCTTTTTTCAAAGATGCTGGTGCCGTAGCCGCAGCGATTTCCCCGACAGTGTCCGCCTTGGCGGTCTCGTAGGCCAAATAGAGAGCATAGAGAGCGCCAACAATCCCGAGCAGACCCAGCGCCTGGTTTGGGAGTTCCCGAAGCACAAAGAACAACGTCAGAACAATAGGGACGTCCGTGACAAGCGGCGCAGCGGCAACCAACAGTCCTTCCTTGAAGCCGTGACGTATGGTTTGAGCGATGACAATGGTCATCAATGGGCCGGGCGCCAGGCCGGCGGCCAGTCCCAAAGTAATGCCGGTCAGTGTCGCTGAGACAAATTCAGTCAAACCTTCGCCCCCAATGTCAAATCAGACTTGACTGAGAATTCACCTGTCCAGCCTCGATCTTCGGGCGTGCGATGTGCCTTCGTAGCTTCGATCATATGGGTAAAACCAACACGGCGCTGTGTCCACAAGGTGGTGGCGGCTTCGCATGGCCAGCTCATTGCGAAGGAGAGTTTGCAATGGAGCAGATCGCTTCGAATGCCAGTCGCTATGCAGCCGGTGAAGAAAGGCTACAAAAACTCTCACGGCAGCTTTCAAGGTTTCACCGTAGACGAACAAACGTTCAAATTGGGTAGGCGTGGACTGACGGCTTCGTGGGCAGGAGCGGGCTGGCAGGTTTGACAAGTGAATTGAGGAATGCAAACCGCACGCGCAACGGCCCGGTCCCGATAATACTCAGGCGGATCTCATCAACACTTTGAGTTTGCTCTTCTTCCCTACCATTCGTCCATTCTCGTACGGCAAAGGCAAAAGCAACACTATACCCAGCTTCAAATGGGACAACGCAATTCATGCCAATGCGTTTGACGCTGAAACTCCATGGCAAGGTCAAGCAGTTCTGTTTCCATGTAGTGGCTGCCGACAGTTTGTAGCCCAATAGGCAGGCCTTCTTTGGTCTGGCCACAAGGAATACTGATTGCAGGATTTCCTGTCAGATTAAAGCCGCAAGTAAAAGGGATGAGTGTCCCAAGTTCCTGTGTCGGATCAAATTCCGCCAGGGACATTGCCGGACGCGGCGTGGTTGGTGTGAGCAGAAAGTGTGTGCTGACAGCGGCAAAAGCAGCAGATAGTTCCTTCTGTAATTTTGAGCGCACTCGCACCGCATCCATCAATCGGTCCGCAGGTATGCCCAATCCAGTTTCAATCATCTCTGCAACCTTGGGATTGAAACGGTCGCGACGTTTTGCGAGAGCGGCCGTATTGGCCCATGCCAGCTCCGCAGAGAAGAGCGTCACAATTGCATCAACGGCCATCGGCAGTGTTGGCAGCTCCAGTTCGACGATTTCCGCGCCAGCTTGTCGGAAGACTTTACACGAATCGGCTAACGCGATTTTGATTTCCGGATCTAGAGGATAGGCATCTGTAAGAGCCGAAAGGGTAGTTTCGCCGAGAACAGCAATCCTGTTGTTGTGTTGCGGTCGTTGGTCCTGGTCACAGCGTGCTTGCAATGTTGCCGCGTCCCAAGGGTCGGGATCGGTCAGGATTGGAAGAACTTTGCCGATTTCCGCCGCTGACCGGGCAATGATTCCGACATGATCAATCGATGGTGCTGATGCCTCACGCATCACACCGTGCGAACTGATCAGTCCCCAAGTCGGTTTAAGGCCCGTCGTTCCAGTCATTGCCTCTGGAATGCGCACAGAACCGGCAGCATCGGTGCCTAAGGCGAAGCGCGCCGATCCGACAGCGACCGAGACACCAGCTCCGGCACTCGATCCACCAGGATAGTATGAAAGATTCCACGGATTGCGTGTTAGCGGTTGGTCAAGACCGCAGGTCAACTCATGTGCAACCTGCGTACCGACTAGCGTACCACCGGCAGCACGCAGCCGAGCCACCACTGTTGCGTCTAACGTTGCGACACGATCTTCGTAGGCTTGCGACCCTCCCGAGGTCACAACACCTGCAACGTCGAACACCTCCTTCACAGCGAACGCCCAACCGGCTATCGGCGAAGATGCCTTGCTGAGGTCGACGTCGCTGGCGGAGGATCGAGCCTCCAGCTCCAATACGTGCCGATAGGCGTGGACCTTATCTTCGGTTCTCGCGACCGCGTCGAGCGTGCGCGTTAGCTGGTTGCTGGCAGTTTCCGACATGGCTTTTCCCATCTATCGCCAAGCCTTACGGTCGACTAGGTTAAACCTACATCGCTCAATAATAAAAGGGCTTAGCAATGGCCGGCCTTGATGTTTTGGTGAATGTCGCGAATGTCATTTATCTCTTTTCCTATTCGGTTCGCGACATTTTCTGGTTGAGAATCCTGACATTGGTCGGGATTTCATTGTTAATGCCTTACTACTACCTCCAACCGTCACCCCTTTGGGCTCCCATTGGCTGGAATACCTTCTTTTTCTGTATCAATCTTTACTGGATTGCCCGCCTCTTGGCAGAGATGCGACCAGCTCCTTTTACGAACGAAGAACAGCGCCTCTTCGCAATCGCTCTGCAGAACCTGTCCGAACGCGACGCATTCAAGTTCCTTCGAATGGCGGAGCGTAAAACGGTTCCCGCCGGTACGATCCTGGTGATGCAAGGCAATTCGGTTGAAGAATTGTCCCTTGTGGTCGAAGGCGAACTCGTGGTTGAGCAGGACGGCAAACGTGTTGACGATCTCTCAGAAGGAAATTTTGTTGGCGCGGTCGCGCTCCTCAGTCAGAAAAGCAAATTCTCTGCCCCAGTTACTGTTCGGGTGTCGGCTCCGACAACACTGCTGACATGGAGCTTTAAGGAATTGACCTCCAAATTTTCACGCAATTCCAGTTTACAGATCGCGATCGAAGCGAGCCTGGGTATGGAAGTCGCCAAGTGGTTGCGGACAACGCGGCAAATGCTCTTACGCACATAAACTCAAGAGAAGTCCGGCAATTCTTCTGGAGGGTCGGTCATATCGGTAAAACCAACGCGGTGCTGTGTCCACAAGGTGTAAGCCGGTTACACTCTCAGGTGTTTGCAATGGAGAGTCAGGTAATGGCACGCGTCTCTTCGTATTAGCGTTCAAGTCGCTATGGACCTGGAGAAGAAAGGCTACAAATACTCTCGCGGCAGCTTTCAAGCTCTCGCCGTAGACGAACAGATTTTAGGTACTACTGGCAGGTAAGCGGACATAAGAATATGGCTGACAAGTCACTAATCCTGGTCCTTTTAGGACACTGTCAAATCAAGAGATTCTGACGTCTTGAGAAATTTTTCAAGTATTCGCAGCGATCCCGAAGATCGGATTTTTTTCGCAGCACCAACCTCCTTTGATTCGTTGCCTAACTTCGCACACGTGATGCAGACTTCAGAGCCGCGACCAGTGTTAATAGCACCTCCGATATTTCGAATTGCATTTTCTTAGTTTTTACTTCTTGAACGGTTTCGATCCAAGTTTTTATTTATCAAATTAAATAATAATACAGATATTTCTAAATTATACTTTCCGAAGCCTTTACTACAACTTTCCACCGAACGTAGGGCGTAGTCCAAACACGATATCAGTAACCAAACGAGGAGAGCGCTGCGCGCCTTGCGACAGGCGATGCGGGATGCCCATGATGCGAAGATACTTGATTTATACGTACGTATAATATAATAATCGAATGCAATGATGAGCGGAGGATCATGTGGCTCGACATTTTACAATTGAATGCGTGCTGGATTGTGAGAACCATCTTGGTGAAGGGCCTGTATGGGATCATGGTTCCGGCACGCTGTATTGGGTGGACAGCACAGGGTCCAGGGTTGGAAAGGATGCTATCTGGCGCTTCGACCCCGAGAACGGCGATGTCCGCTCGTGGCCGCTCGAACAAGATGTCGGCGCCATAGCGCTGCGCAAGAATGGCGGCGCGGTCCTGGCGCTTAGCGACGGCTTCTACACCTTCGACTTTGATACAGGGCGCACTGAGTTGATCGCCCAGGTGAATGACGATCCTTCGCGTGCGCGCCTCAATGATGGAAAGTGCGATCGTGCAGGACGCTTCTTCGCCGGTGGCATGGATGATCAAGAGGAGCTCGGCATTTGCGGGCTCTGGAGGCTCGACCCCGACATGACGCTTAGCAAGATTGAAAGCGGCATCATTTGCTCGAACGGGCCGTGCTGGAGCCCAGACGACAAGACCTTCTACTTCGCGGACACGTTCAAGAATGAGATCTGGGCTTACGACTACGACTTAGGCGCAGGATCGCTCGCGAACCGCCGGGTCTTTGCTTCGACGGCCGACGACAGCGGCTTCGCCGATGGCTCCACAGTCGATGAGGAAGGCTGCCTCTGGAATGCGCAGGTAATTTCGGGTGATCTGATCCGCTATGCCCCCGACGGCAGTATCGAGCGCAAGATCACCATGCCAGTGCGTAACATCACATCGGTAATGTTCGGCGGGCCGGACCTGATGGACATCTACGTTACGTCCATGGCGCGCGTCAGCCACCCTGCAGCTCACGACAATTTCGAAAAACAGACCAAACCTCAATTCGCCGCGGGTGCGTTGTTCCGCATCCGGGGCTTGGGTATCCGCGGCGTGCCGGAGCCTCGGTTCGCCGGATGAGCGCGTCTGAAAGGGAGGAAACATGAAACCCGCAAAATTCGACTATAGTCGGCCTGAAGACCTGCCCACCGTGTTGGCACTCCTGGCGGAAAAGGAAGACGCACGCATACTGGCCGGAGGGCAAAGCCTTGTGCCCATGATGAATTATCGCATGGCTCAACCGTCGCACCTCATCGATATCAACCGCGTGCCCGACATCGACTATATCCGCCTGGAAGGCGACATGATCGCCATCGGCGCGCTCGCTCGCCATGCGGATGTCAAAAGCGCGCCGCTCATTGCCGAGCACCTGCCAATTGTCGCCGACGCTTACGACTGGGTCGCGCATTCGGCAGTGCGCAACCGCGGCACCCTTTGCGGCAACCTGTGCCATGCCGATCCGGCATCGGAGATGCCCGCACTCATGCAGCTACTCGACGCAGTGATGATTGTCGCAAGCCAAAGCGGTCACCGTGAGGTGCCGGCAACAGCCTTCTTTACAGGTGTCTATGAAACTGCGTTGCAACCTGGTGAGATGCTCTCGGAGGTGCGCATTCCCGTGCCAGCGACAGGCACCGGCTGGGGCTTTGAGGAAGTCTCTATGCGCAAGGGTGACTTCGCCTGGACCGCCTGCGCGGCGACGTTGCGACTGGATGCCCGGCGGATAACCGGTGCACATGTCGCTGCCGCGGGGATCGGCGAACGCTCACTCCGCCTGAGACAGGCGGAAACTGCCTTGAACGGGCAAGCGCCCTCGGACGATCTGTTCGCGGCGGTCGCCGCAGACGCCGCATCGGCGATGAACCCCGCCAACACCATTGGTGCCAGCGCCGATTATCGCCGCGACTTGGTGCGCACACTTATACCGCGCGTTCTGAGCGCTGCGGTCACACGCGCCAGATAAAAAGGGAGGATAACATGGATAAGATCGCGATTTCGCTGACCGTGAACGGGCGCTTAAGGCAGGCCTTGGTCCCGTCACGGATGCTGCTGTCGGACTTCATCCGTCATGAGCTGGCATTGCCGGGCACCCATGTGGGTTGCGAACACGGGGTATGCGGTGCGTGCAATCTGCTGGTCGACGGTAAGGCTGTCCGCTCCTGCCTTATGTTCGCGGTACAGTTGGATGGCTCGACGATTACCACGGTCGAAGGCTTCGGTCAGGATGATCTCCATCCGATCCAGCACGCCTTCTGGGAAGAGCATGGCCTGCAATGCGGTTTCTGTACGCCGGGCATGCTGGCCGCGGCGAAGGAGCTGCTCGACCACAACCCCGACCCGACGGACGAAGAAATCCGCGAAGCCATCGCCGGTAATCTTTGCCGCTGCACCGGCTACCAATACATAATCAACGCCATCCGTTCCGCCGCCGCGAAGCTGCGCACGGCCGAAACAGAAGCGGCATGAGGGAGAGACCCGTGGCATCACATCTCGACAACAACGTCATTCCGCCCAGCCGCCAGCGTGAGCTTCCCCGCCAGGGCCTGACTTGGATCGGCCAGAGCATGAAGCGCGTGGAGGACCCGCGTATTCTTTCCGGCAAGGGCGGCTATATTGACGACGTCGTCGTGCCCGGAATGGCGCATGCGGCCATGGTCAGCAGTCCCCACGCCCATGCGCGCATCGTCAGTATCGACACGTCCAAGGCCAAGGCATTGCCGGGCGTAATCGGGGTCTATACCGGCGAGGACCTTGCCAGCGTCGTCGACCCATGCCCCAGCTTCGCTTCTCCACCGGTGCCCCAGCACGCCATGGTTATCGACAAGGTTCGGCATGTGGGGGAAGTGGTCGCTGCCGTCGTCGCCGAGGATAGATACATTGCCGAGGATGCGGCGGAGCTTGTCGAGGTGACCTACGAGGTGCTGCCGGCTAATGTCGACATCGAAGCTTCGCTGGAGGCAACCGGCGACGCGGTCATCCATCCGGACGATCGAGAGAGTAACTGCGCACTCGATGAAAGCTTCAAGTTCGGTTCCGTCGACGAAGATTTTGCCGGTGCCGACCGCATCATCAAGCGCCGTCTGCGCTGGAACCGTTCTTCAGCGCAGGCCATAGAGACTTGCGGCGTAGTTGCGGATTATGATGCGTTCAAGGGCGGTTTCACGATCCACGCAAACACCAACTTCTACAACTTCATCCCATTCGTGATAGGCGGGTCGCTACGGGTAAGTCCGGGAGAGCTGAGGATTATCCCCGTGCTCGCCGGCGGCAGCTTCGGCTCCAAGGTATTCATCCACAAAATCATTATCCTGACCGCGGGCCTCGCCAGGCTAGCAGGCGTTCCGGTGAAATACATCGAGGATCGGCTCGAGCATTTCACCAATTGCGACAGCCACGGCTCGGACCGGCTATATGACGCCGAACTTGCGGTAATGAATGATGGCACTTTCAAATCCATGCGCTTCACGGTGCTGGATGACTACGGTGCCTATCTCCAGTTCGGCGTCGGCACCCACGGCAACGCCATGGCACAAGTAACCGGTCCTTATCAGATCCCCAGTTTCGGGATGAGGGTCATCGCGGTGCTTACCAACAAGTGCCAGCAAGGCCCTTATCGCGGCTTCGGCTCCGAGGTGACCAACTGGGTGATGGAGCGCATGGTCGACGCTGCCGCCGAAGAGCTTGGGCGCGATGGAGTGGAGTTGCGCGAACAGAATATGATACAGCCCGATCAGTTCCCCTACATGATCTCGACCGGCAACATCTATGACAGCGGCAACTTCCAGGCCGTCCTAAGCGAGGCAAAGCAACTGTTCGACTACGATGCTTGGCATACGAAGGCCGCTGAAATGCGAGCGCAGGGCCGTTGCGTGGGAATAGGCCTCGCCACCTGTATGGAGCGCAGTGTCTATGGACCGACAGAGTGGTGGTCGCTCAACAACAAGGAAACGCCTGGCTTCACACTGACCTCAACGCCAGAGGGCATCAGCGCGCGGATCGACCCATCCGGCAAACTGTTTGTCACACTGAACTCGCCGATGGTCGGCAACTCCCCCGAGACCGTGGTAACGCAGGTTTTGGCCGAGCGGTTGACCATTGCTCCGGAAGACGTGGTGATCAACTACGCCGACAGCCAGTCAGGCTTTAACGGCGTGGGCCCGCAGGGCAGTCGTTTCACCGCCATGATCGCGGGAGCCTGCGTCAGCGCGTCGATCAAGTTGGAGGAGCGTCTGCTGCGCTTTGGTGCGAGTATGCTGCAGCGCAGGCCAGAAGATCTGGAGCTGCGCAACGGCTCGGTAGGCGTCAAGGGAGTGCCGGATCAGGAGAAGTCCTTTGCTGAGATCGCGCTGACGTCGAGTTTCTTCCGCTTGAGTTTTCCGGATGAGGAGGTGTTCGACAGTGGCCTCGAAACCACCGCCGTCTATGATCACCCGGTCTCCACAGATCCAGATCCCGACCGGAAACACCTTGGCATCTTCTACCCAATCGTCGGCCATATCTGTCATATTGTGGCGGTCGAAGTCGATCCGGGTACAGGCAAGGTGGAAATCCTCGATTATGCAGCGGTCCACGACAACGGAACGATTGTGAACCCCCGTACGCTCGGTGGGCAAGTCTGGGGCGGTACGGCCAACGGGATAGGCTCAACGCTGTTCGAGCAGTTTGTCTATGACCGCGATGGCCAGTTCACAAACCCCAACTTTGCAGAGTTCGCCATGCCAACGGCCAACGAGATGCCTCGCAACTTCAAGCTGGGTCACATCGAGACACCTTCTCCTTTTACTGAATACGGCATCAAGGGAGGTGGGGAAGGCGGCCGGTTGGGTGCCCCCTCTGCATTGACGACGGCGATCGAGGACGCTCTGTCTTCTTTCGGGGTCACAATCAGCACGCTACCGGTAACACCACCGATCTTGCGTGGATTGATCCGTGAGCGCGAACAGGCCGTCGCGGCGGAATAGGAGCAGATATGGCTGACCGCCAACCCGTCATCATCACCTGCGCACTGACAGGCGCAATTCATACCCCTTCGATGTCGCCGTATCTGCCGGTGACATCGGACGCGATCGTGGCGCAGGCTGTTGAGGCAGCCACCGCGGGAGCCGCAATCCTGCATCTCCACGCCCGGGATGGCGCGACCGGACGACCCGATCAGGGCGTGGAGGCTTTCCGGCGCATTGTGGAACCTATTGCAGCGCAAACCGACGCGGTCCTGAACCTCACCACGGGTGGGAGCCCCTACATGACCGTCGAGGATCGGGTGAAGCCGGCACAGATGCTTGCACCTCAGCTTGCATCGCTTAACATGGGTTCGATGAATATGGGGCTTTTCCCCATGCTCAAGCGCCATCCAAAGATTGCAGGGTGGGAGCGGGAGCATCTCGAGAACTCACGGGAGCTGATCTTCCGCAACACGTTCAAAGACATCGCCTACGTGCTTGATGCATGCCGCGCCAACGGCACACGGTTCGAGTTCGAATGCTACGACACGTCTCATCTCTACACACTCGCGTATTTTGTTGAGGCCGGTGCGATCGAACCGCCTTTCTTCGTCCAGACAGTCTTTGGCCTTCTTGGTGGCATTGGCGCGCATCCCGACGACATCTCCCATATGCGCAGAACGGCGTTGCGTCTATTTGGTGACGATCTTGTGTGGTCTGCGCTCGGCGCCGGTGCGCATCAGATGCGGGTTGCTGCGACGGTCGCCGCCTCAGGAGGGCATGTGCGGGTTGGTCTTGAGGATTCTCTGTGGGCAGGACCCGGCCAACTGGCAGCCTCAAACGCTGAGCAAGTAGAGGCCGCAAAGGTCATGCTGGACGGTCTGGGCTTGCGCCCGGCGACGCCAGCCGAGGCGCAGCACATCCTCAGTCTAACGCCGATTAGGGTTGCCGCATGAAGGAGAAGAGCACAGCCTCATCAGTTTTTCTGCTGGAGGGTACGCCGCCTGCGCCTGCACGCAAACTGCAGGGAAAACCCGGTCGACCAAAGGGTGGCCGTCCCGACGAGACTCGCGATCGGATTCTGAACGCAGCGGAAAGTCTTTTCGCTGATCGTGGCTATGATGGTGCGTCAATCCGAGATGTCGCCGCGGCTGCAGACGTGCAGATCAACGCGGTAGGCTACCATTTCGGCCCGAAGGAAGATCTCTTCGACACTGTCATCGCACGGCGGGCAGCTGTCATGGAGGCGCTTCGACTCGACGCGCTCGCGGACGCCCGTCGCACCGCCGGAGAAGCTCCGATCCCGGTGGAAATCCTTATCCGCGCGTATGTTCGCCCCTTCATCGAAAGCGCTGACCACGGCGAACCGGGCTGGAGGAACTATGCTGCATTGATGGGACGCCTGGCTAACTCTCCGCTTGGCACCGAAATCATCGCCCGCCACTACGACGATACAGCCCGCACCTACCTCTGCGAGTTTCAGCGCACGCTGCCCGGGGTCGAACTTGAGGACATCGTAGATGGTTTTTCCGCCATGGTGGCCGCAATGCTAGGTATCTGCGCAAAAACAGGCCGTCGGGAAAGACTGGCCAATACTGACCGCGCTCGCGCAGCCAAAAAAAGCATCGACGTCCTTGTCAGGTTTCACGCGGCAGGGTTCAACGCGCTTTCTCACACCAATTGGAGAACATGAAGCTATGGTTCAAACACTTGAGGTTGGCGCGACCCATACGCTCGACGTTCTTGTCACAGATGCGAACACCGCAGCACATCTGGCCGAGAATGGTGAAACTCTGCCCCCCGTTTTTGCGACACCGTTTATGATAGCCGCGATGGAGCGCGCCTGTGCCGCTATTCTCTCTACCACTCTAGAAGATGGCGACGTTTCGGTCGGTGCCAAGATCGACGTCTCACACGTAGCGCCGTCCCCGGTTGGCGTTGAGGTTCTGACTACAGCGCGGTTCACTGACCGCGAAGGACCACTTTATTGGTTTGACGTGAGCGCGAAGGATCCTGGCGGCCTTATTGGAAAAGGCCGTATCGCCCGAGCGATCCTCTCAATGGACAACCTTATGGCTCGTGCGGAGGTGCGACGTTGATTGATCTGGGAACGCTGCGCTTTCTGGGATCGAGCGGGATGTCGTCCTTTGGCTTGCCAATGAGGCTCGGCACGACAGGGATCGTGTCAGACATATGAATTGCTCGCGCTAAGAACAGCGCTGAACTGTCGACGATCGAAAGACGTCTAGGTTTAAGAATGTTGAAGTTGCGGGAGCGACGCTAGATCGAAAGGGAGCCCCCCCAATGTTGACCGCGCTTGACCATGTCAACCTGCATACCGATAAACCCGATGCTCTCGCACAATGGTACGAGAACATCCTTGGCCTCGAACGAGGCCCGCGCCCAAACTTTTCAATTCCTGGCATTTGGCTCTATCTCAACGACCAGCCGGTCGTTCATGTGGTTGAAGTCGATCAACCTCCAGAGCACGCCGCCGTCTCGCTGGAGCACTTCGCGTTTCGCGCCGAGGGTATGGCGGCCTTCGAGGCGACACTCAAGCAGCACGACCTGCAGTATGAAAGAGTCGATCTCACTGAGATCGATGTTGACATTGTGCAATACAACTTACGCGATCCAATGGGTACGCATATCCATATCGACTTTTAACCAAGCGTGGAAGCAGGAATGGTTGAAGGATTTCGCTGAACGCGTCTAAACGCGGCGAGTCGACTGACCGCTACTGCGCAGTCTCAAACTTCCCGGCTGCGTCCGTGAGGTTAATGCGTCAGCCAGGAAGGCTGTGATAGAAGTAATCGCCGCGCACTGACCATTTTCGGCAATAATGGAACAAGGTTGTGAGTTTGCCCTTGCAGCGAATACCTACCTAATCCCCTACCTCTAAGCCGCTGAATCTCAATTGAAAGTGCGCTTCGGTACGTCGACCTTCGATAGCTCACAGTCCAAATTAGCGCCGCGAAACTGTCATTTGTTCCAGGTGTAGCCAATTCAGGCATGGATTATCTCCAGCCATAGCCTGGAGAGTAGCAGGTGCGGGAAAGACGCAAAAAGGCCTGTCCAGGAAGTGTCGTAGGGCATCAGTGGATGCGTTGCAGCCCACCTGACCAGAATTCAGCCCCGCAAGTTCTCCCGCTTTTAAGTCCGGTTACGATACGTCTTGAGAACCAGCCGCCTTGTGTCGCGGCAATCGGCCGTCATGGAGATCCTTCACCTGGTGCGTTTGAAGTATCTTCGATGTGTTTTGTCATCTGACTGATGACCTGTTGCGCCGTTGCGATGTCTGTGAGGGAAAGGTCCTTTGAAAGGTCATTTACCCAGGGGACCTGTAACGCGATTGCAGCTTCAAACAGGGTCTGACCTTTTGATGTCAGCGCAACCAAATGGGCTCGTTTGTGATGCGGGTTTGGCTGAAACCCGACAATGCCTTCCTTTTCCAACTCGTTGACGATGCGCTGAACGCCCTGCCGATGAACGCCCATAGTGCGCATGTCAGGCAACCGTCTCCGCGCGTTCGGCACAGACGGTCGCCCCGAGTACCTGCCAATCGTCGAGCCAAATCAATCCTTTGCTTGCTTTACAGCCCCAAGTCCGTAAGGCCGGGATGATCGTCCGGGCGGATACCACTCGGCCACCGAAAAAGTCTGTCACCTTCTTGGATTGCGACATCATTGATTGACGCATGGCGCTCTGCCATCAGTCCTTGCGCGTCGAAGCGCCAGTTTTCGTTGCCGTGGGATCGATACCAATTGCCGTCAGCATCATGGCATTCGTAGACAAAGCGCACTGCTATTTTATCGTCACCATGGGCCCAGATTTCCTTGATCAGGCGATAATCGAGTTCCCTCGCCCATTTGCGCGTCAGGAAGGCCTCTATCTCTGCCCGGCCGTGAACAAACTCGGAGCGATTGCGCCATTTCGAATCTGGTGTGTAGGCCAATGCGACTTTGGCCGGATCTTTCAAGTTCCAGGCGTTTTCCGCCATTCGAACCTTTTTGACGGCATCCTCAAATGTAAATGGTGGTATCGGGGGTCTGGTCAAAGTGTTGATTCCATGTGTTCCTGAATGAGGTGACGAGCCGGACACCGCTCCGAGCCCGCCAAAACAATTGCGTTGGCCTTACCAGCTGTTGTAGCCGAGAAATTTGCCGGACATTTCGACCTTCACCCTGTCCCCTTTGGGGTTGGCGACACGCGTGATGCTCATGTCAAAATCAATGGCTGACATGATGCCATCACCGAATTCTTCATGGATCAGCGCCTTGATGGTCGGGCCGTAGACACCGACAATTTCATAAAGCCGATAAATGCACGGGTCGGTTGGCACCGTTTGCTCCCAGACTTTTGTGGGGCTGTCGGCAAGGACGTCGATCACTTCCTGCGGCAAGCCAAGCACCTGAACAAGCGCCTTGGCTTTGTCCTCGGGCATGGCATTCATCCCGACGCAGGCTGAGTGGGTCCAGACCGGTGACATCGAGATCTTGTCGGCAATGTCCTCCCAGGACATGCCGGTTTTCTTTTTTGCGGCCAAAATGATTTGAGCCACGTCGTCTTTGGTGAGCATTTGCGGAACTTCGATGGTCATGGTTCGCTCCTGTTTCGTCAATCATTTACGGCGCGCAAATGCGCATGATGGGTTGGGTCATCATCGCTTTCGAGTGTGCTGTTCTCAGTGCGATCGATACGGATGGTTTCAGGCGTGTTGGCTCCGCTGCCGCCGGACTGTCCCGCCAGTTCTTTGGATCGTGAGCCGAGGAAGTGCACAAGATGATTTCTAATGGCGTAGTAGTTCGGGTGCTCGATGATTTCTTCACGCCGACGCGGTCGCGGAATGGTAATCTCCACAGCCTCTGCGACACGTGCGAACGGCCCGTTGGTCATCAGCAGAATGCGGTCCGCAAGCAGAATGGCTTCATCAATATCATGAGTGATCATGAAGACGGTTTGATTGGTCCCGCTCCAGATTTTCAACAGTTCGTCTTGGATCGTTCCGCGCGTCAGAGCGTCAAGCGCACCAAAAGGTTCATCGAGAAGAAGCAGTTTGGGATGATTGGCGAATGCCCTTGCGATAGACACGCGCTGGCGCATACCTCCCGACAGCTGGGATGGTTTCCTGTGGGTGGCATCACCATCCAGCCCCACCATGGCGAGGTACTTTTCAGAATGTGCTTGGACGTCCGGTTTGCTCCAGTCCGGATGCCGCGCAGCCACACCAAACATGACGTTCTTTAGGGCTGAAAGCCACGGCAGGAGCGAATAGTTCTGGAACACCACGCCGCGATCGAGGCTCGGGCCAGAAACTTCCTGGCCATCCATGATGACCGTGCCGCTCGTTGGCTCCGCCAAACCGGCCAGTACGTTCATGATCGTTGATTTGCCGCAACCGGAATGGCCAAGAATGCAGACGAATTCGCCTTCCTCAACACCAAAGCTGCTGTTTTCGAAAACGGTCAGCGTCCCCCCGGCGCCGTCCGGAAATTGCTGTGTTAGAAGTTCGATGGAAAGAAATGGCTTTGTCATCAATTCAGTCCTCATTCAGCGTAAGCAACGGCGCGTTGCAGTCGGGCAAAGGCCGCATCGAGCAGCATGCCCACCACGCCAATCAGCAGAATTGCGACGATCATCCGGTCGAGACGCAGGCCATTCCATTCGTTCCACACCACGTATCCAATGCCAGTGCCGCCAACGAGCATCTCGGCAGCGACGATCACGAGCCACGCGATGCCGATGGAAATGCGCATTCCAGTGATGATGGTCGGCGCTGCCGCCGGCAAGATGACGGTCAGTGCGGTCTTGGCAGTGCTCAATTCATGTGTGCGCGCGACATTGACCCAGTCTGAGCGAACATTGGCCACACCAAAGGCTGTGTTTGTCAGCATTGGCCAAAGCGAGCAGATAAAGATCACGAAAATCGATGACAATTCGCTGTCACCAATGGTGAAGAGCGCGATCGGCATCCAGGCTAACGGCGAGATGGGTTTCAATACCTGAATGAAGGGATCAAGGGCTTTATAGAACATCGGCGACATGCCAATGAGAAAGCCGAGCGGAATAGCCACTGCGGCCGAAAGCGTATACCCAATCAGGACCCGCAGTAACGAGTATCCCATCTGAATGCCGTACCCCATGTCGTTTGTGCCAGCGACGTAGAATGGGTCAGCTATCGTTGCCCACAATTCGCTGCCGATCTGGGTAGGCGAAGGGAAAAGCGAACCGGGCGCTGGCGCGCTGTTTTCATCGGGGACGCTGATGCCGAGCGCGCGGATGCCACCGGCAGCTTCGATCATTGAACGCGACAGATTCAAAGAGGCGATTTGCTCCAATTGGGCAAACGCGACGCCTTGAGCCGAATAGTACTCAATGTCCTCGGGAAGCATATTGTTCCCAAGCAGCGTATCCATCTCGGCCTGTGACAACTCGACACCTGCAGGGCCGGTGTCCGGAACATGTGTTGCTGCATGCCAAATGAAGATGCCAGCCAACAAGATGGTCAACGACAGCAAAGTGCTGCGTATATCTATTTTCTGAACCATGAAAATGTTCCCAAAACTCATAAGTTAAGACGGGGCAAGCATGCTTGCTCCGTCTCCGTTACTTTGGGTCTGGTTCAACCGATGGTGCGGGTGAACGGCTGGCTGTCTATGAACTCCTGCGCTGCAGCGGGCGCAAACTCGTGGCCCTGAATATCGACGGGCGCGTAGACATCCTGTTCAGCATCAGCGAAGGTCAGGTTCGGGTCTGCCGCCATCATCGCGCGCATCCGCTCACGAGTGGTGGTTGTCATGACCAGTTCTTCCGCAAGGGTTGCGTAGTTGGTGTCCGTGTCGATGTAGTTCCAGCGCCGCAATTGCGAAAGCACCCAGGTCCCCATCGTCTGGGTTGGCAACGGCATGAACGAAATCCGGTCAGGAACGTTTTTGATGTTGCCTTGGCCATCGGGGAACACACCAGTCAGGATCTGTTTCAGAATTTCGACTGGCTGGTTGAGGTAGTTTGCCGGCGCCATCGATTCCGCGAATGCAACGCGGCCTTCTGACGTTTCCGCTGAAGCCGTGGCTTCCAGGATGGAGGTCGTCAAAGCCATGGTCGTGTTCGGGTTTTCCGTGATGAATTTTTCAGACAAACCGAACACACAGCACGGATGTTGCTTCCACAGATCCAGTGTCAGTTTATGAATGAATCCAACCTGGTCGTAGACAGCACGCTGACAGAATGGGTCGGGCGCGAGATAGCCATCGACGTTTTCCGAGCGCAGGTTTGCGACCATTTCAGGCGGCGGAACCACACGGATCTGGATGTCACGATCCGGGTCGAGGCCTGCAGCGGCGACGTAGTTGCGCAGAAGCAGGTTGTGCATCGAGTATTCAAACGGAACCGCGAACTTGAACCCTTTCCAGTTCTTTGGATCCTGATTGTCGCGGTGCTTGTTTGCCAGAACGATCGCCTGGCCGTTGGTGTTCACGTTCGACACCACTTTCCACGGTTGCGCTGTGGACCCAATGCCAAGTGACATGGCCATCGGCATCGGGAAAAGCAGGTGCGAACCATCGTATTCACCGTTCAGACACTTGTCGCGCGACACTGCCCAACCAGCCGTTTTGACAATATCAACATCAAGACCATAGCGTTGATAGAAGCCCAGCGCATGGCCGCCGATGATTGGCGTGGCGCAGGTGATCGGTACAAAGCCCAGCGTCAACTTTGTCTTCTCGAGGTTTTTCATGGCTTCTTCGGCCATAGCCTGAAGAGACGTCAGCGGGAAAACTGTCGAGACGGCGGCAAGTGCGCCTGTCACACCGGCGCTGCGCAAGAACGCACGACGTGAAATGTCCGTTTTGAACAGTCCCTGCATGACGGAACTTTCGAGCGCGCGCGCCATTCCGACTTCCGCGTTCAACGATTGCTTCGCGCGACGCTTCAATATGTCGGCATCTGCCTTCGAGAGCCCCGCATAGGGATCGGCAGGGCTTTCTGAAGCCTCACCACATTCGTTCCAAACATCGATGTTTGGATTAAACGGGTCTTTGAAGTGGGTCATGTGTTACCTCTCACGATACTGCATGGACTGACGAGACACCCTCACGACGAACCTGCTTTCATCAGAACCTGGAAACGTGCGCCGCAAGCGGGAGGTTGTGAGACCAAACAATGCGAGGGCTTTGACTATAAAAATAGCCACTTTCGAAATTTTCAGAATTTTTTTAAATTTGAATGATTTCAATAATTTAATTCACTAAAGAATAGCCAAAAAAATACGAAATTTCATAATTTACCAAATTTCGTATAAAATGCCGAAGTTGCGCATCAAGCCGGATGGGTGGAATGGATAGCAGTCCGACGGATCAGAATTTGTCGCTCCAACTTGAAGCCATCCCGCTTCCACTATTGGTGCTCGATGCGAAAGAAGATCGTGTTTTCAGTTTGAATGCGGCTGCACGCCGCCTGCTGGCTGTTTCGCAGTCAGACGACGTCCGGTTTTCAGCTTTGATCGGATCGGACATTGCCGAATTCGTCGTATTTCTGGATGAAGTTTTCCATCGCGGGTCAGCATGGACGCGCAAGACAGTGCTCACCAGTCGAAATGGAATGTCCATCGAATGCGAAATTCGAGCGAATGTGCAGGAACACGACACGCATGCCCCCCTTTTCACGCTGCTGATCTTGGAACTCAGCGAACTGTCTCAGCACGAGAAACAATATGAGACCGGTCAGCTTCAACGTGAAGGTATTGTGGCATGGAAGCATGCGGAAGAGTTCTTTGCAGAGTTGGAGCTGCAGAACCAGCTCATCCTCAACGCAGCCGGAGAAGGCATTTATGGTGTCAACACTCAAGGACAAGCCACATTCGTCAATCGTGCAGCGCAAGAAATGCTTGGTTGGACGCTTGAGGACCTTGTGGGAAATGTCATTCACGACATCATCCACCATCACCATACCGATGGCAGTGTCCATCACGCACATGATTGCCCCATCTACAAATCGTTTCGCTTTGAACAGGTGATGCGGGTTGATGATGATGTATTCTGGAAGAAGGACGGGAAACCAATACAGGTGGAATACGTTTCAACCCCAATCTACAATCAAAAAGTCTTGGCTGGCGCAGTGATTGTCTTTCGAGACGTTACGGAACGGAAGATCAATGAGAACAAGCTCATTGATGCCATGAATGAGGTGGCGGATCTCAGAGATCGCCTGGAACAGGAAAACGCGTATCTGCAGCTGGAGATAACCAAAGAACGTGCCCATCACCATGTAATCGGCCGCTCTGCCTCGATCCAGCAGCTTCATGCCAAGATTGATCTGGTTGCGCCCACCAGCGCACCGGTGCTGATCACCGGTGAAACGGGAACCGGCAAATCAATCGTCGCTAATGCGATACACAAGAATAGCCTCCGGAAAGGGCGGCCTCTCATTCGCTTCAAATCTGGTTCGATTAGCCGGACCGCGATCGAGGCAGAATTGTTCGGGCACTATGATAACGCTGCAGTAGGTGAAAAACCGAAGATGACCTCGGGCGCCATTGAGTTGGCACATGGTGGAACGCTGTATATCGAAAATGTGTGTGAGCTGCCTCTCGAAATTCAAAACAAGCTCTTGGGTGTTCTGCAAGACGGCAGGTTCAAGCGTATAGGAGACAATCAATTCAAGAACCTCGATGTACGGGTCATTGCTGCAAGCATCATCGACATCGAACGCGAAGTTTCAGCTGGCAGATTTAGCGAAGAACTCTTTTTGGCACTGAATGTCTTTCCCATCAGCTGCGTTCCTCTGCGCGATCGCAAAGACGATATTCCCGACCTCGTAACGCATTTGTTGTCGGTAGCCTGTGAACGCCTCAATCGACCTGTGCCTAAAGTGACAGAGCGCACCATGCGAATGCTGAAAGAGTATACGTGGCCAGGTAATGTGAAAGAGCTGCGCAATGTCATAGAACGCGCGGCGATTGTGTCTCGAGGCGAGAAATTGATTGTGGAACTCGGTGGTGCGGTCGGACCGCGCACGCAGAGCGCCAAGACGGTCAGAACCGAATACGAAATGCAGTTGGAAATACGCGCCAACATCGTATCTGCTCTCAAAGAGACACAAGGCAAGGTGTCTGGCAAAACCGGCGCCGCTGCGTTGCTTGGCGTCGAACCGACGACGCTTTATTCGCGCATAAAGAAACTCGAAATTGAGAAACGGGAATGGCAGCTGCTTCATGGCGAGTCTTAGCGATTGAGAGTTTGAGACAGATCCGCCGTCTTGCGTGCCACAGTTGAGTGCTTTCATTCAGCTAGCAAACCTAAAAGTCTATGCTGCAAGCTGATGGACCCTGGGCAAAACTAACTCCAGTCTTTTTTGTTCCGTCGCGAACGACTGCTTCCAGCCCATTTTCGACTATCAGCCCGGCAAGTTCTCCCGCTATTAAGTCCGATCTCGTTACGTCTTGAGAACCAGCCGCCCTGTGTCGCGGCAATAGGCCCTCATGGAGAACCTTCACCTTGTGCGTTTGAAGTATCTTCGATGTGTTTTGTCATCTGACTGATGACCTGTTGCGCCGTCGCGATGTCTGTGAGGGAAAGGTCCTTTGAAAGGTCATTTACCCAGGGGACCTGTAACGCGATTGCAGCTTCAAACAGGGTCTGACCTTTTGATGTCAGCGCAACCAAATGGGCTCGTTTGTGATGCGGGTTTGGCTGAAACGCGACAATGCCTTCCTTTTCCAACTCGTTGACGATGCGCTGAACGCCCTGCCGATGAACGCCCATGGTGCGCGCGTGCCAGGCAACAGTCTCTGTCCGTTCAGCATAGGCAATTGCCCCGAGTATCTGCCATCTCGCACTGGTCAATCCGAGTTCCGCTACGAGCCTGTCGCCCGCCAACTGCAGACGACCGTTTAACCGAAACACATCCAATATCAGCGTTGTCACGGCTTCTCCTGCCTTTGTCCATTGCTCGTGTGGCATGCCAATTCCTCATGCTATTTGACAACATGTTGTCATTATGTTTAAAACTATCCTTATTGACAACATGACACCAAATTGTCGATGCAATCAAGGAGTGACCCTGATGGTCCAATTCAAGCCGCTTGATCCCGCCTTTCCAATCGAACACCAACTTGGCGTGGAGGCCGGGCCGGTGGTTCTGGTCAACCTCTTCACAGTTGACCCGAAAGATCAGGAGGCATTGGTAGAAGCATGGCGCAATGACGCCCTGTGGATGAAGAAGCAGCCCGGCTACATCAGCACGCAGCTGCACAAGGCAGTCGGCGAAAGCGGGATGTATTTCAACTACGCCGTTTGGGACAGCGTTGAAGACTTCCGCAATGCCTTTGCCAATCCTGAGTTTCAACAAGCGCTCAGCCACTATCCTTCCAGCGCTGTATCTGCACCGCATCTGTTTGAAAAGATTGCCGTTCCAAACTGTTGCACGGCCTGAAACGCTTTTCTCACAGCGACTTAACGAGGATATTCCGATGAAAACTCGGGTTCACGCGATAGCAGGCGGCATCGGCTTCCTGATGATCCTGCTCTTTTGGACATCAACCGCATTCACTGAACTGTTCACCAGTCACGAAACGGTCGCGACGGTCAAAGCCCTGATATTAAGGGGCATGTTCATACTCATCCCGGCGATGGTCATTGCAGGCGGATCGGGAATGACTTTGGGCAAAAACCGGACCGATGCCCTGGCGAATGCGAAGAAGAAGCGGATGCCGGTAATCGCAGCCAACGGTTTGCTGATCCTGCTCTCAGCCGCGTGGTTCCTGGCGGGAAAGGCTGCTGCGGGCGAATTCGACACCGTGTTCTATTTTGTCCAGGTGGTTGAGCTGTGCGCGGGAGCAGCAAATCTGACCATGATGGGCCTCAACATTCGTGACGGGCTCACAATGACGGGGAGAATTGGGCGCTTCAACGCCTCCAATGCCGGTAGTCAACATCCGAGTATCGAAGAACGTCCTTCCGGGCCACTGGTTGCCAAGAACATTCCACGGTTCACTGGTACCAATGGAGAGAAGCTCGATGTCCAACCGGTAATGGCGTTGTGCCGGTGCGGTCACTCGAAGAACAAGCCCTATTGTGACGGATCCCATAACGACATTGGGTTTTCGAGCGAACCTGCGCCGGAGCGGACACCGGACGAACTGAGGGTCTTCAAGGGCAAGCAGCTTGATGTGCACTACAATCGGCTTCTTTGCTCCCATGCCGGTGGATGCGGAAAGCGCTTGAAAGCCGTATTCGACACCACCCGAGACCCATGGATTGCTCCCGACAAAGCCACTCCGGATCAGATCAGAGATACGGTCAAAGCTTGTCCCTCAGGCGCACTTTCCTGGAGTGAACCAGGAGGGACAGCGATGCACATCTGCGGCGATGCCCCGGAAATCGCAATTGAGCACAACGGGCCGTTTCGCGTTACGAGGATCCAGCTCGCCTCAGGCGTGAAAGCCGAGGGCGCTTCAGAAGACAAATACGTACTCTGCCGATGCGGAGCATCCAATAACAAACCTTTTTGCGATGGCTCCCATTCCGAAATTGGTTGGACCGAGCAATCAGCCTGAACGCCTCCCGAGCGAATGACACTATGAAAAGCACATCTGAAAAATACGGATCCGTTGCCGTCACAATTCATTGGCTGAGCGCCTTTTTGATCCTGGTGCTTTTGGGCACCGGATTTCGTGCGGCAGCAACGACCGACACCCTTTCGAAGGAGGAGATCCTGACGATCCATGCGTCTCTGGGCATTACGATCTTGCTTTTGACGGTGGCCAGGCTTGTGTGGTGGGCACTTGCCGATCGCAAACCTGTTGCCCTCGCAAGCAGTCCGGCCTGGCAAAATCTCTTGGCCAAATTCGTTCACGGACTGTTTTACATCGTGATATTCGGCATGGCTGCCAGCGGCATTGGCATGCTGGTTCTCTCAGGTGCAGGCTCAGTCCTTTTTGGTGGCGCCACCGCTCCGCTTGCCGACTTTTCCGACTACGCACCACGCATACCCCACGGCATCGGTGCACGCGTCTTGCTTTTGCTACTCGCGTTTCATATTGGCGGCGCACTCTTTCACCAGTTCATCAAGAAGGATGGATCAATTGCGCGCATGTGGTACGGCGGACATTGAAGCGACCCTCGGATGTCTCCGCCACAAAGAAGCAGCGGCATCTCAGTCTCAGACTTTAGAACGTAAGTCCTTCTCCCGATTGAGCCCGGTCTCCATCCGTGCCTAAAATTGGATGTCCGTTGGAGGCGGGCAAAAAGATTGAAGCTTTTGGGAGGAAGCTGTCGGATGACTGAAAACACGACCACTCCGGAAAAAAATGCGCCAGCTACCGAAAAGGATGCAACGGGCGCAACCGGACTGCGGCCCATGCCCCAGGTCAGGAAGATTACCGCGAACGACGTGATAGATGCATTGGCGGCTGGTCTTGCGGATATACGGCGCGCTCCGGTTTATGGACTGACGATCGGTGCCCTGTTTGCTGCCGGGGGCCTGTTTGTGGTCTTGAGCGCTGCAGCACTTGAAATGAGTTACTTGTCCTATCCGGCAGCCGCCGGTTTCGTGCTCATCGGGCCATTTGCCGCGGTCGGACTTTATGAAGTAAGCCGCCGCCTGGAAAGCGGCGACGAAGTCTCCTGGAAAACGGTGCTTGGAACCATCTGGGCACAAAAAGGCCGCGAGCTTTCCTGGATGGCCTTCGTTGTGCTCTTCATCCAGATCATGTGGATGTACCAGGTTCGGCTGTTGCTGGCGCTGTTTCTGGGGTTTCGCTCATTCGCCTCATTCGATGAATTCCTGACCCAGGTGATCACAACGCCTGAAGGCCTGATGTTCCTGGCCGTCGGCCATGTTGTCGGCGCGATCCTGTCGCTGCTCCTCTTCTCTTTGACCGTCGTGTCCTTCCCGCTGCTTCTGGAAGACGATCGCGACTTCATCACTGCGATGATCACCAGCGTCCGCGCCGTCGTGACGTCGCCTGTGCCGATGATCGGCTGGGCGATTGTCGTAACTGCGGTCCTGATCGTGTCCATGGTTCCGGCGTTTCTCGGTCTGATCGTGACCCTGCCGATCCTCGGTCATACAACCTGGCACCTTTACAAGAAGTGCGTGGTTCTGCCGGATGAAACCTAATACTGAACTGTCATCCGGATCAGGTTGAATAGTGCTCAGCAAGAAATCGAACAAGCAACAAAGTCAGGCTCTCACGACGCGATTTGTCTGGCCACACGGCGTAACAACCAAGTGACCGCAGGGTCCAATCAGGCAGCAGCTCCACAAACTCACCGTTGCCCAGTCCCTGTTCGGCAACATGTCTCGGCAGGACCGTGATCCCGAGGTTTTGATGCGTAAAGTGGTAGAGGGCATCCAAGCTGTCGACAGTCAGCTGCGAAATCCCGGATACTCTGGCAGTCCTGCCATCCCGGTTTGAAAACTCGATCAGGTCCGCGCGTTGCTCGTAGCGGATCCAGTGCCAATGCTTCAGATCGTCCGGATGGTCGGGGGCAGAGCGCGACGCTGCATATTCGGCACCTGCGACTAGCACACGCTGATACTCCCCAAGTTTCCGAGACATCATCGAGCTGTCGTCAAGCCAGCCGACACGAATGTTGAGGTCAATGCCATCCTGAATAAGACCAAGCGGATGGTCTGAATAACAGACGGAGAGTGTTACGCCCGGATGGTCCTTGATAAACTCGCCAACCAGCGTGGAGAGCGGAGACGACGCCAGGAAGGTCGGGATGGATATCCGCAAATCTCCAACTGGGTCTATCGACAGAGCATTCAGCTCGTTCAAGCCAGTTTCGGCACTGTGCAGCATGTCGACCACGCGAGGGTAAAAGATGCGCCCCTCGCTGGTCAGTGCGATTTTTCGCGTGGTTCGATGAAGCAGCGTGACACCCAAATACCTTTCCAGATCGGACACTGTCTGACTTATTCTGGAAGGTGCGAGGCCGAAGTCTTTCGCCGCGGCTCGAAAAGATCCTTCATCCACAACTCGCGCAAAAACAGCCATATGCCTGAGATATTCGATCATTGTTCTGTTTTTCGGACTTATCAAATCTGATTTCAACGAATACTCAAATCAATCGACTGTCAATAGATAAGCCGTGTGCACGGAACAGGTTGTCCTCTCAACGCCAAGCGATCCGTTTGAGACCAGATCCGAGCCTATTTCAACGCATTCAGCACTGACACCAAACTTGTGAGGCCCCCAATGAATCGCAGATCCGCTTTAAAAGCCACCGGCCTGACCGCTCTGTCGATGGCACTGGCGCAGCAGCCAGCCAATGCCGAGAACGCGACACAGAGCTCCCTCAAGACCGTCATGGACTTCATGGGTGCCATGGGCGGTGGGGATAGTGCAAAGGTCGCTAGCCTGATGGCAGACGACATGGTCTGGCACAACGAAGGTGATCCGGCTCTTCCCTGGATCGGCACTTGGCAGGGCAAAGAAAAGATCTTCGAATTCATGGGGCTTTTCGGCGAGAATTTTCAGACAACGGAATGGACGAACACAGATGCTTTTGCCTCGGCTGATACCGTTGCCGTCTTTGGAAAGATGAACGGTATAACGACAAAGTCCGGTAAGAACATCGGCGAGTTCACATTCGCGCTACGCGCCAAGGTCCGCGACGGCAAGGTCGTACTCTGGAACTGGTTCGAGGACAGTTACGCGGTCAGCAAGGCCTATCACGGCTAGCACCTTCCGCCGCATGGCATGCCTAAGCAACCTGGCAGTAAAGTTCGCAACTGAATCTCGTTCAAACACAGGGAAAACCAATATGGGAACAGGTCTCGACAACGTTCGCAAGATTTACCTGGAGGGCATTGCCGCCGGGAACGCTCGAGAAGCTGTCCAAAAATACACCGGACATCGCTACACACAGCATTCAACAGGTGTCGGAGACGGTGTTGAGGGGTTCCTGACCTTTTTCGAACCGTTCCTTGAACGAAATCCAAAGCGGGAAATCGAGATTGTCCGCATTCTCGAAGATGGGCCCTGGATCTTTTGCAGCGCCTTTCAGTCGCTCAACGACGGGGCCGCTCGTTGGGTGACCATGGACATGTTCTATACCGGGGCAGATGGGCTCATCCTGGAGCATTGGGACACGATTGCTCCGTATGCTGCCAAGACCAAATCGGGTGCGGACATGGTAGGTGGAACAACGGCGATTGATCACAGCGCGGATACAGCCACGAACAAGGAATTGGTGCTGGAGTTTACGAAACAGGTCCGACAGGAAGGACATCTGAACCGTCTCGACCAATTCGTTGCGATGGACCTCATTCAGCACAGTCCCTCCATCGGCCCTGGAGGACGAGGCTTGGCGGACTGGTTCGCTTCCGAAGCAGCAGGGTCCTATCAGATGCTCTTCAAGCTGATTGGACAAGGAGATTTCGTCGTAACCTATGGCAAACGCCGCGCTTCAGGAAAAGATATCGCGGTGTTCGACGTTTACCGGATTGCAAATGGTGTAATCGCGGAGCACTGGATGAACGAAGAAACAATTGGCCCACGCGAGACCTGGGGCAACTCCGGAAAGTTCTGAACTATAGGCTTGTTGGATCCGGCAACGACCGGCACAGGAGACTAGGCTTCGCCCTCTACTTCCGCTTCCATCGCAGCCTTGCGCTCCCGCCATTCGTTCAGAAGCTCAATGTCCATCTCTGGCGGACGATAGTCGACGCGAGTGAGATACAGTCCGTCCGCCGGGGCAACCGGTCCGCAGGCCTTGCGGTCACGTGCTTGCAGCGCACTTGTGATGTCTCCTGCGCCCCACTTCCCCTCGCCAACCAAGCGTAAGGTGCCAACCATCGAACGGACCTGATTGTGCAGGAACGACCGTGAGGAGCACTCGGCAATGACGAATTCTCCCTCTCGATAGACGCTGAATTCCTCAAGTGTCTTTTCCGGGCTCTTGGCCTGGCAGCGCGAATGGCGAAAGGTCGTAAAATCATGATGGCCAACAAACTCCTGCGCAGCGCCGTGCATGGCGGCCGCGTCCAGTTCGGGCTTCACATGCCACGCGAGCCCCAACTGATGGGTCAGCGGTGGCAATCGGTTGTGGATCCGGTACCGATAGGATCTGCGAATTGCAGAGAAACGCGCATCGAAGCCCTCATGCATTTCTTCAACATCCAGGATCACAACCGGGTCCGGCTGACAGTGAAAATTCATGGCGCCCATAATGGTTTTTGTCGGCCATGATTTGCTCAGATCCGCATGACAGGCCTGACCTGTCGCGTGCACCCCGGTGTCTGTACGCCCTGCGCCGCCAATCGTTACCACTTCACCCGTGAACGCCTTGATGGCACGTTCGATCACGGCCTGTACAGACGGTCCGTTGGCCTGGCGTTGCCAGCCGCAAAAGGGCCGGCCATCATATTCAACCGTCAGCTTGTAGCGTGGCATTCCCGGCGCCGATCTATTCGAATTCTTGAAACGGTGTTGCAAACGCCACTTCGATCGGCAGGTCGCGGGTACCGGCATCCGTCAAAGCCAAGGCCATGAATGCCGCTCCGGCATAGGGCCCTTGGACCTTCTGGGCCAATTCGGCATCAAAACCGAACCTTGGGAAGAAGGCCGGTGGGCCGAGCACCAGAACCAGGTCTTCGCCGTTTTCCTTCAAGGCCTCCAGTGAAACGCGCGTCAGCGTCGTGCCGATGCCCTTGTTTTGCTTGTCGGGTAAGACGGACACAGGCGCAAGGCAGGCAATCTGCATGGCCTGTCCCGCACCAATAGCAGCCGGTGTTACCCTGCTATAGGCAACATGGCCGACAATCCGTTTGGTTTCATCCAATGCCACCTGCTCCAGAACAAGCGCTCCGCAGTGACGCAGGGTGTTTACCAACCGAGCTTCCCGGTCAGACGGAAAGGCAGCCGAGATCAGAGCCCGGATTTCGCTTTCATCAGCCGGGGTAACGTTTCGGACGGTCAGGTTGGGAATGGCGGTCGGCGGCATCGTTCTTTCTCCTGTCGTTCCAGACTAGTCCAGAACCACCCCTTCAGATAGGGAAACTCCTCGCAGGAAGTCCTCGCCACTCATCGGCCTTTTTCCAGCCCGTTGAACTTCGTCCAGTCGCACGGCCCCTTCGGCACAAGCAATCACGGGTGCTCCATTTGCAGATATCACGGTCCCCGGTGTGCCGGAGCCTTCAGATAGTGCGCTGCGCAGGATCTTCACCCTTTCAGGTTTGGTGCCAAGAGTCATTTCGCACCAGGCACCGGGAAATGGCGACAATCCCCGAATGTGATTGTGAACATCGCCTGCTGTCTGTGACCAATTGATGCGCGTCTCCTGCTTTGAAAGTTTGGCAGCGTAAGTGACACCCTCTTCCGCCTGCGCCTGTTCACCAAGCGCGCCTCTTGAGAGCGCTGCTAGCGCACGCACCATAAGATCTCCGCCCAAGGCTGAGAGGTGATCATGCAGTTCACCTGCGGTCATGTTTTCGGTAATCGCAACTGACTCAGACATGCAGACCGGGCCGGTATCAAGCCCTTCTTCCATCCGCATCACCTGCACAGCGCTTTCCTTGTCACCGGCCATGATAGCCCGGTTTATCGGTGCTGCGCCGCGCCAGCGCGGCAAGAGGGAAGCGTGCAGGTTGAGGCAACCGAATTGCGGTGCGTCCAAAACCGCCTTCGGCAGCAGAAGGCCATAGGCAACGACGACCGCAACATCCGCATCAAGGCCCGCAAAACGCTCCTGTTCGTCTTCGCTCTTCAGACTGGTGGGTGTGAACACCGGGATACCAAATGATTCCGCAGCTTCGTGAACTGGAGACTTCTTGAGCTCCATTCCGCGTCCTGCCGGGCGTGGCGGCTGCGAATAGCAGGCGACCAGATCATGGCCCTGACCGACGATTTCCATCAGGGTCGGCACCGAGAAATCCGGAGTGCCCATAAAAACAACACGAAGAGACATGGGGGTCCTGAGGCTTAAAAGGAT
Source organism: Roseibium porphyridii (assembly GCF_026191725.2). Lineage (NCBI taxonomy): Bacteria > Pseudomonadati > Pseudomonadota > Alphaproteobacteria > Hyphomicrobiales > Stappiaceae > Roseibium > Roseibium porphyridii. The sequence continues at coordinate 5,282,411 of NZ_CP120863.1, forward strand.
TTTGCCCCTTATTGCGTTTTGGGGCGTGCCTTGCAAGCGTTTGAGTCAGGTTGTTCAAGCGATTGCAGCGAAGGAAAGCGGCATCCCCTTACGCTGCGGGCTATGCCAGGCCGGGTAACAAAACCTTGAGACTTTCTGCCATCATTTCCATGGCAATCGCCGCCAGGATCATACCCATCAGGCGACTCATCACACTGTTTGCGGTTTGACCGATGAAGCGAGACAGAAACGGCGCAGCAAAGAAAGTCCCGACAAGCAGCGCGATTGCGGCCGACACACCCGCGACATAGGCAATTTCCTGCTCCAATCCGCTGACTTGCCCTCTGAAAATGATCATGGTCGAGATCGACCCGGGTCCGAGCAGAATTGGGACTGTCAAAGGATAGATTGCAGGATTGTCCTGTGACTTCATGTGCTCCTTTTCAGAAGTCGTACCATGATGGGCCTGCGTCTTCTGACCGCGAATGAGGTCAAGCGCAATCAACAGGATCAAAAAACCGCCGGCGAGCCTGAATGCGTCCAGCGAAATTCCGAAGACCTTCAGCACGATGTCACCACTCAGCCCAATGAAAATCGCACCGATGCTGAGACTGATCAAAAGCGTGAACGCAACCTTGCGTTCAAACGCCGGCCCCTTGTCAGCGGTCAGCGACAGGAATACCGGCAAATTGGCAATCGGGCTCATGATGGCGAAAAGCGCGGCAAAGATTTTCAGGAAGAACTCCTGATCCATATGCTTTGCCCCTTCTCATTCCCCGGAGATTAGATTCGTCCGGCCTGTTTTGCCTGTTTCGTGAATTTCTTCACGACCCGATCACGCTTCAGTTTTGACAGATAGTCAATGAACAGTTTGCCGTTCAGGTGATCGAGCTCATGCTGAATGCAAGTCGCCAAAAGGCCGTCGGCCTTGATTTCCTGTTCAGCCCCCTCCCGGTTCAGAAACTGTATTGTCACTTCAGCCGGCCGCTCAACATCCTCGAAATACTCCGGGATCGAAAGACAGCCTTCCTGATAAACCGACATGTCCTCGCTGGACCAGACGATTTTCGGGTTGATGAACACCATTGGTTCCTTAGGGGCATCTTCCTTCGCGACATCCAGCACAAAGATACGTTTCAAGATGCCGATCTGGCTGGCCGCAAGGCCGATGCCCGGGGCGTCATACATTGTTTCCAGCATGTCATCAGCAAGCGCACGGGCATCATCATCGACTGTATCGATGGGCGCGCAGATCTCGCGCAGGACCGGATCCGGAATGGTGATAATAGGGCGTATCGTCATGCGACTGACATAGGCAATCGCGCCGCGCCGGTCAACGCGGAATTCCGCTGCTCCCTAACCGTTTTCAACGCCCTTCGGCAGGGTGCTGGATGGGCCTTCCTTCCGAATCGTTCTATGTTTGTTTCATGAATGAGATCCTGTTTGAGTTTGGCGGACGTCCCGTCACGGTTCTTGAAACCGCGATCGCGGGTGGCTTGCTGCTGCTGACGCTTATTGTCTGGCTGGTCCTGAAGACCATGCGCGAAATCCGGCTGCGTGCCGAGACCGACACTGCTTCCGCGGAACGCATCCACGAACTTGAAAGTCATTTGTCTCAATTGCTGAAAAGCCAGGGTGAGATGACCGGGCGCATGCAGACAATGGCAGAAGTCTTCGGGTCGCGGCAATCGGACATGATGCGCGCCGTCAACGAACGACTCGACGGCATGGGTCACAAACTTGGACTTTCCATGGCCGATACCAGCAAGCAGACGCAGGAAGGCTTGCGCCATGTACACGAACGGCTGGCCGTCATCGACCGCGCCCAGCGGACGATTACCGACCTGTCCGGTCAGGTCGGCCAATTGCAGGCGATTTTGTCCAGCAAGCAGACGCGAGGTGCTTTTGGGCAAGGTCGAATGGAGGCCATCATTCAGGACCAGATGGCACCCAGCACCTATTCGTTTCAGGCAACTCTTTCCAACAACAGCCGTCCGGACTGTCTGATCCACATGCCGAACGGGGCCCCTTCCCTTGCCGTTGACGCAAAGTTCCCGTTGGAGGCCTTCAACCTGCTCCGCAAAGCGGAAAGCGACGATCAGCTCAAATATGCACAAGCCCAGTTTCGACGAGACTTTTCAAAGCATATTCAGGATATCGGCGAAAAATATCTCTTGCCTGGGGAAACCCAGGACACAGCGTTTTTGTTCGTGCCTTCGGAGAGCGTCTTTGCGGAACTGAACGAAAGCTTTGAGGACCTCGTCCAGAAAGCGCACCGGGCACGAGTGGTGATCGTATCACCATCTTTGCTCATGCTGTCGATCCAGGTCATACAATCGGTCCTGCGCGACGCGAAAATGCGGGAACAAGCACACCTCATTCAAGCCGAGGTTGGACACCTGATCGCCGATGTCAGCAGATTGAATGACCGGGTTGGCAAGCTTCAGTCCCACTTTGCGCAGGCAAACAAGGACATCGATCAGATCCTTATTTCAACCGACAAGATCTCCAAGCGCAGCCGCAAGATTGAAGACCTGGAACTCGGTGAGCCTGAAGGCAAAGGCCAGGATGTTTCCGCATCCGAGCCCCAGTTGGCGTTAACGCCCAAATCATGACAACTTGTTTCGGGTCTATACCTGTTGGCCTTGAAACGTAAACTGGCCAACCTCCGCGCGTCCCTTGAGCCTGCATGCCGAGAGCACAAGCCCGACCTCAGTGCGGTTTTTCACGTCCCATCATAGGAGTGGTCCATGCCCGTAACACTGCCAATGGATGTTTCCCAAACTGAGCCGCCGACCACTTTTTCGCCGCCTCAACAAGCACTCTGGTGGCTGAAGAAAGGAGCGCTTGTGCTGGGCCCTGAATGGGAAAAAGCGCATGGAATCTGTCAAGCCTCGGAAGGGGAAGCCGCGCATGACTGGGTCCATGGATTGTGCCATCTGATCGAAAACGACCCTGGAAATGCAGCTTATTGGTTTCGCCGCGCCGGTCGACCAAACAGCACCAATGACATCGCCGCGCTTTGGCAGGAAATTGCGGAATCGATTTGATCTGGCGCTGAAAATGGGGCGCTCCGGATAAGCTATTCAGACCCGACCGCCGGCAAGCGCCGCGCGCGCGTGATTGCTCCCCATTCGGTGTCCGCAATCCTTTTGATGGCCTGATCCATTGGTTCATGGGAAACGGTCATTGTGTTTCCGTTTGCATGCAGCAAGACGTTGGGGCCGGCCACAATACCGACATGACCGCGCCAGAAAATCAGGTCCCCTCGCCGGAACGCCGACGGATCTTCATGAGGGATCTCTTCGCCGACTTCAACTTCCTGCATGTCACTGTCTCGTGGAGTATCTATGCCGGCTGTTTGTGCCGCCAACTGGACCAATGCCGAGCAATCAAGTCCCAGACTTGTCCGCCCACCCCAAAGGTATGGTGTGCCGAGAAACTCCTCTGCAGCAGCGACCCAGTCACCGTCCCGTGCATCAAGCGGAACCAGATGCTTTGCAACGACCGCGGACCCATCACTCAGGAGAGCGTAATTCAGTCCCCGCGTTACTGCCTCGCCGACAACAGTGACCAGCGACCCCATCGACAGGAACCCGAGCTGCGGAAACTTCAAGTCTGGACCCGGGTACCGGAATGTGCGCAAGGCCCGCACGCGGTGGGTTGCCGCTTTGATTGGTCCAATGCCGTCCGATGAAAACCAGCCGACATATCCATCAGTGTCCAATTGCCCCCAAGCCCAGCCTTCGGTCGTTTGCTCGAACACTGTTACCCACTCACCGCATAGAGCTTCGGTGTCAATCGAGCGGTCAAACCTGGGATCTGCCCGAAAGGCCAGTCGGTCCGCCGTTACTTGAAAGATCTCTCCTTCGACGAACCGGTCCACCTGCACACGGCCGTCATAGTCAATTGAGGCAAGGTCAGGCCGGACAGGATGTCGGCGGCGATCAAGGGTCTCATTCATAGTTTCTCAACACGGGCCAGAATTCAAAAATTCAGCGAGGCAGTTCCTGCGCCTTTTCAACCACAAGATCTCCAAGCTGCTCCAAATAAAGCGCGCCTTCAACCGTACGGGTGATAATTACATTGCGTTTGTCGGCTTCGTCCCGCTTCCGCGAGAGAAGGCGCATGCCGCCCAGCGTGTCGAGTGCACGCGTGATGGCCGGCTTCGTGACATTCAGTTTCGCTGCAAGTCCGCGCACTGTATGCGGAGGCGGTTCCAGATAAACGGTGAGCAAGATCGTCATCTGGCGCGCAGACAAGTCCTGTTCGCTGTCGCGAACCAGCGCCAGATTGACTTCATGCAGCAATTTCAGCGCTTGCGACGCGCGAATTTCGACAGCCATGGATCAATGGTTCCATCCCGTTACCACAACCATAAGCGCACAAAAACGTTTCGGAGCCGTTATTTTGCAGATGCAAACTTTTCGGTGATCAGGTCGAACAGACACCTGATACCCTGAGCCTCGCCACCTGTTGGTCTTCCCGGTTTTTCCATTGGCGTCCAGCCGTAGATGTCAAAATGGATCCAGCTTTCGGTGTTTTCGACAAAGCGGGACAGGAACAGCGCTGCTGTGATCGAACCGGCAAAGCCGGTCCCGACCGTGTTTATATGATTGATATCGGCGATCTTGCTGTCGAGATATTTCAGATATGGCTTCCAGAGCGGGAGCCGCCACAACGGGTCACTGGCTGCTTCCGCGAAAACAGACACATCCTCGGCGAGTTCCTCATCGTCGGTGAAATAGGGCGGTAAATCAGGCCCAAGGGCAACGCGTGCAGCTCCCGTCAGCGTTGCCATATCGACAAGAAGATCGGGCTTTTCTTCATCTGCCAGGGTTAACGCGTCACCGAGCACCAGCCGGCCCTCAGCGTCTGTATTGCCGATTTCAACCGAGAGGCCCTTTCGACTTTGCAGAATGTCGCCCGGCCGGAACGCCGAACCAGAGACTGCATTTTCGACACAGGGGATGATCACCCGAAGTCTGACAGGTAGCTTGGCACCCATGATCATGGATGCCAGTCCGAGCACATTCGCACCGCCGCCCATATCTTTTTTCATCAAGCTCATTGAAGAGCCGGGTTTCAGGTTCAATCCACCCGTATCGAAAATCACACCTTTGCCAACAAGTGTAACCTTGGGATCATCCTCCCGACCCCAACTGAAATCGGCAAGGCAGGGCACGCGTGAACTGGCCCGACCAACGGCATGTACCATTGGGAAGCCTTCCTCAAGCAGGTCGTCACCGATGACAATCCGTCCGCTACCGCCATGCGCTTCAAAAAGATCAGCTGCTGACTTTGCAAGCTCCTCTGGACCCAAATCGTTAGCCGGTGTGTTGATCAGGTCACGGGTCAGTTGAACCCCATCGAGGATGGTTCCGATTCGCTCCAGATCAATATCGTCGGGAACTGCAAGACGTCGTTCCTTTGCGTCTTTGCTGCGATATCGGGCAAATGAATAGCTGGAGAGTGCAAACCCAAGAGCTGCCTGCTCGGGATCCGGAAAGCCATCCGCCAGATGGTAGTCTCCCTCGGGAAGCGTTTTTGCCAGACTTCCCAGTGCCAGGGCTTGTGGCAGGCCTGCTTCCAAGACGCCGAACAATACAGCTGCAAATCCGCCATTTAGAGACGGCACGAGCAGAACAGTAGATGCTTTTCCGGCGAAATCGTTGGCTTCGCACCAGCCTCGCGCCTGGTCCCCCAACTTGGCCAGAATGCCGGGCAGGCTTTCCTCTGTGACCGCGATGATAGGGGTTGAGGTTTCAACTTCGCTTTTGCGAACGAGGCACTGGCGCACGTCTGGCACTCCGAAATTTGAGACAGGTCTTCAACAACAAGACCTAGGACGATGAGGACGCGGGCGCAACATCGTGCACCAAAGGATTGGCATTTTCGCATTTCGCAACGCCGCTTAACCATCCATTAGGGTTAATTATCTATTTCTCATGAGGAACGAGAATGCTGCGGACAACAAGGATGTTGAAGATGCACGCGCCCAGAACCGGATCCGTAAAACGACGCTCACGCCTGAATGCCACACTGTTGGCAATGACTGCGGTTGTGCTGCTTGCGGGATGTGCGTCCAACAAGTCCAACACAGGAACGCACTCACCTGCCACAGGTGGTCATTACACAACACCAGGCTCAGGTTCCGCTCGGGCTGCCGTTACCAAATGGTCGAAAGCCTACGAAAAGGACCGGAAGAATCGAACAGCGATTCTCGGGTATTCCAACGCCCTCAGTCAGAATGGCCAGATGCCGCAGGCGATGGCGGTGCTGCGTGGGGGCGTGATAGCCCATCCCAAAGATCGGGAAATCGCGTCGGCCTACGGCAAAGTTCTGGCGATGAACGGTCGGTTCAGCGAAGCACTCAATGTTTTGCAAGGTGCGCAGCAACCAGCAACACCGGATTGGAAGCTGATGTCCGCACAGGCGGCGATCTATGATCAGACCGGTGAACACGCAAAGGCACGCAGCCTTTACAAACAAGCGTTGAAGATCGCGCCCGATGATCCGACCCTGCTCAACAATCTCGGACTTTCCTATCTGCTTTCCAACGAGCTGCCGGACGCAGAATATACACTGCGCCGCGCCTCAACCTTGCCAGGCGCAGACAGCCGCGTTCGGCAGAACCTGGCACTGGTGCTTGGCATTCAAGGAAAGTACGACGAAGCCATTCAAGTCGCCCAAGCGGAACTGGATCCGCGGCAGGCTCAGGCCAACATCGCCTATCTTCAGGAAATGATGAAAAAGCGACAGGGCTAGGCGGAGAGCCTCCCACGAACATGTTTTAGGCTTATGCCGGGAATGGGCGTCCGATATCGGGCGCCCTTTCTGCTTTTCGAACCTGGCTATCAAATGGTGTGTTCAGCAAATCCGCATCTGCGCGGGTGTTCCGCAAAACCGAATACAAGTTTACTCATCAGATTGCCTGCCTAGAAGGAGGATGCTTCGCAACGTTGTTAGCAAGAGTTGAGACGAGCAACTCAGCCCAATGCAAAAGAGGCACGTTCCAACTCAAGTGGAACGCGCCTCGCAGAGTTCAGAAGGTCGAAGGCCTGATGGCTACTCGGAGAAGGTTTCGATAACCTGGATTACAGCTGGTCCCATGATGATAAGGAACAGGACCGGCAGGAAGAACATGATCATTGGAACCGTCAGCTTCGGCGGCAGGGACGCAGCTTTCTGCTCTGCCAACTGCATGCGTTGTTCGCGTGTATCGTCTGCCATCGTGCGCAGTGCGGTCCCAATCGGTGTCCCGTAACGCTCAGCCTGTATAAGCGCCATCATCACGTTTTTCACACCGTCAACGCCTGTTCTCTTTGCAAGGTTTTCGTAGGCAATGCGGCGGTCGCTCAAATAAGAGAGTTCTGCGGTCGTGAGCGTCAATTCCTCTGCCAACTCAACGGACTGGACGCCGACTTCCTCCGCAACACGCTTGAAGCCCTCTTCGATGGACATACCGGACTCGACGCAGATCAGCATCAAGTCGAGCGCATCCGGCCAAGCGCGTTGAATTATGAGCTTACGTTTGTCGATCTTGTTTTTGAGATAAATATTGGGCGCAAATGCTCCGACACCGGCAAACGCGATGCAAAAACAAAGTTTTGAGAATGCCGGCAACGTGTCCGGCATGATCACAAATGCATAGAAGGTCGCAAACACGAAAATAACGAGCGGCAGCGCAATTCGAGCAGTCAGGAAGTAATAAAGCGGTGCAGAACCACGATAGCCCGCCATTCTTAGGTTCTGGATCGTGTTCTCATCTGAAAGCATTTCCTTCAGATTCAAGCGGTCAACCAGGCTCTTCATTTGTGCTTTTGGCTGGTTGCGCAATGCTGCTTTCGCATCACCTTGACCTGCCTGAAGACGGGCACGCTCACGCGCGCGCATCTGATCTCGCTCCAATGCAACCGACTTCATGCGTGATTTCAGGGTGTCACGCGAAAGGAGCGGCATCACAAGAGAGAAAATCGTGCCCGTGACCGCGATCATAGCGAGGACAGCGGCGGCAAATTGCGTCGAAACGATTGTATCAAGGTCCATGCCGACGCCCCTAGAAATCGAAGTTGATCATCTGCCGCATGACCATGATGCCTGTAAACATCCATATCAGGCCGCCGGCAATGATGATGTTGCCTGTTGTTGTTTCAAAAAGGATCATCACGTAATTGGGTGCGATGAAATAGATGATGCCGCCGACGAAAAACGGCAACGAACCGATAATCGCAGCAGAAGACTTCGCTTCCGCACTGAGTGCCTTGATTTTCCGCTTCATTGCCTTGCGACCACGCAGAACCCTGGACAGGTTGCTGAGTGCCTCCGCCAGTCCACCACCGGCTTTTTGCTGGATCGCGACCACGATGGCGAAGAAATTTGCTTCCGCAACAGGCACGCGATCCGGCAATCTGCCGACAGCCTCGCCAAGTGAAATCCCCATCACCTGGGTTTCCGTAATCTTTCGGAATTCAGTGGCAACCGGCTCGCGCGCTTCCCTTGCCACAACTTTGATGCAGTCGCTCAACGGAAGGCCTGCTTTCACACCGCGGACAATAATATCCACACCGTTTGGCAATTCATCCAGAAACGCGTTGAACCGACGCTTGCGTTTGTTACCGATATACCAGCGCGGAAAACCGAGCAGTCCGGCAAAGGCAAATGCAATCCCGATCCAAAGATTCCCCGAAGCAATTAAGGAAACCACGAAGAATATCAGGCTAGAAATAATGCTGAAAATAATGAAGTGTTTCATTTCCCAGCTTAAACCAGCCTGCTCCATCAAGACTTTGAGCGAGACTTTTTGTTGTTTGTCCTGTTTGGCCTTTTGGCGGTCTTCAAAGTCTTTCAACTGATCCTGAATGGATCTCTTGCGCCGATCCGTGTCGCGCGCCTGACTGCGTTGGTTTTCATTTTGAGGCCGTGTTGCTACGGCTTCTATACGCTGGTCGCGCTTCTTGCTGCCGGAAAGCGTTGGCTGAAACAGGCTATAAATGATCCCGCCAACCGCGAACATGACGAGCAGTGCAACGGCGATACCGGTGACTTCGGGCGTAAGAAATTCTTCAAGTCCAGACATAGACAGTATTCCGTTACCTATTCGGGCATTTCCGCCGCATCCAGCGCCTGGGCCAAACGACTTTCTTCGCCAAAGTACCTTGCGCGTTCCCAGAATTTCGGGCGGCCGATTCCAGTTGAACGGTGGCGGCCAATGATGTTGCCGTTCGGATCCTCACCAATCATGTCGTAGAGGAAGACGTCCTGAGTGGTGATGATGTCCCCTTCCATTCCCATGACTTCGGTCACATGGGTGATACGACGAGACCCATCACGCAGGCGCGCTGCCTGAACGACAACGTCAATCGAGGATACAATCATTTCCCGAAGAGTTCGGGACGGGAGCGAGAAGCCACCCATTGTGATCATGGACTCAAGTCTCGACAGCGCCTCACGTGGTGAGTTGGCGTGCAACGTACCCATTGAACCATCGTGACCGGTGTTCATGGCCTGCAAGAGGTCAAACGCCTCTGGGCCACGAACCTCACCCACGATGATGCGTTCTGGGCGCATACGCAGGCAGTTCTTCACAAGGTCGCGCATTGTGATCTCGCCTTCACCTTCAAGGTTTGGCGGACGCGTCTCCAGGCGAACAACATGAGGCTGCTGCAGCTGCAACTCGGCAGAATCTTCACAAGTGATGATGCGTTCTGTATTTTCGATATACGCGGTCAGGCAATTGAGCAGCGTGGTTTTACCTGACCCCGTACCACCCGAAATCAAGACGTTACATCGTGACCGCCCAATGATTTGTAGGATCGTCGAACCTTCGGGCGTAATTGACCCAAATTTTGTCAACTGATCGAGGGTGAGTTTGTCCCGCTTGAACTTACGAATGGTGAGTGCAGGTCCATCGATTGCCAGTGGCGGGGCGATGACGTTAACACGAGAACCATCAGGCAGACGGGCGTCACAGATCGGACTTGAGTCGTCCACGCGGCGACCAACCTGGCTCACAATCCGCTGACAAATGTTCATCAGCTGAGCGTTGTCGCGGAAGGAAACGCCGGTCTGCTCCACCTTGCCCTGTGTTTCGATGTAGACGGTTTGAGCGCCGTTGACCATGATATCGGCGATGTCGTCACGCGCCAAGAGTGGTTCAAGCGGTCCATAGCCCAGAACATCGTTACAGATGTCTTCCAGCAGGTCTTCCTGCTCGGAAATCGACATGACCACGTTCTTGAGCGCAATGATGTCATTTACGACATCTCGAATTTCGTCACGCGCATCTTCCGCGTCCAACCTGGCCAGTTGAGACAGGTCGATCGCCTCTACCAAAGCATTGAATATTTGTGCCTTGGTTTCGTAATACTCGCTGTTTTTCTTCCGCGCTTGGGGTGCCGGCTGGGCAGGCTCTGGTGGCGGAGGCGGTGGCGCCGCCGCCGCTGCCGGCTGGGCAGCCGGCTCAGCCTGGACCTTTAGGGGAGCAGGTTCTTCTGCTCTAGCGGTTTCTTGTGCCGGAACAGGAGTTTCCTGCAACCCTGGCACACCTGCCGGGCGGAGGGTCTGAGGTCCAGAGGATGAACTGCCACGTCTTCCAAACATAACGAACTATCTGCTCCGTCGAAAACCGGTTTATCCAGCTTTCCGTTTCAGTTTTGACAACAAACCACCAAGGCTTGAGCGCGACGGTCTGCTGGGCTGAGCCTTGCCGGATACCGACTGTGCCAAGTCTTCGAACATGCGTGCAATTGCGTGCTTGTTGTCCATTTCACCGATCATCTGCCCATTGTTGGCCGCAGTGCCAAACAGTTGCGGCTCAAACGGAATGGAGGCCTGAACTTGAAGTCCTAATGCACTGGCAAACTCATCGGGCTTGATTTCAGGTCGCTTCGGAACGTTGACCTTGTTCATGATCAGGTGCGGTGGTCGATCGTTGGGCCGCAACTGCTTCAGCATGTCGACGGTGTTCTTTGCATTGCGCAGATTTGCAAGATCAGGCTCCGCAACCAGAACAATTTCGTCGACACTTAGAAGCGTATCCTTGACCCAAGCATTCCAGACATGCGGTACATCAAGCACGACAAGCGGCACGCTTGATCGCATGGTCTCAAGAAGCGGCTCGAACGCTTTTTCATTTTGATCATAGGTGCGCTCAAGCGTTGCCGGAGCTGCCAAAAGGCTCAGGTGATCACTGCATTTGGACAAGATGCGATCAAGGTAGGTTTCATCCAGACGCTCGGGCGAAGAGACCGCCTCGAAGACCCCTTGTAACGGATCCTGGTTGTAGTCCAGGCCCGCTGTGCCGAATGGCAAGTCCAAGTCAGTCACGACAACTTCAGTCTGGAAGCTTCGGGCAAGCGACCAGGCACCGTTATGGGCAACGGTCGAAGAGCCGCATCCGCCCTTCACGCCAAAAAAGGCAATGGTTCGTCCGAGCGGTTCAGCTTCCGGATCCGCGTAGAGATTGCCGACTGACCCAATCAGCTGAAAAACGCTCACGGGTGCAATGAGGTACTCACTCACTCCCCTTGCAATCAGTTCGCGATACAGCGTGACGTCGTTCACATCACCGATCACGATCACCTTTGTACCCGCATCGCAGAACTCGGCGAGGTGGTCGAGATTTGTCAGCAATTCCTCACGCTGACCTATTGTTTCGACGATAATCAGATTGGGCGTCGGCGCTTGTTCGAATGTTGAAATTGCAGCCGGAATCCCACCTGAATCAAGCTTCAGGTGTGCCTTGGCCATACGCCGATCTTCCATCGCAGCTTCCGCAACACGCATGGTGGCATCACTTAGACAGAACGCGTGCACGGTTATGCGGGGTATGGCATTTATCTGCATACCTTCTTCATTTACCGTTTGCTGCTGTTCGAACGGCGTTGACGCAGCCTCGAGATATCCGGCCATATCGTTGAAATCCTGATTAGCGCTCATACTTTCACCTATTCGGAAACAGAAGCTCCGACACCTTCTTCAAACTCAGATGCAGTCTTCTTGCCTTCACGGTAGTTCTCAAAAACAACAGCGCGACGCGCCTGATCAGACGGTGTCGATGCTCTTGGCGTGATCAGATCAGACGGGTTGTCAACCATCACAGCCAGGTTCGCCTGAGAAGCACAGCCGAAGTTTTCGTAGTCTGTGTTTTCACCGATGCCACCACCGATGTTTCTCGGCCAGGCACCACATTTTCCTGCAGTCGCCTGCATTCGCGCGTAGGAAAGGCGAATTGGAGCATCCGCAGAGGGGTCCTGCACTGCGTAAGTACGCGTGCTGATCTTAGACCGGCTCAATCCACCGTCTTGCAGGGCTTTGCGGATGTCAGGCGTTACCGCATGAACAGCGACGTCATTTGCACCCCCTGAAGGCACCAGAATTTCGACGGCACCATTACCCTTGTTACGGGATTCGGCCGCGAATGCAGAAATCGTGTGTTCGATTGGGCCGTAAAGGTTTCGTGTGTTTCGACCGATAGGAAGATCGAGGGTTTCGGGCTCTTCGGTGATCACAATGGGATGGCGCAGGCGATAATCGTTGGAAGCCAAAAGGCCGTCCGGATTTTGTGACTGACTCTGACAGCCCACGATCGTCAGACAACCGAGGAAGACAAGAACAGGCTTTGATACGGCTGCAAACCGGACTTTCGTTTGTTTACTCATCCGTCCGTCCTCACTTGTAGATGAAGCCGACCTGGCCGTGATACGTGCCGGCCACGTCACCAGTCGGGTTGTAGATTTTGTTCAACCGATTCAGGAAAATCGTCTCTGCATCAGAAGCCGGTAAAAGGTTCTTGTCTGGCCGCACCATTTTGCTCGCGGCAACGGGACGAACCACATAAGGGGTTACGAACACCGCCAATTCGGTCTGGTCCCGCAAGAAATCACGGCTTTTGAACAGTGCTCCCAAGATTGGAATCTGCATCAATCCCGGCACTCCCTCAACCGCTTGCGAATAGGACTCCTTGAGCAGCCCCGCCATGACCAGAGTTCCACCTGATGGCAGTTCCATGGTTGATTCTGCGCGGCGGACTTTCAGGGCGGAAATTGTGATACCGCCTGCGGAGACAGCGCCTTCGTTACTGAGTTCACTGACTTCGGTTTTAACGCGAAGGCTAATTCTGCCGCCGGAGAGAACAACAGGTGTGAAATCGAGGCCAACACCGAACTTCTTGAACTCTACCGAGATTTCCCCGTCATCGCGAGAAATCGGGATCGGGAATTCACCGCCTGCCAGGAAACTCGCATTTTCACCGGAGATGGCCGTTAGTGTTGGTTCTGCCAGGGTTCGAATGACACCCTCGCGCTGAAGCATCTGAACCTGGGCCGTGATGTTGCTTGCACCACTAATAAACTGTGTGCCGCCCGTCGCCTGATTGACGATGGAGGGGTTGACAGTGAAATTGGGAAGACTTGAAAAGAATGGGGTAAAACTTCCGGTTCCTACGGATCCAGAGAATTGAACACCGAGCTGCTTGATGATGGTACGCTCGACCTCGGCAACAGTGACTTTCAGGTGGACTTGGTCCTTACCCTCAACAGCGATGAGGTTCACAACAGCTTTCGCTGAGTCAGCACCTTGAAATTTCGCAGCTATGTCAGCAGCCTGTTGAGCTTCAAGCGTGCTTTTGGCGGAACCACTTAGTACCACATTTCCATTCACTGATTCTGCAGAAATTCTACTTCCAGGGATCAGTTTTCGAATAATCCGGGTCAGATCTGACGTATCTTTTTCAACTCGAATATTGAAACTTGCAAGTTCGCGGCCGCTGCGACTGAAGAGAACCAGTCTTGATTGTCCCGCCGTGTTGCCGATGACGAATATCCTGCGAGGTGTTCTTAGAACCGCATCAGCAATTTCCGGATTGGACACCAGTACATCAGCTGCATCTTCTGCAAGATTAACGACAACGGAGCGCCCGACACCCACGTTTAGGATGCGACCGCTTGCTCTCTCCCCAGCAGCTATATGGACCTGGCTCGGAAAGTTCCCTTCAGCCAGTGCCGTGCTTGCCGGAATCGCGACCGAAGCTCCCAACAGCAAAGCTGCCGCTGCAAATTTGACTATCTGCTTTTTCATTGCGCCCCTCACACTGGACGTTCCTTTGTCACCGGGATTCATTGCGCACCTGCCTGGCTCGTTACGCCGTATTTGACGTAGCTGACACCGCGACGTCGGGAATTGTCCGCTTCCGCATCATCTGCCGAATCTTGGGCGCTCCGCAGCGCCAGATCTATCGTCCCGACCTGCTGCGATTGAGCTACGATTTCCGATTCAGCCAGAGTTAATTCGAGAGTTGCCGTTTTCTTTGGCGAAAGATTTTTTTGGTCTTGTTCGCCTGCAGTTGTGCTGTCGATGGCCAGAACTCTGATATTTTCTAGAATTGTCTCACTAAGTGCACCACCAGCGTCCGACGATCGCGTCAGAATGACGTCTACTTTGTCACCTGGTAAGATGAACCCACCTGCGGTGGTTTCAGCTTCCACACTGACAGCGATTGCTCTCTTTCCTTTCGGGAGGATCGCTGCCATGAAACCTTTATCCGTATTGATCAATCGCTCTGGGCGAACAGGTTCCCCTGCAAAAATCGGCACTCGCGCGATTCGGCCTTGATACTCGGTATCAGCGGAAGGATTCGATTTTTCGGTCACGGCCCCAAGTGGAACCGTGTCTTCTGGCCAATCGGCCCACGAAAGATCTTCTTCCGTTAGCTTTCCGCCAAGGCTTATGTCCTTTGCCGCTACCAGAACCTTGGAATTCTTTTCTGAAACAGGTTCTTGAACGATTTGCGGCTCACTCTCGCCGCCGGAGGACATGACCAAGCGGAAAGCGATGAAGCCGGCAACCACAGCGATTGCCAAAACAAATATGCGTGCCAGTTTCATGACCATTACCCAATAATTCACTGCGCTTTTGCGCTACCTCGCGTAGTGTGCGGGTGAATTGGTCAAAACATGGTTAACCAGATCTGCATGTTTTTGGTTAATTTCTGTTAACTTTACTAAATAACTTATTAAAAGAGTGCATTTTGCACTTCAAAAGCCAGAAATCTCGCCTGTTTTTACCTTGCGAGATTTTGAAACTTTATTTGATGAAGAAAATTGCGGATCAGAAAGGTCTGATTCTCTTAGCCGATCAGCTGGAACCAAGCTGTGTGCGAATAGATTTGCAAACCAGCTATCGCAATGGCAACACCGTAAGGGATTCCGCTTTTGCTGTCATGCAAACGCAAAAACCAGTCTTGCTGAAACAGAAGTGTCGGCACGATCAGCTTTTGCCGCATCAGCAACATACCGACAGTCAACACCATCCCGTATATGGCGACAAGCACGGCGAAGGCGGCAAGCTCAGGCGTAAATCCGATCCAAAGTGCAATGGCACTTATGAACTTCACGTCGCCACCACCCATCCAGTTAAATGCGAAAAACACAAAACAAGGGACGAAAAACACTGCCATTCCCAGCGCATGCAAACCCCAGGCCTGCATGGGAAGCCCCGTCGCAAGCGCCAGAATGCAAAACCCGGCGACAAGAAGAATAGCGACACGGTTCTGGATCGTCATGGTCAACAGATCCGAGATGCCTCCAAAGGCAACCAACATCGGGAAAATCACTAGAACAGCTGCTTGGATCATTTCGAACCCGTCAATACAGTATTTTCATTGGACTGATGGTCGCAGACATTCGTTAAGAACGCGCAAAGGGCGGCTCAAATGAAAAACGGGCGGTAAACCGCCCGTTTCACGTTTCAAGACGTCGGCGCCAAAGCGCCGTTCCGGTCCATTACTTGATGGCGGTGTCAGCAGTCTTCAGAGTTGTCGAGATGGACGTGAAGATAGCGGACAAAGACGTACCGGTTGCAGTCACAGCAGCGAGAATGATGATGGACAGCAGGCCAGCAATCAGGCCGTATTCAATAGCAGTTGCGCCAGATTCGTCTTTTACGAAACGGTTGATAAGAGATTTCATGTTTTTGCTCCAAGTACCACTTAGTTGACAGCTTCAAAAGCCCGCCGGATCTTTTGTTAGTCCGATCGGACATGAGCTCACCCTAGGACAGAGAGCTTTCCAACCAGTTAAATTTGACATCTATCTTTGTGAAAGTCGCCACAAATACATCTATAGTTAATAATGAGTATAGATAAAAAATAGTTAATCTGGAATTTGAATCATTTAATATTCAATATATTACATACTTTTGGTGCGCATATTTCATGTTTTACTTACAATTCATCAGCCGGAACGGCGTCACCTTCATTTTTATGGAATATCAACTCAAAATGAATCAAACAATTGTCTCAAGGTCAATTCATTAAACCTGGGCAACGGAATTGATTGCTGTCCAACTCAAAATCGACCGTGATCTGTTCTTCTTTAAATGCATGCGAAACTCGCAAGCAATTCTGAAATTCGAGCGCCGTTAGCAGATCGTTCACCACGTTTGTTGCATGATATCGCGAGAAAAGCCCGATATGGAGTACCCATAGGCATGTTTAAGAAGCTGATCAAATGGACGAGCCTGTTCGCATTTGTGTTTCAAGCTGGCGTCGCTATCGCCCAAGATGGGCCAGTCATGGTCACCGTCGACCGTGCAAAGGTCTTCCGCATTGACGATGGCGCATCTGCCGTTATCGTCGGAAATCCCTTCATTGCCGATGTTTCAATGTTTGACCAAAACACGGTCGTCATTACCGGTAAGAGTTACGGCACGACTAACCTTGTCATTCTCGACGAGAACAACAAGCCGATTGTTGACGAAATCATTACGGTTCGCGCGTCTGAAGAAGGTGTTGTCTCCGTTTACAAAAAATCCTCTCGCATGACGTTGTCCTGTAGTCCAACCTGCGAACCAACGCTTCGTCTCGGGGACAACAACGACGCCTTCAAGCAGACCGCCGAACAAGCAACCGCCCGCAACGAGCTCGCCGTTCAGGCGGCCGGCGGCGGGTCTTGAGTTTTGATTCTGGAGTCTTAGTGACATGCGTTTGAGTAAAAGAAATACAATGCCACGTTTTAGGCGACGTTTCTTTTCTATCCGCAAAGACGAAAGCGGTGCGACAGCGATAGAGTTCGGTCTCGTCGCAATTCCGTTTTTTCTGATCCTGTTCGGAATTGTTGAAGTCGGTCTCATTCACATGGTGAACCGAATGCTGGACAATGCTGTCATCGAAGCGTCGAGAATGATCAGGACTGGCCAAGCGCAAACATCTGGTTTCGGCGCCGACGATTTCGAAGGTGAAATTTGCAACGCCCTGCCAGCCTTCCTTTGCAGCACAGAACGCATTGTCGTCGTTGTCGATCAGATTGACAGCTTTTCGGCCGCAGCTTCAACGAACGACATGTACGATGCCGATGGCGACCTCGTCGAAGATTCTAGCTACACCGCTGAAGCCAACAATTCTGGTGAAATTGTCATGGTGAATGTCGTGTACCGCTGGCCAATGATCACGTCCCTGCTGTCGCTTAACCTAGCTGACCATGGAACCGAACGTCATCTCACATCAACATTGGTGTTTCGAAATGAACCGTGGGAATAGCATGAACGCTCGCAGGCCTAACCCTGCACAGACGATAGTCTCCATCTGGCGTAGGCTTCAGGTCGACACCCGTGCTGTTTCTGCAGTTGAGTTTGCTCTGATCCTCCCGTTGATGCTGATCATTCTAATCGGCATGGAGGAAGCTACGGGAGCCCTGAATCAGGACCGCAAAGTCAGCCGTATCGCAAACTCCGTTACCGACCTTGTCGCCCAAGCACAGACTGTCGACAAGAACGATCTTCAGGGCATTATGGATCTAGGCGAAAAGATCTTGACCCCCTACCCCGCTGATACTCTGGATATTGTGCTAGCGAGTGTTACCTTTGACGAAGACGGCGATGCCTCCGTTGACTGGAGTTTAAACAAGTCAGGCGGCGAACCATGGGCACCAGGAGCTGTGCCCCCGGTAACACTTCCGGGCACTGTCTCTGTCGCGAACACATCCATAGTCGTTGGACAAGTGAGCCTAACTTATACACCGACCTTTGCCGGAATCTTCACCGAGGTCTTTGACCGTGACTCTGCCATAGACCTAGGCGACACCTATTATCTACGGCCGCGTCTGACCAACACCGTTGCCTGTTCCGATTGTTGACAACAGGCAGTATCAGCTTGCTTTGAGCAGCAGCAACGGCAATTTACTCATCCCACTTGTTTCGTCATACAATCCCGCTACTCTCCCGCAGGATGTTGCGTTGCAATACGCAATTTGAACTCGGGAACATTAGTCGATGGCGACAAACAAGACGTATGAACAGATCGAGATTGGTGATACGGCCGAGATTGTCCGGGAGTGTTCATCCAACGATCTCCTGGTTTTTGCCCACGCCTCGGGAAATCGCAATCCAATTCATTTACCCGATACCGATTGGACCGGAGACGGCAAGATCGACAAACCGATGGCCCCAGCCATGTGGGTTGGCGGCCTCGCGTCTGCCGTACTTGGCAACATTCTGCCCGGCCCAGGCAGCGTCTATAAGGCCCAGTCCTTCCGTTTCCTGGGTCGTGCGGCTGTCGGTGACAAACTGACCGTCAAAGTGACTGCCACCGAGAAACGGCCTGACAATATCGTTCTCTTTGACATGTCCGTCACCCGCGAAGACGGCGTCAGACTTGTTGAGGGTATTTCCGAAGTCCGCGCCCCGACGGAAACAATTGAATTCGATGCCAGCGAAATTCCTGCGCTTCTTGTCCAACGACATCGCCATTTCAATCGGATGATTGAGTTGGCCAAAACCCTGCCAGCCTTGCCGACCGCAGTCGCGGCGCCCGATGATCCGAACTCGCTGGAAGGTGCCCTCCTAGCTGCAAGGGAGGGGTTGATCGATCCTGTCTTGATCGGCGCAAGAGACCGGATTGAAACCGCAGCAAACGAACTGAATGAAGATATCAGCCAATTTGAGCTGATTGATATCGAAGACGAGTCTGAAGCGGCCGGACGCGCGGTAGAAATGGTTCATGAAGGGCGGGTCAAGGCGGTCATGAAAGGCCACCTTCACACCGATCACCTGCTGAAACATGTGGTCAAGCGAGACGGAGGCCTCAGAACCAAACGTCGGATCAGCCACGTATTTGTCATGGATATTCCAGGACGCAAAACGCCGGTGCTGATTTCGGACGCAGCGATCAACATTTCGCCTGACCTCAACACCAAGGTCGACATTACACAAAACGCGATTGATGCGGCGCGGTCGCTCGGTTTGGACACACCCCGTGTCGGCATTTTGTCCGCAATCGAAACCGTCAATCCCGCCATCCCTTCCAGCCTTGATGCAGCGGTTCTTTCAAAGATGGCCGAGCGAGGCCAAATCAGCGGGGCCGTTGTGGATGGTCCTCTCGCAATGGACAACGCAATCGATGTCCAGGCGGCACGGACAAAGGGTATCACCTCGCTGGTCGCCGGACACGCAGAAGTCCTGATCGTGCCTAATCTGGAATCCGGTAACATGCTGGCCAAGGAGCTCACATTCATCGCCCACGCAGAAGCCGCTGGCCTTGTCATAGGGGCAAAGGTTCCGGTCATGCTGACCAGTCGCGCGGATGACGGCCGTGCCCGCCTCGCATCCTGCGCGTTGGCAATGCTTTATGTGCATTGGCAGAAGAACGGCCTTCCAGCCGGAATGCTCGACCGCGAGGAAGAGTGATCGTGGTTCCGGTTATCCTCGTCCTGAATTCCGGTTCTTCTTCAATCAAGTTTTCGCTCTACTCTGGTAAGTGCGAGCAACTCAAAGGACAGATCTCGGGGTTGGGTGCCGAGCCTCATCTTGCGCTGGTATCTCATGCCTCCGGTCTGACAATTGACCGCAACCTTCAAGACGACGAAGGAACAAGCCACAAGACGGCGCTGGCTGCCCTCCTACCCATTCTTGAACGAGAGCTTGGTGGTCGTCCGGTTGACGCCGTTGGTCACCGGGTTGTCCATGGAGGCGTTTATCACACCAGCCCCTTGAAGATAACCGACACAGTTCTTCAGGATCTCAAGGCGCTCGAACCCTTGGCGCCGCTGCATCAACCTCACAACCTTGCCGGTGTGGAAGCCGCGCGCGCGGCATTTCCAGGCGCTTTGCAAACTGCATGTTTCGATACTGCCTTCCACCGCAAGCATCCGTGGGTCAACGATACATTCGCTCTTCCCAGATCTCTTTATGACGAAGGTGTCCGTCGATACGGGTTTCATGGGCTTTCCTATGAGTTCATCTGCAGTCATTTGAAGGAGACACGTCCAGACGTTTTCCGAGGCAGGGTTGTTGTCGCCCACTTGGGAAATGGCGCGTCCATGTGTGCCATCCGTGATGGCCAAAGCATCGGATCGACAATGGGCTTTACGGCACTGGACGGGTTACCGATGGGCACGCGATGCGGCCAACTCGACCCGGGCGTCGTCCTTTATCTTTTGACCACCAAAGGCATGAGCGCTGACGCAGTCTCAGATCTGCTCTACAAGAACTCCGGTCTCAAGGGCCTGTCCGGCATCAGCCAGGACATGCGCAGGTTAAGCGAAAGCACCGATCCGCGCGCCGCCGAGGCAATCGACTATTTCGTGTTTCGCATTCGGCGTGAACTTGGTGCCATGGCAGCAGTCCTGAACGGTCTGGACACGCTCGTATTCACAGGCGGAATCGGCGAAAACGCAGCGCTCATCCGGAAGCGTGTGTGTGCAGAGCAGGATTGGCTCGGCATGTTGATTGATGAGGCTCGAAACAAAGCGCGGGAAGAAGACATTTCCGCCGCCACTTCTCAGATCAAGGTACTGGTCATTCCAACCAATGAAGAAGAAATGATCCGTCGACACACGGAAACACTCTTGAAGGCGGCACTCTAACAAGTTGACTCTCAAAATACTCGATTATCTATCGGCCAGACGGTTCTAACACGCTTGCAAAGGCGTCTTCGTAAGTGCGGACCACCGGGCGATAGTCAGCATGTACAACCGGCTCAAAGCCACCTGGCAAGTCGGGTTCAATCGCAAGATAAGCGCCGGGGTCCTCGCGTCGCATATCCATCAACCCAGCTCTCAAACGGCGTTTCAACACATCCGGCAGATCTTTTCCCAGACTATGAGCGGAATAGGGAATGGGGGGCGAACGCCAAACAATCTCCAGATCCTTAAATCCGCGCCCGCCGCTCACGTAGTAGTCGTTGAGCGTTCCGGCCGTGTAGCCGTTTTTTGCCTCTCCAGCCAGGGTCGACCAGGCGAGTGCCGCCTGTACCCGTCCATCCAGCAACGCGCGAATACCGTCAACGGGATCCTGAACTTCCACCAGCGTGCTGAAATGTGCCCTCACGTCGATACCGTCTGCCGCCAAGTTCGCCAAGGGAACGCGATAGCCCGTTGAACTGTTCTTGCCACCAACGGCCAGACGGACGTCTTTCAGGTCCGCAAGCGATATTTTCTCGGTACCACTTTTGCCGACAAGGATGGCATAAAAACGCGCTGGAAAGTCATCCGGACCAGCGGTAACGAGAGGTTCAATGCAGCTGCAAAGCCTGTATGCTGCCGCATAGGCGGAGGGTGACAGGCGTGCGTAGTCAATTCGCCCTTCAGCTATAGCTTCTACGGCGTCACCCATTGTATCCATCAAAAAGAGGTCAACCGGCAGATCGGCAATATCTTCAAGCGCCAGCCGAAACGGCTCAACTCTGTCCCTGGCGTTCTCATCCCCGGCCACCACAACACCAAGTCGAAGACGATCCGGCAAGTCAGCGCTTTCCTGAGCAAGTGTTGAACCGGCAAACACAAACACAAGGAAAATAAGTGCAATCAACCCGACGGCGTTTCCTGTCCACGTCGCAATTCCGACATAAGCTTTTGGGAGAAAACGCAAATTCCTATCTCACCTATCTTGCACCCTGACAACATTGACCGGAGCGGCCCATGAATGACGTTATCACGACCGTGGTGTTCGATATAGGAAATGTCCTGATCGAATGGAATCCTGAACATCTTTATCGTCGTCTCATTCCGGATGAAGTCGAAAGAGCAGATTTTCTCCAAAACGTTTGCAACATGAACTGGAACCTTGAACAGGACCTTGGACGCTCCTGGGCAGAGGCCGTTGATACGCTTTGCGCACTTCATCCCGACAAAGCAGATCTGATTGCGGCGTATTCAGATCAATGGCACGAGATGATCCCCGGTGAAGTTTCCGGGACACGCCAAATCCTCCAGGAGCTCCAAGAAAAGAACACCCCGCTTTTTGCAGTCACCAATTTTTCGAACGAAAAATTCGCAGAGTGCCTGGTACGATTCCCGTTTCTCAAGACCAGCTTTGTCGACACTGTGGTGTCTGCAGAAGAGCGTTTGATCAAACCGGACCCCAGGATCTATCAGGTCCTGTTTAATCGAAATGGACTTGAACCCGGCACGTGCCTGTTCATCGACGATTCAGCGGCCAATGTTGAGGCTGCCCGCAATGTCGGGATGCAAGCGCATCATTTTAAAGAGGCGCACGCTTTGCGGCAGGACCTCAAGAATCGCGGTTTGCTCACTAACTAAGCTTCCTTAGCCGGCAAATCCTTCAAGCACATTGACACAGTTGGTGCCCAGTGCGTCGACGGCATAGCCACCTTCCATGACGAACAAGGTTGGCACGCCGACTTTCTTCAGTCGTTCGCCGAGACGACTGAAGTCCTCGCTCTTGAAGCGGAAACCGGAAATCGGGTCGTTCTCATAACAATCCATGCCAAGCGACACGACCATCGCATCCGGCTTGTAAACCAGCAGCCAACGGCAGGCCTCTTCGAGTGCAGGAGTATAGCTATCCCAATCCGTACCAAGCGGAAGCGGCCAGTTGCGCGTGAAACCTGTGCCCGCGTGTTCTCCCGTCTCGTCGGCATAACCCAGGAAATAAGGATATTCATCCTTCGGATCGGCGTGAATGGACAAAAACAGGATGTCAGGCCGGTCGTAGAAAAGAGCCTGGGTTCCGTTTCCATGATGGTAATCGACATCCAGAATGGCGATGCGATGCAATCCGTAGTCGCGCAGATACTGTGCTGCGATGGCCGCATTGTTGAGGAAGCAATACCCTCCGAAAAAATCAAAACCGGCGTGGTGTCCCGGCGGCCGGCACAGTGCGAATGCGGATTGTTCTCCATCCAGAAGGAATTTTGCAGCCGTCAGCGCGGTATCGGCAGAGGCGCGCGCCGCCTTGAAAGTGTTTTCACCAAGCGGAGTGCCCGCGTCCATTGAATATCGACCGAGCAATCCATCAATGTGGTTCACATCAATGTCCTGCCGCAGACTTCTGATCGGCCACACAAACGGGAAAGCTTCGTTGGAGCGGCCTGCCGCCAGCCACTTATCCCAGAAGTCTTCCAAAAAGCCGACATAGTCCGGTGCATGTACTCTATGGAGCGGCCTGATCGGAAAATCATCCGGTGAAACAATCTCGCCGACTTTTCGACTTTTGACGGTTTCCAGGACCATTTCGGCCCGGCTCGGAACTTCGACAGCGGGTTTCAATTCGCCGTCTGAAATCTCCTGCTTCGGCGCATGGGCAAGCTGGGTGTCTGAAAAAACGGTCTTCAAATACTTCTCCCCAGTCCCGCCTTGGCCTCACCCGCAGATCCTAGTGTATCCGATCTCACGAAAAACGGAATTCCGTCACATGACTATAAGTCTCAGTCGGCCGCAACAGAACATTTGTGAAGTTTGACCTGTTGACGCTGTCGGGCCAACGCTGCGCTTCCAGGCACAGTCCGGCATGTGGGCCGTAGTGTTTTCCGTCCAACCCGGGAACAGCAACAGTCAGTTTGCCGGCATCGTATAACTGAAGTCCGGGCTCCGTGGTCCAGACTTCCATGCGCCTGTCACCTGCGCTGTCTTCAAGTGCTGCCGCAAAGGCGACCTGGTCGCGCGGCGCGTCCGCCAAACAGAAATTGTGGTCGTAAAAAACGTCCTCTTCACCGGATTTTCGTTTCAGTTTACGGCCATCCTGAAAATCAAACGCTGTCCAGGCAACATTCCTGACTTCCCCTGTCGGGATCAAATGCTCGTCTACCGGCAAATAGCTTTCTGCCGCAATTTCAAGCGTGTGACCCAGGATAGTCTCACTGCCATCCAGATTAAAATATGCGTGCTGTGTGAGGTTGACCGGGGTGGTTTTGTCGGTTGTTGCCGTAATCTTGACGCGCAATGCTCCAGAACCGGTAAGCGTATATCGAACGAGTGCTTCAACGCGGCCTGGATATCCCATTTCACCGTCTTCAGAAACCAACTTCAAGAGCACACTGGCCTTGTCGCTTTGCTCGATCTGCCAGATGCGGTTTGAAAACCCATCTGAGCCGCCGTGAAGATGATTGCGGCCTCCATCATTGCAGTCCAACTGGTATTCGTTTCCGTCAATGCTCATTTTACCGCCGGCGATGCGATTGGCGCATCGCCCGGCAATTACCCCGAAATAAGGCGAATGATCCAGATAGCTTTGCAGGTCATCAAAACCGAGCACAACTGTTTGCCCATCCACTTTCAAGTCCCGGATAACCGCGCCAAGTGTCAGGATCGAAGCCTCCAAGACACCTTTCTTAAGGGTGATCTCCTGAACAGCAGTTCCGTCCGGAAGAAACCCGAATTCATTGATCATGCAATTCTCCGTAGACCCATCTCAGGTCCGTTTTCCGAGCGCCGCAAGCCGACAGGATCATTCGTTGCCCCTGCCCTCAAGCTCAAGTCTTCACCGAAACTCTCATAGGCAAGTCTCAACTACCGGTCTCAAATCGTCTGGTTGTAGTCGCCGACTTCGGGGTTCTCACGCAGGATGCCGTCGACGGCCTTGAACATGGCGTGCAGACGATCTTCAGAAACGGGACTTTCGACCACGACAACCAGTTCGGGCTTGTTCGAAGAGGCACGAACCAGTCCCCAGGTTCCGTCCTCGCTGACTACACGCACACCATTGACCGTAATCAGGTCGGTTATCGCCTGTCCCGCAACAGTTTCGCCCCGTTCCTTCATGTCCTGAAATCTCGACACGACACGTTCGATAACATCGTATTTGATTTCATCGGCACATTTCGGAGACATGGTCGGCGAGC
This sequence comes from Roseibium porphyridii, assembly GCF_026191725.2. Taxonomy (NCBI): domain Bacteria; kingdom Pseudomonadati; phylum Pseudomonadota; class Alphaproteobacteria; order Hyphomicrobiales; family Stappiaceae; genus Roseibium; species Roseibium porphyridii. Next base: position 5,307,462 of record NZ_CP120863.1, read on the forward strand.
CCCAGGTCTTGGGCAAATCGCGCCGCAGGTCGGCCATTGTCTTGTTCGGATTGCGGTGCAGCATGTCGAGAATTGCGATAGCGGACACGAGACCATCGTCATAACCGCGTCCAATCGGCTGATTGAAAAAGTAGTGCCCAGACTTTTCAAATCCAACGACTGCGTTCAAATCCCTGACGCGACGTTTGATATAGGAATGACCGGTTTTGTAGTAGTCGGTCTTTGCACCATTGGCCTGAAGGACGGGGTCAGTATGGTAAAGCCCGGTCGATTTCACATCGACCACAAACTGGCTGTTCGGATGCAGGGCGGAAATGTCACGCGCCAGCATGACGCCAACCTTGTCGGCGAAGATTTCTTCGCCTTCATTGTCGACGACGCCACAACGGTCACCATCCCCATCGAAACCCAGTCCAACCTCTGCGCCAACTTCCAGAACTTTGTCCCGTAATGCATGAAGCATCTGCATATCTTCCGGGTTCGGATTGTATCGCGGAAACGTATGATCCAGTTCCGCATCCAACGGAAAGACTTCTGCCCCAAGTGCCTCAAGGATCTTTGGAGCGAAAGCTCCGGCGGTGCCGTTGCCGCAAGCTGCAACCACCTTGATCGGGCGTTTCAGTTTGGGCCTGTCCGTCAGGTCTTTGGCATAAAGCTCCGGGAAACCGTCAACGAACCGGTAGCTGCCACCACCTTTCAGATCGAACGCGGCACCCAGGACGATTTCCCTGAGGCGACTCATTTCATCAGGACCAAATGTCAAAGGCCTGTCGATCCCCATTTTGACACCGGTCCATCCGTTGTCATTGTGGGATGCCGTGATCATGGCAACAGCAGGAACATCCAATGCGAATTGCGAAAAATAGGCCATAGGCGACAAAGCCAGCCCGATATCATGTACGTTGACGCCAGCCGCCAGCAACCCATTGATCACGGCCATCTTGATGGAAGCGGAATAGCCGCGAAAATCATGTCCAACGGCAATATCCGGTCGCACGCCCCGCTCATGGATCAGGGTTCCGATACCCATGCCAAGCGCCTGCATGCCCATCAGATTGATTTCTTCTTCGAAGAGCCAACGGGCATCGTACTCCCGGAATCCCGTCGGCTTGACCATCGGCAAGGATTCGTATTCGAGCGTGTTCGGCGTCAGGCTTGCCACAGGTTTCGGGAACATCAATACCTCGCAAATGAACTTGTTTCGGGGCCACTCGGCCGAACGGATTGGATTAAACTCAAAAGCTTCAATTGACTACTGAACCAGTACTAGTGTCCCGTTTGATATGTCAAACCGGTCCAATTGATTGAGAGCAGACATTCCCAGCAGGGGTTGACCAAGACTTTGGTCTTTCAAGACCAGGGCATCCAGGTTTTTCAATCGAATGCTTCCGATCCGCATCCCATCGATGACCGCCATGGCACCATAAACCGTGCCATTGGCTGTACGAATAGCGTATTTGTAGTCCGCTGCCTTCGGGAAAATGCCAACGTCTCGGGCAACCGATTCAGGCAACACGGTATGTGTTGCGCCGGTGTCCACCAACATTTCTACCGTCTGTCCATTCACCTTGAACAAGTCGACGAACTGGCCCTGATAGTTGGCAGAGATACGATGTTTGCGATCGCCTCCGGGCGTTTCATCAATGTCAGCCGTTTTCGCAGACTGGATGTTACCCGCCGCAAGCTGAGGTGCAAACTTCTGCAGCAGATTGGGCAGAAACGGGGTTATCCCGATGAAAAACAGCAATATCAGCACAAATCGCGCCATGGCTGACCTTTAGTCCGAACTCGACACAACAATCGGTCAGCCTGATTAGCACGGTTTCCTTAGCGGGCTGTAAAGCCGCTTCAGAGAATTTGATCGGCAAGACGCATGATGTCTTCATGGTGTGGTGCACTCGTCTGAGCACCCGTTACCGTGCAGGCAAGCGCACCGGCGGCGATCCCTTCCCTTAGTGCACGGGGAAAGGGAATGTTGCGATCCAACGCAGACGCCAATGCACCGCAGAAGGCATCGCCGGCCCCAGTCGTATCGACAGCCTCTATCTTTGGAGCGCCAATCCGAACCGGTCCATTGCCATCATCGGCCACGATGCCCTGGGATCCTTGAGTGACAACTGCAACATGTCCGTCAGATGCGAAATGAGCCAGAAATGCCTCCGGTTCGCCAGCTAGCCCTAACGAGGCCGCGATCAGCGCTGCTTCACTTTCATTCACAACCAATACATCCGTCGCTTCCAAGGCAGCGCGCAGATTGCCTTCAGGAACGGGTGCCGGGTTCCAGATCACACGAGACCCTTCGGCTTTGGCCATTTGCATTGAGGTGACGTTTTCGGTGAAAGGGATTTCGCCCTGCAACAGCAGGATGCCATTCGGTATGAGCACTTCTGAAAGCCATTCGGCATCAACGCGCGCGTTCGTTCCGCTGGCAACGATGATCTGGTTTTCGCCCGCCGGGTCGATGCCGATCAAAGCGATGCCAGTCGTTCCGGGAAGCGATCTGATGCCGGACAGGTCGACATCTGCTTCGCGCAGATTGCGCAGCGCCAGATCCGCGAATGCATCTTGTCCGACGGCACTGATCATCGTCACAGCCGATCCAGCGCGCCGTGCAGCCAGCGCCTGGTTTGCGCCTTTGCCACCCGGGAACATTTGATGATCTGGACCGCTTACAGTCTCTCCGGCCCGCGGCAAGCGCGGCACAGCAACAACCAGATCCAGATTAATGGATCCGAATACCGTGATCATTCATTGCCTCCCCGTTTGAGCCAGAGGTTAAAAGCCCCATCGCCAAGCGCAAGAAAAATGCGCGGCAGGAACCTGCCGCGCAATCGTAACTGCCACATCGTGAATACAAAATCTATTTCGTACCGTACATGCGGTCGCCAGCGTCTCCCAAGCCCGGGACAATATAGCCTTTTTCATTGAGCTTCTCGTCTATGGCCGCTGTGTAGATCGGCACATCCGGGTGCATCTCGTTGAACTTTGCAACACCTTCGGGAGCTGCCAGGAGGCAGAGGAACCGAATGTTGTTTGCCCCTCTTTCCTTCAGCTTCTGAACCGCGGCGATTGCCGAATTGGCCGTTGCCAGCATCGGATCAACAACGATCACCAAACGCTCGTTCAGATCTTCCGGGGCTTTGAAGTAATATTCAACCGGCTGCAGTGTTTCAGGATCACGATAGAGCCCGACATGAGCAACGCGTGCGGATGGAACCAATTCAAGCATCCCTTCCAGAAGCCCATTGCCGGCCCGAAGGACAGATGCAAAGACCAGCTTCTTGCCGGCGAGCATCGGCGCTTGCATCTCGGCAAGCGGTGTTTCGATGGTCTGGCGAATAAGCGGCAGGTCGCGGGTGACCTCGTAGCAGAGCAGCGTCGAGATTTCACGAAGTAACCGCCGGAAACCCTGTGTGGATGTCCCCTTGTTGCGCATGATGGTCAGCTTATGCTGAACCAGCGGGTGACTGATGACATTTGCTCCGGACATGTCTGCCTCTCTTGATACTAACGACCGTTCGCCCACGGTCTGTTTGTGACTTCACTGCATGTTCAGGACCTATGCCCCGAACGGCAACCAAAAAACAGTCCGGGGATTCAAGTATTGCCCGAGTTTTTTGAAAAGATTTGCATTCTGGCTCAAAATCCGAAGCCCGGCCCGCCTTGTCCCGCCTTCCAGGATGCATGTCAGAGGCACTTGATCCGCACTGACATCAAGTTCGCTGCGCAGCCTGTCTGCAAGTTTGTCGGCCAAGGCTGCGCTCACTGCGCGCAGTTCAACCATGCGGTCAGTTTTCGTCTCTTCCGGCAACGCCTCATCGTTTTCAGAACTGATGGCCAGGACGCCTGTTTGAACAAACAAAGCGGCATGAGCGAGATCTGATGGCGGCGTTAAGTCTTGGAGGCCGGTCACCTCAAATCCTGCCCAGGCAAAAGGTTCCACCAGCGAATAGACCATTTCCTGGGCGCACAAATGAAACGGAACCGTCGTGGTCTCTGAACCGGCAGACTTACCGGTGTAATCGAAACTGTCGCCAAGACCAACGTCACCAGCCTTCGCGCCACCGTCCCAGACCGGAGCGAATGTCTCCAGCAAATTATCAAGCAGCTTGCTGGCATCGATGCCGGCATCGGCTTCACCTGCAAGACGAAGCGCAAGAACGCCTGGTCGTGTGACGTTGCCTTCCGAAAACAGATCGGGCCTCAACGCCATGGCCTCGCCAAAACGTTTGAGGTGGGCCTGCATTGCACTGAGTAACTCCTGATCCGCATCCCGATCCCACTGAAGGCCGGAAGTCAGTTCGTTCAGGTCAAGCCGAACAAGCGTTTCGGCGTCCACGCGGTAGGGATCGGTCATTTCACCAGAAAATGACCCGGAAGCGAACATGTGAAAGGCGGCGAGTGCCAGCGCATCATCTCCGGCCACTTTCGAGCCGGTCATAGGGTCTTCAAAAACCCAGTTTCCCGGGCGCCGCGTTTTCATGAACAACGCGAGCAAGGCGAGATCGGCAGCAGCCAAAAGCATTTCCTGCGCCGATTCAAATTCTCTGGCACTTGCCATCGCGGACCAGCGGTCGATGCCACCTGTTTCAAAGGCGCGCCAGATTCCGTATGGCGGTATCTGGAAATCAGGGTAGATTTCTTTGGTCGTTTCAAGAACCAGGCCGAGTGCATCGTCAAGCTTTGTCAGATCCAGGCCAACATGGTTCAGTTTACCCGCGATCCCCATGTCCAGAAACGCGTGAGCCCTGCGGCGCACTTCCTGTGGCTGGAAAAGGATCGGAGCGGAAAATTCGGCACTCATGAACTTAGACTTACCAATCTAAAGTGAAACCCTCTTGGCACGAAAATCTCTTGTGGTTCATTCAACGGGTCGCTCTCTGGCGCTGTCGAGGCGCACAAGCAACCGATTGCGGGTGGCATCGTCACAGAAGGCTGCATCAAGAGCTGTGCGCGTTATTTCCATCTGGTCTTCAAAGGTCCAGTCAAAAGTCTCGGAAACCGAGGAATACTCCTTGCCCAGCGTTGTACCGAAGAACGGAGGATCATCGGAATTCAGAGTTATCTTGACGCCTTCCTTGCGCAAGATGTTTACCGGATGAAAGCGCAGATGCGAATAGACACCAAGTGCGGTATTGGAACCTGGGCAGACTTCCAGGACAACTTCTTCCTCGATCAGACGCTTGACAAGATCCTTGTCCTCAATCGCACGTACCCCATGTCCGAGCCGTTTGACACGCAGGAACTCCAACGCGGCTGTTACGCTCTCAGGTCCCCCAAATTCCCCGGCATGGGCAGTGGTTCCAAGTCCGGCTTCGGCTGCCATTCGAAAAGCCTTGGCAAAATTGGCCGGATGACCTGATCGTTCGTCTCCTGCCAATCCAAAACCTGTCACCAATGGATGCGGGTTGCCGATGACTTCCTTGATGACACGCTCTACGGAGGACGCCCCGAAATGGCGAACACCAATGGCAATCATGCGCCCCTCAATCGCCGTTTCGTTCTTGGCTCTCTCCATGCCTGTCGCCAGGCCTTCGATATAGGAACGGTAAGAAAGGCCAGCGGCCTGTGCGTGGTCGGGCGAAACGAATATTTCCCCGTAGATCGCGCCTTCTGCAGCCAGCATCCGAAAGTAGGTTTCGGCAAGCAAAGCATAGTCTGCCGGTGTCTTGAAGACCCCGCTGGAAACGTCATAGGCCCTTAGAAAAGTCGTGAAATCCGACCAGATGTATTTCCCGTTGCCGTCGATCACCTCGGACACGTCATGTCCGTGCGTTTCGGCAAGACGCTTGACCAGCGACGGCGGCGCAGCTCCCTCGATGTGACAATGCAATTCCGCCTTCGGCACAAGGCTTGAAACATTCATTTCCGGCAGATCCTCAAGTTGGTCAGGGCCTTCCGCGACTGACTTTTGCAAACAGACTACAGAAAACTGGCACCGTTTGGACCGGCGGCGACACCCAAATGAACTGCTATGCTTTCGCCAATATCGGCATAAGTCGTGCGCCCGCCAACGCTGCGCCCTGAAATTCCCGGACCGGTTCCGATAACAGGCACGTTTTCGCGCGTGTGATCGGTACCTTTCCATGTCGGGTCACAGCCATGGTCGGCGGTCAGCAACAGCAGATCGCCTTCGCGCAAGGCCGCCACCATTTCAGGCAGTCGACGATCGAAATGCTCAAGCGCAGCAGCATAGCCGGGCACATCACGGCGATGACCGTAAAGCGAGTCAAAGTCTATGAAGTTTGCAAAAACAAGATCTCCATCCTGTGCCAAATCCATGGCTTCGAGCGTTTTGTCGAAGAGCTGGTCGTTTCCGGCGCCTTTCAAGACTCTGGAAACGCCCTGATGCGCAAAGATGTCGGATATCTTGCCGATGCCATAAACTGTTCGACCCGCCGAAGTCAGCCGATCCAACAGCGTCGGTTCTGGTGGCAGAACCGAGTAGTCGCGCCTGTTTGCAGTGCGCTCGAATGTGTCGGCACTATCACCGACAAATGGCCGAGCGATCACACGACCAATATTATAAGGGTCAGCGAATTCTCGCGTGATCTCGCAAAGCTCATAGAGCCTTTCGAGACCGTAGTGGTCTTCATGTGCGGCAATCTGGATTACGGAATCTGCCGAGGTGTAGAAAATCGGCTTGCCGGTCCTGACATGCTCTTCACCGAGTTCGGCAATGATGACGGTACCCGACGCATGTTTGTTGCCGAGGATCCCGTTCATACCTGCTTTTTCGCTGATTTTCTCGATCAGTTCTTGCGGAAAAGTCGGCACCGTTTCAGGAAAATAGCCCCAGTCGAACCGGACCGGAACACCGGCTATTTCCCAATGCCCGGATGGTGTGTCCTTGCCGTTTGAAACTTCAGCCGCATAGCCCCAGAGCCCCTCGGGATCTCCTGAAAAACTGAGACCGGGAACGTCCTTGCCGGTCGACAGCCTTCCCGCGGCGCCCAGACCGAGCCTATCCATATTGGGCACGTTCAAGGGACCGCTGCGAAGACCATCCTTGTCTGCCTTTCCCACCGCACACTGCTCAGCGATGTGACCCAATGTGTCGGATCCGGCATCGCCGAAAGCTTCGGCGTCCGCTGCGCCGCCAATGCCGAAACTGTCCAATACGCACAGAATTGCACGAGGCATGGGCATCTCCTCAGTTGTTGTTGTTGCCGGTTCTTCGATGACCGGTGGGCGACTGGCAACCATTTGCCAACCGTCAGTCGTCTGTTAAGGAGCGATGCGGTCGACGACACTCTCACGATCGACGACGTCGCCCGCAGATCCAACCGTATAGGCATCGCGCAGGGCAGCAGCCGCCGTTTCCGCGTCCGCTTCCGACTTGGCATGCACAATTGCAAGCGGCGCGTCGGCATCGACCGCATTTCCGACACCAGCCAAGCTGGTGAGGCCAACAGAGTGATCGATGACATCCGCGGCAGCCGTACGGCCACCGCCAAGCGCCACCACGCAGACGCCGACAGCCCGTGCATCCACTTGTGTGACAACCCCGTCATGCTGGGCATAGACCGGGGCGACCACTGGCGCTTTCGGCAAATAAAGTTCAGTTTTTTCTAGAAAGTCTGTCGGTCCCCCGAGTGCACTTACCATCTGACCGAACTTCTCTGCTGCGCTGCCGCTTTCGAAGGCCTGGCGCATCATTCGCGCGCCATCTTCAGCTGAGGCTGCAAGGCGACCGGACGCGAGCAGTTCTCCACCCTGCGCCACCGTGACGTCCCACAACCGGTTGTCGACAGCGGTGCCTTTCAGAAAATCGACAGCATTTTGCATCTCCACTGCGTTACCGGCTGCAGATGCCAAGGGCTCGTTCATATCAGTGAGAAGCGCAGTGGTCTTCAGTCCGGCGCCATTTGCAACAAGAACAAGACTTTCAGCCAACGCACGCGCTTCTTCCAGGCTCGCCATGAAAGCACCGGTGCCCCATTTGACGTCGAGCACCAGACCTTGCAGACCCGCCGCCAGTTTTTTCGACAAGATGGAGGCTGTGATGAGATCCACGCTCTCCACGGTGCCGGTCACATCACGAATGGCATAGAACCGCTTGTCAGCGGGTGCGAGGTTTCCTGTCTGGCCAATGATCGCGCAACCGACTTCCTTCACCACTTTCTTGAAAAGCACATTGTCCGGTTGGGTCTGATAGCCCGGAATGCTGTCGAACTTGTCGAGCGTGCCACCAGTGTGACCAAGACCGCGGCCTGAAATCATCGGAACAGCCGCACCACAGGCTGCGAGCGCCGGTGCAAGCATCAGTGAAACATTGTCACCAACACCGCCTGTTGAGTGTTTGTCGAGAACGGGCGCTTCGACATCCGACCAGTCCAGGACATCGCCGCTGTCGCGCATCGCGAGGGTCAAAGCCACGCGCTCGTCTACGGTTAGGCCCTTGAAAAAGACCGCCATTGCAAGCGCTGAAACCTGACCTTCCGTGACCGAGCCGTCAGCAAGCCCCTTGACGAAGAATGCAATCTCCTCCGCGTCGAGCGTTCCCCCGTCGCGCTTTTTCCGGATAATTTCTTGCGGCAGCATTTTTTGTCCTTTTTGAAGCCGTCCTAGTAGCCGTGATGGGAATGATCTACGATTTCCTGACCTTCGATCGTGGAAATCAGAGAATCCAACAATCCACTCGCACCGAAACGGAACGTATGCGCCGAAACCCAGTTATGGCCCATGATCCTGTCCGCGATAGCCAGATACGCAGCCGCGTCTTCAGCCGTCTTGATACCGCCAGCAGGCTTGAAGCCGATTACGCGTTCTCCGTCGTCACGACGGGCTTCTTCAATTGCGGTCAACATGATTTCCGCTGCTTCAAGGGTCGCGTTGACAGCCACCTTGCCGGTTGAGGTCTTGATGAAATCTGCACCAGCGGCAATGGCCAGGTTTGATGCAGCATGGATCAGCAACGGGTCCTTGATCTCGCCGGTTTCCAGGATCACCTTCAAGAGCGCTCCATCTGGAACAACCGCCTTGACGCGAATGATCTGTTCTTCCGCAAAGCCTTTCCTGCCAGAGGCAAAGGCCTTGTAGGGCATGACAAGGTCGATTTCGTCTGCGCCGTCGGCAATCGCCTGTTTGGTTTCCGCAATCACGGCCTCGGTATCTTCACCGCCAGCTGGAAAATTGACCACAGTTGCCACTTTGACACCTGTGCCTGTCAGTTCCCGGGCTGCCTGTGCAACAAAGCGCGGCCAGACACAAACGGCTGCGACAGAGCCGTGGTCTGTGACCGTTCGTGCGCAAAGCTTGGTGATATCGTCAGCCGTGCAATCGTCATTCAGATTGGTGAGATCAACCAATCCGAGAGCACGTGCTGCGATTTCGATCATGTCACTCATTCACCGACCTCCTTCACAAATGCCCGCACCAGCTCTTTCATGCGTTCCATGCCCTGAAGGGCAACCGATTTGGTTTCATCGTGCGACAGCGCATGGGCCTGCAAACCTGCACCGTAATTGGTGATGATCGACATCGCGGCCACTTTCATTCCAAGGAACCTTGCCATGATGACTTCCGGCACTGTGGACATGCCGACCGCATCAGCCCCGAGCATCTTGGCCATGCGAATTTCGGCTGGCGTCTCGAAGGATGGACCGGAGAACCACATATAAACCCCTTCCGCGACCGGATCGCCGGTTTCAGCAGCTACCTTTTTCATAGCAGCTCGGAGTTCCGGGTCATACGCGGCACTCATGTCAAGAAACCGTTTTTCGTCTTCCTCGCCGATCAGCGGGTTCTTGCCTGACCAATTGATGTGGTCGGAAATCAGCATCGGAGACCCCGGTGCAACTTCTTCCCGCAATGAGCCCGCCGCATTGGTCGCAAGCAGGACCTCGCAGCCGAGTTCCTTCAGCGTTTCAACAGGTGTGCGCATCACCGTCGGATCACCGCTCTCATAGTAGTGCGCGCGCCCTGAAAGAATGACCACCGGTACACCTGCAAGCGACCCCGCGACCAGTTCACTGGAATGAGACGTCACAGTGGAGATCGGAAACTCGGTCAGGTGCGAATAGGGAATTCGCACGGCGTCTTCAATTTCCTCTGCAAGAGCTCCGAGACCGGAGCCAAGGATCATGCCAATTTTATAGGATCCCTCACGGGCAGCGCGGACAATATCCGCACATTCACGGCCATAACCACTCATGGAGGGTCAGTCCTTCTTGTCTTCGAGTTCGAATGCAGCCGGCAGCAGCTCATCCATTGAGAAACTGCGTCGAATGCCGTTTAAGTCGGCGACATGGACAATCAGATCGTCCGTGCCGAATTCCTTCAAGCGCTGGCGGCACATGCCGCAAGGTGTGCATAGAGCCGCATCGCCAATCACGACCGCTTCAGCAATCTGGCGATGGCCAGCGGCGATCATAGCACTGACAGCACCACCTTCCGCACAAACGCTCACCGGATAGGACGCGTTTTCAACGTTGCATCCGGTGAAAACCTCCCCGTCGGGGGTCCGCAATGCTGCCCCAACCAGAAAATTCGAATATGGCGCATAGGCTTTTTCGCGAACCGCCTTTGCAGCTTCAAAGAGGGCGTTCAAATCGCTCATGAACGTTCCTTCAGATACGGTATGCCCGCAGCCTTCGGCGGGATCGCCTTGCCGATGAAGCCGGCCAAGAGGATCACTGTCAGGATGTAAGGCAACGCCTGGAAGAACTGAACGGGAATTTCACCGATACCGGGCAACTCCTGTCCCTGCATGCGGATGGAAACGGCGTCCAGGAAACCGAAGAGCAGACAGGCAAACATTGCACTGGCCGGGCGCCACTTGGCAAATATGAGGGCGGCCAGTGCAATAAAGCCCTTGCCCGCAGTCATATTCACACCAAAACCCGAGCCCTGGGCAATCGACAGATAGGCACCGGCAAATCCGCACAGGATGCCGCAGGCGATAACAGCGCGGTAGCGCAGCCAGGTAACGGAGATGCCCGCGGTATCCACAGCAGCCGGACTTTCACCAACTGCACGCAGGCGCAGGCCAAAGCGGCTGCGGAACAGCACCCACCAAGTCAGCGGCACAGCAAGAAATGCTGCATAGACGAGGATGTTGTGTCCCGAAATCAACTCGCCATAGAGCGGGCCGATAAATGGTACTTCGCGGATCTGTTCGGCAAACGGCCAGACGATATCCCTGAAACGTCCGCCATCTGGCAAGGAGGGTGTCCGGCCTCCCTGCTGGAACCATGTCTGGCCGAGCAGCGCCGTCAGACCAGCCGCCAGGAAATTGATGGCAACACCGGAAACGATCTGATTGCCGCGATTGCTTATCGAGGCAAAGCCGTGCAACAGACCAAGTGCGACGGAGACGGCGATGCCCGCCATCAGGCCAAGCCAGGCGTTTGCCGTGATATAGGCTACGGCACCGGCACCGAACGCGGCTCCCAGCATCTTGCCTTCAAGGCCGATGTCAACGACGCCGGAGCGTTCGGAATAAAGACCAGCCAGACAGGCCAGAAGCAGCGGAGTTGAGAGACGGACAGTGGAATCAAGCGTCAGGATCAAAACTTCGAACATGTCTACGCCTCCTTCGCCTTGAGCGCCCTAGAGGGCGTAAACAATCGGACAATCGTTGGCCGGAACATGTGTTCCAGCGCACCGGCGAACAGAATAACGAGGCCCTGAATGACGATAATCATGTCACGCGTGATGCTTGGCATTTCGAAGGACAATTCCGCGCCACCCTGATAGAGCATCCCGAACAGAACCGACGCGAGAACGATGCCGACCGGGTGGGCGCGGCCCATAAGCGCAACTGCGATGCCGACAAAGCCATAACCGGTCACGAAGTCGATCAGAAGCCGATGCTGAGATCCCATGATCTCATTGATCGCCATCATGCCGGCGAGACCGCCAGAAATCAGCATTGTGACCACAATGGTCTTTACGGGCGAAATGCCTGCATAGACGGCTGCTGTCGCATTGGCACCAAATGAGCGGATTTCGAACCCGAGCTTGGTACGCCAGATCAGAAGCCAGACAAGGACGCAGGCTCCCAGCGCAACGAAGAGCGACAGATTGACCGGTGCATAGCCGAAGCCGAAGGACGGGAAGATGTCATTGAGAAACGGCAAGCGGCCACCTTCCTCGAAAGTGCGGGTTTCCGATTGCATCGACCCCGGTTTCTTCAAGATATTGTTCAGCAGATAGACCATCAGAGACGATGCAATGAAGTTGAACATGATGGTCGTGATAACAACGTGACTGCCGCGGGTCGCCTGAAGCCAGCCAGGGATCAATGCCCAGGCAGCGCCCATCAGTGCGGACCCGAGGATCGCGAAGGGCAGTGTCACGTACCAGGGCACATAATGGTCCAGTGCGAGACAGGCAAAGGCCACGCCGAGACCACCTATATACGCCTGACCTTCGCCTCCGATGTTGAAGAGCCCGGCATGAAAGGCAACGGCAACAGCAAGGCCGGTAAATATGAAGTTCGTGGCATAAAACAGTGTGAAGCCAATGCCTTCACCATAACCGAGAGACCCCCAAACCAGGATCTTCACGGCCTCCAGGGGGTTTTCACCAATCAGAACCACAACAAGACCTGAAACCAGAAAGGCAGCGGCCAGGTTCAGGAACGGAATAAGGCCGAAATCGACCCAGCGGGGAAGCTGTCCGGAGTTCATTGAGTGCCTCCTGCTGCCGCGGTTTGGTTGTCTTCTACACCGGCCATCAGCAGGCCCAATTCGCCTTCTTCTGCATTGGCACCACGTTCGCCGACAATCTTGCCGTCAAACATCACAAGAACTCTGTCTGAGAGGGCGCGAATTTCATCCAGCTCAACAGACACCAGGAGCACCCCCTTGCCTGCGTCACGCATTTCCACGAGGCGGCGATGGATGAACTCGATAGCGCCGATGTCGACGCCGCGTGTCGGTTGCCCGACCAACAGGACTTCAGGGTCACGCTCAATTTCGCGTGCAAGCACGATCTTCTGCTGATTTCCGCCGGAAAAATTGGCCGTTTTGAGCATCGGGTTCGGTGGTCGGATATCGTATTTTTCTATTTCAGCGACGGCATTTTTCTTGATCGCGGCAAGATCCATCAGGACGCCCTTCGAATAGGCCGGATCCCGGTGATAACCGAGTATGGAGTTTTCATATTCGGAGAAGGAGTTGATCAGTCCCATCCGGTGTCTGTCTTCAGGGACATGCCCCATGCTTTTGGCCCGCATATCGGCGGCGTCCAGCCTGCTGGTGCCAAGGTCGATCGTTTCGCCGTTTATCTTCAGCGTACCGCTGGTGGCCTGACGAATGCCGGACAAGGTTTCAAGCAGTTCCGACTGTCCGTTGCCGGACACGCCCGCAATGCCGACGATTTCACCAGCTCGCACAGTGAAGCTGACATCCTTTACCACCTGCACTCCGCGGCTGTCGGTCACGGTCAGGTTTTCAACCTCCATGACCGGCGCTTCCGGCGTGGCCGGGTCCTTGTCGACACGCAGAAGGACGCTTCTGCCAACCATCAGTTCGGCCAACTCTTCCATTGAGGTTTTTGCGGTTTCGCGCGTCGCGACCATCTCTCCGCGCCGCATGACGGACACGGTGTCGGTCACTTTCATGATTTCGCGCAGCTTGTGGGTGATCAGAAGGACCGTTTTGCCTTCGTTCTTCAGAACTTCAAGGATCTTGAAGAGGTGGTCCGCTTCAGCGGGTGTCAGGACGCCGGTTGGCTCATCCAGGATCAGGACCTCAGCACTGCGGTAGAGCGCCTTCAGAATTTCGACCCTTTGCTGCAACCCCACTGGAAGGTCCTGGATCAACGCATCCGGATCGACGCGCAGTTCATATTCTTCTTCAAGATGCTTGAGCGTGGTGCGTGCCCGTGACAGTCCGCCGGCGAGCAAGGCACTGTCTTCTGCCCCCAGGACAACGTTTTCCAGCACTGAGAAATTATCGACCAGCATGAAATGCTGGTGGACCATACCGATCCCCATGCCAATGGCAGCCTTGGAATCTGAAATGGTGACTTTTTCACCATTGATGAGAATGTCGCCGTCATCGGCTGAATAGAAGCCATAGAGAATGGACATGAGCGTCGATTTGCCCGCGCCGTTTTCCCCGATGATGCCGTGAATTGAGCCCTTCTTCACAACAAGGTCGATATCCTTGTTGGCGTGGACCGCTCCAAAGCTCTTGTTGATCTTGCGCAGTTCAATTGCCGGCGTTTCGCTCATGCCTTCCCCCAGGCCTGACATTTCTTGCTTGTCATTCTTGCCCCCTCACCGCTGACGGGCCTTTCGCTCAGAAAGGACAGTTTCCATCAGCAACGACGTCGTGAACCTTGATCGATCCGTCTGAAATTCCGGCGACCGCCTTGTCGGCGGCTGCTTTCATCTCTGAAGTGATCAGATCCTTGTTATCGTCATCCAAAACCCAATCCATGCCGCCATCAGCAACACCCAGCACCTGAATTCCGGGCTTGAAGTCTCCGTTCTTGGCGGAGGTGAAACTGTCGAAAACGGCGTTGTCTACCCGTTTGCGGATGGAGGTCAGCACCTTGCCTGGATGCAGTCCGTTCTGATTGCTATCCGTCCCGACGCCCAAAATGCCGGCATCCGCAGCTGCCTGCAGAACACCGATGCCGGTGCCGCCTGCAGCCTGAATAATAACGTCTGCACCTTGCTGGATCTGCCCCGTCGCCAATTCACCGCCGCGCACCGGATCGGCAAAAGCGGCAGGCGTGTCGCCGGTCATGTTCGAGACGACCTTGATGTCGGAGTTTGCATCAAGCGCCCCCTGCTTGTAGCCGCAGAGGAACCGTTGAATGATCGGGATATCCATGCCGCCAACAAAGCCGATGGTGCCGCTTTTCGACGCCATGGCCGCGAGCAGGCCGCCGATATAGGCGCCTTCGTGCTCCTTAAAGACATACGAGCGGACATTTGGCTGATCGACAACCATGTCGACAATTGCGAATTCCGTTTCCGGAAACGATGGCGCAACCTGATCAAGCGCATTGGCTTGATTGAATCCGATTGCGACCACCGGCGAACTGCCCCGACTGGCAAAATTGCGCAGTGCCTGCAGACTTTGGGCATCGCGCTCGAGTTCGAATTCGCGAACGCTTTCGCCACCGGCCTCCTGGAAGCGCTTAACGCCTGTGAACGCGCTTTCGTTGAAGGATCCGTCGAACTTGCCGCCAACCGAATAGACGATCGCCGGATCGGCCAGAGCGGACGTGGCTGATAGCGTAGTGGCCATCAAAGCGGAAAAAAGAACTGACCTGAAAGAGAACATCCGGCTCCCCGCAACGCTGGTTGAGCGGTCTTGAAATTCAAGGAGTAGTGACCTCCGTACAAAAAGCACGGAGGTCATTTTTCAACTCTGCCTTAGAACGGGCAGGACTGATCGGACATGTAGTCGTGGACTTCAATCTCACCTGAGATGATTTTCTGGGAAGCAAGCTCAACAGCTGCCTTCATCTCATCGTTGACGAGTTCGGCATTGTTGTCATCCAGTGCCCAGTCGACACCGCCTTCTTTGAGGCCGAGCACTTCGAAGCCTGAAGACCATGCGTCGTTCTGGGCGTCCTCAAATGCCTGATATACGGCAATATCAACACGCTTCAGCATCGACGTCAGAACGGAACCGGGATGCAACGCATTCTGATTGCTGTCCACGCCAATACCGAGCTTGCCGGCGTCAGCTGCTGCCTGAAGAACACCGATGCCCGTGCCGCCGGCTGCGTGGTAGACAACGTCCGCGCCACGGTCGAATTGGGACTTTGCCAACTCGCCACCCTTGACCGGGTCGTTCCAGGCCGCGCCGGTGGTGCCGGTCATGTTTTCAAAGATTTCAGCATCGGCATTAACGGACATGACGCCCTGTTTGTAGCCGCAAGCGAATTTGCTGATCAGCGGAATGTCCATGCCGCCAACGAAGCCGACTTTGCCGGTTTCGGAAGCCATTGCAGCCAGCATGCCGACGACATAGGAACCTTCGTGCTCCTTGAAGAGGATGGAACGCACATTTGGCAGATCCACGACCATGTCGACGATAGCAAACTGAAGGTCAGGAAATTCCTTAGCGACTTTTTCAACGGCGTTGGCTTGCGAGAAACCGATGGCAACGATCGGGCTCATGCCGCGCTTTGCAAAGTTGCGCAGTGCCTGCTCGCGCTGGCTGTCGTTCTGGATTTCAAAGTCACGGTATTCGACGCCGTTGTCTTCCTTGAACTTCTCGGCACCTGTGTAGGCCGCCTCGTTGAACGACTTATCAAAACGGCCACCAAGGTCGTAGAGCACTGCCGGCTTGATTTCAGCCGCCATCGCGCCAGCGACAGAAAAGGCCAGACCGGCGAGCGCCGTGCCCATGGTAAGAAGCTTTTTCACGTTTATGTCCTCCGACATGCAGGGCTTAGCGTTCAGCTTGCCCATTTCCCCTCGTGACCCAGCCGCATTCATGCGGACTGTGCCAGTTGCGATCCGACCCGTGCACTCAAAGCCCTCGCAAGGGTCTCGTCTGTTACAAGGTCGGTAATGACACCAGTGCGCAAAGCAGCAAGCGTGGCATCCACCTTGCTCTCTCCGCCCACCAGCGCAATCAGTCTGCGCCCGCGCACTTCCTCAAAATGCAAACCCACGGCACAATCGCCCAGCGGGTCCGGCGCCAATTCTCCATCTATCGTCAGGAAACGGCCCATCAGGTCGCACACAGCGCCTCCTGACAGCAGACCTTCCTGTTCCGTCTTTGTAATCATGCCGCGTTGAACCAGGTGGCCTTCGTTTTCGACCGAGCCAATTCCAATCAGAAATGCATCTGACTGACGCGCACGTTCCATCAGATCCTGAACACTTCGCTGGGTGAGGAACATCGCCCTCTCGTCCTGATTTTCGGCAAAATAAGGCACTGGCAGGTAGTAGCCGATACCGCCGGTGCGTTCCTGCATCTTCTGCACAATGTCATAGGGGTTTGCCGCAAGCGTCCGGGTCAGCGATCCGCAGATCGACATGATTTCCAGGTCCGTGCGCGAGACCTTCGGCAGCGCCTCCACGGCAGCTGTCAGCGTACGTCCCATTCCGACGCCAAGTCGTTTGACGCTCGTGCCACTCAAGAGGCCGCTCAGAAACTGCGCTGCGGAAACTGCAACTGCTCTCAGCGCGCTTTCGTCATCACCCCCACCAAGGTCCGGCGCAACGATACAATTTGTAAGGTCGAAATGATGGGACAGTTCTTTTTCCAGCTTCAGGCATTCCATTGGCCGGCCATCCACCTGGAACTTCACGTAGCCTTCGCGCTGGGCATGTGCAATGAGGCGGTGAACCTTGGCGGGAGACACACCGAGCTGGGAAGCGATTTCGCCTTGCGTCCGGCCGCCCACGAATGACAACCAGGCCGCACGTATGGCCATGTAAGATGTCCAGTCGTCGTCGCGCGCTTGCATCCGCGTCGAAACCTTCCCCTCTGCCGCCTGTCCTTTGGACCGGCGGTGGCTGCGCCAAGCTCTCTTTGGAGCCTTGTCTTTGCGGGCCCGGCTTCCCGAGCTTCCGAAAAATTCTTCACACAGTGAGAATTTATTCAGATCATGACCAGCCTTACCGCTGTCGTCAACTAAAAAACTGCCGAAATTCTGGCCAATGGGCGCATTTTAAAGCAGCAGATCGCTACAACCCCGTCTCCTGCAGGGTGGAAAATTCTGCCCAGGCAACGTCATTCTGCAACAAAAGCCGGAAATAGTTGCCCAGTCCTTGGGCAAATTCTGCCGCGTTGCAGCCGATTGCGCCATCGATTTGCAAATAGACGGAGCAGCCTCTTTCATTTTGCAAACGACTTACCGAAACACTCCATGCCCCTCTCATTCAGGGATATTTCAGCCAATCCGAGACTTTCAATGACCTCAAGCGATTTTCTCGCTTGAGCAGTTCGGCGCAACAGACAGCCAACCAAACAAAGCGACATCGGAGGCCAACACTTCCGTTCCATCTGCAAATCCCCTCGCAAATGAACCGACAAAGCCGGATCACCCCAAAAGCTTTCAAATGGAAACTCAAGTTGTTTTTTGACTAGCAAAAAAGGGGGTGAAATACAGGCCCGGAACCAATCCTTTATTCAACTCGAACCTGAACGCTTTCCTTTTAGAGTTAACACTCGATTAACCATTTTTTCTTGCTTCAAGCGCGCGTTCAAGATGGGTTCTGTCCGAGCACTTACAACAATTCTGGTTTTTCTTTTCCAAACGTCGTCACTCAATAAAAATTGAAGCCGTTAAACACAGCGGATCCAACCGCGATTTCATAGGCTTACGTATAGGTAATCTTTCACGAGCTGGCTGGTCAGAAAATTTTGCCTAGCAATTCGACTTCGGGCTCACCACTTGTGGATAGAAGCCGCACTCCGTGCACATTCATTTTGCCAGCCAACCCGAATTACGTTACGGTTGGCATGTAGCTTGCTAAGTAAAATATCAAGCTGAGCCAAGGCATTCGCCCATTCCTCGTGAATAATTACGAGGGATGTTTAGATGAGGAATACAACGACAAAATAACAGGGGAGACGTGGCAACCAGCCGAAAGGCTGACTTAAGGAGAAAACAATGCGTCTCGACATAATGACGAAGCTCTGTGCACAGACAGTCTCTGCAATACTGTCCCTCTTCTGTGCGGCCATTATATTCGCCGCACCTTCGGCCGCCCGTGATTTTCGACCGGCCCTAACCTCCTCGACAGCCTACAGTTATGATCCAGCCAAGGAAGTGGACGTTGAACTTGTGCTGGCCGTCGACATCTCCCAATCCATGGATACGGACGAACAGGAAGTTCAGCGAGCCGGATATGTTGCCGCGCTCACTTCAAGTGAATTTCTGGACGCCATTCAAGTCGGTCCCATCGGCCGAGTTGCAGTCACCTACATGGAATGGGGCGGCGTAGACGAGCACTTCATCGTCGCCGACTGGACCGTGATCCAGGACGCCTCCTCTGCCTCTCATTTTGCTTCCAAGATTGCTGAGGCACCCCTCAGGCAGGTTCAACGCACATCTATTGCGTCAGCCCTGGAGAAATCCGTTCAACTGGTGCAAAGCAACGAATATACCGGCCTGCGCCAGGTTATCGACATTTCAGGAGACGGCCCGAACAATCAGGGCGGATCGGTGACGAAAATGCGCGACCGCATGATCGCAGCCGGCGTAACGATCAACGGTCTTCCGCTGATGATGAAATCCAACAAGAACACCTGGCAAGCCATGCTGCATCTCGACCATTATTACGAGGACTGCGTGATCGGTGGTCCGGGCTCATTTGCCATCCCCGTCAGGTCACAGGAAGGTTTTGCCGACGCAATTCGCATGAAACTGGTCATGGAAATTGCGGGCCTCCATTTGCCGAAGCCCGCGCCCCATGTCCAGAAAGCTTCGGGGCGCGAACGTATCCGGTGTGACCTCTTCGACTGACCCAGCCACGTCTTCTCCAGTTTCAAAGGCCGCGCTCCCAACCGGAGCGCGGCTTTTTTCCTTGTACAATGCCTGAAGTAATCGATTACATTCGCGCAGATCTTGCATAAACTGCGGATCTGCCTTTGCGCAATCGGATCAATGGGGCTAAACACATCCCGCCGTACGTGACTGAACAGAAGGACACCTCATGCCAGCTACGCTCGCACTTGTTGCGCACGATGCCAAAAAGGACGCCATGGTCGAGTTTGCCAAGCGGCATGAGGACAAGCTTGCTGCGTTTGATCTGGTCGGAACAGGCACGACAGGCGGCCGCGTTTTGGAAGCCTGCCCGTCTCTCAAGCTGTCAAGGCTGAAAAGCGGACCGTTGGGTGGTGATCAGCAACTCGGCGCGATGATCGCGGAAGGCAAATTGCAGGGTTTGATCTTTTTTGTCGACCCGCTCTCTCCCATGCCTCACGATGTTGACGTCAAGGCCCTAATGCGCCTTGCCACTGTTTACGACATGCCTATGGCTCTGAACCCGTCAACCGCAGACATACTGCTGCGCTCCGCGCGCCTCACCGGGCTGCAGACAACATCTGAGACACCTGAAGTTGGCTCCACCGCATCATGAGTTTTTCTGAAAGTTCCAAGGCTTTTGCCTATCCGGTTCTGGTTGCCGATATTGGTGGTACGAATGCCCGTTTTGCGCTTGTCGACGGACCGGACGCCCCAACACGCATGTGTGGCAAGACGGCAACCGCCGACCATATTGATATTTGTTCTGCAATTCGCGGCACTGTTTTCCCGGAAACAGACATCAAACCACGGACAGCGATCATTGCAGTGGCCGGTCCCGTTACGGGCGACAAAATTCCCCTGACCAACGCAGCCTGGGTGATTGAGCCGCTCAAGATGATATCGGAACTGGGCCTTGAAGAGGTTGTTGTCCTCAATGATTTCGAAGCTCAGGCTCTCGCTCTGCCGGGCTATTCAGGTGAAGATGTCGAACAGGTAGGGTCCGGCGCGGTCCGTCCGGCCAGCACAAAATTCGTGCTCGGACCCGGCACTGGCCTGGGCGCAGCCGCCATGATCCACGCTGCCGCCACATGGATCCCGGTTCCTGGCGAAGGCGGTCACGTGGAGCTCGGCCCGGTTACAAAGGAAGACTTCGAAATCTGGCCACACATTGAACGGGTTGGCGGCCGCGTAGGTGCGGAACAATTGCTCAGTGGCACCGGATTGCCCCGCCTCGCGCGCGCCGTGGCGGAATGGATGCAGGCCGAGCGACAATTGGAAACGCCGGCAAGCATTACAGAAGCGGCTGAAGAGAATGACGCGGTTGCCGTCAAAACGCTTGAAGTATTTGCCCGCGCGCTTGGCCGGGTTGCCGGTGATTGCGCCCTGACCGTTCTGTCTCGCGGCGGGGTTTATCTCACCGGAGGGGTGACGCCCCGGATTACCCGATTCCTGACTGACGGCAACTTCCGGGCTGCCTTTGAAGCCAAAGCGCCACACGAGGCGCTGATGGCCAAGATACCGACCTTCATCGTTCGCCATCCAAATCCTGCTCTGGAGGGGCTTGCGTCCTTTGCCAGGACGCCAGACGCTTTTGCGGTGGACATGCAGGGCCGGCAGTGGACCGGACCGGTTTCCGCCAACGACAATTGACCTGACGCCATGACTTCCGCGCCTGGCTTCAAGACCGCATTGCCGATAGACAGTGTATTGCAGGACTTGTTGCGCGCGCTTGAAGACAATGCGAACGCTGTTCTTGTTGCTGACCCAGGCGCCGGTAAGACGACGCGCGTTCCTCTTGCGCTTCTTGACGCCTCGTGGCGCGGCGACTGCAAAATCCTGGTTCTTGAACCTCGGCGATTGGCTGCTCGCGCGGCGGCACGGCGCATGGCCGAGGAGTTAGGCGAAAAACCGGGAGAAACGGTTGGTTACCGGGTTCGAATGGACTCCAAAATCAGCGCAAAAACGCGGATTGAAGTCATCACCGAAGGTGTATTCACCCGGTTGATACTGGAGGATCCCGAACTGACCGGCGTGGCCGCAGTTCTATTTGATGAATTTCATGAACGTTCGCTCGACGGAGACCTGGGACTTGCACTTGCCCTTGATGTTCAGTCCGCACTCAGAGACGATCTGCGCCTTCTGCCAATGTCTGCCACTCTCGATGCCGTGGGCGTCGCAGATCTTCTGGGCGCAGCTCCGGTCATTGCAAGCAAAGGACGCAGCTTTCCAGTTGAAACACGGTACCTCGGCCGGTCGACCTCAGAACGCATAGAACCCCAAATCGTACGCGCTATCCGGCAAGCCGTAGAGGAGGAAAACGGGTCCGTCCTCGTGTTCCTTCCCGGTCAGGGTGAAATCAAACGAACCGCCGACTTACTGGACGGCAAACTTCCCGCCAATTGTCAGATTGCGCCACTTTATGGCGGACTTGATGCCAAAGCACAGGATGCGGCAATCAAACCCGCGGCGCCCAACGCTCGCAAGATTGTACTGGCAAGTGCCATCGCCCAGACTTCGCTCACCATTGAAGGCGTACGCGTGGTCATTGACAGTGGCCTTGCAAGGGTTCCCAGATATGAACCGCAAACCGGTTTGACGCGCCTTGAAACGGTGCGTGTATCACGGGCGACGGCTGATCAGCGCCGAGGTCGAGCCGGGCGCACTGAAGCCGGCATCTGCTACCGGCTTTGGGACGAGGCGCAAACGGTGGCCTTGCCAGAGGCGGAAGCACCGGAAATTTTGGAAGCGGATCTGACCGGATTGGTTCTGGATCTCGCAGCCTGGGGAACGCTCGATCCAACAAGCCTCAGCTTCATGGATGCACCGCCGGCAGCCGCCTGGAATGAAGCCAAAAGCCTGCTCTCCGATCTGAATGCTCTCGACAATGCCGGGCGCTTAGCGCCTGCGGGAAAGGCACTTGCAAACCTGCCACTTCACCCCCGTCTTGCACATATGCTGCTGGAAGGAATTGCGCGCGATCTCGGAATGACAGCCGCACTGATTGCGCTGCTGCTCTCAGAACCGGGGCTTGGCGGCAGGGACCCCGATCTTCGCTCCCGTTTGCGATCGCTACGCAACGACAAGGGACAACGCGCCAGAGACGGGCGAACACTTGCCGCACGCTGGCTGCACCAGGCAGGTGGATCGGGATCGGACATCGACCCTGAAAGCGCCGGACTTCTCCTGGCGCTCGCTTATCCAGACCGCGTGGCCCAAGCCCGTGGCAAGACCGGGCGCTTCCGCCTCGCCAACAGACGTGGTGCCGAACTTGATATCGGTCACGCCCTTGCAGCTGAACCCTTTCTCACTGTTGCGGATATTCAAGGAAAGGCCGCCAACGGGCGCATCCAACTCTGTGCGCCGATCTCCAGAGAGGATATCGAGGACCTTTTCAATGAAGACATAATTGAGGAAGACGAAGTTCAATTGACGGCGGAAGGTACAATCAAAGCAAGGCGCGTAAAACGCTACAAAGCTGTTGAGCTTCAATCATTTGTCGTTCAATCACCGGACGCGACCTCGGTCGAAAAAGCGCTTGTTGATGAAGTCCGGCGCCGTGGTGCCGCTCGTCTTAACTGGAGCAAGGACCAACAGCGTCTTCGAAAACGAGTTGCCTATGCACGCGCAAACGGCGCGTCGGATCTGCCTGACCTTTCAGACACGTTTCTAGGTGAAACACTGGAGACCTGGCTGCAACCCTTTCTGGCCGGTATCACCAGAACCAGCGCGATCGATGTGGCCGTGCTCGGCAATGCCCTCAGCGTGTTGCTTCCTTTCGATGCCCAGTCGCGTCTTAACGCACTTGCGCCCTCGCACTTCACAGCCCCGACCGGCAGGAAGGTTCCGATTGACTATGGTGCGGAGGCTGGTCCAACGCTTTCGATCCGTGTTCAGGAACTTTTCGGCACGACCCGTCACCCAAGCGTTTGCGACGGTAAACTGCCGCTGATCCTCGAATTGTTGTCGCCCGCGCAACGGCCAATCCAGATCACGAAGGACCTTCCCGGTTTCTGGGCCGGGTCCTGGAAAGACGTGAAGGCCGACATGAAGGGACGCTATCCTAAGCACCCCTGGCCTGATGATCCAACGTCTGCGGAAGCAACGAGACGGGTGAAGCCACGCGGAAAATAGTATTCCCGTTTTGGTAGTCCACAATCGCGGTCGCGGTTTCGGGAACGCTGTGCATCAAAAAGCTTGTTCAATCATCTGAGGCTGCCACCAGGCTTGCGTTGCCGCCGGCTGCTGCCGTGTTGATCGACACCACCTGTTCCAGTGCGAACCGGGTTAGGTAAACCGGACCACCCGCCTTGGGGCCAGTGCCGGAAAGGCCCGATCCGCCAAAAGGCTGAGTGCCGACGACGGCACCGATTGTGTTGCGATTGACATAGACATTGCCGACAGACAAACGGTCGACCACCTTTTTTACAGTCGCGTCGATGCGGCTATGCACTCCAAGCGTCAGGCCATAGCCAGTGTCGGCGATCTGATCGAGAACCTTGTCGATGTCCTTTGCCTTGTAGCGCACCACATGCAGCACCGGGCCGAACACTTCGCGGGTCAGCGCTTCTGCCTGATCAAGTTCGATAATATGCGGTGAAACCCAAGAGCCGTTTGACAGGGAGCCGCTCGGCAAATCGCCTGCAAATCGCAACGTCTGACTTTCAGACATTTCATGGATGTGCGCCATAATGTTGTCGCGCGCTTCCTCGTCAATCACCGGGCCGATATCCGTTGACGGCAGTCTTGGATCCCCAAGTTTGAGTTCTTTCGCAGCACCTTCCAGCATCTTGAGCAGTGTGTCGGCGACATCTTCCTGCACGTATAAAAGGCGCAGGGCAGAACAGCGTTGGCCTGCCGAGCGGAAAGCGGACATCATGACATCGTCGCAGACCTGTTCGGGCAAAGCGGTCGCGTCGACGATCATCGCATTTATGCCGCCCGTCTCGGCAATCAGAGGTACGATCGGCCCGCGTTTGGCCGCGAGCGTTCCGTTTATTGCCCAGGCTGTTTCGGTCGATCCAGTGAAGGCCACACCGGCAACGGCAGGATGAGAGGTGAGCGCGGCGCCGACATCACCCTCACCCGGCAACAGATAGAAGGCATCTTCCGGGACGCCTGCTTCATACATCAGCTTCGCGGTTTCAAAGGCAATCAGCGGAGTTTGCTCCGCCGGTTTGGCAACCACAGCATTGCCTCCCAGAAGCGCTGCACTGATCTGGCCCAGAAAGATCGCCAATGGGAAGTTCCATGGCGAAATACAGACAAAAACACCTCGGCCGCGATAGCGATATCGGTTCTCCTCGCCTGTCGGTCCCGGCATCAACCTGCCTTCGCCGAAAAGCGTCCGCGCCTCGTGCGCGTAATAGCGGCAAAAATCGACGGCCTCCCGGATCTCCGCAATACCATCGGTCAGGCATTTCCCGGCTTCCATGGACAGGATCATCATCAACCGGTCCCGGTTTTCTTCAAGCAAATCGCCAAGTCTGGCCAATGCTTCCGCCCGTTCATGCACCGGCCTTCGCGACCAGGCTTCAAAGCCCTTCCTCGCAGCGGCAACTGCCTCTTGTGCAGTTTCCCGGGTTGCAAATCTCACTGTGCCAACGCGGGTTGTTCCGTCCATAGGAGAAAAAACTGGATGCGCTTCACCGCCGCTGGAGAGCCCTGTTCCCAAGGGTGCTGCCTGCGTGAATGGAGCAGAGGTTTTGCGCATGCCTTCAACCAAAAGGTTGCGTTCAACCGCATGACCGAATTCGACACCGTCGGAGTTCTGCCGGCTTGAGCCGTAGAGATCCGACGGCAAGGGAATAGACCTGTTTGTGGCGTGATGACCATTGTCGAGAATGTCCTTCGGCCTTTTCAGCAAGGCTTCTGTCGGCACTGACGCATCACCGACAATGGTGACAAAGGACGAGTTCGCACCGTTTTCCAAAAGGCGACGAACCAGATAGGCCAGAAGATCCTTGTGACCACCGACCGGCGCATATATGCGGCATGGGAAACCGTCTCTCTCACACACAGACTTATAGAGACTTTCACCCATGCCATGCAGACGCTGGAACTCGTAGCCTTCAGCCTTGCCGCCAGACAATTCGATGATCTGTGCAACCGTAAGGGCATTGTGGGTAGCAAACTGAGGATAAAGCACATCGCGGGCCGCCAGCATCCGCTTGGCGCAACACAAATAGGAAACATCGGTAGCGGCCTTGCGCGTGAAGACCGGATAGCCGTTAGCTCCGTTTTCCTGTGCGTGCTTGATTTCCGTGTCCCAATAAGCGCCCTTCACAAGACGCACCATCATCTTGCGCTTTGTCGTTCTGGCCGCATTCACCAGCCAGTCGATCGTCTCCACGCTTCGTTTTTGGTAGGCCTGCACGGCCAGTCCAAAACCATCCCAATTCGCAGTAACCGGATCGGCGAGCAAGGCGGCGATGACATCCAGTGAGATTTCAAGCCGATCGGCTTCCTCGGCATCGATCGTGAAATTGAGATTGCGGTCCTTGGCCATTTGCACCAGTTCACGCAGTCGCGGAAGCAATTCATCGCGCACCCTGTCACCATTAACAGCCTCATAGCGAGGATGAAGCGCTGAAAGCTTCACCGATATGCCGGGACGGTCCGGCAGGTCCTCGTCGCCGGCAGACTTGCCAATGGCCTCAATGGCGTTCGCGTAGGACTGGAAATAGCGCTCCGCATCTCTTGCCGTACGCGCGCCTTCACCCAGCATGTCGTAGGAATACCTGTAACCTTTGGTTTCTTGCGCTTTCGCGCGTTCCAGAGCCTTTTGTATGGTTTCGCCCAGCACGAACTGATGCCCGAGAAGCTGCATCGCCTTACGGGTAGCCACGCGGACAGTCGGCATTCCCATGCGTTTGACAAGGCTCGACAGAATACTCTGCGGCGTGTCACCGGGATGCAGCAAACGAGAGGTGATCCCAAGGGCCCAGGAGGATGCAGAGACCAGCCAGGTGTCCGATTTCTGATCTGAGGGTTCGTCAAAACGGGCAGCCGCCAGCTTGTCCTCAATCAGTTTGTCTGCTGTTTCCGCGTCCGGTACGCGCAACAGTGCCTCGGCCAGAACCATCATCGCGAGACCTTCGCGCGTGGTCAGGCCAAACTCACGCATGAAATCCTCGACACCGCCAAGCCCGACCTGCACGGAACGCATATCTTCTATAAGGCCGCGCGCGCGCTGATCGATCAACTTCTCGACAACTGGATCTGACGCGGCTTCTTTCAGAAGTGCCTCGACAAGCGCCTTGTCCTCGGGCGCGTAGTCCGCACGAAACGGAACCAGAATGTCACCATCACCCATCATCGCGGCAGCAGCAGTGGCAGTCATGAAAACCTCCCAAACGTCCGCTTCCGGACATGGATCAATACATTTCTCTAAAATAGACGAGTTTCTTAGGATTTTTTCTCTGTTTTTTACTGGTATTTCCGTGCTAACTCCGCCAAAATTAAATTTCTAAGAGGTTTTTCACTATGCTTGATGCTACTGACAGGCGGATATTGAGGGTGCTGCAGGAAGATGGCCGCATCACCAATACCGAGCTTTCGGATCGTGTTCGGCTTTCGCCAACGGCCACGGCTGAGCGAACCAAGCGGCTCATTCGCGAGGGTTTCATCGAAGGTTTTTCAGCAAACCTCGACCCCAAGAAGGTTGACCGCGGGCTACTTGTCTTTGTCGAAATTCGACTGGAAAGAACGACACCGGATATCTTCGACGCTTTCAAGATCGCGGTCGAACGTTCACCCGATATTCTTGAGTGTCACATGGTTGCCGGAGGATTTGACTATCTCATGAAAAGCCGGGTCAAGGACATGGAAGCCTATCGCAGCTTTCTGTCAGATGTGGTGCTGGCCTTTCCGGGCGTTCGAGAGACACATACATATGCTGTCATGGAGGAAATAAAGGACACGCATGTGCTGCCAGTCTAGACTTGATGCAGAGCATGCCTTGGTCCTCGCAGCGCCGGTTCACAAAGCCTTGTCTTGACCGTGTCGTACCGTCTTTGCGAGGGGAACGCTGTTCAGATCAAAAGGACTTCAGATGACTCGTCTTCTCGCTGCCGGTCTTGGCCTTTTCGCGCTCGTTCTTGTGCCACTGACCGCACTTGCTCAGGCCACGCAGGAAGACCCTGCCTGGCAAGCCGTGCTGAACAAAGCAAAAGGCCAGACGGTCTATTTCCATGCCTGGGGCGGCGAGCCTAGGATCAACGCCTACATTCAATGGGCGGCTCGTGAAGTCGCGCGAGATTACGATGTGCGTGTCATACATGTGAAGGTCAGCGACACGGCGACAGTTGTGTCCCAGGTTTTGGCGGAGAAATCGGTCGGCAAAGCGTCTGGTGGTGCCGTTGACCTCATCTGGATCAATGGTGAGAATTTCGCCTCCATGAAAGAAAACGCGCTGCTGGCTGCGCCTGGTTGGGTGGAAACCCTGCCAAACTGGGCATATGTCGATGTTGAGAACAAGCCGACAGTGCTGGTTGATTTCACCGTCCCAACCGACGGTCAGGAAAGCCCTTGGGGCATGGCGAAACTCGTTTTCATGCATGACAGTGCACGCCTTGAGACCCCTCCTGCATCTCTTGATGAGCTTCTGGCATATGCAACGGCCAACCCGGGGCGGTTTGCCTATCCGCAGCCCCCCAACTTCTACGGAACGACATTTCTGAAGCAGGTTCTTGCCGGTACGGTTGCCAATGCCGAACTGCTTTCCAAGCCTGTAGACGAAACAAAATTTGAAGAAGCGGTTGCACCGCTCTTTGCATATCTTGATAAATTGCATCCTGCCTTATGGCGGGAAGGACAGGCCTTTCCCAAGAATGCCTCGCATATGCGACAGCTGCTCGCGGACGGTGAACTGGACATAGCTTTTTCCTTTAATCCCGGCGATGCGTCCGGGGCGATCGCCAATGGCGAACTGCCGCCGACTGTTCGGACTTTCGTTTTTGAAGGTGGCACGATCGGCAACACGCACTTTGTAGCCATCCCCTTCAACAGCTCTGCCCAGGAAGGCGCGCAGGTCTTTGCGAATTTCCTGCTGTCCCCAATGGCACAAACACGCAAGCAAGAGCCGGAGATCTGGGGAGATCCGACGGTGCTCGACGTTGCAGGCCTGCCTGCAAATGAAAAGGCCCTGTTCGACGCCATGGATCTGGGTCCGGCCACCTTGTCACCGGAAGATCTGGGACCGGTTTTACCCGAACCACACCCAAGCTGGGTCAAGGCCCTGGAAGAAGCCTGGGTCCAGAGGTACGGTGCCGAGTGAGGTTGATCGCTTGTCGCAGGCAACCGGGTTCCGTTTGGATGCCCCTACCATTCTCGTAACGATGTTGCTGGCAGGCCCGGTCCTTGCAGGCCTCGCGGGCACAGCACTTCCGGCATTCGGGTTTCTGCCGGTACTGGGCTATGAGCAATTCTCTCTCGCACCGTTTCAGCAGCTGATTGAAACACCCGGACTTGCAACATCTGCATTGCTCAGCCTGACGACAGGGTTGACAGCTTCACTGATCTCGCTCGCGATCGTCCTTGGCTTCACCGCAGGATGGTCAGGTACAAAAACGTTTCAGCGACTGACGCGGTTCTTGTCGCCACTTCTGTCTGTCCCGCATGCAGCGGCAGCAATCGGGCTAGCCTTTCTGATTGCCCCATCGGGGTTTCTGGTGCGGCTGGTGTCGCCCTGGGCAACAGGTTGGTCGCGTCCACCCGATCTCCTGATCCTGAACGACCCCTACGGTGTTGCGATGACGGTCGGGCTTGTCGCCAAAGAAGTACCGTTTCTGTTTCTGATGACGCTCGCAGCGCTGAACAGGCCGAGAACCCAGGACTTTTTCAAAGCAGGTGCGGGGCTGGGCTATGGCCGTATGGCGACGTTCTTCAAGATCGTTCTGCCGCAGATCTATCCGATGATCCGCCTGCCGATGCTCGCAGTCGTCGCCTATTCCACTTCAGTGGTCGATGTGGCAACGATCCTAGGACCGACAACCCCGCCGCCCCTGGCACCCCGTCTCGTTTCCTGGATGAACGATCCTGATCTTGCCAAACGGCTGATGGCATCCGCTGGTGCCTTGCTGCAACTTGCCGTAACTGTGAGCGCACTTGTCATTTACCTATGCCTGGAAAAACTGGCGCGCGCTTTGGCTCACCGTCAGTATCAAAGCGGTTCTCGGTTTCGACAGGAAAATTTCAGTCGCCTCGGCACCCTATTGCCGATGTTGCTGATCATCATCGTAATGGTTTTGTCACTTTGCCTGCTTGCGATCTGGTCTGCGGCAAGATCCTGGTGGTTTCCAGCCGTGTTGCCTCAGGCCTGGAGCCTGTCGAAAATGATTGAAGCCATCCAGATGGGTAGCGGCAGTCTTGTCGCGACGCTTCTTCTCGCCCTCGTTTCAGCTCTCTTGGCAACGGCGCTCACGCTTTGGCTGCTGGAAGCACGAAGTCACCGCAACCTCGCGGTCACCAACCGATTGAAAAGCTACATCTTTCTGCCACTCCTCGTGCCACAGATTGCTTTTCTCTTCGGCCTGCAGATGCTCTTTCTCGTATTTGGCATGAGCGGAACATTCCTTGCAGTTCTAGTGTCCCATCTGATTTTTGTCTTTCCCTATGCCTTCCTCGCCCTGAGCGACCCCTGGGGCCAGCTGGACCCGCGTTACGCGCGTGCAGCAAGGTCTATCGGCGTATCCCGCGCGAAGGTGTTCTGGAAAATTCAACTGCCCCTGCTTCTGCGCCCGGTTCTGGTAACGCTTGCGGTTGCTGCCGCAGTTTCGGTCGGCCAATACCTGCCGACACTCATGATCGGTGCCGGCCGGATCGTCACGATCACAACGGAAAGCGTTGCACTCGCGAGCGGCGGCAGCCGCCAGTTTGCCGCGCTTTATGCCCTGCTCCAGCTAATTGTTCCGCTCATCGGGTTTTTACTGGCGGCCCTTGTGCCGTCCCTTGTTCACCGCAACCGTGCGGCCATGCGGCTCGAGAAATGAATGTCCACGATGATCGCACCTGACTCGGCACCCGGTCTTATCCTTCAGAACGTTTCCCTTCGACTGAACGGATCTGTTTTGCTGTCGATTGATTGCGACATTCCGCCGGGGTCTATTCTTACCATCATGGGAGAGAGCGGCAGCGGAAAGTCGAGCCTGCTCGATTTCATTGCAGGCTTCCTGAAACCGGACTTTGAGGCCGAAGGAGAGGTCGTCCTGCGCGGACGTAACTTGTCGAATGTAGCCGCGCAAGACCGGCATATCGGCCTCATGTTCCAATCACCCCTGTTGTTCCCACATATGTCGGTTCTTCAGAATCTGACCTTTGCTATTCCGCCCAATGTCAAAGGACGGCAAAGTCGGCGTGAAATTGCAGAACAAGCGCTTGTGGATGTCGGTCTATCTGGCTTTGGAACGCGGGATCCAGCCACTTTGTCGGGCGGTCAACAGACACGCGTTGCCCTGATGCGCACACTGCTAGCAGAACCGGAAGCATTGTTGCTGGACGAACCTTTTTCCAGCCTGGACCAGACACGCCGGGCCGAAGTACGGACCCTCGTTTTTGATCTTGCCCGGAAAAACGGGTTGCCTGTTCTGCTTGTTACCCATGACGAGGAAGACGCGCGTGCAGCCGGAGGGGTGGTGCATTATCTCGGTGCTAACGAGACAGAAAACGGCTGCCCTTTGAATGGGCAGCCGCAACGATAGAAACCGATAAATGTCGACTATTCCGCCTGGTCCGCCGACTTGGCCTGAAGAAGCGAGTAATTGTCGATGCCGATTTGCTCGATCAATTCCAATTGCGTTTCCAGAAAATCAATGTGGCCTTCTTCGTCGCCGAGAAGGCGCTCGAAAAGGCTCATGGTAACGTAATCGCCGATCTCCCGGCACACTTCCCGCGCTTCCTTGTAAAGGGCGCGCGCAACATATTCAGCGGCAAGGTCACACTCCAGACATTCCTTCAAGGACTGACCAATGCGCAGTGGATCCAGTGTCTGAAGGTTGGGCAGGCCTTCCAGGAAGATGATCCGGTCAATCAGATCTTGGGAATGCTGACGTTCTTCGTCGGCTTCTTCCAGTTCCTTGTCTGCCAGTTTTTGGAAGCCCCAGTCAGCCAGCAGCCGGGAATGCACCCAGAACTGATTGACGACAGTCAACTCGTGACGAAGCGACTTGTTCAGATATTCAATGACGCGTGGATCGCCCTTCATTAGCCCTCTCCTGGCTAGCGGCTTGCCACCCTCTTTGCGGGTGCAGGCTCTGTCTCAGACTCAGAACCCTCTTCAGAGCCTTTCTGGTGAATGATGTCAATGACCGAAGGAAAGCAGCTGCCGCACTTTGGCCGGCAACCCAGGTGACGAAACACCGCACCTGGCGTCGGCACTTTCCCATTCGGATCCGCACGCATTTCCTCCGCCGCTTCGCGAAGCTGCTTTTCGGACAGAATGTTACATGAGCAAATGATCATTGCAGGATCCGGTGCATGTCCTCATATTGGGACATATTGGCATGGACGATTTCCAGCGCAATAACTAAACTCAACTATAAAAGTCAACTTTTTCTGAGCCTTCTGCACCCCGGCTAAGGACACCGTATGAGCGTCAACGAAGCAAACGACACCCGCCCGACACTTGTCCTGACCGGAGCCAGTCGCGGCATTGGCCACGCAACCGTCAAACGATTTTCGTCGGAAGGCTGGCGTGTCATCACCTGCTCCCGGCAGGCGTTCTCCGACAAATGCCCCTGGCCCATGGGACCGGAGGACCATATTCAGGTTGACCTGTCCGACCCTGAAAACCTTGGGTTTGCAACACAGGAAATCCGAAAAAGGCTTGAGGCCAACGGCTCCAGACTGAATGCGCTTGTCAACAACGCCGGCATCAGCCCGAAGGGCTCCGAAGGTGAACGCCTCAATTCCCTCTCCACTGCCATGCATGAATGGCGCACCGTTTTTCAGGTCAACTTCTTCGCGCCAATTCTGCTTGCCCGTGGTTTGTTTGAGGAATTGAAGAGCACAAAAGGGTCCGTTGTAAATGTGACCTCCATTGCAGGCATGCGGGTTCATCCATTCGCCGGAACCGCTTATGCGACATCCAAGGCTGCACTTGCATCGCTGACCCGGGAGATGGCTGCGGACTTCGGACCTTACGGTATTCGCGTCAATGCCATTGCACCGGGGGAAATCGATACCTCGATCCTGTCACCCGGCACAGAGAAGCTCATTCAGGATATTCCTCTTCGCAGGCTTGGCCGGACCGAGGAAGTTGCGGATACGATTTTTTACCTTTGCTCGGAAAGCTCGTCTTATGTCAGCGGCTCCGAAATACACATAAACGGCGGACAACATGTGTAAATTGGGAGCACACTCTTAAATTGATTTATTTGATCAATATAAGAAACAATCCTGTGCAGATTCGTTTAGAATCCTGATTTAGTCTTTTAATCTAGGAAAGACCTACATCTTCGAAGAGGATTTACCTAATATTCATTGCCCCACGTAATAGTGCCTAAACAATTATGCTGATTATCCAGCTGTGTGGGGATCAAATGAATCGAATTTTGAAAATTCTGGTCGACCTGAAATTCGGGTTCAAGGTCGGCGGAGGTTTTCTGGCTGTGCTGCTGCTAACGGCGGTGGTAGGCGGTGTCGGTTTCCTGGCATTGCATAAGCTCTCCTCTCGTTTTGTCGTTGCAGATCTTGCCGCGCAGGTCGCGAGCCAGGTACAGGCAACATCGCTTGAACGCGAAGACTATCTCAACAATCCGACTCCGGAATTGGGCCAGTCCGTCAGCAATAAGATTGTTGATCTCAAGTCGTCTCTCGACGTCCTGTCGACCGAGGTCGCCAACGACCCGCAGGCAGCAAGTCAGCTTGCCGGCGCGCAAGACGCAGTCCGGGAGTTTGAAGCCACATTCAGACAAGTTGTCGATGAGACCAACCAGCAGGCCGAACGTCTTGCGACCCTTCAAAAAAGCACCGACGACCTGGGAGCACTTGCCGCTCTCATCACCGACGCTGTCTTGACAGAAGAAAAACAGGTCAGCGCCGAAGCTTTCTCGGCCGATGGTCGGCTTGACGATGCCAATCAGCTCGAAAGAGGCGTTTTCACGCTCAAAGACGATGTCGTGAAAATCCACATGTTTTACCTGAAGGGCAGCGGCAACATTGAAGGCGATGACTTGACGGCTTCCATTGGTATTGCGCGCGGGCTCGTCAGCGACACCAAACAGATGAAGTACAAGCAGATCGAGGGCATCGACAGCAAAACCGTCAGCAAACTGGCAGCGCAGGCCAAGAACCTGCTTGTCTCGCTCGAAAAACTGACAACCGATCTTGGTTTCTCGGAAGGTTATGAGGCACGCCTGGCAGTCGGAACGAATATTGAAGGCATGGATGTTCTGACGAATGAAATCCTGGGTCAGGTCAATCCGGTTGTCTCAAAAGCCAAAACGGATGCCCTGACCGCCGCGACGCGGCTGGCAACAATCCGGACGATTGCCGACAAGGCCACCAACCTGAACCAGCTTTCGCTTGGAGCGCGTGCAGAGACCCTCTTGCTCTTCGGCGCATTTGGCGCCACCGATCCGGCAAAAGTTGAAGAAGGCATCGCGGCTCTTGCCAAGCTGGAAGCAGACCTGGTCAAGTATGCCAAGGTGTTGCCTGCAGCGGCAGACGCAATCAATGCTATTCCGACATCGATCGCAACTCTGGACAAGTCGTTCAAGGAGATGCGCACCACCAAGGAAAGCCTTGCAGGTCAAAGAAAGCAACTCGACAACCTGACCCGCACGGTCAGTGCGGATATTGCTGCGATTTCCGAGGTTCAGTCCGAACAGGCAAAGACCGCATCGAGCTCGGCGGAAGTCCAGATTGCCATCACGATCCTGCTTGCCATCCTTGGCGGCATCGGACTTGCCTTTGTGCTCAACCTTGCGATCACGCGCCCGATCCGCACCATCACCAACGTGATGGCTCGTCTGGCCGATGGCGACAATGAAGTGCACATTCCGGGCCTCGACCGCGGTGATGAAATCGGTGACATGAGCCGCACGGTCCAGGTCTTCCGGGATAACGCCGTTGAACGCGCGGAGCTTCAGGCGCACAACGCCAACGAAGAAGCCTCTCGCCAGGAACGTCAGCAGCGTATCGACAACCTGATCCAGAGCTTCCGCTCCACGGCTGAAGACGCTCTTGGTTCTGTCGAGGCAACTGCCGGCAGTCTGGACTCAACTGCACAGGCACTGACGGAAATCGCCCGTGACAGCGCGGGTTATGCCTCCGAGACGCAGTCGGCCTCTAATGAGACGACCAACAATGTGCAGACCGTTGCGAGTGCAGCAGAAGAACTTGCAGCATCGATCGGGGAAATATCCCGCCAGGTTGCTCAAACCACCGAGATTGTCGACCGGGCAACTACGGGAACTCGGGTCACCAACGAAAAGGTTGAGGGCCTGGCAGAAGCCGCCAACAAGATCGGCGAAGTCGTAACACTTATTCAGGCAATCGCGGAACAGACCAATCTGCTTGCGCTCAACGCAACCATTGAAGCGGCCCGCGCTGGCGAAGCCGGCAAGGGTTTTGCGGTCGTCGCCGCTGAAGTCAAGGAGCTTGCGACCCAGACCTCCAAGGCAACTGAAGAGATCAGCTCACAGATCACCGAGATCCAGAACGCGACCAAGGAGTCTGTTGTTGCGATCGGCGAAATCGCCGAGACGATGACAGAAGTCAACTCCTACACCACGGCGATTGCCTCGGCCGTGGAGCAACAGGGTTCGGCAACCGCTGAAATCTCACAGAACGTCCAGCGTGCAGCAGAAGGCACAGGCGCGGTATCCTCGTCCATGTCGGAGTTGTCACAGGCCGTCGATCAGACATCCTCTTCGGCCGACATGGTTCTCTCCGCCTCCGGTGAACTCACCGAGAAGACAAGCGAACTGAAACAGGAAGTCGAACAGTTCCTATCGGAAGTGGCCGCAGCCTGATTTCATTTGCATTCCTTGAAAAGGGTCGGAAGCGCAGCCGCTTCCGACCCTTTTTTGATTTTCAGGCGCTCGTCAGCGTTGACCTTGACGCGATACGCGACTAAGGCGGAAAGCCTCCCTTCACCAGACGTCAGAGAGAGAAAAGTGGCGGACCAGACCAACGCCTCCTCCTTTGCCCCGACCGGCAAGCCTCCGAGCCAGTCCTGGCCAGTTGTTTTGGAAACGAACGGCTGGAAAGACTACAAACTTCTCGACATGGGTGCTGGCCAAAAGCTGGAGCGATATGGTCGGTTCACGATCGTGCGGCCGGAACCGCAAGCCATGGGTGCGCGACGTCTGAAAGATACTTTCTGGAACCGTGCCGATGCCGTCTTTTCAGGTGACACGGAAGAAGAAGGACCCGGCCGTTGGAAGTTTTCGGGCAACGTTCCGGAGACTTGGGAGATGGCTTTTGGTCCGGTTCGATACAATGGCCGTTTCATGTCATTTCGGCATGTTGGCGTCTTCCCCGAACAAGCCGCACATTGGGAATGGGTCAACAGCAAGGTTCGCGCTGAAAGGAACCGTTCGCCGGACAAGCCGCTGAAAATCCTGAACCTTTTCGGGTATACCGGTCTGGCATCACTCTTGCCGGCAACGGAAGGCGCGCAGGTAACTCATGTGGACGCATCCAAGAAGGCAATCGGATATGCCAGGGAAAACCAGTCCCTCTCCGAACTTGAAGACCTGCCGATCCGTTGGATTTGCGAGGATGCGTCCAAGTTTGTTGCCCGTGAAGTTCGCCGTGGCAACACCTATGACGGCATCATCCTGGACCCGCCCAAATATGGCCGAGGCCCCAAAGGCGAAGTCTGGGATCTTTATACTTCTTTGCCTGGGATGCTGAACGACTTGCAGAAACTGCTGAGCGACGATGCACTCTTCATGATTTTGACGGCCTACGCCATTCGCTCCAGTTTTGTCTCCATTCACGAGTTGATGGCAGAAACGCTGAATGCCCAGGGCGGCTTGCTGGAGTCCGGCGAACTTGTCATCCGCGAAGAGGCCGGCAATCGGGCGCTGTCGACGTCGCTCTTTTCGCGTTGGAGCAGTCGTTAGACTTACTCCCGAAAAGCCTGGGTCCCAGATGCAGCGTCAAGGGAGACCGTACCTCCGCATTGCGCATCATTCTGCCGCGATCGAGACCTGCCGATTGTCGTTGCTCCAATTTGACGCCCGAACGTCCAGGCTCTCGTCGCCTGCGTCTTGTCTTTCGATTGCGTTCTTTGAAGGCGCTTTCCGCCCGGCATAGATCAGAGCGAACATGGGCGGTGCGAAGTAGAACGAGATCACCGTCGACAGCAGAACGCCACCGGCAATGGACATTGCAAACGGTGGCCAGAAGCCACCTCCGTCCAGGATCAGCGGGAGAAAGCCCCCAAAGGTTGTCAGCGTCGTCGAAACGATGTGCCGACTGGACCCCATCACGACGTCAACCATAGCCTCGCTCTCGCCGTTCACCGCGTTCTGGTTCTGTTGCATCCCGGTCAGAATGATGATTGCGGCGTTGATCGACACACCGATTGAGCCGATCACACCGATGATTGCATTGATACCGAAGGGATACTGAAAGACGGCAAGTGAGAGAATGCTGAGGCCCGCCGACAAAATGGCAACCATGAAAGTGACAACGGACAGACGAAATGAATTGAAGGTCAAGACAATCGCGGCAATGGACAAGGGAACGATCAGCCCCAACGATCCGATGAGGTTGGTCAGCGTTTCATCGCGCGCATCGGAATCGCCACCGGTTTCGATCCGGTAACCGTCAGGCAGGGAATAGCCTGCCGCTGCCATCCTGGCCTGGAGTGTCTTCAGCGCTTCTTCCGGAAGCACGCCATATTGAACGAAAGCCTGGACCGTGTTTGTACGTTCGCCGTTGCGACGATTGATCTGTCCCTCGGAGGGTTCAACCCGGATATCTGCAATCGCAGAAAGCGGTACGCCATCGTAGTCAACATTTCCCGACACACCGCCCGAGGGGAGCAAAGGCAGGCTGATGATCTCAGCAAGACTGCCCCGCGCCTCATCGCCAATTCGGACCCGGACCGGTAGCTCTTCCGTGCTTTCGATAAGACTGCCACCGGTAGATCCCTCGAGGGTCGCCTCCAGCTGACGGGCTACATCCGACAGCCCGAGACCGACAAGGCGGGCCTTGTCTTCATTGACCTCAAACTTCAGCTTGGGTGCCCCGCCATCCATTGTTGTCCTGACAACCGTGATCTCGTCGACATTGGCAGCCAGCTGTCGAATGGCATTACCCTGCTCTCGGAGCACCTCCAACGACGGTCCCACCAAGCGCAATTCGACAGGCGCATCGACCGGCGGCCCCTGCACCAGGTCGCGCACAAGAATGCGGGCTTCCGGAAACCTGCTGGAAAGATCCGCCTGAAGCGCTGGTACCAGATCCGTGGTGGCTTCAGGTGAACTTGACGTTACCAGAGCCTGGGCAAATGCCGGCGCCCGGTCCCGGCTGCCGACGATGTTGTAGTAAAAGGCCGGCGCACTTTTCCCGACCACCCAGGAAACTTTTTCAATGCCATCGGTCGCGGACAGAAAACGGTCGATTTCAAGCGCCGTGGCCGAGGTTTGCGCAATTGCGGTCCCGTCGGCAAGTTCCACCTCGATGTGGAACTGATCCCTGTCGACGCCCGGGAAGAACTGGGCGGTCAAGGTGGGCATACTCAGAAAACCGACGACCGGGAGTATGAGCGCATAGGCAACGGAACTCGCCGGGTTTCGCATGGCCAGCTTTAGCGAGTATCGAAAGGGAACAGACACGAGCGACGTTGGCCAGAGAGAACGCTTCTTTTTGCTCACTCCTCCGGCCGGCAGCACCCAACCGGCAATTGCCGCCGTCAACGTGACAGCAACTACAAAGGACCAGAGCAGCATCACGATCACCGCGATTGCGATAGATCCAACGAAGTCGCCCGGAGGTCCCGGTAGGAGCACCATGGGCATGAAGGAAAGAGCCGTGGTTACCGTGGAAGCAAGGAGCGGTGCAAACAGACGGCGCACGGCCTTGCCAACGGCATCGCGCCGCGACAGGCCCTTGTCCAGAGCCTGACCGATTTCGTCCGTCATCACGATGCCGGCATCCACCAGCAGCCCCAGTGCAACGATCATCCCCGTCAAGGACATCTGGTGCAGCGGTAAGCCGATCATGCTCATGGTCGAAAACGATGCGAGCGTCACGACCGGCAAAACCATGGCGACGATCAAAGCAGAGCGCAATCCCATCGTTACCAGCAGAACGACCACCACAAGCGACATGCCGATTGCGATATTGAGGCCTACATTCGACAAGCGATTGATCGTATAGGTGCTTTGATCGAAGACCAATTGGTGTTCGATGGAATATGGCATGTCGCGTTCAAACTGCGCGAGCCTGTCCCGGACACGCTCCATCCAGGTGTCGACTTGCAGTCCATCGGCAATCTTGGCAGCAATCAACAGCGCAGAGCGTCCATCGGAATAGGCGAGCTCTTCTGCAGGCTGCCGGATCCCTTTGGTTACGGTCGCAACATCACCAACTCGTGTGACAATTCCCGAAGTGCCAGTGGAAACCGGGATCTGGCGAATACGGTCGAGGGTTGCGATTTCGCCTTCAACCTCAATCAGGAATTCGCTTTCGGAATTGCGCAGACGGCCGGCCTGCACCTTGGCATCCGCGGCCCTGATCGCCGAAGAGACCTGATCGACTGTCAACGAAAGGGACGTCAGCAAGGCCGGGTCGATCCGAACAAGTATTTCCTCATCAATGCCGCCGAAAATCTCAACCTGTTTAGTGCCCGGCGCATTCCGCAAAATGTCAGAGAGCGCCTCTGCATAGCGCAGCATGACCGCCTGGCTGACATTGTCATGTTTGGGGACAAGAGCGCTAATCGACGCGAATGCACCTGCACCTTCCGTGTCAAATTCAGGTTCCTGCACACTTTGCGGAAATTCCCGTGTCGCATCAGAAATCTTGTCACGAATTTCAGACCACGTCTGTTCGATGACCTCCTCCGACAAGGTGTCAAGCAATTCGATCTGGATGATTGAAATCGACGAGCCTGAGGTGGATTCGATCACATCGATCTCCTCCACTTCCCTTAGTTCCTCTTCAATCTTTTCCGTCACCAATGCTTCGACGCGAGCAGGGTCTGCGCCGGGATAAACCGTCGTAACAGTTGCAAAGATGTTGGTGATCGTCGGATCTTCCTGGCGTCCGATCCCGACGAGTGCAGACAGCCCCGCAGCGACAATGACCAAAATGGTGAGGGCGACCAGTCGCGGCTGGCGAAAGAACAGCGTTTCCATCGCTTAAACCCCACTTGACGCAAGACGGACCGATTGGCCGGTGACCACTCTGTGCACGCCTTTAGCAACAATGACGCTGTTCTTGGAGATCGTACCGCGGACAAATGAGCGACCTCCATCGGCGTGGATCACCTCAACCGCCTCGCGGGCGACCTTGTATTCCACAGCGGCACCTTCCGAAGACAGGGAAACAACGGTCAGAAGTGTCCAAAGGCCTCGCGGACCTTCTTTGAGGGCCGTGGTCGGCACCCAGTACCCTTCAGACGCGATCCGCTCCGTCAGAGAGAGCTCAGCCAGCCTGCCGAACCCCGGGGCAGCAGTGCTGTTCTCGAGTTCAAACAGAGATTCAACCGTCCGCGTGCGTGTCTCAAGATCCGGTCTGAGGCCAGACAACGCTGCAGCGTAAATCACGTCCCCAATGCGGATTTCATAGGTATCTTCATGCTGAAGCCGGTCAACCACTTCCGGTGCCAAACCAATTCGAACGGTTGGGCGGGCGCTTTCAAGAACCCGCAGAACCGCTTGCCCCGGGGCGACGGTTGCTCCTTCGTCAAGCAGGCGTTCACCGATATGGCCATCAAAAGGTGCCCGCAACACCGATTTGTCCAGACTGATTTCGATCGCCTCGATTGCCGCATCAATCTGCGCAAGGGAAGCGTCCAGCCGGCTGAGCGACAGCCGTGCCTCGTCCAGCACCTGATCGCTCACATGCCCGGAATCCTTAAGCTTTGTTCGGCGGTCGAGCGTTAACTGGGCCAATTCCCGGTCACTTTCTGTCGCCTGACGATTGGCTTGCTGCCGACGGCGCTCGGCTTCAAGCGATCTTGTGTCCAAAACCGCGATGATATCGCCCTTTTGAACGCTGCCGCCCTCGTCCACTTGAATTTCGCGAACCGTTCCGGACAGTTCAAATCCGAGGTCTGTCCTGCGCGCCGGTTCCAGACGTCCGACAAAACTTCGCGTGACATCGTATCCTGTCTGAAAGTCCGGGTTGATCGTGATCACTTCGGTGAGGGGCGCTGGTTGTACGTCCGGCCTTTCCGCTGCCCGCATCTGGATCGTGGTGACGCCAATAACCACAGCAGCTGCCGCCATACCGACATTTACGGAAAATGTCGCCAGACTTGCAAATCCCCGGGCTAGGCGACGAAAACGGCCAGTCTTTTGCGTTCCCGCATCCTGTGCATGAGTTTTTCCCGACATGCCGCACCCTCGCTTTTCGTCCGGTAATCGCATTTTCGATCTACGTTCGTGCAGACAGATGCCCGAATGTGAACATTACTAACTATGTTACTGTTGTTAACATATGTTAGAAGAATTAACTTCCGCAAGGGGATTCGCCGGAAAAAATTTAGAAGCATTGAGAATGGCCAGGAAAAAGATCCAGAAGAAAAGCGCCTATCACCATGGCGATTTGCGCGGTCAACTGATCGCTGCCGCGAGGCGATTGATCGAGGAACACGGCCCCGACGGGTTCTCCATGTCGGACGCCTGCCGTCTGGCCGGGGTGAGTACAGCTGCGCCCTACCGGCACTTTTCCTCCAAAGACGATCTTTTGACGGATGTCGCCAAAGACGGACTTCAACGCCTTGGTGCGGAAATGTCGCAAAGCGCCTCAGAACATCCGCGCGGGTCCCTTGAATCGATCTCTGCAATCGGCCGGGTTTACGTTGCATTCGCTATTCGGGAGCCGCACACGTTTCGTCTCATGTTCAGCACCAGAAGCCATTCGGGGCGGATTGAAGAGCTCAAACAGGTTGGGCGCGGTTGCTATGGTGTCCTGCTTGCAGAGGTTGCGCGCTATCTTGGCGAAGACGACATCACCGAGGGGGTTATCAAGACTGCATTTCCGCTCTGGACGCAGGTCCATGGTCTGTCCTTCCTCTCGATTGACGGCAAGCTGGATGTGACTTCGTTTCCGGTAGACATCAACGACTCGGTTTTGCTGGCAACACAGAGACTGCTCCCGCCACAAGATCAGCGCCAAAAACCTTGACCCGACAAGGGCCAGCGCATACTCCAGCGTAAATTGTTCAAATCCCGTCCCTGGCTCCTGATGAGCTCCCGGAGCAAAGAATGCCTCAATCCGGCAAATCTCAGCGCATCGGCGCGGTGAAACAGATCACCAGTCACTCCAATCCGATCGTCAAGGAAATCAAAGGGCTTGTCGCTCAACGCAAGCATCGAAGCCAATCGGGCCTGTTTGTTGCTGAAGGACTGAAGCTGGCAACCGATGCGCTGGAAGCCGGTTGGGATGTTCGCTATCTCGCCCTTGGTCCGGCAGGGCGTGACAACCCCATAGCACAAAAAGCTGCCGCAACCGCCAAGGCACGCGGCGCCTTGATCCTGGAAGTTTCCACGGCTGTCATGTCCGCCATGACGCGCAAGGACAATCCGCAAATGGTTGTCGGTGTCTATGGACAAAAGCTCCTTTCAGCCACGGAAGTTGATCCGAAGGGTTCAAACCTTTGGGTCGCACTTGATCGGATACGGGACCCGGGCAATCTCGGCACGATCATTCGCACGGTTGATGCGGTCGGTGGAGCCGGTGTCATGCTGGTTGGTGATTGCACGGACCCCTTTGCGGTTGAAGCGGTGCGCGCCACCATGGGTTCGCTCTTTCACGTGCCTCTGGCCCGAATGACCAAGGACGAATTCAAAGCGCTGGCTGAAAAATGGTCAGGCACAGTTGCAGCGACGCACCTCAAAGGTTCTGTCGACTACCGGACACCGGACTACAAGGAGCCGGTGCTACTGGTCATGGGCAATGAGCAGAAGGGGATGGAGGACGACATGGCGGATGCCTGTTCGACATTGATCCGAATTCCACAGGTCGGTCAGGCCGACAGTTTGAACCTTGCTGTTGCGACCGGCATCGCCCTTTACGAAGTTCGCCGCAAGCATCTGGAGTTGTGACCATGCGCCTTTTTGTTTTCGGTGTCGGGTTTTCCTCAAAGGCCTTCATTGAAGAGATCCGGGACCGGTTTGACTGGATCGGCGGCACCACACGATCTGCCGCAAAGGCGGAAACGCTCAAGGCGGCTGGCATCGAACCTTTCCTGTTCGACGGCACCGCCAAAGGCGAAGGCATTGCCGAAGCGCTTGCATCGGCAACGCATGTTCTCGTCTCCATCGGACCGAATGATGCCGGTGATCCCGTGCTGAACATGCACCGCGAAGATGTTGCCGCCGGTCGACCGGAATGGGTCGGGTATCTCTCCACCGTTGGCGTATACGGCAATCACGATGGTGATTGGGTGAATGAGGACACGCCTTGCAAACCGGTTTCGAAAAGATCGGTGCAAAGGGTCGCCGCAGAAAACGCATGGCTGGAGTTCGCGAGATCGAACGATTGTCCTGTTCAGATTTTTCGTCTTTCAGGGATCTACGGCCCAGGCCGAAATGCGTTTGAAAACTTCCGAAAGGGCAAAGCCCGCCGCCTTGTCAAGGCGGGACAGGTGTTCAACCGCATACATGTTTCTGATATCGCTGGTGCGGTGTCGCTTGCCATGGCAAATCCTGTAACGCGCATTTACAACGTCACGGATGACGAACCCGCTCCACCTCAGGATGTGGTCACCTTTGCAGCGGAACTTCTCGGGGTTGAACCCCCACCTGAAATTCCCTTCGAGACCGCGGACCTGACACCGATGGCGCGCTCCTTTTATGGGGAAAACAAAAGGGTTTCCAATCAGCGCATAAAGGACGAGCTTGGGTATTCTTTCCGCTTTCCCAACTATCGTGTCGCGCTCCGGGACCTGCACGCCTATATTTAAGTACTATTGCCAGTCGTCAGCTGTGCCTATGGAGGATCTGCCTGATGCGTATTGCCTGGAAAATATTTGGCATTTCCCTCATTGTTTTTGCTGTTATGGCCGCCGCAGCGGCGTTCTCGATCTACAAGATTTTTGAGATCAACAACGAGTTGCAACTGATTTCAAAGGTCTATTCGCCACTGCGTAACGAGATCGCGCAAATTGAAGTCGTGACGCTGCAGGAAGAAATCGATCTGGAACGCGCCGAGAAATATCAGGCGGAGTTGCGGGCTGACCGGCTGGAAGTTCTAAGCTACGACAAATCTGTTGAAGAAATCGATGCGCTCCTGCGGGATCACCCCGAGCTTCAAACCAGGATCAAGCATCTCGAAGAACGCCTCGCTGACGATTTCACACGGTTCGAGGAACACGCCAACAAGGTTGAAGGCCTGCTGAAATCAGCGGAAACACGTGTCAAAGCCGCGCAGGATCAGTCGGCGTCGCTGCAGGACAAGCTGGAACTGGCAGCGCTATATCCAGCGCTTGTGGCCATCGAAACGCAGCACAACAATTTCCATACGCATGCATCGACTCTGGTGAATACGGCCGACCTGCCACCGGCAACACGTGAAAAACTGGAAGAACAGCTTGAGCAGGAGGAAGACAAGCTGACGGCGCATCTCGATGAGCTGCACAAGCATGTC
Organism: Roseibium porphyridii; assembly: GCF_026191725.2. Lineage (NCBI taxonomy): Bacteria > Pseudomonadati > Pseudomonadota > Alphaproteobacteria > Hyphomicrobiales > Stappiaceae > Roseibium > Roseibium porphyridii. The sequence continues at coordinate 5,351,637 of NZ_CP120863.1, forward strand.
AGCCAGTTTACGGACCAGTCGATCGCCACGGCGGCGCTTCATGAGCAACAGGCCCTTTATGCGAGCATCGCCGCAACGGCGTCAGGAGGAGCCCTTGCATTGCTGCTCTCTTCTCTCGTGATCTCCGGCATTTTGCGCCCCATGAAGCTTTTGACCTTGAGTGCAAAGCGCGTTGAGCAGGGAGACTTCAGTGTCGAGCTGGAACCGCGTACGCAAGATGAAATCGGTACACTGACCCGCAGCTTCAACACCATGGTGGACGGATTGCGGTCGACGCAAAAAATCAAGGACACTTTCGGGCAATATCTGGATCCTCGCGTCGTGTCCGGACTGATTGCCGATCATGAAGATGCAACGGCCGGTGAGAAGAAAGTTGTGACCGCCTATTTTTCGGACCTGGCGGACTTCACCAGCATATCCGAGCAGTTCACACCATCCGGCCTCGTTCGGGTGCTCAACCGGTATCTGGACTTGATGTCCTCGGAAATCACTGATCGGCAAGGCGTGATCGACAAGTATATCGGCGACGCGATCATGGCTTTCTGGGCGCAGCCATTTTGCGATGATGGCGGACAGACAACGCTCGCGGTGGAGAGCGCGCTCCGCAATATCGAGCACATGCAAGCATTCCAGGATGAACTGCCGGAATTGACCGGGCTACAGAAAAATCTTCCCCAGATCAGACAGCGCATCGGAATAGCAACCGGAGATGCTGTTATCGGGTCGATCGGATCGGAGAAAACCAAGAACTACACGATCATGGGCGACACGGTGAACCTCGGCGCCCGTCTGGAAAGTGCCAACAAGATCTACGGCACCCAGTTGCTGGTCTGTCAAAGGACACGTGACACGGCGTCGGGTATTGAATTCAGGGCCGTCGACCGGATCCAGGTGAAGGGCAAGACCGAACCGACCAGTGTGTTTACCGCCCTGGCGCGTTCAAACGACATGACCCCTTTCCTGAAGGAGCTGCAAGCCACATCCGAAGAGGCTCTCCACGCATTTGCTGCCGGTCTTTGGAGTGACGCACACAAGCTGTTTGCAACTATTCTCGCGAAAGATCCCGACGACAGAATTGCGCGGGTGTTCTTGAACCGGCTTCAAATCATCGAAACTCAGGGCGTTCCTGACAGGTGGGATGGCGTCTGGCATCTGACCTCGAAATAGCAACGATTTCGAAGCTTATAACGTCCGATTTGGAAAATGCATCCTCGCCCCCGTCCCATCTGCACTTGACGGCTGCATCAATGCTCCCCAGCTTGAAAGCACGGCCGACCGGCTTTCAATACTGAACTCATAATCCTGAACGGGCAAAATCATGAGCAATTGGAACGTCTACCTTTCGGGTGAAATTCATACGGACTGGCGCGACCAGATTGTGGAAGGTGTAAAGGCGCTCAATCTCCCGGTGACCTTTTCCGCGCCGGTAACCGATCATGCCGCCAGCGACGATTGTGGCGCCAGCATTCTGGGTGGGGAAGACAAGAAATTCTGGTACGATCACAAGGGCGCGAAGTTAAACGCAATCCGAACCCGAACTCTCATCGAGAAGGCGGATGTCGTCATCGTTCGTTTTGGTGACAAGTACAAACAATGGAATGCGGCGTTCGATGCGGGTTACGCTTCAGCGCTTGGCAAGTCACTTGTTGTGATGCACGACCCGTCGCTGACGCACCCGTTGAAAGAGGTGGATGCCGCAGCACTCGCAGTGACGGAAACACCAGCGCAAGTCGTCGATATTCTACAATATGTCATCTTGGGCAAGCTGTAGGCCTGCCTTGACATTAATTATTTAGTTACCATACTAATAGAAGCTATGTATTAGCCCACGCACATTAGCCGGGCAAAAGATCCCTTCCATATCGGAACTGCAATTCGGTGAAAAGCGGTCCTGTTAGACTGCGTAACCGACCCTTTATTCCGGATCGGATCTGACAAGTACTTTAGTTTTAACTTCAACATTGTCATCAAGGCGTTGAAATCGGCGATTATCAATGCCGGACATGCGCCTTGATACGGAGAATTGGAAAGCAAGATCCATGCAACATGGAAACGTAAAATGGTTTGATCAGCGCCGAGGTATCGGCAGCATCGAACCCGAAGACGGTGAGGACATCCCCGTCGAAATCTCAGCCCTTCACCGATCGGGTATCGACACTTTGAAAGAAGGGCAGCTCGTTGCCTTTGATCTGGAGTGGCGCCGCGGGCAAATGGTGGCTGAAGATTTGAAAGTCCTGTAAGGTCACTCGCAGGTCTTTCCGAAAACAAGGGCGGTCTGACCGCCCTTTTTTATTGGCAGAACGAGTGACGACATGCAGATAGATGCAAGGCTGCAGGAAGGCATTGATGCACATCGCAGCGGAAATCTCGAAGGAGCCCTGGCGGCATACAAGGACGTCCTGACCGAAGACCCTGACCATGCGGACGGGCTTCATTTTCTAGGACTTCTTCATTTTGAGGCCGGCAAGGCGGACAATGCGGTGATCCTGATCCGCAAATCCCTTGAACAGAATTCGAAAAACGCTGCGGCCTACAACAATCTCGGCAATATCCTGAAAATCGGCGGACAATCCGACCAGGCGCTCGAAGCCTATGTGCGTGCGGTCGAATTGGAACCACGCCATGAGGATGCCTGGAAAAATATCAGTCTTATGCTCGAAGGTGCGGACAACAATGAAGACCTTCTGCCGATCCTGACGGAAGTTGTTCGCCTGGATCCGGAAAATCCCAATGCCTGGCACAATTACGGCTTGTCGTTGATGCTTGCCGGAAAGAAAGAAGAGGCCGCCGAGGCCCTGGAGCGGTGCCTGGAATTCGGCTCGGAAGTTTGGTCGGACCCTGTCTGGCATGCGCGCGTTCTATGCGCGCTCGGACGGCAGGACCGTGCAGTCAGACACTTGGAATCGATTGTCGCGGCCGACCCGGACAACAAGGTCGCACAATATCAGCTTGCAGCGGTACGCGGCGACGCGCTCGACCAAGCGCCTGAAGCCTACGTCAAAGAGCACTTTGACAGCTTCTCCGAGAGTTTTGATGATGTTCTCAAGAACCTTGGATACCGGGCGCCGGAGCTGGTCGCCGATGAAGTGATTGCACTGGCGAAACAAGGTGACAAGGCTTTTCAGGACGTGGTTGACCTTGGTTGCGGGACCGGTTTGTGTGGACCATTGATCCGCGATCATTGTGACAAACTGACCGGGATCGATCTGTCGCCCGGGATGCTGAAAAAAGCAGCTGCGCTCAATGCCTATGATTTCCTGCTTGAAGTCGAACTTGTCGAGTTCTTGAATTCGGACCTGCCGACCCGCTTTGACCTTGCAGTTTGCGTCGATACGCTGTGTTACCTCGGAGATCTCGACCCGTTCATGAAAGCCTTGAGCGGGGCACTCAAACCAGGTGGGCTTTTGATCGCAAGCGTCGAGCATTTGGCTGATACTTCAGGCCCCGATTATCGGGTCGATCCAACCGGGCGATATGCCCATACGCCGGATTACCTGAGACGAAGCGCAGAGGCTGCAGGACTTTCTTACACGAAGGAAGAACCTGTTGTTCTACGCCGCGAACTTGGCAAGGATGTGCACGGACTTATTTTTCATTTGCAGAAGATCAACGCACCAGTTGAGTAACGACCTGATCACATCAACAATCATTTGTCGCAGCAACCGTTGACACTTCAACTGTTGTGCCCACGTGTAAACTTGATAATGTGTCGCCAGTTTTAGGACGGATTGCCCGTTCGAAAGGAAATTCAGCATGACAGAATGCAACGTATTATTGGTCTATCCGCGGTTTAATGCCGGTTCCTTTTGGAACTACGGCAAAACCTGCGAGATGGTTGGCGCTAAATATCCGGCACCACCCCTTGGACTGATCACCGTTGCAGCCATGTTGCCAAAGAACTGGAATGTTCGTCTGGTCGATCGCAACACAGGCGAGCTTGAAGAAGAAGATTTCAACTGGGCCGACATGATCATGACCGGCGGCATGCTGCCACAGCAGGCCGATTGCCTTTCCGTGATCCGCAAAGCTCAGGAAAAGGGTGTTCCGGTCGCTGTTGGCGGACCTGATGCCACATCGTCTCCTGAAGTTTATGAAGCCGCCGATTTTCTAGTGCTCGGCGAAGCGGAAGGCATCTTGAGCACTTTCATTGACGCCTGGAACGAGGGTGACCGCAAAGGACGCTTTACTGCGGAAAAGTTTAAGGCCGACGTCACTTCAAGCCCGATCCCGCGTTTCGATCTTCTGAAATTCGACGACTATGTTCAGATCGGCGTTCAATATTCGCGCGGCTGCCCGTTCACGTGCGAATTTTGCGATATCATTGAACTCTATGGTCGTGTGCCGCGCACCAAATCCAACAAACAGATTCTGGCTGAGCTCGACCGTCTCCATGAACTTGGCTACCGCGGCCATGTCGATTTCGTCGATGACAATCTGATCGGCAACAAGCGTGCCGTTAAGGGATTTCTGCCCGAATTGGCAGCCTGGCAAAAAGAACGGAACTATCCGTTTGAAATGTCGACCGAAGCCTCCCTCAATCTGGCGGATGACGAAGCACTTCTGAAAATGATGCAGGACGCCGGATATTTTTCCGTCTTTATCGGCATCGAGAGCCCGGACCCAGAAGTTCTTGTCGCAACGCGCAAGAAACAGAACACGCGCAGGGATATCGCAAAGAGCGTTCACAAGATCTATGACGCAGGGATATTCGTCCTGGCTGGCTTCATCGTCGGCTTCGACGAAGAAAGCGACAAGGTTGCAGATGAAATCTCCGCTCTGATCGAAGAGGCCGCCATTCCGGTTGCCATGACCGGTCTTCTCTATGCGCTCCCCAATACCCAGCTGACGCGCCGGCTTGCCAAGGAAGGCCGTCTGCACGCGGATTTCGGCATGGACGATCCAGATACGGTCCATGGTGACCAGTGCACAGCAGGTCTCAACTTCACGACCGTTCGTCCCCGCGAACAGATCCTTGAGGATTTCAAGAAGGTCATTGACAGGGTTTACAGTCCGGAAGCCTATTTTGGTCGCGTTCAGAAAGTTGCGGAAATGCTGGACATGAAAGGCGCCAACGGTTCGATCTTCGGCGCAGGTTTTTTCCACGACATGAAGCAGTTCGGCAGGCTGATGTATGCCATGACGTTCGAGGAAACGACCTATCGCGGTCCGTTCTGGAAGACCTTGGCAAAGACGGCCTTTACGAACTTCCGTGCGCTTAAACCGGTCATGATGATGCTTGCGCTCTACGTTCACCTTGGCCCGTTCTCCCGGTTTGTCATGACACAGATCGATCAACAGATCGCGGATATCGAAAAGGGCAACTGGGAGCAGCCAACTCTGGTCGCCGCAGAGTAGTTGCGCTAAAGCATTCCGGTCGGATCCAACACCAGACCAGGAAGGCTTTGTGCAAACCGGTCTTTCAAAACGCAGTGCGCTCGGCTTCATACTCGTAACGCTGACCATCAACTCGATGGGCATCGGGCTGATGATGCCCGTCATGCCGTCGCTGTTGACCGAACTGACCGAGTTGCCTGTCAGTGATGCCGCGCGGTGGGGCGGCGCTTTGAGCGTTGTTTACGCGCTTATGCAGTTTGCGTGCGGCCCGACCCTCGGCAACCTCTCAGACCGGTTCGGACGACGGCCTGTGCTGCTTGCCTCCATGTTTGCCATGGCCGTGGACTATCTCATCATGGCACTGTCCTGGAGCCTGGCAATTCTCTTCATCGGCAGGACGCTTTCGGGCGTGGCCGGCGCCACGTTCGCTGCCGCGTCAGCCTATATCGCCGACGTGTCCTCCAAAGAAGATCGCGCCAAGAATTTCGGCCTGATTGGCGCCGGTTTCGGTGTCGGTTTTGTGCTCGGTCCCATGATCGGCGGATTTCTTGGCGAATGGGGCCCGCGCGCACCGTTTTACGCTGCGGCTGCACTGTCGTTTGTCAACTTCCTGTTTGGCTATTTCGTTCTGCCTGAAACACTCAAAGTAGAAAACAAACGCAAGTTTAAATGGAAGCGTGCCAATCCCCTCGGCGCCCTGAAACAGATCGCCCATTATCCCGCAGTTAGGACGCTCCTGCTTGCGGTCTTCCTGTTCGATATCGCGCACTATGTCTACCCTGCTATCTGGAGCTACTACACAGAGGAAGTGTTTCGCTGGAGCCCGGGTGATATCGGCCTGTCCCTGGCATTCGTCGGCGTCGGCTTCGCCTTTGTTCAGGGATACCTCATTCGCGTCCTGGAGCCGAAACTCGGACCGGGCAGAACACTTTTGATCGGGTTGGTTGCCAATTTGATCGCATTTACAGGACTTTCCTTCGCGCAGTCCGGTTGGATGGCCTATGCCATGGTCGCGTTTGCCTCCTTCGGTGCTTTGGCGACACCAGCCTTTACCGGCCTTATGTCCAATCGTATTCCGGACAACGCGCAGGGCGAACTTCAGGGGCTGATCTCCAGTGCGGCAGGTCTTTCCATGGTCTTCAGTCCATTTGTGATGACACAGGTCTTTTCCCACTTCTCCGGACCGGATGCTGCCGTTTATTTTCCGGGCGCGCCTTTCGCCCTTGCAGGCCTCCTGATCCTGGCCTCCATGCTGATTGCCCTGCCCTTCATGCGTCTCCAGGAAAAAACGCCCGCTAGCGCTCGTAACGAAAAGAAAGAAAACCCGGCGGAATGAGATGACAGATCCACTGAATGACCTTGTCCTGGATGGCCCGCGCCTTGATCCACTCTCAGGCAACACAGCCAGCCAATTGGTTGTCTTATTGCACGGGTATGGTGCAGACGGCAGCGATCTGATCGAACTGGGTCGAGCCTGGCAAAGCCTGTTGCCAGAGGCTGCTTTCATAGCCCCCAATGCTCCCGAACCTTTGCCTTTCGAGGCTTTTGGCGGGCGCCAATGGTTTGCCTTGACGGAACGCTCCTTGCACGAATACCGCATTGGAGCCGAGGCCGCGCAATCGATACTCGACAGATTTCTCGACACTGAACTCCGTCGGCATAACCTGGATGACAGCTCCCTCGCACTTGTCGGCTTCAGTCAGGGCACAATGATGGCATTGCAATGCGGATTACGCCGAAAGTCTTCACCTTCCGCCATTGTTGGATTTTCCGGCCTTCTGCCGGGCGCAGATCGCCTTGGCGAGGTGAGAACCAGCTGTCCCGTACTGATCGTGCATGGCACTGAGGATGATGTCGTCCCCTGCTATCACGCCGATACTGCACATGCTGCGCTCACCCAGGCAGGGATTGCGTGTGACTTGCACAAACTCGCCGGTCTTCCCCACAGCATCGACGAGCGCGGTCTGGCATTGGGCGGTAAATTCCTGAAGGAGCAGCTTTCCAAGACGTCTTGTCCGATACCAATTGGTTAATGGCCTGTTAACCCTATTGAGCGATCCTCTGTGCACCTTTGCCGGCCCAGAACGGGCCGGGAGCCGAGGATCCACGCACAATGCAGATTTCGATCGAAACCACCACCCAGAGCGCAAGTCTATTTTCAGCCAGTTTTTCGAATGGCGTCCAGGATGGCCCAAAAGGCCATGCTCACGGCCATGAAATCGGCCAGCGTAAGGGACAGCAGGCCGCACCGGCAGAAAGCCTTCTGGAAACTGCCAGCAAAAAGGCCGAAGAAGATGCGGTGGTGATTGCCGCGCTGCAAGCGGCCGTCGAAAAGGGCAAAGGTGAAGACGAAGAAGACGCCAAAGAGGGTGCGTTGGCAACCGTCGAGGACTATCAGAAAACAGCAGGCAAGCTGAAGGTGGCCCTGGGCGAAGAGACTGCAGGTCCATCGGCGTCTGTTGCCTATGAGAGTGCGACGATCTCGACGACAACAATTGAAGCGGAAATCGGCGGTGAGACCTTATCGGCTCAATTCGTCTCCTTCGAGCGGGTCTCCTTCGACAGCGAAACCGGGCTTTCCGTTCGCTCAGCCAGCGCCTCCACTATTGAAGGCGACTTTGGGAACAGCTCCTTCAGCTATCAGAGCGCGTCTGTGAGCGAGCTTTATGCGGGAAACGGTGAACAGGTCTCCAATCTCCTGGGAACTATTGCCTGATCGCTGCCAAGACTTTCATCTTATGAGCCGCAATTGACACAGCACCAAGCCCCGCTCATTGGCGGGGTTTTTCGGTTTGACCTTGTAAAGTTTGTGTCGGCACGCACAAATGGTTGTCGTTCAGCAGCAACGGGAGACACGTGATGATTACCTGTTACATCAAGTATGAAATCGAACCGGCGAAGCTGAACGAATTTGAAGAATATGCGCGGATGTGGATCCCGCTGGTGGAAAAGTTCGGCGGCACACATCATGGCTATTATCTGCCGCATGAAAGCCCGAGCGATCTTGCAGTCTGTCTTTTTTCCTTCTCCTCCCTTGCCGACTACGAGGTCTATCGTGCCAAGAGTATGGAGGATGCGGACTGCCAAAAGGCATTTCGGTTCGCAGAAGAAACAGCCTGCATTCGGCGCTACGACCGCCACTTTCTGCGCCCGGTCACTTGAACGCGACAAAGCCGGACATCATACGCAAATGGCAAAGGCCCCGGACTTGACCCAGGGCCTTACACTTTTTCCAATCTCAGCCCAGCTTCATGCCAGCCGGACAGGAAAGACCTGCCAGATCATGCCTTCTTCAGGTAGGCGACCAGAACATCCAGTGCGGCCTGAAGGTCCGATTTGTGGATCATTTCAGTGACAGTGTGGATGTAGCGGGTGCCGACGACGATACCGACTGCCTTGGCACCGGCTGCGGCTTGCTGAGCGGCGGCGCCATCCTGGCCACCGGCGGCCAGCATCGTGCGCTGGAACGGAATTTTTTCTTTTTCCGCAAGCGCTTCAAATTCCTTCACCAGATCCCGGTCGGCAATGAAACTTGAATCCTTCACGTGAAGACCAAAGCCTGCGCCCTGAACCGTGGTTCGATCCTGCTCCGGAACGCCAGGTGTATCGCAGGAAAGGGTCGTATCGATGCCGAGGCCAATGTCGGGCTTTATGGCAAAGGATGCTGTGCGGGCACCGCGCAGACCAACTTCTTCCTGGCAGGTGAAGGCTACGTGGATTTCACAAGCGTGTTTGACCTTGCCGAGCCCCTTGATCGCCTCAATACCCAGCCAGCAGGCAATACGGTTGTCGAGCGCTTTCGAGACGATCTTGTCACCGATTTCGATCAAGGGTTCATCCATGGTGACCATGTCACCGACCTTGACGACATCCTTGGTCTTTTCCCCAAGGCCCAGATCGATCACGAATTCCTTGGGTTCAGGGACTTTTTTGCGTTCTTCCGGTGAAGAAATGTGGATTGGTTTGCCGCCCGGGTTCATCACACCCTTATAGTCCCCCTCATCTGTGGACACGAGCACGCGCCGGGAGAACAGGTTGCGAGCATCAAAACCTCCGACCGGCTGGACATGCGCGAAGCCCTTGTCCGTGACATGGGAGACCAGAAACCCGATCTCGTCCATATGACAGAGCAGCATGACCTTCTTCGGTTCGCCTTTTTTCAATGCCTTGCGGCTGTTCCGCTTGCACAAAAGCGAACCCATGGGATCGACTGTCACTTCGTCGAAAAGATCCTTGATTTCGGCCTGGATCAAGTCGCGAACGCGGTGTTCGTGACCCGGTACACCCGGTGTCTCACAAAGGTTGCGGAGCAGTTCGATATTCATGGGGCATCCTGTCGGGGTTGATTTCCAGATCCGATCCTATGCCAAAATCCCCACACGGATAAAGAGCATAAGCGGCAAGAAACAGCGTAAAGCAGTAATTAGGACCTGTCTTTTTTGAAGATAATCTCTGCTACGCCTTAACCGATTGGTCGTCAAATTCGCAATTTCGAACCTGCAGTTTATGCTTTGCCATTGCGGTGTCGTATTTTATCGCGAAAAATTGTTCCTAGATACAAAAGACGCCTATCGCTTTTGCGAAAAGACGTAGCCCCTTTCGATTAGACCACTCGGGGACGGATCATGGCCCAGAAAAGACGTTTTATTCTCTCTATAGATGGCGGCGGTGTTCGCGGCCTTATTCCATTGCGTATTCTCGAAACGCTTGAAAACAGGCTCAACCAGCGAGGCATTGGCGCAGGCTTGCACAAAGTCTTCGACCTGATGGCAGGCACGTCTACAGGCGGCCTGATTGCCGCCGGTCTGAGTGCACCACGTCCTGGTGGCAACATGGGTGAAGCGGCAGCGACAATTGCCGAGCTCAGAGCTTTCTATGAACGTGACGCGCGTGATATCTTCAACAACTCGATCACGACCAGACTGGCGCGCGCCGTCACCAACCCTTACGGCCTGTTTGACGAGACCTATGATGCACGGCCACTTGAAAAACTCCTGAAGGAGCGTTTCGGATGGACTTCCATGGCCAGCGCACTCACAAAGCTGGTGCTGACAGCTTACGACATTGAACAGCGCAAGGCGGTGTTCATGACCAACGGGCTGGAGGAAAATGGCAGCCGTCCCGATGACTACTATTTCTGGCAGGCCGTGCGTGCGACCACGGCAGCGCCTTCCTTCTTTGAGCCGGCCAGGGTCGAGAATCTGACCCGCAAGCGAGATGAAGCCCTAGTCGATGGCGGTGTCTTCATGAACGACCCGGCCGTTGCCGCCTATCTCGAAGCGCGCAAGATCGGATGGGATCAGGATGAAATCGTCATCCTGTCACTCGGGACCGGAAAGGCGCCTGAACGACCCTTCCCCTACAAGGAAGCTATCGGCTGGGGTGGCCTCGGCTGGATGCAGCCTTCAAAAGGTGTACCGATCCTGTCGATATTCTCCGACGGCCAGAGCCAGACTGCGGCCTATCAAGCGGCGCATCTCTTCGGCGACCTGCCAAATGTCACCTACTACCGGCTGAATGCGGAACTGGCGCCGGATGGCGAAGACATGGACAATGCCCGACCCGGCAACATCATTGCGCTTAACGGTGCAGCCGACGTTGTCATTCGTGACAATACGATATTCCTCGATGACCTTGCTGACATGTTGAAAGAGCACGCGGAAAACAGGGAAACGGATGCAGGACCAACAGAATTAGTGCATGCTGCCTGAAGCAAAAAGGTGGAACCGGGCGCCGGAAACCCCTCCGGCGTGCACTGGCTCCACTGAGGCATTGATGCACGAGGTTCCAAAGTGGTCATGGACTGGAGATCGGCAGCCAGCAATTTGAAGCCCGCACTCACCGCTTGCGCAGGTGCTGCATTTTTCGTGCTGTCGCCCCCGTCATTGGCGGCTGTTGTCCCCGTCCCAGCCGTCAAACCGACATCCGCTGAACAGACGGACGACACACCAAGCCTGAAGGTAATTGCGGGCACCCCGGTGCCCGCACGAAAGCGTGCAGTCCCTGAAGGCTACGTTGCCAGCAAACCTGAGCTGGTGCTTTACCCCGATTTTCCAGCCAAGAACTATTTCGGCGCTGCAAACGGTCCGGCGTCGTTAAAAGCCCGTGCCATAGGCTCCTATGCAAAAGGGTGCCTTGCCGGCGGAACTGTCCTGCCTGCCGATGGTCCAACATGGCAGGCCATGCGGCTTTCCAGGAACCGCAACTGGGGCCATCCCGAACTGATCGCCTACCTGAAGGATCTTGCAGCAGATGCCCCAAAGGTCGGCTGGAATGGCCTTTTGGTCGGTGATCTGGCACAGCCTCGAGGAGGACCGATGCTGTCCGGGCATGCCAGCCATCAGATTGGCCTGGATGCTGACATCTGGCTCAGGGAAATGCCCAACCGGCGCTTGAGCACCGAGGAACGTGAACAAATTTCGGCAATCTCAATGTTGAAAGGTCCACTGGATGTGAAAGGTGCCGATCGCCGTGTCGACCCGAACAAATGGACCGACGTCCACGCCCGCCTGATCCGCCGGGCCGCCTCCGACAAGCGGGTCGCGCGGATATTCGTCAATCCGACAATCAAGAAAGCCTTGTGCGAATTTGAGGAAGGACAGAACCGGGCTTGGCTTCGAAAGATCCGGCCTTGGTGGGGCCACCACTATCATTTCCATGTGCGACTATCTTGCCCGGCCGGCAGTGTTGGCTGCAAGAACCAGAACCCGCCACCGCCCGGCGATGGCTGTGGCGAACATCTGACCTATTGGCTGTCGGACGAACCCTGGGTGCCGAAGAACCCGCCCAAGAAAGGCGAGAAGCCGAAGGTGGTCAAGAAACGCCCGATGGCCCTGGCAGCCTTGCCCCGAGATTGCAGAACGGTGCTGAAAGCGAACTAGCCCACCGGAGCTGCCGCCTTTTCGTCGAGCACCTTTGTCAGGAATACCAGATCCAGCCAGCGTCCGAACTTGGTTCCGAGCTGCGGCAAGCGTCCGGTGACCTCAAAACCAACAGCACTGTGTAAGGCAATTGATGCAGCGTTGTCGCCATCTACCACGCCGACCAGAACATGATATCCGTTTGCCGTTGCGGTTGAGATCAACTGTGTCAGAAGCTTGCGCCCAACTCCCCGCCTTTGCACCCTCGGATCAACATAGACCGTGTGTTCGGCCGTCAGACGATAGCCTTCCTTTGCACGGAAGGATCCGTAACTGGCAAAACCGGCGACGCTGCCCTCTTCCGTTTCCGCCACCAACACCGGCAAACCTGCCAATTGACGATTTTCGAACCAGTTGAGGCGCTCTTCGAGGGTTTCCTCTCTTGTCGTCCAGGCAGCCGTTGTCTCTCTGACGGCATGATTATAGAGCGCGAGGATTTCTGGAATGTCTTTCGGGTCGGCGTTGCGAATTTTCATCATCGATCTCTTGTCTTCTTCGTGCGATTTTCCGCACTGCCCTGCCAACAAAACATAGTCGAGCACCGAAACAGTCACATCATGTTTCTAGCGCTCTTGCCGCCGTCAATTCACGTATTGACGGCGCTTTGCATTGAATGGTGCTTCAAGGAAAAAGTTGATCGTCAAAAAACCAACGGATTTCGGCGCTCAATGCCCTCAATCCACTAGGCGAAATCGAATTGCAGTGGTAAAGGGGCGGCCATGACGACGAAGACGCTTTCCAACATCAGAAACTTTTCCATCGTAGCCCACATCGATCATGGCAAGTCGACCCTGGCTGACCGGCTGATCCAGATGACCGGCACCATGACCGATCGGGAAATGACCGAACAGGTCCTCGATTCCATGGATATCGAGCGCGAGCGCGGCATCACGATCAAGGCCCAGACAGTCCGGCTCGTTTACAATGCCAAGGACGGCGAGCAATACACGCTGAACCTGATCGATACTCCTGGCCATGTGGACTTTGCCTATGAAGTCTCCCGGTCGCTTGCTGCCTGTGAGGGATCGTTGCTGGTGGTCGATGCCTCTCAGGGCGTCGAGGCCCAGACGCTTGCCAACGTCTATCAGGCCATCGACAACGACCACGAAATTGTCACGGTCCTGAACAAGATCGATCTGCCTGCCGCTGAACCTGATCGCATCAAGGAACAGATCGAGGACGTGATCGGCATCGATGCGTCTGAAGCCTGCATGATTTCGGCCAAGACGGGTCTTGGTGTTGAAGACGTTTTGGAAGCAATCGTTCAAAAGCTTCCGGCACCCAATGGTGATCCTGATGACACGCTCAAGGCGATGTTGGTCGACAGCTGGTACGATACTTATCTTGGTGTGATGGTCCTGGTGCGCATCATCAATGGCTCTCTCAAGAAGGGCCAGAAGATCAAGATGATGGGGACCGGCGCTTCTTATGACGTCGACAGGGTCGGCGTCATGACGCCCAAATTCCTTCAGGTCGAAGAGTTGAAAGCCGGCGAGATCGGGGTGATTACCGGGTCGATCAAGGAAGTGGCCGACACGCGTGTCGGTGACACGATTACGCTCGACAAGAAACCCTGCGATGAACCATTGCCGGGCTTTAAGCCTGCGCAGCCGGTGGTCTTTTGTGGGCTGTTTCCTGTCGATGCCAATGACTTTGAGGATTTACGTGCGGCGATGGGCAAACTGCGCCTCAACGACGCCAGTTTTTCCTTTGAGATGGAAACGTCTGCTGCACTCGGTTTTGGTTTTCGTTGCGGCTTCCTGGGGCTGCTGCACCTGGAGATCATCCAGGAACGTCTTTCACGCGAATTCAATCTCGACCTGATCGCGACCGCGCCGTCCGTTGTCTATCAGATGTCATTGACCGATGGGTCGGACGTTGAGCTGCACAATCCGGCCGACATGCCGGATATCGTCAAGATCTCCGAGATCCGCGAACCCTGGATCCGGGCCACCATCATGACACCAGACGACTATCTCGGTGGCATCTTGAAACTTTGTCAGGAGCGTCGGGGCATTCAGGTCGAACTATCCTATGTGGGGTCTCGCGCCATGGTCGCCTACGACCTGCCGCTCAATGAAGTCGTGTTCGATTTCTACGACCGATTGAAATCAATCTCAAAAGGCTATGCCTCCTTCGACTATCAGCTGTCAGACTATCGGGCCGGCGATCTGGTGAAAATGTCCATCCTCGTCAACGAGGAACCGGTCGACGCGCTTTCGGTCCTGGTACACCGCAGTCAGGCCGACCGGCGTGGGCGGGCCATGTGCGAAAAGCTGAAAGAGCTGATCCCCCGGCACATGTTCAAGATTCCGATCCAGGCAGCGATCGGAGGCAGGGTTATCGCCCGCGAAACCATCTCCGCAATGCGCAAGGACGTGACCGCCAAGTGTTACGGCGGTGATGCCACGCGTAAGCGCAAACTTCTGGAAAAACAGAAGGCCGGCAAAAAGAAGATGCGCCAGTTCGGCAAGGTGGAAATCCCGCAGGATGCCTTTATCCAGGCCCTGAAGATGGAAGAGTGAGAGAGCTGCCGGTTCATTAGACTGTCCATGTGCCGGTGAACCGTCGGCTGCTTTCAAACGGTCGGGATCGTCGGCAGCTGCTATGTCACCCTCAAAATTCCGGGCCGCTCAAGCGGCCCGAAACGCCCTCAGGATCGCAGAACCGATTGCTGCTTTTTCCCGGCTGTAGAGGGTCATTCTGGTCTTGGGCAACTTTGGAAGCTGGTACTCTGCACCGATATCCCGGCAACCACCTGGTACGTTGCGCTTGTCGAGACAGGCTATGCCGAGGCCAGAGCTGACGGCCGCTTGAACCGCGCCGACACCCGTGCCGACAAAGGCGTCCTCAAACCCCACTCCTGCCGTGTTCAAAGCATTTGTGGCAAGCTGTCTCAATGCGCAACTGCTGGCCAACGCCACCAGCGGCAAGTTACTGCCCGCTTGCCATTGAAAGTCGTTTGAGGCCGTCCAGACGAGTTCTTCCTCAAAGGCTGTCTGACCCGTGGCTTCAACATCTTCAAAGCGGACCAAGACGGCATTGAACAGACCCGACTTGTAGTCACTAAAAAGACTGCCAGAAAGCCCAACCGTTACGTGCCAGCGGCACTCCGGCAGTTCGAGACTGAGCTTCGCGATGATTTCTGGAAGTCGGGCTCCGGCTGCGTGGTCACTGATGCCCAATAAAACCTGTTTGGGGGTGTCCTTGCCGTTAGCCCGCGATATCACCCGATCGTGCAACGTAATCAATTCGCGCGCATCGTTCAAAAACCTTGCGCCGAATGCCGTCAGCTGAACAGATCGAGGAGACCGTGCAAGCAATGTATTCCCGAGCCGCTCTTCCAGCTTCTTGATCTTGATGCTGACAGCCGACTGGCTCGCACCGGTTAACAAGCCAGCCTTGGTAAAACTGTTGGTTTCTGCAACGCCAATGAAGGCCCGAAGAAGGTCCGGATCGAGATCAGTCATTTATCTATTATAAATTCGAATTATAAATATATCAAAGATTTGTTTCATTCATGCATAGGTGCCGATTAGCGTCCTCTTACAGCCATGAACACTAAGAGGTCGATATGCCGCTCACCCAGATTTCCATTCGTAAGGGCTCAAAAACCGAGACTCAAAAACGCACGCTTTTCAATGAGATTTACTTATCCATGCGAGAGACGATCGATGTTCCGGAGGACGATCGGTTCATGACCTTGACTGAATATGCCACCGAGGACTTTGACTTCGGCCGACACTACATGAATATCGCCCGGTCCGACGACCTGATCTTGATCCGTTTGACCGTCAGCAACACGCGGAGCGCCGATCAGAAACAAGCACTCTTCAAGCGCATTGCGGACGGTCTGGTGCGTGAATTGGGCGTACGGCCGGAAGATGTCTTCATCAGTCTGGTCGAGACCAATCCGGAAAACTGGTCGTTCGGGCATGGCATAGCGCAATATGCGGAAAAAGCGCTTCCGACCTGAGAGATCAAAGGATACCGGCCTTAATGCTAATCAACGGCGACCACCTTGCCGGTAATCCCGCCTTCAACGCATTTGGCGTAGGCAAGACCAACCCTCTTGGACGATACGGGATCATGGCCCGGGAACCAGGCCCCGTATTGATCAGCGGAGACGTCAAGCAAACCCGGGCTGACCGCGTTAAGTCGCAGGTTTCGTGGCAAATCGATTGCAGCTGAAGTCACGAACCCACCCAGAGCTCCATTGGCGATTGCCGCTCCCGTTCCCATCCGAACTGGGTCACGGTCCAGGATGCCGCTCGTCAACGTGAAGGACCCACCTTCGCGGACCGTCTCCAACCCGAACAGAACGAGGTTGATTTGAGTGAGCACCTTGTTCTCCAGACCAAAACGAAACTTATCTGTCGTCATGTCGCTCACACGCCCGAATTCCACCTCACCGGCGGCCGAGATAACAGCATCGACGGGGCCGATTTGCCGGTACATTGCCTCGATACTGTCTCCAGAGGTCAAGTCGACCTGAATATCTCCAGATGAACGTCCGGCTGAAACGACATCATGGCGCGAAGCGAGCTCTGCATAAGCGGCTCTTCCAACGTCACCGGACGCGCCGACCAAAATGATCTTCATGAAAGGCCTCCTTCAATCTTTTTGTAGGTCGCAATCTTGTGGGCCAGCACTTCTTGGCATCGATCCAGATCGAGCCTCCGCTGGCGCAGGCGCTTCTCATGTTTCAACAAGACATCTTTGCGCTCACCGATGGTGGTCTCGCCCTGGCGGTAGAGCGCCGCAAAACGCTGCATCTCCTTCATCGGCATTCCGGTTTTTCGAAGCCAGTACAGCAGTGTGAGCCACTCGATGTTCTCGCCCGTAAACTGGCGCAAGCCGTCGGGGCCGCGTTCAATTGCAGGAACGAGCCCGGATTTCTCGTAGTATCTGATAGTGTCCGCGCTCAAGCCTGACTTCGCCGATGCTTCCGATATCCTCATATCCCTCACCTGCTGGATTTGTAAAAATCCTACCGGGTTGAAGTCACTCCAAGTCAAGTGTGTCAGGCATGAAATGCAAAGCGGCTGCGTGTTGAGCTATCGGCAAAACCAGAAACGGCGCCGGAAGGGATCCAAGCGCCGTTTTCTGTGTTTCCAACCGACCCTTTCGGGTCGATCAATTTTGTATCGACCGACGTTTCAGCCGGTCGGTTGCTGTTAAAGCCTGCCGAGTGGCAAGTCTGCCAATTCACGCTGGCTCATACGCTGGATCGCCGGATGGGAGAGCGGGTCGGTCCGATCGTAAGCGGAAGCTGGCCGTGCTCTGAATTGGCGTCGCATAAACAGTTTCATCATGAGTTTAAGTCTCCTTTTTATTGTTTTTCTCATCGCCAAATCCTTCTTTTGAATTTAGCTTGACTTCATATATATGCTCTGAATTTCGATAAATAAATCGACTTTTTGTGATTTTCAGTATAGTTTTTCTAAAATGAAAAATCTGAACTCCATACACTTGTCAGGCCTACGAGCTGTCGAAGCAGTTGGGCGTCTGGGCTCAATCAAAACCGCTTCAGAGGAACTTGGCGTAACGATGGGTGCTGTCAGTCAACAGGTTCAAAGGACCGAAGCCCAGCTTGGCGTTCAGCTTTTTGAACGGCAAAACCGTTTGTTGCTGCCGACGCCTCATCTCCTGGCCATGCAGCCACATCTCACGTCCGCAATGTCCTCGCTATCGACCGCGATCGCTACGACGCAAAGAGGTCGTGAAGATGCCCTAACGATCTCTGTCGCGCCTGTCTTCGCCGGCAAGTGGCTGGTCTGGCACCTGAAAAAATTCAACCGCGCATTCCCGGATGTGCGTGTCCGCGTCGAGGCGACCGTCGATCTGGTTGATCCGGACGCCAGCGATGTCGACCTGTGCATTCGTGTTGGTGAAGGACCCTATCCAGGGCTGAACGCAGAAAAGCTGTTGAACCAGCGAGTTTTCCCTGTCTGCAGCCCAGCATTGGCAGATCAGATCAAAGGCCCTGAAGACATCGGCCGTTTGCCCATCATTCGCGACCCGGGCCAGATGTTTTCCTGGCAGACATGGCTAGACCTTTTTGGTCTTAACGAGAGCATCCTTCAGGACGGGCCAACCTTTTCGGATGGCTCGCTTTGCCTTGACGCTGCCATTGCCGGCCAGGGGGTCTTTCTCGCCTGGGAAACGTTAGCCGTCTACGCTGTGAAGTCCGGCCAGCTTGTTTCCCCTTTTCCGCAAAGACCGGCAACCGGATTGGGGTACTGGCTGATCAGCGGCAAAAACGCTCCAAGAACCAGGGCGAAACAGGCCTTCGGGAACTGGCTCAAGGAAGAGCTGCAAACGTCGATAGGCCGACCGAAAGGGGCGGATGTGGTGGTTGATTAGTCTTGTGCGGGTGCGTGACCCAGCACTGTTAGGGTGAAAGCGGTCTGCGCCTGAATTCACCTTGCACCTTTTCCGCTTGCCTTCCCCCGTTCATTCGGTAAATTGGCGGCCATGATTTACCGCATCGCACATATTTGCCGTTCCGGCCAAGCCAACGCTCTGCTGTCGCAGCCGGGTGTTTGTGTGCGTCTGCGTGAGCTGCAGGGCCCCGCTTGCGGGCGATTTATGCGCTAACGCGCTCTTCTTCCGGCGCTTTTCTTTTCACTCGGGGCTCACGCAATAATGCGTTTGAGGCCGTGGCATTGTGCGCCATTATTCGCTAAAAGGTCCCGACTTTCAGTTTCGACACAGATGCGCGCAACTCAGCGCGAACCGACCACCGAGCACGCATGTCCAATCTCGACACACTTGAATCCGAACTTCTGACCGCCATTGACGGTGCGGATGATGAAGCCACTCTGGAGGACGTCCGCGTCCAGGCCCTTGGAAAAAAGGGCAAGATTTCCGAGCAAATGAAGACGCTTGGCAAGATGACGCCCGATGAACGCCAGGTCATGGGGCCGGCGCTTAACGGCCTCAAGGCAAAGATCACTGACGCTATATCCGCTCGCAAGGATGTTCTGGCGGAAGCCGCTCTCGAGGCGCGCCTTGCAAGCGAAAAGGTCGATGTGAGCCTTCCGCTACGCCCGGCAGCAACCGAGACGGGCCGCATACACCCGGTCAGCCAGGTGATTGATGAACTCACGGCGATCTTCGCCGATATGGGGTTTTCCATTGCCGAAGGTCCGGATGTTGAAACCGATGAACTGAACTTCACCGCGCTGAACTTCCCGGAGGGCCACCCGGCGCGCGAAATGCACGACACGTTCTTCTTCAACGAGAAGGCCGATGGCGAACGGTTGCTCCTGCGCACGCACACCTCTCCGGTTCAGATCCGGACCATGCGGACACAGGAACCGCCGATCCGCGTCATCATTCCCGGACGAACCTATCGCTGTGACAGTGACCAAACCCACACGCCGATGTTCCACCAGGTGGAAGGTCTTGTCATCGACAAGGGCAGCCACTTCGGCCACCTGAAATGGGTCCTGCGCGAATTCTGCAAGTCGTTCTTCGAGGTGGATGACATAAAGATGCGGTTCCGGCCAAGTTTCTTCCCGTTCACCGAGCCGTCCATGGAAGTTGACATCCAGTGCGATCGGTCCGGCGGTGAAGTGAAAATCGGCCAGGGCGAAGACTGGCTTGAGATTCTAGGCTGCGGCATGGTGCATCCGAACGTCATCCGCAACTGCGGCCTCGATCCCGATGTCTATCAGGGCTTTGCCTGGGGCATGGGTATCGACCGGATAGCCATGCTCAAATATGGCATGCCGGACCTTCGGGCCTTCTTTGACGCGGATGTGCGCTGGATACAGCACTACGGCTTCCGCCCGCTTGACCTGCCGACATTGTTCGGCGGGTTGTCGAGTTAATCTTCTGGACCTTTGGGGGGCGATCATCCATGTCACTGCTGACCCGGCTCTTTCTCGCTTTAGCGCTTTCGTTCGCAGCTGTTTTGCCAGCTGCAGCGCAGACCACCGACAAGGACGCGCGCGTACCAACGCCAACATCCTTTTTGGAAGCCTGTGCTGAAAAAATCGAAAGCCGTGGGCGACTGCGGTTCTGCGATACCTATTTTCGCGACAAGCTCGGAACGGAAGCCGATTCGCTGCTGTATCTCAGAGACCGCATCACCCGCCTGAGAGCGAGCCATGAGGCAAGCTCCACGGAAAAGTATCAGAGCTTTCTTCAGGCGATTTATATCGTGGCCTTTCTGACCATCGCCTCGATCGTCCTGATTGCAAGCGACCGCCGCATCGGTGGCACTGCCAAATGGGCGGGACTGACAAGCACCGCGGCTCTTCTGGTGATGGTTGTGATCGTCGCCATGGGCTGGCTCGGAAAGTACCGCGCGGAATATGCGGCTCAGTTTGAGCTCGGCATCCTTCGCGACCGGATCGAGACAGAAGCGGCGCAGGCAATCGCAACCGGCAATCAGATCACGCCGGACATGGTGCGTCGCTGGACCGAGGACTTTTCCGACATCGGCCGCCGCTTTGCAGTGAGCTATGCCGACGCCACGTTGCTGCCCGAAGTTCACCGACTGAGTAACTGACCGGCAATTTGACCAGATTTGCGGCCCACTAGCGCCGCATGACCGATTGAAGAGTAAAGATTATGAAATTCACCTTGTCCTGGCTCAAGGACCATTTGGACACCGACGCCAGCCTGGAAGAGATCGTGGAACGTTTGACCATGATCGGCCTGGAAGTTGAAGAAGTCACCAACAGGGCCGACCGGCTGAAGCCGTTCAGGATTGCCAAGGTTCTGGAAGCTGAACAGCATCCCAATGCCGACCGTTTGCGCGTTCTGAAGGTGGACACGGGCGAAGGCGACCCGATCCAGATCGTTTGCGGAGCTCCTAATGCCCGTGCCGGACTGGTTGGTGTTCTGGGGAAACCCGGCGACTATATTCCCGGTCTTGATGTGACGCTGTCCGTCGGCAAGATCCGCGATGTCGAGAGCTTTGGCATGATGTGCTCCGAACGTGAGCTGGAGCTTTCGGACGAGCACACTGGCATCATCGATCTGGCCGAAGACGCCCCGGTCGGCATGAGTTATGCCGAATGGGCAGGCCTTGACGAACCGGTCATCGAAATCGGCCTGACCCCAAACCGCCCGGACTGTACCGGCGTTTACGGCATTGCGCGCGATCTGGCAGCTGCCGGCCTCGGTAAACTGAAAGAACGCAGCCACGAACAGATCCGCGGCGGATATCCTTGTCCCGTCGATATCTCGCTCGACTTCAGCGACACCAAGGCGATGTGCAAGGCGTTCGGCCTGCGTATGGTCAAGGGTGTCAAGAACGGCCCCTCACCAAAATGGCTTCAGGATCGTCTGACGGCTATCGGCCTTCGACCGATCAACGCGCTCGTCGACATGACCAACTACATCACATTCGATCAGGGTCGTCCGCTTCACGTTTTTGACGCGGACAAAGTGTACGGCAATCTGGTCGTCCGCCGCGGTAGGACCGGTGAGAAGATCGATGGCCTCAATGGCAAATCGTACGACGTCGACGACACGATCTGCGTCATAGCAGATGATAACGGCGTGGAGAGCCTCGGAGGCATTCTCGGCGGCGAACCGTCCGGATGCACCGAAGACACCGTCAATGTGCTGATTGAATCGGCCCTTTGGGATGAAGACGATATTGCCGCCACGGGCCGGAAGCTTGGTGTGAACACTGATGCGCGGTATCGCTTCGAGCGTGGCGTCGACCCGGACTACATGATGCCCGGCCTTGAATATGCGACACGCATGGTGATGGATCTTTGTGGCGGAGAAGCTTCAGAGGCGACCCAGGCTGGCGCTGTACCAGACAGCACCAACATCGTTGATTTCCCCTATTCGGAAGTGAAACGTCTCGCCGGCGTTGAATTCTCGCTTGCAGAAATCAATCTCGCGCTGAAGTCCCTTGGCTTCTGGATTTCCGGCTCCGGTGACACCGTGAAAGTGGCAGCACCGAGCTGGCGCCCGGACATTGAAGGCAAAGCCGATCTGGTCGAAGAAGTGGTGCGTATCATCGGCCTCGACCGAGTGCCGTTCACCCCGTTGCCACGCACAGGCACCGTGAACCAGAAAGTGCTGACGACAAGCCAGATCCGCCGCAACAGGGCCCGTCGGGCGCTTGCCGCACGCGGGTTCAACGAGGCCGTGACCTGGTCATTCATTTCGGCTGAACAGGCAGACCTGTTCGGCGGTGGCGCGCCGGAGCTGGCACTTGCCAATCCAATCTCGCCAGAGATGTCGGACATGCGCCCCAGCCTGCTGCCGGGTCTGCTGGCTGCTGCCCAGCGCAATGCGGATCGTGGCTTCGGCGATGTGGCCCTTTTCGAGGTCGGACAGGTGTTTCTGGACGACACGCCCGAGGGACAGAAGATGGTGGCGAGCGGCGCTCGTCGCGGGACCGCAAAACCTCAGGGGTCAGGTCGGCACTGGTCAGGTGCTGCATCGAGTGTTGATGTCTTTGATGCCAAGGCGGACGCCGAGGCAGCATTGGCGGCCATCGGTGCCCCGGTCGAGAGATTGCAGGTTTATACGGATGCTCCTGACACCTTCCATCCGGGACGGTCAGGCTGCCTGAAACTCGGCCCGAAGAATACACTGGCCGTTTTCGGAGAAATCCATCCGCGCCTCCTGCAGAAGCTCGACATTGAAGGTCCGTTGGTCGCCTTCGAGATCTATCTGGAAGCCCTGCCACTGCCAAAAGGCAAAGGCGGGCGCTCCAAGGGTGCATTGAACGCAAGCGATCTGATGCCGGTGCGTCGAGATTTTGCATTCCTGGTCGGCAAGGACGTTGTTGCGGAAACACTGTTGAAGGCAGCCCGTGGTGCGGAAAAGAACCTGATCAGCGACGTGACCCTGTTTGATGTTTATGAAGGACAGGGCGTGCCGGAAGATCAAAAGTCGGTCGCGATCGATGTGATGCTGCAGCCGCGCCAGAAGACCCTGACCGACGAAGACATTGATGCTGTCGCCAAGAAGATCATCGCCAATGTCGAAAAAGCGACTGGCGGGACACTCCGCGGCTAATTTGCAAGGTAGCAGACGCTGCGCGGTCCGCCACGCAGCGTCACTGGAACGTCTGCCATTGCCGACAAGGCCGAACTATTTGGCCTAGTTGTTGTTTTCGCGCGGCTCAACACAGACACTGACACCACAGTGCATCGTGTCCTTGGTCGGGACGGTCGTCGTCCTTACATTCTGCCCGGGAAAACACTGATTGCGGCTGGCGACATATCTGTCGAATTTGACCGGGCCGGATTTCAGATTAATCGCACCGAACCTGTTGATGAGATCTGTTGTCTGCGCGCATGTGAGCTGCGTCGTATCAGGTTGCCGTCGTGTTTGTGCCTCTGTTGAAGATGCGGCCCACAAAGGCGCAAGCAACATGCTCACTCCTACCGCCAAAGACCCTGCACTTTTTTGGTGTTTTTTTGTATTTTTCCCGCGCATTGCAAGGCCTTTCCTGATCTTTCAGGCAAATAATACTATTCAAATGAAAATGATTACCCGAGGTGGATCATCCCTTTTCATATTTGTGAAAAGGACAGGAAATGCAATGCCGCTGTGGCATTGAGCAGTGGTTATAAAGTCAATTCGGCTTCGGGGTGCCGTTTTTGAACGGTGCTCAGCCCGTCACCTGTTGTCTCTGTTTTGAAAACATCTGAAGCCGACGGCACATTTGGGATTGTCTTTTGTAGGTGCATATCTCGCTCGGAGCGAGTTTGACCGGGACTCGCAAAATCCGGCGTTCGCAACAAATTTGTCGAAGGTGGTTGGACCGGTTGTCATGACGACACTGCCGCGATCCTTCACCAGAGACTGCGCCTGAGAACAGGTCAATTGGCGCGTATCCGGTCTTCCGGTCTGCGCCATTGCGGTGACGGAAGTCTGCAGGATGAGAAAACCGCTCACAAAACTCCCGATCGTCTTCATGACGCAAGATCTGTTGGCTTCAAAAGCCATCTCCGCTCCTTCAAATGCTGCAAACAGCGTCTATCGATTGAATTCAAACGGGCTGGCACTGTCGCAGCGCTGCACCGTGCACCGCCGTTTGTCCTTTGTCGGAATGTTGGCACGCACCAGGAATTCGCCCCGCTCACAGAAGTTCCGGTTGGAGACATATCGGTCGAACGTATATTGACCAGTGCTCATGACAACGGCCCCGCGCTGGTTGATCATTGACTGCGCCTGTGAACAGGTCATGGATGTCGACAAAGGCCTTCTTGATTGAGCCTCGGCGTCCAGAATTGTGGGTAGCAAAAGCGCCGTTCCAGCGATGGCAATCGCGAAACACTTTCCCGCAGCGGCGGCTGGAAACGAAACTGAAACTGGTCGCATCTCTAGAGTCCTGGTTGGTTTGTCCTCTTGATGAGATGGCGTCAGGCCTGTTGCTGTCAAGCTCCGCAAGATTGCTTAGATGTCGCCCGATTTTAACACCAGAATCTGGTGCAGCCCGGGTGAGATCATTGGGAGGCCAGCAGCAAGAAGGTCCCGGCAGGCTTTCTCGTCTTTCAGAATCGGATATGCTTTGCTTTCCCTTTTCGCCGATTGGTATCCCGAATGACAAATGCAGAACGAACTCCCGACTGGGATCGGTTGGGCGACCCTTATGCGTCAACCGAAGAAGAGCGGCTCGCCGCTCTGGTCGCAATCCTTCAAGCGATCCCGCATGTGATCGACATTCTTGCCGCGGTGCGCGATCTCAAGCTGCCGGACGCCTGGCTTGTTTCGGGGGGTATCTATCAAACCGTCTGGAACGTCATGACGGGTCGTCCGGTCCTTCATGGCATCAAGGATTTCGACATCATCTATTTTGACGGCAGCGATCTTTCCTATGAAGCCGAAGATACCGTCATCAAAAGGGTCAACAGAGCCCTGCCGGACCTTGCTAACCTTCTGGAAGTCAGGAACCAGGCCCGGGTACATTTGTGGTACGAGCAACGGTTTGGTCGGCCTTACCGGCCGCTTGATTGCGCGATGGACTCCCTGACGACCTATGCCGCACGCACGCACGCGGTTGCAGCCTGCATAAACGAAGACGGAACCCTGAAACCATACGCTCCCTTTGGACTTGCCAATCTTTTCGGCATGCGTCTGGTGCCCAATTATGTGCAACCAAACGAAAAGACCTATGTTGAGAAAGCAGATCGCATGAAAGAGTTGTGGCCTGAGCTAACTGTCTTGCCTTGGACAGGGTGACGGCAACCCGACCTCAAACTGCCAATCACCACTTGTCATCTTTCGTTCAACCGGCCTTGCGTGTTTCGTGCACAGCATCTGAAGCGCTAACATCGCTTGGTCGTGATGCTTGCCTGGTCAAAAGCCTTGCCCTTACCAGGCCGCGCACGGAATTGCCGACGAACATCTCATCGGCCGTTTCCAGATCTGCCGGTCTAAGATCAGCTTCAAAGGCAAGGCCGCGTTCGAGGAGCCCTGCACGGAAAGTTCCCGGCAGCAGACCATGCCTCAGAGACGGTGTCATCAACCGGCCGCCCTTTTTGACAAACAGCGTGGTGTAGCTGCCCTCGGTCAGAAACCCCATTTCATTTTCAAACAGAACTTCCTGACAGCCTGTCTCTGCCTGATAACGCGTTCTGGTCTCGTCATAGAAGGCGCGGTGCGTGGTTTTGTGATAGAGGAACCGATTGCTTGGATCGATTGTCTCACTAGCCAATACAAGATTGAAGACGGTTTTCTCGTCTACCGGCGTCAAGTCGGTAGCAGTGACGGACAGGTCACCTTCTGCACTGAGCAGCAACCGCACACGCATAGGCCCAGCATATCCTCTTGCACCTGCTGCAAGGCTGGATCTGATTTCCGCCTCGTTGAAGGGAAAGCCGAAATAATTTGCGGATTTCTCGAGGCGCTGCAGGTGACGCTCCAGCAACAATAAACCATCCACAGGATCGAATGCCAGTGTCTCCAACAATTCAAAGTCAGGGAAGTCTTCGCTCATGAACCTGAGTTTCAAGGCGCATTCATCATATTCCGGTGCAGCGCCGGACTCAAAAACAACACCGGACCCCGTTCCGGCCACGCCCGTTCCATCATCGCGCAGTTGAAGCGTTCGGATTGCGACGTTCAGCCGGAAATCACCACCGGGCTTCAGATATCCAATGGAGCCGGTATAGACGCCCCGTGGACCAGTCTCCAGATCATCCGCGATCTGCATCGCGCTTAATTTTGGCGCTCCAGTGATGGAGCCACAAGGAAAGAGACGACTGATGATATCGCTAAAACCGACATCGGGCGGAACACGCGCCTCGACTGTCGACGTCATCTGGTGAAGGCTTAGGTAGCGTTCAACTTCGCACAGTTTCGTCACGCGAACAGAGCCGGTCTCGGAAATGCGCGACAGATCGTTTCGCATCAGATCAACGATCATCGTGTTCTCGGACCGTTGTTTCGGATCTGAGGCCAACTCTTTGCCAATCCTCATGTCCTCGGAACCCGATCTGCCCCTTGGGGCGGTGCCCTTCATCGGTTTCGTGCGAAGACGAGTTCCACTGCGTTCGAGAAAAAGCTCCGGCGACAAGGACACCACCGTCCTGCCGTTCATCCTGACAAGCGCCGCAAACTCGACAGGTTGTCTTCGCATGAGATCCAGGAACAGTCTTTCAGCACAGCCCTTGTGCGTGAACCGGGCACGCATCGTCAGATTGACCTGATAGATATCGCCTTGGGCCAGATGCTTCTGAGCACGCGAAAACGCCTCTTCGTATTGCGGCCGGCTCATGTCGAATTGCGGAGCTGTTGTCTCCGCCCCCTGCCCTGCAGCGATACCGGCAAGAAAGGATCTGGCTTCATCAAGGCTCAGCTCGGTCGGGGCATCATAGAGCCCGAACCACATGAGCGGTTCACCAGTTTCGACAAATCGGTCCTGCAGCTTTTGTTCAAAGGCAAAGCCAAGCTCATATGCCAGAAAACCAGCGGCATAGCTGCCGTCTTGCTGCGCGGTCTCGAGCCTCGACAAACAGTCGAGCACGTCTTCCAGACGCGTGCAGGAGACAACTTCAAAGGGCTTTTTGAACAAAAGCGCGGACTTCTGCTTGAGGAGATCAACAAGCAGGATTGATCCTGGCTGCAACGCATTGGCTGACATCTGGATGGGCCGGTTCTGGAACTGCTCAAGACACTTGAGACAAGTGTGTCACGCATTTTGGGCGCGAATGTCTCATAAGAAGCGGCTCATGACATCCAAGCGTCATCCGGTCAAGGTTTGAGGCTTCCAGACCCCAAACAAAAAAGACCGGCTGGTCACCAGCCGGTCTCTTGTTTCATCGTTTTATCCTCGCAGCATCAGGCTGCGGCGACATCCTTCAGGAAACTGTCGATCGCCCGGCGCATATCCTCTGTTTCCGTTTCAAGAACATCGGCTGAACCTGTCAGAGACGATGCGGATTGGCCTGTGCGTTCAACCGCTTCCCGTACACCGCCGATATTTGTCGCAACACGGCCTGTTCCATCGGCTGCTTCGGCAACGTTTCTGGAAATCTCAGCTGTAGCGGAACCCTGTTGGTCGACCGCGGAGGCAATGGCAGCAGTATAGCTGTTGACTTCGTCCATGGTCGCCGCAATGACCCCAATGGAATTGACGGCATCTTTCGTCTCGGCCTGAATGGCTGCGATCTGAGAACCGATCTCTTCCGTCGCTTTGGATGTCTGGGTTGCCAGCTCTTTCACTTCAGAGGCAACAACCGCAAATCCTTTACCTGCTTCACCAGCGCGTGCTGCCTCGATTGTGGCATTGAGCGCCAAGAGATTGGTTTGCTCTGCAATCGCCTGGATCAAGGTGACAACCTCACCAATTCGGTTGGCGGCTTCCGCCAGCCCAGCAACTTTCTGGTTGCTGGTCTGTGCGTTTTCCGTCGCCTGGTGGACGATTTCAGTGGTCTGCTCAACCTGACGTGTAATCTCGGAAATCGAAGATGAGAGCTCTTCGGCGGCAGAGGCGACCATCTGAACGTTCGAGGACGCGGTTTCAGAGGCATCGGACACGGAGGAGGCGCGTTCCGTCGTGTCTTCTGCAACAACGCCAAGCTCTTCAGCGGAGCCGCGCATGTCGCGCACTCTTTCGCCGACATTGTTCAGTGCACCTGAGATTTCGTCCCGGAAGGCATCGATGCGCTGACTGACTGCCTCGCGGCGATGGTGCTCCATCTCGTCATGTTCGCTTGTCTGCTGTTGCAGCAACTCAGCTTCCGAACGCGCGGTTTCCGCTTCATGGCGCGCCTGATCAGAAGCCTGGAAGGCTTTGGCAAGGCTGTCGGCCATCCACCACAGGACGGCAACTTCAGCGACAACAATCGTCGCGTGGAAAACCACGCGGGCAAAATCAGCCCCATTCGGGAAGACCGCCCACGGCATGGCAAAGTTCAGCACAAGGTGGTGCACGGCAACGACGCCGGCATAGGCGACCAGCGCACGCCAATCCACCCAGCAGGCCAGCATGGCCAGAACCGCGAAGAAGTACATGTGACCGTCGAGCTGATAGGACACCTCACCGGCAGGCGTCGCAAGAGCGGCGACGAACAAGGCGACGAGGCCCGCAAGGGACATGGATGTTGCCAGGCGTGTTTCAACGCCCGCCCCAAACTTGACCCAGGACGCGGTTGCCGCAAGACCAAGAAGAATCGCAGCACCACCGACCGCCGTCATTGACACAAATCCGTTCCACCAGGCCGTCCCCACGACCAGCAGCACGTTGAACCAGGTAAAATAGACCGCGATCCGGGCAAAACTGTCCCGGAAGGCGTCCAGGCCCGAAGCTGGGCTTGCCGTATCAGTCATGTTGAGCTCCCCAATGAAATTGCACTCCAGCGGGCGCATGCCTGCGCCACCAACGAGGAGGCAACGAAACCGGCGCCAGACTTGTAAAGCCTGGCGACATCGTCTGAATTTCTGACTTCCGTGAGAGCGATCCAGGTTGAATCGTTTACAAAGATCACCTGACCGTCAGATTGTGCAATGACCTCAAGAGCGTTTTCACCCCAAGGCTTTGCAAAGACGGCAACCAACCCCTGGCTGCCGGGTATCAATGACCCGATGACCACAATCGTGCTGCAAAGCAGGAAATAAACGGCCGCAAAAACTTTTGCGGATTTAGACATGAACCTTACCCTCAACGCGGAAGCGCTATGAGTTAACTCTGGCCATGTAACTTTAATAAAATCTGAAATTAAAAGAGGTTGTCGGCAATTCTATGCAACCTGGCAGTCGAAAAACAAATTACACGCGGAAGTCGCTGTATTCGCGCCTAATAGTCTCGTCAAAAATACTTAGATCAGACAAGACAACAACATAACACCCCGGAGCCGTTTCCAGCACCGGAGTGAAGCCGCCTATTGTCAAAGACCCGTTATCAAAGACCTGTCGGGCACGAAACGCCCGTCCCGCCAATGCCGCAATAGCCGGCTGGATTTTTCGCCAAATATTGCTGGTGATAGTCCTCTGCGAAATAGAATTCGTCGAGCTGCCGGATTTCGGTTGTGATCGATGCCATATGGCTTCCGGCTTTCAATGCCGACTGGTAGGTGTCTCTGGACTGTTCGGCCAGTGCAAGGTCTTCTTCGGAACCCACATAGATCGCCGAACGGTACTGGGTGCCGGTATCGTTGCCCTGACGCATTCCCTGCGTCGGGTCGTGGTTTTCCCAAAACACCTTCAGGAGATCGGAGAGACTGGTCTGATCCGGATCGTAAACAACAAAAACGGCCTCGGTGTGACCCGTCCTCCCGGTACAGGTTTCATGATAGGTCGGGTTGGGCGTATGACCGCCCGCATATCCAACAGCGGTTACATGAACGCCCGGGAGCTGCCAGAACAACCGCTCAGCACCCCAGAAGCAGCCCATGCCGAACAAAACAGTTTTGAAAGTTTCAGGGTAAGGCCCCTGAAGCGAGCGACCGTTCACGAAGTGGGCCTCACCTGGCACAATTGCGTCCGACCGGCCCGGCAATGCTTCATCTTGTGCGGGAAGCGAAAATTTCTTGCTCAACATCGTCATGAAGGACATGGCACTCTCCTGCGCTGAGCCGTCTCCGGTCCAGCCGGGACGGCTCAATTCCAATCGCGTTCATCTTCATGAATGTGGAGCAGTTATGTCCATATTCCAAGGGCCTCTTGAGCTACAGGCCCAAGGTGGCCGTTATGCGAACTGAACGGTTTGCCTGCGGCGGCGTGCGCCAATCCAAAGAAAAAGCAAACCAAGTGGTGCAAAGAACGCCCAGACCGGCCAGGTCAACACGGTCAGAATGCCCGGGTCCCAAAGGGCCGGATGGATATGCCGCTCAATAGCGGGCTGCAGAATAGGGAAGCTGTCTGGAAAGAGATCAAAAAGAAGCTTTCCAAGCGGTTGCAGTTCCACCTGTGACAAGGCAATGGAACTGCTGGCATCGGAAATACCGGCGACAATCGCAATCGCAATACAAGCGTATCCCAAAACGCGGAATAAAAACTTAAAAACACTCGTCATGGATATTCTTTCGGCTCTGTCGGTCTAAGCTAGTTAATACTCTCCATGGAGTGCTTTGAAAAAACGCACTCTCTGCTCTCGGAGTATTCCTTAGATAAATAAGCGACAAAATTTGCACAAGAATTGATATGCAACACATTCTTGTGAGATTTTTGCGACCCGGTCACGAATTTTGCTGCAATTCACCGGCAAACAGCAGCGGAAGCCTGATGTATGCAGCAAATCTGTCGACGCAGTTTTAGGCCCAAACATGCTCCAGATCTGATTTGGCCGTTCGCATTTTCTGGCGCAAACAGGATCCATGTGGCTGCCTTTGAAGGCCCTTGATTGCCACAGAATCCACAAGCCACAGAGTTCTCAAAAAAAACTCCTGCAAGCGCTTGCGCAATAACACGTCATGAGTATATTGCGCCCACTCCAAGCGGCTACCGCTTGCGAACGGACAGGTGGCCGAGTGGCTGAAGGCGCACGCCTGGAACGCGTGTATACGGGCAACCGTATCGAGGGTTCGAATCCCTCTCTGTCCGCCATATCACACTTTCCCATGTGATCATTTCCTAACACATTGAACGGCAAGGTGATTTAGGGGTTCGAAGTCCTTCTTTTCGGCAACAGGCCAAAGGCTCATTAAGAGCGAGTTTGAGGGCCGTTCTTTTGTCTTCAAGTTGGTTGATCCTCCCCCTTTGAAGTGGTCCATCGTTATGTTTAGAAAAGCGAAGGATCAAAATGGCTGCGAAACCTCACAAGCCAAAAGAAATTGTCTCGAAGTTGCGGCAGGTTGAAGTCCTTGTCGGCCAAGGAATGCCGCGCATTGATGCCAATCGGCAAGTTCGCATCACCGAGCAGACTTATTATCGTTGGCGGAAGCAAAATGATGGGATGAGAACCGACCAACTGAAAGAACTCAATCGCCTTCAGAAAGAGAAGGAACGTTTGCGCAAGGCGGTCTCTGACCTGACTCTGGAAAAGCTGATCTTGTCGCAAGCTGCAAAGGGAAACTTCTGAGCCCCGCCCGTCGTCGCGCCTGCATCAATCACATTCGTCAGCATCTCGGCGTGTTAGAGCGCCGAACCTGTCGTGTTCTGAGTCAGCACCGGTCCACGCAGAGGAAGATTCCCATCGGGCGCGATTACGAAGAGCGTCTCGAGGCCGACATGATTGAGCTGACCCGCCAGTATGGCCGTTACGGGTACCGTCGGATTGCAGCTCTGCTCAGAGAAGCCGGTTAACATGTGAATGACAAGCGCGTCGAGCATCTGTGGCGACGAGAGGAAGCAGAAAGTACCAATGAAACATGCGAAGAGAGGGCGGCTCAGGCTGAACGACGGATCGTGTGTCCGGTTGCGACCAGAGTATCCTGATCATGTCTGGAGCTACGACTTCGTGCATTGCCGAACCAATGAAGGAAAGGTCTCCGGACACTGAACATCCTGGACGAGTATACCCCGGGGGTGCCTGGCAATCCGAGTGCAGCGAAAGCTGAACTCCACCCACGTGATTGACGTGCTGACAGATCTCTTCATCCTGCGTGGACCACCAGCCTACGTCAGATCGGAACACGGGCCTGAGTTTGCTGCTCAAGCCGTCAGGGACTGGATCAACGCTGTGGGTGCAAAGACCGCGTATATCGAACCGGGTTCGCCATGGGAAGTGGATACTGCGAGAGGTTCAACGCCAGCCTCCGAGATGAGCTGCTGGACGGAGAAATCTTCTACAGCCTAAAGGAAGCGCAAATCCTGATTGAACAATGGAGGAAACCTTGCAATACCAAGCGTCCACACAGCGCCTTGGGCCACCGATCCCGGCACCAGAAACCATCGTCCGGATGGACCAAAGCCCAGTCATGCACCAACAATCAAAATTGTCCATGCACGAAAGAAATAGCAAACTATCTCTTTAGGCAAAACTTGTGCATCGTTCTAAAACGGTAGTTCAGGGAACTGCGAACAGACTACATTGAAAGGCCTGTCGAATTCGAATATGAAACAAAAATACTGTTGATTGCCTTGGCTGAAAATTGCAACGAAGCGATTTTAATGCGGGCGAGATCAACGCATCTCCAATAGGACGCATTTCATGAAAGTGACCAGCTCAGGCCAGATTTGCCTTCGCAAATGAATGACAATCGGTTCTCAATCGTTTCTACGAGCGACAGTTTTAAACCCACACAGAACGTGTGCGAGTGGCCCACAATCAATATTTATTCCTGTGTATTCTGCCAATTCACGTTCACCTGCCCGGGACGAAGTGGAATGCTGATGGTCACCCCAAGGAGTTTGTATCCAGAACTATAGTTGGTATCGCCGTCTAACATGGTGATCGTCTTGTTGGCTGCAGCGTCCTTGCAATTGCCTATGTCGATAGCCAACCGTGCTGCGAATTAGGACTGCCGCCGCGTCGGCACAATGCGGTCCTGCGTCCCGTTATCAGCCAATTGCACAACGGGCTCGGATCAATTATTGATGGCATAGTCAGATCTCAAGATGAAACTGGATTAGTTGTTATCGCGAGGAAAAGCAGCTACCCGGCTCAAAATAGCTAGAAAGGTCATTCATTTAATGGCACCTGACGCTGCATCCCACGATCCGAACGACGACACAAAACAGCTTTATGTATTCAAAACCGTTCAACGATAGCCTGAAACAACAGTTCGCGATCATTTCCGCATTGATCATTCGCGAGATGACCACCCGATATGGCAACAAGTTCGGCGGCTATATGTGGGCGGTTCTGGACCCGGTGCTGTTCATCGCGATCCTCACGATCGTGTTTTCCGCTGTTGCGCACATACCGCCGCTCGGCCGCAGCTTCATGTTGTTTTTCGCGACTGGATACGCATCGTTTTACATCTACCGTTCGACTGCGGACCAAGTCGCCAACGCGGTCGAAGCCAATCGGGCCTTGCTCAACTATCCAATCGTTCGTCCCTATGACGCGATTGTTTCGCGCGTCTTGCTGCAGGCAGCAACCCTCTTCGTGGTCAACCTGCTGCTGTTCGGTGTGATGTCGTTTTTTGTCGAAATCGGACCCATTCGGATGGGACCTATCTTGGCCGCCAGTGCCATTGGTCTGACGCTTGGCGCCGGCGTCGGTATCTCCAACATCGTCTGGTTCCACCTCAACAGCACGTACCAACATATCTGGGGTGTTATCAACCGACCCGCCTTCATGGTCTCGGGTGTGTTCTTTCTTCCCGAAGCCATTCCGCTGCCCTATCGCGATGTTCTGATGTGGAACCCGCTGGTACACTTGGTTGGGCTGTTCCGAATGGGCTTCTACCCCACCTATCGCGCCTCCTATGTCGACTTACCCTATGTGATAGGTTTGGCTGTATTTTCTGTTGTGTTTGGTCTGTTTCTTGTGTGGCTGTTCGATGCCCGCCTGAGGGAGCCTAAATGATCCGTCTTGAAAACATGACCAAAGCTTTCAAGCACAAGGGTGAATTCCGTTACATCGCCAAGGATGTCTCGTTCACGATCCCCAGGGGTGAGAGTATCGGGCTGCTCGGTCGAAACGGGGCCGGTAAATCGACGCTACTGAAACTAATTTCCGGCACCATCAAGCCCACATCCGGTCGGATCATCCGGCGCGCAAACGTTTCCTTCCCCCTGGGTTTTCAGGGTAGTTTCAATCCTAGTCTAACTGGCGAACAGAATGTTCGTTTTGTTGCCAGAATCTATGGCCACGATACCGAAGACCTTGTTCAGTATGTTCAAGATTTTGCTGAACTTGGCAAAGCCTATCAAATGCCTGTAAAAACCTATTCGTCTGGTATGAAGGCACGTCTTGCTTTTGGAGTAAGTATGGGGATTAGTTTCGACTACTATCTAGTGGACGAGATCACAGCGGTAGGTGATAAGAACTTTCAGCAGAAATGCAAACGCGTTTTCAGAGAGAAACTACAAACGTCAGATATTATCATGGTGTCGCACGCAGCCGGCGCTCTTAAGGACTACTGCACGACCGGCGTCGTGCTTGAGGATGGACAGTTAAGCTATTTTGCGAATATTGATGATGCAATTCGAATGCACGATGAAAATATGGCACGCCGCTAGCAGTCAGCAGAATTGAAGGTAAGGTGACGAAATGTCGGGATCAGCAAAGCCTGCCAAAGCTGACAACGTGGCAGAAACAGACAGTTCCATTGTGCAAATGCCGCAAAAGGGCGGCGCCGTTGTCGCGCCCAAGGAACGTTCGATCGTCGAGCGGCTGAAGAAGTCGGGGCTCGACCCCCAGAAACTGCTCGATCTGACGTTGCCCGGGTCGTCCGGGAAAGCGTCGACCAAAACGCGGCACAGGCTGATTGCGTTCGGCTTTGCCCTCATGGTCGCGCTGCCGTCAATGGCCTTCACGTTCTACATGTTCTTCGTGGCCAGCGACCAGTACCACAGCGTGACGGCCTTTGCGCTGCGCAGCGCCAATCAGACGCCCGCGACCGAGATTCTCGGAATGGTGCTCGATTCCGGCGGCGAATCCACCGCATCCAACAGCTACATCGTTCATGACTACCTCCAAAGCCAGGCGATCGTTCAGGATCTGCCGGACAATGTCAGTCTGGACGCGATCTACAATCGTGACGGCGCCGACTGGCTGTTCCGGATGGGATCAGACCTGTCGATCGAGGAGAAAGTCAGCTACTGGAACAGCAAGGTGGACGTGGATTACGATTCCACGTCCGGCGTGATCTACATCCAAACCCGCAGTTTCGACCCGCAGGATTCGCTTCTTCTGGCGCAGACCGTTCTCGACCGGTCGGAAACCCTCGTGAACCAGCTGTCGCTGGAAAACCGCAGGCAATCGGTCAAGTATGCCGAAGAAGCCGTCGCAAGGGCCGAGGCCCGGCTGAAGGCGATCCGGAAACAGATGATCGCCTATCGGGAGGCGACCCAGGAGGTCAATCCGGAAAGCAACGCCGAATTGGCCATGGAAATGATCGCGCGGCTTGATCAGGAAGTCGCGGCCAAAGAAGCCGAACGGGCCACCTTGAGCGATCACCTGGATGCAGATTCGCCAAAGATCCGGCTGCTCACCGGCGAGATCAACGCCCTGAAGGCACAGATTGCCAAGGAGCGCCAGCGGCTCGGTGGCGGCCGCGCCGAAGACGGCTCAGGCCGGGACTCGATTTCCTACCGCATCGCCGACTATTCGGAGCTGGCGCTTGAGGAAGAATTCGCGCAGAAGCTTTACACCACAGCCCTGGCAGGGCTTGAAAAAGCGCGCCAGGACGCCGACAGCAAGCATCTCTATCTTGCAACTTTCATTGAGCCGACGCTCTCCGAGGCGGCGCAATATCCGAACAGGGCCATCCATTCTCTCAGCTTCTTCCTGCTGCTGCTGGGGGTCTGGATCGTCTGCGTCCTGATGTACTACAACATCCGCGACAGAACGTGACCCGTTGCATCCGGCGACACGGTCAGGGCCAGGAAGCCCTGGCCTTTCGCCTGCCCGCCAACGACCACTGAACGAGCACAGCAGCCATGTTGTTCAAAATTGCTGAACGGGCGGTGTCGCTGTCCGCAGATCTGATTTCGAGCGAAATCGACCGCAGGCTCGCCAAATCCCTCAGGCAGGGCGACAAGGTGCTTTTCTTCGGCTTCACCGGATGGAAACGCGCCTTCTACCAGTCGGTGTTCAGCGATCGGGACATTCTCTTCGTGGGCGAGGAACACTACAACGGCCCCAAGCTCATCGAGGCGGCCTTCGACTGTGTCCGGAACCAGGACGTCCATGTCTGGTCCTACAAGGATCCTTACTGGCTTTCCGCGCTGAGCAACACCAACAACTGCCGCATCTGCCGGGTCGAAGACGGTTTTCTGCGCTCCGTCGGTCTGGGTGCACAGCGCATCAAGCCGTTGTCGATCATCATCGAGCGCGAAACCGACCTCTATTTTCACAAGTCCCGGACCAGCACCCTTCACAAGATGCTGCGCTCCCTCACCGCGGACCAGAAGACGCAGTTCCATGACAAGGGCAGCGAACTCAAACAGCTTATCCTGGAACAGAACCTGTCCAAATATAACTTCAAGGACACCGGGGCGCGTTTTGAGGTCGCCGACCAGAGTGTGCTGGTGCTGGGGCAGGTGGAACGTGACGAGTCGATCCGCCGCGGACCGGATCCGTATGTCACCTGTGAGCAGCTGGTCGAACTCGCGATCCGGGAAAACCCCGGGGCGACCATCTATTTCAAGCCGCATCCCGAAGTCCATCGCGGCATCGCCGAACCCTATAGCGCACCGTTCCGGCGGTTTCCCGAGCTCCGCGAATTTCCGCAGGCCGTCAACATGTTCGCCTATGCCGATGCCTTTAAACGCATCTACACGATTTCCTCGTTGGCGGGCTTCGAGATGCTGTTGCGCGGTGCCCCCGTCACGACGCTCGGCGGTCCCTGGTATGCCGCCTGGGGGCTGACGGACGACCGCAACGTGCCAGGCGAAGAGGTGGCGGATCTGACGCCCGAAAGCCTGCTTTGGGCCGCCTATGGCGAATACCCGCTGTATCTGACGGAGAACGGTCAGACGACGGACATCTTTGCCGTCGTGCGGATCCTGACAGACCAGCTGCGCACGTAGCTGAAGGGCCGGACCGGGCCTGCGGCAACGTCTACCGGCGACACCGCTCCCCCGAACAGTTGCGCGCTCCAGACGTTTGAACCTGGACCTTAATCCACGCGAGCGAACTGGACAGATAAAACCGGGTCACGCAGCCGCGGTGCCGATGTTCATTCGCAATGGAAAACACCTTCCAAAGGATTTTGGAATTCTGTATCACAGATTTCATCGCACACCGGACCGTGGAACTCTCCTTAAACTGTCTAAAATGACCTTTGATCTGCCAGCGGAAAAAGCAAGTTTCATTTCGCTAAGCAACATTCGAACAGGCACAGTATGAAATCTGATGACGTATTCGGCCTGGACGGCCAGACATTTCTAAACACGGTTCTGGAAGAATATTCTCGAGAAAAAGACAAATCCGCTGCTGCGTCTGCCCTGTCGGAGAAGCTCTGTCTCCTGACATTTCGCACCCATTCGCATGGCCCAAACGGCAATACGCCACCTTCGACCGCGGATTTCTCGACCATTGTCATCGCCGCTGAAACGACGGATGCCGGAACAATCGGCCTGAAAAACCACGTCGTCGCGATGCGCCTCATCGAGCATCGCATGTTCGACGCTGTTTCCGATTACAACAACCGCTGTTTTGCGGTGTTTCGGCAGCTGATCGCGAAACTGTGGCACAACGGCACGGGCTACGCGCATACCGACTTTCAGCACGCTGTCACCCTGGGCGTCCAGTTGCTTTCCAGCCTCAGCTTTACCCAGGACAAGCTCGAGCTGTTCGGCTACAAAGTCTTGCAGCCAGGTCATGTTGAACTGATCTGGCAATCGATTCAGAACCTTTTCGAAACCTGTCCCTCCGAACGCCAGTATTCCAAGCTTCTATCGGTTATCGAGCCCTTTGTTCATCACCTGACGCGTGTCTCGTGCCGGTGCGATGCCGCCCCGGGTCATGAAGCCGCGCGCATCATCACCCAACAGGCAAACACCGGATTTGACCGGGCTGTCTCCTATTACAACATCCTCAAGACACGCCAGATCTGCCGGGATGCGACCCGCTCGCAACTTGAGGCGCTGGCCAGCGACCTGCTGCGCGAAAAAATCCTGCCGCAGTGCCATCAAAGGCTCGACGAGCTTCAGGCCCATGAGGAGCAGCCCGAGGCCCAAGCGCCGGGCCAACGTCTGATTGCCAACGTGCTGCTGGCGACAAGCATCATCGAGCAGGCCGAATCAAGACCTGTTTCCCAGGACTTCAAGACCCGGTGTCTGCAATACCTGGCCCAAAGCCTCGAAACGGATCTCAATTCGTCGCGGTTCTGCGACGTCTGCGGTCACTTGAACAGCTTTCTGAGCACGGAATACACGATGTCGTCCGCCGTTCTGGACTATCTCGACGACATCGTTTCAAAAATCGCGACCGCCTTCTTTGAAAAATTCTCGCTCAACGACCGTTGCGTGGAAGCATTTACCAATCTTCTGCTGACCCTGGGCGCCAACAAACACCTGGATGCCGTCATCGACCTGCTCTTGAACCAGCAGCCGCTGCGCGTCAGCTTCTGGCTCAAACCTTTGCTGATCTGGGCGTCGGACAATTGCGAGCAAGCCAAATTCCGAGAGTTCTGCCAGAAATGCCAGAACCGGATCGAAGAATTGACACCTGAAGGCAATCTTCGAAATCACATCCTTCTCAAAGAACTTTCAAATTACTTTGACAGACTAAAGTTCGTTTCAAAATCGAAGGAGATACTTGGAGCGTTGCCAGAACCGGACGCGCCGCGCGGTTATGTGTTTGTCCTGACCTATGCTGCGGATACGCTGGATCTGGCAATGCCGCTCAGTATCGAAGCGAAGCGCAAGGGGTATCGCGTCGCGTTCATCTCATCCCAGCTTGGCGTGAGCGCGGAAATCGCGGTCAAGCAGAACGCAAGAAGCGTTTCCGAAGGCATAAAGGACTTTTACGCCGAGGCGGAACAGCTTGAGTGCCTGGAGGATGCCGACTCATTGTTGGCGTTTATCCGCAATCACGTCAGCAACAGCCAGATCCACTCAAGGGGCCGTCCGCGGCTCTACCGGCCGCTGTTGAACGACAATGCCGTGAACTGGGAGCGGAAGTCGATCAAACTCGACGGCGTTGAATGTTACGCAGGCATTGCCGAGAAACTGCAGAACTATTATCGAACGCCGGAATTCAAGGTCTCGTCGCTCTCCACCCGAAACTACGCGAATGCGCAAGTCTCACTTGCCGACCGAATGATCTTTCTTTCCCGGGCGGTGGAGAAACTGGCTCAGATCAGCGGCCGGCCCTGCTACATCATAGGCAACGAGGGACAATCCGCTCCCGCTCAATCCGCGATGGCCTATTGCTCTGCGCGAGGCTATGCATCCGATGTGAATTTCATCTCGGTCTCGACCGGGTACGAAAACTATTCATCACAGGAAAGCAAGCTCAGAAGCAGCACCGTTGCGGCAGCAAACATTACCGCGTTCCCGTTTCGTCGGGGTCCGATTTTCACAACACGCAAGGCTTTTGAAGACTGGGCGAAGGACAATGCGGAGCTGAAAACCGAGGTCCGGAAAAATCTCGATCAGATCCTTCGCTTGAACCGGACGGGACAGGCCGCTCTTGGCCCTGAGGCTCAGAAGGTGTTGAGCAGACTGAAACAGGAAAAGCGCTCGGGGAAGAAAATTCTTTGCGTATTCGGCAAGGTCCTGACCGATCTCGGCGTATCGACCGACGGCGGTCCGGCGCATGTCGATCAGCTCGATTGGATCATGCATACAAGTGCCGTCGCCGACAGCAATACGGTCGTCCTGATCAAACCGCATCCGCACGAGAGCAACCGCTCGATCACACGGTATCCGGTCACAAGCATGGCAGCGCATGTTCAATCTAATCCCAATGTCATCATGCTGGACAAGACCTGGTTCAACATCCAGCAGCTGCTGGGCATCATCGACACCGCCATTTTGTGGAACGGCTCTTCCTCCCTAGAACTCCTGTCGCAGGGCTGCCCGGTCATCATGTGCTCCTATGCTGGACGCTTCGATTATCCGGTCAAGATGGTTTACCCGGAGTCCCGAGCGCACTACGAGCGGGTGCTGACCGATCCCCCCTCGCTCAAGGTGGACGACGCCACAAAGCTTGCGGCGCAACGCCTGATCCTGATGCAATCGTCAACGGGGCCGTTGTCCGTGCCACAGCCATACACTGCGGTGAAAATGACGAACGATCCCATCCCGCAAGAGCACTGGCGCGAACAAGACATAGAAAAGCTGTTGCAGGGAAAGGACCCGAACATCACCAAACTGTTTGCAGACGTGTTTGAACACAGCAAAGAAAGCTATTGCTCCGACCAGACCAGGTCCTTGTTCATCAAATTGCAAGACGCGGAATTCACAAGAGGTGTAAGATCTGGCACGAAAACAATCGAACAACAACTTTCCGGTGCTGGGCTGATCTGAATGAGTGAGGCAGACTACCGATTTGATCACATCGTCGACTCACTCAGGCGCGTCGGTCTGAAACAGGGCGACGTCATCTATTCGCACTCCAATCTCGGTTTTTTCGGGCGGGCGAAAGATGCCGGTAGTGCAAAGCAGGTCTGCTCGCTCTGGCTGGATGCGATTTTCGATGTCATCGGTGCAGAGGGCACGCTGCTGGTGCCGACCTTCTCCTATTCCTTTGGAAGCGACCATCCAGAGAAACTGTTTGACGTGCGCAACACACCGGGTGTCGGTGGCACTTTCCCCGAACAAGTCAGGCAGAAAGAAGACAGTATCCGTAGTCTGGATCCCATGTTCTCAGTCTGCGCGATCGGCAATCGCAAGATTGAACTGACACAGGACGCCGATACCGAGGTTTTTGGTGAACGCTCGGTCTGGGCGCGCCTGACCGACTTGAACGCGATTATCATCAACCTCAACATCGACATTACGTCGACCTATATCCACTACGTCGAAGCTAGGAACAAGGTTCCCTACCGTGTCGACCGCACCTTCTCGGGGACCTGCATCGATTATGACGGCAACAAGTATCACACCGTTTCCGTCTTCAACTCGCGCGACATTACCCAGGCGAACAGCCGGACTGACTGCCGGACCATCAACGGAATTGCGCATAGCAGAGACATCGCGATATCCGCAAAGGTTGGTAGAGGGTTCATCTGCGGCATTCGAACGCGGGACTATTACGATCTGACAACGGAGCTCATCGAGACGGACCCGTATTTCCTGACCATGAAATGATGTTCCCCCCGGTGACCAAGGTCATCAGATCCTTGGCCCCTCCGCGTAAGGTCCATGGAACAGGGTGCACGCGCTGAACCCGGCCCGACCTTTCCATGCCTGCTCCGGCGGCGTTCCTCGCCGCCCGTTCAACAGTCCGCCCCCCTCAGCTATCGGGGAACGGCTCAGGCTACCGTCGGGCCGGCGACCTCCTCCAGCACATCCCCGTCAATCAGCTTGTGCAACAGCGGCAAGACCTCCGCGGGATCCGCCTCAATGGTCTGGCACAGGTCAATGAAATCGCGCGTGCCGTCCGCATAGGCGTTGATGTTCAGCAGCGTGCGCACTTGCCGGGCCTTGTTCTTGGTGCTGACGGACGGATAAAGACCACGGGCGCCGAGCTGCGGCTCGCACGGCCGCTTGATTTTCCAGACCCGGTTGTTGTCGATGATGGCAAGGACCTGTGCGACAGCCTCGAATCCGCCCTGCAAACCAGACGGTGTGACCAGCGTCAGGTCGTCCAGAGAGGTGTGATATTCCGGATAGACCGTGTATTTGGTGCGCATGATCGAGGCGATCGGCAAATCGACGCCCGGACTGCAATACTGCCGTTCGTCGCTGCCGCGGGTCAGAAAACTGTATTCCTCATAGTCCGGCGCGACCGACGCGAGTGCCAGGCGCCCTGCCCGATCCGACAAGGTCCCGTCTTCGCGCGAGGGCATGAAGGAATAGGACCGGTCATCGCCGATGCAGGTCAGAACATAGCCTGCGACGGTTTTTGCCCGCAGCGCCTCGAGCCGTTCGTGGATATAGGCGATGGCACCGATGGTCTCCGGCACGAACACGAAGCGGTAGGTGTAGTGATTATCCTGGGCGGCAATCCATTCGGCGACCGCCGTTGCCACGACGGGGCCGGACAACTCGTTGTTGGCCATGGAGGGATGACAGACATAGGTGGAAATCAGCACCTCCTCGTCCGTCTTTCCGGGAACGACCAGATCCGCGTAGTTGAGCACACCATCCACATGGTCCGCATCGATGACCGCGCGATAGGTGCCCGGCTGCATCGTGTCGCGGACCTGTTGCGGGACGCAAAATCCCCAGTGGGGATTGTAGTAGGAGGTGATATAGGGAATGGCCTCGGGCTGATCGGGCAGCGAATAAAGATGCCCCTGGAGATCCTCCAGCGACAGCTCCGTGTCCACACCGACGGAATATCCGACCACATGCAGGTTGTTGTCGGCGAAATCCGCAATGATCTTGCCGTCCGGCCCTGTCAGCCGGCCGGAGCGCATGTGCCATTCCCTGGGCACCGTCCAGTCGAAGACCTTCGTTCCGCTGGCGACCTCGTGGATCTGCAAGCCGGGCAGGATCGCCTTGAGATAGGCGAGTGTTTCACGCACGCCCGGACCGGTCAGGGACCGGCAGATCGGCCAAAGGTCCCGGGCTCGGCCATGGGCGACTTCGCCGATGGACGGGGTGTCAAATCCGAGCGGCATTCTGTGTCCTTTTCGACGGTACCGGCCTCAGCCGAGCAGATCCCATGCAAGTGGCTCACCGCGCTTCAGGTCGCGCTTTGCGGTCCGGCCCATCACATCGGGAAGATATTTCGGATTGAGACCATGCCCCGGGCGGATCGACCGGACATTCGTCTCCGTCAACGGCTCACCGGCGGCAATGTCCTCAACGATGTAGAGAGAGCGGCGCAGCATGCCCATTTTTGCCTCGTCCGAGCCCTTGGTGCCGTAATTGACGGTCCCTTTGGCGGCCCACGCGGCCCGCGTATCCTCGACCAGGCGTTTCAACTCGTCCGGCTCAAGCGAAAAGGCCGAATCCGGGCCTCCGTCCGCGCGGGCAAGCGTGAAGTGCTTTTCGATCACGCAGGCGCCGAGCGCGACCGCCGCCGACGGCAGCGCGGTGCCGGGAGAATGATCAGACAGGCCGACCACAACATCGAACGCCGCACCGAGATGCGGAACGGTCGCCAGATTGGCGTCTTCCGGCTTGCTCGGATAGGCGCTGACGCAATGCAGCAGAC
The DNA here is from genome assembly GCF_026191725.2 of Roseibium porphyridii. Classification (NCBI taxonomy): domain Bacteria; kingdom Pseudomonadati; phylum Pseudomonadota; class Alphaproteobacteria; order Hyphomicrobiales; family Stappiaceae; genus Roseibium; species Roseibium porphyridii. The sequence goes on from NZ_CP120863.1 coordinate 5,395,155, forward strand.
AGATGTCGTCATGCCCGGTCTCGCGCACCGCATCGACGGTTTCGGCGGCTTCGGCGAGGCTGGACACGCCAATGGAAATGATCACGGGCTTGCCGGTGCTGGCCGCTTTCTTGACCAGAGGAATGTCCATGGCCTCGAAAGACGCGATCTTGTAGGCCGGTGCCCCGAGTTCCTCCAGAAAGTCGATCGCCGTGAAATCAAAGGGCGAGGAAAACACAGTGATGCCGACGGATTTGGCATAGTCGAAGAGCTGCTTGTGCCATTCCCAGGGCGTGTTGGCTTCCTGGTAGAGCTCAAAAAGCTTGCGGCCGTCCCAAAGCCCGCCTTCCAGGGTGAAGCCCGGACCATCATGGTCGATCGTGATCGTATCGGCCGTGTAGGTCTGCAGTTTCACCGCATCCGCGCCGGCTTCCTTGGCAGCATCGATCAGGCGAAACGCGCGGTTGATGTCACGGTTATGGTTTCCGGACATTTCGGCGATGATATAGGGCGGATAATCAGGACCGATCTTGCGACCGTCGATCTCGATAAACCGTGCCTCTTTCGGCTGTGACATGTTTGCTACCTCCAACTGAGTGACGCGGTTAATCCGCTTTCGCAATCTTCAATGTGTATGTCTGACCACCAATGGTAAAAAAGGCCGGATAACGCTCATTGTCCACCACCCGCAACAGCTGGAACTGTTCCGCAATTGTTTTCTCCGGATCCAGTTCGCTGTCCGCCGGCCGGCGCCTCGGGTACCACGTGGGTTCGCCTGTCTGAGCCACGGCGACAGGCCGTGTCTCGGCTGTCAGATACTCCACGCAGATGTCGACAATACTGCGCCCCAGAGCATCCCTGATCTCGTCGTTGAGTTCGTGCCCTTCAAAACTGATCGTGCTCTGCCGGACGATCGGGCCGGTGTCGGCGGTTCCGTCCATTTCAAACAGGGTCAACGGAATCTCGTTCAGGCCTTCCAGGATCTGCCAGACCACCGGCGAAAAGCCGCGTCCCTTGGGCAGCGCGCTGGCATGCACCACCAGATTGATCCTGTTACGGGCCAGGATTGCATCCGGCGTCAGTTTCAGGCAGCTCAGATAGAAGGCCACATCGCCTTCGGGCACCTGGTTTTGATCGCGGACGAATTGCGCATGGTCGCCGCTGTCGTTTATGCGCCTCACCAGGTTCAGCGCGAAGGGATCGAACCATCCTTCGGTATCGGTCACGACCGAAACGGTGCGCTTATGTGTCCACCAATCTTCAGACATATCCGTTGGCCCTTTCCCTTGCTGCAACAAGCTGCAGAACGTCGTCCACGACGCGCCTTGCCCCGGCGCCGTCGCACAGATCGGCACTCTTTCTGCCGAAGGCCCTCAAGCGTTCGGTGTCGGACAGGAACCGAGTCAGCTGGTCCGACAGATGCTGATCGGTGTCGGTGCGTGCGTCACCGAGAAGACCGATGGCGCCTGCCTTGTTCATCAGATCGGCGATCTTGATCTGGTTGTCTGCCACCACCACGACAAGTGACGGCAACCCCATGGCGCACCGTTCCCAGGTCGTGGTCCCGCCAGCACCAATGCCGACATCCGCCAACAGCATCAGCTCGGCCATGTTGCGCACGTCGCTGTGCAGCTGAAACCGGGCGTCCAGCGCGCAGATCTCCTGAATCCGGCCATAGCTCGGTGCCTTGTGGCCCAGGACCACATCGACACGCTGAAGACCCCCGATGGCAGTCAGCAAGTTGCAGACCCGGCCCGCAATGCCGCTGACATCCGTCATGCCGAGAGACACCAGAACCCGGCCGCCGGCCGGGTCGCTGAGCCTGCGTTCGAGCGACGCCTGACGATGGGTCGCGAACTCCTCGCGCAACAACGCGTAATGCGAGCCGAGCAGCAAGCGGCAGCCGTCGGGCAATAGGGCCTCATAATCCGCGGCCCTGACCCCGTATGTCTGGTCGAGAAGCAGGTCGCAGTCATGGGGACGGTCGGCGAGGTCGTCGATTACCATCAATGTTCCGGCCCGGTTGCGCCAGTCCCGTTCATCCGGTGCAGACAGGCCGTAATGGTCGAACACCAGTAGATCAAACCGCTCCTCCGTTTCGGCCGGCAAACCTGCCGACACGGTTCGGACATCGAAACCGTCCCAGAGGTCGTCCGGAATGACCTCTATCGTTTCTTCCGAGCACAGGAAGACGCAGTGATGGGCGAGGCTGCGAAAGGTCCGCGCCAGTGTCAGGCAACGCATGACATGGCCGCCTCCTAAAGTGGCGGCTGCATCAACCCTGAACCCAACCCAACTGGCCATCGACCCCTTGTCCCCGGTTACCGTTTCTTCAGGCCCTGGCCTGGCAGGCGATCTGTTCAAAGCCTTCGAAAACACGCTGACGCGTGTCCTGGTCCACATGCGGGTTTTGCCGCATCAGATCGGGCGCCGCATTGCAGATGTCGACCAGCTCGCGCCATCTGCGGTCCGGAAGATCCGGCACGGCGTGCATCAGACGTTCAAAAAAGGCAAGATCCTCGGGCGTATCGAGCGTCCAGCGCAGGGTTTCCGCGCCGGGGACGCCTTCGGCATGCATGTTCAGTTTTTTCAGGGCCGGGTTTCGGCGCACCGCTGGCATGACGTGTTCGCGATCATGCGCACACGGCGCGTTGGTCCACGCCGCTTCAAGCACCTTGGCGCGAACCACTTCCACATCCATGCCATGCGGAAAACTCGGCGGCGCGTTGTTGGTCGCGAAATCCGCTTCGTGCCGCAGCATTGCGTCCACCACAGCCCCGCAAACCTCTGGATCGATCACCGGGCAGTCCGAGGTTACCCTCAGAACGACATCCGCCTTCGCGGCGCCGGCGGCGCCGACATAGCGTGAAAGGACGTCCGCTTCGTCCCCTCGGAACACCGAGCAGCCGAGCCGCTCCGCCTCAATTGCAATCGGATCGCAGTCGGGCGTGTCGACGGTGGCACAGACGACTTCGTCGACATTTGCGATGGCCTTGCACCTGTCCAGACAATGCGCCAGCACCGTTTTCGGCCCCAGTTGCTTCATCACCTTGCCCGGCAGCCGGCTCGAGCCCATGCGAGCCTGCACAATCGCAACGGTCCGCTGCTGCGGTCCGCCGCTCATGAATTCACGCCGACGGCGTTTTTCAGGGCCTCGACGACACGATCCACATCTCCCGGCTCCATTCCCGGGAAGAGCGGAAGCGACAAGGTTCTGGCATAGAACTGGTCAGCCCCGGGCAACTCCACCTTGCCGTACAAATCCCTGTAGTAAGGCTGGGTGTGCACCGGAATGTAATGGACCTGGGTACCGATCCCCGCTTCGCGCAAGGTGGCGATCACCTGGCGACGGGACCTGCCGGCAGCCTCAAAGTCGATGCGTGCCGCGTAGAGGTGCTGGGCCGGAATGCTGCCGGCAAGCGCGGCATTGGGTTCAATCAGCGGGCCGCAATCCCACAGCCGTTCATTGTAATGCGAGACCAGTGCCTGGCGCTTGGCGACAAAGTCCGGCAGTTTTTTCAACTGGCTTGCTCCAAGAGCGGCTTGCATGTCAGTGATGCGGAAATTGTAGCCGATCGTCGGCATCTCATAGAACCAAGGATTGGCCTCGTCACCGTCGAAACCAAGGTCCTTATTCTGGAACCGGCCGGCCTCCCGCACCATTCCGTGGGAGCGTAGTTCAGCCAGTGCCTTTGCCAGATCCGGATCACGGGTCGAGGTCGCGCCGCCCTCGCCGCAGGCAATGGTCTTGACCGGATGGAAGGAGAAATTCGCCATCGTGGAATGACGGCAGTCCCCAACGGTGAACTCGCCTTCAGACGTCTTGTAACGGCTGCCAAGGGCATGGCAGGCATCCTCGACGATCGCGGGCGCCTGGTCCTGCGGAACGGCTGCAACAATCGCGGCCAGCTGCTCCATCGGCGCGACATGTCCACCGAGGTGCACCGGCAATACGGCCTTGACGTTACGACCTGCTGCTCGTTGCAGAGCCTCTTCCAGATCCTGAGCGCGCATCACGCCAGTGTCGGGGCAGACATCGGAGAACACCACATCGGCCCCGACATAGCGCGCGGCGTTCGCCGTGGCCAGGAAGGTGACCGTGGGAACGATGCAGACATCGCCGGGTCCAACCCCAAGCGCCAGCATCGATAAATGAAGAGCGGTTGTGCCATTCGCCGACGCAACGACATGCGGGTCGCCAAACACTTGCGACAATGCCGTCTCGAAGCCGGCAATGGCCGGCCCCGATGTCAGGAAGTCACCACGCAGGACATCGCACACGGCAGCGATGTCCTCATCGTCAATCATCTGACGACCATAGGGCAGGAAATCAGCCATTCATCACGCCTCGCGCTAAGGATCAAACGACGGCGGTCGAAGATCTCAGAGCATGCTTTTGCTCAGCAGATCCTCAAGACCGGCAGCGTCAAGCCACTCAGAATTGTTGTCGCTGGTGTAGGAGAAACGGTCAGTGACACGCTGCACATGCGCCAGATCCAGGAAGCTTTCCCGATTGAATTCGTTGAAGGCCGGCTCGATGGCGTACCGGTCCGGGAACTCGACGGTGACGTAGGAATCGTCTTCCGAGATCATGATCTCGTGCAGCTTTTCACCGGGACGGATGCCGACGACCTTGTGCGGAAGACCAGGTGCAAGCACTTCGGCAAGATCGGTGATCTTCATGCTCGGGATCTTCGGAATGAAGATTTCGCCACCGCGCATCATGGCAAAGGAAGACATCACAAAGGCAACACCCTGTTCCAGGGTGATCCAGAACCGGGTCATGCGCTCGTCAGTGATGGGCAGCTCGGTGACGCCGCGCTCAAGCAGGCCCCGGAAGAACGGAACGACCGAGCCGCGCGAGCCGACGACGTTGCCGTAGCGCACGACCGAGAAACGGGTGCCGATGTTGCCGCTGAAGTTATTGGCTGCGACGAAGATCTTGTCCGACGCGAGCTTGGTCGCTCCATAGAGATTGATCGGGTTGGCTGCCTTGTCGGTTGACAGTGCGACAACGTTCTTGACCCGGTTGGCCAGCGCGGCAGAGACGACGTTTTCGGCGCCCTGGATGTTGGTGCGCACGCATTCCTGCGGATTATACTCCGCCGCCGGCACCTGCTTCAGGGCCGCGGCATGAACCACGTAATCCACTTCACGCATGGCGAACTGAAGCCGGGCCTGGTCCCTGACATCGCCAATGAAGAACCGAACGGCGCGAAGTTTGTCCTGCGGGAAAAGAGACTGAAGTTCCTGGTTGAAATCGAACTGCTTCAACTCGTCCCGCGAAAAGACAATGATCTTGTGGGGATTGTGGTGCCGCAACACCGTCTTCACAAATTCCTTGCCAAAGGACCCCGTGCCCCCGGTGACCAGAATCGTGGCATCATCGAACTTGGCAGAATGTTCGGCGTCAAAAATACGATACATTGAAATCTACTTCTCTATAGGTGATCGCGAGCGGCGCTTGCATCCCGTATTAGCCGGGACCTGTCAAGTGGGCATCCCGCGCGAAGTCAAAAAATCGGGCGTGCGGGTGATCTGGTTGCGGATGAAGTCTTCGGTATCCCTTGCACTGATGACAACCACACTCCCTCGCCCAACTGGTTGTGTTGCAACGATTTCTGCTTCGCGAGCCAGCTTGTCAAACAGTTCAAAGCGTGCGGTTGCACCTGGGTCGTTCATGTCGCGGCAAAAGAACACAAATTCCGCCTCGATCCAGCCATTGCCATCCCATATCTCTCCGGACATCGGCCTGTCCTGACGATATGGAACGCCAAGTTTGCGCTCGACATGGTGTATAAACGTCGATCCGGCATCGAAATTGAGATTGCAGACCTTGCCGTCAGCATCCAGAAACCGCTCCCAAAAACTTCCCGCACCGAAGCATTCGGCAGACACATCGCGTGTCAGTTCGTCTTTTTTCGCCCCGACGGCCGCGACGGAGAACATCGGTTCCGCCGACCTGACTGCCTCCGGCAGTTTACGCAGGTACTCTGACAGGGCGCCGCATGCAGAGGGCGTTTCAGCCGGGTCGTAGCGGCGTTCCGGCTTGTCGGAACCAAAGGAATAGCTGAAGGTCGGCACCACAAGCGTGCCTTCCGGTCCGGTGACCTCCAGAAGGGCTTCGACAGTCTTGGCGCACAGTTCATCAAGCGACCGGACCCCGTCCATTCTCCCGGAATAGCCGACATTGGAGTGGACGAAGATCACGTCACCTGCCTTGATACCGCAGCTTGTAACGGCATCTACCAGGTCTTGCGCTGTGTAGGCGGCGCTCATGCCGCCCGCTTGCCCTGAATGAGATCCGCGAGGCCACTCACCTTGGAGAAGTCGCGATTCTGGAAATCGTCTTCATCAAACGAGATGCCGAATTCCTGCTCGGCAGCCTCAATCAGCATGATGACGCCGAACGAATCGATATATTCCGCCGCAAAGAAATCGGCAGCTTCCATTTCCTGATCCGTCCGGGATGCCAGCAACGGGTTCTGTTCACGAAACCAATTGATCAGCCACGACAGTTCCACTGCTCGCTCCTGTACTCCAGTTTCCATCTTCTGCCCCCCTTAACCTATTCTGCCAAGACAGCGAACCGGCGCACCATCACCCTCGTGAATCTTGAGGGGCAGAACAAAGAGTTCGAATGTTTCGACATCTCCAAGAGCGCGGAGGTTTGTCACGTATTCCACCAGTATCACGTCCTGGCCCAGGAGAATGTAGTGATTGGGGGAGTCATTGTCAGAGTTGCGGCCGTTCTTCGGGTTGTCGGGCATGGGGGTATCCATGGCCAGGACCTTGACACCGATATCGACAAGATACTGTGCACATTCTTCCGACAGGAACGGATGGTCCGTGTAATACTCTTCCGAATTGATGTGGTCAGACCAGTCGAAGCGCAACATGAGACGCTCCGGTTCCCGGCCCGCCAGACGTTGCTCCATGTCGGCCTTGCTGACTTCCGTAAAAGGGCCGAAATCGGTCATATCCAGCAACGCACACTCGCCGACGAACAGCGACGGATCAAGCTGATCGATGGTCTTACCGCCGACAATGAAATGGCGTGGCGCATCCATGTGGGTTCCGGTATGCGTTCCGATCACGAGCTTGCGGGTTTCCCGTTTTTCGTAGTGCAGCCGCCCAAGCTGGCTGATTTCAACGAGCGGATGCCAATATACCGGGAACGTTGTCATTCCTTCACGTAACGTCAGCGTAAGATCCACCACTTCAGACATGTTCTATGACCTTATTTCTTCGAAATTTCGATTAGCTCTACCAGTTCACCGCTTGGTCCGGTAGCTAGAAGAATTCGCAGCGCCTTGCCATTCACTTCCAGGTCGAAGATTTCCCCGACCCGGCCTGCCGAAGCCTGCCTCAGTTTTTCGCCGTCCGCTTCAATCGACGTGGTCAGGCAGGCGAGGCACGGCCAGCCGGCATCGTCCAGGCGCATTGTGCGCTTGTGGGAAATCGGGTCCTCGACGATTAGCAGTTCCAGACGCCATTTCGGCATGACCCCGGGAAGCTTGACGACAGCCCATCGCCTTTCGGCAACTACGTCCTGTCGCTCGACCTTTGCCGAAAGCCCCCCGGTGAAAAAGGCAAGGCTGCCCTCAAAATCCGAGACGGTGAGAATACCCGCCCGCAGCGCGCTTTTCTCCTGCCCGGAACGCAGAAAACAATAGGTGTCGAGATCCGGCAACCGATACAATTCGTAGCCTTCGCCATAAGCGGCGGTCACACAGTCGAGTTCCGCCCCCTCTCGCTCACCCTTCCTCTCGACACTGAGATCCAAAACCGGCGTGAACCCGTTATGGGTGCTCGCCTGCGCAACGTCGTGCGCCGTGATTTCAATTGCCGTGCCGGATTGAGGATCAAAAACAGCGATATCGTGCAGCGGCCCGTATGCGTTCAGAAGGTCCTTCTTTTGCGGCGCGTTCATGACACCGCGATCAGCAAATCGCTGGTCCAGTCCCAAACTTTCAAGCGCACGCTGCCCCGCCTCAAGATCGGTGCAAGCAAGCGCAATATGATCGACGCCGACGATCATGACACGTCCGGCCGCTTCAAGAGGCGCTTTTGCACCTTGCCTGTCGGGCCGGTGGGCATTTTCTCGACCATGTAATAGCGCGCCGGACGGCTTGCCGCCGGCAGCTGATCCTGAGCACCGGCCCGAAGCATATCAAGCACCGCTGCTTCCTCGGCCCCGGCTTCCAGCTGCACAAAGGCTACCGGAACTTCGCCATAGACGTCATCGCACTCGCCAACAACAGCGATGTCCGTCACGCCGGCAACGGCTTGCAGACGTTCTTCAATCGCGGCCGGGCTGACATTGATGCCGCCGACCACGACAAGGTCCTTTTTGCGGCCCGTGATCCGAAGGCGGGAATGCGCGTCGATTTCGGCCAAGTCACCGGAGTCGAAGGGCTTTTGCCTGTCTGCAAAGTCAATCGCGCCGCTGTCCGGATCCAGATATCCGGCAAAGAGATACGGAGTGCTGATTTGCAGTTCATGGTCTTCGGCCAGGTGGATCGAAATACCCGACAGGGTCATGCCGACACCTCCGAACGTGCCGGCAGCCGTGTCGTCGCAAGAAACAAGCAGCAGCTCCGACAACCCGTAACTCTGCAAGGGCCTGACACCGTATCCGTCCAGGAATTCCTGTCCGAGTGCGGGCGCCATCGGCGCGGTGCCGACAAACGCGTGCCTCAGGTTTTCAGCCGCATAGGTTTTGGAATCCTTGGTGCGGTCCAGCTTCATCACCATGCGCAGCATGGTCGGAGACAGCCAGAAGGCCGTCGCGCCGTTGTCAATGAACTGGCGCCAGAAAGACAGGGCCGTTCGCGGCAGCAGCGCCGGAGCCACAACAACCGCACCACCGGTCATGAGCGGGCACAAGATCGTGTTCAGAAGACCGGCCATGTAATACATCGGCATGACATGCATCATGCGCTGATCTTCGTGGCAGCCAAACTGGCTGTTGAACGCGTCGGCATTCGCCAAAATCTGCTCGGCAAAATGGGCCACTCCCTTCGGTCGACCTGTCGTGCCGGAGGTGAAATTCACCGAAAAGATATCGCGCTCGTCATAGGCGACATCTTCAGGAAGTACCGGCGTGGCCGGGGTTTCCTCCAGCGCCTCCCTCAGGCAGGCTTCCAGGGCAGCGGGGTCGACGGTCACGTCCGGACGATAGACGGAGCGGATGTAGTCGATATCCTGTTGCGGGCTGTCCGGACTGACGGGACAGACAACGAAACGGTGCCGCAGGCAACTGACATAGAGCACCAGAAGCGCCAACCCATTAGGCAGCACTGCGAGGACACGGCTCTGAGGCGCGGCTCCAAGGCCAGTGAGGTGGGCGGCAACACAATCCGCGGCATGCAGCAACTGTGACCCAGTCACGGATCGGTCGTCGATCAGCGACACGACGGTTTCACGCTCAGCCGCAGCCCGGATCTTGTCGAAAAACGAGGATCGCATCATCTTGCTGGTCAACCGCCTCAGAGAATGTCCTGTTCGTGCCCGAAATACTGACGAAGCGGGAAGCGGTGACGATAATTGTTTTCCGTGTTCTTCGCGGCAATCTTCCGGGCAAGTTCGTCAACAAGGTCAACAGGCGCAACGTCGCGGGTCTGCTCACACAGTTCCATGATCAGAGCGCGCGGATCGACATTGTGAGCGATGCAGGCATCCCGGATGACTGACATGTAACTGGAGTGAAAGCCGGCCAGGCCGCAGGCAAGATCGACCGAGTCCAGCCCCACTTGCGTCAGGAAGGGCCGCACGTAAAGCTCCGAAGTGTCCATCAGGCGGAAAAGATCGTAGCTGTGCTTGTGTCCCATCCGGTCGAGCATCGCGACAAAATGCTCGGTGATGGTGTTGCCGGTGCAGCGACCCATGCCCTGCAGCGAGGCATCGATGATCTCCACCCCCAGCTCCATGGCCCTGAGAGCATTCGCATTTGCCATGCCGAGGTTGTTATGCGCGTGGAACCCCAACGCAACGTCGGTCGTCTCCTTGGTTGCCACGAGATATTCCTCGACGGTCTGCGGCAACATGTTGCCGGCGGAATCGACGAGATAGGCGATGTCGGCACCGAAGGAGCCTGCAGTCGCGCAGGCTTGCGCGAATTCGGCCGGTGGCCGGGTGTAGCTTTTCATGAAATTGACCGCGACGTACAGGCCGGCCTTTTTCGCCCGGGCAACAAACGGCTCGGCAGCATCGACCCTGTCGATGGACACGCCGACACGCACGAAGCCCATGTCGTGAGCGATTGCGGCTTCAAGATCTGACATCTCGGCGATTCCGGGAATGCAGAACATTCCCCAGGACGCGTTTTTGACCACTTCGGCCGTTGCCGCCATATAGGCCTCATCGGTCTCACGCGCGACACCTTCGCCCTTGCGGCTCGCCCCCAGGCCGACACCGTGGCCAACCTCGATGAACTCTATCCCGGCCTGATCCAGTTCCTTGGCGATCTGGCGGGTATCATCCGACGAAAACTGAAAGTTGATGACGTAGGAACCGTCGCGAAGAGTGGTGTCCAAAAGATTCATATCAAATATCCCGTGCGTCAGTTCCGGACTGACCCATATGATCCCGACACGGCCGGCCGGCGCCCAAACAGCCTTCCGTGCTCCCAAAAGTGTGTTTCACCTAAGCGGTATTTCCGCCCGATGCAAGCGAAGCCTGCCGCTGCCTTGCAGCGCCTGACTGAAACTGTACGAGGCTCCTCCGCTCCGGCCGGGCGCTTTCCTAGATGGCCGTGCCATGCCCGTGCTTGTAGGCACGATAACGCTCGTAGTCCTGGTCGCCGGCAACGCCCCTTTCGCCCGGCGTGAAGCTGCGCAGGTATTCTTCCGCCATTTTTTCGACCCATGGATCCCCGGGGCCCTGCCATTTTTTAATGTCGTCCTTCATCCAGTAGTAATGCCCAACGGGGTCGTTGGTGGCTGGCCGCGGACAGTACTTGTAGGGTGAGAAGACCGTCTCACCGCCCATCTTCTGCAGATAGTCGATCGCCAGGCCGGCGCTGTCGGGATGTTGCTTCAGGGACTCAGGAGCACAGATCATTCTTTCATAATCGGCTCTGCTCTCCGGTGCGATCAGTTCGACCGGATAGTCGATCATGCCGAAATGCGCACAAATCACGACCGGAAGTCCCCAGACACTCATCTCGAGACAGGACGTTCCGTTCCACAAGATGGCAACGTCCATCATGTCCTTGAGCCGGGAATTGTTGAACCAGTCATGGCCCAGCAGAATGACGTTGTCCGGCAGCTCAACGGTAATGCCATCGAACAGCGTCTGGGTCAGGTGCCGGGCGATTTCCGGCCGCAGCTCATGCGGATGGGGCTTGATCAGCACCAGCGCGTCGCTCTTGCGTGCACATTCAATCGTGTGGTTGACCCAATCGAGGATGTCCCGATGCGCCGGTCCACCGTCATAAGGCACACCAAGGTCACAGAGGACCTTGCCATAGCAGACGATGACCTTGCCCCCCTTTGCCCGATGCTCACGGATGCGCTTTTCCACGGCGGCGACGACCGGTGTCTGGCCGACCACCCCAACCCGGTCTGCCGTCAACACGGTTTTGAGGCGTTCCTTCTCGACCTCGCTGTCGGCCGGAAGTTCAAGCATATCTCGGCGCACGATGAGCGGGGAGCGGATGAACGGGCGCACGGTCATGTCCCTGACCCCCATTGTGGAGGCGACCTTCGTACCAAGGTTGGAGAAGTAGTTCTCGTATCCGTTGATGTGGAAGATCAGATGCATGTCGTCCTTGTAGCCGACTTCCGCACAGAACTCCTTGTAGATGTAGGATGGCGACGTCTGCGCGGAGACCGCCATGAACCGGACAGGCACCCCCTTCAGTGCAGGGTTGCTCTGAATGTCCTTGCAGATCGAGACCGCCCGGTCGCATTTCAGAAGCTGGGTGTAGAAGAATTTCTGGATCGGCGCTTTTTCGATATCGATGTCGAAACGCCGGTACCGGTTCGCCAGATACTCAAAGACGCCCTGGAAATAATTGACCCCGTCGCATTCCAGAACCTTGTTCTTCCAGTCGATCTTCCACTCATTCCTGAGTGTGCGCTCGTAGTAGGGTTCGTCGCTCAGCGTCGTGTAATCGTAGCTGATTATGCCATGATACTTGTCGATTTCGGCGATGCCGGTCGGGTCCTTCGGCAAGATGCCGGTCCCCAGATAATGGGTCGCATAACCCCGCTTGCGCAGCTCGCCCATGACCGGAACGCCCATGGCCATGGTGTTCTGCGCATCATAAGGCAGAACGAACACCACGCCCTTCGGATCCTGCGGTTGCGGACAGGACGACAAGAGATCTGCGCAGGACCGGTAAAACTTCTTGCGGGCATGGTCGCTGGAGAGATCGTTCATCTGCTTGAAGAAGGACGGATTGTCCGCCCGTTTCAACATGTTGTTCCGGACCAGGGTCTCCCCCTGCTCGAGCTCCCGAAGGCCGTCCGACATGCGCCCGTCTGCGAAAAGGTGATCGCTGAACATGCGTTTGATATGAACGTTGGGCCAGAACCCGCGGCCGGCGAACACAAGTCTTTTTTCAACTTCGTCCGGTTCGCGCAGCCGCGTATAGACCCGGATCAGATCCTGCTGGATCGTCGCGTTCGACTTGAACCGTTTCTGAGCAATCTTCACGACTTCCCTCAGGAAATCACAAGCCAGCGCAGACGTCGGTGAATTGGACACCGACAACTGTTCCAGCGCCCTGATGTACCCGCTCATCAATTTGGCGATGCCGGAGTAGAGAAACGCGGTTTCTACCGGTGACGGCCCGCCTGTCAGGTGCTTTTCAAGGGTCTTTTCCAATTCGAAAAAACGCTCGGTCCGCATGGCGCTGCAATCGTAACCGACAGCAATGAAGGACATCAGATTGGCCCAGAAGACCGGGTCGAGTTTTCTGGCCAGACCCTGACGCTGAAATTCCTTTGCGGTGTGCTCGCCAACATAGGCCATGATCCGCTGCCGGCCAGCCATGTGTTCTTCGGTAATGATCTCGTTGTTGTTCAGGAGATTCAGCAAGGACACGTGATACATCAGCGCATTCTTGTTGTGCTGAACAAACAGCTTCACAAGACTTTCCGGAATGTCGAAGTCTTCACGGTGCAGCAGCTTGATCGTGGAACGTGACAGTGATCGCGCCGCGATGCGCTGGGCAACCCACAGCTTGGACCAGCTCGTGAACAAGGCCGCCAAACAATCGGCCACCGCCACACGGGTCTCATGGGTCATGCAGCAGCGGCCATAAGACGACAGCAGCTGGTCGAGTTCGTAGAGACAGTTCAGGACCCGCTCGAGGCTCTTCAGGTTCTTGACTGAAGTGTCCTTGTGGATCTGCTCCACTCTGTGCCGGACAATGGCATTCGAGATGTTCTGGATTTCGTCGAAATCACCCGACTGAAAACGGGCGTACAGGATGATTGGCAGATAGCGGTCAAATGTCGACGCATCATCGACAGCCGACAGGTTCTGCGTGAGCTCTCCATACTCCTCGTTGAGATACTGCAGCACGGCCTTTGCGTGAATGGCACCAGGCCCGATATTCGTGCCCGGGTAGTGCCGTGACAGATAAGCCGCCAGTTCGACCGCCTGATCCAGATAGCCGGCCCGTCCAAGAACGAACACCCTCTCCGGCCAGATCCGGAATGCCGTTTCACTGACAAATTGACCGATATCGTCAACCGGCTCCAGCGAGTTGAGCTCTTCCAAACGGGCCAACATGGTCTCCAAGGCAACAAATTCCTGGGCAGTGCAGTCAAAAATGTAGGTTTCCGGATCCAGCATCTTCGCAGCGAACGCATCGCTTGAAACTTTGGCGTCTTCTGCCTTCCAGACAGGGCTGTCTGCTTCGCCTGCGATGAAGGCGGTCAGATCCCGAAGGTCCTGGGACGGTTTTCCGTGTAGCCCGGCTTCAATGCACAGGTTCGGGATGTCGCTGTAAACCGTTCCAGCCAAAGAAAAAAGTGCACTGGCAGGGACATTTCTCACCACAAGATGGTCATTTTCCCTGGCATAGCCAAAGCTTTCCACCCGGCTCTTGATACCCCAGTCGTGATAAAGCAGGAAAATCAGCTTGCGGCTGTTTCCCCTGGCCGCCAGTTCCTCTGCAATTCTGGTGCGCTTTTTTCTGCTGTTGCCGCTCTGGCCTCCACAATTCAGGACAACCAGGTCGTAGTCTTCTCCTGCGGGAAAAAATTCAGCGAGCACGTCGCTGTAACTTTTTGCGTACGATCGCGCCAATCCGGAGGTCACGGAAATATTGTTCTGCGCAAGGCCCCTAATTCTCTGGAAGACGTCCGCCTCCCTGGTCCCGTCATGCGAAACGTCGCTGAGACTGTGCGGATCTTCAACCGCTAGGTGGCCGGTCTTCAGGAAGGTTCCCAGATCCGTATTGTCGGGCACCCGGGCAAGCCGTCCGGACCAGAAATCGACCGGCGCACAATGTTCAATGTTTCTGATGTGATCGTTCAATGGCGACCAGACGGCGACGTGAACCTTGGTGCCGCGTTTTCTCAGGGCCTCGATCTCGTCGCAGAGCAATCCTGCGACGAATTCGCTGACAACAAGGTGACCGGCATGCTCAAACGGCTTCCGGGACTGCGCAGAAAGAAACTCGACCTGGTCACAGAAAGCGACCTGCCCCGAAACCCCAGCCAGCTGTTTGAAACAGCGGGCAAGATTGCTTGGCAGGGCGATACAGAGCAAGTCATCGCTGCCAAGTCGCACCGGCGCCATGGTGGTGACGGGCTCCAGCCCGCGTTTTCTAAATCTCTTAAATGTGTCCAATACCCTTGAATACTGCACGCGGGTTCTCCGAAAAAATTTGGTGCGGCGCAGTCTGCTTCAGTGCGGCCAGTACAAATGCTGCCGGCAGCAAGCTGCTAGCCTCCTTGTCCAGCTTTTTATGAAAAATGCAAGTGTAGTGAGCAAGATCGCTATGACGCGGAGCACAATCTCGCAACGCCCTCGAGTGCGGGTCCGAAAAGCCATTGAAGTCACGTGTGTTTCCCTGCCACTGCAGTGTTCATGCACTACAAAGTCGCCATCAGCCAGCTGAAGCATGTCCGCATCAAGAGTTTCAATCCGTCCGGCGGGTTAGGTGCGACGTGAGCCCTGCCAAACAGGTGATCATACGGTTAGCGGATGCGGCAGGAATTAATTTGACCTGTTAACAACCGAACAACTTTATTTCACGACTTTTGTATAATCACGCATGAAGGAGACGTAGCCGCGTGTTCAGAGACTATCGGCTGCGGTGCTTTATGACGTGTCGCCGGCCTGTTTTGGACTGAGACACAACGTCTCAAAACCTGAGAGCTGTTTGAATGTGTACACTTTGCGATGCGACCGGACGCACGAGAGATATTCCTGTGGTCGCCGGTTTTTCCTGCAGCGACGCAGAAGCCCCTGCCGGCTCGCCGGTCGCCTCCTCGACACCCGTCTTCACCAACGATCAGATCGCCAACCAGTTGACCAATGTCTTTTGGGGTGGTTCGGACCGATCGTTTAACGTCGGTGTCGGCGGAACGATTTCCGTGAACATCTCTGCCCTTCCCAGCGCGGTACAGACACTGGCACGCAGCGCCCTGGAATTCTGGTCTGACGCGACAGGCTTGAATTTCACATATACCGGAGGCAGTGCCCAGATCGATTTTGGCGACTCGGACGTCAACAGTGCTTACTGCTGGTCCTCCGTCAGCGGATCCAATATTACCTACAGCTATGTAAATGTGGGCACAAACTGGATTGGGGCGTACGGGACTGGCCTGAACACCTATTCCTTCCAAACATACATTCACGAAATCGGCCATGCGCTCGGGCTCGGTCATGGCGGCAACTACAATGGATCGGCGACCTATGGCACCGACAACCATTACGCCAACGATTCCTGGCAAGCATCGGTGATGTCGTATTTCAGCCAATACGAAAACACCTACATCAATGCCAGCTATGTGTATGCGATTTCACCACAAATTGCCGACATCATCGCTGTGCGAAATCTCTACGGAACGACGGGCACGACACGCACCGGCAACACGGTCTACGGCGATGGAGCCAATTCCGGCGATGTGATGCAGCAAGTCAGTTCGATGAACAGCTATATCAGCTACACAATCGTTGATGACGGCGGCACGGACACGCTCAATTTCAGTTCCTACGGCGGAAACCAGTCGATCAACCTGAATGCGGAGAGCATTTCGAGCGTCCGCGGTTATACCGGCAACCTGATCATTTCGCGTGGGACCGTGATTGAAAACGCAACATCGGGCAGCGGCAACGATACGCTGACCGGCAATGGCGTCGCCAATCTGTTATCGGGTGGCAACGGCAATGACACGCTTCTGGGCAATGGCGGCGACGATCAGTTGCGCGGCGGACTGGGGTCGGACACGCTGAACGGCGGCGGCGGAAATGACACTGCCGATTACAGCCAATCCAACAGCAGGATCCTCCTCAATCTCGGCGATGCCTATACCGAAAGCGGCGGTCATGCCCAAGGGGACACGCTGACCAGCGTCGAACATGTGACCGGCTCCAACTACAATGACCTTGTCGTCGGGGATTCAAACGCCAACACGCTTGACGGACGGTCCGGCAACGACATGCTCTACGGCCTGTCCGGCAATGACACGCTGCTCGGCAATGGTGGGAACGACATCCTGCGCGGTGGCGCCTCGACAGACCGCCTCGACGGGGGGGCGGGCTTTGACATCGCCGACTACCTGAATGCAGGCGGCAGCGTCTTCATCAATCTGAGCAGCAGCAGCGTTGAAGCCGGCAGCGATGCGGCGGGCGACAAGCTGATCAGCATCGAAGGCGTTTACGGATCGCACCACAACGACGTCATCACCGGCTCCTCCGGTTCCAACACGATTGTAGGTGCCGGCGGCCACGACATGCTCTACGGCTGGTACGGCAATGACACCCTGCGCGGCGGTGAAGGTGACGACTTTCTGCGCGGCGGCGCCGGCAATGACCGCCTTGAAGGCGGCAACGGCAACGATATTGCCGACTATGCCCAGTCGACCAGCGGTGTCACGATCCATCTGAGCGACAACAAGGTTGAAAAAGGCGGCTGGGCCCAGGGCGACCGGCTGATCGGCATCGAGGGCGCCAGCGGATCGAACTACAATGACATGTTCGACGGCGATTCCGGTTCCAACACCTTTTCCGGCGGCGCCGGCAATGACACGCTGCGCGGCCTGGGCGGCAATGACTATCTCGCCGGCGGTGCGTCTTCCGACAGGCTCGATGGCGGGTCCGGTTATGACTATGCCGACTACAGCGCCTCCTCGTCCGCGGTCACGGTCAATCTGAGCGACAGCAGCGTTGAAAGTGGCGGCGATGCCCAGGGCGACCGCCTGATCAGCATCGAGGCGGTGTTTGGGTCCGCTTTCAATGACACGCTGACCGGTTCAAGCGGTAGCAACGTCCTGGAAGGCCGCGGCGGCAACGACACGCTCTCGGGCCTGGCTGGCAATGACACCCTTAGGGGTGGTGACGGCAACGATCTTCTGATCGGAGGCAGTTCCTCGGACCGACTTGAAGGCGGCGCGGGCACCGACACGGCGGACTACAGCACCTCCGGTTCGGCGGTCACCGTCAATATCGGCGATTCCACCGTCGAAAGCGGCGGCGATGCCCAGGGCGACCGCTTGATCGGCATCGAAAACCTCACCGGGAGCGGATTTGCCGATACGCTTGCAGGCGACGGTAACGCCAATCGTCTCGTTGGCAGAGCGGGTGACGACACGCTGAAGGGTGGTGGCGCTGCCGACACATTCGTCTTCAACGAAACCGGATACGATGACACGATCACAGATTTTCAGGACACGATCGATGTGATCGAGATTTCCGTGGGAGCCACCACATTCGGTGACCTGGTGATTACGAACAGCAGTGGAAATGCTCTGATCAGTTATGCTGCGGGATCGATCCTGCTGGAGAATTTCAACTTTGCCCTACTGACTGTCGATGATTTCAATTTCGTCTGATATCCACACTTCTGTAACCATTATTGCAGTTGGCAAACGCACTACTACATGGATTATCACAGCAGACACTCCCACATTAGGAAAACCTGACTTTCAGTCAACAACTCGGACGCAATACTTATTCGCTGACCTGTTGCAATTAGTGCCGCTCCCGCATATCTACTGGCTCGCTCCAACATCAGGTCTCATTATTCCGACCAAGCTGCCATAGGTCTCCGACGTTTGGACGTCCTCGATTTGATATGTGAACCGGTATGCCCACCATCGGCCTTGATTTCGGCACCTCCAACACCGTTGCTGTTCTCGCAAGTGGTCGATCTGCCACAACGCCCGTCCATTTCCAGGATGGCAACGGCACCTTAACCTCCCTGCCGACTGTTCTGAGTTTTCTTGACAAGGGTGCGGCGAAAGCGCCGCATGCGGAGGTTGGGCCTTGGGCGATCAGGCAGTTTTTGGAGAGTTTTGGGGATGTGCGGTTTATCCAGTCGCTCAAGACCTTTGCGGCCAGCGCGGCGTTCAAGGGGACGGGGATTTACGGCATACCGTTTGATTTCGAAGCGCTGATGGCAACGTTTTTGAAGTGCGCTTTTGAGCGCTCGGGAACCGTTATTGACCCGGCCTCGACCCGGCTTGTCGTCGGGCGGCCGGTGGAGTTTGCAGGCTACAAGCCAGACGATCAGCTTGCCATGGCCAGATACCGGAGAGCTTTTCAAAGACTCGGATTTGAAGACATTCTCTTTGTGATGGAGCCGGTCGGTGCGGCATTTGCCTATGCACAATCGCTTGGCGAGGACACGACCATTCTCGTGGCCGACCTTGGTGGTGGCACGACGGATTATTCCTTGATGCGGTTCGAAACGCAGGCAGGGCACATGAAGGCGACGCCGCTCGGGCGCGGCGGTGTCGGTATCGCCGGCGACACGTTTGACTACCGCATCATCGACAACGTCGTCTTGCCAGAACTCGGCAAAGGGTCAGCCTATAAAAGCATGGGTAAGGTGCTCGAGATCCCGCCCAATCTCTTTTCAAATTTTGCACGCTGGCACATGTTGTCGATCTTCAAGACTTCCGATGATTTCAAGGAAATGAAAAAACTGCTCCGCTGGTGTCTGGAGCCAGATAAAATCGAGTTGTTCATCGATCTTGTCGAGGAAGACCAGGGCTATCCGCTCTATAAGGCCGTTTCAGAAACCAAAGCACAGCTTTCAGAGCAAGACGAGGCCGATCTTTTGTTCACGCCGCTTGGAAGCAATTTCAGGGCGCGAATAGTACGATCGGATTTTGAAAGCTGGATTGCGCCGGATCTAAAGAAAATGGATCTGGTGCTGGACAGAACGCTTGAAAGAGCCGGACTTGAAAATAATGACATTGACCGGGTTTTCATGACCGGCGGCACTTCCTTTGTTCCGGCCGTACGACGGCAATTCAGCGAGCGCTTTGGCGCGGACAGGATCTCCGGCGGCAATGAACTTACCTCTGTCGCGAACGGTCTTGCGTTGATCGGAGCGCGCGAAGACGCTTCCGATTGGGCACTGGCCGCGTGATCCCGCCAAGCGCTGGCTCAAAGGTCCGGCGGTGATTTCAAGGTCAGATCAATATCCACTTTGTCGCCGGCACCAACCCTCTGTTTTTTTCGCACTGCTGATTTGACAGGCAAAAGAAAGGATCCGGACGTTTTGTCCGGCCAGATGGTCGTTTGCCAGACGCTTGACCCCAATTGCGCCTTGACCTTGACCATGCCAAAGGCCTTGCCCTTGCCGTGCCCGTTCACAAAACGGATCTGGTCAGCACAGTCCTTTGGCAGCGTCACGAACGTCCAGCCACCCTTGCCCGGGTAGACCCAAAGACATGCGGAAAAGGACAAGCGATCAAGCATGAAACGCTCCGGAAAATATCCTGATTGTTGTGACTTACAGTTCGCAGGTTGTTTCAAGCTGCCGGAAGCTCATCAGTCCACCAGGTTGATATCGGCCATCAGATCACCTGCCGTTTCCTGCAGGGCATCGCTCAAGTCAGTTGGATCGAGGCCTGCGGGCAGCCGAAGATCGGCAGACGCCTTGAACAAGGCTTCGCCCTGCATGGAACCTGAGACAACTTCAGTCTCCAGGTTTTCGATGCTGACACCCTTGTCACTCAAAACGCTGCTGATGTCGCGCAAAATGCCGGGATGGTCTTGTGAAACCAGATCAAGATGAGCAGATGCTCCCGCAGGCGCGTCATCTCCTGCCTTATCGGAACGCAGCGTGATGTCGATGCCGTCGTCGGATAGCGCTTTGAGCTGGCTCACCAGTTCAGTTGCACTGTCACCGGCAATGGCAACGCGAACAATGCCGGCAAATTCACCTCCAAGACGGGCCATGGAGCTTTCGATCCAGTTGCCGCCCAATCCGGCAATGACCTCGGCCATCCGTTCCACGAGCCCTGGCCGATCTTTTGCGATCACCGTAAATACAAGATGGGTCTGCATGTTCCTAGTGCTCCAGTTCAGCGCCGCGCTCCGGCATCCGGACAATTCCGGAATGCTGAACACAAGCAGCCGGATTGTCCTGATGCCATATGGCGCTCACCGCGGGGAGCCGTCAACTCTCCGCGGTGCGTTTTGATCCATTCAGGCTCAAGCCCTCAAATCCAGTCAAAGACCAGACTTGAGAGCACCCAGGACCGATCATGACCCCGAACATACGTTTTATCCGAGCGCCCGCCTGAGCATCGGGACGCGTTTGACAATCAGATAGTCCAGTACCAGGACCGTCAGGAGCGTTACGCCAACAAGCGGGAATGCCAACGAGAGAAACAGCATCAGGATCATCGCCCCACGCCAATGCGGCAGGTTTTCAGGTGTTTTGGGCGCAAAAACTCTGAAGGCAGACCCTTTTGGGCGGCGGAGCCACCACATCATAAGTCCACTGACACATAAAAAGATCACCGACAAGCACACAAGCGTGTTGAGTATCAGGTTCCACAACCCGACAAGGCCCATGTGGAGCGGTATGCCAACGGCCATCGCCTTACCGGCGAGCGAATAGTCGGCGAAGAATACATTTGCCAGAACACGGCCCGTGTATTGGTCCACATGGACTGTGCGATCCGAAAAAGGATCTTTGGCATCCGCGCTCATGGTGTCCTGGTTGATTGTCCAGACGCCCGATTCTCCACCGGGATAGGCGACACGAAAGCGCGCATTGAACCCGATTTCTTCAGCCAGACTGGCGATGCTGTCGATGGTCACCGGAACACCGGAGGCGATCCCGACAATTCCCGCATCAGAGCCCGACGCCGGCATTGGCGTTTGCTCAAGCGCCCAGGGAACATCCGAAATCGCTCCGTGGTTCATCGAGGCATGCGTTTTGTCGGAGAGCGGAACTTCGTTCCATTTTTCAGCTGGAAACGTGTTCCAGGCCTGAACCAGTTTGTCACCCCAGATGCCTGTCCAGGCCATACCGGTGATCAGGAAAAGAACCAAAAGAAGCGAGACGTATATCCCGATACTTTCGTGAAGTATCTTCCAAACCGGGCGACCACGACCCTCAATGAACGGGAGGAGCGCACGAACAAAGGATCTGTCGCGCGGCCACCACAGGTAAAGGCCTGTCACGGTGAGCACGATGGCAAAGCCGGCTGCTATTTCCAGAAGGCGGTCACCTGTCGTTCCGAGAAGAAGATCGCTGTGAATGCTGTCGGCAAAATCATACCAGCCATCCCGGCGCACCCAGGTCTCGACAATGTCACCTTGATACGGGTCGACGGCCACCATGGACTGGACACCGTCGGAGTTGATCCTGAAGACGGATACACTTTCAGCGCTCCGGCCTTTCAGCCACTCCACAAGCGTGCTGCCGGGCTGGCTCGCCAAAGCAGCGGCGGCCTGGTCGGATATGGGCATCGGCGTTTCGCCCACCTTTGGCACATGAATGTTTTCGCCATCCCTTCCGTCGAAATAACCGACATACATCATCGTCATTCCGGTGACCGCCAAGGTCATCAGAAAGGGTATGACAAACAGGCCCGCATAAAAGTGCCAGCGCCAGGCGGCCAGGTAAAACCGGCTGGGTGCGGATGCGTTTCCAGCATCCTCAGTATTGATTGACATGAGAACTCCATAGCGAAGTCGATCACCATTGCTTTCTGCAGGTGCGGCTTCTGGTCAGACTGAATTTTTGATTGAGGAAAGTCGGTCAAACCAATCTGGGAGGCGCTCGCGCACCATGCTGGCCTGTCGAGCTTCTCGTCACCCAAACCATTGTCTGGAAGGGCACATGTTGCTCGGAGTTCCGTGGCGCGTCCCAGCAACCCGCACAAGCATGAAGAAGTGCAAACACACCAGCAACAGCAAAAACACAGTGCTTTAGTGCGTCGTCGTCCGAATCGCTATCGGAGGGGATTTCGGCACCGTTGGCGTCCAGAGTGACAGTTCTCAACCCTTCAGCCGTACAAAGTGTAACGGTGAAGGTGCCATCCGCCTGCACTGCGGGCATAAAGCCCTTCGGCAAGAGGGCAACAAAAAGAAAAGGCAGCAGAAGCAGTGTTCTGATCACCTTTATCGAATCCGGGCCTGTTTTCCGGAAACGTTCCACGCCGTCGATGCTCCTCTCTTCACGCAGGTCGATCTCTAGACCAGTGCCCATACGAACACAAACGCAACCTCAACGAACCACAACTTTTGATAGTCGCATCAGCATTTCCGGCCATTTTTCACAAGTTGTCTGTATGCGCCTCAAGATGTCGCTTTCGCGCTTGATCCTCCTGCGGCCCTCCCCTAATGTGCCGCGACCTGACGGCGTCCTTTTGAAGGGACTGAGAGCGATTCCGGATGCGGTTGACCCAAACAGGGGACCAATGCCGGAGCTGTCCAAGGCACAAGCGATGATCCGGTAAAGCGCCGGACCCTTGCGCGTGTTTGCTTTCATCTCCCCAACAGGATTGTCGACGATAACCTGCCTTTTGAGGGGGAGAGAGAGATGTTTCACCGGACCGTTTTAACCGGCCTTACCACCTCGATGTTGCCGACATCTGCGTTTGCACATGGTGGTCACCTTGGCGAACTTGCCGGACACTCCCACTGGGTTGGGGTCGCAGCGATTGCCGGCGCTGCTCTGGTTGCCGGCCTTGTCGCTTTGAAGGACCGCAAGCAAAAGAAATCCGAAGATCCGACTGATGCAGATGTTGAAGACACGAAAACTGCCGGGGAAGCTGCTCAATGAGTGAAAAACTCGGTTTGATGATCTGCGGCCATGGAAGTCGCAACAAAGGCGCGGTCAAGCAGTTTGCCCAGCTGGCTGAAGGGCTAAAGGCGCGTTTTCCAGTTTGGCCGGTAGAGTACGGCTACCTGGAATTCGCCAATCCGGTCATCCATGATGGTCTGACCAAGCTGCGCGAACAGGGGTGCACGCATGTTCTGGCGGTTCCAGGAATGCTTTTTGCGGCAGGCCACGCCAAAAATGACATCCCTTCGGTGCTGAACACCTATCAGGCCATGCACCCGGAAATGAAAATTTCCTATGGCCGGGAACTTGCGGTCGATATGCGCATGGTCAAGGCAGCCGGTGCGCGCATCCAGGAAGCCATCGATGCAGCAGAAGGCGACGTGCCGTTGCATGAAACGCTGCTTATGGTGGTAGGCCGCGGTGCATCTGATCCCGATGCAAATTCGAACGTTACCAAGATCACGCGCCTCCTTTGGGAAGGGTTCGGTTTCGGCTGGGCGGAAACCTGTTACTCCGGCGTGACATTTCCCCTTGTCGGGGCCGGTCTCGAACACGCGGCCAAGCTTGGATACAAGCGTATTATCGTCTTCCCGTATTTCCTGTTTACCGGGGTTCTCGTTCAAAGGATCTATTCAAACACGGATGAGGTTGCTGCCAACCATCCGGACATTGAGTTCATCAAGGCTGGATATCTGAACGACCATCCGCAGGTCATTGATACAATGGCGGATCGTGTGCAGGAAATTCTGCAAGGTGCCAATCTGATGAACTGTCAGATGTGCAAATACCGCGAGCAGGTGCTTGGCTTCGAAGCGGAGGTGGGACTGGCGCAAGAAAGCCATCACCACCACGTGGAAGGTCTTGGTGCGGAAGCAGAGTGTCAACTTTGCGATGAAATCTGCACAGGAGCCTGTGAGAAGCAGGTTCGTGCCGCTGGTCATCATTACCATGATCACGGGCATAGTCATGATCACGGGCATGGCCATAGTCACGATCACAGCCACGATCATCATCACCATCCCTATCCTCACGCGGACCATCCGCACGGGCCAAAATCTTTGAACCGAGACGGGTAAGCACAGGGCAGTGAGCACAGATACGAAACCGTCCTACGACTATGAAAAGGACCCTGCAGCGATCTATCGCCAGTCCTTTTCAACAGTGCGTGCAGAGACTGATTTTGCAAGTCTTCCAGAAAACTTGCATCCGGTGGCCATCCGCCTCATCCATGCCTGCGGTATGACGGATCTGCCAAAGGACCTGCGCTGGTCAAGCGGTATTCTGGAGGCTGCGCATTCCGCCATCGCTTCCGCTGCACCGGTGTTCTGTGATGTGGAAATGGTCTCTCACGGCATTATCAAGTCCCGGCTTCCAGACCGGTCAGAGGTGATATGCAAATTGAACGATCAACAGGTGCCTCACCTTGCCGGGCAGCTCGGAACGACCAGATCGGCGGCGGCCGTTGAATTATGGCGTGAACGACTGGACGGAGCGATCGTTGCCATCGGCAATGCGCCGACCGCGCTCTTTCACCTGTTGGAACTCATCGCTGATGGCGGACCTCGCCCAGCAGCGATTTTGGGGTTCCCGGTTGGTTTTGTCGGCGCTGCAGAATCCAAGGACGCATTGGTCAACAATCCATTTGAGATCCCCTATCTTGCCGTTGCCGGCAGGCGCGGCGGTTCGGCGATGGCTGCGGCAGCGGTAAACGCGCTTGTGGCCGGTCTCCCGGAGGAAGACTGACTTGAGCGACGAAATCGGAAAACCCAAATTCAGATCGGTTGGGACAAAAGAGCCAATGCGCTCTCGCGGGTTTCTCTCTCGACCCGGCGGCACCGCAGCGCTATTCCCAAACAAAGGCTCGGGCACAAGCGAGGCAACCTCGGCTGAAAAGCAGCATCACCGATCCAGAGGTGGCCGCAAGGTTGTGCTTCCGCAAGACGGAAAACCAAAGGATCTATCCGTAAGGCCCTCTATAAAACCGTACAGCCTGAAGGAAGAAGAATGACTTCCTGGCTAACCCTGATTGGCATAGGCGAAGACGGTGCGCTGGCTCCAGGTGGGCGGGATGCACTCGATCAGGCTGACCTCGTTTTCGGAGGCAAGCGTCATCTGGCGCTGGCAAACGTCCCGGCTGGTGCTGAGGCGAAGTCCTGGCCCAGCCCGTTCGCAGACGTCTATGAGGACCTGAAGCAGCAATCCGGCAAAAAAGTTGCTGTTCTCGCAAGCGGAGATCCGATGTGGTTCGGCATTGGCGCTTCGCTTCTAAGGCACTTTTCAGCGGATGAAATGAGGGTCTTGCCTTCTCTTTCCGCCTTCCAACTGGCGGCCGCGCGCAAGGGCTGGTCTCTTCAGGAAACAGAATGTCTGTCGGTACACGGCCGGCCTGTCGACTTGGTACGGGCAGCCCTTTATCCGGGGGCTCGGATCCTGCTTCTGACCAGCAATAGCGACACGCCACGCCAGGTCGCCGACATTTTGGCGGATGAAGGTTATGGACGTACAAAGCTGACGGTTCTGGAGCATCTTGGCGGTGAAAAGGAGCGCATCGTGCATGGGACGGCGGAAGACTGGTCTCACGCGGTTGTGGACCTTCACACGCTCGCGCTCGACGTCGTCGCCGACCCGAACTCAAGGTTCCGTGGCCGGACAGCCGGACTTGCCGACGACGCCTTTCGACACGACGGAAAGATGACCAAACAGGACATCCGCGCAGCGACGCTTGCTGAATTGAAACCCTTTCCGGGCGCGCTCCTCTGGGATATCGGTTCGGGTTGCGGATCAGTTGCCATAGAGTGGTTGCGCGCAGCTGATCGCACGCAAGCCATTGGGCTGGAACCAAATGCCGACCGGCGCCAAATGGCTGCGGACAATGCGCTCGCACTCGGCGTACCGCATCTTGAGCTCAAAGATGCATCTGCGCCGGATGGACTTGCCGATTTGCCTGAACCTGATGCTGTTTTCATCGGCGGGGGTCTCACAACTCCCGGCACTGTTACAGGTGCCATGGCTGCGCTGAAAACTGGCGGACAGCTTGTGGCCAACGCGGTCACCCTTGAAAGCGAAGCCGTGCTGCTTGAAGCATATCGAACGCTTGGAGGAGCCTTGAAACGGCTTTCCGTACAGAAGGCAAGCGCAGTGGGTGGCCTGACGGGGTGGCGCCCGCAGATGACCGTAACCCAGTGGAGTGTCACCAAGTCATGAGCGGCAAGCTTTTTGGCGTCGGCCTCGGCCCCGGGGATCCGGAGCTGATGACCCTCAAGGCGCATCGATTGATCACGTCGGCGAAGGTGGTGGCCTATCCAGCCCCAGATTCTGGAACAAGTTTCGCACGTTCAATCGCCGATGGCCTGATCGGCAACGAGGCGCGGGAAATCCCGATCATTGTGCCCATGCGCGTGGACCGGTTTCCCGCCAAGGAAATATATGACAAGGCCTCTGCAGACATTGCCGAAGTGCTTGAGAGTGGCCTGGATGTTGTCACTCTTTGTGAAGGCGACCCGTTTTTCTTCGGATCGTTCATGTATCTTTTTGAACGTTTGGCAGATCGGTTCGAGGTTGAAATCGTGCCCGGGGTCACATCACTGACAACCTGTGCGGCACAGCTCGGACGCCCGCTAACATCGCGAAACGACGTTCTGACCATCATCCCGGGACCCCTTCCCGACAATGAGATCCGTCGCAAGGTCGAAGAGGCCCAGGCTGTCGCCATCATGAAGGTCGGGCGACATCTGGCACGATTGAAGGCGCTTTTGTCCGAAATGGGGTTGCTCGATCGCGCCGGCTATGTGGAACGCGCCAGCCTTCCCGAACAAAAGGTTCACCGCCTTGTTGACCTAGAGGCGGAAACTGCACCCTATTTTTCCATGATCCTTATCTACAAGGGAGACGAAGCGTGGACGCTTCCCCCATCCTTCTCGTCCTGAACGAGACCGGCTTTGAAACGGCACAAGACGTTGCCAAGCGGTTTTCGACTGCGCGCATTCACGGTCTGGCCGGCCGTGTGCCGATGGCCGATACCCAATTCAACGAAACGATCGAGCACATTCAGCTCCTGTTCAAGGCTGGCCATCCGATCGTCGGCTTCTGCGCGAGCGGGATCCTGATCCGCGCGCTGGCTCCGGTTCTCTCGGACAAGACATCAGAACCTCCAGTCATCGCCATTTCAGAGGACGGTTCAAGCATTGTGCCGCTGCTCGGCGGTCACAGGGGCGCCAACGAGCTGGCCCGTGTGTTGGCCCGTGGGCTTCGCGGCCATGCGGCGATCACAACCGCCGGCGATCTTAAGCTTGGCGTCGCGCTTGATGCTCCTCCTTCCGGCTGGCGGCTGATCAACCCCGAAGATGCCAAACCGGTCATGGCCGAGCTTATCTCAGGCGCGTCGGTCCGCCTGGAAGGCAATGCGGATTGGTTGTCGGAAGCCGACCTTGTGCACTCAGACGACGCGGCCATTTCCCTCGTTGCCAGTGAGCAACCGGAGGTCAGCGGACCGACCCGGTTGGTCTACCATCCACAGAAGTTCGCCGTCGGCGTCGGCTGTGCAAGAGGATGTGCCAGCCAGGAATTGATCGACCTTGTCGAGACACAACTCGCAGAAGCCAAAATCGCCCCCGGAGCCGTTGCATGTGTTGCAACAATTGACCTGAAGGCCGATGAGACTGCCGTCAATGACCTGGCCGATCATCTCGGTGTGCCAGTGCGGCTTTTTTCCGCCGTGGAACTGCAGCGTGAAACGCCTCGGCTGAGAAACCCCTCAAATGTGGTCTTCGATGAGGTGGGTTGTTATGGCGTTGCGGAAGGTGGCGCGCTTGCGGCGGCCGGTCCCTTCGCTGCACTGACGGTTGAAAAGCAGAAAACCGAAAATGCGACCTGCGCCATTGCCAGATCTCCAAAGGCAATCGACACGTCGGCCGTGGGTCAGGCAAGAGGGCACCTGTCGGTGATCGGCATCGGACCCGGCAAGGATGATTGGCGCACACCGCAGGCAACCAAACTGCTGTCCGAGGCATCGGACGTCGTCGGGTATTCGCTGTACCTCGACATTGTCGAAAACCACATCACCGGCAAGACCCATCACAATTTTCCGCTTGGTGCAGAAGAAGACCGGGTTCGGTTCGCACTTGAGGAAGCAGGTAAAGGCAAGAATGTCGCACTGATTTCTTCCGGCGATGCCGGCATCTACGCGATGGGAACGCTTGTCTACGAATTGCTGCATCGAAACCAGGAATTCGGCGGTGTTTCCGATGCGGCAAAACGCGTTACGATCACCAATGCACCGGGCATTTCGGCATTGCAGGCATGTTCGGCGTTGATCGGCGCTCCGCTCGGTCACGACTTTTGCGCAATTTCCCTGTCCGATCTGCTGACGCCCTGGGAAGTCATTGAAAAACGTCTCAAGGCCGCCGCTGAAGGCGACTTCGTGATCGCATTCTACAACCCGGTGTCGCAGCGCAGACGTACCCAACTCGCTGCGGCCAAAGAGATTCTGCTGGAGCATCGCTCGGGTGCCACACCGGTCATTCTCGGTGTCAATCTCGGCCGCCCGGATGAGACGATCAGAGTGCTTTCGCTGGAAGCACTTTCCGTTGACGACGTTGATATGCTGACGACGGTGCTCGTCGGCTCGTCAACGACCCGCTCGGTACTGCGCGGCGACGGCCATCCCTTCGTCTATACCCCGCGCGGCTACTCCAAACGCATAGATGCTCCAAAGCCGACCGATGTATCTCAAGATACGTCATCCCCAGCAGACGACAGCTCACACGAAACTGAAGCGGAAAACCAGGCATGACTGTTCATTTTGTCGGCGCCGGTCCGGGCGATCCGGACCTCATCACGGTTAGAGGACTGAGGCTCATCCAGTCCTGTCCGGTCTGCCTCTATGCCGGATCTCTGGTTCCGGAACAGATTGTTGCAGCAGCTCCAGAGGGTGCCCGGGTCGTTGATACCGCGCCGTTGACGCTTGACGAGATCATCGAGGAAATCAAGTCTGCCCATGACAAAGGCCTGGATGTCGCCCGCGTCCATTCCGGAGACCCGTCCATTTATGGCGCAACCGCTGAGCAAATGCGACGTCTTGATGCCCTTGGCATTGATTATGATGTGACGCCGGGCGTACCAGCCTTTGCGGCAGCCGCGGCAGCCCTAAAGACTGAACTGACAATACCAGAGGTGGCGCAGACAGTTATTGTCACCAGAACGGCCATGCAGTCGTCCGCCATGCCGAACAATGAGGATCTGGACACGCTTGGCCGAAGCGGTGCCACACTCGCAATCCATCTCTCTGTCAGAAATCTGCGCGAGATCGAGCGACAATTGACACCACACTACGGTCCGGATTGCCCTGTGATTGTCGCCTTCCGCGTCGGATGGCCGGATGAAAGCTTCATCCATGGAACCTTGTCGACCATTGCAGGAAAGGTCCGGGCCTCCAAAATTACCCGAACCGCCCTGATATTTGTCGGTCATGCCTTAAAGCCGGGTGAGGACTTCCGCGACAGCGCGCTCTATGACGCCGATCATGTTCACGTTTTGAGGCCCAAGAAGAAGGCCAAGGCGTGAAGCACTTGCAATGTCCGATTTGGCTCTGGCCGTTGTTTGAGTTTTTCGGCATCTGTTGCTTCACGCCGACCGATGGGGCCGTTCTGGCCTAGTCTCGCAAACTTGTCGCAAAAGGTATATGATCATAATCATATGCTTGCGAGGTGTTCTGTTGATGAGTGGCCAAGAAGACATACGCGCGGCGTTTGACGCTGCCGGATTGCAAGCCACTGATGTCGTATTGAAAAAACACAACTTTCTTTTTCGAACAGGCGATCAGGTCAAGCGCATGTTTTTTGTACGGACGGGCCGACTGGTCATGGTTCGTATCCTTGAAAGCGGCCAGGAACTCGTCGTACAGCGCGCCGACCCCGGCGACCTCTTCGCAGAGGCGTCCCTTTTTTCAGACCGTTACCATTGCGATGCCGTTGGTGAAACGGACGTTCGTTGCACGGCTTATGACAAGGCTGCTGTGCTGGAAGCGCTCAATGATCCAGCCATGGCGATGCTGATGCTGAAAGCCTACTCGATTCAGATCCGCGGCCTGCGCAATCAGATCGAGCTGCGCAACATCAAACGTGCCGACGACAGGGTTTATTCCTATCTTCAATCTTTACCACCCGATGCGAAGGGCTGGCGCGACCCGCATCTTTCCTGGAAAGACGTTTCTCGGACGCTCGGCCTATCGCATGAGGCCTGTTATCGTGCACTCGCATTGCTCGACAAAAGCAAGCGGATCGAACGGGAAGAAAACCGCTGCCGTCTCATCTGACAGCCTGAATGGTCTCCTAAATGTGTCAGCTGCGAAAGCGGCCGAAGAAGAGCTTTTGGTAAGGCATTCGTTTTGTCTAGCTCGCACTGTTCAACTGCAATGGCTCAGCGTCGGAGATAGAAGGAGCCGCCGATCGACTTCGTGACAACGCTTCCTCGCTCTCGTGATTTGCACCCCAATATTCAGCCACGCTTGGCCCATTTTTGATGCGCTTGTCGCGAAACAGGAACCCGAGCACCTCGTGTATCCACACCCTTCGGCCCATTGCATAGTACCATTTGTGGGCGTGCCTGAGCTTTGGATCGCGCATTGACCAAAGCCGCCAAAGCGCACGTGGACGGGATTGCACGATGAATTCGATTGCCTTCACCCAAAGAAATACCCGCCAGGGCGGTACATGCCGTGTGGCAAGGACCTGGTGTTTATAGTCCCACTTGCGCTGATCCAACTGGATGACCCGGCGGTGCCGGATATCGCCAAACAGTGGTGTCCAGCGATGCGGCGTCACGTAAAGCGATTGAATCTGATCCGGGTCATAGCTGAGCAGTAGACGAAGAACCCGCCAGTAGTCACTATCCCGTTCCTCTTCAAAACCGACCACCCAGGTTGCGAGGGACAGCATGCCGTGCTGCCGCATGAGCCGGATCGCTTCACGGTCCGTACTGGGTGTCGCGCCTTTGCGGATCTTGGCAAGAACCTTCTCATCCGTGTGTTCCATGCCCATCAGGAACCGTTCCACGCCCGCTTTCTTGTAAAGATGAAGATGGTCACGATCACGAACAATATCGTCTGCTCTCGTTGAGCCAACCAAAGTGATTTCAACATTCTCCGAGATGATCGCCTCCAGAAACCGTTTCCACATTTTCTTCGAGGACGTTGGGTTTTCGTCGGCAAAATTGAAAACCTCGATGCCATACTTGCGATGAAGCCAGGCCAATTCGGCTGCAAAAACCTCCGGGTTACGATGGCGCCACTGTGTCCAGAACCCGCGCTGGCCACAATAGGTACAAGGATGTGGGCACCCCCTTGAAAACTGGACGACCACCGCGCGCTTTCCTCCCCAGTAGGAATAGCGATCAAAGTCGATCAGTTCCCATGCGATTCGGTAGGCGTCGAGGTCTCGAATCATCGGCTGCGGCGGTGTTGAGACAACCTTCCCTTCTGCTCGAAACGCTATGCCTCTTATGCCGGCAATCGGTTGGTTTCGACCAAGAGCATTGACGAGCTGTCGGCAGGTTTCCTCGCCTTCGCCCCTGACCAGAATGTCGAACT
The DNA here is from genome assembly GCF_026191725.2 of Roseibium porphyridii. Taxonomy (NCBI): domain Bacteria; kingdom Pseudomonadati; phylum Pseudomonadota; class Alphaproteobacteria; order Hyphomicrobiales; family Stappiaceae; genus Roseibium; species Roseibium porphyridii. Next base: position 5,426,942 of record NZ_CP120863.1, read on the forward strand.
CTGGTGCTTCGCGCAGAATGTCCCGCCAGTGATAAGTCGGGAAAACACCCCCATAGATGACCAGCAACCCCGGACAGCACTCTTTGGCACGCCTTGCAATTTCGGAACTTGTCGGATGGGCGGACGTTGACCCGGAATGGCCGAGTAACAGAGCTTCGCAACCGGATTTTTCTATTGCGGAAACGATGTCAGAAATCGGCAATGGACCGAATTCCGCATCCAGAAAATCTACTTCATGATCATCGTCGATCAGAGGCCCTGCGATGGAAAGAAGACCAAGTGGTGGCAGATGGTCATCAGGTATACGGCTGCCGATGGCCGTATGTGGCGGATTGACGATGAGCACTTTCATGTAACCGGTTCTCCATTGCGCCCCGTGCCATCAGGCGCATCCGGTCTTGCAGACGCTTTGCGTCAACTGTCGATGTTTTCAGGAGAAACGGCGAGATTTTGTGCAGCTGCGAGCGGCACTCAACTGCAGGCGATCACATGTGCAAAGGAGCCGCTGACCGTCCCTATGGTTTGCCCAAGATCGCCAAGTTGATTGCCAGCGGCATCCTCAGCAGCAAACAATCGTGCGGCCTTTCCTTCCGACATGATGCTTGCATAGTGAAATTCATGTGCCGTCAGGGGACGGGTCCAGGGAGCACCTTTCAGCGGGCGCAGCTTGCGGTATCCGAGGTGGCGCTTGCGCGCCTTGAACGACGTTTCCAACGGAAGAAGCCCGAGCATCCGGTGGCGAATGCCCTCTGCATCGATCATTCCTTCGCCGAGTGTCATGTAGCCGCCGCACTCGCCGTAGATGAGGCGCTCGGCATTCGCTGCTTCTGTCATGCCGGCGAAAAACCGTGTCGCGCTGGCGAGCTTTCCCGCATGCAGTTCCGGATAACCGCCAGGAAGATAAACCGCATCCGCGCTGTTGTCTGGCGCTTCATCGGCAAGCGGTGAAAAAAAGGATAGCTCAGCTCCACTTTCCTGCCAGTGTTTCAGGAGATGCGGATAGGCAAAGGCGAAGGCAACATCTTGCGCAACGGCAATTCGCTGGCCAAGCGGCTCAGGCAGATCGCGGGACCGCCGCTTCGCGTCACTGAGTTGAACTGCCTTATGCGCCAAAAGGTCCAGATCTATTCTGTCCCGACAAACGCCTGCAGCCCCCTTCAAAAAAGCGTCTAGGTCCGGGTGTTCGTTCGCCTGCACCAGCCCAAGGTGGCGTGCGGGAAGACCAAGAGCATCAGACCTTTCGATGGCCCCAAACACCTCGACCTCGAGCGGTGCGAGCGCATCACGCAGCATCTTTTCGTGCCGGGCACTGCCCACCCGGTTCAAGATGACACCCGCCAAATCGATGTCTGACCGGAAAGTGCGAAAGCCGTGAACAAGTGCGGCGACCGACTGAGCCTGTTTTGCGCAGTCAATGACGAGAACGACGGGAATACCCAGCGCAACGGCGAGATCTGCTGCAGAGCCTTTGCCATTTGCAGCACCGTCGAAGAGGCCCATGGCTGCCTCAACGATCATCAGTTCGGCGTTGTCTGTCTGAGAAAGAGCCAGAGAATTGAGCGTGTCAGGTGTCATGGCCCAGGCGTCCAGATTGACGCAAGGTTTTCCACTGGCCGCCTGGTGAAAGCGTGGGTCGATATAGTCCGGACCCGACTTGGCTGAGACGATCACCTTGCTAGCGTCTTTAAAGGCCCGAAGAAGCGCAAGCGTCAGAGTTGTCTTGCCGGCACCGGACGTCGGTGCGGCAATCATCAGGCCCTTTGTCGTGACAGGTGCAGCTTCAACCCGCATCGGCCGAACAGCGGCCGGACCGCAGCTCCAGCGGATCACTATCCAGCATCTTGCCGGTCATTGCTCCGAGCCAGTCAAGGCCACTGCGCAGCCGTACGACTTCGCCAACGACCACAATTGCCGGCGGAGCCATCCCTGAAGCCTTGGCGTCTTCGGCACACCGACCCAGGCTGGTTTCGAGGATTTCCTGGCCGTCAAGAGAAGCGTTGCAGACAATGCCAACCGGCTCAGCTGCGGATCGTCCACCCGCCATGAGTTTTCCGGCAATCGTTTCCAGATGCTTCATTGCCATATACATGACAATAACCGGCGAACCTTTGGCGATGCCCTCCCAGTTGATGGCGTCCGGCGTCAGTCCGGACTGGTCGTGTCCTGTCAGAAACGTGACGGCCTGATTGCAGTCGCGGTGTGTCGCTGGAATTCCGGCATAGGCAAGACCGCCGATACCTGCTGTTATTCCAGGTATGATCCGAAACGGAATTCCAGCCTCGACCAGTCCGAGCGCTTCCTCACCGCCACGGCCGAAAACGAATGGGTCACCCCCCTTCAGTCGCAACACCCTTTTGCCCTGACGCGCGTAATCGATCAGCTTCAGGGTGATGTCACGCTGCTTGGGACTGGGTTTGCCGCCCCGCTTTCCCGCAAAGTCCGTAACCGCATCCGGTTTGACCCAGGCAAGGATGCTGCTGTCGACAAGCGCATCGTAAACCACCACGTCCGCCTGGCGCAGGCCGTTCAAGGCATGCAACGTCAGCAATCCAGGGTCACCCGGGCCCGCACCGGCCAGCCAGACCCAACCCGGCTCAAAATCCGGTAAGCCGTTGGGCAAGCTGTTGTTGTCGCTCTCTGCGTTCATCATTCCTGTTTATCTGTCTTGGACGCAAGCGCCAAGCGATTCCACGATCAAAATCGGCCCGAATACGACATTTCATCGCGTATATATTGACGGGCGCGCAAAGCACGGCATCTTCCGCTATAGAGGAACGATGTCGAGAAATGAGCCCAAAGAGTTGCGACGCGGTTGGACGACCGGCGCCTGTGCAACGGCCGCAGCGAAAGCGGCCTATGAAGCACTTCTCACGGGCACCTTTCCGGACCCCGTTGAAATCACGCTGCCAAAGGGCGGCACAACGCAATTCGCGCTGACGCGCCACGCACTATCAGGCAATACAGCAACCGCTTCCATAACAAAGGATGCGGGCGACGACCCTGATGTGACGCATGGCGCGCTGATCACATCAGCTGTCACGAGATTGCCACCGACTGAAGGTGTGAAGTTCAGGGCCGGAGAAGGGGTTGGCACGGTGACACGGCCCGGCTTGCCGGTTCCCCCGGGCGAACCCGCGATCAACCCCGTGCCGCGCCAGATGATGCAGGCGGCCATTGCGGAAGTCGCCACCAGACACCAAGCTGCCGGCGACGTTGAAATCACCGTTTCCATCGAAGGTGGAGCTGAGCTCGCGCAGAAAACCATGAACCCCCGCCTGGGTATCGTGGGAGGGCTCTCGGTTCTTGGCACGACAGGCATCGTGCGCCCATTTTCCTGCGCCGCATGGATTGCCTCGATCCATCGGGGTATTGATGTTGCCCGGGCGATCGGATTGACGCATGTGGTCGGTGCCACCGGATCATCTTCGGAAGACGCTGTTCGCTGCCGCTACCAACTGGATGAGGCTGCCTATCTGGATATGGGCGATTTTGCGGGCGGCCTTTTGAAATACTTGCGCGCCCATCCCGTGGACAAGCTGACGATGGCCGGCGGATTTGCCAAGATGTCGAAACTGGCCCAAGGCGCGCTCGACCTGCATTCAGCGCGCAGTTCCGTCGATTTCTCGTTTCTGCAGGACCTTCTCAGCGAAGCGGCGGCTCCCGCATCCCTGATCGAAGCCGCCGCATCGGCCAATACCGCCAAAGAAGTGCTTGATGCGTCTCTGGCAGAAAATATCGACCTGAGCTTGCCGTTGGCGCGCAGGTCAAAGGCAGCGGTGCGCCGGATCCTGAGGGACGCTCCTGTTGCGATCGAGGTCCTGATCACGGATCGGCAGGGACTTGTTCTCGGAGAATGTGGATTTGACACGAACACTTGACCACATCTTGCTGCTTGCCGGAACCTCCGAGGCACGACAACTAGCAAAGTCTATTGCTCAACGTTTTGCCGCGGTCAGACTGACAGTATCCTTTGCGGGAGTTGTCAAAGATCTGCCCGATCTCGGTGTTCCGACCCGGGTAGGCGGATTTGGAGGCGTTGATGGTCTTGTCAGCTATCTTCAAGAGGAAGGTGTCGACCTGATCATTGATGCGACGCACCCCTTCGCTGCCCAAATGAGCCGACATGCCGTTGACGCTGCCGGTCAGACCGATACGCATCTCATCCGCCTAGAGCGGCCCATATGGCATGAAGTTGACGGTGACACCTGGCAACATGTTGCCTCGACAACCGCTGCAGCTGAGGCGCTGCCCGAAAAGTCGCGCGCGTTTCTTTCAGTCGGGCGAAAGGAAATTGACAAGTTCACCAATCGAGACGACTGCTTTGCATTGGTACGAATGATTGAGCCGCCCGAACGACCGTTGCCCGATCACTGGCACTTGGTTCTCGAACGTCCTTCCAAAAGCGTCGATGCCGAACGACACTTGCTCAAGCACCACAAGATCACGCATCTGGTGACGAAAAACAGCGGTGGAGCCTCCTCCTACGCCAAGATCGAAGCAGCCCGGCAACTCGAGGTCCCTCTTCTCATGATCAAGAGACCGGCGTTACCGGACGCCAACACGGCTGCCTCGACAGCCGAGGTCCTGAAATTTATCGAACAGTTCGTGGATTGTCGCGACTAGCCGCCAAATCTGAATTTGAACACAGCGGACGCAAATCTCGGAATTCCAACGACGTAGCGGCGAAACAAACGTCTCGGCTCCTGAAGCAACCTGAAGAGCCATTCCAATCCAGCTGCGCGAACAATCTTCGGCGCGCGGGCAACGGACCCCGACATGAAATCGAAAAGCGCTCCAACACCGATCGCTACTTTCACATCTAGATTCTGTCGATTTTGAACGATGAACTTTTCCTGTCTCGGATTGCCCATGGCAATCAGAATAAGATCAGGCCTTAGCGCACTGATCTCCGCGCATACCTCCTGGCAATCATCCATATCGAAATAGCCGTTTCTGCAGCCGACGACTTCGTGTGCAGGGTAGGTTTTCTCGATATGTTTCCGAGCCCGCTGTAATTGCGTTTCCTCAGCTCCGAGCAGGTAGATGCGCAGGGAAAGACCAATGTCTTTCAAGACATCGGGCACAAAGTCCGTGCCATTGAGATTGTCAGGAAAAGGGCTCCCGTTCAGAAACCGGCTGGCGAGATCAATCCCGATCCCGTCGTTCAACAAGGTCATGCGATTGAGTGTCGCCGCATATTCCGGATCGTCAATTGCGGTCAGAACCGTATGAGCATTGCAAATGGCAACATCCAATCGCTCGCCCCGAAGGACGGCCGACCGGATCAGTCCAATCGCTTCCCGACGATTCAGGCGCGAAATTTCCAACGGTCCAATTTCCATTGTGTTGATCCACGGTTGCAGATCCAACTCAACCTTGTTCATTGCCAAAAAAATTCCAATGACGGCCAATTGCCGAGCTAACGATTGTTCTTATGTAAGTTACGAGATTCTTATGTCGAACATTATTAAATTTATTTAATTCCTCTCCCTATTTGCTTTTAGGATTAATGGCCTATTCTTAGGGCCGTCATGTTTTATTAGGCAGAAGTAACCGAACATATACCATGTTCCGAGATCGCACACCGGCAGACGCCTGCCGAATATTTGCGATGCGTTAATCATGTTTGTTTACGAATTTCCTGACCAAAGATGGTTGAAGCATGCTCACGCATCTTTGACTGGCCGGAAACACGACAAGACCCGAAATTGCTCCTGACGCAACAGTGCAGACAACATCATGATCGATATCACGGACATACCTGCACTTCTGAAACGCAATATCTTCTGGCTGCTTCTGTTTCCAGTCCTTTTTGCCGGAATAGCGTTTGTCTTTGTTGCCTTGAAGACCCCCGTCTACGAGACGAGAGCCGAACTTCTTGTGCAGCCGGAAGGAGCGCAGATCATATCCAACAATCCGGTGGGGACGGCCAGCAACCAATCCCTCCAGAGCATGGATCTGGACAGCCAAACGCACATCATATTGTCTGCAGCCGTTCTGAACCAAGTCGCCAACTCTCTTGGACTGGACGATTCGCCCCAATTCCAGCAACCGGGGCTGAGACAAAAAATTCTCGGCGGCTTCAGCTCCAACCGGTCATCTGCGGAATCAAGAGAGGCGACGCTTGAAGCCCTTCGCGAAGCGCTCAACGTCTACCGGATCGAAAGATCACTGGTGTTCGTTATCGTGGTCAAGCACACGGATGCGCAACTTGCGGCGGCAATCGCGAACGAGACCGCAAACGCTTATATCGAGCAATCCAGAACGAACCGCACCCAGTCGCTAGCACGAGCAAGCGAAAGCCTGAGTGAACAGGCAGAACAGTTGCGTGGCCGCGTCGAAACAGCCGAGGCCGCCGTGGAAGCCTACAAGGCACGGCAAGGCCTGATCAGCACCGCCGGCGGGTCGGTTGTCGACCAGCAGCTCGACGCTCTCAACAACCAGATCACAGAAGCCCGGGTTGCGATGGAAAGGGCCAAGGTCATCAATGATCAGATGGCATCTCTAACTCTGGCGGACGTCGAAGCGGGCGTCGTTCCCCAAGATGCGATCAGTTCGGTTCTGAATTCGTTGAGGGTCCAGTATTCGCGTATTGCCCAGCAGGAAGCTGAGGCTGCAACAACGCTTGGCGCCAATCACCCGACCTTGCGCGAATTACGATCGCAAATGAACAATACCGGACGTCAGATCCAGTCCGAACTTCAACGTATCAAGCAAACTGTCAAAGGCCAGTTCGAGCAAGCACGCCTCACCTTGAGCGGCCTGGAGCAGCAATCCAAGAACTTGCAGTCGCAGAACACACTGCAGGGCAAAGCACTTATTGAATTGCGCCAGCTGCAAAGCGAGGCTGATGCCAGCCGCAGTATCTATGAGGCATTCCTGAAGCGCTCAAGAGAACTGGAAGAACTTCCGGAACTGGACGCCAACAGCTCCAGGATACTTTCAGAAGCTCCGGTGCCATCCTCACCAACCGGACCCAACAAGATCGTTGCCCTTGGTGCGGGTAGCCTGTTCGGGTTTGTATTTGCGGCTGCCGGTGTGATCGGCCTGGCCCTTCTGCGCGGTAACCTGACCAGCGAACGCGCTGTCGTGACCGGAACAGGCGCTCCGATCCTGGCCAATATCTCCGCGCCGGCCAATGACCGCGGAAGCGGGTCCGCACTGACCGGATGGTTGGGAAAACCCGGGTCGTCAATTCAAAAGCAGAACGGAATTGCACGCACCCGGGTGGCCTATGCTCTCCGGCAGGCATTTGCAGACGAAAAGCCAGCCAACGTGCTCGTTCTGTCTATCGGGAACACGGGCAACACATCTCGCTTCATCCGGAATGTCGCTGTTGAATTGCATGACATGGGTGAAGAGGTGCTCTTTGCTCATACCGTCGGAAAACGCCGTGCAGATCAATCGTCAGACAGTACCGAGGCCTCGGCCAACCCAAGAGTAAATACCCTCAATAAGTTGGCCATGAACCTTTCCGATCAGGGCCTTGCAATCGCGGCCAACGATAGCGACCTCGGTTCGGTGTCGCAGAGGAAAGGCTTATCGAGTTATTTGCGTGTCGAGCAAATCGATACAAGACGAAAATACGCAGCCAACGCAGATCTTGCTTCCAGCTATGACGACTTTCTGCTGATCGACGCCGGTAACATTGATGCCAGCCCCCTGCTGCCTGTCCTTTTGCGCCATTGTGATGGTATCATACTGATCACAGCGCTTGGCGAAACCAGATCCAGTGACTTTGAGCGCACAACGGCCTATCTGGAGCCCTGGCAAGACCGGATCATCGGCAATGTTGTACTCTCAGCTGTCTGACCGGCCGGCTTTTGCCGGAACACTGCAGGACATTGAAGAGCGTCGCTACCAACTCTGGCTGAAAGCTGTCAGCGCAGTTGTTATCGCGACCCTGACCTTCAACTTCCTGCTGGCGGTTTTCAACACAAACTTGATCGGAATCTCTGAAAGCCACGTCATCTTGACCGAGCTAGCCTTGATTGGCTGCGCGCTGCTGCTCGCCATGAGCCGCAATCCTGCGCTCTATGTCATTCTGGCGCTTTACCTGAGTTACATGGCCTTCATTCTTGCCTTGCGTCCGGAACTTGATCTGAAAGCCATTCGCGACTTTCTCATCCCGATTATCTTCTATTTCATTGGACGCAAATTCCAACGGATAGAAGACGCTGACAGGCTGGTTTGGACCTGTACCTTCATTGTTCTGGCAATCGGATTCTTCGAATTCCTTTTCCTGGATCTGTACACGCAGGTCGTTGATATCTTTGGATATTACGTTGCGCGTGGCACCTTGGAAATCGATGACAACTTTATCGAAGGTTCGAATTTGTTTGTCTCGAGCACCCGCGTCGGAGGACGGAACTTCTTTGACTTTCTCGGTCAGATCAGAGCTTCTTCGGTCTTCCTGGAACCCGTTACGATGGGCAATTTCGGAGCATTTCTATGCCTTTGGGCGCTCTTTCGAAAAGGCATGCATCACCGTATTCTGCTCCTGGTACTGGCCTTTGTCGTCATTGTCCTCGCGGACGCCCGGTTCGGAATGTTCGTGTGTTTCTTCCTGTTCGTTGCAGCAGGCGCTGCCTATCTCGTCCCAAGATTTCTTTGGTGGTGCCTGCCGCCGTTGATCGTATTTGCGCTGGCTGTTTTCGGTGGTCTCTTTCCCGACTTGCCCTGGGCTGACAACTTCATTGGACGGCTCATCCATGCCAGTCACCTGCAGCAGCTGATCACTCTGGATGCATTGTTCGGTTTGCAGCCGGATGTTCCCTTTCTTGCCGACAACGGTTTTGCCTATTCCATCGTCAAGTGCGGGATTATCGGTTTGCTGGCCCTCTGGACGCTCTTTGTCTTTGCGCCTTCCAACAGCCCGCAAGCGCTTCACTTCAAGGCCTTGGCCGTTGTCTATATTTCCTTGCTCATGACCGTTTCCAACTCGTTTTATTCGATCAAGCTGGCAGCCCTTTTCTGGGTCGCTGCAGGAGCGGCAGACATCATGAAGTCGTCAACAACCATCACGCGACGACAAGATGTCACCGCAAAACCCCGTCCATCGAACCACGAGACCCGAAGCTTTTGGAGCACGCGGGAGCAAAACCGTCAGAGCCTCAGAGCACGAGTATAAAGGTCGTCATATTTTTTCGCCGTGTGTGACCAGCCATACCGTTGAACGGATTGAACCGCACGCTCGCGCAAACTCTGATCGGAAAGAAGGTCCTGTAAGGCCGAGTCTACAGCACTTGCCGTCTTCTTCGCGTCTTCAAAGTCACATAGCCGGATGAGTGGGTTGCTGTCGGAAAGCGATTGAAAGGCCTGATTTGCATGAACAACGGGAATGAGACCCGCACTCAAGGCTTCAATCAACACCAGGCCAAATCCCTCATAATCTGAAGCGCTGACGAACAGGCTGCATTGACCGATCAGGTCACGCAGCTGTTGGTTGCTGAGACCAACATGGACATAAACCCGGCTGCCCAGCCCGAGAGACTGTGCTCGTGACAGAATGTCATTCTTTGTGAGATCGGATTCAACACCCGCCACATGCAGGGTCCAGTTGTCTTCAGAAGTCGACAGGGATTTCATAAGATCCAGCAACAAGTTCAAGCGCTTGTTCGTGGAAAACCGTCCGAGCGTCAAGAGTGTTTTCCGGGGTTCAACCGAAGCCGCTTCGCCGAACTTTTCAAGATCAACTCCGTTTTCGATCAGTTCGGTGCGCCTTGGTGCGATCTTTCGAAACAGATCGAAGTCGCTTTGGCTGCAACAGGCAATGCCCGAATACTGGGATGAGGACAATCGTGTCAGCGAATTGAACCAGACCTGCTTCAAACGCGCAAACCGGGCTGTGTGAAAAAAGCCGCCATGCGTCGTCGCAACCAGGGTTTTCCGGTGCCAGAACCTGCTCAGAGCAAGCGCATCGTAAAAAAAATCCACGGCATGAACGTGCACCAGATCAGCGTTCTTGATTTCACCCAGGACCGACGGAGCAAGAGGGTATCTCGTGCTTCCGCGAAACGGAATGCGACACACCTCGATGCCGTCAATGCTCTCCCGTTCCGGAAGTCTGGCGCTTAAGTCCGTGAACAATCTGTCCAGCGTGACAACCTTGAGACCGGCAAACCGCCCATTTTGCTTGGCCGCCAGGTTCCGGACAACGTCTTCAAGGCCACCTATATTGGGAGCATATTGCCGAACCACGTGAACAACACGCACATCGGAGAAATCAGCAACGCCGTTTAGTATCTCGTCTGTGTCGGGTTCATGTTTCATATATCTTTTCCGGCGAAAACATTTGTGCTCAAGCACTTTCCGCGCAAGGTAACATCCGTCCTTCAACAAGATCTTTATGATCATATCGCCAAACAGCGCTTACCCGTCCATAGCCTTTATGAAATATCACCGCCCAAAACTGACCTCATCAAAACGCATCCCGCTTCCGGGACGTTTCGTTGCCGGCGCTCTTGCTACTACCCTGCTCGTCGCGGCTATTTCGCATCCGGCTTCCGCACAAAGATGCCTTCGTGGTGTCAACCTTGCGGGAGGTGAGTTTGGCGGATCGCAGGGCGAGTACGGGCAAAGCTACATTTATCCCTCTGACGAAACTCTGGACTGGGCTGCATCTCGGCAGATGACTGCCATTCGGCTTCCCTTAAAATGGGAAAGACTGCAACCCCAGTTGAACGGTCCGTTTGACAGCGCGGAGCTTACGCGCCTGGTTGATGTGGTCCGGCGGGCAAACGGACGCGGACTCACAGTTGTTCTCGATCCGCACAATTACGCCGAGTACGAGAACGATCGCCTGGGCAAAGGCAAACTGACAGCGGCCGACTTCGCAAATTTCTGGTCGCAACTGGCACGCATCTTTTCCGGAAACCCGCTGGTCGTTTACGGATTGATGAACGAACCAACGGACATTGAATCTGCGGTGTGGTTCGAAGCGGCGCAGGCGGGTCTCGATGCCGTTCGAGCGACTGGTGCGAACAATCTTGTTCTTGTACCGGGTAATGTCTGGAGCGGCGCTTCGCACTGGTTCGATGATCAGGAAGGTGGCTCCAATGCCGAACTGTTCCAGCACATTTCAGACAGCGCCGACAATTTCGCCTTCGAATTTCACCAATATATGGACGACAATTTTTCCGGTACCAATCCCACCTGTCCAAGGGTCAAAGACGCAATTCTGGCGCTTGAAGGCGTAACGGGTTGGATGCGGCAATATGGGTACAAAGGTTTCCTGGGTGAATTCGGTGGGACCAGTTCACCCGATTGCCTGGAAGGACTGGACGATTTTGGCGACTACCTGACCAGTCAGAGCGACATCTGGATTGGCTGGACAGCCTGGGCAGCCGGTGACTGGTGGGGAGATTATCCCCTGTCCCTGCAACCGGACAACGGGATCGACAAACCCCAGATTGAAGTCCTCAAACCATATTTTCAGGATCTGGACCAGCAATGCGGGTGAAACCTGAGCAGCGACTGAGGCTGAATACGGAAGAGGTTTATGGCAGATAAGATCCTCATCGTTTCCCGACACGATTATCGAACCGAGTGGCGAGCCAGCCTGCACTTCCTTGCGGACGCTTATCACGCTTTGGGCAGCTCGGTAAAATTCGTGTCCGTCGGTTTCAGCCCACTATCCTTGTTGTCTCATGATCACCGCAAAGCGCTCTCAAGCGATTCCAACAGATGGCAAACCAGGAACGGTATAGAGTGTTTCTTGTGGCGCTCTCCGATACATCCGTTCAACCGAGGGCTCGGCAGCCTCGCTTTCCTGACCAACAGTCTTTTCAAATGGTGGATCAACTCGTCTTGCTCCGAAATGGACCGGGCGTGTGGGACAGCCGACATTATCATCGTGGAATCGGGAATAGCGGCGGCGTTGGTCGGGCGGATCAGGCGCTGCGCGCCAAATGCAAAGCTCATTTACGTGGCATCCGATCTTCTGGAAACCGTGAACGCTCATCCCTTTATTGAAGAGCAGCTCTACCGCGACCGATCCGCCATCAGCCACATAGTTGTCGTCGCCCGGGCCATGGCCAAGCACTTCCAGGATTTTGGCTGTCCAGTTCACTTCGTGACACATGGCATTTCAAAATCAGATTTCGATACAATTGGCCCGAGTCCCTATTCAGGAGGCAAAAACATCGTCACAGTCGGATCAATGCTTTTCGATCCGACGTTTTTCGAAGTCGCATCCGAAAACTTTCCGGACATTCACTTTCATCTGATCGGTACGCCCAAACTTGAAAACGGTGCAGAAAACATCACCGAGTATGGTCGGATGGAGTTTACGGAAACGCTTCCCTATCTGAAATATGCCGATGCTGGCGTCGCGCCCTATCACGACATGGAGCATGCAGACTACCTGGTCGATAGCAGCATGAAGCTCATGCAGTACGACTATCTGAAACTCAATGCCATTTGCCCGGATTTTGCGGCTGGCGAAAAACCAAATCGCTATGGCTATAGACCCGGCGACACGGCCTCCGTGACCTTCGCAATCGAAAACGCTCTTGGCAGGCCTTACACGGAAGGCAATACCGAGGTTCTCGATTGGAAAGATGTGGCAATCAGATACAGGGACTTTTGACCGACCTGTTGCTCAACGTGTGTTTTACAGCTTGTTCGAACACAGCCTGTTCTACCGAAAAGCAGCACTGTTCCGTCCTGTTTTTGCGAAATCTCCCGCACACTCATCGGCGACATTCAAGAAAAACGGCCATACGAAATCTTAAACGAATACGCATAAACAAGACCCAAATAAGCACACCACGTTACAAGTCGGAGGGCATTCGTCTCCGATCCTTGATGCAGAGGCCCCTGGGCCCAAGAACAAGTCTGGCCCGGATTCAGATGACTGTAATTTCGACTGCGAAGAGTATGGCCTGATGGCGTCCATGCTTCGAAATTCGGTGGTGAACACCACAGCTGGCGTTCTCTCCATGTTCATGGGGTTCATCTGCAGCATCATTGTGGCCCGCACGCTTGGCGTCGAAGGCACTGGCATCGTGGCTTACGCCCTTTGGTTCATGACCGTTGCCACCGTTGTCTCGGATTATGGCATGCCGCAAGCAACATTGCGCTTCATTGCGCGTGACGTATCCGGCGATCATCTTCACAGCGCCCTATTGCAGACTTTGCTGTCCCGTTTTGTTGTCACAACGGCGATCATGGCAGTCGGAATAGGAACCTATGCACTTTGGCTTGCCAGTGGGAATGACGCACGCGGATCATCCGTCTGGCTTGCCACAATCGTTCTCTTTTTAAGTTACGCCTATTCGACAATTTCCATCGGCGCAGCACAGGGTCTTGGTCAGTTCGATCGCGCTGCGAAGATGACGTTGACGGGCTGTGTCTTGCAGTTTTTCTCGGTGCTGGGCGGTGCTTTGCTTTTCGGCCCCGTCGGCGCAATTCTCGGACATGCCACACGGCACCTGCCGCAGGCTCTCGATCTCAGGCGCTACCTTGGTCAAACAGCCGAGCGTGTCCGCGAGATCCCGGCTGATGTCAAAATCTACGCGCGCAACAACTGGATATCGGGCAGCGTCTTTGCCCTTTTCGGAGCCCGGATCGAGCTTGCACTTATTGGTTTCTTTTTCTCTATCGCCCAAGTGGGTTACTATTCCATCGGCCTGACAATGTCTGGCATGATTGCGCAATTGGCCGTGTTCATTCTCGCCTTCGTGGTTCCCCAATTCGGAGCAATGCACGACAACGCCGACGACACTGCCTTCGCCAGTGCCTTTCAGGAAACGATTAGATGGCTTGGAATTGTCATCGCTCCCATCGCCATTGGCGGTGCCTCCATCGCGAGCGAGCTCATTCCGGTCGTCTTCGGGGAAGACTTCGCCCCCGCGGTCTGGCCAGCGGTCATATTGCTTGCATTTGCAATCGCACAGGCACTTGCATCTGTCATTTCACGCGCGATCCTCGCCAAAAACCGGAGCACTGACGAGCTTCGCATGATGCTGGTTTGGTGTGGCGCAACCACTGTGTCGCTGCTGATCACCGTACCGTCTTACGGTCAGTTGGGAGCCGCCTGGATTCGCGGCGGTGCCAGCATTCTTCTGTTACTGATGCTGAGTATCTATTGCCATCGCGTCCTTCAGCTCCGTCTGCCCGTGCTTGCCCTGATGAAATCGACCTTGGCGGCGGCTATTTGCGGGGCAACAGCAGCCTACATGCTTACCATCGTCTCCGGACTGATCGGTCTTCTGATCGCCGTCAGCGCTGCCGCACCAGTTTATTTCCTGGCACTGTTTCTTCTAAGGGCGGTCACCTGGAAGGAAATCCGACCGCTGTTCGATGGGTTGAAAACTCGCATGAGATCGTCAAAAGCTGACTGACCTGGCTCGTGGTTCCTGCTCTTTGCAACTTCTATTAATGCGTTATTAGCCTGAGATTTCTAAATTGAAGCCAACTCTATTGGTTTTCGCATCAGTGCGAGATCAACTGATCGGCGCATTTGCGTTTTGCTTAAGAACATCGAGCACAAGTCTTTGCGACGATCTGAAAACAATGCAAATCGGAACTATTGAAGCAATGTCTATCGGAACCGTATTCGGCGAACGCTTTGGACCCATTTTGCAATCGATCGGAACCCTGCTTTCAAAGCGTGTTTTGAATACACTCTCCGTCGGCTTCTACTCGGTCATCATTCTTGGAACCCTGGCGCTCGCCTATTTCAATCCGGTCTACAATTGGGACATCCTGGCCTATGTCGGGATCGCGGTGGAAGACAGGCTTGAAACGGCGGAAGAAATTCACGCGACCGCTTACGGTGAAGTTCAGGAAGCCGCTTCGGAGCTTCAATTCTATAAAGTGACTGCATCTATTCCCTATAGGGTTGGCCAATATGAGAACCCTGACCACTTTGTGTCGCTGTTCCCCATGTACCGGGTGAAACTGGCCTATGTCGAAGCAATCAAGCATCTTGGAGACGTCGCTGGCCGCGTGCATGCCACAACGCTGATTTCTACGATTTCAGCAGCGTTGGTCGGTGTCTTTGTCATTGCCTGGAGTTTTCGGCGAAACTTCGTTCAAGGCCTTCTGATCATCGGACCCGTCTCGATACTGATCGGCTATGTCTTTTCTGCCAGAGAAGCGACACCTGACCTGATGATGGCGGTATTTACCCTGCCAGCGATCTATTTTGTCTGCAGGGAAAAGCCATTCTTTGCAGCACCGTTTCTCATCCTTGCCTTTCTGGTCCGGCCGGATGGTATTCTATTGTTCTTCGCATTGCTCCTGGCAGCGCTCGCGGTGAGTAAATATCGGCTGGCCTATCTGGCCCTCTTTATTGCCTGCGTGTGTCTTTATTTCCCTGTGACGGGCTCTGCGGAGCATCCGGGCTGGTGGCCTCATTTCTATTTCTCAAACATTGAATACCAGGACGACATGCGCGGGTTCAACCCAGCCTTTGACGCCGTCCTTTTCATCAAAGCGCTGCTGATCAACCTTGCGCGCACGGTACAGGCCTATGATTGGCTGATGTTACTGGCAGTCTTTCTGCTCGGATTTGCGCTGTTTATCCGCAACGGTTTCGAGATCTCACGCGGTCAATGGATGGCGGTTATCGCCTTAACACTTTGTATTGGCGGAAAATTCGTCACCTTTCCGCTCCCGGATGATCGCGTTTATCTGCCCTACATGTTGCCCCTGTTGCTGGTCCTGATGGAAATCTGGAAGCCGGAATTTTCTGTCGCGCAGTCCGGAACCAAACGGGTTTCATAGGCCGATATTGCTTTCAAACTGCTCACTCGGGCAGATGCCTGAATGCCAAGCCATTGTCCACTTGGAAGCCTTGCAGACGGGAGGCTGGTTATCGTGACTGTCCGAACTGCCAAGCCATGGCAAGCAGAGACACGACCTGAAAGACAAAAAACCCGCTTCGAATGAAGCGGGTTTTCATATTTGAAGCGCACTGACATTGACTGCCAGATCGCACTCAATTTGCTCAAAACTAACCGGCCTGCGATTTGATAAAGCCGTTCACGATGCTGACAATGCCTTTCGACAAGAGGTCGTCCAGCGCATCACAGAACGTATCAACGTTGTCCATGGTGCAGACGAGTGGTGGCTCGAGGCGAATGACATTGCGATTGTACTCGGTGAAGGCCACCAGAATGTCGTAATCGCGCAGAAGCTGAGCTCCAATGAAGCCAGAGAGCGAACCTTTCAGCTTTTCATCAAGCATGGCGAGAACCGGACGCAAAACCATAGGCATCGTCTTTGAGAAATCCTGAAATTCCAGTCCGACCATCAATCCTTGTCCACGGACATCCTTGATGATCTTCGGGTACTTTTCCTGGATCTGCTTCAGGCGCGAGATCAGATGAGCGCCGACCTGTGCGGAGTTTTCAATCAGATCCTCATCGTAAAGAACATTCAGACCTTCCATGGCTGTGACGCTTGCCTCGCCAATGCCGCCAAATGTCGCCTGCGCGTGGATCATCGCTGTTTTGGGAGAGCCGTAGGCTTTCATGTAAACATCGCGCTTGGCAATCATTGCACCAACAGCAGCCTTGCCCGCACCGAGCGATTTTGCCAGCGCCGTGACGTCCGGAACAACGCCATAGTGTTCGAAAGCGTAGAATTTTCCCGTCCGGCCGTAACCGCATTGAACTTCGTCGGCCACCCAAAGCACATTGTGCTCATCGCACAAGTCTCTGACGCCTCTCCAATAGGCTTCAGGTGCCGAGATAATGCCACCGCCGCCCTGGAC
Organism: Roseibium porphyridii; assembly: GCF_026191725.2. Classification (NCBI taxonomy): domain Bacteria; kingdom Pseudomonadati; phylum Pseudomonadota; class Alphaproteobacteria; order Hyphomicrobiales; family Stappiaceae; genus Roseibium; species Roseibium porphyridii. The sequence goes on from NZ_CP120863.1 coordinate 5,443,665, forward strand.
GGTTTCCAAAACAACGACGCCGATGTCTGGATCAGACTTAATGGCATTGCTCAGGGCCTGCAGATCACCAAACGGAACCTTCACCCGGTTGCCGACCAACTGGAAGTCGCCTTGATAGAGTTCAGAATCCGTCAGCGACAGAACGCCCTTCGTCTTTCCGTGAAACGAGTTCTCAGCGTACACAATCTTGCAGTTTTTCCTGCCCGAGGCCCGCTCGGCCACCTTGACGGCAGCTTCCATGGCTTCTGAACCGGTCGAACCGAGGAAAACCATGTCAAGGTCGCCCGGCGAACAGGCTGCCAGGTTCTTGGCAAGAGCTGTTGCATACTGAGAGAGAAACGCAATGGCGATCTCGTGCCTGTTTTCGTCCTGAAACTGCTTGCGCGCGGCGATCACACGCGGATGATTGTGCCCATGGGCAAGCGAGCCGAACCCACCGAAAAAGTCCAGGATCTTTCTACCGTTCTGGTCGGTGTAATACATCCCTTCGGCGGTCTCGATCTTGACCTTGTGGAAGCCGAGCAACTTCATGAAATGAAACTGTCCGGGATTGATATGGTCTTTGAACAGCTCAGCCATTGACTTGGTGTCGAGAGCCTTCGCCTCTTCAACCGTCATCAGGTCCGGTTTGGTGCTTTGCATCGGTTCTGCCTCAGGCATGTCCTGCTTTGTCGCAACATTAGCTAACATGGATAGTCCTATTCTGCAGGCTGAACGCTGCCGTGATTGGCACCGTTTCCGGCCGTTTTCTGTGATCGGTATTCGTCATATGCGGCGATCAGCATGTCTTCGTCGCGATAGGCTGGAACCCAGCCAAGGTCACGTTCGCCTTTTGAAACATCGAGAACGCACATCTCGTCAGCAATGAGATACTGTTCCGGATCCATCAGGGGCATGTTGATGGCGTCAAGGAAATCCAGGGTGCGCTTGACCGCAAATCCCCAGGTCGGCAGCAATATGGATTTGGATCCCGCATGCTTCACGAGGTCGCCAAGTAGCTTCTTGACCGGAGGCGGATTGATGGAGCCCAGATTATAGGCTTCGTTCGGGACACCTGCTTTCCAGGCGCGGTAAGCGGCATCTGCACAGTCGAACACTGAAATGAACTGATAAGGGTTCTTGCCGGACCCGATCATGGGCACCGGAAGGTTCATGTCGACGAGCTTGAAGAGCTTGGTCAGGATGCCAAGACGGCCCGGACCGATGATCAGTCTAGGTCGAAACAGAGTGATATCCATACCACGCTCGCGCCAGTCGGCTGCAAGAAACTCCGTATCCAACTTGGATTGACCATACTCACCGAGAGGTGCAACAGGATGATCTTCGGTCATTGGATAGGTGACGGTGTGGCCATAGACCATGTCGGTCGTGTAGTGCACCAATTTCTTGGCGCCAGCACGGTCCATCGCTTCGATGATGTTTTTGGTTCCGTCGTAATTGACCGGATAGAAAAAGTCGTGGCGTTTTGCGCGCACCTGGATCGGTGAAAGCATCTTGGCTGACAGATTGTAAACCATGTCTTCCGCAGCTATCGGAACCGCGGCGATAGAGGCCGGATCGGTCACATCGCAGGTAAGAAAAGTTGCCTTCAGATAGACAGACTGATTGTCATTGACGATATCGGCAACAATGACCTCTTCCCCGTCTTCCAGGAGCTTTTTTGCAAGCTGGCGACCGACGAAACCGTCGCCGCCGAAAAGAATATGTTTCACTTCGAAGTCTCCTTCAGGGCCGCAGTTTCAACCTGGGATTTTGCGTGGTTCTGATCGTGGTTGGATCCACCCTGCGCGATGAAGATCGTGCCAACGCAGATAAAGGCGATCCCGATGACGCGCATTGCGTTCAGGTCTTCCTGGAAAATGAAATAGGCGTAGACAGCCACAACCACATAAGCGAGTGACAAAAACGGATAGGCGTAAGACAGCTCTACCTTCGACAGGACATATAGATGTGATGCCATTGAGATCACAAAGGTGCAAAGACCCAAAAAGACGAATGGCGAGAACACGACCTGAAGTAGTTTGATAATCAGATTACTGGACAACCCGCTGAAATCGCCCAGTCTGGTCATCCCGTACTTTAACATTATTTGTGCAGCTGCATTCGTCAGTACGGTAAATAAAATAAAAGGGAGGAACTTAGCCATACCCCATCGTCTCCACTCACTGTAAATTCTACCAACGCAACTATCGATCTAATTTGATTAAATTATCTTAATTCTGGCGCTATTTAACTTTGATATCACTGTATGAATAATAATGAGTGACTCTAATACTTAAATTTTCTTCATGTTATTATTGTTTGATTCACCATGTTACCTGCCATCCAGGACGGTTCTGCGCCAGAAGTCCGACATAAGCGCCGGATCCCTCAGTTCCTCGATCTCTTGCCAATTGGGAAAGGAGGCCCTGAAAGTCGCACTCGACATTCTCCGATCCTTGTAAGGGTTCACCGCCCCCCCAGCCTGAATGGTGATGTCATCGAGTTGCTCCAGCAACCGGTGTGTCACACCACCCTTGTCCGGAAAATCAAGCGTCAGCGTGAAACCCGGACGCGGAAAGCTCAAGATCCCCGGGCTTGGCAGTGAACCAAAGCGTTTCAGGACTGTCAGAAAGGATCCATGATGATTTCTTTGGGTGCACTCGAGGAGAGATTTTATGACCTCAAATGCATTTTCGGGCGGGATTACGCTCTGGTGCTGATGCAGGCCCCTTGGCCCATAAAGCCGGTTCCATCGTCCAATGCGGTCCAACGGAAAAAAGAACTTGTCAAAGGCGACCAGTTGCTCGGATCGGCCAACAGGAGCGCTTCTGAAGTAGCTTTCGTTGAAGAGCTTCAGGAATGGCCCTTGAAGGGGTGAGATCGGCGGAGTTAATGGGATATTCAAACGCGGCGCCGATTTGCGTTGCGGATGCTCGCCGTTAGCCGCATGGTCGCCGGCAATCAAGTGCCCTCGACCAAAGTGCTTCCCTTTGACCAGAGAATCGATCCAGGCGACCGCATATTCGTGCCGCGCATCTGCCTCATCGGCCAACCCGAAGTAAGCTTCCAGATTGTCAAACCGGGTCGTCACCTGGTTGATCGAAGAGGACCCAATTTTCATCAACTGAATGGTCGCCTTGCGGATCAGGCCCGTGAGGCCCATGCCCCCGATCGTTGCATCGAAAAGACCACTCTCCTCATCTGACTTCAACAGCACGGAACCCTGGTCCGATCTTTCGAGCAGCAGTTCCACGACGTGACAGCCGAATGTCCCACGCCTGTGGTGGTTCTTGCCATGAATGTCATTGGCAATGGCGCCGCCAAGCGTCACGAACTGGGTGCCGGGAACCACCACAGGAAACCAGCCATGCGGTGCTACGGCTGCGATGATATCGCTCAAAAGGATGCCAGCGTCCGCCTCCAACAGACCCGAAGACCTGTCAAAAGACAGGATTCGATTTGCGGATTGTGACGTGATCGCGCTCCCGGCTGCATTCAAACAGCTATCGCCATAGCTTCTGCCATTGCCAAAGGGCAAAGCGCCATCCGATTTGACCTCACTGGTCAGATACTGATCAGGTGCGAGAAGACGCGGGTTTTTGACGGACAATCCGCCCCAACTGGCAATCCGCCGCATTTCTTTAGCCATGTGGGTTTACCAGGCTGCAGCAATCAGGAAAAGGACGGCACCGCAGCCGATCATGAATTGACTACGCCAGTCCTTCAGGATGAAGACGATCGGATCTTCATGCATCTCGCCTCTGCGTGCGAGGATCCAGATACGCATGATGATGTAGAGCACCAGCGGGCACAAAAGCCAGATTAGCTGCGGAATGGCATAAGCTTCTTCGATTACTGGACTTTGAATATAAAGCGCGAGAACCAACACTGCTGCAAAGCCGGATGTCATCCCTGCTTGCGAGATGGGTTCCAGATCAACATGACGGTAACCGCGACCGGTAACTTCCCTGGAGGCAACTTCGCCGACTTGCTGCAACTCGGTGAAGCGTTTCACCAGAGCAAGTGACAGGAAAAAGAACACAGAAAATGCGAGCAACCAGAACGAATACTCGATATCTGCCGCAGCCCCACCGGCAAGGACACGTACGGTGTAAAGACCGGCCAGGACAAATACATCGAGCAGGAGCATGCGCTTTATGGCGACCGAATACGCCGTTGTAATAAACAGGTAAAGCACCAAGATCCCGGTAAAGGCCAAGGGAAGGAAAGCGGAGATAGTGAAAGCAATCACAATCGAGCCAGCTGCCAGAAGCAAGCCGTTTGGAACGCTCAACCGGCCGCTTGCGAATGGACGATTGCACTTGGTGCGGTGACGGCGATCCGCTTCAAGGTCCAAGAGGTCATTGACCACATAAATGGCCGAAGCCGTGAGTGAAAAGGCTATGAAAGCCAGCAAACTGCTGACAAAGACGGACCCGACAAAAATCTCGTGCGCCAGAACCGCAGGCACGAAAATCAGAGCATTTTTAAGCCATTGATGCGGTCGCATTGCCTGTAGCGCAGCTTTGACTTCACTCTCTGTCGCATCAATTCGTTCAGCACCTGTTTTGCGTTGCCAGTTGTGCGCAACCCTGTCAGGTGCCACGACCGTCGCTTCAGACGCTTCCTCAAACAGGCAGACATCGTGATGTGAGTTGCCGTAATAGTCGAAGCCTTCGTCGCCGATCCGATCCCTTATCCGATCGAGCTTACGATGCGCCGTCAGGTTGGTCGTTTCATCGGACGCAAGCACTTCATCGAAGATCGCCAAATGCTCGGCAACGGCATCAGCAAGGGTTTCATTCGACCCGGTCGCCAGCACGAGCCGTCGGCCTGCCGCTTTTTCTGTCTTCAACCGTTCAACGACATCTGATCTGTATGGCAGGGTTTTGACGTCAATTTCTGCAGCCTCGGCAAGCCTCGCCTTTGTGAAGGCAATGCCGTGGCGCAACCAACCGAAGATCAGGAAAACAACAAAAGGCTTTCTGCGAAGCGCCTGAAAAAGGCTCTCCCAAAGAAGATCGCCTTTAATGAGCGTGCCATCCAAGTCTACGTAGATAGCTCGGTTTGTCGTTTCACAGCGCTGATCCATCACGCGGGAACCTTCAGTTTGAGCACTACCCCAAACATCTGGCACTCTTCTGTTAGACGAAGATTTCTGCGAACCAAATGCAATTCAAGAATAGTGCAAACGCTTCCTGTATTACAGTTCTCGCTAACGCAAATTCCTTATCATGCCATTTATACGGGAAGCTTCGGTGGTACGAAGATTGCGCAAAAGCAGCCAAATCCGTAAATTCGTTGATTTTATGCTTACCGGCAGATTAACCGGACCAGCCACACATCAACGTGCCGCGACCAGCTTCCATGTTACACAAATCCTATGCCCAACGCTGGTTTTGGGCGACGGCGGCTTTAAGGCAGAACCACAAAGTCCACGTGGCCGACCATGACATGTAGCTGCGCTGCACCAATCTTTATCTGTCTGTCCTGCCACCAGCTTTCCAGTTGCTCGGCTTCGAGCCCCACCTCACGACCAACCCGCTGCCATCCGCTCAGGAACTCAAGCAGAAAATCTTGAGTGTCATCACCTGCCTGCCAGTCTGAAGTGCCCTGAACGACACGACAATCGCGCGCCCTGAACAGCTCAATCGCCACCCTGGCGGCCTCAGGACCAAGTGCAGGGCCAAACCCCTTGTCGGTTTGCTGATGCCGGTTGAGCGCTTCGCGCAGAGTTTCGTCCATACCATGACCGGGAGAGAACTCCGTCCGCCCGTCGTAGGTCAGGCTTGCCAGAAACGGCTTCCCCGCCTCGACAACCTTGTCGATCAGACGCTCCAGGAACGCTTTCGAGGTCAAATCGAGAAATGCCGAAGTGGTGATCGCATCGAACCGATCAAAGGGTAGTTTCTCCAGATCGGCTTGCAAATCGACTTGCTGCACTTTGAGGTCACCCTGAAATCGGCTCGAAGCCACGTCCAGCAACGACACATCAAAATCCGTCAGTTGCCAGCTGACCGGCATTTGAAACTTGTCTTTCAATGCGGCAACGGTCGAGCCGGCTCCGCTGGCAAGGTCAAGAACACGAACTTCGGAAGTGGGCAGTGCGTCAAGAAAAGCCCGCTCCACAACGGTGTTTCTGGCAGCCAAATCGAGCGGCTCCCGCAACGCCAACCAATGCGATGAAAATCCACTCATTCCGACACCCTTTGAAGTATCTGCGAGAACCTTTCGGACGCATCGTGCCAACCCGGGAGTTTTTCTGCAGCCTGGCGCGCTCCAACAGACAGCTTTTGGCGCAGATCCCGATCTGTGATCAGACTTTCCAAAGCCGATTGCAAGGAGGTGATATCGTCCGGAGGGCAATAAAGCGCGGCGCCTTGCGGAAGCGTATCCCGAACAGCGCCTCCGCCACTTCCTATGACGGCAAGCCCATGCGCCATCGCCTCGGTATACGCCATCCCATACCCCTCGTAGCGGCTGGCAAGAACGAATACATCTGCAGACTGATAGAAATTCTTCAGCTCATCCGAGGGTATGGCACCATGAAAAACAAGCCGTTCCTCAAGACCGAAATCCTGGGCCAGACGCTGAATTTCATTCGCGCAGGCAGGATCCGCCTCAAGGCCACCGACGATATCCAACTGCCAGTCAAATTGCTTCAGGCGGGACAGCGCCATTAGCAACAGATCGTATCCCTTTCGGTAAACCAGCGTTCCAACTGCGAGCAAGCGAACAGGTGTCTGCTCATTTTTCTGTCGCGGTGCGGGCAAATCTGTACCAGGCAAGACGACGCTGATTTTCTTCTTTTGAATCTCAAAGAGATCGGAAACCTGATCGCCGGTGGCTGGGCTGGTGACAATCACATGACTTGCACCGGATAGCGCTGCCCGCTCGCTGCTTTCCAGCGTGTGCGCCTGAGCGTTGCTCAAACCGTTCTCACGGCAAAGAGGATGATGAACAAGCGCAACCAGCTTCAATCGGTCCTTTAGCTCGATGGCGGCGTCGGGCATAACCCCGAAGGCCAGACCGTCAACGACCACCAGACGACCACCAGGAAGGTCATTCAGGCGCTTCCTGGCAGTCGCCAATGTCTGGTCATCGGGAAACGGAAATCCATCTCCGAGCGGCAAAAGATCAACCTTCCAGCCGTCACGTTTCAGACCTGCGATGATTTGCCGGTCGTAACCGTAACCACCGGTTGGTGTTTCCAAGTCGCCCGGATAGGCGAAACATAGACTTTTCATCGAGGCTCAGATCTTGGCTTCGTACCAGGCACGCGCCACGTGCGATTCTGAAATTGTCACGCGGATCGCACCAAGTTCTGACCCCGGGCGGCCCAGTTTGTCGTTGCGCGCTGCCTTGGCGAGGTGATCGTGAATGTGCTTCGTCAGAAACTCTGTCGTGGTGTTGATGCCTTCAAACTCCGGCACTTCGTCGAGGTTCTTGTAGTTCAGAGGCTGCAGCACTTCCTTCAAGGCATCGTGCGCGCGGCCAATATCGATGACCACACCGTTTTCATCGAGGCTGTCAGCCAGAAACGCCGCATCGATCACGAATGTTGCGCCATGCAGCGCCTGAGCCGGGCCGAACAGCTCTCCCTTGAACGAATGGGCAATCATCACGTGATCGCGAACTTCAACTGCAAACATTTCGATAGTCCTGAAAGTGTGGAGGTAAGTGAGACGAAAGGGATTTAGTCGTTTGCACCGTCATAAACGACGAGCGCAGCCAGCACATCTGACGCTTTGTTCAACAAATCGGGAAGCTTATCAGGCAGGTCGTCAAACCTTATACGATGGCTTATCAGCGCGTCCAGCACCGGATCTTGAAGCAAATGGAGCGCCGTCTCCAGGCGGCGCCGGTAAGACCAGCGTGCCTGCCGGTCCACCGGAATGGTTCCGACCTGGCTTGAGATGAGTTTTAACCGGCGACAATGAAAATCGGCACCCAACGGTGCCTGAACGCCTTTGGCCCCATACCAGCTCATTTCGACAACAGAGGCACCATCGCCACAGGCCTTCAACGCCGTTTCAAGGCCGGCAGCGGATGCGCTTGTGTGAAACACAAGATCCTGGTTGGCCGGCGCGGCATCCGGCAAAGCAAACTCAAATCCAAGTACTTCGGCTATGGCAGACCGCTCGCCATTGGTGTCGATAATCGTGACCACTGATCCGGGCAAACGAGATGCAACGTATGCAGTCAAAAGACCGACAACTCCCGCGCCAACCACGCAGATGTGATCCCCAGGTGATGGTTTTCCGTCCCATATAGCGTTAAGTGCCGTTTCCATATTGGCGGCGAGAACCGCCCGCTCCGCGCTGACAGCGTCAGGAATGGGAGCACAGTAACCGGATGGAAGAGTGAAATCGCTTTGATGTGGAAAGAGCGAAAAAACGATACGCCCCTCAAGCGTGGGATCGCCTTCCAGAACCCTGCCGACATTGGCATATCCATATTTGACGGGGAACGGAAATTCTCCTTCCTGAAAGGGCGCGCGCATACGCTGCCATTCGCTTCCAGGCACCTCGCCTCGGAAGACCAGTCCTTCTGTGCCGCGACTGACGCCGCTAAAGAGAGTTTGAATACGAACGTCACCCGGTCGCAAGGCCTCCGTCGTCACTCCCTCGAGCGAACACTGCTCTCGACCAGCATACCAAAGCGCTCTTGGCGCACGTGTGACCGCGGTCACCAGCGGATCGCCCGTCATGAAATAAAGTCCCCTCTCATTCGCCATGCTTCTGTCAACATTAGGACATTTTGACATGCGCACTATTGCGATGATTGCCGTGAATGGAATTCAAATAAGTGTTTCAGGTCTCTGACATGTCTATTTCCGAAAAAACAGCCGCGAATATGACGACGCGAAGGATTGTCTTCTCTTTCCTTCTTCTCGTGAGCTTTGTGGGCCTCGCGGCGCTGATGACAGTGACCCTTTCACCGGGCGGCTATTCCGCGCTCGATCTGTTTATTCTCGTCTGTTTCATGATCACGCTTCCCTGGACGATCATCGGCTTCTGGAATGCGGTGATCGGCCTTTCGATCATGCGGCTCTCCAAGAACCCTGTAGAGGCTGTCTGCCCGATCGACCATGGCGATCCCAACGCACGCCTTAATAGCTCCACGGCTTTGCTTTCCTGTGTGCGCGATGAAGACGCAGAAAGCCTTGAAGTCAATCTGAGCGCCATGGTCTCCCAACTGATCCGGGCAGGCCAGGCAGAGAACTTTACGCTTTACGTCTTGAGTGACACGTCGATGGACGACATCGCGTTGCAGGAGCAGCAGATGACGGCCCGCCTGTCCGAGCGCTTCGAAGGCCAGATGGACGTGGTTTACCGGCGGCGCACCGACAACAAAGGCTTCAAGGCAGGCAACATCGAAGATTTCTGTGATCGGTGGGGCGACCAACATGACTTCGCGCTGGTGCTGGATGCTGACAGTTTCATGTCTGTCGAAGCGATTACCGGGCTCGTCAGACGTATGGAAGCCAATCCGAATGTTGGCATCCTGCAAAGCCTTGTGGTCGGCCTGCCGACCGACAGTGCGTTTGCACGTATTTTCCAGTTCGGCATGCGGCTTGGCATGCGCTCCTACACTATTGGCAGCGCCTGGTGGCAAGGCGATTGCGGACCTTACTGGGGTCACAATGCGGTTTTGCGCCTAAAGCCTTTCAAGGAACATTGCCGGTTGCCTGAGTTACCCGGCAAGGGGCCACTTTCCGGCGCGATCCTGTCCCATGACCAGGTGGAAGCTGTTCTGATGCGGCGCGCTGGCTACGAAGTTCGGGTTCTGCCGCTCGAAACCGGCAGCTATGAGGTCAATCCTCCTCATCTTCTGGAGTTTATCCGCCGCGACCTGCGCTGGTGTCAGGGTAACCTGCAATACCGCCGGCTTTTGAACATGCCGGATCTCAAGCCTGTCAGCCGTGCGCAATTGGCACTCGCCATTTTGATGTTCCTCGGGTCTCCGGCCTGGATCGGCTTCATGACCGCGGCGGCTGTCCTTGGCATGGTGACCGACTATATGCCCTATCGCCCGGATACCGGAGCACTGCTCTTTTTCTCGGTGTTGACCATGGTGTTTGCGCCCAAGCTGGCTACGGTCGCCGATGTGCTTGCACGCGCAGACCTGCGCAAGGCATTTGGCGGTCCGGTGCGCGTGCTGCTCAGCGTTGGCGCTGAAATCCTTTATGCCGCGATGATCGCGCCGGTGATGGCCGTTGCCCATACACTCTTCATGGGCGGCTTGCTGTTCGGAAAAACCATCGGATGGGGCGCCCAGGCGCGCGGTGTCCGTCGGTTGCCCGTGGCCCTCGCACTTCAAAAACTCTGGCCGCAAACGCTTTTCGGCAGTGCAGGACTTCTCTGGCTGACCGGTCAGCCTATCGGGCTCGTCTGGCCAGTCATTCCGGTCGCCGTCGGTCCGTTGCTGGCATCGGTCATTGCGGTTGGCACTTCAACCAAGACACTGGGCAAGCTTGCAATACGGTCGACGCTCTGGCGCATACCGGAGGAAAGCTCTCCACCACCGGAACTCGCTGACCTGCATCTGCCGGCGCTCACCAAAGGCCAGGTCCCTCCTGCAGACCAACAGGGCCTTGTCCAGGGAGACGCCAAGCCAGCAGAGGCTTGAGGCAGATACATTTAAGGTACACACAAAAAGGACCGGCTTGACTGCCGGTCCTTTTTTGTTTCAGCGCATGTCAGATGGTTCAAGCCGCGTTGGATGACGCAATCGGCTGGGTCAACAACGCATAAATCTCTTCCGCATCGCCAGACGCGCGCAAGCCCTGGGTTACGTCGACATCTCGCAACTGGCGCGCGATGCGTGCCAGCGCCTTCAGATGATCAGCACCCGCGCTCTCTGGCGCGAGCAGCAGGAAAACCAGATCGACAGGTTGGTCATCCAGGGAATCGAAATCAACCGGCTTCGTCAGTTTGGCGAAGAGGCCAACCAGTTTGTCGAGACGCGTCAGCTTGCCATGCGGGATCGCTATGCCGTGACCGACACCCGTAGAGCCCAAACGCTCGCGTTGCAGCAGCGTATCGAAAATCTCACGTTCGGAAAGACCAGTCAGTTCCGCCGCCTTTGCGGCCAACTCTTGAATTGCCTGTTTCTTGCTCTTCGCTTTCAGTCCGGCAATGACTGCGTCTTTACCCAGAAGATCACTAAGATCCATACTATCGCCTACAGTTTTCGGAAACCGGCTCCCAGCTGGAAGCCGGTCCCGTCCGCATCTTTATTCGGCAGCCTCATTGGCTACCAGTGCCGGGTCTATCCACCCAATATTGCCATCGGACCGGCGATAAACAACATTGACACCGCCATTTGCCGCATTTTTGAACAGGACAACCGGTGCTTCGGTCAAATCAAGCTCCATGACCGCCATTCCGACAGTCATTGTCTTCACTTTTGCCGAGGTTTCTGCAATCACAAGTGGATTGAAGTCTGCCGGCACTTCCTCATCCTCGTCCGGGGACGCCAGAACGTAGGATGCTGCCTCAAAAGCTTCCCGGCCATTGCCATTATGGCCGTGATGGTCCTTCAGTTTGCGCTTGTAGCGCCGCAAACGTTTTTCAATCTTGTCAGCAGCAGCGTCAAAGCTGTTCCGCGGGTCCTGATCCTGTGCGGACACCTGAAGCACAATGCCGGTGTCCAGATGCAGGCTGCATTCTGACTTGAAGCCGTTACCTTCCCTGCTGAGTGTGACGTGGCCTGTGAAGCCGCCTGTGAAATACTTCGATAAGGCGTCCTCGATTCGGTCAGTGATGTGCTCGCGCAATGCATCGCCCACATCAACATGCTTACCCGAAATCCGCAAAGCCATGGGGACCTCTTCTTTTGTATTGTCTGATACACCGGCCCTCTGCCGATGCTGAAACGCGTAACGTTTCAAGCGTACAGAATGGACCAGTCAGTGCCGAAGCGCCATCCCCTGTTTAACTCATGAGGGCGGTCCTATAATTGCGGCAGCTCAAAGAGTCAATTAATAACAATTCGGCCAGCATTCGTTGCCGAACTACTGTGTAAAATCAGTGTATTGTTTCAGTGAAACCGTCTGGTTCATTTTGGAAATTGCATCAAACGAACGCTTCAAAATGTCGTCACCAGCGTCATAGCCTGACATTTTTCTCGCGCCGCCTTTGTACCGACGAGCCGATTTTCATCGCCTCGCGATACTTGGCCACCGTCCGGCGGGCAATGTCGACGCCGTCATCCTTCAGAATTTTGACAATCGTATCGTCGGAAAGGATCGATTTCGGGTCTTCTGCGTCAATCATCTGCTTGATTCTGTGACGGACAGATTCGGCGGAATGGGCATCGCCGCCAACTGTTGCGGAGATCGCAGAGGAGAAGAAATACTTCAGTTCAAAAATGCCTCTCGAAGTCGCCATGTACTTGTTGGACGTCACACGGCTAACGGTCGATTCATGCATTCCGATCGCTTCTGCGATGGTCTTCAGGTTGAGCGGGCGCAGATGTTCAATGCCATAGGTCAGAAACCCGTCCTGTTGACGAACGATTTCCGTCGATACCTTCAAGATCGTCTTTGCCCGTTGGTCGAGGCTTTTGGCCAGCCAGTTGGCGGTCTGCAGCGATTCCGTCAGGTATTCCTTTTCCGTCTCTTCCCGTGCAGTTTTGACGATCCGTGCATAGTAGGTCTGGTTGACGAGGACCTTCGGCAAGGTGTCGGAATTCAGTTCCACCGTCCAGGTGCCGTCATTTGCCTTTTTGACGAAGACGTCCGGTACGACCGGTTGAACCAGAGAAGAACCAAATACGCTTCCCGGCTTGGGGTCCAGCGCACGGATCTCGGCGATCATCTCAACGAGATCTTCGTCATCTACGCCGCAGATTTTCTTCAGGCCCGCAAGGTCACGCTTGGCGAGCAGTTCAATGTTCTCAATCAGCGCTTCCATGGCCGGATCGAACCTGTTCTTGTCGATCAGCTGCAGTTTCAGGCACTCGGCGAGACCCCGTGCAAACACCCCTGCAGGCTCAAATGTCTGAAGCACGGCAAGCACGCTCTCGATCCGCGCAATATCAACGCCGAGTTGCTCGGCGGCTTCACCAAGGTCAATATAAAGATAGCCGTTTTCATCCAGGGAGTTGATCAGGTGACCGGCGATGAGTTTGTCTGCCTCGTCACTGAGAGCAAGGTTCATCTGCTCTTCGAGTGTTGTGCCGAGAGACGCTTCATCGGCAACAAATGCCTCCAGGTTATAGTCTTCCGAAGCACCGCCGCTGCTCACGTTTTTGTAACTGTCGCCAGCTTTGAGTAGAGCCGGATCCGGAGAGGCCGGAACACCAGGTTCATCTGGAAAAACGTTGCCGAGGTCAGTGTCCATGCGAGAGGCAATAGCTTCAGAGCCTGTTTCAAGGTCGCTTTGCATCCAGTCGCCGCTATTTGGCTCCTCAGTTGCCCCGTCAAACCCATCCGAAGTGCTGGCGCTGGCGTCGGAAGCGTTTTCCTGAACCGGTTCGGAGGAAGTCCCCTGTTCGCCTGGTTCGCCTTCACCTTTTTCTAAAAGCGGGTTTCGTTCCAGTTCGGCTTCGACGTAGGCAACGAGATCTAGGTTGGACATCTGCAAAAGCTTGATCGCCTGCATCAGCTGCGGCGTCATGATCAGCGACTGGCTTTGTCGCATCTCCAGCTTTGTTGAAATGGCCATATGCTTCTAGGGTGCCCGCGTTACCTAAGTGGTCTGGTTTTTGCTTATTCGTTTCAGACCGAGTGTATAACCTAGCGGGTCACGAGTCATCAAAGCGTAAATTGTTCACCCAAATAGAGCCTGCGGACATCAGGATTGGTGACAATTTCCTGCGGCAGGCCTTCTGTAAGCACTTCGCCTGCAGCGATAATATAAGCGCGGTCGATCAGACCGAGCGTTTCGCGAACATTGTGGTCGGTGATCAAGACACCGATGCCGCGCTGTGTCAGATGCCGCACAAGCTGCTGAATGTCGCCAACAGCGATCGGGTCAATACCCGCGAAAGGCTCATCAAGCAACATGAAGGATGGGCGGCTCGCCAGTGCGCGTGCAATTTCAACACGCCGGCGCTCACCACCTGACAACGCTATACTGGGTGATTTGCGCAAGTGTGTCAGGCCGAATTCCGCCAACAGAGAGTCCAGCTCTTCGCGCCGTTTCTGCCGGTTTGGCTCAATCACCTCAAGAACGGCCCGGATGTTTTCCTCAACAGTCAACCCCCGGAAAATGGATGCTTCCTGCGGCAGATATCCGATGCCGAGACGCGCGCGCCGATACATCGGCATCCGGGTGATGTTGAAGCCTTCAAGGGAAATCTGGCCCTGATCAGGCCGGATCAGCCCTGTGATCATATAAAAGGTCGTAGTCTTGCCCGCACCGTTCGGACCGAGAAGACCCACCGCTTCCCCCGGCTTGACAGTCAAGCTCACATATTTGACCACCTGACGACGGCCATAGGTCTTGCCTATCCCGTCTACCACCAGTGAACGGGAGAGATCCTCGTGCTCACCACGCTGCCCCGGTGCGCCAACCGTCAAGTCGTCAAATTCCGTGGAGGTTTTTTTCACCGATGCGCCGTCCGTCCGATCCTTACCGCAGCTTCACATAGGTGCTGCGAGGGGAGCTGTCGAGTCAGATAAACAAGCAACTCAATTGCCTTCTACGCTGTTAGGTAGAATTCGGACCTTCACCCGGCCGCTTCCGCCGCCGCTTTCCGCCGATACGTTGCCCTGACCGGCGGTCAGGTTCGCCTGACCCGTTTTCAAATTGACTGTCAGCTTGTTGCCAACCACAACGTTAGGCCCTTGACTGAGCACAACTTCCCGGCCGGTCATGACCATAATTTCGCGGTTCATATCGAAACTCGCCGCATCGCCCTTTGCCGTTTGATCCTTGGAGGCGATATAGACACCACCTGCGGCCTCCAGACGCGAGATCTTCTGCTGGACGGCCGATTCATTTGTCGTGTCACTCGCAGAGCCCGCATAAAAGACCTTTAGCCGCTCCGTTTTGAGGCTTGTTTCCCCCTGGGTAACAACCACATCGCCAACAAATGTCGCAGTGCTGTTGTTGTCTTCCACCCGAAGTTCACTTGCTTCAATCTCAATGGGCTGTCCGTCGTTCGACCCGAACCCGGCAAAAGCGTCGGAAAAAGTCTGCGCCCCTGCTGCGCTGGCGAAGAGCACGGACACAGCAGCGATCGCGAATAGTTTGAGAGATTTCATTGGTTCCCGTCCTCAGCAGCCGGATTGAGCGTCATTTTAATGCCGTCCGAAAACCGGACGAGACCCTTGTTCTGATCATAAGAAAGCTTACCGGCAACAACGTGACCCTGGTCGGAACGGATAGAGATGGGCTCCGATGTGGACAGGGCGCCGTTGTTCAGGTCCACTTGTACTTCCGAGAGATCCACTGTGTAGCCTTCGCTCCACTCCAGCTGGATACCCTCATAAAGGCGCAGCGTTTCCGCTGCGTTGTTGTAGGTGCCTTTCAAGGCGATGATTTCCGCGCTTTCATCAGCGCTCAGCACGATATCGGCGCGTATTGTCTCAAGATCGATGATCCGGGGGTCGCTCAACCGTTGTATCGCTCTGCTTGCGGTCACCTTGTAAGAGCGCTCGCCATCATGCCCTGAGAGCTCAGGGTGATCCATCACCAGACCTTCGCTGGTCAGCATCATGTTGGCAGCGCCAAAACTGTTCAGAAAATTGAACAACACCACAAGTGCGACCATCCCCCCGAGGATAAGAAGACCTATTCCCGGTAGCAGCCAGCGTAATATGCGCACCATCAGGCTGTGCCTTCTCGCAACGCGCTGCGCCTTGCTTGGCTTCCGCCTGTGAGTTGCTTCTGCAGGGAATTCAGTGACTGCTGTCAAAAAAGTCTCCGATTTGTCGCCGGCACCGCCCGTCAAGCAGAACCGGAAAGATCAGGAATGCGCAAAGATGTCATTGTCTTCCCATCCCTTAAGATCAAGTTCGGCACGCGTCGGCAAAAAGTCAAAGCATGCTTTGGCGATGTGTTCACGTTCTTCCCGCTTGAGCATCGCCTGGAGCCGATCCCTCAGATCATGAAGATAGAGCACATCTGACGCCGCATAGGCCAATTGTGCATCAGACAAAGTCTCGGCCGCCCAATCGGAACTCTGCTGCTGTTTGGAAAGTTCCACTCCAAGCAGCTCGCGGGTAATGTCCTTCAAACCATGACGATCTGTGTATGTGCGCACCAGCTTCGACGCAATTTTGGTGCACCAGACAGGTGACACACGGATATCCAGATAGTGCTTCAAGACGGCAACATCAAATCTGGCAAAATGAAAAATCTTCGGTTTCGATGGATCTGTCATCAATGCGGCAAGGTTGGGCGCATCTGCCTGACCGCGCGCGATCTGAACCACATCTGCGGACCCGTCGCCAGGTGAAAGCTGAACGACACAGAGCCTGTCACGATGAGGATTGAGGCCAAGCGTTTCGGAATCGACCGCTACTGCACTTGCCTTTTCGTAAGCGCTCAGATCAGGGAGATCTCCCTTGTGGTAGCGGATGGTCATGTCGAATTGTCTCCTGTCGCCCATACGGCCAAAGCATCAAAATGTTTGACCGTCAGGTAAAACATGGAACGACGTGTGGCAAGCGGATTGGTAGCTGGATCAATTTCCGCAGGGGAAATGCGACCTTCACTTCTTGATGCGAAACGCCTCGTGACAGCTTTTGCAGGTGTTCCCGAGTGTGCCGAAGGCCTCGGCGACCTGTGATTTGTCTCCACCTTCGTCGGCCGTGCTTTTCAAAGTCAACGCGGCAACCTGAAGATCATCGGCAAGTGTTTGAAACTTCGCCCATTCCGTCCAGATCGCGGAACTTGCCTCTGTTGGCGGATGCAGGCTGTCTTCAGGGAAGAGCTTCAACATGGCTGCACCGCCATGTTTTGCAATAGCTTCACCAGCAACCGATACCCGGGCCAGATCCAGCTCGCCGGACTTCAACATGGTGCCGACAGCCTTCACGTGATCTCCGATTTCGGACATTGCATCCATGCGCTCCTTGACGATGCCAGTTGCGCCGGTATGCGCCAATGCCGTCCCCACCGCAACCAGGGTACCCAGCAGTGCAATTCCTGTTTGTCCCAATTTCATTCATTGGCTCCTAGTAGATCCCGTTCGCGCGTTGGAGTTCTCGAACAAAGACCACAATGCGCTCAACGTCCCGCGGGCTGGCGTTTTGCACCGGAGGCATGTCGCCAAACGGCCAATGATGCGCTCTGACGCCTTGTTTGGCCGCAACAAAGAATGCTCCGTCACTGTGGTGATTTGGCTCGTAGATCCTGTGAACGAGCGGTGGGCCGAAACCTTCTTTTCCTACGGCATTGTCGCCATGGCACGCCGAACAGTTTTCCTGAAACAATTTTTGCCCCGTTCTGGCCTGTTCCGACAACGCCGGAATGGTGACTTTGACCATCGGCACACCTTGCCCTGGATATTTACGTTCACCGGTGTCATTGAATTGTGTGGCGAGAGCCAAGACCAGAATTGTCGCCAGCCCAACCGCGACAACAGCCAATCTCCGCACCGTCACTTGCCCTTTTCCTTGAGGCCGTCAACTGCGGCAGGCCTTTGCCCTGCGAGATCATCAATTATCGGGCAGTCGGGCCGATTGTCGCCGTGACAGGCTTCCGCAAGATCAGAGAGAACCCGTTTCAACGATTTCAGCTCGCCAATCTTGCGATCGACCTCACGGATTTTCGCCTGTGTCAGTTTCTTGACGTCCGCACTGGCACGGTTCCTGTCGCCATAAAGCGACAGCAACTCACGGCACTCTTCTATTGAAAATCCGAGGCTTCGCGCCCTTTGAAGAAATTTAAGCCGCTCCAGATCAGAACTTGAGAATTCCCGGTAACCGTTTTCGCTCCGCTGCGGGAGCACCAGTCCGATGTCTTCATAATATCGGATGGTCTTGACCGGTAACCCGCTTTGTTCAGCTGCTGATCCGATATTCATCTGACCGCCTCACAGTTTCAGAGTGCGCAAACGCAACGCATTGCTGATCACGGACACTGATGACAGGCTCATGGCTGCTGCCGCCAGCATTGGTGAAAGCAGAATACCAAAAATGGGATAAAGAACCCCAGCAGCAATCGGCACACCGACGGAATTGTAGATAAACGCGAAAAAGAGGTTCTGGCGGATATTGCGCACCGTCTCGCGAGCCAAGTTGCGCGCCCGCAGGATACCCTCCAGGTCACCTTTCAAGAGTGTGAGACCGGCGCTTTCAACGGCAACATCGGCTCCCGTTCCCATCGCCAGGCCGACATCGGCTGCCGCGAGTGCAGGCGCATCATTCACGCCGTCTCCGGCCATTGCCACAATGTGACCCGCAGCTTTCAGCTCTTCTATCAGCTTTTGCTTTCCTTCCGGCAGGACACCAGCCCGCACGTCATCGATCCCGAGTGTTTTTGCGACCGCTTCCGCGGTTCGCGGAGCGTCGCCGGTTGCCATGACAATCCTGATATTGTCCTTGTGCAGCGCGCCGATAGCAGCTTTCGCATTGGGTTTGACCGGATCAGCAACGGCAATCACGCCCAGAAGGGCCGCCTTGTCGCCTTTTCCGCGCACGAGATACATCGCCGTCTTGCCAAGATGCGCCAGTTCCTCCGCCCGTTCCTGCAATTCGGACAAATCGGCTCCGGCCTCCTGCGCGAAAGCCGCATTTCCGAAAACAACACTCTCGCCCATGACACTTGCCGTCACGCCCTTGCCCGTCATCGCCTGGAATTCCCGGGCGTCCGGCAAATCGATATCTCGATGCGCGATGGCATCAAGAATGGCCTCTGCCAGCGGGTGTTCAGAGCCTTTCTCCAATGCTCCTGCAAGTTGCAAAACCGTGTTTTCGTTAACACCATCTGCCGTCAGCACATCGCTCACAATGGGTCGGCCTTCCGTAAGCGTTCCCGTCTTGTCGACCACGATCGTATCAACGGACGCTAGTCGTTCCAAAGCTTCAGCCGTTTTTACCAGGACGCCTGCCTGGGCACCTCGGCCGGTCGCCGTCATGATTGACATCGGTGTTGCAAGGCCAAGCGCGCAGGGGCAGGCGATAATGAGCACCGATACAGCTGCAATAACGGCATGCACGAAGGACGGGCTTGGCCCGACTGCCAGCCAGACGACAAATGCCAGAAAGGCAACTGCTACAACTGTGGGAACGAAGATGCCGGCAACACGGTCAGCAAGGCCCTGAATGGGAGCCCTTGAGCGCTGTGCTGACGCAACCATATCAACGATCTTGGCGAGCATGGTATCGGCACCAACCAGCTCGGCCTGCATTACGAAGGAACCCGATTTGTTCAAAGTGCCACCGGTTACCTTGTCACCGTCCGTCTTTGCGACCGGTACAGGCTCGCCAGTGACCAGGCTTTCATCGACCGATGAATTCCCCTCAAAAACCCTTCCGTCGACCGGCACTGCCTCACCCGGCCTGACCCGCAACCTGTCTCCTGCCAGAATGTTTTCCAGCGGCGCATCATATTCATCACCTTCCGGCGTGACCCGTCGCGCGGTCTTTGGTGCCAAGTCGAGAAGTGCGCGAATGGCGTCGCCGGTGCGTTCCCGCGCCCTCAGTTCCAACACCTGCCCGACAAACACCAGTGCCACAATGACTACGGACGCTTCGAAATAAACCGGAAGGTGCCCGCTTGCGCTCTTCAAGTTGTCGGGAAAGAGAAATGGAAGGAATGCTGCCACCATGGAATAGGCATAGGCGGTTCCCACGCCTATCATGATCAGCGTCCACATATTGAAGTGACGCTTGGTCAACGATGTCCAGCCGCGCTGAAAAAACGGCAACGCTGCCCAGAGAACCACCGGTGTCGCCAGCAGAACCTCCAGGTAAATTGCGACGCTTTCGCCAATCCAGTCACGAATTGGAACACCGACCATCGGTCCCATAGTCAGAATAAGTAAGGGAATGGCGGCCAGTGCACTCACCCAGAGCCGCTTGGTAAAATCGATCAGTTCGTGATTGGGCTCATCGGAGACACCGCTCATCGGTTCAAGAGCCATCCCGCAGATCGGACATGTTCCCGGCCCTTCCTGGACGATTTCCGGGTCCATCGGGCAGGTGAAGAGCGCTTCGCCTGAGCTGCGTTCCGCCTCTTGGGCTTTTTTCCGGTCGTTGTTGCCCGACAAAAAGAAATAAGGATCGGCGTCAAACCTGTCATGACACTTCGGATTGCAGAAATGGTAGTCCTTACCTTTGTATTTGAGGGAAGGTTTGCCTTTTCCGAGCGTTACGGACATGCCGCATACCGGGTCGGTCGCCTGACCAACATTTTCCTGAGCGGCTTGATCCAAGACTTCCTGCATTATCCTGATGACTCCGATCTTGTCATGAAGCCGTCAGTTAGGGCTTCCAGTCACTGGAAGGTCAAGACGGGGAAACGCGTAGACAGCAGATGCTCAATAGGCGAACACCTCGCATTCTCTGGCCTACGCCCATGTGACTTCCAAATGTCAACTGGGCGCAGGCCTTCAAAACAAGGGCTGATGCCCATCAAAAATACCGAATGACAATTTCCTTGCCATCCTTCGAAGTTAAAATCATGATGACTTCAAATAAAAATAAAGCCCTGAGCAAGAAAACAATTGATAAAAATACGGATCAGTTTTATGAAAATCGGCAGAAAACTCACTACTTCTCTGAATTTGCTTAGTTCCGCTTCATTTTTGTTAAGCGCATGTATTGCCAGCGCGTCAGCTGCCGATTTATCCAACAAGCCAAATGTCACGGAGCCACTCGTCAATGAGAGGATCAATCGGACCTGGGAATTTATGTTCGCTCCCTATTTCATAGCGGCCAATATTTCGGGGACATCACAGGTTGGGCGACTTCCGAGCACCGACATTGACATCGGCACGGGTGACATTCTGGAAAACCTCCGCTTTGGCGGGATGATCCACGCTGAAGCGCTATACAATCAGAAATTCGGCGGCATGCTTGATGTCGCCTATATGAACCTGGGTGGAGCGACGGATACCCCCAGATCAGGTGGACGTATTCGTGTCGGAGTTGGCCAACTGATAGTTGAGGGCATGCTTTTTTACAGAGCCTACAGCACTTCGCAAACGTCAATTGATGTGTATGCGGGTGGGCGTTATTGGGATATCGACCTTGACCTTGATGCCACCGGCACAATTGCGGGCAACTTCGACATCACCAGAGGAGACAACTGGATCGATCCGGTGGTCGGTATTCGCGCCTTTCACATGCTGAATGACAAATGGTCGGTAAACGGCCGTGGCGACATCGGCGGCTTCGGTGCCGGTTCCGACTTCACCTGGAATGTGCAAGCCGGCGCTGGCTATCACTTCAACAAGACCTGGTCAGCACATCTGCAATACAAGGCTCTCAGTGTCGACTATGACAATGACAAGTCCGGAAGATCCAGTTTTGAATATGACACGATCACACATGGCCCACTGGTCGGCATAGTCGCTCGATTCTAGTCGGGTTCCAGACCGTAACGCCTTTCAGATTTTTTGATCGCACGAGCATCGTCCACATTCTGAATGCACGCATCGCAATGGTGGTCAGCGGGAGCCCAACACGGGCCACCTTAATGGATTGGCGCCTCGCCATATTTGAGTGCATCTTCACGCTCCATTAACCATAAGTAGCACTATTCTGACACACCAATAACGCGAATCTCTTTCTGTTAGAACCAATGGTGTTTCGGTGATGCAAAAACTTTTCTGGTCGCTGTCTGCGGTTATCTGCCTGTCAGCGGGTATTGCAACCCCTTCGGTTGCTGCCGATGCCCATCAAGGTCCAGACGGCATTTATCAGACCTCAAGTCTGCGCGGCAGCATCGGGCTCCGCTATTGGTACAGCAGATCGAAATCGGATCTGGACAACGCCCGATATGATATTTCCAGCACCGCCGATGTCACGTCCCATACCGCCGAAATTGTCGGAACGCTTGAAGACGTGACCGAAGGAACCTTTTTTCGCGGATATGTTGGCCTTGGTCGCAATGTTGACGGCAGTACCGATTTCGTCGGTTTGGACATGGACAACACCAGTCAGACCACGCTCAGCTATGTTGTACTGGACGGTGGTTGGCAGTTCGCTCAATTCGCGAACAACCAGGTGCGGCTGAAAGGATTTCTCGGCTACCAATATCTTTCCGACGACCTGAAGGCGTCCTATCGTTCCGTCACGGTTGAGCAGTCACGAGACTGGCACGCAATCCGTTTGGGAATGACGGCGGAAGGTGACATTGGCGAACGGGTCGGATGGTCAGTCGATGTGGCCGGCGTTCCTTGGAGCTACAATCAGATTGAAACCTGGGAAAGCGACTGGACCTACGGTCTGGAAGCGGACGCAATGCTCAACGTAGATCTCACCCAAAACTGGAAGCTTGGCGTTGGCGGCCGTTATTGGTGGCTTCATTCCAACTTCGACCGACGCAACATCTATACCAACGAGAAAGTCGTCTTTGATCAGAACTACCATCGCTACGGGTTGCTCTTGGAGACCAAGTACGCCTTTTAAACTGCTTGCAATACGGTTCACCACCGTCCAGACCTTCTGGCAGGAACAACAAAGTCCGAACGCCAGAGAACGTCGATGCCTGCCACGCCTGTTGCCACTTACCTGTTTCTTATCGCGGCCATCGTCGCCGAGGTAATCGCGACCTCGGCCCTGGCAAGAACCGAAAACTTCACCCGCTTAGGGCCTTCGATCATTACAATTGTCGGATACGCTGTTTCCTTCTGGCTCTTGTCATTCCCCATCCGTGTCCTGCCGACCGGGATTGTTTATGCCATCTGGTCCGGTGCCGGCATTGTACTGATCACACTCGTTGCCTGGCTGGTCTTCAATCAAAAACTCGACCTGCCCGCGATTCTGGGCCTTGGCCTCATCATCGCCGGAGTTGTTGTGATCAATGTCTTCTCAGATGTTGTTGGACACTGAAGCAGGGCATTTCGGGTTTCAATAGACGCAATCCTCTTCCGCACCTTGCGAACTGACAGAGGGCCTCACAGCTTTTTCAACCGGTTAGGCCATGTTCTTTGAACGGAATGAGTGACGCTGCGGAATTTTCGGTTGAACAGTTCGGGTTTCTCCATGTAAATTTCACCAATAGTGTTGTCTGTCAGGCGGATTTCGGATGTCGTATTTAAAACAACTCGTTGCATATGGTCTGACGGTGGCGCTCGCGAGTGCGTGCAACACAAACACCACAGTGGGCAATGGCGGTTCTGACAATGATTCCATAGGCCGGTCCACGACTTTGAGCCAGGGCCGTGTCGGAAATCCGGCTTACTGATCATATTGAAAAGACAACTTTTTCAGCCCGGCATGCAGGCTTTCGTTCGTGTTTTTTGACCTGGTCTATCTTGCGGATATTCGATTTCCCGGCGGAACCTCGACTGCACTGTTTTACGAGTTAAGGGCAGCAGCAAAGGCAGGACTAAAAGTCGGACTGATCCCGGTCGCTTCGCCAATCCTGACCAAATCACGCCCCCCCAATTTGAAACTGCTCAACGAAATCCGCAGGACGAAAACAACTATTGTTCCCCAAGGCGTGACGCCGCAGTGCCGCCTTTGCCTTGCATATCACCCGACATTGCTCGACGGCCAGCTCAAGCAAGTGCCGCGCTTCAAGGCGGACACGTTCGCACTTGTTGCGCACCAACCACCCTTGAACCGGTTTGGCGAAAAGGCCTATGACGCCGATCAGCTGTCACGGGTTGCCGGAGACCTTTTTGGTCACGGATTGACGATACTTCCGGTCGGACCGACGGTGAGGCAGGGGTTTGAAGCGCAAGGGTTATCCGCACAACTCAGTGCCGATGACTGGCTCAACCTGATAGATGTGAATGACTTTCCGATTTGCGACAACCGTGAGATCGACGGACCTCTTATCATTGGGCGGCACTCCCGCCCAGGTCGCGAAAAGTGGCCCGACCCGGAAGAAGCTGTGCTCGCCTATCCGGAGAACAACAGGTATCAGTTCCGCATGCTCGGCGTGGGGCCGGAATATCTGAGTGAACTGGAGAAGATTCCATCCAATTGGCACTGTCTTCCATTTACAACGCAACCGGTTTCCGGATTCCTGAAGGGGCTTGACGCCTACAGTTATTTTCACAGCCCTGCCTGGATCGAAGCGTTCGGTTACTGCGTTCTGGAAGCGCTGTCCGCGGGATTGCCGACCGTACTGCCGAACTATTTCCGCGATTGGTTTGAGGACGCAGCGCTCTACGCCCCCCCCTCGCAGGCGCCGGAGCACTATGATCGGATCCTGGATGACAAAACCTATCGACTGGAAGTGTCAACAAATGCCAGAAAGTTTGCGTCGGCCCGTTTCGGATTGGAACAGTTTGAAGAACGCTTTGAAAAGCTGGCCGGCAAGGTTCACAACCTGCATGCTGCAGGACCATCGCTGAAGACGCGACCACCCAGGCAACATGTTGTGCTTGCTGTGACTTCAAACGGGATAGGCCTTGGCCATCTGACAAGACAGCTGGCGGTGGCAAAGGCACTCGGGCCGGACGTCAAAACAGTTTTCTTTTCCCTTTCTGAAGCAGTCAAAGTTGCTCAGAAGATGGGACACCTTGTCGAGTTTCGCCCGTTTCATCGCCGATTGGGCTGCCGTGTCGATGACTGGAACGACTTCTTTTATCGGGAACTGCGCGACGCTCTCTCGTTTTACCGTCCGGAACTTGTCAGTTTCGACGGCAACACACCCTATTCCGGATTGCTCGAGGCAATATCAGACTATGGTGATGCGAGTTCCGCCTGGATCCGGCGCGGAATGTGGCGCGCAGAAGCACCTGAGATATCCCGGCGCGCATCGCACTTTGACCTTGTTGTCGAACCCGGCGAAGTCGCTGCACCAATGGATCCTGGATATGCCAGGATCGGGAGTGATCATCTTGTTCACACGGACCCTGTTCTGCTTGTAGACCAGGCGGAAATGATGACGCGGGCGACTGCGCGACGCCTATTGGACCTGCCGCAGGATGCCACCCTTGGTCTGGTTCAGCTGGGTTCGGAGCGAAACTCCGACATGTCCTTTGCCCGACAGGCAATCGACGCCGTTCTTGAACGCAACAGACACGTCCATTTTGTTGAAATCAAATCGCCAATCAGCCCGGACTACGACAGGGAGCCGAACGAAAGATACCATCGGCGGACCGCATACCCGCTCGGGCTCTATCTGAACGGTTTCGACTTCGCGGTTTCGGCAGCCGGATATAACTCCTTTCACGAGTTTCTCGCGTCGTCCTTGCCGACTGTATTTGTTCCCAACAAAGCACCAGAGATGGATCTCCAGGAAACGAGGGCCGAATATGCTGTAAAGGCCGGTTGGTGTCTGACGTGCGATACAGACGATCCATTCAACCTGGAAGGTTGCCTGGACGAAATTTTGCAAACGCAGACACGGCAGGACTTGCAAGAAAAGTGTCGCATCCTGTCCGAAAGCTGGAGAGGTGCAAACCAAATTGCAGATTACTTCGCGGTGACTGCGGGTTTGCCGACCGGCTCTTTCTCCGGCAGAAAAAGGATCGGCGCCTGACATGAAGTTTTCAGACAAGATCAGAAGCCGATTGCTAAAACCCGCAATTTCTCTCTATTGCCGTTTCGCCGGTTCCCGAAAGGATACGGCCGTTCTTTTGTCCGGAACAGCGAAGTCCAAGCCCGTGGCGCTCGTCTGGGCATTTGGCATATCCGAAGCGCAGCGTGACGCCAAATTGCAGGACATGAAGGATCACCTTGATGCCTTTCATACGGTCGTTGTCGTCTGTGACAGCAACACTTTTTCAAGTTTGCTGCAGATGGGTTTTCGCGTTGAAGCCGTGCCAAGCCATGAAGAACAGAAAATTCACTTTTGCGACTTGCCGTGGGCAACGTACCTGTCGCGGCGCATCAGCCGTATTCGGAACAACTGGGCTCCTGACTTTGAGTTCACGCTGGCGGCAGATCCAGAAGAGTTTGTTGAGACCTGCAAAGGCAAGCAGCTGACAACGCCCAACAACACGATGACTGAAGAGCTTGAATATCTCGAAGACTATGCGTCCTGACGCACTCACCTCTCGGCAATCAGAACCAATTTGTTGATCGTCAGCACGCGGACTTGTGCTGTCTATCCAGGGCATCGCGAACAAAGGGCTGCAAGGACCCGAGCTCAACCAGCGGGTTTCTCAGCCTTTGGTCCGCTAGAACCGAAAGTAGTTCCGGATGGTCGGGGTGGCTGGGATCGCAGACATTCTGATCTTCAAACTCCTGCTGTGTGAACGTGCCCCAATTGCGTAATCGCAGGAAATAGACACCATTGGCGCCAACATGTTGCGCCAGGCTTGCAAATGCGGGAACTTCACGGAAATTCTGTTTCTGGACAACAAAATCCAGCCGCAGCTTAGAGAAGGCGCCTGCACGCCGCATATTGCCGAGAAAGCGCAAATTACTCAAAAGACGCTCGAAGGTTCCACCACGTCTGACGACAGAATAGGTTTCAGCGTCGGCGGCATCGGCCGAAATCCAGATGCTGTCGACATGACCCCAGAGGTCCAGTCTATTCCATGTGGCCTCATCAAGCAGGAGGCCATTGGTGTGCAATTGAAGCCTCTGCGCGCGGGTATTGGTCGCCGTGAAATGCTTCAGGAAATTGAGAAAATGCCGGCTGGCGAATGGATCGCCAGACCCTGTCACCTTGATCCTTGAGGCCGCCGACAGGAAATCGGCATAGTCTTTGTTGATCAGACTATCGAGATCTGCCGACTGCTTACGATTGATCTGGATGACCTTTGTCCGGCAACTTGGGCAGGACAGGTTGCAACTCCTGTCGTGAGACAGGATCGCTCGGTTCGGTGTTTGCTTCAGAGAAAACGTATCCGGTTTTTCAGGCGCGTTTCGTCCTTTGGCAATTGTCATGACCTCTGAAGAAGCGCCCATTTGCTCAAGCTTGCGCAGCCTGCGACCACTGATCATCGGGCAATGCCAGCGGCTGCAGTAGGAGTAGTCTCCGTCCAGGATCGAGCGTCTGATTTCTTTTGCTACGTCCGAGTTCCAGACACGCTCCGGTTTCTGGTCAAGTCTTCCAATCGGAACCGGTTGCCACGCCGAGCAGCAAAAGTGAACCGTCTCGTTCGCTCGCGTTTCAATCTGCTCAAATGGCGCTTTGCAGAATTTGTCCTTAAGCCAATCATCAACCGGGAGCGACAGGTCACTGCTTTTGATTGCGGCTGCATCATGCAAGCGCTGAGCGAGCAAGTCGTGATGGTCAACACTGTTCACCGCGTTCGCAAGCCGCTTGGCAAGGTCCCAGTTCTCTGACTGGATACAGGCCAATGATGCCGCATTCAGAGTTGAGATTCTGACTTTACCGGCATCCTTCAAAAGCCACTCACCGAAACCCTGTAACGATTGCCCACCGACACGTGAACCAATTTCACC
This sequence comes from Roseibium porphyridii, assembly GCF_026191725.2. NCBI lineage: Bacteria > Pseudomonadati > Pseudomonadota > Alphaproteobacteria > Hyphomicrobiales > Stappiaceae > Roseibium > Roseibium porphyridii. The sequence goes on from NZ_CP120863.1 coordinate 5,471,092, forward strand.
TGCAGCCGCTGCAATCAAATCAAGCGCTGCTTTCTTGCCCGAGGCCGGGTTCCTGCGGGCATCCAGGTACGAACTGTTACCGGCATTTAGAAAGTCGGCCGCTTTTTGGAACCTTGCCGTCTGATCTTCAATACACACAGCGTCCATAGGTCAGAGGCCGTTCAGCTGAAGTCGCTGCTCGATGCGTTCTTCGACCTTGGCAATGTCGTCCGAACTGAGCAACGCCTTCAATCGTTCGACTTCTTCTGCAGCTTTCTTGTATTTCTTCAGATCGGCGATCCGATAGAAGAAGAAGGCTTCCAGCGGGTCCTGCGAAACAAGAGCACCTTCCTCATGGACCCGACCCAGCTCGAAGTAAGCCTGACCGAAGCCCCGATCAGCAGACAAATTGAGAAGCTCGAGGATCTTCTCTTTTCCTGCTGCATCGGGTTTTTGCCCCATCAGATCCCGGGCGAGAAAATAAGGTGAGAAACGGTCCCCGGCGTCAATCGCCCGCATCAGCCAAAGATGTGCGGTCGTACGATCTTTTTCGACACCCCAGCCTGAGAGATAACTTCGGCCCAAACTGTTCATGGCCTCACGCTGACCGTTTTCTGCTGCAAGCCGGTAGAGCGCGGCGGAGGCGTCATAGTTCTTTTCGACCCCGATCCCCTTCCGATAGAGATCCGCCAAGGCGTTTTGTGCGTTGACCCATCCCATGGCGGAAGCCAGGCGATACCAGAGTATGCCTTCGGCCGGTTGCTGGGCGACGCCACGACCCTTGATATACAGGGTGCCGACATTGGTTCGTGCACGAAGGTTGCCCAGACCGGCCGCCCTCAGATAGTACCGGCGGGCCTCCTCATAATTCACATCGGAACCGCGACCTGAATAGTACATGTAGCCCAGATTTGTCAGAGCAGCCGAGTAGTTCTGATCCGCAGCGAGCTTGTAAAAGGCCTTGGCCCATTCAAACCGTTTGGCGACATCAAGAACACGCCCCAGCTGGAACTGCAGCCTAGGGTTCCCTGGGTCTTCCACGAGTGCAAAACCGCATAAAATGACGGCATCTCGAATGTTGATCAGTCCGTCGCGGATCGAAGGGGCAACACGTTGCGGGTCTGCGGGATGGGCAGCCAGGAGATCGCAGGCTGTCACGATATCTCTCAAACCTCCTGCAGCATTCGGCAGGTCTTCGGGCCACAGTCTGAACAGTTCTGCGGGAATATTTGTCTGAGGCTGAAATGCCAGACGCTCCTGACGCTTTTGTCTGGCTCGTTCAATGACATCCTGCTGGTTGATTGCAGCCGTACGCACGCTCACGCTGCGCGATGCCTCTGCGACTTGTCTTTCGCCTGTGTCCAAATTGCGCATGAGGGTTCGCACCGCCGAAATATGCCGACTGGACGGGAAGGATCGGACGAAGCGCTCAAGCTCGTCTTCTGTTCCGTATTTACTCAGAAAATACCAAAGAACAGTGTCGAGATCATAGTCTCCGGCCTCGACCTGGGGTTCAGGTGTCGCAGATCCCGAATTCCCCCTCAGCACATGCTCTCGCTCGACAGACCCGATGACCCAAGGGATCTGCAATCCTTCGGTTGAGACCCTCACCTGCTGGCGAACGCGGCGAAATGCGGAAAAGAGCGAGATTCCCGGAGATTCGAACGCCCGGCTCAATGCAATCGCGTAAGGTCCGTTACCACCTGCGGGACCATCAAAGGCGAGTTTTCCAGCACTGGTGGAAAATGCCAGCAACGTTTCCTCACCACTCGCTTCTGAATAGGATAGTCCTGCCTGAAAACGCGGATCCAACCCGGAAAACGGGTCGTCGCGGCAAGCGTCGATAATGATCAAACGCAGTCCGCCACCTTTCCCGGTCGATGCCGCGTCAATGACATCACGCAATTGAACCGCTTTCAGATTTACCGATTCCGCAGAAGACGTATCCACATCGACGGACAGCAGCTTGTTCTGGCCATCCACCTGAAAGCCATGACCGGCAAAATAGAAAACACCAATCTGAGCGCCGTCAAAAGTTTTGTCCATTTCCTCAATGAGGGTGGTGAATTCATCTTTCTTGAGGTCAAAAAACAGATTGACCTCAAAACCCGCCTGCGCGAGGACTTCGGCAACAAGCGCCGCGTCATTTGATGCATTCGCCAGGGGGGATGTGTCGTATTTGGTGTTTCCGACAACGACCGCGATCCTGTCCGCAGCCGCTTGTGCCTGTTGAACCCAGATCTGGCCAACTGCGAGCGTAAACAACAACACCAAGCCCGCCGGAATTCTGAGTTTCATCTGCTCACCTTCACCAAACTGCGTTCACGCCGAAAACCGGGCGATCAAGACGCGTGTCTGCTCAAAGCATCATCAAAGCTCATTTTCCTTTGTCGGACAACCTGAAGACTGCCGATGTCCGGCCCGGAGCGTGTCAAACTTGCCGCTCCGAAGTCTTTCATCCAGCATCACTACTTGTCGTTGCGTAACTTATCGCAGGAACTGATCCACATAGTCCGCACCAAGCCCGACAGACTGATAGTGCTTCCGGCACATGTCGATCTTGGTGAATACGTCCTCATAGCCGAGATGTTTTCCGTATGGATCGACGTAATACATGATGCCGTTTACCTGGAACAAAGTGATCATCTCATCGACGTCATCAGGAACGACCAGAGTATGTGTTTCGCCCGGCGGTTCGTAGACATAGCCGCCCTCCTGGGCGACCCAGTCATGTTCGAGATAGTGCCAACGGCCCTTCAAAACATATCCGTGCACGGGATTTGGATGGCGGTGCCTTGAAAGAACTCCGGATTTCCGCACCCTTAGCAAATTGACCCAGTAGCCTTGGCTCCGGTTCAGGCACAAGGGCCGGAACCAGACGTTTGCGGTCTGCGGGACCCAAACGCGCTCGTCATCGGGAATGGCACTCGGCACGACGATTTCCGCCTGGGCATCTTTCGGGAATGGAAGCTGATAAGGAATTCGAGGATTTTCATCCTTCTCGGTGACCGGCATGGCTTCTCTCCCAATAGTATCCGGTTTCAATGACTTCAGACGGCTGAATAGCCGCCATCGACCGGATAGACCGATCCGGTGACAAAACTTGCTTTTTCGCTCAATAGCCAGGCGACGAGCGCACCAACCTCTCGCGGTTGGCCCCATCTATCCATTGGCGTCCGGGCGAGGATGGTTCCTTCTCGGCTGACATCCTCCCGAAGTCCTTCTGTCATACCAGTCTCGATCCAGCCGGGGGCAACCGCATTGACACGAACACCATCGGCTGCCCAATTGGCGGCAAGTGCCTTGGTAAGCTGCGCAACTCCGCCTTTGGAGGCAGAATAGGCCGGAACCAGGGCCCCGCCGAAATAACTGAGCATTGATGCCGTGTTGACGATCGCTCCACCTGACTTTTCCAAGATTGGCTTGGCCGCAAGACACATGCGCATTGTGCCGGTCAGATTGACGTCCAGGACCGTCATGAAATTCGACAGTTCGTATTCTTTGCCACGCATCAAAACACCAGCGCAATTGACGAGACCGTCAAGGCCGTCAAGTCCAGCGATGCAGTTCGATACCGACAGGTCGTCTGTCACATCCAACCTGACGGCGGTGAGATGTTCGATTTGAGGACATTGGGCAACCTCGTGGTCGGACACGCCCGTTGCCGTCACTTGCCATCCGCTGTTGATCAGTTCCTGAGCGACGCCAAAGCCGATACCGCTGGTGCCACCGGTAACCAAGGCTCGTTTCATGCGGCTCTACCTTCGTTCATGAACTTTTCCACGTCCTGTCTTTTGGGCATTGGAGCAACTGCGCCAAAGCCTTGCGTTGACAAGGCCGCTGCGGCATTCGCGTATCTTGCAGCCTCGTATGGATCCCGTCCCGCCGCCATTTCCGCAAGAAAGGCTCCGTCAAAAGTATCGCCGGCTGCGGTCGCGTCAACCGGCTTGACCGGCAACCCGGGCACACGACGTCGTTCGTTGGGCAGCGCAATGAGTGTTCCCTCCTTGCCGAGCGTCAAGGCAACGATTTCACATCCAAGATTCAAATAGAAATCGGCAATCGCGTCAGGATCCGTAAGACCGGTCAGTTGCACTGCATCTTCCAATCCGGGAAGTGCAATATGTGCTCTTGCCATGGCGGCGTGGGTGACCGCACGCGCCCTTTCCAGAGGCCACAGGTTGAGCCTGAGATTGGTATCGTATGAAACCCAGCCACCAGCATTCCGGCAAATTTCCATGGCTGCAAAAACAGTATCTGCCGCTGTTGCGGAAATCGCCTGACTGATCCCCGACACATGCAAAATGCGCGCTCCGGAAATATACTCCAGAGGCAGGTCCGAAGGCGACATCAAGCTGGCAGCTGATCCCTTTCGCATATAGGTGAAAGAATGTCCGCGCTCGTCATGGCTGACAAAATAAATCCCGGTACGCGCGTCCCCACGCTGTTTCACGTGACAAGTGTCGACACCCTCACTTTGCCAAAGCTCCAGAAATTCCTTGCCAAAGGCATCCTTACCCAGCTGAGTCAGGTAGCCGACGGACGCATTTTGCCGCGCGGCAGCGATAGCGGCGTTGGAGGTGTCCCCACCGTGCCCCTTCAGATATCGGCCATCAGTTTGCTCGTTGAATTCGAGCATGGGTTCCCCCAGGCAAATGATGTCAGGTTGCATGATTGGTACTCTTTGTCGGGAAAATCGGCCGCGAGCACACGCTCGCGACCGTGTGGGAACAATTATTCAGCCGTGTAGCTTTGCCCAACGCCTGGGATTCGCCAAATTCTGAAGTTCGGGATCTGCGGGTCCTCGAAATTCATGTCGCCATCCACCCAAACGTGAAGATGGTTGGAAACAACGTAAAGGGCGCCATCAGGACCCCAAGCGAGTGTGTCCGGCCAGTTCATTTCGGGATGATGAGCAAACCTGGACAATTGGCCGGTCTTGCCATCGAGTTTCATCAATCCATCGAGCGAGAGCGCCGTCATATAGACGTTCCCGTCCCGATCCGCTGTCATGCCGTCCGTGTTCGACGGCAAACTGGTCTCCACGCGAACCGCATTTTCAAGAACCGTCTCGCTGGTGTCGAAATCGCGCAACAGGTCGGTATCGAGGCTGTAAAGAGTATTGCCCGTAAGATTGGTCCAGTACAGCGTTCCCTTGTCACCGGACAGAGCAATTCCGTCGGCACCGGTTTTCATACCGCCGTTCTTCAAAACCTGACGGTCATCGATGTTGAAAAAGAAATGCGGCTCATCGTTGGTGAATTTGTGCTGGTCCAGCAGCCGTCTGGCGGTATTTGAATTGCTATCGTAGGCAATCAGTCCGCCGTGCAGGGGATTACAGAAAATCCCACTGTCCGTGATATAGGCAAATCCGGTGTCGTTATCGACCGCGATGTCGTTCAGAAACGAACACTTTGGATCGGCTTCGTCGGCAGAAAAGACGTACCTACCAACTTCCTCGCCAGCCTTGATATCCCAAAGAACCAGCTTCGCATCACCTTCGGCCATCTTGCCTGCCATATGGCCCTGATCGAGGATCCACATCACATCGTTTCGATCGATTTCAAAGCCAAGTACAGCTTTAAGCCCGGACGGATTGCCGACAGCGTTCATTTCCTCCGACGGATAGGGCTCCAGAACCCATTGGTCGCCTTCCTTCACCAACCTGGATAAGGTCGCAGGCATCTCAGGCCCGGCCCAACGCGCTGTTGAAACATATATATTGCCGTCGCTGTCGAGCTTGGCTCCCTGGATGAGCGCCTTGCCGAAGATGTCGCTCTTTTCCCATGCAGATTGCACATCTTCAGAAACGACCTTGTAGGGCAGCTTGTTCCATTCTGCGATCACTTCCAGATCGGGAGCGCCCTCTGCGAAGGCCCCTCCAGCACCCAGAGCTGTCACCGCCAATGCCGCGATAGTCGATTTCAGCTGTCTCATTTCGCGTGTCCTCCGTTTTGATTTCCGGTCAGATCCGGCCGTATTTCGCCAGGCCTTCACGCAAGGAGCCTGCCTGCATGATCAATTTGGCCTGCTCGGCTTCGCGAACATCGATTTCTCGTGCCATTTCAAGCACTTCCTCAGCCTTTCCAATTGGCACGACGACAACGCCATCAATGTCCCCGACCACAATGTCACCGGGATGGACGATCACATCACCCACGGGAACCGGTTCATTGGCGGCCAGGGTTTTGTGACGTCCGAGCGTCGTTCCTGGCGACGTTGCACGTGCAAAGACCGGAAAATCGTAGTCACGGCGAATTTCCGTGATGTCCCGAACCGCACCGTCAAGCACGGCACCTTCGTGTTTGTTGGCCACAGCTCCTGCGGTCATCAGTCCACCCCAAACGGCAACATTTGCGTCGCTTGCAATAGATATGACGATGACCGATCCGGGCGCGGAATCGTCAATCGCATCAAGCGCATGCTGTGGTGGGACAAACTCATCGGTTGGTCCTTCCAGCACAGTGACTGCGGGACCGACAATTTTCTTGTCATTGATGCGGGGCTTTATAGCGCCGTCCAGGTATCCCTTGCGCCCAGTCACCTTGTCCACCGCATCAGCGACCGAGGCGGTCGCGGTTTCGCGGAAACCTTCAATCAAGTCTTTAAGTTCCATTACAGACACTCCTGTTGAACCGTCCTGAAACGGTAAGTTCTTGGATGGCGGCCCTTTGCTCACCACGGATTGACCCAGTTATTGGGGGGAAGTCCTCGAAGTACACGCGCCAGTTCTGCACCTGCACGCCTTTGAAGCTCGCTGACGGACGCTTCCGAATACCAGCCACAATGATCGCTGAGCACGGCGTTCGGTGCGCCAAGCAACGGGTTGTCCGCAGAAGGCGGTTCGACCTGAAAAACGTCTATGCCGGCGCCGAAAATGCGCCTTGCATGCAAGGCTTCTGCGAGAGCGTTTTCATCAATCAGGCCCCCACGCGATACATTCAGAAGAATTGTCTGGGGTTTCATCATGGCAATGCGTTTTGCATCGATGATGTTGCGTGTATCGGGCGTCAAAGGCGTATGCAGACTGACCACATCGGCTTCACGACAAAGGCTGTCGGGATCATGACGTTCAACGTCCCAATCCTGTCGCGTCGCTTCATCGAGGTTCGGGTCACTTACGATGACCCGAGAAAAGCCAAGGGCCCTGAAGCGTTGGCATGCAGCGCGGGCGATGCGCCCAAAACCGATCAGCCCCAGCGTTGCCCCGCGGTGGCCTGGCACGGGATGTTTCTGGCCGATGCCCCAAAGCCCTTTTCTGACCTCAGCGTCTCGCGTGACGATCCGTCTTGCGACGGCAAGGTAAAGAGCGAGCGCGTGGTCGCTGACTTCGTTCTCAGCGCCGTAATCGGGGATGTTGGCTATGTAAATGCCACGTTCCGTGGCTTTCTTCAGGTTCACATTGTCAACCCCGACGCCGTAACGCAGGATCAGCTTCAGGCTTGGAAAATCGTCATAAAGCGCGGGGTCGATGCGGCGCTCTCTTATGAGCACCGCAAAGACGTTCTTGTTGGACAAGGCGGAGACCGCATCCTGATTGGGTGAAACCGGAAGTACCTTTGCACCGAACGGCTCAATGGCTTCTTGTTCCAGCTTATAGTCCGCGTACCCAGGCTCAAGCACTGCCGCAAAGGGTGTCGCTTCTAGGGAAACAGCCTCCGCCCGCATATCACTGACCCCTGTAGTCAGCTACTGCGGCGTCGAGCTTGTTCGGCCAGTCTTCGCCGATCTCGCCAACGATGTATTCGCGCACTGCCGGCTGCGCCAGTTCACGAAACTTCGCCTTCTGTTCCGGACTGACCGGCACGACCTCGAGGCCTTTCTCACCCAGGATTGTTGCTGCATTGGCATCCTGTGCAGCCGTCATGCCTCGATGTATGACTTTCGAGATTTCGACGCACTCATTGACGGCCTGCCTTTCGGCATCGGTAAGCCCTTCATAGAAGGCATCGTTGATCATGTAAGCGTGCCAGGAGAAAACGTGACCATCGAGGGACACATACTTCTGGTGCTGATAGAGCGACGCATTGACGATGTTGGTAACGCCGTTTTCCTGGCCATCAACAACACCTTGTTGCAGGGCGCCAGGCAATTCCGGCCAGGGAACAGGCGTTGCAGAAGCACCCAGCGATTCCACGAGTTTGGTCCAGACAGGCGCTGTCATGACGCGCATCTTCAGACCCTTCATGTCATCGGGCTCAGCTACCGGGACTTTTGAGTTGGTAAAGTTGCGGACGCCGTTGTCCGCCAGACCAAGAACACGAATGCCGGTCTGGCTGCGCATGTCATCGAACAGTTCCTCGCCAAATGCCCCGTCCACGATCGACCAGGCCATAGCCTGATCGTCAAAGAGGTACGGCATTGCGAATACGGCAAAGGGTTTGTAGACCGCAGAAATCGGACCATCGTGGACGACGCCCATCTGGATTGCTCCGAGCTGAAGGCCCTCTATGACCTGCCCCCCGTCACCGAGCTGCGAGGCTGGAAACACCTGAACATCGATGCTTCCGGACGTCTTGCCTTCAACGCAGGTTTCAAATGCAAGCGCAGCAGCATGTTTGGGCGACGACATGTCAGCCGCCTGAAAGTGAGCGTATTTCAGCTCCTTTGCCTGGGCGGCACCTGCCGCGGCGATGATGGCGAGTGCCGCTGTTGCACCCAATAGTCTTGAAGTCCGTTTCATAGGTTTCCTCCCGGGTTGCTAATTCGAAAATCCGAAAAAGCGAGGTAAAGCGGTGCTGATGTCCGGCACGAGAATGACGAGCAACAGAACCAGAATTTCTGCGGCAAGGAGCGGCAGAACAGCGCGCGACAGGCCCTCGATTTTGAGGCGGCCAACCGTCGCGATGACGAAGAGAACCGGTCCGACCGGAGGCGTGATCATGCCTATGGTCAGGTTGAGCACGAGCATCATCGCGAACTGCAAGGGATCGATGCCGAACTGCAGTGCGATAGGCCCCAGAACCGGGGTGAGAATGATGAGAGCTGGCAGCGTGTCGATGAAGAGGCCGCAAACAAGGGCAAAACCGGCAAGCAGGAACAGAACCGTCAAACGATCCGTCGTTGCGCCAGATATGAGTGCAGCCAGGCTTTGCGGTATCTGCAAATATGTCAGCAGCCATCCAAAGACGGATGCCATGGCGACAATCAAAAGCACGGACGACGTGGTTACACTGGCCCTTACAAGCACGGTGTAAAGCTTTGACCCATTCAAAGTGCGCATTGCCAGACCAAGCAGCAATGCATAAGCGGTTGCGACCGCTCCTGCTTCTGTCGGTGTGAATACGCCACCCAAGATCCCACCGAGAATGATCAGGGGCATCAGCATTGCCGGACCAGCAGCCAGGGCACTTCTGGTGACCTCGGAACCGGACGCTCTCTTCTCGCGCCCGCGGTAACCTTTCTTCACCGACACGTAATGATTGGCTGCGGCCAGCGCCAAGCCCATGAGAAGACCGGGAACGATGCCTGCCATGAACAGCCCAGCGACCGTAACGCGATTGTCTGAGATCGCGTAAATGACCATCAGGATCGAAGGCGGAATGATCGGCCCGATGGTTGCCGTGGCCGCGGACAGAGCACCGGCATAGTTGGGCTCGTAGCCTGCATTGCGCATCATGCGCATGACAATTGCCGAGGGACCGGCAGCATCGGCCAATGCAGAACCGGAGATACCGGCAAAGAGCATGGAAACCAGTACGTTCACATGGCCCAAGCCACCCCGAATGTGACCGACGAGATCGTTGGCGAACCGCAGCAAGGCCGCCGTCAAGCCACAGGCCGTCATGAGTTCCGACGCGAGAATGAAAAACGGCACGGCCATCAAGGGGAAGGAATTGATGCCGCCAAACAATCGCTGCGGAATGAGCAGCGGGTTCAGCGCTCCATCCACCAGGATTGCAACCGTCGAGGCGACACCCATTGTGAAAACGACCGGCATCCCGAGCACAAGGGTGGCGAAGAACAATATGATGAGGGTTTTTGCCATCATGATTGAACGTCGACCTCATCAAGATGAGTGTCGGTTTCAAAGTCTCCGGCAACGAATTTCCGGCATGTCAGCACCAGGTGGCACAGGAACAGGAATGATCCGAACGGAATGGCAAGATAGGGAATACCGCGCGAGATACCGGTCGCCATGGTTTCCTTGTTCCAGCCGAACTCGACAAACTGAATTCCAAACCAAAGAACGAGACCCATAAAGGCTGCCATGACAACGACGGCACACCACCGGATCGTCAACCGCACCGCCTTTGGCAGCAGCGCAACAAACAGATCGATCTCGACCAGCCGGCCACTTCTCAGAGCCAGTCCGGCACCGGCAAAAACACCGAAAATCATCAGAAAGCGCGCAACTTCCTCGCCCCACGCGAGGGAAGATCCGAACAGATAGCGGCCGATGACATTGGCAATCACGATCAAAAACACAATCGCCAGCGAGCTTGCGACCAGGAAACGGTTCACGGCTATCAGGACGCGTTCGAATTGCGCCATCAGGTTCCTCCCAAGTGTGGAGTGCCGATCCGACGTGGCCTCCGATTTTCGGAGTACTGGCATACTGGCATACAGTATGTCAATGACAAAAATACTGTGCGCCAGTCACGAATCCGGTCTATAAGCCGTCTCCAATCGGAGGTTTCATGGTGTCATGTTGAAAATCGAGCGACCGAAATCGTTTGCCGAACAGGTCTCTGACGTGCTGCGTGCTCAAATCATCAGCGGTGAGCGGGACATGGGCGAAGCCCTGTCGGAAACGAAGATTGCAAAGGAACTCGGAGTAAGCAGAACACCGGTCAGGGAGGCCTTTGCCAGACTGGAACTGGAAGGGCTGGTACACACGGAACCGCAACGGGGAACATTCGTTTTCACGCTCGACCGATGTTCATTGCTTGATATTTGCGATGTGCGTGTAAGCCTGGAAACAGCCGCCTTGAAAAAGGCAATGGAACGGGATCCGAAAGGACTTGCGAAAAGCCTGAAGGAAATCACCAAGAAGATGACCAGGGCCCGAAAGAAGGGCGACGAACGCGACTATCTCGGCTTGGATACGGAGTTCCACCAAAGGCTGTTCGATCACGCAAAAAACCAGTTCCTGAACGACGCTTATCAGACAATCGCGGCGAAGATGGCCTGTTTAAGGAACAAGTTGGGCAATCACCCTGAACACATGGAAAAGTCCTTCGCGGAACACGTTGAAATCGCGTCGCTTCTGGAAAACGAAAAAACAGATGAAGCCATTGACGTGATGATCAGGCATATCGGCCGCAAGGAAGGCTCTTACTGGAACAAGTGAAGATCCGTTCGCAGGAAAACACAGAGCTAAGACGCGAGAAGATTGTTTGTCAAAGCAATCGCGATGGCGTGTTCCCGGGTTTTCGCACCAAGCTTACGCCGCGCGTTTCGGATATGAAATTCCACGGTAATCGGAGCGATACCAAGGGTGGATGCAATGCGTTGCGGGCGTTCACCAGAAGCCAGTTCAATCAGGCATTCGCATTCCCGCTGCGTGAGAGGCTCAAACGCGCTTTCGATCCGTGCAAATGCTCCCATGGTCTTGCTCGACCCTCCTGACATTGACCTTGTCGAATCTACGTAACAACTTACTTCCCTTAGGGCATGACCAAAATTGGGTATGCACGAGCGAAACATGGAACGGGCGTCGGTGCGGTTTTCGATTCGCTCTCGGGAAACACAAGTGATTGTCCAGTACGGAGCATTGAAAAGCCTTGAAAGATAACAAGAACGGCGAAACACCTTCCCGACTGGATGACATGATTGCCAATGTCTATGAAGCCGTACTTGACCAGGATCGCTTCGATGAACTGATCACACTCGCGGAAAGCAGCATTACGAACAGGAGTGCACACCGCGAGCTTTTGCGCAGAAAACGCGATATCGAAGCGCATTTCGAAACTGCGGAGAAGCTGCTGTCGAGCCTGCAGAAACCTGCAGAAGACAATGACCGGCCGGTGATCAGGCTGGGACGGGATCTTACGGTTCTGCAGGCCAATGAAACCGCCGAACGAATTCTGCAAATTACTGCCGGTCGATCACTTGAGGAACTGGATATCGATGGCGACGCATTGGGTCATCTCAACGAAGCTGTTTCGGGCCGAACCGAGGACTGGCCGATTGTTCGCGTCCCACACGCTGCGACAGGCAAGCAGGTTCTGTTGGTCTTGTCCGCTGAAGAAGATCCACACAACGGCAAAATCTGGTTACTGACGGGCGTTGAACGTGTCTGGCAACAGGGCGCGAGCCTGGCCATGCAGAGCCTTTATGGTCTCACGCAATCAGAAACCGATGTCCTGTCCATGCTGGTCAGCGGACATACGCCAGCCGAGATTGCGCAAGCGCGCGATCGATCGGTCGAAACAGTTCGTCAGCAAATCAAATCGATGATCACGAAAACCCGCTCACGGGGCAGCGGGGAGCTTGTTGCAGTTGCCAGAGCCATCGCCAATTCTGCACAACGGCGAAAACCTCAGACCACATCGGCAGACCACACGCGCGCGGAGCTCAAACTTCGGGACGGGCGCAAGATCGACTATCTGGAGCAGGGAGACACGACCGGTAAAGCCGTTGTCTTTCTCCACGGCTGTCTTTGCGGCAACAGGCTGCCGAACACCGCAAGCAGATATTTTTCCGAAAACGGTATCCGTCTGCTTTCCCCTGCCCGCCCCTGGCACGGCCAGAGCGACGGTCACGGAATTCTGCTTCATGATCCCGCTCGTTACGCGCATGACATATGCGACTGGCTGGACCAGCTGGATCTTGAACAGGTCCAGCTGGTTGCTTTTGACGTTGGCGCTATTTTCGCACTGGTCTGTCTTCCCCATCTCCGGGACCGTGTAGCGCAACTTATTTGCATTTCCGCTCAACCCCCCATGCGGAGCTTTCAGGACTTTTCCGGAGCACCGCCGCAGCAAAAACTGTTTGCCTTGTTGCCGCGTGTCTCAGTGCCGCTTTTGAGCTACATGGCAAAACTGGGTGACAAACGGTTGAAACGCGATGGGCCGGGCGGCTTTGCGCAAACCGTTTTTGGAGGTGCACAGGCGGATCTCGAGGCGTGCAACGATCCGCATTTGCTGGACCTTTTCTGGCAAGGTCACCTGTTTCATGTCGAACGCGGCTCGGACAGCTTCATCAACGATTGCCGGTTTGTTGCTTCTGATTGGGAGAAGCTGATCAAACCAACGGATGTTCCCATTCATTTTATTCACGGAACACAAAATCGGTCGATACGCCCGGAACGCATTCTGGCCTTTGCCGAGCGCATTGAAGCGCAGGTCTCTCTTGTCGAAAATGCCGGCCACAGTCTCCCGTTCAGTCACTGGCGAGACTGGGTCCGTTTTCTCGACTGACGTAAACAACCCACCTATCAAAATCCATAGCTGTTTCCGCTCCGGGACACGTGCTCTCCTGAGTTCCTTTGAGACTTCAGGACAGATTGCGATGCGTTTTATTTCAAGGTTTGCTTTTTTACTGTGTTGCCCAATTTTAACGCTGCAAGCGCCACAGGCACAGGAGACTGATCCCGGCAGGGCGATGATCGTCTTTGACGGGTCGGGTTCCATGTGGGGACAAATAAGCGGCACCCCCAAGATCGTGACGGCACGTGACACGCTGGCGCGCGTCGTCGGCCAGCTGCCGCCAGCACTTGAGGTTGGATTGATTGCCTATGGTCATAACCGCAAGGGCGACTGCAGCGACATTGAAACCCTGGTCCCGGTCGGGCCTGCCTCGACGCAGTCGAGCAAACTTGTTGCATCTGTGGCTGCACTCAAGCCAAAGGGCAAAACGCCTCTGACCGCAGCCGTGCGCCGCGCCGCACGGGAACTTCAGTTTCAGGAAGACAAAGCCACCGTCATTCTGGTGACAGACGGAATTGAAACCTGTGAAGCAGACCCATGTGCTGTCGCGAACGAGCTGGAAGCACTTGGGATCAACTTTACGACACACGTAATCGGCTTCGGACTGAACGAGGAAGAAGGCCGCCAGGTCGCGTGCCTTGCGGAAAATACGGGTGGCCTCTATCTGCAGGCGGACAATGAGGGTGATCTGGCCGATGCTCTTCAGCAAACAGTTTCGCTTTCACCAGCTCCTGCCCCGGCTCCTGAACCAGCGCCCTCGCTTGCTAAAAATATCAAAGCGACGGTCAGCCTGGAGGAAGGTTCGGCCCCGTTAACCGATGCTGACGGCATTCGAGTCTACTGGTCGGCGACGCCCGCCGGCGGCGGGGAAGAAATTCGCCTGACCACCCGCCCTGACATTACTGAACGACTGGAACCTGGCGCCTATCGTCTCGCAGCCCGAACGGACAAAGGCAGTTCAGCGGTTGCGGACATCACGGTGACCGACAGCGAGCTGACAGAAGTCAGCCTATCGCTTGGAGCCGGCAAGATCGATCTCTATGCGGTGATGGCCAACCAGGATCTTGGTCTCTCGGATACGGATTTCCTCTGGCAGGTGGAAAACAAAATCACGGGTGAACAGTTCACGGCCTATACCCAGGCGATGGAAGCGGTCGTTCCAAGTGGCCAATACAAGGCGAAGCTCATTATCACGCGCCTTGAAAAGATGTCGCCCGGCAGCGTTGAACTGGATGTGGTTACCGGAGAAACGGCACAGGCCGAAGTGATCGCCCAAACGTCGAAGGTCACTCTGCGTGCCTTCAATGCTGACGGTTCCGAGCTGAAGGCACACGATTCCCGGCTGAACGTCTTTCAGGGAGAAAAAACTGAAAATGAGGCGTTCGTTAAGATGGTGCTTGGCGGCGGAGCGCTTTTTCTTCTGCCTGGACAATATTCCGTTCGCGCCGAGGCATGGGACGGCAGCAAACGGGAGCCGGTCTTCCAGTCAATAACGGTCAGCCCAGCATCTGAACAGACCATCAATGTGACCTTCCCATGAGTGGGCAGGACGCATTCTGGGATCCGATAGAAGGCGCGGTAGCACCGGAATTCAGGCGAAGACCGGAGCGTGAACCCTCGAAGCTTCCGGCATCCTTCAAAAAACTGGAACTTCCGCTTTTCTTTCTGGCTTTCCCGGGTTTCATTCTCGCTTTTCTCGGCGACAGTCTTTTGCCTTACGGCATAGCGCTCGTGACATTCGGCATGGCCGGCGGATTTGCAATCAACCACTTCACCGGCGCTACCGAAGATCGACTAGAGCGCCTTTGGAAAACAGGGGAGCATCTCGGATTTCGGTTTCGCCCGGAAATACCGGCCAGCCGATTGCGCGACATACGGCAAAAGATTCCCGAACTTTTCAAACTGCGAATTGGCGGGTCGATTCCGCTGAACATTGAAAGTGAAATGTGGGGCCGGTCGGAAAGCGGCACGCCTTTGTGGCTCGGTCTTGGCGCTTTTTCGTCAGCTGCTTTTTTTGGCGGGCCCAAACAGACCACCAAATTGGCAAATGCAGGTGCACAGGGCAACGTCGTGATGATGATTGCGGCATACAAGCTGGATCGGGATACGGGTATTCGGATCGCGCTGATGCCGGAATCGCTCGGAGCTGTCGGACCATTCGACCGTGACCTGAAGACGGAAAGCGTGGCGTTTAACGACACCTTCAACATCAGAGTGACATCCCGGGCGGACGATGGGGACCTGGATCAGATTTCCGTCAACGTGCTGCAAGTGCTGACACCAGCATTTCAAACCACGCTGCTGGAGCTCGCGGACCGTTTCGCAGCACGTGTCATCGTGGATCGCGATACCGTCTATTTCGGCGGTTTTCACAACCTGCAAAGTCTGGATGACACAGTACTTCAATCCTTCGTCAAGGAGATCGTCGCTGCATTTGCGGCAGCGTCGACCTCCTTCAAACGCTACGCGGAGTGACCCGGCATATGTCGTTTTTCATGATATTGATCTTATTGGTTGGCGTGGTCATTGGAACTTATGTCCTTTGCTACAATACGCTTATGTCGGCCAAGTTCCGCGTGGATGAAGCCTGGTCCGGCATAACGGTTCAGCTCAAGCGACGGCACGCACTTGTGCCCAATCTGGTTCAGGCTGCCAAGACGGCGATCGGCCACGAGCAGGCAATCATCGACAAGATCGTCACGGCGCGATCTGCTGCTCTCGAAGCATTGGCAAGCGACAAACAGGCGGATATTGCCAAGGCTGAAGCCGGTTTAAGTCAGGCGCTTGGGCAGTTCATTGCCTACACGGAAGACAACCCTGAAATAACCGCCAACGAAAACCTGCTCGTATTGCAGAAACAGCTTGAAGAGACAGAAGACCAGGTGGCCGCTGCAAGGCGGATCTACAACGGCAATGTACAGGCCTACAACACCCGTGTCGCCTCCATTCCATGGAATTTTGTTGCAGGCCTCAACAAACTGAAACCGTCTCAAATGTTCGAACTCGATGCGGCCGAAATGAAGGAAGTCTCAAAGGATCCTTCGCTAGATGCCCTTGAACTTGCCGTTCCTCCTCAGCAAGACAGGACCTGAGCCCATGTTGCGTCTTCTCATCAGCCTGGTCGTGCTGTCCTTCGCACTCCTGCCTGCCAAGGCGTCTGACGACACCTGTGTAACTTCGGCCCCGAACGGGCAATCTCTCCGGGTTTATGACAGTGCCTCCACCAACAGTCCGGTCCTTGGAGGCATCGGTGTTGGAACCTGCGGAATTCAGGTCACGAACCAGTGTGAAGGCACGATGTGCGTGATTGTGCTTGCCGGGCTGAACGGCTGGGTGGAAATGCAGCACATTTCAAACAGTCCTGTCGTTGCGCCCGGACTCATGAGCAGCGGAGCTGGAACCGGCAGCTACGTCTACGGTGTCACCGGCGGCGCTGGCTCTGTCACAGCGGCAGGCCGCACACAACCCACGCCTGTTGATGCCAATGGTGAGGTCAGGGTGCAAAAGACCGGTCCATCGACAGCAACACTGACGCTGCCACAGGAAGTTACGCCCGGCCCAATTCCCTTAAGCGGCAATGGCGCCGGACCCTGGACCGGCGGCTTTGGCAGTTGGGGCGGCATGCCGATGGCCGTCACCGTTACCTTCAACGGTCTCGGCGCTCAGACAGCCACACTCGAGCTTAAGGGCAACAACCAGCTCGCAGCGATGACAATACGTCTCGACCTTGCTGCACGGTCCTTGCCAGAAGTTCAACAATCTGGCCGCCCGGCACCGGCAACACCTTCTCCTGCCGGGTCCCGTTTCAATGCATGTTCCGAGCTGGACCGGCTGACCAAGGAGATCAACAGCCGCGCCGGAACCAAGCAAATCCAAGATATGCGCAGCATTTACGTAATTTCGGGGGTCAAGAGCACGGAACCGACCGCTGATCAGGCCGCCTGTCAAAAAGCGCTCGACCTGATTTCCCAGGATGCCGGGCTCTGGGTTCTGGTCGAAGAACAGGCCGGACTGGGTCCAGCCGCACCACCACCTCCTCCTGCACCAGTGGCCAGTCAACAAGTGCGTCCCAGCACGGTGCCCGCACCGCGCCCGACACCACAGCCCACAACAACAACGAACCAGTCTTCCCAGCACCAATCCGATCCGCAAGGCTTGCTGGCTCAGGCCTGCAGCATATTGCAACCCCTGATCAGCCCTTTGCTGCGTGGTGGTTCGCGGGCCGAACGAGAACAGGTTCTGGCGCTTTTGACCGCGCAAGGTTTGGTCAGCGTATCCGGAGCACAACCCGTTCAATGCGCACTCATTTTGGCTGGTCTGATGTCCAGCGGGCTTGTTGCCAATGACAATCGCCCCTGGGCCGCCATTGCCCAGTCTGGCGCGCCGGGCTTTGGCGGCGAGGACCCTGCGACAATGATCGCAGGCGGACGCGAAATCGGCATAGACCCTTCTGATTTCATACCTGAGTTCAATCCGGACGGACAGGCTGCCAACCCGGCACCTCCGCCTCAGCCAACCAGCCCTTCAAGCGCCGAAGACCCCTGCATATTGCTGGGCAACGCATTGGTGATCGCTGTTCGTGTCGGTTTCCCAGGCGATCTTTCGGCTTTTGCTGATCTCTTGAAGACCCATGGCGTTGAAACGCTCGCTCCAGCGTCAGCACCTCAATGCCTGGCCGCCCTGAACAGCGCGCGCCAGGCCGGTCTGGCGCGCTGACAGCCGGTTGGAAGGAATGCAACACATGAGCACAAGAAGCCCATTTTTCCGTGTCCTGGCCGCAGCTGCCGTTTTCCTGACGGGACTACAAACGGTTTCCGCAAATGAGCCCGACCCGGCCGACACCGGTGACTTGCCAGGATTTGGCATCTGGGGACCAGCCTACAAACTTCGAAATGTTCCAAACGGGATGCGCCTCGTCGTTCGCGCGCAAGGAAGCCGCTCTGCAGAGACTGTTGGAAGTCTTGCGCGATCAGCCAGCGAAGTGCTTGTTCTCAACTGCTCGCCCGAGATCGTCCCGCTGACTTTCGAAGATGCATCACCGGAGGGGAAACGCGAACTTCTCGGCGGCGCCTGGTGCCAGATCGACCACTATGGAATGACCGG
The DNA here is from genome assembly GCF_026191725.2 of Roseibium porphyridii. Taxonomy (NCBI): domain Bacteria; kingdom Pseudomonadati; phylum Pseudomonadota; class Alphaproteobacteria; order Hyphomicrobiales; family Stappiaceae; genus Roseibium; species Roseibium porphyridii. The sequence continues at coordinate 5,489,547 of NZ_CP120863.1, forward strand.
GTTTGTGCCGGGAATTTATCTCGATCCCATCCTGAACCGCTAGCCAGGGCTTCGATCTGGCAGCGCATTCGCAGAACTGGAGTTTCAAAAGATAACCCAAAACGAAAAAAGCCCCGGAAAACCGGAGCTTTTTCGGAGAAATCAGACTGAACTGGATTGTCTGAGATCGGATTTTGGTGCCCAGGAGAGGACTCGAACCTCCACGCCCGTTAGGGCACTAGCACCTGAAGCTAGCGCGTCTACCAGTTCCGCCACCTGGGCTGTGGGGGGGCTTGTAAGCGCCGGACCTGGGCTTGTCAATCATTATTGCGCGACTATTTTTCCTCATTCCAAGCCAGCCCTTCACACACGCTCTTCAAAGGGCTAAGACACTGGAAGACAGACCTGCTTGATGGCGGATCAGTCAAACCTTTTGGACGCGACAGAAGGCATTTTCACAATGTCCACACCACTTAACGGCAAACTCGTCACGATTTTCGGTGGCTCCGGTTTTCTAGGCCGTCATATTGTTCAGGCCCTTGCCAAGCGGGGCTATCGTGTCCGCGCAGCCGTGCGACGTCCGGACCTGGCGACCCATCTGCAGCCGCTCGGTGCACCCGGCCAGATCATGCCCATCCAGGCAAACCTTCGTTACCGCTGGTCAGTCGAACGTGCTGTTCTCGGTGCAGATGCCGTGGTGAACGCAGTCGGCATCCTGGCTCCATCCGGAAAACAGTCATTTGATGCGGTTCAGGCTTTCGGTCCGAGAGCAATCGCTGAAGCTGCTCGCGGAGCCGGCCTTTCAAGCGTGACACATATTTCGGCAATCGGAGCAGATCCGGACAGCAGCTCCGCCTATGCCCGCTCAAAGGCAGCCGGAGAAGTCGGTGTCCTGGAGACGCTGCCGGAAAGTGTCATTTTGCGCCCTTCGATAGTTTTCGGACCGGAAGACGACTTCTTCAACAAGTTTGCGGATATGGCACGCTTCTCGCCAAGCCTGCCTCTTGTTGGCGGCGGTGAAACCAATTTCCAGCCTGTATATGTGTGCGATGTCGCCGAGGCTGTGGCGCGCGCTGTCGATGGTCAGCTCAACCCTGGTACCGTCTATGAGCTTGGCGGGCCGGAAATCAAGAGCTTCAAGGCCTGCCTTGAAGACATGCTGAGCGTCACACGCCGCTCCCGCCTGCTGTTGCCAATCCCGTTCCCGGTCGCATCCGCGATGGGCAAGATCTTTCAACTGTTCCCCTATGCCCCCCTTACGGCAGACCAGGTAGAACTTCTGAAAACCGACAATGTGGTCTCCGAAACCGCAAAATCCGACGGGCGGACGCTTGAAGGCCTTGGCATCACGCCGGCAACACTTGCCTCGGTGCTGCCAACTTACCTCGACCGGTTTCGCGAACGCGGCCAATACGACGCGCACCGGCCAGCTTGACGGTCATCAATTTTAGTTTCAGAAGGCGGGCTTCGGTCCGCCTTTTTCACGTCTGCGGCACCGGAAACAAGTGCCTGTTCCAGGACAATCGTTAACGGCTGAATGGATCGCCCAAGCTTTCGATTGCCGCGAATTTGCGCATGTCTTAGGCTTGTGACCAGTTGGGAGGCTCCCATTGTGTCATTTCTTACCAAAGTCACTTTGCTTTTCGTTGTTTTCGTAGACCTTCTCGGTCAGGGCCTGGTGTTTCCGATCATCAACAGCCTGATCATGGAACCGTCGACCTCGATGTTGCCGAAGGACACGTCGGATGCGGTCCGTCATTTCAACTACGGCCTGATCATCGGCGTCTTTTTTCTGTGCTGGTTTTTCGGCGCACCATACATCTCAAAGCTCTCAGATGTGATCGGTCGGAAGAATGCCATTCTGATCTGTCTGTTCGGTGCGCTTGGCGGCTACGCCCTGACAATCATCGCCCTCTACCTCAACAGTTTTCTGCTGCTCATTCTCGGCCGTGCCATCACCGGTTTGACGGCAGGCAATCAGCCCATTGCCCAGGCGGCGATGATCGACGGCAGCGTCGATGACGAAGACCGAAACCGCAACATGGGCTACATCATCACGGGCGTCAGCTTCGGTCTGGTTGGTGGCCCATTGATCGGCGGCTTTCTATCCGACCCGATCCTGATTGGCAGCATTGCCAGCATCAAACTACCATTTTATGCCTGCTTCGGACTGGTGGCGATTGCAATATTTCTGGTGGTCTTCGGCTTTGAGGACAAGGAAGATGCTGTTGCCGAAAAACAGCCATTCGTGTTCCGCCCGGCTGAAATATTCGAGCTGTTGTGGCAAATTACCAAATATCCGAAGGTGATGCGGCTGACCTTTGTGTTCTTCTTCTTTCACATTGCCAACCTCTCCTTCTATATTTTTGTCGACAACTACCTGACCAGCCGCTTTGGCTACGGCACCCTTGGCGGCTCCATGGTGATGCTGACAATTGGGGCAGCCCTTGCCTTTTCCAGCACGTTTCTTGTTGTGCCGGCACAAAAGCGGCTTAGCAAAGAAGCGATCTTGGGGATCACCTTTACTGTCTGGGCCCTTTCGGCGGCGGCATTCGTTGCGTCTCCGGTGGCCATACTCACCTTCATTCCGGTGTTCTGTTTCTATTTTGTGTTCGGGATCGCCTACCCGACATTTCTCGGGCTTTATTCGGCTGCGGTCGGTGACGAAGAGCAAGGCTGGGTGATGGGCGTTACAATAGCCGTGTTCACATTGGTCGCTGGCGTCATCTCCCTGATCGGTGGAGAACTGATTGGGCTCGACCTGGACTTGCCTTTTTACGGCGTCATCATCGCCGCCATCCTTGCCCTGGCTGTCATGTTCCTTGCCTGGAACAAACCTGAAATCAAGGCGCTTACCAGAAGGACCGGCGGCTGAAACCCAAGGTCAGCCGCCGAATTCATCATTAGTTCCAGAATTCCGCGCCCAAGCGGTCGTGGTGCAATTCGCGATACCCGGTTGTCGTGCGCACAAGGCCAATGTCCCGCAGTTCATCATGGTTCAGATGTGACAGAGCTTTGTGAGTTGCTCTGCGGCGGAAATAGCTGTTGAACTCAGCAACAAATACACGAAGGGCGGAAAGCAGAAGACCGCGGCTATGCGCACGGCTGCGAAAAACGGTATCGATCTCAAGACTCATCTCACTTCTCCTAAGGGATCTGGAAGCCCCGCTTTCCGGGGACGAGAGGAGAATGCCAAAGCAATCCTGACAACAGCGAGTCAGGTTTGATCCCGTTCTGTTCTCAGGTTATCATTTTTTTTGAGATTCATTTTTCCAGCCTGGATCAGGACCTCAATCCATGAACCCAATCGAACGTGCGCTCGGCATTTTGCTGTTGCTGACCGGAGGCAAACTTGTCCCTGCCACCGCGCTTGCCGAACGCTTTCAGGTTTCGCTGCGCACAATCTATCGCGACATCGACAGGCTGATTGCCCTCGGTGTCCCGGTCGATGCAGAACGTGGAGCGGAAGGCGGTTACCGCCTTGCGAGCGGCTATCTTCAGCCGCCGGTGGCGTTGACACGCAATGAAACGGCGGCCCTGCTGGCTGCCATGGCCCTTGTGCGCTCGAGCCGCACTGTACCCCTTGCTGCCGAACTTGGCGCTGCGGAAAAGAAACTACTCGCGTCGCTGCCCAAATCCGTGCACGGCCTTCTTAAGGACGCCGACAGGATCGTCGGCATCGAACCTATACCACCCGATATTTTTCATTCCGGAACCAAGGCGGAACCGACTGAAGACTGGCAAACCGCGCTGGATGGCTTCATGGCAGGTATTCTGGACAGCAAGCGCGTGCGATTTGAACACGTCAATCCGTCCAGACGAACCGTCAAGTCGCATGACGTCGAACCCTTTGGCGTCATGTTCGACCGTGATCTTTGGTACCTGGCCGGTCGCTGTGTCGACACGGACCTGTTGAAGGTCTACCGGGCAGACAGAGTACGTTCGCTGGAGGTCAGCGGGCTCTTCTTTCGGCCAGACAAGGATTTCTCCATCAAGAGCCTTACGGGCGGTGCCTGGCTATCGCAGGCCATGCGTCGATGGGAGAAAGAGGAAGACATCGCCAAGATCCTGATCACCCCGCATCAGGCCCGCAAACTCAGTGCCGACTGGTACTACCGGCATGCGATCTTTACACCCGCAGAGGACGGCAGAGTGCTGATCAGCATTCCTTCCACCGAGCGCGCGCGTATCCTGCCGCTGGTCCGCTGGCTGGGACCTGGTGCGGAACTGCTTGGTCCGGAAAATCTGCGGCGGGAGATGGCCGAGGAACTCAGCGCGCTCAAGTCGCTCTATGAACGGTCGCCGCTGGATAAATCAGCCTAGGAAATAAAGCCCTGCAAAACCGGCGATACCAACCCCGATACGCCACCAGGCGAACGGAGCAAAACCGTGCCGGGATACAAAGTCCAGAAGACCCTTCACAACAAAAACCCCGGCGATGAACGAGGCAACGAACCCGATCGCGATGATCACCGCATCATCCATCGAGAGCACATTCCGGTTCTTGTAAAGATCATAGGTGAATGCACCGGCCATGGTCGGCATGGCGAGAAAGAAAGAAAACTCTGCAGCTGATCTCTTGTCGGTTCCCATCAGCAATGCGCCGGCGATTGTGGCACCCGAGCGCGAAACGCCCGGCACCATGGCGAGGCACTGGCAGAAGCCGATCTTGAGGCAAAGTGACAACGGGTAGTCCATGACATTGGTGTAGCGCGGAGACAAAGGCAATCTGTCGATCCACAGAAGGATGACCCCGCCAATCAGCAAAGTCGCACAAATCAGGGCGGGTGTTTCGAACAACACCTCCTTGATGAAGCTATGCAGCATAACCCCGATGACGGCGGCGGGAAGAAACGCAACCAGAATACCAAACACGAAGCGGCGGCTTGTCGGATCGCTCGGCAATGTGATTGCCAGGTTCCACAAGCGAGCGAAATAGACTGACAATATGGCCAGGATCGCGCCCAACTGGATCAAAACCTCGAAGGTCTTGCCCGTGCTTTCGAACCCAAGAAAGTGCCCAAGCAACAGGATATGACCAGTGGACGAGACAGGAATGAACTCTGTCAGCCCCTCGACAATCCCCAGAATGAGAGCGCTGACAATCGTTTGGCCATCCATTTTGTCACAGGTCTCCAAATGGCTTGCTACATTCCGGCCCGAGCGGGTATGTCTCGCGACTCAGATTGCTATTCAATGCGGCCTGTTTGCCGGAGCAATTTCGTGCCGTCAAATCCTTGATAACCATATCCGGGCAAACTGGACGTTAACGCGAATTTCCCTTCGGGCTCAGGGTCTGCACCCTAGTCTTGCCACAGTTCAGGCTCTAAACGCTTTAATGCTTACGCTCTATCATCACCCTTTCTCGCCGTCGTCCCGATTTGTGCGGCTTATCCTGGCCGAATACGGAGCAGCCTTCGAGGAGCATCACGTTGATCCATGGGACAGGCCACAGGAGCTCTTGATGCTGAATGCCGCCGGTACCGTTCCGGTTCTGGTGGAAAATGAAGGCCCCGCGATCTGTGGTCCGGGACCGATCATGGAATATCTCGACGAGACCCGGGGATATGCGGTTGCCGACAAGCGCCTGATGCCTGACCATCCCGAAGCCAGAGCTGAAACCAGACGGCTGGTGGAATGGAGCCTTACCAAACTCGATGCTGAGGTTGTCGGCCATTTTGTGCGCGAACGTATCTACAAGCAGATCATGCCGAAATCAGCCGGCGGCGGTGAGCCCGATTCAGCGGCGCTTCGGGTGGCGCGCGCAAACATCAACCATCATTTGAGATACTTCGGCTATCTGGTTGCCTCCCGCCGCTGGATCGCCGGTGACCGTTTGACCTTTGCCGATTTTGCACTTGCTGCAGGGCTTTCCTGCGCCGATTATCTCGGAGAAGTCCCGTGGGGCGACGAGGAGGACATCAAGTCCTGGTATGCGCGGGTCAAATCCCGCCCCAGCATGCGGCCACTCCTCGGCGAAAAGGTGCTCGGCATGCCGCCTGCCCCTACCTACGCGGACCTGGATTTTTAGACCGGCAGTTCGTTTGGTTTGGACGCAAAAACACATAAAGTTCTGACTGCCTTCAGGGAAAAGGCAGACCAGCTCGGTTTCGATGCCGCGAAAATAGCCGCTGCCGACAGCATTCCTGAAGCCGGAGAAAGACTGCGCCGTTTTTTGAAGAATGATTTTCACGGCACTATGACATGGATGGCCGACACGGCGGATCGCCGTGCAGCACCACCTGCGCTTTGGTCTGATGTGAATTCGGTCATCATGCTGGCCATGAACTACAGCCCGGACGGCGCACCGGAAAGCCATCCATTGGCCCATCTGGAAGATCCCACTAAAGGTGGCATCTCGGTCTATGCCAGGCATCGCGATTATCATGACGTCATCAAGGGACGCCTGAAGGAGCTTGCAAGTTTTCTCGTCTCCAGAGCCGGAGGAGATGTCAAGGTATTCGTCGATACGGCCCCGGTGATGGAGAAGCCGCTCGGTCAGGCCGCGGGCCTCGGCTGGCAAGGCAAACACACCAATCTGGTCTCGCGCGAACTCGGGTCCTGGTTCTTTCTCGGTTCGATCTTCACAACGCTCGATTTGCCACCCGATGGTGCGGAGATCGATCACTGCGGGTCATGCCGTGCTTGTCTCGACAGTTGTCCGACCGATGCCTTCCCCGCGCCTTACCAGCTTGATGCCCGGCGCTGCATCTCGTATCTGACCATCGAGCACGCAGGCCCCATACCGCATGAATTCCGCGAAGCCATGGGCAACCGTATCTATGGCTGCGATGACTGCCTGGCCGCTTGTCCCTGGAACAAGTTCGCTGACACCGCCAGAGAAGCCAAGCTCGTGGCGCGAAATGATCTCAAGAGCCCCCGGCTGGCCGACCTCCTCGAATTGGACGACGGCGCGTTCCGAAAATTGTTTTCCGGCTCGCCGATAAAGCGGATCGGACGGAACCGTTTCCTAAGAAATGTCCTGATCGCGGCAGGCAACTCGAAGACACCGGATCTCGTTCAAATCATTATGACTCTTCTGGACGACCCAGACCCGGTTGTCAGAGGTGCTGCGGTCTGGGCGTTTCGCCGGCTCGGCCAAGATCACCTTGTGGATGGCCTGAAATCGAAGGCTCTCTCCTCAGAAACCGATGAAACCGTTCGCCAGGAATGGCAGAGATAAGCCGCTGATACAGCCGGACTTGATTCGACCTCGGCAAGAGAATGGTTCATAGTCATGGAATGGCCATGGACGTCTCCCTATATCGGGTCTGACCATCTCTTTCCCGGTCATTTCCGATCATCCGATTTGGAGCCAAAACATTGATTTCACAAACTACGCTTCCGTCTTCACGCTCTTCCCTCCGAGCCCGCGCTCAGATCCTATGCCTCACCACGGCTATGGCTCTGGTGACGGGGCCTGCCTTGGCGCAGGACAACGGAATAGCCGCCTTCAACGCATATGTCGCGGGGTTGTCAGCGCTGGGTCTTGACGTTGAAAATGGATCCGTCAACTACGACGAGGGCAGTGACACGCTGACCCTGACCGACAGCAAACTTGTTTTTGCAGGCACAATTTCCGATTTGCCGTCGGACGACGGCGACGACACCACGACCCAGGACCTAGAATATTCACTATCCATGGAGTCGGGCACCGTCACCATTACCGGTCTGACACATGATGCCGGCGCGTTCTCCGCCGACACCTGGACCTATTCCGATGACAGTGTTCTGATCGTCACCGGTTCGGTGAAAGGGGAAGGCCGCCTGCGTGCAGAAGGCCGCATGGCGGGAATATCCGCGACCGGCTACAGCTTCAATATGCCGGAAATTCCGGCTGAAGATCCCAAGCGCCAGGCAAGCCGCTGGCTGCCGTTCCTCAAGGCCACTGTTCTGACCTCATATGAGGAAGTCAAGGTCGACAGCACAGCCATGACCTTCGAGGCCTACGCTATCGAGGACGGTCAGGAAACGCCTGTGGTCACCGGTACCATGCAGATGGATGGATACGTCATGGCCGATGCCAAAGACGGCTTCATCGGGTCCTATTCCATCGACAAGGTCACACAGAACCTGCAGACGCTCGAACCCGGATCTGGCAACATGGTCAACCAGACCACCAGCCAGGGCAAAACCATCTACGAAAACATCGACGCGGCCGCGTTCGTTGATCTTTTTGACCCGGATGTTCCTGTGACCGGCGACGAAATTGTCATGATCGGTTCAGGGTCTGCCGTTGACTACGAAAACACCCAGGAAATTCTCCCGGGGATGACGCTCAAGATGAATGTCGAGAGTGCCACCATGGGCGAAATGACGGTCACCAAGCGCGACCATGATTTCCTCGCCGTTTTTGACGAGCTGCTGGACACCAAGGAACCTTCTCCTGAAAAGATCATCACCAGCGTGTTTCAGCTTTATCGCTCATTCGGCATTTCCGATGCCCGTGTCAGCGGCGTCTCCCTGAATGTGCCTTCGCCGGACACGGATGGCGGCTTTGATGTCAATATCAAGGAAATGGCGATGACCAACGTCAATTCCGATGGCATTGGCGAGATGATGATTGTCGGAGTGGATGCCCCGGAGCTGCCGGAAGGCGCTTCTGTCAAACTCGACTGGGCTGCGATCGGCGATATCGAGTTTGCCGAATACACGCCGATGAAAGCCATGATCAGCACACTGATGGCCGATCCGAGCTATGGCGAAAACAATCCGCTGGAAGTTGCCCGCGCCTTCATGCCGCGCTCATTCGGTTATGAAGTGCAGGGCTTGGATGTCAACGTTCCTGACGAAGGGCGTATTCAGATTGGCAAAACCGAGTTCAAAGCGTCCACAACGGTGCCGCCGATCCCGACAAGCCTCTTCTTTAAGAGCGACGGTATCCGCGCCCCGATCAGCGCCGTCGATGACAAGGACGTTGAAGACATGCTTCGGGCGCTCGGGCTTGAAGAGATTGTCTGGTCTGATGAAACCCGGCTCTACTGGGACGAAACCACTCTTGAGCTGCGCCTGGAGCGCCTGATGGTGAACATTGAAGGTGTCGGGCGAGCCGAAGCATCGGCTCGTTTTGCAAACGTCCCGAAAGCCTTGTTTGAAGATCCGGAAGGTCAGGGTCAGATGGCAGCGATCACGGCGCAGTTCGTTGATGCTTCGCTTGTAATCAACGATGCCGGCATTACGGCCAAGGGCCTGAAGCATATTGCGGATGCTGAAGGCATTCCGGAAAACGTCTTCCGCGAGGCCCTGGTTGCTCAGGCCACCGAAGCGACGAGACCGATCCAGAACGAAGCCTTCACGAACATGGTGAGCGAAGCGGTCTCCAAGTTCCTTGAGAACCCGGGTGAGTTGAAGGTCACGCTCGTTCCGGCCAATCCGGTGCCGCTCGCGCAAATTCTCGGCAGCATGGCCGCACCTCAAACGATCCCGGATCTTCTGAATGTCACCGTCACCGCGAATTGATCGGACGATATTCCACTGACACACAAAGGGCGGCCAAATGGCCGCCCTTTTTGATCCAGAATTCGTTTCAATGGCAAAGTTCCTTCGGCCTGCTCATGTAAGCTCCAAAGTCTGCCGACAGCGCTCTGTTCGCAAACCCTACCGCTGAAATATAAAATTCGCAGCAACTCGTCAGCCCCGCTCGCATAGTTCTAGCCTATGAGACTCGGATGTTTGGGAACCGCTATTCGGCAGCTTCTTGCTGTTGTGCCGGACCGATGCGTGCTGCACAGAATTTGAATTCGGGAATTTTTCCGAACGGGTCAAGCTGCGGATTGGTCAGGAAGTTGGCCGGTGCTTCAAAGAAACAGAATGGCACGAACAGCATCCCTGCTGAAACGTCCCGATCAGCCCGCAAAGTCAGCGTGATCGCGCCCCGGCGCGTCTCGACCGTTACCTGTTGCCCAATATCCAATCCCGCCAGTTTGATGTCGCGGGGGTTCATGGACACCACGGGCTCCGGCTCGATTGCATCGAGAACTGCTGCCCGCCGGGTCATAGCACCTGTGTGCCAATGTTCCAGCATTCGGCCTGTGGTCAGCACCAAAGGGAAATCGTCATCGGGCAACTCGTCCGGCGGCACCAAATCTGTCGGAACGATTTTTCCGCGTCCGTCAGCCGTTGGGAAAGACTGACCGAACAGGATTTCGTTGCCAGGCACATCAGGCGCATCTGCGGGGTAGGTCACCGTGCCTTCACGTTCCAGCCGCTCCCAGGAAATATTCTTGAGAGAGGCCATGTGCGAACGCATTTCCTCATAGATCGCCGGAACTCCGTCGTAGGACCAGTCAAGCCCAAGCCGATTGGCTATGTCGATCAGGATTGTCCAGTCTTCACGCGCTTCACCAGGCATTGGAACACAAGGTCTGCCAATCTGAACCTGGCGGTTGGTGTTGGTATAGGTGCCAAGTTTTTCCGCATGTGCAGATGCAGGCAAAATGACATCTGCATGCCAGGCTGTTTCGGTCAGGAAAATGTCCTGAACCACCAGATGCTTCAGGCTCGCAAGCGCCTTGCGGGCGTGGCTTTGATCGGGATCCGACATTGCCGGATTTTCACCCTGGATATACATCGCCTCGATGCCGCCAGAGAGAATGTCATTCATGATTTCAACGACCGTCAGGCCCCTCACGGGATCCAGCGTTCGTCCCCAAGCATCTTCGAATTCCGACCGGATATCTGCGCTCTCAACAGACCGGTAATCCGGGAAAACCATCGGGATCAGGCCAGCATCGGAGGCACCTTGAACATTGTTCTGTCCGCGCAAGGGATGCAAGCCGGTTCCGGGCCGGCCGATCTGTCCAGTTGTCAGCGCCATGGCAATCAGGCAACGGACGTTGTCCGTGCCGTGAACATGCTGCGAAACGCCCATTCCCCAGTAGATGATCGATTTAGCGCTGGTCGCATAAAGGCGCGCGACTTCGCGAAGAGTATCAGCCCCGATACCACAGACAGGCTCCATAGCCTCAGGCGTGAAGTCTCGGATTTTTTCCTTCAGCGTTTCGAAGCCGTCAACATGAGCCGCGATATATTGGCTGTCATACAGCTCCTCCGTGATGATCACGTTGAGGATTGCGTTCAGCATCGCGACATCCGTGCCCGGCTTGAATTTCAAACCATAGTCAGCGTGTCGCATGAGGCCCTGGCCACGTGGGTCCATGACGATGAGTTTCGTGCCCTTTTTGGCGGCTTGCTTGATATAGGTTGCGGCAACCGGATGGTTCTGCTCCGGTCTGGCACCGATGACGATCATGCAATCGGCATCTTCTGCAGCATTGAAAGGTGCCGTGACAGCACCGGACCCGATCCCTTCCATGAGCGCTGCCACCGATGATGCGTGGCAAAGGCGCGTGCAATGGTCAACGTTGTTGGTTTGAAAGCCTTGGCGGATCAATTTCTGGAACAGGTAAGCTTCTTCATTTGAGCCCTTGGCGGACCCAAAACCGGCAACACCTGCACCGCCTTTGGCCTCGAAACTCGCCTTCAGACCACCGGCGGCCTTTTCAAGCGCTTCTTCCCAGGTTGCTTCACGGAAGAAATCAAGATGATTTTCAAGTGTCATGGAAATGTCGCCGCGCTTGGGCGCATCGTCCCGGCGGATAAGCGGCTTGGTAAGACGCTCCGGGCTGGAGACATAGTCAAAGCCGAAACGACCCTTGACGCAGAGCCTGTTCTCGTTGGCCGGCCCGTTGCGGCCTTCAACACTGACAATCCGGCCGTCGGCAACCGAAACCGACGTCAGGCAACCGACACCGCAGAACGGACAAACACTGTCGATCGTTTCTTCCGCGAAAATCTCACGTTTGGTTGCCGTCTCGTCCAGGAGGCTCTTTTCCATCAATGCCCCGGTGGGACAAGCGGAGACGCATTCTCCGCAGGCGACGCAGGTGGAGATGCCCATCGGGTCGGCCAGATCGAATACCGGCATCGTGTGAGAGCCGCGATCGGCCATCCCGATCACATCATTGACCTGAACTTCACGGCAGGCCCTTTCACACAGATTGCATGCGATACAGGCGTCGAGGTTGACTGCAATTGCGGGGTGCGAAACGTCCTGATCCGGCTTGGAACCGGCTGCGAACCGGCCGGTGGAAACACCGATGGCATCCGACCACTTCCAGAAATCACTTTGCGGGTCAGGATGGTGGTCGCGACCTGGCTGATCAGAGGCAAGTAGCTCAAACACCATTTCGCGTGCCTTTGAAGCACGCTCGGTCTCAGTGTTGACAACCATGCCTTCTGCGGGTGTCCGGATACAGGACGCCGCAAGCACCCGTTCGCCTTCGATATCCACCATGCATGCACGGCAATTGCCGTCGGAGCGATAGCCCGGCGCATCCTTGTGGCACAGATGCGGGATGGCGACGCCTTCACGCTTGGCAACCTGCCAGATGGTTTCACCGTCTTCCGCTGTTACAGTCTTGCCGTCGAGAGAGAATGTGACCTGGCTCATTTGTCAAACTCCTCAGGGAAGAATTTAAGCACCGACGCGACCGGATTGCTGGCCGCCTGACCGAGACCGCAGATCGATGCAGTGCGCATGACTTCATCAAGGTCCGCAATCTTGCCTTTGTCCCAATCGCCATCCGAAAGCAGTTGCTCCATCTTCTCGGTTCCGGAGCGGCACGGCGTACACTGACCACAGCTCTCGTGCTTGAAGAAGCGCATCAGATTCAGCGCCACGTCGCGCATATCGTCCTGATCGGAGAAGACAACGATAGCATGACTTCCGATAAAACAGCCGTGCTTGTCGAGAGTTCCGAAATCCAGTGGTTCATCGGCAAGCGATGCCGGCAGAATACCACCCGAAGCACCACCCGGCAGATATCCCTTGAAGACATGCCCTTCATCCATGCCACCGCAGAACTCTTCCAGCAGTTCGTTCATCGTGATACCGGCAGGCGCGAGCTTGACCCCCGGATCGCGAACCCGGCCAGAGACCGAGAAGGAGCGGAAACCCTTTTTGTCCCGCCGCCCCTGCGATGCAAACCAGTCAGGTCCTTTTTCGATAATGTCCCGGATCCAATAGAGCGTCTCGACGTTATGGTTCAATGTGGGCCGACCAAAGAGGCCGACCTGCGCGATGAAAGGTGGGCGATGGCGCGGAAGGCCCCGCTTGCCTTCAATGGACTCGATCATCGCGCTTTCTTCGCCGCAAATATATGCACCGGCACCACGTCGCAATTCGATCCCGATTGTCGTGATGACGCCAGCATCGTTCAGTGCGGAAATTTCGGTCTTCAGGATTTCAAGAACTGCCGGGTATTCATCGCGCATATAGAGATAGACGCGATCCGCAGAAATTGCGTGGGCAGCAATCAGGGCCCCTTCCAGAAGGCGATGAGGATCCCGTTCAAGATGATGACGATCCTTGAACGTGCCCGGTTCGCCCTCATCACCATTGATCGTCAGATATTTCGGTCCGGGCAGATCGTTGACGATTTTCCATTTTGTACCCGTTGGAAAACCGGCGCCGCCGAGCCCACGGAGACCCGCTTCGAGCGCCTTGTCGGCAATGGCAGCAGCGTCGAGGTCACCTGCCCGAACACGGTCCAGCAGTTTGTAACCACCGTTTGCACGGTATTCCTCAAGGCCGATATAGTCAGGCATTTCAGGAGACGTTTCACCTTCGAACAGGATCGAACGGACTGAAATCTCGGTGGCATTGTCAACGGCACGCTTGCCGACCTGAACAGCAGGAGCCCCAGCACAACGGCCGATGCACGGAACTTTTTGCACGCGGACCTTTGACGGATCCAGTCCACTCTCAAGAACGCCAGCAAGTGCGTCTGCACCCCTTAGCGAGCATGCAACGCTGTCACAGACGCGAATGGTCAACGGGGCGGGTTTGGCATCACCTTCGCGAACGATGTCGAAATGATGATAGAAACTGGCGACTTCATAGACCTCGGCCTGTGAAAGCCGCATTTCTTCTGCCAATGCACGCAAATGTCGGGCTTCCAGGCAGCCATAGGCATCCTGAATTTTGTGAAGGTGCTCGATGAGCAGATCGGCGCGGCGCGGTTCGTCGCCCAGCAATGCCTGGACTTCGCTTAAGGCCGCATCTTCCAACTGACGCCCTTTTGGCTGGGACGGCTTCCGTGAAAGCCCCTTGCCGAAAGACATTGGCGTTCCTCCCAAGTGTTCCGCAGCATACCGGCTCAACCGGGTGTGTGCTTCAGCATATGTCGGTTACGTCCTGAAATTTCAAATCCGTAAGGCGGTTTTGCTTCAAAACGTCTCAATTCGGCAGGATGTTAGCGAGGCGTCTATGGCCTGTCTGTTTCAAAAACGTCAAACGGACTTCAATTGCTGACGCTTTGACGATGACTTCGTCACCGGTTCAGCACAATTTTTAGTCACGGCAAATTTCACCGTAGCGTTGCAGGACGCGGGTCATCAAAGCCCGCGGCCATTCGAGCGAACGCTCGTACCAACCGCAGGCTATTCAGTCGGTCAGGTGTGAGAATGCTGCGACGACGCGTTCATAGACCGGGCGCTTGAACGGAACAATCAGACCGGGAAGCTGTGCTGCATGTTCCCAGCGCCACTTGCTGAATTCCGCTGAGTGTCCGTCCGGCGGTACCAGAATGTTGATTTCGTCGTCGTCCCCATCGAAACGATAAGCAACCCAACGCTGCGCCTGACCTCTGTATTTACCCTTGCGGCTCCGTTGCACCACTTCCGGAGGATAGTCATACGCGAACCATTCCGGCGCTTCTTCGAGCAGACTGATCGTCCTGACGGAAGTTTCCTCATAGAGCTCGCGCCGGGCCGCCCGTTCAGGGGTTTCGCCCTTGTCGATCCCGCCTTGGGGCATTTGCCACGAGAATTCATAGTTAGCGGAACTTCCGCCATCGTCGCGACTGCCGATCCAAACCATGCCGTGCTTGTTAATCAGCATGATACCGACACAAGGGCGGTAGGGCAGGCCTCCAGAAGGCTCTGGAAAACCGGGGCCAAGTTCAAGCTTTGTCACGAAATCACCTATTGGAAACACACACTGTTAGCGACACGATCAAATCAAAC
Source organism: Roseibium porphyridii (assembly GCF_026191725.2). Lineage (NCBI taxonomy): Bacteria > Pseudomonadati > Pseudomonadota > Alphaproteobacteria > Hyphomicrobiales > Stappiaceae > Roseibium > Roseibium porphyridii. The sequence continues at coordinate 5,504,553 of NZ_CP120863.1, forward strand.
CCTGAATATCGGGGCCCATGGCCGCAAACACTCTATCGATCAATGGTCGCGCTGATCGGTACCAACTGCAAACCGCGTTGTTCAAGGTCCTGAACCCATTCTTTGAGCTGGCGAACCGTAACGGGTAGCGCAGATCCGGATGCCACCGCGACACCCCGTGCGCGAGCAATACTTTCAAGCTGAAGCAGCTTGGCATCAATGTGATCGTCCCGCGGAACTTCGTCCAGAACAACGTCGACCCCGCTATAGGGTATGCGCTGATCGCCGGCCACCTGGGGCGCAAGGCTGCGCGAAGATGCTCCATTGTCGACAAACATCAGTCCACGGGACTTAAGCTTCTCCATGAGATAGTCCATGGATGGCTTCGTGGAGGTGAACCGTGCACCCATTTCAGGAATGACGCCGACATAGTTGGTTGCTCGGGTCAGGAGGTAAGCCAACCGATCCATCATTTCCACGGGTTTCAGACTGACCAGCAGCGTGTGTGGACCTGGATCGTTGTCCGGGAAATCAAACGGCTCCAGCGGTAATTGCAGCAAAAGCTCATGGCCTCTGGTGCGCGCCTGCTGCATCCAAAGGTCAAGATCGTCGCCGTAAGGGGCCATGGCAAAGGTTATGTCTGCCGGAAGGCTGTCGATTGCGTTTTGCGTTCCGGTTTCACTCAACCCCATGCCGTTCAACACAACTGCGATTTTCGGGATCGACTTGAATTCGCTCACCACAGGGCGGGAATAAGCATCGAGCGGCCGCACTCCGGCATCGCTGATCTTGGGAAGGAAACCGTAGTCGGTTCGCTCAAAAACCCTGTTGTCCGGATTGATCGAAAGGTTCGCAACCGGAGCATCGTGGCTCAGACCATCCGGGCGCTCGATCATCTGATAACGCGGACCGAGGAGATCCTCGCTCGTTTCAGGCCGCAGGTTGGGGCCAAGATCACCGGTGAGTCCAGGTCGGATTTCGACAACTTCGATGTCGTGAGACGTGACGCCCTCGACGACTGCATCCAGCGGCAGGAGTGCGACAGGTTCGCCGCCAATGGGATCGTCCACCACTGCGACCCACACCACAATGGTCGTAATTGCGACACTGAGGATACCTGCACCGATAAGGCCAAACGGCAGCTTCACGAGCCGCCGTTTGCCCATGCCTAAGGGAGCTGTGAGATCTTCGCTCGACATACCGTCCTGAGCCCGTTGACCGGGTCTGGCTGAGACTCGCACCAGCTACCGGCGTCATCATTGTTGTTTTGATACGCAGAACGAAACGGAGGGCACGCGCTGGCGGACCAGCGCGTGTTACTTGTTAGTTTTTGACAGCAGCGCTGTCTGAGACAGGCGGGAATGCGCTGTCGACCTGAACGCCGCGCAGGAGATCCAGCGCGAGTTTCAATTGGGTGTCGTCTTCCGGATCTGCCGGCACGTAGGCCTGGCTGCCGCTTTCCTCTTCACCGTCGGCTTCCAGGTGACCGCGAAGTCCAGCCTCACCTTTGGTGTCGACACGACCGACCAGCTCTTCCGGCAGTTCCTGCAAAGCTTCAATGTCCGGAACGATGCCCTTTGCCTGGATCGAATTGCCGGACGGCGTGTAGTAACGAGCCGTTGTCAGACGGATCGCGCCGTTAGCGCCAAGCGGGATGATGGTCTGCACGGACCCTTTGCCGAAGGACCGGGTGCCGAGAATAGTGGCACGACGGTGATCCTGAAGAGCGCCTGCAACGATCTCGGATGCCGATGCGGAGCCACCGTTGACCAGAATGATCACAGGCTTGCCTGTGGTCAGATCGCCAGCACGCGCATTGTAGCGCTGCGTTTCATCTGCCTCACGGCCTCGCGTGGAGACAATTTCACCGCGATCCAGGAAAGCGTCTGAAACGGCAATCGCCTGATCCAGCAATCCGCCTGGATTGTTGCGCAAATCGATGATGAAGCCTTTCAGCTTGTCTTCACCGATGCTCTCAGACATCTGCTCGATGCCTTTCTTCAAGCCGTCGAAAGTTTGCTCGTTGAATTGCGTGACGCGCACATATCCGACGTCGTCTTCTTCGCGCCAGCGAACAGAGCGAATGCGGATGACGTCACGCGTGATTGTGATGTCGAACGGTTCAGCGGCACCCTTACGGCGGATGGTCACAACGATATCGGTGTTGACCGGACCGCGCATTTTTTCAACGGCCTCATTCAGGGTCAGTCCCTGAACCTGCTCGCCGTCAATATAGGTGATCAGGTCACCCGCAAGAACGCCTGCTTTGGCAGCCGGTGTCTCATCGATCGGAGACACCACTTTCACGAGGCCCTCTTCCATCGTCACTTCGATGCCAAGGCCACCGAATTCACCGCGGGTCTGCACCTGCATGTCCCGGAAGCTTTTTGGAGACATGTAGCTGGAGTGCGGGTCGAGGGAAGTCAGCATTCCGTTGATGGCGCTTTCGATCAGCTGCGCATCGTCAGGCACTTCCACATAGTCCGAGCGCACTCTTTCGAAAACGTCACCGAACAGATTGAGCTGCCGATAAGTGTCCGTCGCGGCCGCATTGGCCGCCACTGAAACGTTCAGCGGCATCTGGGACATGGTCGTGACTGCCACAGCACCCATCAGAGCACCGACAACCAGCAAGGAAGCTTTCCGTATCATCCGCGAGCCTTTTCCTCTTCTGTGCGCGCCCACCAAGGTGTGGGGTTTATCGCACGGCCGTCTTTTCGAAATTCAACATATAGGATCGGTTGGGTTGAACCCAAGCCGAAAGTCGAAGCGCTCGCCCATTGGGTCGCGCCCATCACACCGACCGGTTCCCCGGTCAAAACAAACTGCCCCAATTCCGCGTCTATCCGGTCCATACCGGCCAGGAGCACATGGTAGCCATCACCCGTATTCAGGATCAAGAGCTGTCCGAAAGATCGGAACGGACCTGAATAAACAACCCAACCGTCTGCAGGTGAGGTTACATTAGAGCCCGGCCTTGTGGCGATAGATTGACCTTCGGTCTCCCCACCAAAATCATCTTCTTCACCGAAATCCTTCAACAACGTGCCGACGACCGGTTGCGGCAGCTGCCCGACAGCATCATCAAATGCGATTGCCGGCGCAAGACGGCCGGGGTCAGAGAACGGATCAAATTTCCGCGAATCTTGTTGTTTTGCGTCCAGAGCAGCCTGGCGCGACTTTTCCGCAGCCTCACGTGCACTCTCGATTTCGGCTTCCAGACTTGCGATCAGCTCCTGCAGGGACCCGGCTTTGTTGGCCAGTTCTTCCGCGCGCTTTTGCTCTTGTTCCAGCACGCGTACCGATTTTTGATGTTCCTGCCGCTTTGCGCTCAACAGCAATTCCAGACGCGACCTTTCCTCAGCCAACCGCATGGCATCGCCGCGCAGTCGGTTCTTTTCATCCGCGATCACCGTTTTCAGCCGGTGCAATTCTTCAAGGTCGGCGGCAAGCGCCTCGGTTTCGACCTTCAGCTCGGGCATAACGGCGTTCAACAAAATGGCGCTACGTACGGCAGACAGAGCATCACTGGGGCGCACGGCAAGTGCGGGCGGAGGCCGTTTGCCAATTCGCTGCAGGGCTGCCAGCACTTCTGCCAAAATATCCCGCCGTGCAATCAAAGACAGTCGAACCGCGTCTTCGTTCTCACCAAGTGCGCGCAACCGACGTTCCGTTGCCGTCAGCTCGGTTTCAAGCCCTTTGATCGTGTCGGACGTGCTGATGATTTTCGCATTCAGCGTTTCACGATCCCGATCAAGCGCCCTGATTTCGCGCGCGATGGCGGCCTGCCGATCAGTTGATACGTCGATGTCACGAGAGAGCGCGGCCAGTTCCTGCTCGCGTTGTTTCTTCCGCTCCAGAGCTGCGTTCACTTCCGGGGCAAGTTCTGTCTGCTCCTGAGAACTCTCGTCGACGCTTTCCGTCGCCAATCCGTTTGCAGGCAGCGCCAGTGCAGCCACAAGCAGGCAGCTCAAGAGCGGTCGTTTGACTATCCGCATCTCAAGTCCAGGTCTCGCAAATCTGATGCGATCCGGTAACAACCTGCCTAAGCTCCCAAAAGGTTATCTTATTCACCGATACACAGTCTGCGTTAACGAACCGTTTACCCTAATAAATAGTTCACTAACGACGCCTTCCACCGGTGTATCGCGTAACCTTGTTTGTCCGGTAATCTTTGAGCGATAATCGCCGAATGCGGCGAGATACGGGCAGAAGCCAAGATTTCCGCCATTTCGAACGCTCGGCAAGGCCCGCCGAACCCGGCGGCATGGAGTCTTAGCTTCCAAGCTTACGCCCTAACCGCCAAAGTGGCGATAGACGATATCCTGTGGATCAGGTCGCGGCGCATCGTTGTCCAGCGTCGCACCCAGGCGTTTTGCAAGGCAGGCGGAGCGTTCGTTTTCAGGGTCCATATAACTCACCAATCCCGGCAGACGGCGCTGGTTTCTCGCCCAATCGCGAAAGGCACTTGCAGCTTCGAACGCAATTCCCCTGCCTTCGGCATGTGCGTAAACGAACCAGCCAAGCTCATGTTCGGGAAAGAGAGGTCCGTGATTGATACCGACCTGACCCAGACACTCACCTGTCTGACTGTCGTCGATCATCAGTGCACCGTGATCCATCAGGTGCCACTGTGCGACATCCTGACAGAACAGCCCCCAGGCATTGAAGCGGGTGAATGGCCCCCCCATGAATCGCGACCGATCGGATAGCATCAACTGCTCGTAGCTCGGCCAATCGTCCATTTTCATCGGCCGCAACGTCAAGCGGTCGGTCGTCAGAATTGGCGGCATGTTGCCCTGTCTCCTGAGAAGCACATATATGGGTCAGACCCGGTGGTAAGGATGTCCGGCCTGGATGGTTATGGCCCGATAGATCTGCTCTGCAAGCAGGATCCGCGCAATCTGATGCGGCCATGTCATCGCACCCAGCGCCAGTTTCAGGTCTGCCCGTTCCAAAAGCTCCTGACCGTGCCCATCAGCCCCACCGATAGCAAAGACAACTTCCGAAATGCCCTCATCCTTCCAACCTTCAAGCTTCTGGCTGAAAGCCGGACTGGTCAGGTTCTTGCCATGCTCATCGAGAACAATCAGGCGAGCGCCCGGCGGCAGCGACTGCTGGATGACCTTTGCCTCTTCCGCCTTACGATCTTCAGGCCGCTGCGCACGGCTTTCAGGATGTTCAGAGAGAGAGACGCCGGTAATACCCAGACCCCGTCCGGATTTGCGCGCCCGGTCCAGATATCGGTCGAAAAGGTCTTTGTCCGCACCGGCCTTCATCCGGCCAATGCAGGAAAGCGTAAAGCGCATAAATTCCTCGCCGGAACGAAGTTTCCGGTTATCACTCCATCGGCATCGCGAAGCCCAGGCTCAACCGCCGGCCAAGTCAGGACTTCAAAGCCGTATGTCAGCCAACATACTGCGGCGCGTCATCCGAATCCGGCGCCCACATCTTCTCCAAATTGTAGAAGCCGCGAACTTCCGGACGGAAAATGTGAACGATCACATCGCCCGCATCAATCAGCACCCAATCGCATGTCGCCTGGCCTTCCACCGTTGAGGTGCGTGCGCCAGCCGATTTCAGGTCCTTGAGCAGATGATCCGCGATCGCGCCCACATGTCGATGGGAGCGTCCGGACACGATCACCATGTGATCTGCCAGGGAGCTTTTTCCTGCGATGTTTAGAGTAACGACGTCCTCAGCTTTGGAATCGTCAAGACTGGTGAGGACCGTATCGAGGAGGTCTGCCGCAAGATCTTTGCTTACGGAAGCCTTCAGAGGAGTGGACATGGTTGCCCGCTCACTGTCAAAGGTCATGGTCAGATGTAGTGCCTTTCGCCGTTTGTCCGCCCTGTTCCCAACGTCGTCACGAACCGATGGTTTCGGTTTCGTACGTCACCCGTTTTGGAGACAGGACCGGTTGACCGTACCTCGGCCGCGCTCGTCGCGACCGACCCTATAATACCGCTTCCCTTTTGGCATTTTCAAGACAAGCGGGTTTTCTTGGCAAAATTGCCGGTCACACCCCGGATTTCGTTAGCCTCAGATCAGTGGATGACGTTTGATCGAGGGGCGTGTGCAAGAAAGTCCAGACCGGTGGTTGCAAGTCCGGAAGCATGGCCGCACTCTTCTCCGGAAGCCTATATTTTTCAAACGCTTTTGCCATAGGTGCAGACACTGTCGACAAGGAAGCACCAGGCCGGTCAACCACCGCGATCGGAACCGAACCAACGATTTCTCGCCAATCCTGCCAGTGATGAAAGCTTGCAAGATTGTCAGCACCCATGACCCAAACGAATCGGACTTTCGGCCTTATTGCCCTCAGCGACGTGACGGTTTTCGCGGTGTAGGCTGATCCGAGCACTTTCTCAAATGCAGTCACTTTCATGCGCGGATGATCTGCAAGCGCTCTTGTCTTACGCAGCCGCAAATCAAGAGGCGCCAGATCTGAATGGCTCTTGAGAGGGTTTCCCGGCGTCACCAGCCACCAGATCTGATCGAGACCAAGCCTTTTCAAAGCGGTGATCGCAACCAGACGGTGCCCCGAATGAGGGGGATTGAAGGATCCGCCGAAAATGCCGATGCGATTGCCAGCTTCGGCGTGAGGCAATTTCAGCCACTGCCAGTCAAGTTCTGAGACCGGATTTCCTTCACTCATGCGCGAAGTCTCATGGACGGGTCTGACCCGTACCACGAACCTTGTATTTGAAGCTGGTAAGCTGTTCGACGCCAACCGGACCACGCGCATGCATACGGCCTGTCGCAATGCCAATTTCAGCGCCCATGCCGAACTCACCGCCGTCGGCAAATTGCGTTGACGCATTGTGCAGAACAATCGCTGAATCGACCTCGCTCTGAAAACGGTCCGCTGCTGCCTGATCTTCAGACAGGATACAGTCGGTGTGGCTGGACCCATGCCGGCTGATATGAGACATCGCCGCATTCAGATCCGGCACGACCTTCACCGACAGGATCTTGTCGAGATATTCAGTGGACCAGTCCTCTTCACTTGCCGGCACAACGCCTTCACAAATGTCGCGCACACGGTCGTCGCCTCGAATTTCACATCCCTTTTCCTGAAGAGCCCTGATGATCTGAGGCATATGGCTGTTTGCGACACCCTCATGCACCAGTAGCGTCTCAAGCGCACCGCAAATGCCGGTGCGGCGCAGCTTTGAATTGACGACAATGTCCAGTGATTTCTCCAGATCCGCCGACTTGTCGAGGAAAATGTGAACCAGACCTTCCAAATGAGCAAATACCGGCACGCGCGCTTCAGTTTGCACGCGTTCAACCAGGCTCCGGCCGCCGCGCGGAACAATCACATCAAGATTGCCACCAAGGCCACGCAGCATCTCGCCGACTGCAGCCCTATCCGTTACCGGCACAATCTGGATCGCATCTTCCGGCAGCCCTGCGGCGGACAGGCCCTTTTGCAGCGCCGCATGAATGGCCCTGTTGGAGTGGATCGTGTCAGAACCACCGCGAAGAACGACAGCGTTCCCGGCTTTAAGACACAGTGCACCGGCGTCGGCTGTCACATTGGGGCGGCTCTCATAAATAACGCCGATCACTCCAAGAGGTGTCCGAACCCGTTCGATCTTCAGTCCGTTGGGCCGCTCCCATGCCGCCATGACGCTGCCCACAGGATCGTCAAGCGCAACGATGTCTTCCAGCGCGGCTGCAATGGCTTCGATGCGCTCGGCCGTCAACGTGCCGCGATCGAGAAACGCCGCCGTCTGACCATTTGCGGTCATGGCGTCGACGTCCAGCTTGTTGCCAGCCAGAATGTCTGGTGTTGCCTGACGAACGGCCTCCGCCATTTTGCGCAGCGCATCGTTTTTCTGATCAGCTGGTGCGGTCGCCAGGACATGCCCGGCGGCTCGGGCGCGCTGCCCGATCTCCGCCATCAGATCCTCAGTCGTCATTGCTTCGACCGCTTCCAACATTCTTCCAAACTCCCAAATTGCGGTTACCAGACCGCCTGTTTTGTGACTTTTTAGCCTTTTCCGTGCAAAAAGACATCATCCAGCACAAGATCGTCCCGGTGGATCATCTCAGCCCGGCCCGGGTATCCGACAATTGCTTCAATCTCACGGCTGTTGCGTCCCGCAATCAGCCTTGCCTCATCTGCGTCATATGCGATCAGCCCACGACCAATGATGCGCCCCTGCAGGGTCTCCACGATTACGGCATCCCCACGCGTAAACGCACCCGACACGGATGAAACCCCGGCGGGCAGCAGGCTTTTGCCGGATTTCATGGCCTGAACCGCACCTTCGTCCAACGTTATCCGTCCACGCGGCTCCAGGTGCCCGCCAATCCAGGCCTTGCGGGCGCTTGCGGGAGAACCGAGAGCGGGAAACCATGTTCCCCGCCCACCCTCAGCCAAGCGCTTCAATGGATTGAGTTCCTTGCCGGAGGTAATGATCATTGTTGTTCCGGCCGCTGTCGCGATCTTGCCCGCATCGATCTTGGTCTTCATTCCTCCGCGGGAGAGTTCTGACCCGGCACTGCCCGCCATGGCTTCGATCTCTCGCGTGATACGCGGCACTTCAGGCAGAAAGACAGCATCAGGATCTTCACTCGGCGGCGCGGTGTACAGCCCATCGATATCTGACAGGAGCACGAGACAATCCGCGCTGGCCATGGTGGCAACCCGTGCGGCCAACCTGTCATTGTCGCCATATCGAATTTCCGAGGTCGCGACAGAATCGTTCTCGTTGACGATTGGCACGGCACCCATCTTCAACAGCATGCCAATGGTGGCGCGCGCGTTCAGGTACCGCCTGCGTTCTTCCGTATCGCCGAGCGTCAACAGGATCTGGCCGGCCTTTTTACCATGCCTACCGAGTGCATCCGCATAGGCCTGTGCAAGCGCAATCTGTCCGGCTGCTGCTGCTGCCTGACTTTCCTCAAGTTTCAACGGGCCTGCCGGTAACCCCAAGACACCCCGCCCGAGTGCAATCGAGCCCGAAGAAACGATCAGGATGTCCGCTCCTGCCTCCGACAAAGACACAATGTCGGAGACAAGCGCGTCGAGCCAGGCCCGTTTCAATTCGCCCTGATCAACCAGCAGGGCAGATCCGATCTTGACGACGATCCGATTGAAAGATTTCAGACTTCTGGACATCAGGGGTGCCAGCCCTCCTGTTCAGGCGCAGGCACCTGATTGGCGGCATCTTCCTTGTCCTTGTCGATTGCACGCACGATCATGCGCAAAGCCCGATCGACATTCTGGCCACTTGCCGATGACAGCACCAACGGCTTCTGGCCACAGGCAACCTCCAGGCTCGCCGACCTTTCAGCAATCAGGTCGTCCGTGAGTGCATCACATTTCGACAAGGCGACGATCTCCGGCTTGTCCATGAGCCCTGCACCATAGGCCTCAAGTTCACCGCGCACGACACGGTAGGCTTCGCCAGGGTCTTCTTCGCCCGACCCGTCAACGAGATGCAGCAACACCCGTGTACGTTCGACATGTCCGAGAAACCGGTCGCCAAGGCCCGTGCCTTCATGCGCGCCTTCGATCAGGCCGGGAATATCGGCCATTGCAAAGCTGTGTCCATCGATCTGGACGATACCGAGATTGGGGTGGAGGGTGGTGAACGGGTAGTCGGCGATTTTCGGCTTTGCGGCCGAGACCGTTGCCAGAAAAGTGGACTTACCGGCATTCGGCAGTCCAACCAGCCCCGCGTCTGCAATCAGCTTGAGACGAAGCCAGATCCACTTCTCCTCTCCTTCCAGACCCGGATTTGCCCGGCGTGGCGCCTGGTTTACGGACGATTTGAAATGCGCATTGCCGAAACCGCCATTGCCGCCCTTCATCAGAAGAACACGCTGGCCAAGCTCCGTCAGATCGGCAATCAGCGTTTCGTTGTCCTCTTCAAGGATCTGGGTGCCGACCGGAACTTTCAGAACCACGTCATCACCATGGGCACCTGTTCGGTTGCGCCCCATGCCATGGATGCCTGTCCCTGCTTTGAAATGCTGTTTGTAGCGATAGTCGATCAGGGTATTGAGACCATCAACACACTCTACAATCACATCGCCGCCCTTACCGCCGTCTCCGCCGTCCGGGCCGCCATATTCAATGTATTTTTCTCGGCGAAACGACACACACCCGGCGCCCCCATTGCCGGAACGCACATAAATCTTGGCCTGATCGAGGAATTTCATTTTCTTCTCTTTTTTCTTGTCCTGCTGTCAGGCCCTGGTCCAGCGACGGTCAGTGGCCGTTCAGAAATTCAGTTCGAGTGACTTCCGTTCGAAGTGCCGGCACGGAGCTGCCGCGCGAAACGCTTTCGCAGTCAACTTTTGAAACCCCACGAAAGCCAAGTTTTTCCAGCACTTTCAGCGAACCGGAATTCTCAATCATGGCTTCGCCGGCCAGAAGATCATGCGCGGTATTCCGGAACAGCCAGGTTACAGCAGCCTGGACCGCCTCGCTCATAAACCCGTTGCCCCAATAGGAGCGCCCAAGCCAATAGCCGATCTTCGGGGTCTCCTGCAATGTCTTGAAGCCAATCGCCCCGATCATTTGGCCGTCATGGTCAATATGAAACCCCAACTCGTCAGCTGATGCCACGTCTCGCCAGCGTTCCACTGACCGAGCAAGATAGTCCTTTCCGGCTTCCAGGTCGTAGGGATAAGGGACGCGTGAGAGCATTTTGACGACTTCATAGTCACCGAGGAGTTCAGCACAGCGCTCCAGATCGTCCGGCTCTGGCGGCCGCAACTCAAGCCGGCTTGTTTTCAGGCTAACCGCGCTCATGATTACCTTCCCGCATCCGCTCAAAAGCTTCCGGTTCCAGTTTCATACGTGTTGCTGGGAGCGTTTCTCCCCGCGACCTGATAGAAAGGCGATATGGCCCGATCTCGGTGAATCCGAGCTTGGTGAGAACATTGAGCGACGCCCGATTTTCGTCCAGTGCCCCGCTCAAGACCGGTGCGCCGGGCGAACAGTCAAAATGCCACGCCAACACCGCCTTGCCCGCCTCAGTCATGATGCCCTGACCCCAGTATCTTCTGGCAAGCCAGTATCCGAACTCAGGTGTCCCGTCTGGTTTGCCGCAAGACACAACACCGATCAGTCCCTGACCCTTGTCGATCGCAAATGCTCGCTCCCCGTCCCGTCCTTCTACCGCGGTTTGCCCGTGCCAGTCGCGCGCATCGGAAAGCGCATAAGGATGCGGCACAGTCGTGAGCATCTTGGCGACATCATAGTCGTCGATGAGACGGACCAGATCCGAGAGATCCTTTTCCAGAACCGGACGCAGCGAAAGACGTCCGGTTCTCATACTCGGCAGTTTCACGCCGCTTCCTTCCGCGCCTCGAAATCGGCTCGCGCCAGACGCACGACGACATTGGACACCCGCCTGTCGAGCGCTCTGGAGAACCGCTCTGTCATGCTGTAAGGCTTGAAACCCATCTTGCGCAGCAGTCCACGAGACCGGAAATTGTCCTCAAACGCCCGCGCAGCGATAGCCTCCGTCCGGTAGCTGGCAAACGCCCAATCAATCACCGCTTCCACCGCTTCACTGGCATAACCATGGCCCTGGAACGCGCGGCCGATCCAATACCCGATGGTCGGCAGGTCAGGCAGATCTTCCAGATCTCCCGGTGCCTCAACTGCAGCAACGCCAATGAAAACACCACCAAGCGTGATCGCGAAAACGGCTTCCGTTTTCAGCGGGTCCTTTCCAACCACCGTTTTCAGGAAAGCTTCGGCAGAGCCTTCCTCATAAGGCCAGGCAAAGGAGCTGATCCAGCGGGCAACAGCAAAATCCTTGCCGCCAAGCTCCACGATCGCATCAGCATCCGACATGGCAATCGGTCGCAGAACCAGTCGTCGCGTCTTCAATTCCTGCAGTCCAGTCATCGTCCCTGCCCCCATCCTTTCAAAGACTTCCAAACGGTGCGTTCCAGCGTGTAGCGTTCAATCGGTACGGAGCCGCCTGCGCCGATCGACCGAATCATCGCCTGGTCCCTGAACTGGAACCCGGATTTGACAAGCACCCGACGGGACGCCGGATTGGTGACCCTGCAGGAGCCCTGCAGTTCATTGATGTCGTGATAGGTGAAGGCATGATCGACCAGCGCATGCACGGCCTCAGTCGCCAGTCCCTGCCCCCAGAAAGGCTCGCCGAGCCAATAGCCGATATGGACCGGACCTTCCGCGTCCACGGGCGCATATTTGGCAACACCAATCAACCGGCCCGTGCTCTTCAGCCGGATCGCAAACATAGCCGACTTGTCACGAACCCGGGCCGCCTGTTTCACAAGCGTACGGGCGTTTTCAATCGTATAGGGGTGAGGCATTGCGGCGAGGTTTGCCGCAACGGTCTTGTTGTTGGCCAAAAACACAAGATCGGCCAGATCGTCCATTCGCGGTTTGTCGAGCCGCACATGAACCGCTTCCTGCGGCAACGGGGCCGCAACCAAACAGCTTTCGTCTAACAGTCCATCACTTTCAACAACCATCTTTTCCTCCAGTCAGAACAAATCAAGGGGGAGATGGCGCCCCATCTCCCCCTTGGATCTTCGACTGGTCTTTGGTTGCTGACCTGTCTCGAATTGCCGGGGTCTTGTGGGACGCCGGCGCTTCGAAACTTCACGTCGGCTTTACTCCGCAGCTTCCGCCACTGGGACCACATTGATGTAGGTTCGTTTGTTGGCTTTCGCCTGAAACTCAACCTTGCCTTCCACGGTCGCGAAAATGGTATGGTCCTTACCCATGCCCACGCCGTTGCCCGGGTGCCACTGTGTGCCACGCTGACGAGCGATAATGTTGCCGGGAATCACTGCTTCCCCGCCGTATTTTTTGATGCCAAGACGGCGGCCAGCTGAGTCGCGGCCGTTGCGGGATGAACCGCCTGCCTTTTTATGTGCCATCGTTAGAACTCCTCGTTCTTCGAATACTTTTAGTCAGTCTCTAAGAAAACGGTGGCTTATTTGCCAGCCAGTTCCTTGGCCTGATCAACCCAGTTGTCGCGTTCGATACGGCCCTTGAAGTTCAGGACCTCATCAACGCGGGCGATGTCTTCCGCTGAGAAGTTGACGATCTGCTCATAGGTGGTGATGCCCAGAGCGTTCAGTTTCTTCTCAAGTACCGGGCCAACGCCGGAGATCTTCTTCAGATCGTCCTTGCCTTCCGGTGCGGTGAAGAGCGGCTCAACAGCTGCGTCTTCTTTTTTCTCTGCAGCCTTGGCTTCTTCAGCTTTCGGCTCTTCGGCTTTTTTCGGCGCTGCCTTTTTCGGCGCAGCCTTCTTGGCCGGCTTTGCACCACCGGTCAGGATGTCGGTCACCTTTACCAGGGTGAAGGACTGACGGTGGCCATTGCGGCGGCGTGAATTCTGACGCCGGCGCTTCTTGAAAATTATTACCTTGCGGCCGCGGCCCTGCTCGACCACTTCTGCAACTACGCTGGCACCTTCAACAGTCGGTGCGCCAACGGTTGTGTCGGTGTCGTTGCCAACCATAAGCACTTCATCAAAAGTGACGGTGCTGCCGGCTTCGGCTTCAAGTTTTTCGACCTTCAGGAGGTCATCTGCGGCAACAGTATACTGTTTGCCACCGGTTTTGATCACTGCGAACATGTCTCGCACGTCCTTCTTTTCGTTTTTGACATGCCGTTCAAGATCCTGATGGATCGTTGATCCGGCTGTATTCAGGTCGACCTCAGGCGCCAGTCTCCCCGCGAACGGTTGACAGGTCTTTGTGACGGGTTTCGCTTAAAGCTTGATTGCCCGGCAGGCCTAGAACGACAAAGAAAACCCGAAAAAGCTAACCTTTTCGAGCCCGCGCAATATAATCGGCACGCGGAGGATGTCAAACGGAAATACGGTCGAGCGCTGCTAAAAAGCGCAGCGGAATGAATCGCTTGGTGCAAGTGAGCCGGCTTTCTTCCGGCAAGTCAACTGAGAGGCTGCAATTCGCTTGTCTACGCACAAAGCTCACTCGTAGTGCTTTCGTGTCCCGAACCGGGTCCAACTATGTCAAGAACGGCCTGAAAACAGGCTCAACCGTGCGTATCCGCGCGCGGATTCCAATCGGTTTCCACCGATATCGACAATCGGGGTGAAGAACTGAAATCCGGACTTGCGGGCTGTACGGAGCTTGTCTATGTTCCGCGCCACTTGAGACCCGTTTTTCTCAAAGTGCCGCGGAGAGGTGCCGGAGTGGTTGAACGGGGCGGTCTCGAAAACCGTTGAGCGCGCAAGCGTTCCGGGGGTTCGAATCCCCCTCTCTCCGCCATTTTTCATGAAGCTCTGGCGTTTGCTGCACATATAGCGGTACCAGAACAACTAATTCATAATCTTCAAGGTCGAGTTTAGGTCACTCAACTTATCCATCGGGCGTATGTTGGGCAAACATCTGCCAAATGGACCGAACTCGGACCAATCGAACCTTGCAGCATGACAAACTAGCGCTCGCTTAGACCCTATTCTGATTGCCAGAGTTGAACGACGTTTCCTTCTGGATCTACTATGTCCTGAACAAGATACTGTCGGAATTTCCAGAGCTTTGCGCCCGGAACAGGTCTGCCGCCGAACTTCAATATTTCGTGCAAAGTGTCTTCAATCGAAGACGTCTCAAGTATTAGCTTCAACGGTGTTGCTGAGCGAATGGCAGGAGGGTCGTTGATGACGATCTGAGACGCAATTTCGCTTGGTGCTTGAAGTATAATGAGCTCGGAACCTCTATTCGTAATGGCAGAGAACTCTCCTTTTCTTTCGTCGGTAATCTGACCACCAATTTGAAGGTAAAACTGAGTCAGGTTTTCGAGGCTCTTTGCATATAAAACTGCGCCTTTTAGCATTTTATTCTTCTCTCTCGGGTGACCGATTAGCCGACATTCGTGCCACTTGCACCATTTGGTACTTTGAGCTGATTGCAGACTTTGACTCTTGTTCAATTCCTACATGGGAGATACTTCAGCGTATTCCTCGTCTGGCTCCGCTAGGGCCGTTAGAATTGCTCCCCAGCGCTCCAGCTCTCCGGAAATGTCGCCAAAAAGGTTCCGACATTCTCCCAGCAGGTCCGCCATTTTCCAAAAATGCGCTATTGTTTGCGATATTCATAGCCGCTCCAGATCAATGACTTCTCGTTTTTCAAAACCCATTTTCCGACGTCCAGTTGAGCCATCAAATGCAGGCCGTAAGGTTTTTTCATCATACGCAAGTGCCTTCTTTCCGAACAAAACTACCGTGTGTCTTGGAAACGTGGACATTCGCATCAACTACCGCCTGCGAAAACAGCTTCTGAACAACGCGCCCTGTGTATTGAGGTTCTGTAAGGCCGTTCCTATATTCAGCAGAGACACGAGATCCGGTAGAGATACAAGGAACTGGAACAAGACGATGGACCACACGCTCACCACCTGAACCCAGAGGTTTGCAATCGTGAGCATCTTCCATGTCTTCTATCGTTATCGCCAACCTGAGTTGGCAAACTCCTGACAACACCTTTCTTTTCGACAATTTGAATCTGACTTTCGGGCCGGTCCGAACGGGACTTGTCGGTCGAAACGGTACAGGCAAGACGACCCTCTTGCGTCTGATCTGCGGTGAGATCGCTCCTGTGAGCGGCAAGATCATTAAACCGCCATCGGTCGGTTTCCTCCGGCAGGATCCTGCACAGCACCCCAACGAGACGCTAGCCGATCTATTCGATGTTCGTGATCAACTCGCCCTTCTGGATCGTGCGGAACGCGGTGAGGCAACGGCGGAAGATCTGGCAAATACTGATTGGACATTGGAGGCCCGACTGGGCGCAGCCCTCTCAAACCTGGGGCTCGAACAGCCTATCGACCTGCCGGTCAGTTCCCTCTCCGGTGGGCAGCGCACGCGTGCGGCTCTCGCCGCGCTGATGTTCGCAGAACCGGATGTACTCTTGCTGGATGAACCAACCAATCACCTCGACGAAGCGGGACGCCGCAGTGTGATCGACGCACTACGGGCGTGGAACGGTTGCGCGATTATTGCCAGCCACGACCGGATTTTGCTGGGGGCGATGGACGCAATCGTCGAGCTGACGAGCCTTGGTGCGCGCAGCTACGGTGGCAATTACGAAACCTATCGCCAAAAGAAAGCCGCTGAATTGGCACACTCCGAAGCCGAACTCGCGCGGGCAGAACAGGCCGTCACACATACGCAAGCACGTGCGCAGCTGGCCATGGAACGAAAGGCCCGCACCGACCGGCAAGGCAAACAACTCCGCGCATCCGGCAGCCAGTCCAAGCTCATTCTAAATGCTGCAAAAGAACGAAGTCAGTCTTCAGGCAGTGCTGCAGCACGTCTTAAACGCCGCCAGGCCCAGGCCGCCGCTGATGTTTTGGAAGCGGCGCAGAAGTCCGTCGAGATCTTGCAGCCCCTCAAGATGGATATTCCTCCATCCGGACTTGCTGCCGGTCGTGATGTGCTGCGCGTTGAGGACCTCAGGTTCCGATATTCAGGTGGGGCACCCCTGCTTCAGGACGTATCCTTTGCGGTTCGCGGACCGGAACGTGTCGCGATTGAAGGCAGGAATGGGTCGGGCAAATCGACTTTACTTGCGTGCATCCACGGCGATCTTCAACCACAAAGCGGATCTGTCTCGGTTCATGTTCCAACGGCACTTTTGGATCAGGATCTTAGCCTGCTGAAACCGGAAGAGACCGTACGAGACGCCTTTGCGCGGCTCGACCCGGATGCCGGCGAGAATGAGCGACGGGCGATCCTGGCGCGATTTCTGTTTCGAGGAGATGACGCAAAGCAGAAGGTCGGATCTCTCAGCGGCGGACAGCGCTTGCGCGCTGGTCTTGCCTGCACGCTCGGGCATAGCAGACCACGCCAACTCCTGCTGCTGGATGAGCCGAACAATCATCTCGACATCGAGGCGATCGAAATTCTTGAAAGGGCGTTGACCGACTACGATGGCGCGATCCTGGTTGTCAGTCACGATGAAGCATTTCTGCAGAACATTCGCGTGGAACGAACGCTTTCCCTTTGAAGCCAAATTTGAGCGTTTACCTGGCGATCAAGTCTGGTTGTTATTGATCGGTCTCAAGTCGGAACTTAAGGAATTTTGCACCGTCATACTCAATCTCGCCGATACAGTGCGCTCCAATCCGCTTGAGAGCCCCCAGGTTCTTGCGGGATGGCGGCAAAAGAAATGTCACGAATGGAATGCGTTCGTCTGCTTTCGCAAACTCCAACGCCTTTTTCGATATCGAAGTTCCCAGACCGAAGGCATCGGGCCGCAGAACCAGTCCGAAATCCCACTCATCACCCTCTTTCTGAAAACCGCCCCAACCAACATAGCGGCCATCTGACAATATCGCCCAGTGGCCGAGCCCATCGCGCTCCCAGCACTTTTCCTTCTGAGTAACAAAATTCGCCACAGCTGCCGCGTCCCATTCGAATGTCAAAAGCGGCATGTGTTCCGCGACCCTTGGGTCAGACATGTGAGACTCAATCTCGGCGGGCTCAATGTCAGGCAGACGGGCAAAAGCGATGTTGTGTCTCAAGGCAAGTTCCCTTGGCAGTTAAATGATGGACTAGGGGTGTCCTGCTCGAGCAGCGAACAGCGCAGTCTTAAGTTGACCATTTCATCCACTCATATGTGGTGGCCAGGCGCAATTTGGAGAGCCAGTCTGTTGAGCGTTTGTCAAAAGCTGCGGTGAATTTTAGACGTTACTTTTTCCATCCGTCCGAAATCTGAATGGCCAAATGGCCTACAAAAGTGCTCTCAGCCTGATCACATCAATGTCTGCTTTGGTGCGGCATTCAACCAACAGGCATTTTGGCGGGCGTGTGCGAGCGCGCAAGAGACCGCCGTGAGGTCAGATCGCAATTGAGCCCAAATGTGTGTTGCTCTACTTAATAAGGCAACAAACTCGTTGCACAAATACCTCTGGAAGGGCAGTCACAGCATGATTGCATACGTCACTGTTGGTGCTGATGACATCGCGCGGGCAAAGCAGTTCTACTCCGCGATTCTGCCGGCCCTTGACTATACGCTGGAAGAGAGTCCCGAGGGCCTGAGCTATACGCTGCCTGTCAAATCAGGACAGTCTGCCGTTCAGCCGGAATTCTATGTCAAACCTCCCTTTGACGGAAATACGGCGTCCGCTGGCAACGGCGCCATGATTGCCTTTGAAGCTCGCAGTCAGCAGCAGGTTCGAGACCTTCACGCCGCTGCGCTCGCCGCCGGCGGCACTGACGAGGGCCAGCCGGGCTTCCGTGCCTCATACGGTCCCCGTTTTTACGTCGGCTACCTTCGCGATCCGCAGGGCAACAAGATTGCACTTTTCTCCAGCAATCCTGATGAGCCCGGACGGGACTGATCGCAGCATGATTTCCTGATCTTAGAGTTCTTGGAAAGGCCAATGGACCTGACCAAGACCGACTTTCTTCAGGATCGGCAGCGGCAAATTGACAGACTAAGTAAGAGCGAGATTTTCAATTCTTAATAGATAATCATCAAATATCTAAGAATAATGCAAACTAAAATACTTGAGCTTAATCCGAACATGTAAAAATTTTATTTTTATTTATTACGTTCAATGTAATACGTAATTCTAATAATCCTTACGTAATTTTATGATAAGAAGACACTTCTTGGTTTCCAAACATTGCATCACACTGCGGCTAGTCCCGAATTGGTGAGGGAGACCGCTTATGCCAAAAAATATGTATTTCGCACTGACTCGCATCCTTAAAGTGTTGCATATGGCAAATAAAGACAACAGGAAGTACACACAAAGCATTCTATTCACTTGCAAGAGATTTGCAGAGTGAAGTGCTTAAATAGTTGTTTAACACACAAAATGAACCGCTCAGGGAGAATACCCAAATTGTGTGCTGAAGTATTGAGATACACTGTGTTTGGTGAACTTCGACTTCTCAGTTAGCCGTGGGCATTGGATTTTGACCTCCGGGTCTCAACAGGATCGGACTTGGTGTTTGAGCATGATTTCAAAGCGCAGAAGCACCCGCTTTTTTGGACCTATTCGAACAGCGACGGCAGGTACATTGAGAACGCAGGTACATACGTGATCAGCATAAGGGCCACGAACAGTGCCAGATAGAACGGCCAGATGGATTTCAGGGCCTCTTCGATCTTGATCTTGCCGACGGCGCAGCCAACGAAAAGACAGGTGCCGACAGGCGGTGTGCACAGTCCGAGACCAAGATTGACCAGCATCATGATGCCGAACTGCACCGGGTCCATACCAAGGTCACGAGCGATTGGCAGGAAAATCGGTGTGCAGATCAGGATCAGGGCAGCCATGTCCATGATCATTCCGAGCATGAGCAACATCAGATTGATCATCAACAGGATGGCGATCTTGTTTTCGGAGATACCAAGGAGAAATTCGCTGAGTTTTGTCGGCACCTGATAAAGCGCCAGAAGATAGGCAAAAGAGCTCGCAAACCCGATCAGGATCATCACCATCGCGGTTGTTCTGAGGGCTGAGGTGACGGAGACGACAAATTCGTTCCATCCGAGCGTTCGATAGGCAACGGCTGTCAGAACGAGCGCATAGATGGCACCGAAGGCGCCAGACTCAGTGACGGTGAAGATGCCGGACAACACGCCGCCGACAATGATCACGGCTGTGATCAGGCCCGGGATTGCAGTGATGGCCGTTTGCGCAACGACCTGCCAGCCAGGGAAAGGTTCAGATCCGTAATTGTGTTTCAAAGCCACGAAGTAGGCGGCAATAGCCAGACACAGGCACATGAGAATGCCCGGAATCACGCCAGCCAGAAACAATTTGGAGATCGAGATGCCCCCACCGGCGGCAACAACGAAAATGATCATGTTGTGGCTCGGCGGAATAACAATGCCTGCGATAGACGATGTCACGGTCACGTTAACCGCGTAGTCCGGCCGGTAGCCCTTTTCCTTCATGACAGGAATGAGCAGCGACCCAAGCGCCGAGATATCTGCAATGGCAGAGCCGGAAATGCCGCCGAACAGCATGCTTGAGAATATATTGACCGACGCCAGACCGCCGCGAATATGGCCGACCAGTGAGGATGCGAATTTAACAAGCCGGACGGCGATCCCTCCATGCAGCATCAGTTCTCCGGCAAACACGAAAAACGGGATGGCCAGCAAAGAAAAGGTGGTGACCCCCGAAATGGTCCGCTGAAAGGTCATCAGCAAGGGGAAGCCTTCGTACCAGAATGCCGCCGCCGCAGATATTCCCATGGCAAACGCAACAGGCACACCAAGAACGACGCTGACGGCAAAAACACCCAGCAAAATTGCGAGACCCATCTCAGCTTACCTTTTCTTTGTTTTCGTAGATCTCACCGCGCAAGGCGCATCGTCCGCGCAGCAGAAAGCGGGCTCCGGCAAAGACAACCATCAATCCGCCGCAGGCAACCGCAGCTGCGGTTCTTATGCTTTCAGGAATGTTGAGCATGGGCAGCAACGTCGACCAGCCGAAGTTGAAGAGCTCAAGACCAGCGACCAGCATCACGCCACCAAAGACGGCAAGCACGAAATCCGTCAGAAGCAGCAGCAATTGTCTGATCTTTGGCGGAAGAGCATCGCGAACAAGGGTGACGCCAAGGTGGGACTCCTCGTGAATGCCTACGGCAGCACCAAGGAAAGTGATGTAACAAATGAGAAGAAGAGCGAGCTGTTCGACCCAGGTGGGGGTTTGATTGAGAACGTATCGCCCGAACACGAGCCAGCCGAACGTTGCAACGAGAACGACGAGAGCCACAGACCCTACCAACACGCAGACACGTTTCAACCAGACCAGCCAAAGTTCGAGCCGGTCCAGTAAGCTTCCGGTGTGCGACATCATATTCCCCCAAATAGAAAGGGGCCGTGCCGGAAGATTCAGCACGGCCCCTATCCGCTATTATTCTGCGTTTTTGAACATCTCGACAAGTCCGGCCAGATCCGGGCTTTGCTCAAGGAATTGCGCATAAACCGGTTCCATGGCTGCCTGGAATGCTGCCTTGTCAGCAATCTCGTTCACGGCAACACCACCTTCAGCGACTTTGGCCATGCTTGCAGCTTCCCGCTCCTGCCACAGCTTGCGCTGAAGCTCGGTGCTGTTGCGGCCGGCCTCAATGACAATTGCCTGCTGCTCAGGCGTCAGGGAATCGAAGGTCCGCTTGCTCATGCACAGGCACTCGGGAATGATCAGGTGCTGTGTCAGGGAATAAAATTGAGCAACCTCGAAATGGTTGGTGGATTCGTAGGACGGTGGATTGTTCTCTGCGCCGTCCACGACGCCGGTCTTGATTGCCTGATAGACTTCCGCGAAGGCCATTGGGGTTGCGTTTCCACCCATGGAGTCAACCATGCCGACGAAGAGATCGTTGTTCATGACGCGGATCTTCATGCCTGTCAGATCAGCAGGTTCCGTGATCGCTTTTGCGGATGTGTAGAATGAACGGGCGCCGGCATCATAATATCCGAGCGCAACAAGGCCTTTGGCCTCCAGACCTTTGCTGAGCGCCTTGCCCGGCTCACCGTCCATGACTTCATACATTTGCGAAACGCTTTTGAAGATGAACGGCAGCGACACCACGTTTGCTTCCGGAACAACCTGACCCATCGGCCCAAGGCTGAAGACTCCGAAATCGATCACGCCGAGACGGGTTTGCTCGATTGCGTCGGGCTGCGAACCAAGCACGCCCGCATGGAAGACTTTACCGCTTATTTCGCCGCCGGTTTTTTCGTCGACCTCTTTCAGGAATGCTTCCATTCCGTGTGAAACAGGGTAGTCCTCGACATGGATATTCCAGCCGCGCAAGTCACGTGCTTCGGCAGCAACGGTTGCGAATGCAAGGCTTGCGGCAACGACTGAACCAAACAGCATGCCAGCTTTCTTTGAATTGAACAGGGTCATTGGTTCCTCCCTTTTGACCTGATAAAACGATACGCAATTTACAAATATTTACAAGTTAAAAAATCAATAAAACAAATTAATTTCGCGACTTGTTTAAGCGATTGTTTTATTTGAGATAAATTACTCCGACCTCTCGCATCTGCTTCATTGATTGGAGCATCTCAGCATTGCGCCAATCGGGTCGCGGGAGATTGCAGGCCGGCATATGGGGGCCTCAGAAGCCCCCTCGCCAATCGTCAGGAAAAAAGCATCCCGCCGTTGATGTCGACACAAGCGCCGGTGATAAAGGCGGACTGCTCGGACGCCAGGAAAACAGCAAGATTTGCAACATCTTCAGAAGCGCCTTCCCGTTTCAATGGCGTCACGCCAGCCACGTGTTTGCGCACTTCTGGTTTCGTAAAGATATTATGGAAGTCGGTGTCGATCATTCCCGGGCACATCGCATTGACGCGAATGTCAGGGCCCAATTCCTTGGCCAATCCGCGTGTGAGCGTCATGACCGCGCCTTTCGACATTCCGTAGGCAAGAGCTCCCGGACCGCCGCCATCTCTGCCGGCCTGTGAGGCCATCGTCACAATGGCGCCGCCATTTTTCATATGCGGAACGGCTTCCTTGATGACGAGCAGCGCCGATGTGGTGTTGAGGTCGAATACGGACTGCCAGTAATCGAGAGAAATCTCCGACAGCGGCCGGCGTGCGACGATGCCGCCTGTGATCGGCATGACAATATCGACGCCGCCAAACTCCTCAACCGTTCGGTTGACCAGCGCCGCAACATCGTCGGGCTTTGTCATGTCGCCCTGCATGGCAAGGGCCTTGCCGCCAGCCGATGTGATCTCCGAGACAGCGCTGTCCGCGCCCTTGCTGCTGCTGAAATAGTTGATGGCGACATTCGCGCCACGTGCTGCAAGCGCCATAACGCATGCCCGACCGATATCCCGGCCACCGCCAGTGACGATTGCTGTTTTTCCCTTGAGGTCCATTAGAGGCTCCTTGTAATGCCTAGGGTGTTGTTCACAGACCTGCCGGTCTCGTGTTCTTTGGTTCAGGCTTTCGCCAGTTTCTCGATGACAACCTTGAAGGACCTCTCCTGCGCGTCGGAGAAATAGAGGTCGCAGTCGTATCCCTGGTCGTCGAGGAAGTGAAATACGCGTCTGGGATCATCTGCCGGATAGGGAACCAGCAGTGCAGCGACGCGGTGTCTTGTCGACTTCGGAAAACTCGCCTTCAGGCAAGTGCTGACCGGCAATCCTTCATAGTCGCCCTCATCCACACCCGGGAATCCGGTTTCCTGCGAAAGCGTTGCAGCTCCTGCTTCCGACCACAGAAACTGGCCATAGAATCCGGCCTTGTCACCGGAGTACCTGAAACTGGTATCGCCCAGTTCGAACGGTGCATTGGCATGCAGCAGCCAATCCACCGAGACCGGAGCATCGCTGTCGATGCTGTCGACAATCACGAAATAGCTTTCATGCACGAAATAGATTTCCCGCTCCACTTTCTGGAGAGAAGGGGTCAGGCTCCGATAGGCAGCGGTCGCATTGCCGCGCATATAGATGTGATCTTCGCGCTGCTCTGCGATTTCGATGCAACCTGTTGCCTGCATCGCCCTGGCCTTGTCCCGATCGGCATATTGGCCCTTTCCGTCGATCAGGATCGCGTTTTTGGAACGGGTTTGACGCCGCCAGTTTCGGTGCATGGAGCTGTTGAAGGCAACGTAGTGTCCGGACTGTATCGCAAGGTCCTCGCCGAAGGCCGACAGACAGAAGGCGTTCTGGTCACCGTGGCTGTGACTGATGGAGCCGAAGGGCGATGACTTCATCACGAAGTGAATGTGCTCGTCCGGATCGTCCATCTTGTGCTGGATCGCAGCCCAACCGATGCCCTTGAACCACCTCAGCTTGTCGTTGTCACCTGGCGCTGACGGTTCAATCGATGGCCAATCACTTCGATACATCAGGTCGTCAAAATTGAGGTCCCACCAACCGTAATTGTAGAAAGCCATTTCAGTGCCGGGATCGTTCCGTTTCACCTCTTCAAAAAACCATTGATAGGCCGGACTGCCGGTCACACCGGCGAATTGCCGCAAATTGTAGCCTACCTTCAGACACGGCAGGTCACCCATGGTGCTGTCATCGCCGAAAGTGGCACGGCGCGTATCGGGCGCTTTGGTATAGAGCGGGAAATCTCCGGTCTTGTGGAAGAAAGGACGACTGTAAAGATCTATACCCGTGTAGTTCTTCAGAAGGTTGGCCGCATCGATCAGATAGGCCATACCGGTCATCCAGTAATGCGGCCCTTC
Source organism: Roseibium porphyridii (assembly GCF_026191725.2). NCBI lineage: Bacteria > Pseudomonadati > Pseudomonadota > Alphaproteobacteria > Hyphomicrobiales > Stappiaceae > Roseibium > Roseibium porphyridii. The sequence continues at coordinate 5,528,699 of NZ_CP120863.1, forward strand.
GGCCCAGCCACCATCCGCATCGCCCCAGGGCGAATAGACGCTGAACAGAAACTCGATCGAACAGTCGAGCCAGTCCCTTGCCTCCTCGCAGCCTTCTTCGTCCAGCAGAACGAGACTGGCAGGGATCAGGACAGCGGAGACCGCACGCACGGCATGGCTGTCAAAGGGAAAGATGTGAATGTTGGCGTGCTTGAAAACGTGATGGGCTATTTCGCGCGTGCGCGTCAGCAATGCGGTTCTAACTTCTTCACGCTCAGTTTCACTTAAGTCACCGTGAAGCCAGTCATACCCCCATGCGAGAGCAAGCGTGACGCGGAAAGCCCATTCATCGGTATAAGCGCGCGACGTCGTGCCCGCAGGATCCCAACTTGCAGCAGCGAGCAACCAGTCCTTCGCCTTAAGCCGCAAGGGCTCTTCTTCCAGGACATGCCCTGCAATGGCAAGATGCCGGATCGCGTAAATGAGTTCCTGGCAGTCGATATAGGTCTGACGCCAGATCGGTGCGGTGCGCTGGTTGTTCGGATAAGGAGACGGTTCAGCCATGACCGGACGATCCATCCAGGGCCGGACCGATTTTTCAAAAAAGACTGACCAGCCGCAATGATCGGCATCAGCAGCAACGGCTTTGCGGAAAGTCGGCAAGGTCTCGATCGTAAGCCAAAGCCGCGGGTGCGCGCGGCTGCAGTGATCGTATCGCGTGGCAGCAGCGGCAAGCGGTGAGCGAGGCAGATCGGCTGGAATTTCAAATTGCCGAATGGTGCTCCATTGAGAGGCGGGACACCTGGCGCCTTCGTCCCAGATCGCATAGCTCCAATAGTATGTTCCAGGTTCCAGCACCTGGTCGGGCGTGAAGAAATTTCGTTTCAGGTTTTCAAAGATGGTCGTGTCACCTGCGGGAAAATCCGGACTTGAGGAAACCCGCAAAACGTAACGCGCACTCTCTTCGATGTCCGGGATCCAGGTAAATCTGGGAGGAACTTCGTCGACAGTCGCGCCGTTGGCAGGCCCGTATTGAATGTTCAGACGCCCAGCTTTCGGCTGGTCCAAAAATCCCGGTTTCAGATCACGATTCACTGACATGACACTTCTTTGCTCGCAGGAAAAGGTCATCCGCCTTGTGGCGAACGACCTGTTAAGCGATTGTTTTACTTATTATACTGACGTTCATAAGCGGACTGCATGACTTCAAGCACGTCGTTCAGACCGAGTTTTTCCAACTGGGCGAGGTAGTCGTCCCATTCGGCCTCCACGTCACCATTGCCCAGGATCCAGCTTTGCTGCCGCTCCAGCATGTAGTCTCGGATCGAGCTCCAGTGTTTGTCATAGACTTTCTGCTCGTCCGCATCGAAAGCCACGCCAAGGAACTGATCGATCAGGTAGTCTCCTTCGTCGTAAAGCGCGATGCCCTCGAGGGCATATTCGTTCGACCACTGGATCTCATAACCATAATCCTGGAAGTAGCCGCGGCTCTGTAGCTGTGAGCCGATCTGGTAGAGCGAACGGTTTACAGGGCCAGCATCCAGAAACTCCTGCTTGAAGACCGCCTTGCCGTCGACCATGTCGTAATGCATGCCCTCAACGCCGAAGTTCGCCAGACGACGGCCTTCTTCTGTGAACCAGAAGTCAAAATACTTGATGGTCTCGATAGGGTGTTCGTTGGTGTGACCGATCGCCCATCCGTCCGGTTTGATCGGGATACGGCGATGCTCCTCGATGCGCTTGCCCGAGATCGAGGCAGGTGGCGCCATTGCCTTGAATTCGAACCCTTCGATATCCGAGGACAAACGATTGTAGCCGGAGGTCGACGCAAACCAGTCGTGGGTTGCTCCTCCGAGGTTTTCCGACAGGAGGAAATCACGCGCCGAGCTGCCACGGGTAAAGATCTCCGCATCAATGAGCCCTTCGGCATACCAACGCGCCAGGTTCTTGACACCTTCGCGGTAGCCTTCTTCCGCGTAAGGGTGTTTCAACTGGCCATTGTCGACATAGAAATCGTGGTAGGTATCGGAGCCGGACGACCGGCCATCCCAAAGCGTGACGAGGCGAATGAGCTCAGGCCACTGACGGGCGAAATAAGGCACTTCATCCGCTTCGCCGTTGCCGTTGGGGTCCTGGGTCTTGAACGCACGCAGCACCGCTTCGAAGTCTTCGACCGTTTCCGGAACGTCCAGCCCCAGTTTTTCGAGCCAATCGGTTCGGATCCAGTAGGCGCGGCCGTACTTCCCGTCCGGCAGATAGGGGATGTAGTACATCTGGCCGTCGGCCGCCGAAATCGCAGCAGCAATCTCCGGTCGCTCGTCGAAATACGCCTTCAGGTTAGGCGCGTGCTCTTCAATCAGGTCGTTCAGCGGCAGGAATGCGCCTTCAGGGCCATACTGATTGACAAAATCCTTGATCCGGCTGGAGCCGACGATGTCCGGGATCTTTCCCCCGGCGAGCATCAGGTTCAGGGCTTCCGTGCGTCCGGTGTTCTCATCGGTGCGCATGTTAGCGCCAACTGTCACGTCAATCAGGTGAACGTTGGTCCATTCCCGGGCCTGTTGTTCCACCGGCCAGTCTTCCTTGTAGACTGGATATCGTGCGTGGTTCATCTGGATCGTCAGTTCCAACGGCTCACCTTCGACAATCTTGAGGTGGTCTTCCGCCAACGAGGGTGTCGTCAGGGCAGTTGCGGCCAAGACAGCTGCCGACAAGGTAAGTTTACGCATGGTTTCCTCCCTTTGCGCTCATTGCGACTACTCTTTGACCCCTCCGAGAAGAATTCCCTTCTCGAAATATTTCTGAATGAAGGGGTAGACGATCAAAACCGGGATGATGGAGCAGACGATGATTGCGGCAGTCACGGTTTCAGCGCTGAACCCTGCCGCGGTTTGCACGATTGCGAATTCGTCGTCATCGCTGAGATTTGAAATCGTGTGCCGCAGAAATACCTGCAGCGGGATCTTGTCCTCACTCTGCAAGAGCACCATCGCCCAGAAGAACCCGTTCCAGCGCGACACGATGCAGAAAAGTGTGATGGTCGCGATGGCCGGTTTGCTGAGGGGCACAAACACCTTCCAAAGAACCTGAAAGTCATTGGCCCCATCCATCCGTGCGGCCTCTTCAAAGCTTTTCGGTATCGCTTCGAAGAAATTTCTCAGCAAGATGACGTTGAAGGCATTCACGGCGAAGGCGAGAATGATGCCAAACATGCTGTCCAGCAGGTTCAGGTCCCGCATATTCAGGAAAAACGGTATCAGCCCCGCGTTGAACCACATGGTGAAGGCGATGAAGAGGTTGAAGAACCTGCGCCCCTTCAGTTGCGGCCGCGACAGCGCGTACGCGCCTGGAATGATGAACGCAAGGCTCATCACTGTTCCGCCGATCGTGTAGATGAAGGTGTTGCGGTAGGAGATCCAGAATTGCGGGTCCTTGAGGATATATCCATAGGCCTCGAGCGTCGCATCGATCGGTGTGAGAACCACCTTTCCTGCCTGCGCTGCAAATCCGGAACTGAAAGACACCGCCGCGATATAGATAAACGGGTAAAGCGTCGCGACCGTGAACATGCCGATCAGGACCGAGACCACGATGGCAAAGAATTTGTCGCCGCGAGAGTAAAGGTTCCAATTCATCATTGATCCGCCTCCTCTACCAAAGCGACGTGCGCGAGAAGCGCCGCGACAAGGTGTTGGCCGTCATCACCAGAACAAAGGCGACAACTGCGTTGAAGAGACCTGCTGCTGCAGCCAGGTCGTACTGACCCGATTGCAGACCCTGCCGATAGATCCAGGTATTCACGACATCGGCAGTTTCATAGGTTGCGGGCTGGTAAAGCAGAATGACCAGCTCGAAAGACACTTCCATGATGTTTCCGATACGGATGATCAGCATGATCAGGATCGTCGGCAGGATCGACGGGATCGTGATCTTCCACATCATTTGCCACCGGTTAGCGCCGTCCACGACCGCACTTTCATAGAGCGATGGATTCACGCCCGCGATTGCTGCCAGGAACACGATCGACCCAAAGCCCGCCTCCTGCCAGATGCCCGTCCCTATGAAGATCGGCCGAAACCATTCCGGCTGGGTGAGGAAGTAAATCGGGTCAAGTCCGAACCAACTGATGACAGTGTTCACGATGCCGGCGGTCGGCGAGAAGGCAGTGATGACGATGCCGGCAATAATCACCGAAGAGATGAAATGCGGCAGATAGACAATGGTCTGCGCTGTCCTCTTGTAGCTCGCGTTCAGAACCTCGTTGAACATCAACGCCAGAATAATCGGCGCCGGGAAACCGAACAGGAGGTTGAGCGCGCTGATCGTGACCGTGTTCTTGATCGCACGAAGGAACTGATCATTGGCAAAGAGTGTCTCGAAATGCTCCAACCCGACCCAGGGACTGCCTGCAATGCCGCGAAAGATCGAGTAGTCCTTGAACGCGATCTGCAGACCGTACATCGGCTTGTAGAGGAAGACGATGAACCAGATGATCATCGGCAAGAGCATGAGGTAGAGTTGCCATTCGCGCCTCAGATGCTCGACGATTGCTTCGAAACGGTCATTGACGGCCTCGTGTTCTTCAGAGCTTGTGACGTCGCTTGGCGTTAGCTGTCGCTCCTTTTCATGGACCAACATGATCAAGCTCCCGCCTCAAGAGGAAGGGAGCGACCTGTTTCTGCGTCAAACAACTTCATGAGATCGGGTCTGACATGAAGCGTGTCCACGCCGTTCAGATGGCCCACGTCGCCAAGTGTTTCGACACGCGCAACAAAGGACATGCCGTCGAGATCTGTGTGCAACAAGGCTTCCGATCCCAGCGTTTCCACCAGGTCGAGATTGACATTGATCGGGAAGGATCCCGGAACTTCGTTGACGGTGACATGTTCCGGGCGAATTCCCAGAATGACCGGTCTGCCTGTTTCATGTCTGAGGGTTTCCGATCGGGGCAACTTGACTTTTATTCGTCCAACCTGCGCCAGAGGGCCGCTATCACCAGCTTCCAGAAATCCATGAAGCTGGTTCATCGGCGGTGAGCCGATAAATCCGGCTACAAACCTGTTTGCAGGGTTGTTGAACAAATCCATCGGTGTTCCGATCTGTTCGATCACACCCTGGTTCATCACCACGATACGATCGGCGAGCGTCATGGCCTCGACCTGATCGTGGGTCACGTAAATGCTCGTGACGCCGAGCCGTTTGTGAAGCCGCTTGATTTCGGCACGCATCTGGGTCCTTAGCTTGGCGTCGAGGTTGGAAAGTGGTTCGTCGAACAGGAAGACCTTCGGGTGCCGTACAATTGCCCGGCCCATGGCAACACGCTGACGCTGTCCACCAGAAAGGTCAGAAGGTCTGCGCGCAAGGTATTCCGTCAGACCCAGGATCTCCGCAACGTCGTGCACGGCCTTCCTGATTTCAGCTTTTGGAACCTTTCGGATCCTGAGACCAAACGCAATATTCTCGGCAACATTCAAATGCGGATAGAGAGCGTAATTCTGAAAGACCATGGCAACGTCCCGATCCTTGGGCGCAACCTTGTTCATGACGCGGTCATCAATGGTGAGTGTCCCGCCGGTGATTGTTTCCAGTCCGGCAATCATGCGCAGTGTCGTGGATTTACCGCAGCCGGAGGGACCGACCAGCACCACAAACTCCTTGGGATCAATCCTCAGATCTATCCCATGCACGACCTGAAGCGCCCCGTATTTCTTCACAATTTTGCTAAGGACAACTCCGGACATGCTTCCTCCCTGGAAGCCGGACAACCGCCAATCAGCCATAGCTCATCGTTCGGGCGATAGAGGCTCGCCCGGCACTGTCCGACTTACAAATTCAAACATTTTTCGATCTCCTGGCCCTGACCCGACTCCCAATCAGGCTCCGCCGCGTATCAAGAGACCGCTCGCACGTTTTTTGACCACCAGCCAGACCCAACCTTTGAGTTGAGCCAGACATTTGTTTTAATTCACGTTTCAGACCTTCGCCTTTGACGATCATCGCGTCTGGTCGTTCGCGCGGCACAGCGACACATCATCTCGCCTTTCGGTGCGCCACGCATTCAGCCTTACAAGATGCAGGAGCACATATCAAGACTAATTTTTACAAATAAATTACAAAAATGCCTTTCATAAAAAACTTCAGAACAAAATCACCACTTAAAACAAAGTCGCTAAACGCTTGAGAAAGCTTCTGTTACCTATTAAACGTATGTTTTAATTGATGAAATTATACAACGCGCTTCAAATGCCGATGAATTGGCGACAAGTCTCTCGTCGAATTTCGATTTTTACAAATTATTGACAAGTTGGAAAGCGACAGTTATTCATCGGGATATGACCCAGCCAAGCGAAAACTGCCGAAACGGTGGCACCCACGCCATGAGCGGATTGAGCACCGAAACTCACGAGAAACTGCTGCGAGTGAGCACAGCAACTCTGACAACAGTCATGTTCAAACGTGGACTTCGGAACATATTCCTGCAAGGCCTGCACCGGCTTCGCAAAGGACCGAACATGGTTGGTCCGGCCTATACGCTGCGCTACATTCCGGCACGTGAAGACCTGGACAATCTGGATTCCTTTGCCGACAGGACAAATGCCCAGCGCAAGGGTGTCGAGGAATGCCCTCACGGAGCTGTTTTTGTCATTGATTCCCGAGGGGATGCCTCCGCAGCATCCGCCGGCTGTATCCTTGCCATGCGCCTTCAGGCCAGAGGATGCGCCGGTGTCGTCACCGATGGCGGATTTCGCGACACGCCGGAAATTGCCGAACTCGATATGCCCGGTTATCATTCTAGACCGAGCGCACCGACCAACCTGACGAAGCATCATGCTGTTGCGGTAAATGATCCGATTGCATGCGGCGGCGTTTCCGTGTTTCCGGGCGATATTATTGTTGGCGACAACGAGGGAGTTGTTTGCATACCGAAACATATGGCAAATGAAGTTGCGAACGAAGCTGCCGAAATGACGGTCTTCGAAGACTTCGTGATGGAGATGGTGAAACAAGGCGCATCAACATTCGGGCTCTATCCCCCGACTGATCCGTCTACCGAAGACAGGTTTATAGTGTGGCGGCAGAAAAACGGACGGTAAATCAAACCCACTTGAGTGAACGACAGGTGCGGGACAGAACCCTGTCCGATCGCGCCTATGAAAACATCCTGTCCAAAATCATGGATGGTGACATTCCAGTTGGCGGCAAACTTCCAACTGAGCAGGTTCTTTCAAGTGAACTCGGAGTTTCCCGCCCCGTCCTGCGCCAGGCGCTGAAACAGTTGCGCGAAGATGATGTGATCGTGTCCCGCCAAGGGTCGGGATCTTTTGTGAAACGGCGCCCTGAAGGCGCTATTCTCGATTTTGCCCCAATCGGCTCGATTGCCGACATTCAGCGTACTTTCGAATTCCGGGCAGCCGTGGAAGGGGAAGCCGCCTATCTGGCCGCTGAAAGGCGCACGGATTCAGATCTGAACGAACTGCGCGCTTCTCTTGCGGAACTTGACCGCTGTATCGCCGAGGGTGAACTGGGCGTAGCTGCAGACGAGGTCTTTCATGTTGCGGTCTGCAACGCTGCAGACAACAAGTATTTTGTCGCAGCACGGTCTTCCATGAAGTCAAATATCCTGACGGGCATGAACTTGACCCGCAATCTTTCACTCACCAAGCCACAAGACCGTATGAAGCTGGTTCAAGCTGAGCACTATGAGATTTTCGAAGCCATCGAAAAAGGCGACCGAGACTCAGCGCGCAACGCTATGCGGGCCCATGTTGAAAACGCACGCAAGCGCATTTTTGAAGGCTAGTCGTTCCCGTTGGATCGAAACCAATACACCGCAACGGACTGCGTGAGCAAGTCTTGAGCCGAGAGGCCGGAAACCGAAGCAGCTGCCGCCAGCCCTTACACAAGTGCAGGACCAACGACAGCTGTTCTTTCCTCGGGAGGGAAATCAATTGGGTTAGGTTTGAGGCCACCCATGAGCTTCCAGAAAGTCGTCGCGGCGCGGTGTGAAGGCGTCCAGGAGGCTGCCGGCCTCTTCACAGACACAGGAATGAACGGCGTTTGACGGAATGACCATCGCATCGCCAGGACCAAGCACTTTGGTCTGCCCCTCCACCGTGAACCGAAAGCGTCCGGAGGCAACATAGGTCGTTTGCAGATGAGGATGATTGTGCGCTGCGCCCTCACCGCCTTTTTCAAATCGGAACTCGACCATCATAATGTCCTTGTCTTCACAAAGAATGCGCCGTTTCGCGCCTGGTCCACTGTCCATCCATTCAGAGGCTGCATCGGAATTTACAATCATGTCGCCGCCTATTTGTAAAATTTGTATCTTATTTGTTTAATTTGTAAACAAATTCTGCTCCACATGCAACTGAAAAGTCGTGGTCCCGTGGCAACCACTTGGCAGGCGATATTTCGCCACCAGCTTTTCCGACCACCACGGGCACCGGCTTGCACCTTTCAGGGCTTGCAAGTCACGCACAAAACGGCAAAATGTTATCGATATCATTTCGGAGAAAGCGCCGTGGAAACGACACAGACAACCCAAATCCTGACCCATCAGGGTGCCTTGAAACTCTTGACGGCTGCTGTCGCCAAAGCTGAAGAAATCGGTCAGCCACAATGCATCGTTATTGTGGATGCCAGTGGTGAAGTCCTGGCGGAAATCCGCATGACCGGAGCAAAATTCCTGAGCCGAAAAAGTGCTCTTGCGAAAGCATTGACAGCGTCCTCCATTGGCTCTGCCACCGTCAATATTCCAGAAGAGGTCCGCACACTGATCGGGCTCGCAACTGGTGGAAACGTGACAGGACTTCCGGGCGGAATGCCGATTGTCGTCGACGGCACGGTGCTTGGCGGGATCGGTGTTGGCTCCGGGTCGGGGCAACAAGACATTGAAGTCGCGCGTGCCGCGCTTGCGGCCATTGGAGCTGAAACCTGAGGGTGCCAGCTTGTTGATGGAGCGCCGCTTAAACACAAATTACGGGTCGCTCTAACGAGTATCTTGCCCGTTTGCGCTGTCCAGGCCGGGCCTCTCAAAAGGAAGGCCCGGCCAGAACGATATGTCAGAGCAGCTGTGTCGCAGTTTCTCAGTTAAACGCGATCTGCGCCTTCACGGCCTGGCTGCGATCCCCGGCTGTCTTGAAAGCCGCGACGGCATCGCTGAGCGGGAATGTCTGGGTGATGAACGGCTTGACATCAATCAGGCCCTTTTGCATCAGACTGACACCGGTGAAGAACTCTTCGTGGAACCGAAAAGAGCCCTTCAACGAAAGCTCCTTGGCCGTCAACGCCATCATTGGCACCGGCATGTCACCGCCTAGACCAAGCTGAACAATTGTGCCTCCCGGACGCATGGCCGAAATACCGGATGCGAGTGCCGGAGCGGCTCCTGAACACTCAAAGAGAACATCGAACGTACCCTTGTCGGCGAAATAACCTTCAAGCCCTTCCGGAGTTTCAGCCATGTTGATGACGCGATCGGCACCAGCGGCTTCAGCCTTGGACAGCGTGAAGGCACTGAGATCCGTTGCAACGATGAGGTCCGCACCGGCGCGACGCGCCGCGAGGATGCACAAGATCCCGATCGGGCCGCACCCTGTCACCAGGACAGACTTTCCAAGCATGCTGCCGGCATTGCGCACGGCATGCAGACACACGGCGAGCGGCTCTGCCATGGCCGCTTCTCCAGGAGACAGTCCGTCAGCTGGTGCGCATTGCGAAGCATCTGCGACAAGAACTTCGCGAAATGCTCCCTGAATGTGCGGAAAGGGCATAGCGCTGCCGTAGAACCGCATATTCAGGCACTGATTGAATTGCCCCTCGTTGCAGAACCGGCAATTCCCGCACGGTCGTGACGGCGATACGGCGAGCAGCTGTCCAATGGACAGGCCTGAAACGCCTTCGCCCAGCGCGGTGATATGGCCTGCAACTTCATGACCGAGGATCATTGGCTCTTTCAGGCGAACAGGTCCAAAGCCGCCATGGTTGTAGTAGTGCAGATCGGAGCCGCAAATGCCGCCTCTCGCAAGTTCGATCTGAACCTCACCCGGACCGGGAGGCACAACGCTCTGCTCCTCAATGCGCAGGTCTTCGGCTGCGTGTATCACTATGGCTTTCATGATGTCCTCACAGCACAGGCGTCAATAGATCGCGACCATCGAAATGAGCTTTCAGATTGTCACGTACCAGCTTGCCCATGGCCTTTCTGGTTTCGACGGTACCGGAGGCGTGGTGCGGCTGTAAGAGCACGTTGTTCAATTCCAGAAACCGCGGATTCAGTGCTGGCTCGCCCTCAAACACGTCAAGGGCAGCTGCTCCGAGGCGTCCGTTTTCAAGCGCATCCAGCAATGCGTCCTCGTCGATATTCGACGCACGGCTGATATTGATCACCATGCCTTGCGGGCCGACCGCCTCGATCACCTGACTGTTGACGATATGCCGGGTTTCCGCTGAGGCTGCGAGAGTGACAAAGAGGAAGTCCGAGTGACGTGCCAGTTCGACGGCATCGGGCACAAATGTCCAATCTGCAGCATAATCCTTCGGGCCGATGTCGCTGTAGGCGATATCAAGATCGAAGCCGGCAAGCCTTTTGCCAACTTCATAACCAATCCGGCCGAGGCCGAGAATGCCGGCCTTCTTGCCCCAGACGCGGCTTTTGAGAGGATAGAGCCCCTTTGCGGCCCAACTGCCATCCTTGACCCAGGTTTCTGCTCCGACAATTCCGCGCGATTGCGCGAGCATCATGGCAACACCAAGGTCGGCCACATCGTTGGTCAGCACGTCAGGTGTGTTGGTCACGCGTATATTGCGTTCCCGGCAGGCCTGAAGATCCACCGCATCAAACCCGACGCCATAAACAGAAATGACCTCCAGGTTGGGACAGGCCTCGATCATCGCCCTGTCTGCACCCAGCTCTCCGCGCGTTGCGATCCCTCGGATGCTCTCGCCAACCGAAGACAGAAAGGCTGCAGCGTCTGATGCCTCGAACAGCTTATGCATGTGAAAACTTTCCTGAAGCGGGATCTGATCCCACTCCGGATACGGACCGACTTGAAGAATGTCGGGTTTGCTCATTGGCACGCTCCCTACTTGACAACTAATGTTATCGATAACATATTCGAAAAAACTGTCAATCAATTCGCGACAAAAAGGAAATTCGATGAGCCTTTCACTGTTTGATCTGTCCGGTAAACGGGCGCTGATTACCGGCTCTTCGCAAGGAATCGGCTTTGCTCTGGCGCGTGGCCTCGCGGCTTCAGGCGCCAAGATCGTTTTGAACGGCCGTTCGGCGGACAAACTTGCTGCGGCAGCCACTCAGCTTCGCTCGGAGGGCTTCAGCGTTGAAGAGCTGTTGTTCGATGTGACCGATCACGATGCCGTTCGCAAAGCTGTCGATGATTTCGAAGCGGCCACAGGTCCCATCGATATTCTCGTCAACAATGCGGGCATGCAACACCGCACACAGCTGGAAGACTTTCCGGCAGATGCGTTTGAGCGCTTGCTCCAGACCAACATTGCCTCTGTTTTCCATGTCGGACAGGCGGTTGCACGCCACATGATCACGCGCGGAGCCGGCAAGATCGTCAATATCTGTTCCGTTCAAACGGCGCTCGCACGTCCCGGCATCGCACCCTATACAGCGACAAAGGGAGCGGTAGCGAACCTGACCAAAGGTATGGCGACCGACTGGGCCAAGCATGGTCTGCAGTGCAACGGGCTCGCACCAGGGTATTTCGACACGCCACTGAACGCAGCCCTGGTGAATGATCCTGAATTCAGCGCCTGGCTGGAAAAACGCACACCGGCCGGCCGCTGGGGCAAAGTTGAAGAGCTGGTCGGAACCTGTGTGTTCCTGTCCTCCGATGCTTCCTCCTTCGTCAACGGCACGACCGTCTTTGTCGACGGTGGCATTTCGGCGTGTCTGTGATGGTTGCCTATGTCGTCATGGGCGTGTCGGGCTGCGGCAAATCGGAAATAGGTCGTGGTTTCGCGCGTGCGATCGGTGGGACATTTGTTGATGGAGACGACCTCCACCCAGAAGAGAACATTGCAAAAATGGGCCGCGGCGAGCCTCTGACGGATGATGATCGCGCACCTTGGCTGGACAAGGTCGGAGACAGGCTGAAGGACGCAGACACACCAACAGTCATCGCCTGTTCAGCACTCAAGCGTATCTACCGCGAACGTATTTCCGACAGAGCCGAACGACCTGTGACTTTTCTTTATCTGGAAGGCTCGCGTGACATTCTCACCAGCCGCATGAAGAACCGATCGGGGCACTTCATGCCTGTTGCCTTGCTGGACAGCCAGCTCGCGACGCTGGAACCGCCTGCCGCGGACGAAATGTTCGTCTCTGCGTCAATCGATCAAACGCCGGACATGGTGATTGCCGCCTTGTTGTCCGGACTTCGAAGGGAAACAAAATGAGCGAAAAAGCAGCTCTAATCGGCGCTGGTGCCATGGGAGGTGCAATCGGAATGCGCCTTCTGGAAACCGGCAATTCACTGACCGTATTCGATCTGGACGCCGAAAAAGTTTCTGCGCTGGTCGAAAAAGGTGCCATTGCCGCGGCCTCGGCTGCCGAAGCGGCGTCCCAGGCGGACTTTGTGGTCACAAGCCTGAATTCGCCCAAGATCGTCGAGATCGCCGTTTTTGGCGAAAACGGCGTTTCTTCCGGCGCACGACCTGGCACTCTCATCATCGACATGTCGTCCATCGACCCGGATGCGACCAAGGCTCTGGCGGCACAGGCCGCCGACGCAGGTTTGCGATGGGTGGACAGCCCACTGTCTGGCGGTGCGCCAAAGGCCTTGATCGGCGAGCTGACGCTGATGGCCGGTGGTGCTGAAGCTGACGTTCAGGATGCACACCGGCTCCTGAAACATGTCTCCAGCAACTACACTCATATGGGCCCGGTTGGCGCCGGTCAGACGACCAAGCTTATCAACCAGGTCCTTTGCGGCCTCGGTTTTCTGGCCGTCGCAGAAGCAACCCAGCTCGCGCTGGATGCGGGAGTCGATGCACAAAAGATCCCAACTGCGCTGAAAGGTGGCCGGGCAGACAGTGCCATCCTGCAGGAATACATGCCCCGTTTCGTCGACAAGGATTACCGGCGCACGGGTCGGATCGACAACATGGTCAAGGATCTCAACGGCGCGCAGGATCTGGCACGCCGGACCCATACCGCAATGCCGCTGACGGCCTTGTGCGCTGAGGTGCACAGGATGCTGACATCTGCCGGACTTGGCGGTGAAGACCAGGCCGCGCTGATGGAATTTTTCAAGGGACCCGACAAGGAGCAATTTAAATGATCACCCGTTTCGCGCTTTTCGAGGGCAGCATCAAGACAGGCCGGACAGACGCGTTCAGATCTGCGGTAACCGAACGCCTTGTTCCTCTGTGGCGGCAATTTCCCGGCAATACGGATGTGCGGGTAATGTTCGGTGAAGAACGGGACGAAGGCGCTCCGGAATTCCCGCTTATCCTGGCCATAACCTATCCTGACAAAACCGCGATGGCGGGTGCACTGGAAAGCGCAGCCCGCAACGAATCGCGCGAAGTCACCGGCGAAATAGTGGCTGAGTTTTTCGATGGCCGCATTCATCACCACGTAACCGAGGCCAACGAATACACAGGCTGAAACCGCCGAATTCTTGGTTTCTTCAGAGCGCATGGTCAGCCGGCGGCAGTCTTGTTTGCAGTTGCTTGTGCGTTCTGACAGTTTTACGCCTGTTTTGAGAGCGGAGGGCGTATGCAACGACCTGTTACAATGAAGGATGTCGCTGAAAAGGCGGGCGTTTCCGTGATGACCGTCAGCCGTGCCTTCAAAAAGCATGCATCGGTCGGTGAGAAGACGCGGAAACGCATCCTGCAGATCGCCGACGATCTCGGATATGTTTTCGACAGCACTGCGGCGACCTTCAAGTCTCAGCGCACCGGATTTGTCGCCGTGACGATCCCTTCCATCAACAATGCCAACTTTGCCGATACGGTGGGCGCGCTTTCCGAAGTTCTCAAGAATTCGGATTTGCAAGTGCTCCTTGGGTATTCCAACTACGACATTCGAGAAGAGGAGCGGATTGTCGAGCAGTTCCTGAAACGGCGGCCTGAAGCCATTGTGCTCACAGGCGGGCGCCACACAACGCGAACACGCCAACTCCTTGAAAGAGCCAAAATCCCCGTCATCGAGACCTGGGATCTGCCTGAAGACCCGATAGGCCACGTCGTCGGGTTTTCCAATTCGGCCACCATGCATGACCTTGTCGGGCATCTGGTCAAAACCGGCCGAAAACGCATCGCCTTTATCGGAGGGGATACCGACGGCGACACGCGTGGTGCTGACCGTCGCCGCGGTTTCATCGACGCCATGAACCGGCACAATCTGTCGAAGGATCGATTGATCGGCGCAGGAGAACCACCGATTTCAATGCGCGAAGGCGCTGATGCGATGTCCCTGCTCTTGAAGGATTACCCGGATACGGACGCTGTTATTTGCGTTTCGGATCTGTCGGCGTTCGGTGCTTTGACAGAATGCATGCGCAAAGACGTAAGAGTGCCTGAAGACATCGCCATTGCCGGCTTCGGCGCTTACGATATCTCATCGGTCTGTGTGCCGACACTAACGACGGTCGATCCACATCCGGTCGAAATCGGTCAAAAGGCAGGAGAAATCATTGTCTCGCTGCTGCGCGGCACGGGTGACAATGACAGCGGCCCGATCCGCTTGGAGATCGGGCCACAGCTGAGCATTAGACAATCGAGTTCTTAGGCGTCGATTAATTTTGCGACGCTGCGAGAATGGCGTTTACAAGCGTGTCGCCATTTTGCTCGATAAAGGCGTCCCATACAGGCTTTACCTTGTCCTGAAATGCCGCTCCATCCACGTCGCGGTTGACTTTCATTCCGGCTTCCTCAAGCGCGGTGATCATTTCGTCTTCCTTGGAGATGCTCAACTCGCGCTGCATAGCGACCGCTTCAGCGGCAACCTCAAGTACAGTCTTTTGCTGCTCTTCGGTCAATCCATTGAACTTGCTCAGGTTCATGGCAACTGCCAAGGGTGAATAGGCATGCTGTGTCATGCTCAGATAGTCCTGAACCTCATAGAACTTGAAAGACAGTGTGACCCCAATCGGATGGTCCTGACTGTCGACAACTCCAGTTTCCAGGGCGGTATAAAGCTCTGCCACCGGGATTTGCTGTGGGTTCGCATCCAGCGCGGCGAACATGTCGTTGAGCGCTTTGGAATTGTTGACACGCATACGCAATCCCGCAACATCGTCAGGTGTGCGGATAGGGCCTTTGTTGTTGGTCATGTTGCGGTAGCCGTTTTCGGGAAACCCAAGCCCCTTCAGGCCATGATCTTCGAATTTTGCAAGAACGCTCTGACCAACGTCTCCATCCAGAACCGAGTAAGCTGTCTCGCGCGTCGGGAACATGAATGGCAGCGTGAAGGCAGCCGACTCCGGCATCAGGCCGGAAAAGTTATTGAGGCCGACCATGACGACATCGATGATGCCCGCGCGCGCGCCATCGATCATGGTCGCGTCATTTCCAAGCTGCCCTTGAGGAAAGATCTGAACCTTGACCTCGCCGTTGGTGCGCGCATCGACTTCCTTTTGAAAGAACTTCGCAAGATCCTGCTGCAGATCGGTCTCAGGTGCTGCGTGTGCAAACTTGAGTGTGACTTCTGCTAGCGACGATGTTGCCATGCTCAGTGTCAGGAACGTGGCCAGACCAATTTTTGTCAGGTGATTTTTCATTGAGAATTCCTCCCTACTCAGCCGATGAACCATTTCATCGGGACTGTGATGATGCTCGGGAACGCAACGAAGAGTGCGAGGAGCACCAGATATGCAGCGATGAAAGGCCAAGAGCCTTTGACCGCCGCTGACATCGGCACACGGCCGACGCCGCAAACGACGTTCAGGACAGTTCCAACTGGAGGAGTGATCAGTCCGATGGAGCAGTTGATGACGAACATCAGTCCGAAATAGACAGGATCGATGTTGGCCAGTTTGACCACCGGCATGAGCAGCGGTACCAGGATGAGGATCGTTGGCGACAGATCCATCACCATCCCGACGCACAGCACCAGTATCATGATCACGGCCATCAGCAGACGCGGGTTCTCAACCAAGGGGCCGAGCAAGGTCGCCAGTTGTTGCGGCAGTTGCGCAACGGTGATGAGCCAAGCGGCCACCATGGCGCAGCCGACCAGAAACATCACCATGGCCGTCGAACGTCCCGCGTTCACGAGTATCTGGAAGAACCCCTGCAGCGTCATTTCACGGTAGATCACCGTTGAAACCAGGATCGCGTAGACGGCTGCAACCACTGCTGCTTCCGTTGGTGTGAAGACACCGAAGCGGATGCCTCCAATGATGATGACCGGCAACAACAGCGCCCAGATGCCATCCTTGAATGCGGCGATCCGTTCTTCAGTCGTCGCCCGCTCCAGCGTTTCGATGTTTTCGTGCCGCATGAGCACATTCCAGACCAGCATCAGCGCGACACCCATCATCAGGCCGGGAACGATGCCGCCCAGGAAGAGGTTCTTGATCGAAATATTTCCGGCAACCCCGATCAGGATCAGCGGCAGTGAAGGTGGGATCACGGGCGCAATGATCCCGCCTGACGCCAGCAGGCCAACCGAACGACCGCTTGGATATCCGGCCTTTTGCATCATCGGATAAAGGATCGCGACGAGCGCTGCCGCGTCAGCGACAGCCGAACCTGAAAGGCCCGCAAGAAGGATCGCCGTCAGAATGGCGACGTAGCCAAGGCCGCCACGCTTGTGACCGATCAAGGAAACCGCCATGCGCACTATGCGCTTGGACAATCCGCCGGTGGACATCACTTCGCCAGCGACCAGAAAGAACGGAATTGCAAGCAGCGGGAAACTGTCGACACCGTTGATGAGCGCCTGGGCAAGGATGTCGGCGCTGAACAGGTTCAGTTGAAGCATCAGCGCGATTGCCGCCAGGAGCAGGGCAAAAGCAACCGGCAATCCGAGAAGAATAGCGCCGATAAGGACGCTCAGAAACAGAAGGAGGGTCAATGACTTTCCTCCTGTTCTTCATCGAAGTCCAACGCGTTGGGAAAAAACACACGTACCGCTGCGATGATGGTCATCAAGACGGCGGAGACAACGCCGGCAAGATAAAACAGGGCGGACGGCAATCCTGTCAGCTGCGAGATATTGTTCCAGTTTGCGTTCATCTGACGAAACGCACCCCAGAACAGCATCAAGACTGCGACCAGAATGACGAGGTAGGCCAAGCGACGCAGCAGCGGCACAAGCTTTGGAAACAGCACCTCGGAAAATTCCGTCACTGCAAGGTGTTCACTTCGGCGCAGAACCACAGCCGCGCCAAGCATGACAACCCAGACAAGTCCCAATCGTGACAGCTCGACAGATGGTCGCAATCCGGATGAAAAGCCGTATCGCAAGACCACATTCGTAAAAACCAGCACAATCATCGCCAGGAGCAGCGCTGCCATCGTCCAGTCAATGAAGCGCCATAGCCACCGCCAATAAACCAATCTTTCCTCCCGAAAATCGATCACTCAAGTGCAAACTTGCCTTTAGGTTATCGATAACCTTATTACGAGTTATCGATAACAAATTCGATTGTCAACTCAGCTAAGACAGTTATTTTGTCACAGAGGACGGGCACCCGGGTTGGAGGAAAATGTATGGTCACGCTAGAGGACGTCGCCAAGTTGGCGAATGTCAGCACCATGACTGTTTCGAAGGTTTTGCGGGGGACTGGCGCTATCTCCAAGCAGACGCGAACACGCGTTTTCGAAGCTGCCGACCAACTCGGATATGTTCCAAACCGGCTCGCCGGCTCGCTCAGTGCGCGCAAGAGCATGTTGGTCGCGGTGCTGATCCCCTCCATAGCCGATACGGTTTATGCCGAGATCATAAGCAGCCTTCACAGCCTCCTCGATCAAGCCTCGCTCTCAATCTTCATTGCGGAAAGTCTCATGGACCCTGAAGTGGAAGAACGTCAGGTCCAGGAACTCCTGAGCCTGCGACCGGCATTTCTGGTACGCAGTGGCGGCATCGCCTCCACTGAGCGCACACAAATACTGCTTCAGCGGTTCGGAGTTCCTCACATTCAAATCTGGGATGGAGATGACCCGCAAGGGCAAGCCACCGTCGGCCCGTCACATGTGGAAGCCGGGAAAATTGCAGCAAGCCACTTTCTGGAACTCGGGCTGCGCAAGGTCGCTTACATAGGCGCTGAAACGCATAAAGACATTTGTGCATCCCGGCGCATGGAGAGTTTCATAGGTGACATGACCGCAGCCGGTGCGGAAACGCACGTTCTGACGGAACCCGACCTTCCGCGTCAGGCAGAGAGTGGAGAGCTCCTGACACATCGCCTGCTAGAAGACGGTTTGCAAGTTGACGGGATTTTTTATCTGAATGATGCAATGGCCATCGGAGGATTGAGAGTCCTCCTGAAGGCAGGCTTCCGAGTACCCGAGGATGTGCGGGTCATGGGCTTCAACGGAACGTCGAGAGAACAGACGATCAACACAAGACTGACAACAATCAGCACAAATGGGCACGAGCTCGGGCAGACTGTCGCGAAGGCTATTCTCGAAAACATCGGCGGCCGATTGCCGAAAAGCTGCACGCTTTGCCCTGTCACGCTGGATTTGGGCAACACCACCTAACCCGAAGCTCACATAACCTCAAACCGTATCTCCGGCGACAAGCGTGAAGCCGACATCAGAGACAGGCTCAAGCAGGTCGCCATTGATCCGCAAAAGCAGTTTTTCAGCCGCCAGCTGTCCGATGCGGAGATGATTTACCTGTACCGTGGTCAATCGATACGGCAGGACCGACGCAATCGGCAACTCGCCCCAACCTGCAATTCCCAGGTCGCCCGGTATGGAAATTTTCTGCGCTTCACAGAACTGGACTGCACCCACCGCCATATTGTCGTTCTGAAAGAATACAACCTCTACTGACGGATCCGCGGACAGAAGCTGCTCCGTTCCGTAAAAGCCGGGGTAAAACCCCGGAATATCATTCAGGCACAGCTGTTTTGTCAGGCGGCCTCCGCCATCTTCAATAGCCTTCGCATATCCGTGAAGCCGGGCTGTTGCCGCATTCGCGGTGTCGTGAGACGTGCCCACATAACCAAATTTCTGATAGCCCTTGGACAAAAGAAAACGGCCCATGTCATAGCCGCTGTCAAAGTGGTTGAGGCCGACGCACATGTCGATCGGGCTGGAATTCAGATCCCAGATTTCTACCAGCGGCACACCGGACCCGACGAGCAGTTGCAAAGCTCTTGGCGTATGCGCGCGGCCTGTCAGGATCAAGCCTGCCGGTTGCCAGGACAACACGGTCTCAACCCAGCTTTCCTCTTCTGCAAGGACATGCTGTGTCATGCCCAGAACAGTCTGATGATTGAAGCTCACCAGCTTCCGGTCGATCCCCTCCAAAACGTGTGTGAACACCTCATTGCCAAGGTCGGGAATGCTCACCCCTATAAAAGTCGATTTCTTGTCGCCGGCAAAGACGGTCGCCAGTCGGTTGGGCAGATACCCGAGCCGCTCGACCTCTGCCAAAACCTTGACGCGTGTCTTTTCGGAAAAACCACCTTCATCTCTGAGGACGCGACTGGCGGTCATCTTGGAGACGCCGGCCGCCCTGGCAACCTCAGCAAGGCTTACTTTATTGTTTTTACTAGCAATTTTCTGTTCAGACAAAATTTAAGTTACCGGTAACTTTTTTGATTGACTTACCCATATGACGAGTCAATGATAATGCCACGTTACCGGTAACTCAATGTCTGTCTTGGGAGAAGATGCACAGTCCGGTCGCGGCGGGAGGAAGATAGTGCCAGGCAGTTTACAAAACCGGCTGTTCTTTGACGGCATCCAAAAGCATTTCGGTGGGACTTACGCCGTTCGGGACGTTTCCCTTGCCGTAGACCGCGGCGAAATCGTCGCGCTTTTGGGCGAGAACGGCGCCGGTAAATCAACACTCATCAAGATTCTCGGCGGTATTCACAAACCCGACGCAGGGCGTGTTTTGATCGACGGCGAGCCTTACGAGCATCGCCCGGGTGGGTTTGGGCAACGTCAATCCGTCGCCTTCATCCACCAGGATCTGGGCATGATCGAGTGGATGACCGTTGCCGAGAACATGTCTCTTGCGCTTGGCTTTTCCAAAAAACTCGGTCTGATCAATTGGGGCAACGCAGAAAATTTCGCTGCTGAAGCCCTTAAGAAAGTTGGTTGCGATTTCGATCCAACGACCCGGGTGCAGGACCTTTCCAGAACGGAGAAGTCCCTCGTGGCGATTGCCCGTGCCCTTGCGGTCGATTGTGATTTCCTTGTTCTGGACGAACCGACTGCTTCTCTTCCGGCAGATGAGGTCAACCGCCTGTTCAATGCACTCAGGCCGCTTCGTGAACGCGGTGTCGGCATGATCTATGTGTCCCACAGGCTGGACGAGATTTTCCAGATCGCCGACCGTGTTGCGGTTCTTCGCGACGGTGTGCTTGTTGGCGTACGGGCCATACAGCACACGACAACGGAAGAACTCGTTCACATGATTGTCGGGCGCAAGACCCGTCAGGTCAGCAAACTTGCCGAAGCTCCCGGGAAACCCGTCCTTAGCGTGTCGAACCTGAAAACACACAATGCGGGACCGGTTGATTTCACGCTGCACCAGAACGAGCTGGTCGGGCTGGTCGGGTTGCGCGGCGCAGGTCATGAGCAGATTGCCAGGGCCCTTTACGGCATGGAAGATCATGAAGGCGAGGTTGTCCTGAACGGTCAGGGCAGCCCGGACCTTCGCAACGCCAAAACAGCGCTTGATTCCGGCATTGGTCTGGTCGCCCGAGACCGTACCGAAGAGTCCGTTGCCCTTCCCCTCTCCATTCGCGAGAACACGTTTTTGAACCCGGCATCGACCGGACGGGGCCTCCTGTCTTTCCTGTCACCGGACAAGGAAACAAAGATGGCGGAGGAGATCGGCCGGGAAGTCGCACTGAGCCCAAACGACCAGTCGCTTGCCATTGAAGCGCTCTCGGGCGGCAACCAGCAAAAGGTTGTGATCGCCAGATGGCTGGCGACAAAACGCAAGCTCCTGATCTGCGAAGACCCGACTGCCGGCGTTGATGTTGGCGCCAAGGCGGAAATCTATGCGCTCCTGAACAAGGCACTGCGCGAAGGCGTCGGGCTTTTGCTCGTGTCGACCGATTTTGAAGAAGTCGCAACGATCTGCCATCGCGCGATCGTCTTCAGCCAGGGCAAGATCGTTGAAGAACTCTCGGGCACCAAACTGTCCACGGAAAACCTGATTCAAGCGGCTTCGGCCAGCAATGCCGCAGCTGCCTAAGGATAAGAAACATGCAATCTCTTGAATCCAATGCACTGGAGCCGACCAAGGCGGAAATGGAAGGCCTGTCGCTGCGCAGCAGGCTTTTCAGGCTCCTGCCCGTTTATGGGCTCGTGATCCTGACCCTGCTTCTTATCCTGCTGTTTTCGATCCTGTTGCCGCGGACGTTCCCAACGCTCTTGAACCTGCGTGCGATCATTTCCGACAAAGCCATCATTGCGCTCCTGTCTCTAGGGGCAATGATCCCGATGGCGGCTGGACGGATCGACCTGACGGTCGGTTACGGCATCGTGCTCTGGCATATTCTGGCTATCAGCCTGCAAACCATGTTCGGCATCCCCTGGCCGGCTGCAGTCATGATCGTTCTGATGCTCGGTGCAATGACCGGCTTCTTCAACGGACTGCTCGTGGAAGTCGCCAAGATTGACAGTTTCATCGCAACCCTCGGCACCGGCACGGTACTTTACGCGATTGCACTTTGGCACACAGGTGGTCGCCAGGTGGTCGGTGTCTTGCCGGAAGGGTTTTATGCAGTTAATGGCACGTTCCTGTTCGGCCTGCCGATTACAGGGTTTTACGTGCTTGCCATTACCATCGCTATGTGGCTGGTGCTCGAATACACACCCATTGGCCGATACCTTTATGCCATCGGCGCCAACCAGCGTGCTGCGCAACTCAACGGCATTCCCACACGCAAATACGTCATCGGATCCTTCATGGCGTCCGGGATGATGACTGCGCTTGCCGGAGTATTGCTGGCTTCAAAGCTTCGGATTGGTCAGGCGAGCGTCGGCCTTGAATTCCTGCTGCCTGCTCTGGTCGGTGCGTTCCTTGGATCGACGACTATCAAACCCGGGAGGGTCAATGTTTGGGGCACCGTTGTCGGTGTTGCCATCCTGGCTGTCGGGATCTCTGGCATCCAGCAATTTGGCGGATCGTTCTGGGTCGAGCCGCTCTTCAATGGCGTGACGTTGCTGATCGCGATCGGCATTGCCGGCTATGCGCAACGCCGCAAAGGCGCTGCGAAAAAATAAGAATTTTGCATAGGGAGGATAGAATGCAAAAGCGTGATTTTCTAAAGACCATCTTGGCAACAACAATGCTTGCCGGTTCCGTGTTGCCTGCATTTGCAGAGGCTGCATGGGACGGCCCGACAAGTGGCCCGGCGGGTGCTGATGGCAAGACCATCGTAGTAGTCGCAGCCGACCTCAAGAACGGCGGCATCCTGGGCGTGACCAATGGTGTTGAAGAAGCTGCCGACAAAATCGGTTGGGAAGTCCGCGTCCTGGACGGCGCAGGCTCTATCCAAGGCCGGACCGCTGCCATCGGTCAGGCTCTGGCACTTCAGCCCGACGGGATTGTCATTAACGGCTTTGACGCTGTTGAGCAGCAAGCTGCACTTGAAGGTGTTGTCTCAGCAAATATTCCAATGGTTGCATGGCACTCCGGTCCCAAGATCGGCTGTGACGCACCTGGAGGCATCTTCGCCAACATCTCAACCGATGCGATGACCGTTTCTGAAGTCGCTGCGAATTGGGCCATCGACGACGGCGGCAAGGATATCGGTGTCATTATCTTCACCGACTCCACCTATCAGATCGCGATCGACAAGGCTGATCGGCTGAAAGAAACCGTTGAAGCCGCCGGTGGCAAGGTTCTGGAATATGTCGACACCCCAATTGCCGACACATCGACCCGTATGGGCCCACTCACCACAAGTCTTTTGCAGAAATACGGAGACAGCTGGACACATGCGCTCGCGATCAATGATCTGTATTTCGATTTCATGGGACCGGCGTTGACATCTGCAGGAATTTCCGCCGCTGACGGCCCGCAGGCGGGTTCCGCCGGAGACGGTTCGGAAGCCGCTTTCCAACGTATCCGAACCGGTGGCTACCAGACGATCACCGTTGCTGAACCGCTTAACCTGCAAGGCTGGCAACTTGTCGACGAGTTGAATCGTGCCGTGCAAGGGCAGCCTTGTTCCGGTTACGTCACTTCACCGGCTCTTGTGACGAAAGCAGGACTTGAGAAGATGGGTGACAGCAACTCCTTCGATCCCGATACGCCTTACCGTGAGGCTTACTCCGCCATCTGGGGCAAGTAAGCAATCACGAAGCGGGTCGCCTGACGCAGCCGCCAGGCGACCTGCTGACAACCGAGCAAAGCAACAACTGAAGGTCTTTTTTGCCGTGGCGCTGCCGTGGACAGGAGAGCTTTGTCTAAAATTCAGGGTGAAACAATGTCTTCGGGCACCAAAGATGCAGAACCCTTGGTCGTTATGCGCAACATCTCCAAGCGATTTGGCGGGGTCCACGCGCTCTCGCAAGTCAATCTGGAGGCTTATGCAGGCGAAGTCCTTGCGATTGTCGGCGACAACGGGGCAGGCAAATCGACACTGATCAAGATTCTAACCGGCGTTTATCAACCGACCGAGGGCGAAATATTCGTCGGCGGCGAACAACTCGTCATGAACAGCCACTCCGATGCAATCGATCAGGGCATCGATGCTGTGTATCAGACACTGGCTCTTGCAGATCACCTCGATCCGGCAGCGAATATGTTCCTTGGAAACGAGCTCACCCGTTCTTTCCTCGGCATAACAACGCTCGACAACAAGAAGATGCGCACCGAAACGGAGCGCGTGCTGTTTGAACGTCTCGGCGTTCGGTTACGCTCGCTCGATGTTCCCACAGCAAGCCTGTCTGGAGGTCAGCGACAGGCGGTGGCCATCGCGCGGGCCGTCTATCACGAGGGCCTTCGGGTCCTCGTGATGGACGAACCGACTGCGGCTCTCGGGCCCCAGGAAACAGCGCGCACGCTGAAACTCATCAAGACACTGAAGGAACAGGGCCTGGTGGTCATTTTGATCTCCCACTCCCTGGACGACGTTTTTGAAGTCGCCGACCGCGTTCATGTCCAGCGCCGCGGCAAATGTGCCGGCGTGGTCAAGGTAGCCGACAGTTCCCAGCAGGATGTGCTGGGTCTGATCGTCGGCGCGGAAGAAGCGGCTTAGGAGGACAAGATGGCAACAACCACACATCCTGGAACACCGATGAAGCTTTCAGAACGCATCGAGCCGTTCCTGGCCATAATCGGTCCGATGGTCATGATCCTGGCCATACTTCTCTTCATGGGCGTGGCCGAACCGGCACGGTATTTCAGGCTTTCAAACCTGAACCTGATCCTTTTGGACGCTGCTCTTTATATGCCGATGGCAATGGCGATGACATTCGTCATAACCCAGCGAGGCATCGACCTTTCCATTGGCTCGATCGCGGCTCTGTCGAGCATCGTGATGGCGTTCCTGATCAAGCAATATGGATTTTCAACGCCTATCGCAATTGCATTTGCACTGATGCTCGGCGCCCTGTTTGGTCTGATCAACGGTCTGGTGATCACCAAGTTCAAGGTTCCTGATTTGATCGGCACCCTGGCCATGGACCTTGTCTATCGCGGACTTGCTCTTGTCATTGCCAAGGGCCTTGTGCTGGCCAGATTTCCGGATCTTATGACCGACATCGGCAGAGGACAGATCCCGGGTTTCATTCCCGTGCCGGTGATCATTGGCCTTTTGACAATGGCACTCGGCTACTGGCTGCTGAAGAAGACCTATTTCGGGCGCTACACAGTTGCTATCGGCTCCAATCCGGAAGCTGCTGAAATGACCGGGATCGCTGTCGATCGCTACAAGATTTATGCCTATGTTCTCATGGGTGCGTCAGCAGCACTCGCCGGCGTCATGCTGACAGGCAAACTGAACGCGATCCAGGCAACGTCAGCACCTTATTTCAACCTTCATGTCATTGCGGCGGTTGTCGTTGGCGGAACGTCTCTGTTTGGCGGGCGGGCTTCCATGCTCGGCTCACTGGCAGGTGTTCTGCTTCTGTCGATGATGATCAATGCTTTGGTCACGCTCAGGATCGAGTTCTTCTGGCAATCCGTTGCCTCCGGGGTCGTGATCGTTTCATCGGTAGCACTCTACACATGGCTTCAAAAGAAGGACCGTGACGGAGCCAAAGGTTTCGTGGCCGGTCTGACGACGCCCGAAAGCCTCAGGCTGCTACGGCTGTGCGGCCTGACCGGCGGAGGACTGCTGCTTCTGCTTCTCATTGGATCTCTGTTGTCTGGCGCACCCGTTGCCAGTGGCTGAGATCCCTTACCGCGGCATTCATCACAGGGAGGAAAAGATGATGAATACACTGCTTAAGTCCACACTCGCTCTCCTGCTGCTATCCGGCACGAGCGCACTTGCTGAAGACAAATTGCCTTTGAAGGAGCTGCCCGGTATCGCAGACCGCGACTACTGGGTCCCCGGTGAGGTAAACGCGGAAGGAAAACTGGAGGCACTGCAGGCGGTTGTCGGTGCTGAAGGCGTCCCCTTTACCGGAACGCAGGAAAAGCCGGTGGAAATCGCGTTGATCTACCCGTCGGCGGACACATCCGACTTCTGGGCGAGAAACTATCTGGCTTTGACAAAGCGCCTGGATGAACTCGGCATCAAATACAACACCACTGAGTTTGCCAGCCGTCAGATCGAACATTCGCTTCAGTCGACCTACGCCAATCAGGTGCTCCAGGATGGAGACATTTATGACTATGTGATCTTCGGTCCGTCCGAACTGGCCATTCAGGCCGACAACATCGACAAACTGGCCGAGAATGAAGACTTCACAACGTACGTTTGGGCATTCCACACGCCGCTAAAGGATCTGAAGAACCAGCCTGACGTGTGGTTCGACTTCTCGTCGGCAGCAGGTGCTCTTGTCATGTGCGACTATATGCTGGAGCGTCTCGGGTCGGATGTCACCATGGCAATGAACCGGGGTATTCCGGGTATCACAGACGATCAACGGTCCGGTGATTTCAAAGACTGCGTCATGGAAAAAGGCAACTGGAAAGTCGCTTACGAGCACTATGGCGAATATCAGCGTGAAGGTGGATTTGAAGGCACAAGCCTGATCCTTCAGGCCTATCCGGAAGCAACTATCATCCACAACGCCAACACCGCCATGGCGATGGGCAGCGTTGAGGCGCAAGTTTCGGTTGGCAAGGAAAAGGAAGTCTTTTCGACCGGCTGGGGCGGTACAGGCCTTGAGCTTGATGCCATTCGCCGTGGCGAGTTGGACGCAACGCCCATGCGCATGGGTGACGATGTCGGTGCTGCGACAGCTGAAGCGATCAAGGCCGATCTGGAAGATCGCGCGAGCGAACTGCCACTTGTTTTCCTCGGCAGGATCACGGTTGCCCATGATCAGCTTGAGGCGGCAGAACTTGATGCTCTTCAACAAGAAGCCTTCCGCTTCTCCGGCATTGGTGCGCTTGAGCGCTAACCGGCCTGAACGAAGCCCTGGACACCTGCCCGGGGCTGGATAAAAGCCTTTACCTTCACTTGACTGGTGGGATGTTTCCGCTCACATATGTGATCGATAACATCCCATCTCTTTGTCGGAAGGACAGTTTGTCCTACCCTGCCATTGGGGGGTGGTACCGGTATCCAGGCAAGCCTCCATCGCTTGCTGAGGACACCCGACACCCCTTCAGGATCTTTGTTCCTGATGGGCGCCAGAGCATGTGATGGAATTGCACCGGTGTGCTGAGACTACCTGGAGGCAAAGGGGTGACGGAGCAAAGCGGTAAACCAAGTCCGGTCACGATGCGGGATGTCGCAAAAGCTGCGGGCGTTTCCCGAATGACTGTGTCCCGCGCCCTGCGAAAGGACAGCCCCGTTTCTCCGGAAACACGAGCGCATATCCTGAAAATCGTTCGGGACATGAACTATGTTCCCGACCAGATGGCAGGCAGCCTGACAACCAAGAAGTCCGGCTTCGTCGCAACTCTCCTGCCTTCCCTCAACAACCTTCATTTTGCGCTGACAGTGCAATCGCTCACCGAAGAGCTTGAGGAAATCGGATTGCAGATCCTGCTCGGCCACACGGCTTACTCGGCTGACAGGGAAGAAGAGCTGCTTGAAACAATGCTTCGGCGTCGGCCCGAAGCCATAGTTCTTTCCTATGACGGTCACACCGACAGGACAAGGCGCTTGATGGAAGACTCAGCAGTTCCCGTTGTTGAAATCTGGGAGAAGCCTGACCGTCCGATTGCGCATACAGTCGGGTTTTCCAACTTCGAAGCCGCGAAGAAAATGACTGAGCAAGTCATCGCAAAAGGATATGAACGGATTGCCTTTGTGGGCGAAAGCCAGGATGACTGGACCCGTGGCGCGGCGCGGCGCATGGGCTTTGTTTCCGCCATGGAACACGCCGGACTGGATTGTCATCGGCTGATCGGCTTCGGCATGCCGCCACTTTCCATTGAGAGCGGTGCTGCTGCCGCGTCGCAGTTGATGCGAGACCATCCGGACACGCAATGTCTGATCTGTGTTTCGGACGTTGCTGCGTTCGGGGCGCAAAGCTGGCTCTTGTCGCAGGGATACAAGATCCCCAGCGATATTGCTGTTGCTGGCTTTGGTAACTTCGAAGTGTCCCGCTTTGCCACCCCGAGCATCTCGACAGTGGTCGTCAATCCTGAAGGGATCGGTCGGGAAACAGGCAAGCTTTTGAAGAAGCTGTTTTCCTCAAGCGATCCGTTGCTTAGCGCGCCCCAACACATCGATGTGCCGGCGACCGTCGCCTTTCGACAGAGCTGCTGAGCCCACTCTCCAACGAAGAATCTTCCCTTAGCGTCAAAAAAATACTTGTTACCGATAACATTTCTGCTAATGTGACCGGTAACATAACAGTGCCAATGAAGAGTTTGGCGGCTCGGGAGGAAACATGCCTCGTATTCATCTGGAAAATCTGGTGAAGCGATACGGCGACTTTGAAGTCCTGCACGGTATCAATCTGGAAATGCACGAGAACGAGTTCACCGTTCTTGTCGGGCCATCGGGCTGCGGTAAGTCGACAACATTGCGCATGATCGCGGGCCTGGAGACCGTGAGCTCCGGCGAAATCTATATCAACGAAAAGCCGGTCAGTCATCTGGAGCCAAAGGCCCGTGACCTGGCAATGGTCTTCCAGGACTATGCGCTTTATCCGCATATGAATGTCGCCAAGAACATGTCGTTCGCATTGAGACTGCAAAGGCGGCCCAAAGCGGAAATCGACCAAAAAGTCGGCGCCGTTGCGGATATGCTCGGCCTGACCAAGTTCCTGCACAGAAAGCCGGGAGAACTTTCCGGCGGACAACGGCAGCGCGTTGCCATGGGGCGGGCCCTGACCCGCGACGCCGGCACGTTTCTTTTCGATGAACCGCTATCGAACCTGGACGCCAAGCTTCGCGGCCAGATGCGTGCCGAATTGGCGCTCATGCGTCAAAAGGTGCGCAAGAACATGATTTATGTGACCCACGACCAGATCGAAGCCATGACGTTGGCTGATCGGATCGTCGTCATGCATGGCGGCTATATCCAGCAACAGGGAACACCGGAAGAACTCTTCAAACGACCGGTCAACAAATTCGTTGCCGGATTTCTGGGGTCTCCGCCCATGAATTTTCTGGATGCCAATCTGGAGGAGCGCGACGGCCAGCTTTTTGTGCAAGGAGCAGGTTTCGACATCGCGTTGCCGGAAGACAAGATCGCCGCGGCCAAGGCCCATAGCGATGCCACCCTCACGTTGGGCATCCGGCCGTCGGATCTTCATTTCAACCCGGACGCACCGGACGAAAGTTCCATCGATCTCAAGGTAATCGTCTCTGAATACATCGGCGCACAGTCAGTGCTGTTGTGCGCGTGCGGCGACCAGAATGTCGAAGTCGAATTGAAGTCGGAAACACCTATCGACTTGGGTGAAACACTGAGATTTGCGGTCAACACGGAAGGTATTCACATGTTCGACCGCGAGACAGAGGTTGCCATTCGGTGATCTGAGAATTGTTGCAAGGGAGGAGTAATATGCTGAGTTATCTGAAAACAACCGTATGCGCTGCCGCCGGGCTGGCCATGGCCGCGACTTCGGCCATCGCAGACCCTTACGCGGATTATAGCGGTGAAACACTGGTCGTGAATTTTCCTGCTCACCCGCATTTCGATGCGGTCATGAAGGTGCTGCCGGAATTCACCAAGGAAACAGGCATCAATGTTGAAGTCGACCAGCTTCAATATCTGAAAATGCGCGAACGTCAGACGCTTGAGCTGACCAAGAACAAGGGCGACTACGACCTGATCGCCTATGTCGTCTTTTCCAAGGCTGACTATGTTTATGCCGATCAGCTGGAAAATCTTGCACGCTATTTCATGAACCCGAAGCTTGCTGACCCGAATTTCGACGCAGAAGATCTGATCGATGGATACGTCGCCAATATCGGCGTCGCGGGTGGCAAAAAGGGATATCTTCCGGGCCCGACCGGCTCGTTGTTCGGCCTGCCGTTTGGATCGGAAACATCCATCCTCGGTTACCGGAAGGACATTTTCGAAAAGCATGACCTCAAGGTTCCCGAAACCTATGATGAGCTTCTCGAACTTGCCTGCCTGATCCCCGAACTGGAACCAGGCATGGGCGGTTTGGCCTCACGTGCCGCTTCAGGTCACCACGCCAGCCACGCCTTCCTGCTTCACCTTGCTCCGCTTGGCGGCAGAATTTTCGATGACGAGTGGAACCCGATCGTCGACAACGAAGCCGGTGTCAAAGCGGCCGAGGCGTTGAAAAAGATCGTGAACTGCGGTGCTGAAGGATCCAAGACATTCGGCTTTGCTGAAGCAGGCGCTTCTTTCCTGCAGGGCAATTCCGCAATGTTCCTCGACTCCACCGTCTTTGCCGGTCAGGTCAACAATCCCGACAAATCTAAGGTGGTTGGCAAGATTGGCTGGGCTCCGCACCCCGTTGGCGTGCGCGCCGGCTCCCAAACCGGTGGCTTTGGCATCGGCATTCCGAAAAACGCGCCGAACAAAGACGCAGCCTTCCTGCTGATGCAGTGGCTGACATCGAAAAAAGCCGACAAACTGATTGCGCTCGCAGGTGGCAATCCGTCCCGTTATTCGACGCACTCTGATCCTGAAGTGAACGAGAAGTTTCCGCACATGGAAACCTTCGGCGAAGCATTGAAGAATGCCGATCCCGACTGGCGTCCGATTATCCCTGTCTGGGGTAAGATCAACGCTGATCTGGGCACCACGCTCTCCAAGATCATCGTCGACGACTTCCCGATCCAGGAATCCCTCGAAGGCGTCTCGGTACGGACCCGTGCCCTCATGGATGAGGCCGGTTACTACACCTGGACCCAATAAAATCCTGTCCCCCACGGCCCAGCCGTGGGGGCCTCCAATTCAATCGTGACATTGAAAGCGATCAGCAATGAGCGTTGCGATCAAGGCCAACAGGCTGACCCCCTATCTGTTTCTGGCGCCTGCCGGGATCATCCTCATCATCGCGCTGCTCTATCCGATCGGCTACATGGTGTATGCCAGTTTTCTGGACTGGAGCCCCAGCCAACGGATCGGCCAGGCCGAATTCATCGGATTGCGCAACTACATCAATCTGATGAGCGATGAAGCCTTTCGCGAGAGTTTCTGGGTCACCATCCGATTTGCTGCGGTTGTCGTGACGTTGGAAATGGCGTTAGGCGTCGGGCTGGCACTGCTTCTGGATCGCAACATTCCCGGAATGGCCGTCCTGCGCACGGTTTTCATCCTGCCGATGATGATCGCGCCCATCGTTGTCGGTCTCATGTGGCGCTATATGTACCACCCGACCGTCGGGATTTTCAACCGCACCCTCAAGGACATGGGACTGGAAGGCATCCCCTGGCTTTCCGACAGTACATGGTCGTTCATTGCAGTCGTGATCGCCGATGTCTGGCAATGGACCCCCTTCATTTTCATCCTCGCTCTCGCTGCAATGCAATCCCTGCCCCGGTCCGCGCTGGAGGCTGCCGAGATCGACGGGGCGAGCGAGTGGCAGAAGATCATTCTCATCAAACTTCCCCTGATGATGCCGGTCCTGATCGTGACGCTGCTTCTGCGCCTTATTGATGCGTTCAAGGTTCTGGAAGTCATTCTGGTTCTGACAAATGGCGGTCCTGGTCTTTCAACTGAAATTCTTGCGCTGAGGATCTTCAGAACCGCTCAGGAATTTCAGGAGCTCGGCGAGGCCGCGGCCATGTCGAATGTCCTCCTGATGCTGCTCATGGCCATCACAATCGGGATGTTTGCTTACAACCGCGTGCAGGAAGCGCGCGCTGCCAGGCAACGGGCGATTGCCGAAAAGGGAGATGACTGATGGCGTCCCAAACACAGACCCGCAATCCTGCCTTTTACGCCCTGATCGCAGCACTTGTGTTCATGAGCGCGGGCCCGATTGCGCTCATGCTGGCAACCTCGTTCAAGACCAATGTCGACGTCTACGACGCTTCGGTTTCCGCATTCTTCTTCACGCCGACAATCCAGAACTACGAAACCGTTTTGTGCAATGTTCTGTGGTATGAGCCGGCGCATGTGGACTATTGCGACCCGACCTTCGGGCGCGCCTTGAAGAACTCCCTGATCGTCGGCCTGATCTCAACTGGGCTGACGCTGGTGATCGGCTGCATGGCGGCCTATGCGCTGGTGCGCTTCCGCTTCATGGGACGCGGTACGGTCTCCATGACCACCCTATTGATGCGCATGGTTCCACCGGCGGTTCTGTTGGTGCCTGTATTCGGTATCTGGACCTTCCAGTTCGGTCTGGACCAGACCTACACCGGCATCATTCTGATCTATACGGCCATGAACCTGCCATTCGTGATCTGGATCCTGCAGAGTTTCATTGTACAGGTACCGATCCAGCTGGAAGAGGCTGCCCGCATGGACGGGGCCAACCCCTTCCAGGTCTTCTTTCTGGTGGTGCTGCCGATTATTCAGCCCGGGCTCGCAGCTGCGGCGATCTTCACGTTCCGCATCGCCTGGAACGAGTTTCTTCTGGCCAACGCTCTCTCCGGCAGATCAACCAGAACAGTACCGGTCACGATCGTGAACTCGATTACCGAATATGACATTGATTGGGGAGTGATCATGGCGACCGGCATGTTGCTGGCGATTCCGCCGATCCTCTTCACCTTTGTTGCATCAAAGCAGATCATCACCGGAATGACGGCAGGGGCCGTCAAGGGATGATCTGGGACTGGCTGCTCTCCCCGGCGGACCCGGCCCGGGCCCATGATGTGGGAGTGGCCTTGTCCTGGCACGCCCGCACCATGGTCCTCGGCTGGGGAGTGCTGGCACCATCGGCGGTGATCGCCGCGCGATATTTCAAGGTGCTGCCGGGGCAGAAATGGCCGAAGGAACTGGACAACAAGACCTGGTGGCGCTGGCACTGGATATCGCAAAGCCTGGTTCTGGTGCTATCCGCCATTGGCCTCGGCCTGATCCTGGTGTCGGAACAAAATACCGGTGCTGCCCTCCTGCACCGGACATTTGGCTACAGCGTTCTGGTGCTTGGTCTCTTCCAGGCGCTTTCCGGCCTCTTGCGCGGCAGCAAGGGCGGGCCGACAAGCCGTGCAGCAGACGGGTCACTGCGTGGTGACCACTATGACATGACGCTGCGCAGACAACTCTTCGAGACCTATCACAAGCTTTTGGGTTACATCGCACTGATCCTGATGATAGGTGCTTTTGTCAGTGGCCTCTGGCAGGCAAATGCCCCCAAATGGATGTGGATTTTTCTGTCATCGTGGTGGCTGGGCTTGCTCTTTGTGGCCTTTGTCCTTGAAAAAAGAGGCTGGGCCTTTGACACCTATCAGGCGATTTGGGGGCCTGACCCGTCTCACCCGGGCAATCGGATGACAAGGCTCAAGGACAAGGTGCAAGCGCCTCATTCCAGCATTGAGCCTTATAGCAAGAAGCGAGATATGTAATGTTCGGCGTGCTTGAAGGAACCGGATTTGAAGTCATCGAACCCGAGTTCGCAGCCTGCTTTATCGGTCATGCAAGGGTTGAACGGCTGTGGACCGGTGCCAGATGGTCTGAAGGCCCTGCCTGGTTTCCGGCAGGCCGCTATCTGGTCTGGTCGGATATTCCGAACAATCGGATGATGCGATGGGACGAAACTGATGGTTCTGTCTCCGTCTTTCGCGCGCCGTCCAACAACTCAAACGGCAACACGACGGATAGACAGGGCCGCCTTGTCTCCTGTGAACACCTGACCCGGCGCGTGACGCGGACCGAACACGATGGATCCATCAAGGTTCTTGCCGACACGTGGGACGGCAAAAGGTTGAACTCGCCCAATGATGTCGTTGTGAAATCCGATGGTTCGGTTTGGTTCACCGATCCTTCCTACGGCATCCTGATGGACTATGAAGGCGAACGCGCGGAGAGTGAAATCGGAGCCTGCCACGTCTACCGTGCAGACCCTGACACCGGCATCGTCGAGACGGTTTCCACTGACTTCGTCAAGCCGAATGGCCTGGCCTTTTCTCCGGATGAAAAGTCCCTGTTCATCGCCGACACGGGCGGGACCCACCAGGAAGACGGGCCGGCGCATATCCGGAAATTCGAGATCGGCAGCGACGGCAAGACGCTTCACGGCGGCGAGGTTTTCGCACACTGCACCAACGGCTTTTTCGATGGTTTCCGGTTCGACAGGGATGGCCGCATCTGGACATCCGCCGCCGACGGCGTCCACTGCCTCAATCCCCGCGGTGACCTCATCGGCAAGATCCACATCCCCGAAATCGTCTCCAACGTCTGCTTCGGCGGCGACAAACTCAACCGCCTGTTCATCACCGGCACAAGCTCGCTCTATTCGGTTTTTCTGAACGTGAATGGGGTTGAGCGCTAGACATAGACGAATTAAAATAAACCGATCAGGATCACTCAACAGTCAATCGATACTATTCTTCATCTTCGAGCATTGTGACGGTCATCAATTGTGTAAAAAACAACGACCTGGTCACTGTATCAGAAGCACCCAAGTGCCAGACTTGCACGATCTCAGTCCACTGGGCGCAAGCATTTCAGGAACTTACCCATTTTATTCAAATTTCGGTGGTTCTCTGACACCAGCGACCTTGTGTTACTCGTCCACGTCTGCGTAACAGACGGCCTGGAGTTTGTTGCCGTCAGGGTCTCGAACATAGGCAGCGTAATATTTGTCCCCATAGTGTGGACGCCTACCAGGTTCACCTTCGCAGCTTCCTCCCAAGCGCAATGCGGCTTGGTGGAAAGCTCTGACGGCTTCGTTCGTTTCAGCGACGAACGCAACGTGAGTGCCATTTCCCCAGGTGGCTGGCCGACCATCTTCGGGCGGATAGAGATAAATGGTCGGCATGCCGCCTTTTTCATAAGCCGGCGGCTTACCGGGTGGCTTGGGCAGTCTTTCGAAACCAAGGACCCCGAGAACTTTATCGTAGAAACCACCAGCGCGTTCGATATCGTTGGTGCCGAGCGTGATATGACTGATCACTGACATTGTTGTTTCTCCTGAAAAAGAGGAGAATAAAACAAGAACAAAATCGATTCAACGGCTCTCAGATATTCCGGTTGGCAACCAGCAATCCGGGTTTAAAGCGCCTACCGGGTTGTCCGTTTCTGGCCATCGTCAAGCTGACTCAGATCCTTTCAGCAAGGGGCTGACAACCTGCTCAGTGGCACCCTGCCATCTGCGCAGGTTTGTCTGTGGATCGATACCGGCAGTTGCCAGGGCCCTGGCGGCGGTCTGGCGGACAAGATCGTCCAGATCGGTCAAACCGGCATAAAAGGGCGGCACGGGCGGCGAGACGATTGCTCCCATGCGCGTTACTTTCAGCATGGCTTCCAGGTGTCCTTCGTGGAGTGGCGCTTCGCGGGCCAATAGAACTAGAGGCCGACGCTCTTTCAGCGTCACATCCGCAGCGCGGCACAAGAGCCCCTCGCCTGTTCCATAGGCGATCGAGGCAAGACTTCGCATGGAACATGGTGCAACCAGCATCGCGTCCATTACGTACGACCCACTTGCGACAGGTGCGAAAAGATCCGACTGTGGATGTTCAACTGTCGCCAATGCACCGATCTGCTCGCGGCCATCTGGACCCAGTTCGTGATTGATTGTGTGCTCCGCCCCGCGGGTAACGATGACATATCGTTCAACCTGAAGGGCCGCCAACACGCGCAGCATCTCAAGTGCAATGGCAGCGCCCGACGCCCCGGATATGCCGATGATGACGCGTCTTGATGAAGTCATAGTCTTGGGGATTCCACACACTTAGGAGAATTCAGTTTGCGGAAGAGACCTTCCGCTCGCGTTTCCACATCCCGCGGCATCACAAGTTTCTTCGAAAATGGCCGCGCGGTTTCTGAACCGATCTTGATGGTTGCATCCAACCCGAGTTTACCGCCCAGGCCTTCTCTTGGACTTGCAAAATCGAGCTGGTCAACCGGCGTGGAGTTGAGAACAAGAAGATCGCGTTCCGGGTCGGATCGGGTCGCGACGGCCCACATCACCTCGTCCCAGTTTCGAATGTCGATGTCGGCGTCGACCACGATGACGTATTTGGTCATCGAGAATTGCGGCAGCAACGACCAGAAACCCATCATCGCGCGTCGTGCCTGTCCCGGATATGACTTGTCGAGCTTGAGAATGGCAAACCGGTAGGAACAGGTCGCCGGTGGCAGAAAGACATCCAGAATTTCCGGCAAGGCCTGCTGCAGGATCGGGCGAAAGAGATCTGTCATGGCCTCGCCGATAACCGATGGTTCGTCGGGCGCACGCCCTGTGAAGGTCGATAGATAAACCGCATTTTCGCGCATTCGGAGCGCCTTCAGATGAAAGACCGGATAATCGGCAGGGTCATTGTAATAGCCGGTGTGATCACCGAATGGACCCTCGACAGCCGTCTCATCAGGATGGATCTCACCTTCCAGTATGATTTCCGCACCTTCTGGAACATGCATCTGAATGCTGCGGCAGGGCGCAAGACGCGCGGGCCTGCCGTTAAAAATGCCAGCGAGCGCCAGTTCACTGATATTGCCCGGAGCCGGGATCACGGCGGCAAGAAGTGTCGCTGGATCGCAACCGATGACGACGGCAACGGGCATCGCTTGGCCCTTGCCCTGCCATTGCCTGTAGTGCTGCGCCCCACCGCGAAACGGTAGCCAGCGCACGATGGCACGTTGGCCGTCCAGAACCTGCATTCGGTAAATGCCCAGATTATACAGCCGTGGATCGTCTTCCCCGGGTGGCCTTGTGATGACAAGCCCCCAGGTGATCAGCGGTCCGGCGTCTTCTGGCCAACAGGTCTGAACGGGTAGGCTCGAAAGGTTCGGTGCAACATCATGCAGATCTTTGGAGGCAGCAACTTTTTTGGGACGGGTGTTCCACCCGGCTTTGGCCACAGGAAACAGGCTTGGCAGATCACGCAGAGACGCCGGGGGTTCTGGCGCGCGCAATGCGGCCAGAAACCGTCCCAGGTCCGGCAATTGATCAGGATGGACGCCAAGACCGTTTGCGACCCTTTTTCGCGTCCCGAAAATGTTCACAAGCAGGGATGCGGCAAATTGCACCCGGGCCCCACTTCTGGGAGCCTTCAGCAGCAATGCAGGCCCACCGTCACGGATGACCCGCTGGTGCAAAGCTGTCGCTTCCAGATGAATATCAACGGGTTCAGAAAGATGTTTCAACTCCTCTTCGGAAGCTAAAAACGTCATAAATTCCTGAAGGTTATGAAATTTCGGCAAGTCGCGGCCGGACATCGTATCGCTTTGCTGTCAAAGGAGTTTTCAAGCATTCAGCTCTGATGCTTATGCCCTCACTCAAGACGATCGATTGTCCTGAACGGACGGGGTTGAACCTTGATCTTTGTCAAGTCATTCGGGCGTTTGCGCGAATTACATTCGGCGCTGAAAGTGAGACCCCAAATGCAAACCACTGCGCCTGCCCTCAGTCTGCCCCCCCTTATTTCAACCTTGATCGCTCCCTTGCCGAAAACGCCGATGGAGGTTCTTCTGACAAGATTTACGCGGCGCCTGTTAGCGCGCCGACCGGAGCTGCTTCAAAGGCTAGGTGCTGTTGTCAAAGTGCCGATCGCCATTGTTCCAGATGATATGCCACATGCATTTCTTCTGTCTTTGGACAATGACAAATCCAACGTCGAAATCTGCAACAAGGACCAAATCACGCGAGCCAAGGCTGTTGTCAGGGCACCCTTCCTGGTCCTATTGGGACTGCTTGATGGAACATATGACGCCGACGCCCTGTTCTTCACGCGGGACCTTAGAATCGAGGGCAGGACCGAACATGTGCTGGCACTGCGCAACACACTGGAAGAAGCTGATCTGACGCCTGGAGAATTTTTCGGTTTGAGTGGAAAACCGGCGCAGTGGATGAATGGCTTTAGCGGAACGTTGCTCGACAAAGCCAAGAGGCTAACCGGGAACCAAAGCCGGCACACCAGCTCTCTTGAGCAGGGCGGGCAGTGGTGAGCAACGAAAAAACGCGGATGGAGCTTGTCTGCCCGGCCGGAACACCTGCCGCATTGCGAGCGGCGGCGGACGCCGGTGCCGATGCCATCTATTGCGGGTTTGCCAATGAGACGAATGCCCGAAACTTTCCAGGCCTGAATTTCTCGCCGAAAGAGCTTGCTGAAGGTGTTGTCTATGCGCACGCAAAGGGCGCCAAGGTGCTTGTCGCAATCAATACCTTTGCCAGGGCGGGCAATATCGATCTCTGGCGCCAGGCGGTGGATGATGCCGCGGCGTGTAACGCAGATGCAATCATAGCCGCCGATCTTGCCGTGCTTGAACACGCGGCTGAAAAGCACCCGGAGCGGCGGCTTCATTTGTCGGTACAGGCGGCAGCAAACTCACCTGAAGCAATCCATTTTTATGCCGATACGTTCGGCGTCAAGCGCGTGGTGCTACCCCGTGTTTTCTCAGTTCCGGAAATCGCAGCACTCAATCGGGACATCGACGTCGAAACCGAAGTGTTCGTCTTTGGCGGGCTTTGCGTTATGACCGAGGGACGCTGTTCGCTGTCATCCTACGCAACTGGAAAGTCGCCCAACCTGACCGGGGTCTGCTCGCCGCCCGATCATGTCGACTATCGGGAAGACAAGTCGGGCCGGTTGCTTGCCCAACTCGGTGGTTTCACTATCGACAGTTTCGAAAAGGGAGCACCAGCAGGCTATCCGACACTGTGCAAGGGGCAGTTTTCTGCTGAAGGCCGGACCGGCTATCTTTTTGAGGACCCGGTCAGCCTCAACGCATTCGAGTTGCTGGAAGACCTCTCAAAAGCCGGTGTCACAGCTCTGAAGATCGAAGGCAGACAACGGGGCAAAGCCTATATCGCAGGCGTTGTAAGTGGTTTCAGACGCGCAGTGGACGGGCTTACGACCGGCGCAGACGCGGGTCCGGCCATTGCCGCACTTAAATCGTTTTCCGAAGGCGGACGGCAGACCTCCGGTTCCTACAAGAAGACCTGGCGGTGACAATATGACGGCGACAAAACGGATAGAACTTGCCCTTGGCCCCTGTTTCTTCAACTGGTCAGTGGACCAGTTTCTCGATTTTTATGCTCGCATCGCCGATGAAGCCGAGATTGACCGCGTCTATTTGGGCGAAGTTATCTGCGGCAAGCGCATGCCGTTTACAGATACTGTGTGGCCGCAAGCTATCGAACGACTGGAAAAGTCAGGCAAGACCGTTGTGCTGTCTACCCTTGCGCAGCCAGTCAACAAACGTGAACGCACAATTTTGAAGCAGCAAGCAAACTACGACATGCCGATTGAAATCAACGACATGTCGCTTTTGCCGTCCAGAGAAGCTCGTCCGTTTACAGCCGGCCCTTTCTTGAATGTCTACAATGAGGCCAGCCTCGCGTTTCTTTCAAAACGGGGCGCGATCGCCTGGTGCCCACCTGTTGAACTTCCTTTGGACTCCATTCAGCAAATTGCAGCTCTCGTGCCTGAAGTCGAGATTGAACTATTCGCGTTCGGCCGCCTGCCCCTGGCGCTTTCTTCCCGCTGCTATCATGCAAGAGCTCACGGCCTCAGCAAGGACTCCTGCCAATTTATTTGTGAACGCGACCCGGATGGAATGGATGTCGCAACACTTGACGGAAAGCGCTTCCTGGCCGCGAACGGCATTCAAACGCTTTCCGATGCCTGTCACGTGGCAGCGCTGACCGCTGACCATCTCCACACGTCAGGGATCCAAAGACTGCGCCTTTCGCCGCACATGTCGGACATGGTTGCCGTCAGTAATGCGTTCCGTGAATTTCTGGATGGAGCGCTGGATGCTGCAGAGCTCGATGCGCAGCTGGAACGCCTGGCGCTGCCCGGTCCCTTGTGTAACGCTTATCTGAAAGGGGAAGCAGGATGGAAAAAGACATCTCTTCCGGCCTGAATTCCGAAACATATGAAAAAGAGCACAATCTGATCGAGCAGATCCATCGCGAACTGTCGGGCCTGGACATGCCTTGCACCTGCAAGTCCGAACTTGATCGCACGATCGTGGCGATTGAGGCCTGGCGTCAACGCAAGGCGCGCAAGGAACTTGTCGACAGCATTCGCGAAGATTATCACAACCTGGTTTCCGGCATCTCGTTCCTGACCGAGTTGGAAAATATCGACCGGCTCGAACTCACACCGGAAGAGCTTTACGATCATGCCGAAAGTCTGAAGTTTCTGGCAGACCTTGCGGACCGGTGTGCGGATCGGCTCGTCGGGCTGTCGACCATTTCCAAGATCATGAAATAAGAGCGCGCATCTGAATAGTTCCGTTCAAGCGGCCACTTCAGGCAAACGGATCAACACCGATGAGATAGGGATGGAGACCTGCCAGGACGACATAGGTTATGGCGGCCACCAGCCCCCTGACCAGAAGGCTCAGCCAATCAACATCATGCGCACCTTGAGCCTCGTTCATCGCGCGCACCAGCCTTTGCCAGTCAGGGCCCATTTCACGCTGGCGGCGCTTGTCGATCATCTTCATGCCAAGCAGTGAGAACACTGCAAATGCACCAAACAGGATCACATGAGCGAGGTTGCCATTGGGAACCAGATGGGCAACCGACCAAATCAGGAGCGCAACAAGAACCGGATGGCGGACCCATTTCACCAAGCCGGGTCTGGCGGCGTCGAACCGATCGTTCCGCATGCCGCCAAACGAAAACGGATTTGGCACGCCAACGCCAAATGCCAGGATCACGCAAAATGGTACCATCGCAATGAGTGGTACCCAATTCTGCCAGGGAGACCATGCCCAGATCTCGACATAGGGGGCATCGCGTGCAGCAACAATCAGCCACCAAAGGATCGCCAGCGACAGGACTGAATAGCAGAGCGTGAACCCGGCCGGTCTCAAAGCCCTGACAAGAAGGGGGCGGACAGGCGGGCGGACAAGAACCATATGCGACGCGAAAAAGACAGCAAAGGCAACGATATAGTTGGTCCAACCGGTCTCTGTCATTGGCGTTTCCATACCTTAAAGGCGCTGCATTCATCTCCGGCATACCCGGAACCCAGAGAACTTTCACCAATTTAAAGTCGTCGGTTTCAGATCAGCTTGACGATGATCAAGAACTTCACGGCTCAGGCCTGTGACCATAGGGCTTTGTTGTAACGATCCGCTTTAGGGCTCCGGAACCGACCTTTGTCGGTTGTGCATTCAAGAGGCAGCTTCATGGCCGCTACCGTCCACACCAGACCTCCCAAATACAAGAGCCGTTTTCCGACCGTTCTGACCGCCGGTTTCCGCTTCTTCTTTCTTGCCGCCGGTCTATTCTCCGTCGCCGCAATGGCCGTCTGGACCCTTTGGCTTGCCGCTCTTGCCGACGGGGATACGCTGGAAGTCCTGCCTGTGCGGATGATGCCCTATCTCTGGCACGCGCATGAAATGATGTTCGGCTATACGGCCGCAGTGATCGCGGGTTTCTTTGTGACTGCGGTTCCAAACTGGACCGCAACCGAAGAAGCAGGACCCCGCTTTGTCACGATATGCGGCGCGATCTGGCTTTCAGGCAGAATCGCAATCTGGTTTTCCGCCTGGATTGATCCGCTTGTCGTGGCCGCGATCGATCTGGCGTTCATTCCGGTGCTTTCAACCGCCATACTCGGGCGACTCACGCAGAAATCCCAACTGCGCAACGCCGTTTTTCTGCTTTTGCTGAGCACGCTGTTTGCCGGCAATCTCATGATGCATCTCGACTGGATCGGATGGACTAACGACCTTGCCGAAACAGGTGTTCGCCTCGGCATATTCACGAGCGCAGCCATGATCGCGATAATCGGTGGCCGTGTTGTTCCGGCCTTCACCCGCAATGCCCTGAACAGAGACGGCTACGCCGGTGCGCTTCCTCGATCGTTCAGTTGGCTTGACCGGGTCGGCATACTTTCCTCTGTGCTGACGGCTCTGGCAACGCTTCCGTTTGTGCCGTCCTGGGCGCTTGGCACGCTGTGTCTGGTTGCCGGCGCGGCCAATCTGGCACGGCTCGCCGGCTGGCAAGGTCTGGCAACACGAAGAAACCCCATTCTCTGGATATTGCATGTGGCCTATCTGCTGCTTTCAGCCGGCTACCTTGTTTACGGCAGCACCTTGGTTTTCGGGATTTTGAGCGAAACCGCATCGCTGCACCTTCTTGCCGCCGGTGCAATCGGATGCATGACGCTCGCCATGATGACACGCGCGTCCCTCGGTCACAGTGGCAGACCCCTCTTGGTGTCAGGCCCGATTGTTTTTGCCTACCTGATGGTTATAGGGGCTGCTGTTTTCCGAACTTTCGGCACGATCTTCATCGACTATTTTCCCGTGATGTTGATATCGGGAACCCTCTGGCTTCTGGCCTTTGCAGTGTTTGCCTGGGTCTTCTTCCCAATCCTTACCAGACCACGACCCGCGCGCCGGGGCGGCTAGGGAGACTTCCAGCATTTCCAAACACATAACCGCGAGTGCAAAAACACCCAGGCTAGCTTGACTATCGTCAAGTAGCTTTCGTGCGACATCGCCGAAGATCGGGACACCAATAAACAAATTGTGTGTCGGAGCGCTTCTCGTGCGTCCACTGTTTTATCATTTCAGCTTTCAGACACTGTGCGTAGCCTTGCTCCTGTTTCTGGTCCAGGTGCTTCCCGCACAGTCTGCTGGCGCCCTTGTGACAAGCTTCCTGGAAAAGGTTCAGGTGAATGAACTTGTTCCGGACGCCGACAGCTACGGTGTCTTGCGGGACGACATTCCAATAGTTCCAGCTCTCAAGGCAGGTGAAACGATCGGCTGGGTCTTTCTGACCTCCGACTTCGTGTCGACGACCGGGTATTCAGGCAAACCAATTCACACGATGGTCGGTGTCGATCTGAATGCGATCGTGACCGGCGTTCGCCTGGTCAAACACTCAGAACCCATCGTCCTGATCGGCATTCCCGATTCAAAAATCCGCGCCGTTACGGAAGGCTATGCGGGTCTTGATCTGAAGGCGGAAGCTGCCAGCGGTGGCTCGGCCCACGAACTGGACATCATCTCCGGTGCAACCGTCACCATCATGGTGATTGACGATTCCATTGTGCGCTCCGGACTGAAAGTGGCTCGCGCCCTGAGCCTTGGCGGTCTCGTGCCTGAACTCGCCGATGAGGGGCCGCAAAGGGAAATCGACCCTGACCTGGAAGAGGTTGCCGATTGGTTGACCCTGACAGGCGACGGATCAGTGCGGCGCATGTCGCTCGATATCGCCCAGATCAACACTTCGTTCGAGCTACAGGGCGATCCCCGCGCAATCGCCCGGCCTGAATCAGGGCCGGAGACAGATACATTCATCGACATGTATCTGGCCCTGGCCGATGTGCCCTCAATTGGGCTCTCGCTGCTTGGTAAAGCAGAATACGACAATCTGAAAAAACGGCTGAAGGACGGCGAACACGCCCTCGTCGTCATGGGACGTGGCCGCTATTCCTTCAAAGGATCAGGCTATGTCCGTGGCGGGATCTTCGACAGGATCCAACTCATTCAAGACGACATTTCGGTCAGATTTTTCGACAAGCAGCAAGCTCGGATAGGCGCAATTGCGGCTGACGGTGCACCTGCCTTCACTGAAATGGACGTGTTCATCATTCCGGCCGACACCGAGTTCGATCCGGCCAAGGATTTTCGTTTACAGTTGTTGGTTCAGCGTGCAGTCGGGCCGATCGACAAGGTGTTCCTGACGTTCGACCTCGGCTACCAGCTGCCTGACCGCTATTTGAAACCGATCGCAGTAAGTGCGAACGATACATCAACACTCCAGCAATCCGGCCTGTCAGACGATCAGGCAGCTGTTCAGGCTCTTTGGAAGCGAATCTGGCAAGACCGCCAGGCCGATATCATCGTGCTTGCCGCAGCCATCGGAATTCTTACGCTGGTCTTCTTTTTCCAGATGCAGGTCACTCGGCACG
Source organism: Roseibium porphyridii (assembly GCF_026191725.2). Classification (NCBI taxonomy): domain Bacteria; kingdom Pseudomonadati; phylum Pseudomonadota; class Alphaproteobacteria; order Hyphomicrobiales; family Stappiaceae; genus Roseibium; species Roseibium porphyridii. Next base: position 5,572,362 of record NZ_CP120863.1, read on the forward strand.
AGAAATTTACATTCTGGTTCCGTATCGGTTTCCTGACCTTCACGCTGGTCTGGCTGGGATGGATGGAGAATGCTCAGCTGTCCGTCGTGAATGTGATGGCGTTCTTTTCCTCTCTCACGACACAATTCAGCTGGGACGCGTTCCTCATGGATCCCCTGGTGTTCCTGCTGTGGTTCTCGGTGGCAGCAGCATTGCTGTTCTGGGGCCGAGGTGCCTATTGCGGGTGGCTTTGTCCCTTTGGCGCTTTGCAGGAGCTGACCAACCGGTTGGCAAAGCTCTGCCGCATCCCTCAGATCGAGGTGCCCTGGGGTCTGCACGAGCGTATCTGGCCGCTCAAATACATGATCTTTCTCGGCCTCTTCGGACTGTCGCTCTATTCGCTGGACGCAGCAGAGCACTATGCCGAGATCGAGCCCTTCAAGACTGCCATTATCCTGAAGTTCCAACGGGCCTGGCCGTTTGTCCTTTTTGCAGTGGCACTGCTTGTCGCCGGATTGTTCATCGAACGGTTCTATTGCCGCTACCTTTGCCCACTCGGAGCCGCACTTGCCATTCCGGCCCGGCTCAGAATGTTCGACTGGCTGAAGCGCTACCGCGAATGCGGGAATCCATGCCACCGCTGCGCCAAGGAATGCATGGTCCAGGCCATTCATCCCGAAGGCAATATCAATCCCAACGAGTGCCTGAACTGCCTGCATTGCCAGGTGCTGTATCAGCACGATCAGAAATGTCCCGTTTGCATCAAAAAGCTTGCGAAAAGGCGGCGATTTGAGGTGCAGACCGGGCTGCGCAAACCGGAGGAGAGCGCCAAAGGCGCAAAGCCACTTCCGGCTGAATAACCTTCAAACGGCAAATAAGGAGAGCAGCCATGAAGGAGAAAGAACAACATTGGGGCATGTCCCGCCGAGACTTGTTAGGCGGCACGGCCAAGACTGCGGTTGTCGCGGGCATGGGAGCCGTCGCTGCGAGCGGCGCAACCCCGGCCCTCGCGGCTGATGGCGATCACAAGTTCGCACTCGCGCCAGGTGAGCTCGACGAGTATTACGGCTTCTGGTCCTCGGGCCAGACCGGCGAAGTGCGCATTCTGGGTGTTCCGTCAATGCGTGAACTGATGCGCATACCGGTTTTCAACCGCTGCTCCGCAACCGGGTGGGGCCAGACCAATGAGTCGCTCAAAGTTCTGACCGAAGGCCTGCTTCCGGAAACCAAGGAATATCTGGCTGCGCAAGGCAAGGTCACCTACGACAATGGCGATCTGCACCACCCGCACATGTCCTTCACCGACGGCACTTATGACGGTCGCTACATCTTTGCGAACGACAAGGCAAACACCCGCGTTGCCCGCATCAACTGCACCACGATGAAGTGCGACAAGATCATCGAGATCCCGAACGCACACGATATCCATGGCATGCGGCCGCAGAAGTATCCGCGCACAGGGTACATTTTTGCCAATGGCGAGCACGAAGCACCGTTGGTCAATGATGGCTCCGTCCTGGATGACCCATCACAATATGCCTGCATCTTCACCGCAATCGACGGCGATGAAATGAAAGTCGCATGGCAGGTGATCGTCTCGGGCAACCTCGACAATACAGACGCCGACTATCAGGGCAAATACGCCTTCTCGACCAGCTACAACTCGGAAATGGGGACTAACCTCGCCGAGATGACCGAAAGCGAGCTGGATCACTGCGTCGTCTTCAACATCAAGGCAATCGAGGAAGCTGTTGCAGCCGGGAACTACAAGGAAATGAAGGGCGTTCCTGTGGTGGATGGCCGTAAGGAAGCCAATTCCCAGTTCACCCGCTACATTCCGATCCCCAACAGCCCGCACGGCTGTAACGCGGCACCGGACAAGAAGCACATCGTCATCAACGGCAAGCTGTCGCCGACCGTGTCCATCATCGATGTCACGAAGCTGGACGCCCTGTTCAATGACAATGCAGATCCGCGTTCCGCGATTGTCGGCGAGCCGCAACTGGGTCTTGGCCCACTGCACACAGCATTTGACGGCAAGGGCGGTGCATTCACCACGCTGTTTCTGGACAGTCAGGTCGTCAAATGGGACATCGACAAAGCCGTCCGTGCCTATGCGGGCGAAGATGTCGACCCGATCATCTCCAAAGTCGATGTTCATTATCAGCCGGGGCACAACTCCACATCCATGGGTGAAACCGCGGAAGCGGACGGCAAATGGCTGATCTCCATGAACAAGTTCTCCAAGGACAGGTTCTTGAACGTTGGCCCGCTGAAACCGGAGAACGAGCAGCTTATCGACATATCGGGCGACGAGATGAAGGTCGTTCATGACGGACCGACATTCGCCGAGCCTCATGACAGCATCATCGTGCACCGGTCGAAGGTAAATCCTGCAATTGTCTGGGATCGCAATGACCCGAGCTTCGAGGATGCGAAGAAACAGGCCGAGGCAGACGGTGTCGATCTGGAATATGGCGCTGACGTAATCCGTGACGGCAACAAGGTTCGCGTCTACATGCATTCGGTCGCGCCAACCTTCAGCCTTGAGAAATTCACGGTAAAGCAAGGCGACGAAGTGACGGTCTATGTCACCAATATTGATGACATCGATGATCTAACTCATGGCTTCTGCCTGGCAAACTACGGTGTCGCCATGGAAGTCGGACCTCAGGCGACGGCTTCGGTCACCTTCATCGCCGAGCGTCCCGGCGTCCACTGGTTCTATTGCCAGTGGTTCTGCCACGCACTTCACATGGAAATGCGCGGTCGGATGTTTGTCGAACCACGAGGAGCCTGATCCATGCATCGCGTCCTGTCCAAACCGGTCGGATCAATAGCCCTTCTTTGTGCAGCATTGCTGGTCTGCGGACCGCTTGCTGCAAAGGAATGGCTTGTCCCGGCCGAACAGGGCGCTTTGCAGGAGATCCTCAAAGATGCGCAGGCCGGGGACATACTCCGGCTTGCGCCTGGCGACCATTCCGGCCCGGTCGAGATTGAAAAAGCGATCACGCTGGACGGGGACCAAAAGGCGCGGATCATCGGAAATGGAACCGGCAGTGTCATTACGGTGCATGTTCCCGATGTTCAGATCCTGGGCCTGACGCTTACGGGGTCGGGTTTGTCGCAAGAAACGCTCGATGCCGGCGTCAAACTGACCAAGAAAGCCCATGGTGCGGTCGTGCGTAACAACACGATCCTGGACAATCTGACGGGCGTCGATGTGCATGGAGCCAAAAACGCCATCGTCTCGAACAACCTGATTGAAGGCCGCCGCGACCTCCGCATGAACGAGCGCGGGAACGGTATCTATGTCTGGAACGCTCCGGACCTGCTGGCAGAACACAATACCATCCGTTTCGGCAGAGATGGCGTTTTCGTCAATACCAGTCACAGAGACACTTTCCGATACAATCACTTTGAAGGCCTCCGCTTCGCCATTCACTACATGCACGGCAACAGCGGAACGATTGAGGGCAACACCTCGAAGGGCAATGACATCGGCTACGCGCTGATGTTTTCCGACCGACTGACGGTCCGAAACAATGTTTCGGTTGGCGACCGCAATCATGGCCTCATGCTGAACTACGCAAACCGTGCGGAAATCACAGGCAATCAGGTCTCCGCCGGCGGTGAGAAATGCCTGTTCATGTATAATGCCAACAAGAACACCGTCACCGACAACAGTTTCGAAGGCTGCCCGATCGGTGTTCATTTCACAGCTGGTTCGGCCAAGAACGCCTTCCAGGGAAACGCATTCATCGGCAACAAGACCCAGGTCAAATATGTCGGCAGCCGCATGCTCGACTGGAGCACTGGCGGTAAAGGCAACTACTGGAGCGATCACGCTGCCTTCGACATGAATGGCGACGGCCTGGCGGACACTGCCTACCGGCCGAATGATCTGGTTGACCAGGTCCTTTGGACCCAACCTTCGGCAAAATTGCTTGTCGGCAGCCCCGCAGTTCAATTGCTTCGCTGGACCCAGTCCCAGTTTCCGGCCCTGTTGCCGGGCGGCATTGTCGACAACGCCCCTCTTATGCATCCGCCGGTTCGGCCCATGCCAAATTCGGGAGTACAGGGATGACCAGCAACTGTCTGTCTGTCCAAGGTGTCAGCAAACGCTTTTCCGCACAAAAGGCGGTGGACGACGTTTCTTTCTCGCTTGAGCCAGGAGAGCGTGTCGCACTTCTCGGTCACAACGGCGCCGGCAAAACCACGCTGTTCAAGATCGTGCTTGGATTCCTTAGAAGCGATGAGGGTGCCATTTCCATACTGGGGTCGGGTCCAGGCAGCGCGCCCGCGCGCAATGTTACCGCCTACCTTCCCGAGGCAGTCGCCTTTCCGCCGTCGCTGACAGGCAGAGAAGTGCTGTCGTTTTACGCCCGTCTCAAAGGGCAGCGACCTGCGCAGGCATTGCCGCTGCTCGACAAGGTCGGGTTGTCTGATGCGTCCGGGCGCCGTGTAGGAACCTATTCCAAGGGCATGCGTCAACGACTTGGACTGGCACAGGCCCTTATCGGCAAGCCTCGGCTGGTGTTGCTTGACGAACCGACGACCGGACTTGATCCCATTTCCCGCCAGACCGTTTATGAGCTCATTGGCGAGATTGCTGACCAGGGCGCAACTGTCCTGTTGTCATCCCATGCCCTGACCGAGCTCGAGGCCCGAACAGACAGAATCCTGATTATGTCCAAAGGCCGTCTTGTCGCCGATGACGCACTCAGCAAATTGCGCGAGCAGGCAGGTTTGCCAATCCGGATGAAAATCTGGACAAAACCCGGTGCCGTTCAGGAAGTTGCTGCACAACTCGGCGGAGGCCGCATGAACGGACGCTCTGTGGAATTCGACTGTGGTCTTGACGACAAGATCAAAGCTCTCACCACCATCAGCGCCCTTGGAAGTCTGGTTGAGGATATCGATGTGCATGCGCCCAGCCTTGACGACGTCTATCGGCACTTTTCAAAAAACGCGCAAAAGGAGACCTAAGCGATGTTCTCCAGGATCTGGACCATTGCCATTCAGGAAATCAGGATCGGCATCCGCAACAGGTGGATCCTGCTTGCAACACTGATCCTTGCGGTTTTCTCACTTGCCCTTGCGCTTCTCGGATCGGCGCCGGCAGGAACGCTCGGGGTCGATCGACTGACCATCACCGTCGCATCTCTCGCCAGCCTCTCTGTCTACCTTGTTCCTCTGATCGCCCTCCTGCTTGCCTTTGATGCGATTTGCGGAGAGATCGACCGTGGCACGCTGCTGATGACGTTGTCCTGTCCCATTTCCCGGACCGAGTTTCTGGTCGGCAAGGCACTTGGTCATACGCTCGTGCTGACCTTTGCGCTCGTGATAGGCTATGGTCTGACCGCAGCACTTCTTGTCACCCTGGGTGCCGGGTCCGTTGCAGGTCTGCCCGATTTTGCACGTCTGATTGCAACCTCCGTGTTGCTGGGCGTTTCCTTTCTTGCCATTGGCTATGTCCTGAGCGCACTGACCCGGCAACCAGGAACAGCAGCTGCCGCAGCAATTGCCGCGTGGTTGATCATGGTCGTGCTTTACGATCTGGCGCTGCTTGGAGCACTTGTCGCCGACCCCGGAGGAACCTTTGCCTCCGATCTCTTTCCTTATGCGGTTCTACTGAACCCGGCGGACGCGTTCCGGCTGTTCAACCTTGCCGCGCTTGGTGCGAGCGAACTGGTTGGCGGTATGGCCGGCGTATCAGACTCCCTGCCCTTCGACCCGGCCTTCGCGCTTGTTTCCCTGACGGCTTTCGCCGCTCTGGCACTTGGCCTGTCAGCCTTACTCATTCGGAGAATAACACCATGAGAAAACAGATACTTGCATTCACAGCAGCCTGTCTTCTCGCGGCCTGCCAGGAAGACGTCCAGATCGCCAAACCTGATGCGATCACGCTTACGCCCGAAGCTGCCGGCCATTATTGTCAGATGACCGTTCTGGAACACACCGGACCCAAGGCGCAAATCCATCTGACAGATATGCCTTTCCCGTTCTGGTTTACCCAGGTTCGAGATGCAGTGGCGTTCAAATTATCGCCGGAAGAACCTAAAAACATTGCCGCGATCTATGTGAATGATATGGACAAGGCAAAGAGCTGGGAGGAGCCAGGATTTGACAATTGGATCGAAGCCGAGAAGGCATGGTTTGTTGTCGAAAGCAAACAGGCCGGTGGAATGGGGGCGCCCGAAACGATCCCGTTCGGTACTGAAGAGGGTGCAAAAGCATTCGCGGAGACAAATGGAGGCCGCGTCCTTCGCCTTGCTGATATCCCGGCTGAATACGTTCTTGCACCGGTCGAACTCTCGTCAGCCTCACAACTGAAGAGAAATGAAATTGAAGGGGTGCAGCGATGAGCCGGTCCAATGCTGCATCCAGGCCGTTGAGCCGCCGCCGTTTCATCGCCATAAGTGCTGCCGCGACTGCCGGATTGATCATTCCTCTGCGAGAGGCCAGTGCTGAGCCCACTCTTCACACATGGCGAGGGATCGCGCTTGGCGCGAAAGCGGAAATCAATCTGCTGCACACCGACGCAGACAGAGCCCGGCGCTTGTTTTCTTCGATTGAAGGAGAGATCAGACGGCTGGAAGGCATATTCAGTCTCTATCAACCAGACAGCGAATTGAGCCGTCTGAACAACACGGGACTGTTGTTTGCGCCGTCTTTGGAAATGCTGGAAATCCTCAGTCTGTCGCAAAGGCTACACCGGGCGACGGAAGGTGCGTTCGATCCAACTGTTCAGCCTCTGTGGAGCCATTATGCGCGGCAGGTTGCTGGAAATAAGACAAGTGATTTCGCTGAAGCGTTCGCATGTGTCGGTTTCAATCACGTCCAGATCCAGCCGGACGAAATCAAGTTTGGTAAGTCCGGCATGGCAATGACACTCAACGGCATTGCGCAGGGTTTCGTCACCGACCGCATCACCGCACTTCTGGAACGAGAAAGCTGCGGGGACATAGTGGTGGAAATCGGCGAAATTGCAGCGCGCGGGACTCCTTTCACACGGAAGCAACGGGAAGAAACCGGATGGCCGGTCACCCTTCGTCCCGACCCGTCTTTGATCGACGCACAGGCAGACATTCATCTAGCCAACGCTGCGGTTGCGAGTTCGGCACGGCTGGGGACGACATTCGACCAGAGTGGATCGCGTTCACACATTCTGGATCCAAGAAACGGCCATCCAGTCGATACCGGTCTTGCCGCGACAAGCGTCGTCGCCCCCAGTGCGGCCTTGGCGGACGGACTGTCGACGGCCGCCCTCGTCTGCGGTGAAACCCAATTGCGACAAGCGTTGACCGGTTTCCAAAAGGCACGTGCATTCATCGTGCGGGAAGACAGGTCCACAACCTGGCTGGCAACATAACAACTCATGAAAACGAGACGGCTACGCAGGCCCGCAATCTTTTCTTGGGTGTCAATTTGTATGACAGCTATCCACGCAACGCGATGCCGCTTGCAACCTTCGCAATCACGGCCCAGACAATCGTTCTGAACATCATGGCCACGACCGTCCTGAACTCGTATGTGCCACCCAGCATCACGTGCGCGACAAAGGCGGTGAGCACCATTGCAGTGCCTGCAAAGATGGCAATCGACAGCCAATACGCCCAGCGGCGGCGTTGCAATAGTCCATAGCCTGCGACTACATATGAGAAGCCGGCAAGGAAATTGAACCACAGCACAAAATGAACAACGTTTCCAGCCGCCTCCATGGCTGCACTACCACCGAAAAGAACAATTCCGCCTGACAGGACAGTCATGAGGCCGAAGACAATTGCAAAGAGTGCAACAAAAGCTGAAGCGGGACGTTTTGACTGTGTATCCGTCATGGTCAGCTCCCTGTCGGAACGAAAAATCTCTGATCCTTTGTCACTTTCGAGCGTCAGTCCGAACGTTGATTGCCGTCTGCTTCATCCATCAGCCCGCGCACCCATTTTGCGGCCGCCCAGGTTGCCGGAATTCCAAGGGGTATACTGATCCAGATCGATGTGAGCGGCGACAGGACGGGCAAGCCGAAGGACTTGCCCATCAGGCTCAGCAAAAAAAGATTGATGGCAACGGCGGCGGCGGAGAAAGGGTAGAGCACAACTGCCAGCTTCCTTACCGACCAGGTTCCGTCAGTCTGTGTCATTGGGCCGTTCCCTTTCGAGGTGACTTGCGAACTGCTCGCATCTCAAACACGTTGCGGCGCATTCACACCGTCCTTACGACGGGTTGCCCAAGGCCAGGAGCAACGGTTCCGAACAGCTGTTTTGATCTTTTTGAGCATCGTTGCGAAACGCGACCCTGCTGGTGCAGCCGAGTAACGCGCAGCCTTATCAATCGTGTTCGCTTCAACCCCGTCTCTTGTTTGCCCTTCGATTGAAGATACCGGAGGTGGCGAGAAACTGACGGCGAGACGAGATCGATCCATCGGATCAAAACCATAAGTTCTGCGCCAAGCATTCTTGAGGCTTTGCGCAATCAAACCCGGTACGAACGCGGCCTCGCCGATGGAAGGCAGAAGCACGCCTAGAAAACGGCCTTCTTCCAGCTCCTGCGGGATATCGACAGTCAAATGTGGTCCCGTCCCGGCAAGAAATGGCAGCAACAGAGTTCTGGGCGTGCTGAACCTTGCGACCCTTGCCAGAAACGGATCCTGTGCAAGAAAACCCGTGCGGATCTTCTTTTTAAATGGTGTCAGGCGCTGCAATCTGCGTGCAAAATACAATGCACACTCCGCTGCCGCCGGGCCGGTTTCAGAACCGTGTGCAGCTATCATGATGTCACATGAGTTGAAGCACCATCCGCGCTGCTCAGCTTCCTGTTTCAGCAATTTGAACGATTGATGCGGCAGACCGGGAAAAGTCCCGAGAGGTGAAAGCTGATGCACTTTGCGATCACCAAGACGGTCGGGCAGCGCTTTTTTCGTGAACCAGCCATCGGCCATGAAAACCGGCACAACGTAAGGCACACCGGTAAACGTATCCAGTTGCTGCTCCAGAATACCTGGAGCTGCAAGAGTGGCCGAGCGTATTGTCCAGCCCGGAAGGACATGCGCTATTCTTTCAGCCAGAGCACTGAGCTGATCCTCACCCGCTTGCGGATCCAGAGGCTGCCCATGCGCGACGATTATCGCTTCAGTGACTGGTCCCTTCGGAGAAGGTGATCTTGTTCCAGACATTGTATTTCCCAGAAGGTTTACGCATCGGCAAACGCCGGACTTCCTCTAAAGTTTCGGCGTCGTAGATGATCACCGCGCCGTCATCCTCCCAGACAGAGACAAGTGCATGACTGCCATCGCGCGTGAATTCGACATGTGCAACCGTGGCTCCTTCGACGGGGCGGAGTGTCTTCACGATTTCAAGACTTTCCTTGTCGATGACATGCATGACGTCCTTGTTCGGACCGAAGAACACATCCACCCAGACATAGCGGGAGTTCTCGTGACTGCGCATGAAGAAGCCGGGTCCAAGCGTTTCGATCCGCTTTACGGTTTTCCATGTCGACATGTCGATGACGGTGACTGCGCCGTCCTTCAGGTGCGGCGTTGCCATGACTGTGGTGTCACCATGTTTCCATGTAATTCCGGATCCAAGATGCGGCATGCCAGGCAAATCAAGGTCAGCGGTCTTCTGCCCGATGACAAGATCAATAACCTGTCCTCCTTCACCACTGCGGGATGCGCCCATGACGTATTCGTAGCTCTGGTCAAAAAAGAAGTCGTCCAGATAGTCCGGTGTCGTGATCTTGCGGATCGGGAACGGGTCTTCGCTCTTGATCGGTCCCTCGTTACGCCAATCGTGTGCAAACCCCATCTGTGGTGGGTTCGGGCCGTAGAAGACTTCCCAGATTTCCGGAACATCCTTCAGCGCGAGCACGAAGCTTTCACGTGGCGGAGCCTGATAGACAGCAGAAATTCGGCTGGGTGTGCCATCCTTGCCTTTGACAGTTTGCACCTTCGCCACGCTCAGATCGTCTGTTGAAAGGATCGTCAGCGAGTTCGGAAGATAGTTGGCGACCGCCAACCACTTGCCATCGTGCGAGATGGCGATGTTGCGGCTGTTCAGGCCTGCTCGGATGCGACCGACTTCCTGAAGCGCATAGAGGTCGTATTTCTGCACCCATCCGTCGCGCGACATGATGAAAACAAAGCGTCCGTTCGGTGAGAACTTAGGTCCGCCGTGAACCGCGAACGGTGTCTCGAAACGATCAAGCGTTTCAAAGGTATCACCATCCAGAACACTGACGTGATGATCGCCGGTCTCCACCGCAAGTGTGATGTTCATCGGATCGGATGACCAGATCGGGGTTTCAACGGATTTGTAATCCTCGTTCATCACGCGGCTGGACATGATTTCAGCTTCACCCCAGGGAGGCACATCTGCCAGGGGCTGTTTCAGAAAGGCAGCAAGTTCGTCGATTTGCTCGCTGCTCAGTATTTCACTGAACGCAGGCATCTGCGTTGCTTCCCGGCCGTCGCGTATGACTGAGACGAGATTGGGACCACGCATGCGACCCAGCGTTTGCGGGATCAGAGCCGGCCCCAACCCGCCCAGCCGTTCAGCGCCGTGGCACTCCTGACAGTTTTCGACATAGTTCTGCATCGGGTCCGCCATCGGTGCAGTCAATGTCAGGGCCAGAACGCTAAGCGAAACGATGAGCCGGGTCATGGCGTTTTCCTCGGAATGGTGTCACGGTGAGACGTTCTAAACCTTCTCCGTCCGTGCCGATTTCTGCGTCGCTGAGATAACAGGCAGGATCTTCAGCCCACGGGTCGCCCGTTACCTGCAGCGCGCGAATGCGGGTGTTGCCACCGCAGACGTTCTTGAACGCACAGGCTCCGCAACGGCCCTTAAGCGGCCGGGGCCGTGTTCTGAGCTGCGCCAGCATGGCGTCGCTGCCTGTCCAGAGTTTCGAAAAGGGATCCGTTTTCACACTGCCGATCGTGTAGTCGGACCAATAGGTATCCGGATGCACATTGCCGAGCGTGTCGATATTCGCGACACCCAGACCGGAAGAATTGCCGCCCCAGGCTATCAGGTGCTCTTTGATATGCGCGGCAGTCTCCGCTCCGAACCGTTCTCTCACCCAGTTCAGGAAATAGACAGCATCCGCATCATTGTTCCCGGTGACGATGTCGAGAGGCGTGCCTCCGTCGACACCTTCCCAGGCCCGCGCCAGCAGCAGGTCCATCGCCCAGCGCGACCGTTTGTGCTCGGCATCTTCGCCGCGGTGCTTGTCACCCCGACCCGCATAGACTAGATGGGACAGATAAAACTTGTCGACACCCTCGTCATCGCAAAGGCGCAAAAGGTCCGGAAGACTGGTAAAATTGCCCTCCGTCAGCGTAAAGCGCAGTCCCACCTTGATCCCACGTGCCTTGCATTCACGCACACCGCGAAGGGCGTCTTGAAATGCTCCATTGACACCCCGGAACCAGTCGTTGGTCTTGCCTATCCCGTCGATCGAAATTCCAACGTAGTCAAAGCCGATTTCGGCAACCTTGTCGGCCGCCTCAACGTGCAGTTTTGTTCCGTTGGTCGACAGCGCAAGCATACGCACCAGCTTGCGAGCGCGTGCTGCAATATCGAACAGATCGCGCCGATCGAGCGGTTCGCCACCTGACAGAATGAGCGCAGGAATACGGAAGCGACCGAGATCTTCCAGGGTTTCCATGGCCTGCCCGGCCGTCAGTTCTCCCGGGAAGTCAACGTCGGCGGAAACCGTGTAGCAGTGCCGGCATTTCAAATTGCAGCGACGTGTGAGGTTCCAGATCACAACAGGCTTGACCGGCCCTGTCCCGCGCGGACCTTTGACCGGCGTTGGGTCGTTGATCTGATGCATGTATTCAGACAGCCGAAACATGGCTCAGCCTTCCTTCCTGCGGAGACGCATTCCGGTCTTTTTCAGTATGCGGGTGGAAAACAGAATGTCGCTCGCCCGGCATGTGTCGCCCAGCAGTTCAGCGACTTGATCACGCTTTGCAAGCACCTCGTCACGATCAGCTCCGTGCACCATTGCAAACAGATTGTATGGCCAATCCGGCAATGCCCGCGGACGGCGATAGCTGTGGGTGACGAAATCAAGTGCACCGACCTTTGGTCCGATGTCGTCGACGATTTCATCGTCAACATCCCAGACAGTCATGCCATTGGCGGTCATTCCAAGCCGGTAGTGATTGGGAGCAGCACCGATCCGGCGAATGACACCGAGTTTCTTGAGACGCTTCAGACGCTCCAGGACATCGTCTTCGCTCAAACCAAGCGTCTGCGCGAGCACGGCAAAGGGAGCAGGGACCAGAGGTAAGCCTGCCTGCGTCGCTTCAACAATTGCCCTGTCGGTCGGATTTAAGGTCATGCGTTTACCCGGAAACCTATGAAGAACTCGCGCTCTTTCGGAAACTGGAGGACCTTCAAACCGGTCTCCTGCTCTATTGCACCGGCAGTCTCGCGAATAGCCAAGCGGCTTTCCGTTGCCAGCACGAACCACATGTTCAGTTTGTGGTCGCGTTCATAATTATGCGCCACTTCGGGGTGAGCATTGACTTTGGTTAAAACCTCTTCGAAACACTCCTGAGGCACCGCCATGGCACACAGGCAAAATGCACCACCAAGCGCTTCGGCATCGAAAAACGGACCGAAACGGGTCAGCAGTCCCTCATCTCTCAGATGTCTGATACGGTCGACAACATCACCCTCTGCAATCCCGAGTTCATCTGCCAACGTCGCGAAGGGACGGGAAGTGAGCGGAAGGTCATCCTGAAGACGATTGATAAGCTGTCTGTCCAGATCCGTGAGTTCACCGGTCATGCCGCAGCTCCCGAGCGAGCAATCATCGCGCCGGTCTGCTTGAAGCACCGGCTGGAAAAGAGTGTCTTGAACTTCACACCCTGCAGCTCGGGGAGGTCGCTTGCCTCTGTCAAAGTATCGAGTGCAAGACGCCGGCTCTGTGCGTGGATCATGCAATAAAGGCGATAAGGCCATACATTTTCGACCGGACGGCGTTCGTAACAAAGCGTCACGCCGGGAAGCGCGGCGAGCGCAGGGCCGGCCGCATCGATCCGCTCAGAGGAGATGTCCCAGACCACCATCGCATTCGACCGCCAGCCGAGTGCCCTATGCCGCACAATGACGCCCAGGCGGGAAATTATGCCCGCCTCCTGCAGTTCCTTCACCCTGTCCAGAACGTCTTGTTCGCTGCGTTCCAGATTTGCAGCGATGTCGCCGAATGGGCGTGAACTGAGCGGCATTCCAGTTGTCAGCGCTTGGAGAATGTCACTGTCGCCCTCTTTCAGGCGACGGAGGTCAACCGGACGAGCGACCGGAGTTTTTCGCGAATTGCCCCTAAGCTTGAATCCAAGATCGACGTTAAATGGTCGAACCAGGGGCAAATCGAGGACAACCAGACCAGTCTCGTTCCGGATCTCATCCAGAACCGCATCGATATGGTCCCGGTTCGGGCCGGTTGCGACAAACCAGAGATTCCAATGGTTCTCGCGCAAATATGAGTGGTTGACACCCACACGACTGCCAACGAATTCGGCAACCTGCTCGAGGACTTCGTCTGGAGCTGAAAGTGCCGCCAAGGTGCTGGCCGAGACCGTGTTTGGGGCACAAGTCGCGCCGACCCGCGTGATCCGTCCGCTTGCGCGCAACACATCCAGTCGTTTCAACACCTCTTCCTCAGGGCAACCGATGACTGAGCCGATCACCGAGAAGGGGCGCGGCTCCAGAGGAAAATCGCGTTGCCAGTCATCCAGCAGCGTGATGTCGGTCGCGTCGCCTATTCGTTCCATGGTTCAAAGTCCCGTCTTGTGGGCCCGGGAGGTGAAGAAAATCCCGGACGGGCTTTCTGCGTCGATTTCGGCAAGTTTCTCGAATGTGTGCGTGTCGTAGATCATCACCTTTCCGGCATCGCGCACCGAAACCCAGACCTCATGTCCGCGTGGTGTGAATTCCATATGAAGGACGGCAGGGCCCGGTTTGAACGCGTGAATGATCTCTTTGCTGGGTGTATCGATCACCTGGATGGTGTCATTGAGAGGATGGGCAAAGTTGACCCACACCTGGCGACCGTCTGGCCGGGACATTGCAAAGACCGGTTGTCCATAGGTTTCGGTTCGACCGGTTTCGGTCAGGTCATCGGCATTGATCCAAAGCACCTGATGATGGCCGACCGCTGGCAAGACAAACTCGCGTCCGGCACGCGCCCACCCTTCAAGATGCGGCATCTTATAGACAGGCATTTCCTGCTGACCGCGACCGTATTCAGGCAGAACCCGAATAGGCTTGGGGTTGTCGTCCCAAAGGTCGATTGCCGTCAGTCCATCTTCACCGAAAAGGCCAGTGATATAGAGACGGCCATCATCGGTGACCAGGGCGTCATAGGGATTGGTGCCAACACCCGTGACCTTGGTGATCTGCGGTTTCCCGGCCGACAGATCGGCGATCCAGGTTTCGCCATCATCCCACAGGGTGAACACAAACCGTTTCCCGGGTGCATCCACCAGGCCGATCGTTTTGGAACCCGTCGGAATATCGGCAACCAGATCCAGCGTATCGGCATCGAAGATCCGCACGCCTCCCGGCTCATAGTTGGAAACAGCAACAAGCGAACCGTCATCGGAGATCGCACCGCCTATTGCATTGCCGGACTGGACAACGCGGTTGGCGATCTTGCGCTCGACGATATCGACTTTCGTCAGTCCACCATCACGGCCGAACACATAGGCGTAGCGTTGATCCGGTGAATAGACCAGGCTGGCATGCGAAAGATCGCCAAGGCCGGAGATCCGCGTCAGCATTTTTCTTTCAGATTGATCGACGAGCAACAGAGATCCCGAAGCCCGTTCGACAACCAGGCCAAGGTCGCCTGTCGCGAGGATGGTTTCGGCGTGAACGCTACCTGTCATCACGAGCGCCACGAGCGCATTGGCGATCCATTTCATTTCAATTCTCCTTGCAGGAGGTACTCAGCGATCTTCTTCGCCTCTGTCTCGCTCATCAAAGGCCGCCACGGCGGCATGGCAGTGCCCTGGATACCGTCCAGAACGACTTCGGAGAGGGTCTCGACGTCATAGTGGGAAAGCGCATCGGGACGGATGTCCGGCCCAAGGCCACCCTTCAGTGTGAGGCCATGGCAGGACCCACAATCCTGATGCACCAGTCTGATCAACGCATCGGGGGAACTGTGCTCGTCGGCAATCGCCGCACTGCAGAAAAAAAGACCAATGGCAACAAGTCTAAGCATGAGCGCGCTGCCCTGCGGCAGCCGGCTCTACCGCATCTATAAGGTCCGAGGTCACGGCAGGCCATTCGGCACACAGTGTAACGACCTTGCCGATGACAAAGAGCACTGGCGCTTTCAATTCCGCGTCACGGACATCAAGTGCAACCTGACCAAGGCGGGAGAACAACCGCGTTTCGCGCGGTGTTGTTGCGTTGGCAATCGCCATGACAGGCGTTGTTTCACTCAGACCCTCAGCAACAAGTCTGAGCGCTATTTGGCCAATATTCGCGACGCCCATGTACACGACCAGTGTCGTTTCTTCGCTGGCTAAGCTTTTCCAATCAAGGTCCAGCGTTCCATTGGCCTGACGATGGCCGGTCACGTAGCGCACACCTGTTGCGAGCCCGCGATGCGTCAACGGCACCCCAGAAGCAGAAGCGGCCCCTTGCGCGGCGGTGATGCCCGGAGCGTATTCGACCAAAATACCGTTTGCCTGCAGGTGAGCTGCTTCTTCAGACCCGCGTCCGAATATCAACGGGTCTCCTCCCTTGAGACGTGCCACGGTCAATCCTCGTGACGCCAGTTCAGCAAGGATTTCGTTGATTCTTTCTTGGGGTACAGGGTGGTGGTCTGGAGATTTTCCGACCGACACACGCTCGGCCGTTTCAGGTGCAAGCGCCAGCACTTCCGGTGAGACGAGACGGTCATAGACCACGGCGTCAGCTTGCTGAAGCATGCGTACGGCGCGCATTGTGAGGAGGTCCGGATCTCCGGGGCCGGCTCCAATAAGAAAAACTTTTCCCGTCATGAGAGACCTCGCTTCTGCTGAATACTGCCGGACGCTTCAGTTCTGTGCGAAGCGCCGGGGGCACCTGTCGTTTGCAGAAAGGGACGCGTTGGCTCGGCAATGACAGTAATGATCGGCGCTTCGCAGAAGTATGATTGCTCGTTTTGACCTCGAACTGATTGACAATAGTCAAGGTCAACCAGTTCTAATCGCGCATTTTTTCATTATTTTATTCAAGGACTTACAGTTATCATGCCGATCATTTCCTGAGTTTCCCAATGGGGCCCGCACAAATAGGTCTGGTCACCCGGGGTCAGGAACGTGAATTCGAATGTCTCTTCGGGGAAGAGGCGATCGGATTCAGGCTCGCCTTCGTCCTTGAGGATAAGGCTGTGGCTGGTGCGTTTGTCTACATTAACCCAGCGGACTGTCGTCCCGACAGGGACTGTCAGGTCCTGCGGGCAGAAGCGATACTTGTACATCGTGACAACCGTCACCCCTTCTTCTTCCGATGAGGGATGCCCGAACAGTTCTGTGTATCGGCTTTCTGCTTCGTCACAGAGTGCCTTCAATTCGGCATCCTCAGCGCAAGCCGGAAGGGTGAGCATGACAGACACCAGAATTGCTGGAACATCGCAGGCTTGAACAAACATATGTATTCTCCCTGGCTGAAGTGGTCGGGGCGGCGAATTCTCGCCGCCCCGAAACCGTTACTGCTTGGTCACGTTGATTTGCGCCGTGTCGTCATCCAGAGCGAGGCTGGTATTCAACGTCACATGGTGAAACCGCGCCGCGGCGTAATCATCATGTATGGCAAAGCCAACCGTATAGGTCTTGCCAGGTTCCAGCGGGATGTCTCCTGGAGCTCCTGAATTCAGAGGTCTTGAGAAAACAACCGTCCAGATCCCCGCCGAAAGGTTCGCTTCCGCAGACATCTCGCCATCATTGACGATCCGGCGCTCCAGAAGATAGCCATTGCTCGAGGTTCCATCCGCATAGACACGCAACAGGTCCAGATAGGTCCCATCTTCAAACAGCTGGCTGATTTCGTCAGCGCTTTTCAGTTTGTCCCAACCGCCCTGCGCTTTGCCACGCCGGCCCTTGACTTCGACCTTTGTGCGGCTTTCGGTCAGATACTTCGTAATCGTATCTGTTGCTTCCAGTCGGCCCGCGACGTCGGCATTACCAGCAATGGCCTCAGCACCCGGGTCAAATGGCATGTAGGTGTTGTCCGCATGACAAGAGGCCCAACAACCTGTGGTCTCGCCCATTTCGATCCCCGTGCCGGCGATCATCATGGCGACCTTGACCTGGTTGTCCGGATCCATCTTCCCACCGTCTACAAACGGGGCGGGATTGTGTGGAGCATCGGGCCACTGAACACGTACATATAGATTTTCATCATCATGTGCGGCCTGGATTGTTGTGTTGATAATCCCACGTTTCCCCGGAATGGGCGTCGGTTCGGTTTCACCGCCAGCAACAATCTTGTTGCCGATCGCCTCCAGTTCCGCTGCATGGCAGGTCATGCAGGAATCGCCGCCTTTCGTCAGCGGCCGCGCTCCGCCATGGGTCTTTCCGTTCTGGACCCATTCGAACGAGGCCTGTCCCGGATAGAACAGCGTCAAATCCGCTGCCGGAACAGCGTTCCAGTCAACATTGGCTGCAACAGTTCCCGTAGCGGCACTGGTATCTGCAGCACTGCCACCATCAGTGTCTGTGCCGGAATTGGCCGCCTTGGCCTTTTCTTCTGCGACAGCGGCTTCAACAGCTGCTGCGATCTGGGCCTGAACAGCTTCCTGCTGAGCCTTTTGTGCAGCCTTGGCAGTAGCGGCCTCATCCGCCTCCTTGGCGACAATGCGCTCCAGGCTGACGATATACTCGTGCGGAACCTCGCGCTTGAAAGCTGGGTTCGGCGCTTCGAGATTTTCCAGATAGTCTTCTTCAGCGCGATCCCGGAGATCGGAGTGTGCAATGCCCTTGTGACAGTCGATGCATGTCTGACCGGCTTCCATGGCGTTCAGGTGCTGCTGTCTTGCCCTTGGTCTTTGGAACTCGGGCATCATGGATTCAAAATCATGGCAGTTGCGGCATTCGCGCGAATCGTTGGCCTTCATGCGCTCCCACTCGTTCATCGCGAGTTCAAGGCGCTTGGCTTCGAATTTTTCCGGCGTGTTGATCGTCCCGACCATCTTGCCCCAAAGCTCTTTGGTCGCCTGTACCTTGCGAATAATCTTATGGGTCCAGTCTTTCGGCACATGGCAATCAGAGCACATGGCACCGACACCCGACCGGTTCACATCGTGAATGGTTCCCTTGTATTCTTCATAGACGTAGTCCCGCATCTCGTGGCAGGAAATACAGAATTGCTTGGTGTTCGTGGCTTCCATTGCGGTGTTGAAGCCACCCCAGAAAATGAT
Organism: Roseibium porphyridii; assembly: GCF_026191725.2. Lineage (NCBI taxonomy): Bacteria > Pseudomonadati > Pseudomonadota > Alphaproteobacteria > Hyphomicrobiales > Stappiaceae > Roseibium > Roseibium porphyridii. The sequence continues at coordinate 5,590,770 of NZ_CP120863.1, forward strand.
GCCGCCGACAAACACTGCCGCAACACCCCCGATCGGCATGCCCCATAGAAGGTATCTGCGCCAGATCGGCTTTTTCTTGTCACCTTGGCTGCTCTCAGTCATGTCCAGGCTCCGTTTTCATGTTTCTCCGCCAGCCGGCTGAGCGCTGGCAGCGATCTGATTGCAGGATGCAGGGAACGTTTCCGAGTTTCCGGGCGACCATCCGTCGATGCAGTCCCGACACCGCTGGCAAAAAAGAAGGGCGGGCGATATGCCCGCCCTTCAGACGCTTGCTTGTTATCGTTAAGTGACGTGGTTCGAACGGTTGTAGACGTTGAACTTGCCGGTCGGAGCAAAGAGACCTTTGATCCGGGCCTTTTCTTCGAGCGTTTCTGCGTCGAAGATGACAATTTCACCGTTCGGTTCGAGTGACGTTGAGCGGTTCCACTTGGATACCCAGACTTCGGAACCATCCTGGTTGAACTCGAAGTGAACCGCGGCACTGCCTTCTTCATCGGTGATCTGGATCGTCTTCACGATTTCACCAGTCTCCTTGGAGATGACCTGAACCGACTGTTGAATTTCGGGTTCCGGATGCTTGGTCTGGTCAGCCCAGATGTATTTCGAGTCGGGATGGGTCCTGATGAACAGGCCAGCACCGTCTGTCTCTACTTCGTAGCAAACCTTCCAGGCATCGTCCGGACGGTTCTCCGGATCGTTACCCCAGACTGTCACAGTCCCCTCACCAAGGTGAGTGGTGCCACCAACAGGTCCACAATTCGGATCTACCCAGTTGGCACCCGGGCCCGGGTGCGGCAGGGCAGCTGTGTCGATCATCGCTTCAAGCTTGTGCGTTTGCGTGTCGACCACAACCATCTTGTTCGACGCATTTGCGGCAATCTGGAAGTAGCGGCCTGTCGGGTCGAAGAACCCGTCATGCAGGAACTTTGCGGAATCGATCTTGTCGATACGCAAGTTGTCGAGGTCGGTGTAATCAACCTGCCAAAGCTGGCCAAGTTCCTTGACCGCGACAATCCATGTCGGCTCATTCGGAGTGGTGTAGATTGCAGCCACACGGCTTTCTTCGACATAGTCGCCATCAACATTGACGCCGCGAGTGGAAACGACTTTCTTCGGCTCCATAGTCTCTGCGTCGACGATTGCGAAATGCGGAGGCCAGTAACCGCCACCGATGACGTATTTGCCGTCACCTGACACCGCAACATCGCGGGCGTCGTAAGCGATTTTCACTTCGGCGACCAACATGTTCTCCGGGTTCTGCCAGAGGTCGATCTTGGTCATCTTGCCGTCGCGACCCATTGTGTACCAGAAGCGGCCGGGATGCTCAGGCTCGGTTACCGAGTGGTGCTCGGATGCTTTCAGAACGTGGACAGCATATCCGGTTGGAATATGCGCCAGAACTTCCTTCGTATCGCCATCAATGACGGCGACCTTGCCTACGTCACGCTCGATAACGACGAAGAAGTTTTCCCAGTTCCGGCCATGCAGCGGTTCCGTCGGATAGTCCTTGGGCTCGACATAGACCTTGCGGGTCGCTTCCATCTGAGCCAACGACATTTCCGGTGGCTTGGGCGGCTCCATCATGATGTAGGTGGCCATGTCCTTGATTTCCTGCTCGGTCATGATGTCCGAGAAGTTGTTCATGCCGCCTTCGGTGCCCCAGGAGATAATTTTTTCAAGCCGCTCCTGGCCAAGCTTCAACGTTCCGCCTTCTGTTACCGTTCCATCAGCAGCGGTCTTTTTCCAGCTTGGCTCCAGGTTTTTGCCTGTTGCACCTACACGCAGTACGCCGTGGCAACCCGCGCATCTTTCAAAATAGAGCTGCTTGGAACTTTCGAAGGCCTCTTCGCTCAGCGTCGGGCCCTCAGCAAGGGCAGGCACCGCCGCGCTGCCCAATAACAGCGCAAGACTTGCCGCTAACGCGGGGCCCGTCCTTTTTTTCAGTCTTGGATGTGACATTCTCAAACTCCAAATGCTGGTGAGGCATTCGCGAGACTTGAGCAAACGCGAGTTCGCTTCCTTGACTTTCGTTAAGATGATCGTGGCGTTTTTTGTGTGCTCGCGAAGGCGCACGTCACTGACGTGGCTTTTCTCACCAGTCTTACCAATTTTAATTTAGCCGGCTAATTTTTCAGACTTTGATCAGAACAGACTGAAATTGAAGGACCGATTTTTCGTCCTGTTTTGCCGTCTGACGAGACCGCAAATGCCTGCTTGACTTTGGTTAAGGAAATGACAGCCCGCGCTGCCACCCTCGAGACTACGATCAACTCGGGGTAAAGGAGCGCGCGATGCGCGAAGTCATGACCAAAAGCATGGCCCGAAATATATTTTATGGCGGGTCATTATTCTTCATCATCATCTTTGTAGGGCTGTCCATTCACAGTCACTTCTACATCACAGGAACTTCGACCGATCATGCCGGCATCACCGAAAGTGTGGCCGCAGGTAAGCGTGTCTGGGAAGACAAGGCCTGCATCAACTGCCACACCATTTTGGGTGAAGGTGCCTACTTCGCACCTGAACTTGCAAACGTGATGACGCGCTGGGGCGTTCTCGACGATCCGGACGCCGCTTTCGACACTCTGAAAGGCTGGATGGAATCCATGCCGACAGGCATCGAAGGCCGCCGCCAAATGCCGAATTTCGATCTGACCGACGAAGAAATTCGCGATCTGGCGAACTTCCTGATTTGGACCGACAACATCGACGCCCAAGACTGGCCGCCGAATGAAGCCGGCTGATCCGAACGCAAAAGGAAACTAAGATGAAGTACCAGTCTCAAAAGATAGCCCTGGCGTATTTCGGTGTCGCCCTGGCCCTCTTTGCCGTCCAGGTTCTCGGCGGATTGCTGGCAGGATGGGTTTACGTCCAGCCGAATTTCCTGTCCGAGGTTCTGCCTTTCAACATTATCCGCATGCTGCACACAAACAGCCTGATTGTCTGGCTGCTGCTCGGCTTTTTCGGTGCCGCCTACTTCCTGATACCGGAAGAAGCGGAACGCGAAATCCATTCGCCAAAGCTCGCTTACCTGCAGCTGATCATTCTTGTGGTTGGCACGCTTGGTGTCGTTGTCACCTACACCTTCAACCTGTTTGAAGGAAATTTCCTGCTCGGCAAAGAAGGACGCGAATTCATCGAACAGCCGAAATGGGTGAAGGTCGGCATTGTGGTTGCTGCGCTCATGTTCCTTTACAACGTCACCATGACGGTGCTGAAGGGCAAGAAAACCGCCATCACAAACATCCTTCTGCTTGGTCTTTGGGGCCTGGCGCTGCTGTTCCTGTTCAGCTTCTACAATCCAAGCAACCTTTCGCTGGACAAGCAGTACTGGTGGTACATCGTCCACCTTTGGGTTGAAGGTGTTTGGGAACTGATCATGGCGTCGATCCTGGCGTACCTGATGCTGAAACTCACCGGCGTGGACCGTGAAGTCGTTGAGAAATGGCTTTATGTCATCGTCGCCGCTGCGCTGTTTTCCGGCATCCTAGGAACAGGTCACCACTACTACTGGATCGGAACACCAAGCTATTGGCAGTGGATCGGCTCGATCTTCTCGTCACTGGAAGTGATCCCGTTCTTCGCGATGATGGCTTTCGCCTTCGTCATGGTCTGGAAAGGCCGCCGCGATCATCCGAACAAGGCTGCGCTTCTGTGGTCGCTCGGTTGTGCGACGCTTGCCTTCTTCGGCGCCGGCGTCTGGGGCTTCCTCCACACGCTGCATGGTGTGAACTACTACACGCACGGCACTCAGATCACGGCCGCCCATGGTCACCTGGCCTTCTTCGGAGCCTATGTCGCCCTGAACCTGGCAATCATCACCTACGCAATGCCAATCCTGCGTGGCCGTGACCCATACAACCAGGTGCTCAACATGGCCTCCTTCTGGCTGATGTCGGGCGGTATGGCGTTCATGACATTCGTCCTGACATTTGCAGGGACCATCCAAACGCACCTGCAACGCGTTAACGGCGATTACTTCATGGATGTCCAGGACCAGTTGGCGCTGTTCTACTGGATGCGCTTCGGCGCAGGCGCAGCCTTCGTCATCGGCGCATTGCTCTTCATCTATGCGGTGGCAATGCCGAAAAGCGAAGTCATCGAACCCGGTGACGCAGCCAACGTTCCGGCGGAGTAAGACCTATGGAAGGTAGCGTATCATTGGCAAAGGGGGCGGCTGACGCCCCTTTTTACCTAGCCCAGTCAGACGAATGCACAGTCTTTGAGGCTGCGCACAAGAACGGACTTCCGGTCTTGCTGAAAGGACCGACCGGCTGCGGAAAGACCCGCTTCGTCGCCCATATGGCGGCAAAGCTCAACCGCAAGCTCTACACAGTCGCCTGTCACGACGACCTGGCAGCCGCCGACCTGATCGGGCGCTATCTTCTCAAGGGTGGCGAGACCGTCTGGGTCGACGGTCCCCTGACCCGTGCGGTCCGGGAAGGTGCAATCTGTTACCTCGATGAAGTCGTTGAAGCGCGCAAGGATGTGACCGTCGTTCTGCACCCGCTGACCGATGATCGCCGAACCCTGCCGATCGACCGGACGGGTGAAGAGCTGCAGGCGGCCCCGGGCTTCATGCTGGTGGCGTCTTACAACCCCGGCTATCAGAACATCCTGAAGACGCTGAAGCCGTCCACACGGCAACGTTTCATATCATTGGAATTCGACTTTCCACCCCCCGATCTTGAATGCGACGTTGTTGCCGAAGAAAGCGGATTGGACAGGTCGCGTGTTGCCGCGCTGGTCCGGCTTGCAGGCAAATTGCGTGCTTTGAAAGGCCAGGATCTGGAAGAAGGTGTTTCAACCCGCCTGGTTGTCTATGCCGCGACGCTCATTGCACAGGGTATGCCTGTAAACCGGGCCGTGCTGGCAGCAATGATTGAACCTTTGACAGATGATGAAGACGTGAAACGCGGGCTCCTAGATCTTGTCACGGCCGTGTTTGGGTGAGGCCAGACCGATGGGCAAGATCGACTTCGAGCCATGGGAACCCGAAGAAACGGTCGGGAAACTGTGGCACGCTTTTGCAAGCCGCCTCGATGCGCCTGAGGTGCATCACGGAGCCGCGGTCGGCCTTTCTGAGGTCGGCGGGCGGCTTGCAGTTCTTTTCCGAGGCCTGGGCGGCAACCACAATGTGGAACTCCGTCCGGTTTCGGAAGAGGTGTCGCGTCACCGCCTCAGTTTTCTGAGGCGGCTCGGGACCGAGGTTGAAACCGTACCTCGCGCCAGTTTTGACGGTGAAATCCTGCGTTTGCCGGCATCCCTTGCTGTCTTCCCGACCCGGGAAGCAAATGCAGCGCTCTATATCTGGCTGACCGCTCTGGCGGCAAATGCGCCAAGCTACACGGTCGAGACCGATCCACTGCGCGCGGACCTGCAGGTTTTGCGCGCAATCGGCCAGATGGTTCGGGAAACTCTTCTCCATGCTCCAGGCCTGAATGAACTCTATTCGGTCTTGAGCCATGGGAGCTTGTTGCAACGACCGGCCGCGTCCCTGCCTCGCTGGGAAGCAAATCTGGAAGCACTTGTCCGCCACATGCTTGGCGACCCCGCTGAACTTTCCATAGAGGTTCAGAAAGTACAGAACGCACTGGAAAGCGGTGACATTTCTGAATTCGAAGCCCCTCGTGGGTATCGTCCATTTCGACCGGTTCCGGTCTGGCCGGATCTGCGCGAGGTTGTCTTTTCTTGCGGCGACGAAGTTGAAAACCGCGAAACCGACGGTACGCCAGAAGAGGCCGGCGACAAAACCCTGCGGGCACGTCGGCGCAAGTCCGACCAGGCTGAACGCCATGACAGTCTGATCCTTCACAAATTCGAAGCGATCCTGAGCTGGGCAGAGTTTTTGAACCTCAATCGGCGGGTCGACGACGACGACAACGACGATGCCAAGAAAGCTGCCGATGATCAGGATGAAATCGGCCTCGGGCAAATTTCGAAATCACCGGCAACACGCCTGAAATTGCATCTGGACCTCGCTCCTGAAGACGTCGACCGGGAACGCCTTTCAGGCAAAATCCTTTACCCCGAGTGGGACACACGAAGCGGCCGATACCTGCCGGATCATGTATGTGTCCTGACAAGTGTAGCCGATGCCGACCCGGACAATGATGTGGCCGCCAAGGATCCCCGCGCTGCGCGGCGCATCAGATCCGTCAAGAAACAATTCGAAGCGCTTCGCCCCGGCCGTGTGACAACGCGCGGGCATATGGAAGGCGACCTGTTGGACATGGACACTGCTGTCAGATCCGAGGTCGAACGGATTGCAACCGGTTCAGGCAATGACCGGGTCTGGCTCCAGACCCGGCCGGAGGCGCGCGACCTTGCGGTTTCCATCCTTCTCGACGTGTCCCGGTCCACTGAAAGTGCGGTCACGGGCCGGGCTGTTATCGATATTGAGCGGGAGGCACTGACAGCGCTCGCCTGGGGCCTGAATGCCTGCGGCGACGACTTTGCAATCAACGCGTTTTCCTCGCTCAAACGGCATCGTGTCTATCTGCAGTCCTGCAAACGGTTCGATGAGCCGATGTCCGCCAAGGTTGAGCACCGTATCAGCGGACTGAGGCCAGGGTTTTACACCCGGCTTGGTGCTGCGCTCCGATATACATCGAGCGAACTGGCCGAGCAGTCACGCAAACGCAAGCTTCTGCTTGTCATCACTGATGGCAAACCGAACGATCTCGATCATTATGAGGGCCGGCACGGGATCGAGGATACGCGCATGGCCGTGCGCGAAGCCCGTAGGGCCGGTCAATCCGTGTTTGGCGTAACAATCGACAAAACGGGCAAGTCGTGGTTTCCAAGACTTTTCGGTCAGGGCGGCTTTGCGGTCATTCCGCATCCAGACAAGCTGACCCAGGCGCTGCCGGAAATCTATCGGCAATTGATTGGCGGCTGACCATGGTAAGAACCACGGCAAACCCGTCGCCCGGAGGTCTGGATGACCTGCCCGGCGACCTGATGATGTGGGTCCTCATCATCAGTGAGCTTCTGGTTTTTGGTGCGGGCCTGGCAGCCTTTCTGGGAGTGCGGATATCCGACCCGGCAGGTTTTGCAGAGGCCAGAACCTACCTTCATCCAACGCTTGCCGGCATCAATACGGTTGTCCTGATCACCAGCGGTTTTCTCGCTGCCAGATCGGTCGATCTGCGGCAGCAGGATCGACGAAAGACGGCACGCATTGCGCTGACCGGGGCGATGACGCTGGGTGTCGTTTTTCTGGTCATCAAGGCAATTGAATATGCTGACACGGCAGCACAGGGCATCTCGACGGAAACCCACCCGTTTTTTACGTTCTACTATCTGCTGACCGGTTTTCACGCAATGCATGTTATTGCGGGAATTGTCATTCTCGCGTTGGTCGCCTGGAAAGACACACCCCGAAACATGGAAGTCGGAACAGCCTTCTGGCACATGGTGGACCTGGTATGGGTGCTGTTGTTCCCGGTCATCTACCTGCTGGCGTGAGACGGAGATGACGCGCAATCCGACGACAAATGCCTGGCTTCAACTGCTGCTTTTAAGTGGCTTGTCCGTCGTTCTGGCTGCTGGTGCTGCGGGACTTCTGGACCCAAGTGTCACAGGCGTGCTTGTTCTTGCACTTGCGTGGATGAAAGCACGGGTCATTCTCTCGCGCTATCTGGGCCTATGGCAGGCTCCGGTGTGGCAGTCTGGTTTCAATTGGGTCCTGGCGCTCTACTGCAGCCTGCTGCTTGCGCTTTATCTCATACCCGCCTTCAACTCCTGAAGGCACTAGCCAGTGGTTCGGGCAAATCAAACTCTTCACTCACCCGACGTCTTGCATCCCCTGACATCTTACGTGCAGTCTTTTGAACGATGCCGAGTACTTTCTCGTCGCTATGCTTGGCAGCGAAAGGCGCAAAATACCATTTGAGAAACACGAAACAAATCGTGTCCTCCAGCGCCTGGACATCCGCATGCTGCTTGATACCCTCCTTGCGCAGCATCCGCTCGGCAGCTGCAATGTCTTCTGATGCATAGCCGGCTGCGGCCATGATCTCGCCGACCCTTTGCGCGTGATGTCCGGCCAGGTTTCGGCGCCAGGCATGATACCCCGCCTTGCCTTCCGGAAAGGTTGCGCGGGGCACTGTCCAACGTTCGATGTGCTGACCACGGGCGGCGATTTTCAACGGATCGGATGCTTGCGGGAACAAGCGGCTCAACTCCGAACTCATACGCTCGCCATAAAGACGGGCAGCAGGATTGCCTTCTTCCAGGTTCGGATCGGCTGTATTGGCTTCGTCGATTGCCGCGAGGGCCTTTTCCAGGTGTGTCATTGTGCTTTGTGCCAGGCCTCGACCGGATCGCTTTCAGAATATTCACGCAGCATTTCGATGTCTTCGATCGCCGCGTGGTTGCGCTTGATATGGACGCCAGCCGATTTCAAACGGGCAAACGATCGCGAAAGGCTTTCCGGCTTCATGCCCAGGCGGCCGGCGATCAGAAATTTGTCGTATGGAAGGGTGACGACACAACTGCCCGTTTCCTGTTCGCACAGCTCCAACAGAAATTCGGCAACGCGCTGCGGGCCGGTTTGGGCCTTGAGTTGCTCAAGCTGCGAGACCAGCGAATGCAGGTGCATGAAAGTCGACGCCAAAACGGCAACCGCTATCTCCGGATCCTTGCGCATCGCCTCCAGCAGCGCCACGCTCGGTATGCGCATGACTTCGCAAGAAGTGACCGCTTCGGCAGAGACCGGATAAGCGTGACCGCGGAACGCCACTGCCTCACCAAAGCTTTGCCCCTTGGCAAAGACGTTCACGACGGCCTCGCCGCCATTGGGCGCTATCCGGTAAAGCTTGACCCAGCCCTCTGTCACGATGTGGATCGCCTTGGCAGTTTCCCCTTGCAGAAACAGCGTCTCGCCGCGATCGTATTCGCGCCAGCTGGACAGTGACAGGATCATGTCCTGCGTGTCTTGCGGGAAGGTCTGCAACAACAAAGAATTCTGCGCAATCTTCTTGCGGCGTTCATTCGGCATTCGGTTTCCTAGTCAGGCTTCACAAAAGCCTGCCCCTCCTATTGGCCTAGGGATATTACACAATCCGTTGTCACGGTCACATCTGTTGAATTGCTGATATGGCAACGAACTTGCCGCGGTGTCTTGACTATTGTCATTTCAAGCCAGGCCCGGCGCTCCTAGTCTTGTCAGGAAGATGAGAAAGCGGGGATCACATGGACTACCAATCCTTTTTCCGAAACCAGCTCGCTGAACTCAAACAAGAGGGAAATTACCGGGTCTTTATCGATCTTCAGCGCAAGCGCGGTAATTTTCCTGCTGCCGTCCGGACCCACAAAAAGGGCCAGGACGACGTCACGATCTGGTGTTCAAACGACTATCTTGGCATGGGCCAGAATCCGGATGTGGTTGCTGCCATGCACGCAGCCGTCGACAGATGCGGTGCAGGCGCCGGCGGTACACGCAACATTTCCGGTACGACCCACGACCATGTTCTTTTGGAAGAAGAGCTTGCGGACCTGCATGACAAGGAAGCTGCGTTGGTTTTCACGTCCGGCTATGTGTCGAACTGGGCGGCCCTTGGAACACTTGCGTCAAAGATCCCGGGCTGCATCGTTTTTTCCGACAGCCTGAACCACGCTTCGATGATTGAAGGGATCCGTCACTCAAGAGCGGACAAGGTCATCTGGAAACACAATGATCTTGAGGATCTGGAACATAAGCTCGCATCGGCAGATCCGGCTCGGCCCAAACTGATCGCGTTTGAGAGCGTCTACTCCATGGACGGCGATATCGCCCCGATTGCCGAGATCTGCGATCTGGCAGACAAATATGGCGCCATGACCTATCTCGATGAAGTGCACGCAGTCGGGCTCTATGGTCCGCGCGGCGGCGGCATCGCTGAACGCGAGGGCCTCATGGATCGCCTGACCGTCATTGAAGGAACGCTCGGCAAGGCGTTTGGTGTGGTTGGCGGATATATTGCCGCATCAACCGAGCTTTGCGACTTCGTTCGAAGCTTCGCCAGCGGCTTCATTTTCACGACCGCCCTTCCGCCGGCAATCGCCGCGGCCGCGACCGCCTCTATCCGGCATCTGAAGCGGAGCAATACGGAGCGCGAAGCACATCAGGCAATCGTTGCCAAAGTTCGCAAACGGCTCGACACGCTCGGCATCCCTCATGTGCCGAACCCAAGCCATATCATTCCGGTGATTGTCGGCAATCCGGCAAAGTGCAAATTCCTGTCAGACACGCTGCTGGATGATTTTGGAATTTACATTCAGCCAATCAACTACCCGACTGTTCCCAAGGGTACCGAACGCCTTCGGATCACACCTTCGCCGGTGCACACAAGCGGCGATGTCGACAGACTGATCGTCGCCCTGCATTCGCTCTGGAACCAGTGCCAGCTGGCACGCCAGCCGATGGCGGCGGAATAGGGCTAAACGCTCCAATCCGACATCTTCTTTGCTTTGACAATGCAAGGAAAAAACGAAACCGGCTGCCTATGACAAGGCAGCCGGTTTGTCTTTTCGGGTCACGTTTATCCGGCTTTATTTACGGCTTTTTTGGCCATGACGGTCACGAGGTTTGCTCGGTAGTTTGCGGATCCGTGGAGGTCTGAGAGCATATCTCCTGGTTCGGGTGCAATTCCGGCAACTGCGTCCGATGACCAGTTGCCGGCCAGGGCCGCTTCCATGTCGCTCATCCGGAAGACGCCGTTCTGCCCGGCGCCCGTCACCGCCACCTTCACCGATCCGTCTGCGCCCTTGGCCACAAACACGCCCGCCATGGCATAGCGCGAGGCAGGGTTCGGGTATTTGGCATAGGCCGACTTTGCCGCCAGCGGGAAGGCCACCGACACGACCACCTCATCCTCATCCAGCGCCGTATCGAACATGCCGGTGAAGAACTCCCCGGCCGCAATGGTCCGCTTGCTGGTCGTCACCGCCGCACCAAGCCCGAGCAAGGCCGCCGGATAATCCGCCGCCGGGTCGTTGTTGGCAATCGAACCGCCAAGTGTTCCCATGTGACGGACCGCCGGGTCGCCGATGCCTCCGGCAAGGGCCGCAAGACCGGGCAGCTTCTGCCGCACAAGATCCGATGCAGCCACCTCCGCATGGGTCGTTGCCGCCCCGATCACGAGGGTGCCCTCGCCTTCGCAAATGCCCTGCATCTCCGCAATCTTCGTCACGTCAACAAGGTCCGACGGCGCCGCAAGACGCTGCTTCATCGTCGGCAAAAGCGTCTGACCGCCACCCAGGATCTTGCCGTCCTCTGCCGCCGCCATCTTCTCGGCAGCCTCCGACACAGAACCGGCACGGTGATAGGTTGTCTCATACATGTTGGGTCTCCCCCAAATCTCAAGTGTCCAATGACATCAGGTCCAATGCGGGCGGCCACACCGCCCGCGCATCGTCTCAAGTCCTATTCGGCAGCCTGCCTCAGGCCAGCCTGGCACAGCGTCCACACCTTCTCCGGAGAGGCCGGCATCGACAGGGCATTGCTGCCAATCGCATCCGTGATCGCATTGATCACCGCAGGCGGAGACCCGATCGCTCCGGCCTCCCCGCAGCCCTTCATGCCGAGCGGATTGCCGGGGCACGCCGTCACATGGGTCGACAGCTGATAGGACGGAACATCATCCGCACGCGGCATCGTGTAGTCCATGTAGGAGGCCGTCAGAAGCTGACCGCTCTCGTCATAGGCCGCATTCTCAAGCAGCGCCTGGCCAATGCCTTGCGTGATGCCGCCATGCACCTGACCTTCCACGATCATCGGATTGATGATGTTGCCGAAGTCGTCCGCAGCCACAAAGCTCACAACCTCCGTCTGGCCCGTCTCCGGATCCACCTCGACCTCGCACACATAGGTCCCGGCCGGGAAGGTGAAGTTGGTCGGGTCGTAGAACGCCCCCTCCTTCAGCCCCGGCTCCATGCCCTCTGGCAGGTTGTGCGCCGTATAGGCCGCAAGCGCCACCTCCGTGAAGCTCAGCTTCTTGTCCGTCCCGGCCACTTTCAGCTCGCCGCCCTCGATCTGGATGTCCCCTTCCGAGGCCTCCATCAGGTGGGCCGCGATCTTCTTCGCCTTCGCCTCGACCTTGTCCAGCGCCTTCACAACAGCCGACATGCCGACCGCGCCCGAGCGGGACCCGTAGGTGCCCATGCCGAACTGGACCTTGTCCGTATCCCCGTGCACGATCGCAACCGCATCGCTGTCCAGACCGAACCGCTCGCTGATCAGCTGCGCGAAGGTCGTCTCATGGCCCTGGCCATGACTGTGAGAACCGGTCAGAACCTCGACCGTCCCCACCGGGTTCACACGAACCTCGGCAGATTCCCAAAGACCGACACCGGCACCAAGAGACCCGACCGCCGCTGACGGCGCAATCCCGCAGGCTTCGATGTAACAGGACAGGCCGATCCCGCGCAGCTTGCCCCGCGCGGCCGCTTCCGCCTTGCGCGCGGCAAACCCGTCATAATCGGCCGCCTTCAGCGCCGCATCCAGCGTCGCATCATAATCGCCCGCGTCGTAGCACATGATCACCGGCGTCTGGTGCGGAAACGAGCGAATGAAGTTCTTGCGGCGGAACTCTGCCGGCGACAAGCCGACCTCGCGCGCCGCAGTCTCCATGATCCGCTCAAGCAGATAGGTCGCCTCAGGACGTCCGGCACCGCGATAGGCATCCACCGGCGTCGTGTTGGTATAGACCGTTTTCACATTCGCATGGATCGCAGGGATGTCGTATTGCCCCGACAACAGCGTTGCATAGAGATAGGTCGGGACCGACGACGAGAACAGCGACATGTAGGCGCCCAGATTGGCAACCGTCTTCACCCGAAGCCCGATGATCTTGTTGTCCGCATCCAGCGCAAGCTCGGCTTCCGAGCGGTGATCGCGGCCATGGGCATCCGTCAGGAACGCTTCCGTGCGGTCCGATACCCATTTCACAGGCCGGCCGACGCGCTTCGACGCCCAAAGGCACACCATCTCTTCCGGATAGATATAGATCTTCGAGCCGAAGCCGCCGCCCACATCCGGTGCAATCACCCGCAGCTTGTGTTCCGGCGCAATGTTATAGAACGCCGACAGGACCAGACGCGCAACATGCGGGTTCTGGGACGTCGTATAGAGCGTATAATGCTCCTCGGCAGCATCATACCCGGCAAGCGCGGCCCGCGGCTCCATCGCGTTCGGAACAAGGCGGTTGTTGTGGATCTCCATCCGCGTCACATGCGCAGCACGGCCAAACGCCTCATCGGTCGCTCCCGCATCCCCGATCTCCCAGTCGTAGATCAGATTGCCTTCCGCTTCCGGATGGATCTGCGGCGCGCCCGCCTCAAGGGCTGCAAGCGGATCGACAACCGCAGGAAGCTCCTCATAGTCGACAACCACGGCATCGGCAGCATCCCGCGCCTCGGCCTGCGTGTCCGCAATCACGACCGCAACAGCCTGACCGACATGGCGCACAATCTCAGGCTCAAGCGCCCGCCAGCCGCCCATCTTCATCGGCGTGCCGTCCTTGGAATGGATCATCCACCCGCAGATCAGATTGCCAACACCGTCGCCCACAAGCTGATCGCCCGTCAGAACCGCATCAACACCCGGCATCGAAAGAGCCGCACTGGCATCGATCCCCGTGACCTTCGCATGGGCATGCGGCGAGCGCACAAAGGCCGCATAGCCCATGCCCGGCATCGCCATGTCATCCGTATAACGGCCACGGCCCGTGATGAAGCGCTTGTCCTCCTTGCGCAGAGCCCGGGCGCCAATCCCTTCAACTGCCATCGTCTCTCTCCCAAATACTGCTCCGGATCAAAAAAACTCCGGATGGTCTCCTCCGACCGGTCTGCCCGGCCCGTTTCGTCTCAAAGGTCGGCTTCGAACCGCTGCTGCCGGCTCCCTCCGGCAGATCAACTGCGTCCCGCCTGACCCTCATCAGGCCCTTGCGCGAACAACACACGCGCATCAGACCCTTAAATCCGTCATGTCCTTAAAACCGGGCCCTCACTCGGCCGCCTGCGCCATGCCCGCCATCTGGTCGGACGCCGCCTTGATCGCCTTGACGATGTTCTGATAACCGGTGCAACGGCAGATGTTGCCTTCCAGCTCGTGCCGGATCGTTGCCTCATCAAGATTGCCCGCACCGTGACGGTTGATCATGTCAACCGCACTCATGATCATCCCAGGTGTGCAAAATCCGCACTGAAGACCGTGATGCTCCCGGAACGCTGCCTGCACAGGATGAAGCGCATCCGCACTGCCAATCCCCTCAAGCGTCACCACCTCACTGCCATCCGCCTGGGCCGCAAGCATCGTGCAGGACTTCACCGCCTTGCCGTCAACATGCACAACACACGCCCCGCATTGCGACGTGTCACAGCCAACATGCGTTCCCGTCAGCCCCCGAACATCCCGGATCAAAGACACAAGCAACGTCCGGTCCTCGACCTCGGACGAAACGGTCTTCCCGTTCAATACCAAAGATACTTTCGACATAAATCTCTCTCCCTCATGGAACCTCTCGGGCCAAAGCCCAAATAGCCGGTTTAACACCGTGTTCTGTGGGTCCTGACAGCAAACGCCACCAGAACCGGATCATTCCAAATCTGTCGCCAAAGGGTCAACTGGCAAGCGCAAGAACAACAATCAGCGCCCCAAGCAGCAAAAGACCCCACACCATCGGTCCGCCAAACGCATTCCGACCCGCAGCATCCTCCAAATTCTCCTCTGCCTTGTGAAGACCCTCCTCAACCTTGTGCTCCGCCTCGCCAATCGCATGAAGAACCTCGCCCGGCGCCTCCTCAAGCGCGATCCGCTTCGCCTCCTCGGCAACACCTTCATCAAGATCAGCCGCAAGACCCGTATCCGAAGACACCGAAGACACCTCGGACACCGCCGCCGCTGAGCCCCCAACCTGCTCGGTAAACCGGGAGAAAAACTCCTCCGCCATCTTGCGCGCCGTGGAATCAATCAAACGGCTGCCAAGCTGAGCCAACTTGCCGCCAACCTGAGCCTTCGCCTCGTAACTCAAAACCGTCGCATCGCCATCTTCAACCAGACGAATGTCCGCAGACCCCTTGGCAAACCCGGCAACTCCTCCCTTGCCCTCGCCAACAATCGTGTAACTCTCAGGCGCAACAACATTCTCAAACGTAACAGAACCTTTGAACTTCGCCTTGACAGGACCAATCTTCGACGTAACCGACGCCGTCAGCTCATCAGCCGAAACCCGCTCAAGAACTTCACAACCAGGTATGCACAAACGCAAAACATCAGCGTCATTCAACGCAGACCAAACAACCAAACGGGAGGCCTGAATTACCTGACTGCCTGAAATCTCCATGTGCTCCCCATTGACCGTTTCGGCAAATTGCAACCAACAGGAAAATACACAGGGCTGCAGCTGTACACTGTACTTTAGGTCGGGTCGGCGTCCCGGCTTTGCAAACACACCTGTCTGAAGCTACATTTTGTGTTGGCGACGGTAGTTCCGGAACAGGGACGCCGCCTCCTGGGAGGAAAAATTGAACCCAAAAACTGGGACGCGATATGCCTGCGGGGTGGTCGTATTATCGGCCGGCCTGCCGGATGAAGAAAACTTCTGGACCGAGATCGATGCAGCCGCCAGAACCGGTCGGTATGCACAGGCTTTGCTGTTTTTTTCGCAAGACCAGTTCCCTGCCGACATCATTCGAAACCGAATGGCTCATCATGCCGACGGCCTTGCCTATGCCGCCTGTTCCACGGCCGGTGAAATTGGCGGGTCGACCGAAGGGACAGGACAGTGCCTGGCGGTTCTGTTTCCGAAAGATCAATTTTCCATAAGCACCGTACGCATAGACGGTATCCGCTCGATCGGCTTCGATCGCATCGTTGCGCAGGTCAAGGACGCGCGGCAGGTGTTCGATGCCGACGCGGCCAACCATACCACTGAAGCCGAACAGGGAGACAGCTTCGCAATCTGTCTGATAGACGGACTGTCGGTTGTCGAGGAAATGATTACCGCCGCGCTTCACTGGGCGCTGGACGATATTCCGCTGCTCGGAGGATCGGCCGGCGACAGCATGCATTTCAACAAGACCTCGCTCATATTGAATGGCGACATCAGCGATGATTGCGCGATCGTACTGTTTTGCAGAACAGCCGTGCCTTTCCGGATTTTCAAAACCGACAATTTCGTGCCGACGGAACGCAAGCTTGTCGTGACAAGGTCCGACCCCGAACAACGCATCATCTATGAATTCAATGCAGCAGAAGCTGCCGGAGAATATGCCCGAGCCGTTGGCATCGATCCGGGATCGCTGTCACCGATGAGTTTCGCCTCTCATCCGCTCGTCGTTCGTGTGGGAGGCGAATACTATTGCCGTTCAGTTCAAAAAGTGAACCCGGACGGATCGCTGTCCTTTTTCTGCGCTATCGACGATGGCATTGTGCTCACAGTTGCTGAACCGACAGGCATGACAAGGTCCACGAACGAGGCCTTTGAAGGTGTTGCAAATGAAATCGGTCCGGTCGACTTCGTCCTCGGCTTCGATTGCGTATTGCGCCGGATCGATGCCCAGAACAGGCAGGCGACACAGCGTATCCAGAAGATCTACGAAAAATACAATGTCGTCGGCTTCAACACCTATGGTGAGCAATACCTGTCGATGCATCTGAACCAGACCTTCACAGGGATCGCCTTTGCCCAACAGGCCGCAATCGCAGGAGAAAAGGTATGAGCCTGTCCGATATCGACGATGCTGCCAGGCTCAAGAAAATAAATGCGGCGCTGGTCGACCGTGTTGAACAGGCGATGGACCAGCAGCGCAACGCCTTTTCCCTTTTTCAAACGGCCATTTCACTGGAAGGGCAGATCCGGCGGCGAACAGACGAGCTTACATCAGCGCTCAGACGCTTAGAGGAAACAAACATTGAACTGGCGCGCCAGAAAGACATTTCTGAACGGGCCAACCGATCGAAAACGGAGTTTCTGGCTGCCGCGAGCCATGACATTCTTCAGCCGCTCAATGCGGCTCAACTGACGATCTCCTCCCTTCACGATCTGCAGGTGTCCGATCAGGCGCGCGCCATGGTCAATCAGGTCGAGCGCTCGCTCGACACAATGAACGAGCTGCTCAGGACCCTATTGGACATTTCGCGGCTCGATGCCGGTGTTACGACACCGCGCTTCACATCGGTGCCAATCCCTCCGATCCTCGACAGTCTGCTTTCCGACCTCAGGCCTATTGCGGAAAAGAAGGGATTGAGACTGCGCGTGGCCGTGACCAATGACTGTGTCTACACCGACCGGCTGATGTTGCGCCGGGCGCTTCAGAACCTGATTGCCAATGCCATCCGGTATACTGACCGCGGCGGAGTTCTGATCGGCACAAGGCGCCGTGGAGACGAGATTTCGATTGAGGTCGTCGATACAGGCAGCGGTATCCCCGAAGACCAGCTGGAAAAGATCTTTGAGGAATTCCACCGCGGTCCGCTTTCACGCGGTGATGCCAATGCGGACACAGGAACGGGACTGGGGCTCGGCCTTGCCATTGTTCGAAGGTTGGTGACCGCTCTGAAACACGACGTCAGCGTCAGATCCAATCCCGGCCACGGCAGCGTTTTCCGGATCAGGGCCAAGCGATCCGAAGCGCCAGCGGAACCAACCGGTGCGGAACGCACCAAACTCATTGCAACTCCCGTCAATGCCAGTCTCAAGGGCAAGAAGATCCTGGTCATTGAAAACGATCCGGCCGTCCTTGAGGCCATGGAAGGACTGCTATCCACGTGGGGATGCATCTACAAGATTGCGCGCTCTTGCGACCAGGCCGTTGCCGCGGTCGATGCGGCAGCCTGGGTGCCCGATCTGATTGTTGCGGACCATCATCTGGATTTTGGAGATCTCGGCACTTCGACACTTGAAAAGCTGTTTGAGCTCCTGCCGTCTCGGGTGCCCGCGATACTTGCGACTGCCGATGCCTCTCAAGGTGTCATCGACAGAGCGCGTGAGCTCGGGGTCGAACATCTGACCAAACCAGTCAAACCGGCACAATTGCGCGCATTGGCAACGCATCTGATCAACAAGGCCGGTTAACGGAAAGAACTGAGGGGACGCATGACAGGTTCAACCCTTGCGCTGCCGTCACGGGGGCCCTTCAGTCGGGCGGAGGTGCAAACGGGGAAGCAGTCCCCAGAGCCTCGAGTTTCTTGACCTCAATGACCACTTGAGTCCGGCTTGAAACGGCCAATTTTCGCAGAATTTCGGAGACATGCGCCTTCACGGTCGTCTCGCCGACCTGTAACTCATAGGCAATCTGCTTGTTTAACAGGCCATCACAAATCATGTTCAGCACCCGGATCTGCTGCGGTGTCAAACTGGCCATCCGCTCGATCATCCGGCTTGTCTCTTCGTCAATCGGTTCTTCCACGCCGTCTTCATAGGATTCAGGCAAATAGACCGCACCGCTCATGACCTGTTGAATGGCCTTGGCCAGAACGGTTTTCTTGGAAGACTTCGGGATAAAGCCTGCCGCACCATAGGCCATGACCTGCGCAATGATCGCCTGATCTTCAACTCCCGATACAACGACGACAGGCAGCTGCGGGTAGTGAGTGCGCAGATGCAAAAGGCCCTCCATTCCCGTCACGTCCGGCATGGAGAGATCGAGGAGAGCAAGATCAAACCCGGGCTCCGCATCCAGAAAGCGGCAGGCATCTTCAAGCGACGCTGCCCCCACAGCATCGGAACCGGGATAGGCAAGCTCGACTGCGCTGTGCAAAGCTTCGCGAAACAAGGGGTGATCGTCGATGATCAGGAATTTGGTCACATTGTACGTCCCGCCTCGCAGGTCCTCTTTCTCAGTTGTGGTGTTGTTTTCTGGAAACAATTCTCAGCCGCAATATCTTGGCCTGTTCGCAGACGGTTGCCAACAGTTTCGAGTGGTGATCCGTTGTGTTCAGTTATACGCCCGAATGTTTCTAAATTGTATTCGGAAGCTTAGATGCTCCGATCCAATACGCATTGGGCCCGAAACTTCTTAAATTTACAACCATTATCCAAGATTTCAGAACCCGAATACCGGAATTTGTGATGACTATCACATCGCTCCACACTCCCCCCAGGGTAAACTTTGCTTGGATAATGCTGCTTCTGCGCTCGATAGCTTGGCAATTCTCATCTGAGTGGGCTGAAGACTGAATACCGATCGAAAGGGACCGGGTCATGATTACGATAACTTCGCCTTCGATGTGCCTGAACGACACGCGTTCTAACCGAATTTACACCATGGACGAGACCAAGAGGGTCAGCTCGACCGATACTCAGCGCGATATTGTCGACCTGGTTGTTGCTGCGGCGGGCCGTGTCCGAGGCGGCAGAATTGAAAACCTGGTGCTCAACGCGCATGGGTCGCCCGGAACATTTCACATCGGCACGGGATTGAGTTCGAGCACCATGTCACCCTGGTCGGATGTCCGTGACAAGGTATTCAAAATCTGGTTCCGCGGCTGTCTTGTCGCACGTATTGCCGGTGAACATACTTCCAGTCACGGAGACGGTTCCTATTTGGAGGCTCGGGGACTGAATTCCGGCAACGGGCACTCCTTTATCAGTGCATTTGCCCGACTGACCGGGTGCTATGTCGTTGCGCCGACAGAAATTCAGAGCGCGGCGCGTCAACGCTCCAGTTATCCTCGGGGCCAGCTCGACAGTTACGAAGGATTGTTACTTAGCTACGACCCGCAGGGACGCATCAGCTGGCAGCAGCGGTATCCATCATTGCACAGCTACAACAATGAAACCGGCACCGTTCGGCTGCCAAACAGCGAATAGTCGGATATTGTTCGGTTGGCTCCGGGGTCTCAGGCTCCCGGGCTTTGGCGGTAGCTTTGCTCCAGTTCGATCAATCGCTGCTTGCGCCAGAGCCCGCCACCATAGCCCGTCAACGATCCATCTGATCCGAGCACCCTGTGGCAGGGGACAACGAGTGCGAGCTGGTTTGCGCCGTTTGCCCTGGCAACCGCCCTCACGGCATCCGGCCTGCCGATGGCACTGGCAAGTTCTGAATAACTTCGCGTTTCGCCTGCGGGGATCTTCAGCAGCTCACGCCACACATCCCGAGTGAATGCGGAGCCATGCAGCGCAAGCCTGGTTTCAAAGACGCCGCTGTGTCCTTCAAAGAACCGGTTTAATTCCTCTTGGATCTGATCCGTGACCGCGGTCCTGCCAAATCCGATTTGACCCTTTGCATAGCTTTGAAGCTTTCTGAATTCGGCCGGCAGAGCCTTGCGATCGAGAAATTCCAGAAGGTGCAGCTGCGACTTGTCAGCAACGGCGACCAATGGACCGAGCGGCGAGGACACCCAGTCGGCAGCGAGCAATGCGTCTTTGGAAAAAGCACCCGGTGCCTGTCCGAGAATTTTCGCAAAGGCCTCACGAAAAGCGCTTGGCGAGCCAAATCCCGCTGTGATCTGCGCCTCGATCACTTTGCCTCCACCAGCGAGTGTCGAAAACCCTTCCTGTAAGCGCCGCTGTCGCGCCATCTCCAGAAATGTCATGCCGAAATGCCGCTTGAACGCCCGTCTTACGGTGGATGGGTCAAATCCCAGTTCGATCAGATCCGGCTCACCCCAACGATAGGCAGGTCGCTTTTCGAGGGCCTCGACAAGCGGTTTGACAGCCGGGTCCGCACTCGCTTCTGGTGTTGTTGGCTTGCAGCGTTTACACGGCCGAAAACCGGCGTCAAAGCATTGTGCGACCGTCTCATAAAAGGTGCAGTTTTCTCGTTTCGGCTTCCGCGCGGGGCACGTCAGACGGCAGAAAATTCCGGTGGACGACACACCAACGAAGAAGCGCCCATCGTAAGACGGATCTCGTGCCAGAAGTGCTTCATAAAGCGTGTCAAAAGCTGGATTGAACTTCAACATGCAGGGAGACTAATCCGACTATCCGGCAGATGCAGCCGGAAATCGGGCGTTTATTGATTTCTTGGAACTGTCCCTACCTGTAGACCTGCTTTTCACCCGGGAAACTGCGTTCCTTGACGTCATCCGAATACGCTTTGACCGCTGCCTCGATCTGCCCCCCCAGATTGCCATAGACCTTGACGAATTTTGGTGGTGCCGGATTGAGGCCGAGCATGTCTTCCAAAACCAGGATCTGACCGTCGCACGTTGCGGAAGCGCCAATCCCAATGGTCGGGATGGGAATGTCTTTTGTTATCTGTGCAGCCAGCGGCTCCACCATTCCTTCCAGCACCAACGCGAATGCACCGGCTTCGGTGACCGCCCTTGCGTCCTCAAAATGCTGTTCCCAGTCATCCTGCTCGCGCCCCTGTGTCTTGAACCCGCCCATGACATGAACAGACTGCGGGGTCAGGCCGATATGTGCCATGACCGGAATGCCGCGTTCCGTAAGGAAGCGGATGGTTTCTGCCATTCTAACTCCGCCCTCCAGCTTCACCGCTCCGCATTGGGTCTCTTTCATGACACGTGCAGCATTCCGGAAAGCCTCAGACGGGCTTTCTTCGTAAGTGCCGAAGGGCATGTCCACCACAACGAGAGCCTGCCTGGTGCCGCGCACCACGGCCTTTCCATGCATAATCATCAGGTCGAGCGACACGCCGACAGTCGATTCCATGCCGTGCATCACCATGCCGAGACTGTCGCCGACGAGAATGAAATCCGCGTATTTGTCGACGATCGCGGCAGTGTGCGCATGATAAGAGGTCAAAGAGACGATGGGCTCGCCACCTTTGCGCTTGGCTATCTGAGGAGCCGTGATCCGGCGAACGGGTTTTTGCGCGCTCATACGATTTCCTTTCGAAGGAGCTTGATCTTTTTGGGGACGCTTTCTCAGTCGGGAGCAACCACGCGCTGGTCGATCAGCAACACCGTGTCGAACCGAACAGCCAGCAACACAACTGCAGGCCGATCTACGCGTCCTTCCAGTTCTGCAAGCGTTTCAGCATCCCGGATGTCGACACTCCTGATTTCCGCTGACGGTGCCTTTGAAAGCTCTTGCCGGATCGTTTTTTCAAGAACGGCAATGTCGGGAGCCGACTTTGCAAGCCCTTCAGCCAGATCAAGGGAATTCGAAAGGGCAAGGGCTTCCTGACGATGCCGCGCGTTCAAACGAACATTGCGCGAAGACATTGCCAGTCCGTCCGGTTCGCGCACCGTCGGGTGGCCGACAACATCAATTGGCATGTCGAGATCCCGGACCATCTGTCGGATCAGGGTGAGTTGCTGATAGTCCTTTTCACCAAACACCGCGATATCGGGAGCGACGATGTTGAAGAGTTTGCTAACGACCGTCGAAACACCGCGAAAATGTCCCGGCCGCAACGCGCCTTGCAAAATACCCGAAAGTCCGGGCACCTCGACAAATGTGTCTCCTCCAGCGCCGTACATTTCGTTGACATCCGGTACAAAAACAGCATCCACATTTTCGGAAGTCAGCAACGCCAGATCGCGTTCTTCGTTGCGCGGATAAGTGTCCAGATCCTCGCTCGGGCCAAACTGCGTGGGATTGACAAAGATGCTGGTAACAACCCTGTCGGATCTTTTCAGCGCCATCCGCACAAGGCTCAAGTGTCCTTCGTGCAAATATCCCATCGTCGGCACCAGCGAGACGCTCTGGCCGCTTCGTTTCCAATCTCGCACAGTCGCCCGCATGTCCGCCTTTGACCGGCAGATGATCATTATGCACCCTCCCTGGACCACGGCTGCTCTCCGCGGCACCTTTCTTTTCGCAGGTGCAACATAGGGGGACAGTTTCGGAAGGTCCAGTGGCCAAAGGAAGCAAGCCAAATGAGGTTTGCCTGCCACAAATTCGGTGTCTGAAGCCACATAAATTCAACGGCTCACGGACATGTGCCTTGCAGCCTTCATGTCATGCGCGAAAGATCGTCACGTGTTGTGACCAAGGCTTATAGATGCGTATTTTCCTGTTTTCATTCCTCTTGTTGCTGTTGCCACAGGCTGCGCATGCGTGCGGGTCTGAAACGCCGTGCGAAGTTCCTGGCGGTTACTATCTGGCAGCGGTTCCAGAAGACTGGGACAACGAGACGCCGCTTCGTCTGGTGGTCTATTTTCATGGCTGGAACAGCTCACCCGAGGCAACTTTTCGAAACAAGGCCATGGTCAATGGTGCGACCCTGCGCAATGCACTGTTTGTGGCTCCGTTTGCCGAAACCGGATATTGGCGTCAGATCGGTGAGGGTCGGGCTGAAAGTGGACGCGATGAAGCTGCCTATATTCGCGCTGTTGTCGACGACGTTCGCAAACGCTGGCCGATCGATGAAAGGCAGACTTTGGCCTCCGGTTTTTCACGCGGAGCATCAATGGTCTGGAACATTGCCTGCTACAGCGGCGATCTTTTCCGTGCCTATGCGCCCATTGCCGGTGGCTTTTGGCGATCGAATCCGGAGACATGCCCGGCCGGTCCGGTCAATTTGCGTCATATTCACGGCCTCTCAGATGGGGTGGTCGCCTTTGACGAAATCGGGATTTACAACTCCATGCCGATCACCGAAGGCTTTGACATTCTATCTCAAACAAACGGGGTTGCGGGCGAAGCACGCGAAGTGGCGAGCGGCGATCAACGGCTCACTTGCTCACGCTGGGACAAAAGCGACAGCGGACGGGTTCTTGAACTTTGCCTTCACCAACGCGGTCATTCGATTCCCGCCGAATGGGTTGCGCAGGGTTTAGATTGGCTTGAAAACCTTCCCGAAGGTTCATGACGCCGAAACAATTGCATCAAATTGAACTGCGCTAATGAGATGTCAAACGGCACACGTCTGGATGCGCCTTTCAGCGCTGGTGACATCCGAAGAAGGACAGTTACTGGTCTTTCTCATTGAACGCTGGCTCGCTAAAATGATGAGACACATCGCACTCCCCCAGTCGTGAGAAACGCGCCATCATGTACGAGCCCAGAGGAAACGGCAAAGCAAGGGCCGTACAATCCGTGACGTTTACCGAGGTGGAACCCCCGGAACACCTGCAAGATGTTGTGCATCGCTTCCTCGAGCTCAAAACAAATGAGAGCCTTGAAGAGGACTACAGCTTTCACGCCCTGCCCGATGCATGCACCTACGCTGTCTTTGACCAGCTTGATGGTTCCATTTCCGGCGTGACGCGACTGCAAGCGACCTCCGAAGAACTCAATCTTGGAAAACAGTTTCACTACGTCAATATCCGTTTTTTGCCGGGTGTCTGGCAATCCGCAAGGGAAAAGAGTTCCTACGGAATGATTGCGGAGCCTTATTCGGGCGACCTTCAACTGGCCGAACTCAACCATCAACTTGTCAAACAGAGTGACTTTGCCGGAAAACGCGTATTGCTCACCGAATTTGTCGAGAGGCTTCTGGTCAGCGAGCACGTTGTTGCAAACCCGGTGACCGAGAAGATCTTTCGTCAGCTTGAACAGATACACTCTGTTGCCGATATGGCTTCGGTTGCGCAAATGTCGCCACGGCAGCTTCAACGCGTCTTAAAAAAGACATTGGGTTTCGCGCCTCATGATTTTCTGAAAGTGCTTCGATTGCAGCAGTCATTGAAAGGTGAGCCATCGCTGTCTTATGCGGATCAATCTCACTTCATTCATTCTTTTCGAAAGGCGACCGGATACACGCCGGCCCGATATTCCCGCAAGTTCGATGTCTGAAATCTACAATACAGGCAAATAGCGGCTTGCTAGGTAACCGGCATGTTCAACACGACCGGATGGAGTTGAAAATGTCGAAGATGAACGCCGTTGGATGGTTTGATATTTATGTCGAGGATATGGATCGCGCAGTTGCATTTTATGAGAGGGTATTCGACCAGACGCTGGAGCCGATAGGCGACCCGACTGGCGAAAATCAGATGATGAGTTTCCCAGCCGACATGAGCGCCTACGGTGCCGGTGGAGCCTTGTCGAAATCTGAAAACGCATCCCCGGGCCCTGGTGGTACCGTTGTCTACTTTTCAGCTGAAGACTGTGCTGTCGAGGAGAGCCGCGTCAGCGCTGCCGGTGGCAAGATCATAAGACCCAAATTCTCCATTGGAGACTATGGCTGGGTCAGCCTGTGTCAGGATACCGAAGGCAACTTCTTTGGCATCAGTTCCATGAAATGACTTTGGCTTGCGGGGTGCATACCCGAGGACCCCGCAAACCGGCCATGGAAAGAATTCACACGGTCCAGACGTTTATCGACGTTTCCCGGCCTCTCAGCTTTATCTGATTTTTGGCCGAGAACTTGAAGTCCGGATTGGACGCGTTCTCGTCAAGACCCGCACGGCGCATCAGTTCTTCACTGACGACGCACTTGCACCCAAGTTCGCGTGTGGACGCTTCCAGCCTGCTGGCCACATTCACTGTGTCGCCGACAACCGCAAATTCCAGCCGTCTCGACGGTCCTATGTCACCCAGGATCACCGGGCCGAAATGAACACCTACAGAGACCTTGATGGGTTCAATGCCTCTGGATTGCAGGTCCTTGTTGAAGGCCTCGGTTTCGTCAATGAGCTGCAACGCTGCTTTCAACGCATTGGCGGCGTCGCCGGATTTGGTTTCCGGCGTTCCGAAAGTCGCCATGACGCCGTCACCCAGGTATTTATCAAGCGTACCTCCATTTTGAAAAATGGAGCGTTCCACGAAGGCATGATAATGGCGCAGGAGGTCCATGACTTCCTCAGGTGAATGATGCTCGGCAAACTGGGTGAAGCCGACAATGTCCGTGAACAGCACTGCCACTTCCTGTGTTCGAACAGCCCCGATATCGCGATCCGTCGAGGCCAGAACATCGACCAGACTGGAGGGAAAGTAACGCGACAGGTTCGCACGCTCCGCCGCGAGATTGGCCTGTCGCATCAGGAGCTGGTTCGATCGCCAGCCCTTGAGCGCCAACATGGCCGCAACGATCAGGAAAACGACAATTTCCTGAATGCGTACTGAAGGGCGGACGCTATTGGGATCCAGTTCGCTTCCGACAATCGAATGGCCTTCAAAAGCGATTGCAGTCGCTTCGCTTAGCTCGGGAATTTTCTGTCCGAAAACCGCAACATAGATGAAACCGGCCAACCAGAGCACACCCACCCAGGTGCCAATCGCCCAAACCGTCCGCCAGGAATAGGCCAGTGTGGCAGCCGCCAGGAAAATGAAAAAGTAGATGAAATTGTCAAACCTGTAGATGAACGCGGTCGGCACGTCCTCACTGAAAAAGGGATTGGGTGTGATGAAGAGAAGTGTCAGCAGGCTAACATCCAGGAAGATGAGGCCAAGTTCCGTGCGCGAATAACCGACGCGCGCCAGCCGCAGCTGCAGCCAGCCGAGAGCGATAAACACCGCGACCCATGCTTCATAATAAAGCACGCTCAGGCTCGGATTGAGGAAGGGCAGAAGGAGCGCGACTATGGACATCGCCACCGTTCTGGCAATCACAGCGAGGCGGTGCCCCTCCATTTTTTCGTTTTCAAGAGCCTGTGCCAGGAACTGGTTTGAACTGGCCTGCTGCCTTTCATCGTCGCGCAATTGACGAAGACGCGCGATAAACCTGAACGGTGAGGGCATTCTGAGAGCCGACATACTCACTCCGTGTCATCTCAATCGTTCCAGTAGCTATCCTCACAATTGGTAATGAAGGAAAGGAATTCCTATGCCCTGTTCCGAAAAAGCCGGTCAGTGAATTGAAACCGCGTTGCACATAATCGCAAGCTGCGGCTTCGGAAGCGCATGCCAGACCCGCACACCCTCGGCCAGCGTGAGTGATCTGCCTCCAAGTTCACGTGGGAGGCGGCAAATTGCGCAGACTTGCGCCAAGCCGCTCAGCTTGGCGTGCGCTCAGCCCAACCTGCGAAAATTTTCTCCAGACCGACTACGATGTAATAGAGAACGATGCCAAGCAGGGCCAAAGCAATTAGAACCGCGAACATGAGCGGATAGTCCGAGTTGGTTTTCCCACTGTCGAACAGCGCACCCAGTCCCCTTCCATGAGGGCTGACGATCTCCATCAGATTGGTCCCGATGAAAGCCAGTGTCACCGACACCTTCAAAGCTCCGAAAAACTCAGGGAGCGTTTTCGGCAATGCGATTTTCCAGAAAATCGTTGTTTGCGATGCTCCGAGAGATCTCAGGATGTCGCGATATTCAGGCTCCAGGGTGGACAACCCGATCGACACAGAAACGGCAATCGGGAAAAAGGAGATCATGAAGGCGATCAGAACCGTATTGAAGTCGTGGGCGCCGACAAACATAAGCGCGACGATGGGAACAACCGTTGCCTTCGGGATTGCGTTGAAGCCGACCAGCAGCGGATAGAGAGCATCCCTCATGGTGCGTGAGAACCCCATCACCATTCCAAATGCGATACCGACGAGAACTGCCAGCAAAAGCCCCACGATTGTGCGCCAAAGCGTCTGCCAGCCCATGACAAGGAACAGTTCCCAGTACCGCACATAGGCAGGCCATAGATCACTCGGCGACGCCATCTTGTAGTTGGGCCAGTCATTCACCCAGACAAGCGCTTCCCACAGCAGCAGGAAAACCAGCATCGCAAACATCGGTACGATCACATTGCGCAAGCGTCCGTTCATGATGCAACCTCTTCGGGAACGCGCCCTTGGGCAATTTCAATCTGATGCCGCAGGATTGTAAGCCTCTCGGCTGCTTCTGCCGTGTAGAGTTCTTCCAGATTTGCGGGCGCTGACCGGTCGATGGTCATGACATATTGCGTGCGTGCGGGCCGACCGGACAACACAACAACCTGATCCCCCAGAAAAATGGATTCTCTGAGGTCATGGGTGATCAGCACTCCGGTGAACGGTTCCTTGGCTTTCAGGTCATGCATCGTTTGCCAAAGATCTTCCCTGGTGAAGGCATCAAGCGCGCCAAAAGGTTCATCCAGAATGAGCACTTCCGGCTGATGCACCAGAGCCCGGCACAGAGACGCGCGCTGCCGCATGCCTCCCGACAGTTCCGACGGACGTTTGTCCTCAAATCCTTCCAGTCCGACCAATGACAGCAAATGCCGCGCCCGGTCTTTCGCGGCTTCGCCTTTCAAGCCGTTCGGAACGATTTCAAGGGGCAGCATGACGTTCTTCAAGATTGAGCGCCATTCCAGTAGAACCGGATTTTGAAATGCCATGCCGACTGTCGAGCGAGGCCCTCGCACGCGTTCGCCATGAAGCCAGACTTCGCCTTCATCAGGACGCATCAGTCCGGCAATGAGGCGCGTCAATGTCGACTTGCCGCAGCCGGAAGGACCTACAACGGCGCAGAAACCGCCTTCCTCGACCGACAGTTCAAGTCCGTCCAGAACTGGCAGTGGCCCGGCAGCCGTCGGATAGGCATGCCGCACGCCCTTTATTTCAATCAATGCTGTCATGAGATCCTTGATGGCCAGGGGGCATGAAGCCCCCTGCCTTTTTTACTTCAAAGAAAAACCGCCTTCAGGCAGGTAGGCGTCCGTGAAATAGAGGCTCGCGTCAGGCTCATTCTGGAAGTCATAGACAGTACCGATCTGCTCAATGGCACTGGCCATGCGATCCGCGTCGATACCGCCCATACCGTTCGCGCTCGTATAGTCCGTGACGACATTGGCATCGATCGCCAACTGCAGGCGGCGCTGTTCCAGCGCGGCATCGGCTGCCGGGTTGCGCTTGACCAGCGCAGGAATGACAGCTTCGGGATCAGCGATTGCATCTTTCCAGCCCATGGCAACAGCCTCAAGGAAGTTTTTGACCACCTCAGGGTTCGCGGCTGCGAATTCCGTGTTGACGATGACCGCGTTGCCGTAAAGATCGAGACCGTGGTCTGCCATCAAAATGGTCGAAATGTCTTCTTCCGGCACACCCAAACGAACGAGGTTCAAATAGGAGCTGAACGAAAAGCCCGTGATGGACGAAACGTTTCCTTCAGCCAACATCGGTTCGCGGGTCGGGAACCCGACCGGCTCAACCTTGATGTCATCCATGTTGATGTTGTTTTCGGCAGCAAAAATCGGGAACTGCGCCCAGGCACCATCCGGTGGCGGTGCGCCGAGAACCTTGCCCGCAAGGTCTGCCGGACCTTCAACGCCCAGTGACTTACGCCCAATGACGGCAAAAGGGGGTTTGTCATAAACCATCATCGCAGCAATGACGGGTGCACCCGGATTCTGGTCGAGGAATTTGATCAGACTGTTGATATCCGCAAACCCGATCGGAAATGCACCTGTTGCGACCTTCGGAATTGCATCCAGGGACCCGGACCCCGCGGTGACCTCAACGCTCAAGCCCTTCTCATCAAAATGGCCATTGTCAATGGCGGCAAAATAGGGCGCGGACGGTCCTTCAAATTTCCAGTCCAGAGCAAAAGGGACAGAGGTCTTGTCACTGGCCACCGCGGCCGTTGCTCCGAATGCCACGACCGCAGCCGCGACGATTTTGCTGTAGAACATGAACGTCTCCCGTTACTTCAACTGTGCCAGCGATAAGCTGGGTCTCTACTGCGCCAAACGTTAGAGAGTGAAATCGCGATTTGCAAATCTTTTTGGCACGTTTATTTTTTGAGCACACCCTCAGAAATAGCAGATGGGTCCGAGAGCCGGATCGGAAAGTGCTTCGAGGGCCAAAACACGCTTAAATTCCATAAGTTGCAGCCCCACTTTACCTCGCCTGGGAAGGGTGCTCCAACCAGGAGCCGGCCACACCGACTGAAGATTTGCCAACCTCGGCTCCATCAAAGGCGCTTTCTCCGGTTTTACTTAACCAAATGCTACCTGGAGCCGCCGCTTCTTAAAGTTGTTGTTTCTCAATCCACTATCCAGATGACCCCAGCATGAGTGTGTCTGGAAATTCACCTCTTGCCATACCAGACGCCTCATTTGGGCAATCAGCTGACATTAATCGGCCGCGCTTTACCCAAATTGTAGATCTGTCGCCCACAATCAGAGGCATTCATCGTGAAGAGGCGCCTTATGTCATCATTTCTTGCCAATCGATCGATTGCATTCAAGCTCGCCCTTGTGTGCTGGGTACCGGTCTTGGCCCTGATCGCCATAAGCGCACAGAAGATCCACGTTGAATATCAAGCCTGGCAAAGGGCAGAAGCCATCGGAGAAGTTCTCAATGTGGCACCAATATTGTCAGATCTGGTTCACGATATTCAGCGCGAAAGGGGAACGTCTGCTGGATTAGTCGGCTCTCGAGGATTGGCGTTCAAGCAGTCGATCAAAGATGAAAGATCCGAAACAGATGCCGACCTGAAAAGGCTCCAGGCGACAGTTGGAGCGCCCTCCGGTAAACTTGCCGCCTCCAACTTCACAGACCCTTACAACGGGGCGCTCGCTGACCTTCAGAACCTGACGAAGATTCGACAGGAAGTCGATGCTCTTCAGATTACAGTGCCGGACATTGCAAACTACTATACGGGCATCGTCGCTCAGCTTCTCGAAGCAATAGAAAAAATGAAGCTCTCGGTCGACAATGCGGAAGTTCTGCACCAGATCTCGGCCTATATCGCACTTCAGCATGCCAAGGAACATGCGGGTCTTGAACGCGCCATGGGTGCTGTCGGCTTTGGATCAGGGAACTTTGAACCCGAGACCTACCAGCGCTTTTTGAGCCTCGTCGCGCAACAGGACTACATGTTTTCTCAGTTCCGCCAGAATGCGCCGACCGAAGCTCTCGTCCTCTTGAGCAAGCTGCAGCACGGACCATTGGAAACACGCGTCCAGGAGTATCGGGAAATCGCGCAGCAGAGTCCCTACGGCACCAGTTCGGCGCTCGTATCCGGGAAGGACTGGTGGGACGCAACGACTGCCCGCATCGACGCGCTCAAATCCATCGAAGACCGGTTGTCCCGATCGCTGCATGACTGGGCATTGGAAGCTTGTCAAAAGGCCTGGACTTCATTCCTTACATTGACGGCGTTTCTTGTTGCACTCGTGGCTGGTGCCGCTCTCGTTTCGCTGCTGGTTTATCGGGAAATCCAACCACCAATCGCGCGTATCAACTCATCGATGGCCAGCTGGGCAAGTGACGGAGCTATTCCCGATCTAAAAGAAGCGCAGCGTCGGGATGGGATCGGCGAGCTTGCACGTACCTTGAACGACCTGCGTCACCGGTTGGAGGACACACGGAAGATCGAATTGGAACGCAATGCCCGGGAGCGGGCACAAACACAAGAAATGAAGCTGCTTTCCGATCTCAATGAATGGCTTCAGTCGAGCACATCAACCGACGAACTTTACGCGATGATTGAAACATTCATGGCGAAGCTGCTTCCGGAGAGCAGCGGCAGCGTCTACGTCTTTTCCAATTCGCGCGACGTTCTGGACGGGACCTGCGCATGGAATGGCGGAGAGCTGCATGAGCACATTCGTCCCGACGACTGCTGGTCGCTGCGTCGTGGACGCGGCTACTCGTTCAAGACCGATGATATCAAGTTCGCCTGTGAACACACGCAGCCTCATGACGACGGCCCTTACTATTGCATCCCGATCCTGGCGCATGGCGAAACCGTTGGCATGATGCATCTGAAACCTTTGCCGGACATTTCGACGGATACTTTTTTCGAAAGCTACCGCCTCGCCCAGCTTGCCGCAGAACAAATCAGCCTTGCCATTGCCAACAGCAAGATGCGTGATCAATTGCACCAGCAATCCATTCGGGATCCACTGACCGGCCTCTTTAACCGGCGGCATTTCATTGAAGTTCTGAGGCGAAATGTCGAGACGTCAAAGCGCACGAAAGCGCCCTTTGTGCTGGCATCGATAGACGTCGATCACTTCAAGCGGTTCAACGACAATCACGGGCATGACGCAGGCGACATGGTTCTGCGCGCTGTCGGGTCGACGCTGGAACAGGCATGTGGTGTTGAAGAATTGCCGTGTCGTATTGGCGGTGAGGAGTTCATGCTGCTGCTGTCCGACACGACGTTGGAGGCAGCCGAAAACCGCGCCGAGGAAATCCGTCAACTGATCGAAAAGATCACCGTGCGTTATGGCGAAAAGTCACTGCCGAAGATTACCATCTCCGTCGGACTGTCAGCCTATCCTGAGCACGGATCACTGCCGCAGGATCTTATGCAGACGGCCGACGATGCCCTATACAAGTCAAAGGCGGCTGGACGGAACCAGGTCACCATAGCCAATTTGGCCAAGGAAGTTCCAGATCAGCCAACCGTCGATTTTGATAGGGTCAAGGAGGAGCTGATCGATCATGTCGACCAGCGGATTGCCAAGATCTAGATCATCACAAATAAAGGTCGGACGTTTTCACAAGACACGCATTGACCCACACCGTAAAAGCGATTTGACGCCTTTCCAATAGAAGTGCCTCTTCATGATTGTTTTTGAGACTTCGCGACTAAAGGTCCGGAAATGGCGGCGCGACGACTTTGACACCTTGCTTTCTGTCTACGGCAACCCGAAAGTCTGCAGATACATTGATGACGGATCGCCACTCTCCGCGGACGAGGCCAGGGCATGGTTGTCGGTTACCCAGACCAACTATGAAAAGCGCGGGTATGGAATGTGGGCTCTGACGGCAAAAGACACCAGCGCAACGATCGGCTTTGGAGGTCTGGTGCATCCCGGCAATCAGAAAACTCCTGAAATCAAATACGCCCTTGATGTGGACCATTGGCGGCAAGGCTATGCAACAGAATTCGTGTCTGCCGCTTGCAGCCATGGCTTTGACCGCTTCGCCTTGCCTTCCATTATCGCAACCGTTGCTGCGGAAAACTTCGCATCAATCCATGTGCTCGAGAAAAGCGGTTTCAGTGCCACTGGAGACCAGCTGGAGAGCGACGGTTCGATCACACGTGTCTTTCAAAAAACAGCCTTCTGACCTTTGAGATCGACCAGCGCGGCGACCGGTTCTTAAAAAAATCCGAAGTCATCGAAACTGTTCGGAATGTCCTCATCGGTTACAAAGGATTGGGGCTCGCCGGAACTGGAATGACCACCCGCCTGGCCAGGCTTCCAAATAGGGGGGTGCATGGTTTCGATCGGGATCCACTCCCCGCCTTCTGCATCTTCGTCCGGTGACACACCGCTGAAATCAAATCTGTCTTCATCAGAATTGGTTGCGGATGTCCTGTCGTCTGCATTCAGGTCGCTTACTTTGTAAGATGTAATAAATGTGTTTGATACGCGGGGCATTTCCATCTTTCCTTCTCTTCAACCATGGAGCAGGTGCCCCAACGTGAAGTCAGAATAGAAGGTGCGGGATTCCCGGTCTGTGACGAGGATTACGAAGTTTGCAAATCCGATTTCTTGCTACAGACACGCTGCATCAAGAAGACATCGAAGCGCAGAACGGTTGTTACTGACCCGGACAAGCCTGACCCGGTAGCAGGCAGGTAAGACGCAGAAATCTCTGACCGGCAACCACTCTAAAGAGCACTTGCCGGCGCCTGGTTCACTTGGAATGAGCAATCCGGCCGGGATCAGGTACCCCGGTGACGGTTGCTTGGCTCGAAGCCCGATTTTTCCGCCTGCCTTGGCTCACGCACCCAGACTTCACGGTTCGGATGCATGCCGCCACCGCGAACAGCAGGAACGGCGGTGTGACGCGCCCTGTGCAACAGTCTTGTATCGGCAACACCACAATTGGGATGCTGACCGCCATTATCGGCGACGACCTTGTCCCACGCCGCTTTGCGAGTGGCGAGAACCTCAGGGTCCTCGAGAGCCGAGCAGTTCAATGTGTTGCTGTTCAGATCAACGATAATGGCATCGCCATCTTCGACAAATGCAATCGGGCCGCCCAGGGCCGCCTCAGGTCCGACATGACCGATCACGAGGCCAACAGAACCTCCTGAAAAGCGCGCATCCGTCATCAGGGCGACAACAATGTCGCGTTCGCGGCAAAGTGTCGTGATACGGGAGGTCGGATCCAGCATTTCCGGCATCCCAGGAGCACCGCTCGGCCCGGAGTAGCGGACGATAATCATGTCCTTGTCCTGGAAGCTGTCTGGCGCTTCATCAAGCGCTTTGATGAGATCGGCTTCACCTTCAAACACACGAGCACGGCCCTTGAAGAGATTGTCTTCCAGACCACCTTCGACGCCCGCAAGTTTCAAAATAGCCGAGAAATCCGGTGACAGATTGCCACCGAGCATTCTGAGCCCGCCTGTCGGCTTGAAAGGTTCTGCCACCCCATGAATGACATCACCATCTGGCGCAGGGGTGTTCAGGTCGGCAACCTGTTCGGCAAGTGTGCGTCCGGTGCATGTCATCATGTCGCCGTTCAGAAGACCTGCATCCAGCAGTTCCTTGACAATAACCTGGACGCCTCCCACGCGGTCGATGTCAATCATGGAATACGCGCCATATGGGCGGGCATTGGTAAGGACCGGCACAACGTTTTTCGACAGGTGATTGAATTCTTCCGGTGTCATGACATCACGCCAGAAGTGTTCATAACCGGCGGCACGTGCGATTTCGGGTACGTGCAGAACCACATTTGTGGACCCACCGATGGCCATCGCCACGATCACGGCGTTGCGGATCGAATCCCGCTTGACGATATCGCGCGGCTTCAGCCCGGATGTCATCATGGCGGCGAGATGCGAAACGAGCTCAGCCGGAAATTCTTCAAGGCGCCTTGGGTCGTCGGAAGCAGGCGCAACCATATGAAGAGGTTGCAGTCCGACAACACCGATGAAGGTTTGCATGGTGTTATAGGTAAACATGCCGCCGCAACTGCCAATGCCCGGGCAGGCATTGCAGGCAATGCGATGGCGGACCGCCGGATCCGGATGACCTGCAACCTGATAAGCGCTGACAATATCCAGAGCTTCTCCGGTTTCGGGGTCCCGGCCCGGCCGGATGGTGCCGTCCGACATAATGATTGCCGGTTCATTGTGTTCCAGGACGGCTGCAAGGGTACCGACTGGCGGCTTGTCGCAGGCGACCACGGCGATGGTCCCGGCAAGGCCTGTCGCCTCCAGATGCTCACACAAGGAATCGTTGGTGACTTCCCGGCCCAGAAGCGAATAGCGCATCTCACGCGTTCCGTTCCGGATGCCGTCAGAGGTCGCGATGGTGAACTCAGGCTGAACCAGTCTGTATTTCAGCTGGTCCGGACCGTTGCCAATCCGGGATTTGAGGTGCTCATGAATGGCGTCGACTTTGGAGGCAACGCCGAGGTAACACTGGCTGTCTCCTTTCGTGCCGACAACACCGACTGAGGGTTCGTGAATAAGTTCAGGATCGGTCCCCAGTTCTCTGGCAACACCAATAGTCTGAGCGGACCGGCCAGGGTGGCGATCAATCAAGACGATTTTCGAACCCTTCATTTCATTCTCCCTCACGTCGAGCACGATTACGTGTGCACCTGT
Organism: Roseibium porphyridii; assembly: GCF_026191725.2. Lineage (NCBI taxonomy): Bacteria > Pseudomonadati > Pseudomonadota > Alphaproteobacteria > Hyphomicrobiales > Stappiaceae > Roseibium > Roseibium porphyridii. The sequence goes on from NZ_CP120863.1 coordinate 5,626,052, forward strand.
TATCCCGTTTTTCGGCACCTGAATAGCCTCAAGCTGTTCGGATCAGGAGCATTGCCCGTCCAAAATCAGCCAAGTACAAAAAATCGGCTTGGTTTCTCAGTTTTTCCTAGAACAGCCCATCGTAGGCTCGGCGGGGAATTCGACAGGCCAGCAAGGTAAACCCGTCGCGCTTCAGCGCTTCTTCGGTTTCAGACCTCAGATCGTTTTCGCTCTCGATCCACACACCGTGCCCACCATATGCGCCGGCCACAGCCGGGAAATCCGTCTCTCCAAAATCCACACCCACATTCGGCCTTTGACTGCCGCGCTGTTTCAGCTCGATCAACGCAAGACTGGTATCGACCAGCACACAGATGATCACGGGGATATTCAGATCGCGCAGCGTTGAAAGCTCGCCCAGACACATTTCAAGACCTGCATCTCCGACAAAGGCGATGACCGGTGCCCGATCATCGACAAGACGGTGGCCCATCGCGAGTGGAACCGCACAGCCCATGGTGCAAAGAGCCGATGACTGGAGCATCTGCCTCGGCATCGGGCAGCGCCATATTTGACTGACCAGAATCCGATGCGCGCCACTGTCAGCCGTTGCGACCGTGTTTGCCGGCATGACGTCGCGCAGCGTATGGAAAACCCTGCCGGGGCCCCAGACGGACGGCTCCGGTTGAAATGCCTCTTCAAGATCCTTGCGCACCTTTGCCGGTTGGCCGGCAGCCCAGGAAGGCTGTTCCGTGCTTCTGGCGCCCGCCAAAAGTTCAAGAGCCGGAGCGACAGCGCTGCGCAGTGTTGCGGAAACGGCGTGCATGCCATGTGTGCGCAACACCGACGTCACGTCGATGACATTCGCCGTTTCCTCCCAGGGATTGCGCCAGTTGATGCGCATCTCGATCGGGTCATAGCCCAAGAGAAGAATGCAATCGCTCTGATTGATCAGCGGCAACAGGTGGCCATCAGCCTTTGGTGACAGACCGGCGCCTCCAAGTGCAAGATCGCTGTTTTCGTCCAAAAGACCCTTGCCCTTGTAGCTGGTCACAAGGGGAATATTGAACGTTTGGCAGAACTTGGAGATCTCGACCGAAGCACCTTCGTTCACGGCATCAACACCGGCAATGGCGATCGGACGTTCTGCCTTGGCAAACAACACTAGCGCCGTTTCAAGGTCAGGTCCCTTAAATGGTGCACTGGCTACAGGTGCGGAAGAAAAGCGCTCGCTCCATCCCTCTTCCGTTTCCGCTTCGGCGACCTTGATCGGAACATCTATGTGCACAGGCCCCGGCTGACCATCGAGCGCAATTGCCAGAGCTTTTTCCATCATCACGTCCAGCGCACCAAGGCGAGCTGAGAAGCTTGCCTTCACGATTGGCCGCAACAATTGCTGGTGATCGAAAACCTGGTGTGTGTAGCTTTCCGCATCGGCCTGATCGACGCAGCCGGTCAGGAAAATCAGTGGCACGCGGTCTTGCCATGCGTTGGCAACCACATTGATCGCATTTGCTGCGCCCGGACCAATGGTTGCCAGAAGCACGCCCGGCGCGCCGTCAGCATGCCATCCGCCTTCAGCCATGAAGCCACCGGCATTTTCATGTTTGACCAGAACGAAATTCAGCCCCGCCTGATCGAGCGCCTGCATCAACGCAAGAACTTCACCGCCTGGAATGCCAAAAGCATGACGGCAGCCAGCTGCGTGAAGTTTGCCTGCGATAATATCTGCACCAGTGGTCATTGAAATGCTTACCCTTTGTTCGGAGCATCCGCCCCAAGATCCAAAATACCTATTGCTTCCAGATCCGAAAGCTGCTCTGCGGTCAGTCCCAGGTGACGAGCGAGCACGTCTTGTGTGTCTGCACCAAGCAACGGCGGCGCGTTTCTGTAACCAACCGGCGTCTTTTCAAGGTTGATCGGAGATCCAATCAGGTCAACGTCTCCGCTGAGTGGATGCGGCAGTGTAATGCGCATGTTGCGCTGCTGGATTTGCGGATCATCGAAGACCTGTCCCAAATCATTGACCGGGCCACACGGAACACCCGCCTCTTCGAGCAGCTTGATCCACTCGTCTGCCGTCTTTTCAATGGTAAGACGCCGGATCAAGGGGATCAGCTCCTTGCGATTTCGGACCCGATCCGCGTTCTTGGCAAATTGAGGATCGGCACCAAGCTCGGGCGCACCTGCAACCGTGCAGAACTTTTGAAACTGGGTGTCGTTGCCGACCGCGATGATGAATGACTGGTCTGCGGCTGGAAAGGTCTCATAGGGAACGATGGTCGGATGCCCATTGCCAAGCCGACCGGGCACATTCCCGGACACCAGATACCCAACGCCCTGATTGATCAGCCAGGAGACCTGCGCGTCGAGCAAGGAAATGTCGATATGCTGGCCTTCATCCGTTGAATGGCGGTGGTTGAGGGCAGCCAGGATCGAGACTGTTGCGTACATTCCACACATGACGTCGGCGATGCCGACGCCACACTTGGTTTCCGTACCGCCATCTTCGTCAGCAAATCCGGTGAGCGACATGATCCCGCCCATGCCCTGGATCAGGAAATCGTAACCAGCACGATGGGCATAGGGCCCGGTCTGACCGAAGCCGGAGATCGAACAATAAATGAGGCGTGGATTGCGCGCTTTCAAAGTTGCGTAGTCTAGACCACGCCGCTTCAGATCCCCCACCTTGAAATTCTCAACAAGGATATCGGCCTTGGCAGCAAGATCGGCAATCAGGCTCTGGCCTTCCTGGCTGGAAAGATCAATCGCAACAGACGCCTTGTTGCGGTTCGAGGACAGGTAGTAGGCGCTCTCGGCGGTCTCATTTCCATCCTTGTCCTTCAGGAAAGGTGGTCCCCAGCCGCGGGTATCGTCACCGCGACCCGGGCGCTCGATTTTGATCACCTCCGCACCAAGATCACCAAGGATCTGGGTACAGGTCGGACCAGCCAGTATTCGCGACAGATCTAGGACAACAAGACCGGACAGAGCGCCGGGAGCGGGGCTGGATGGGGACACACTTCACCTAAACGTGCTGAATTTCGTCGGAAAAGGCCACAGGGGCGCAGCCGCGTCAACTGCACCGTTGCGCTGACGTGCACACTGCGGCTCAAATTCCTGTCAGTTCGCGGTGAACGCTCACCCCTTTTCGGTCCATCCCATCATGGTGCCAAGCTCAGTCCACGCACGCTTGATCCATTTTGCTTCAACGCTGTGGCCGCCATCATGCAAACAAAGCTCCAAAAGGCCCTCGCTGGGTTGCCAGCGTTCGCAGGTCAATTTGCCGTCGGTAAATTTTTGCGGCGCGGCATCCGCCAGGCCGTTTTGCCGGCGCCAGACATCAAAGCTTTCAAATACATCGCCCTGCTTCCATTGACCGCCGCCAAGCCACCTGCCGGCAAGCGGCACGACGGTATCGCTGGTACCATGGACATGAAATAGATAGGGCGGTTCTGTCGGACAGTCTTTCGGCAAAGGTTCCCAGAAAGCTCCGGCAATCGGCGCATAACCGGCAAATTTTCCCGAGTCCTGACAGGCCAAATACCAGGTCATGAAGCCGCCCGATGAAAACCCGGACAGCAGTGTCCGGTTCGTGTCGACACCGAATTTGTCGGAAAGGTCGCTCAGTACACTGTCGAAGAAAACAGCCTCATCGCGCAGGTTTCGTGGTGCGGTGGGGAAGGACCAGGTCCCATCTACGCCCTGGACCGCGACAAAGGCGACGCCGAGCTCATCGGCCATGCGCTGGAAGCCTTTGTTGCGGATCGCATTGACGGCCTTTCCACGATGGCCGTGCAGATAGAAGATCGCACCGAGAGCCTCTCCGTCTTCATGCGCCTCCGGAAGGTGAATGTAATACTGTCCGTTTTCAATTTCACAGGGGACTTCTTCGCCGCACCCGGTGCCGGCGATTGCGTTGTTTCCACCTGTCAGGATAACGCCGCTCAAGATTGCAGCACAGCTAACGAAAGACCGTTTATTAGACAACACTTCCGGCTCCTCACCATTCGCGTCTGGTTCGTGGACTGCCGTAAAGGAAATGGCATCCCGCCCGCAAACATTGGAGCGAGGCTGGAATTTGTCCAGCCGGAGCCGTTCACAAGTCGGAGAGAGCCACCATGCGAAGTACGGATCTATTCCCAGGAACCGTCGGTGGGAATTTTGAGTATTCGGCCGCAATGCTTGCAATGAACGGCATCCGTATCATGCCGGTTCAAGCCGCAATCGGGGCACGATATCCGGACTTTGGAGGGCCGGAAGATCGTTTGAACCAAACGCAGAAACAAGGCCACACCGAAGATCATGATCAGGACGGTCATGAGCCTGCCGACACTGTCCGTCATCGTGATGTCGCCAAATCCCGTCGTCGTCAGGGTCGCCACAGTGAAATAGAGCGCATCGAGATAATTGTTGATGTTTGGATTGCGGTCATCTTCCACCACGAACACGATTGCGGTGACCACGAAAATGAAGACGATCAGGTTCACGCCCGACTGGAGGATTTCCTCGTTGCGCCTGAACCAGCTGGACGCATCGCGCAACTCTTTCAGGAGATGATAGGACCGCATCAGGCGCAACATGCGCACGACACGCAGGAAGGCAAAGTTTTCCAGGAAGGCCGGCGCAATCAAAGATGCAATCACGACAACATCGGCCAAAGATGTAAAGCTGACGACATAGCGACCCGGATTGGCTGCTGCAATCATCCTGGCAACATAGTCAAGCAACAGCACGGCTGCGATCACATAGTCCAACTCGTGATGAAGCCGCGCCGGGTCGAGAACTGAGGACACCACGAAATAGCCGATCGTGATCAGATCGAAGGCAAGTAGCGCGTAGCGAAAGATCCTGGCTTTCGTGCTGTGCCCGAAATAGAGCTGCCGGAGAATTGTTTTCAGTGATGATGTTTCCGCGGCCATTGGTTTTGCCTTTTCCCGGTTCAGTTTGACCGCAGTCCGACAGCAACCGCCCGGCTAACACGCGCCGCGAGCAGATCACTGGTCAAAAGACCTAACACGCATTCGTGCACAATCTGCATGATGATGCTGCGATGCAGCTGTTTATTCCACAGCCGCGGGGCACTAAGGTCGCCAGAGTAAGAAACGGCAAAAAGCCGAACAGACGATAGGACTGGACGTTATATGTTTGATTTGTCAGGACAAGTTGCCTTGGTGACAGGAGCCAGCCGAGGCATCGGCGCAGCGGCAGCCCGAAGCCTTGCCAAATATGGTGCCAAAGTGGTTCTGGCGGCACGCAGCAGCGCAGATATCGAGCAGATCGCTGACGACATTCGCAAGAATGGCGGAGATGCTGCGGCTGTAACATGTGATGTTGCCGACTATGGGGACGTGGAAAAAGCAGTACAGTTCGTGCTGGACACCTTTGGCGATATCAACATTCTCGTTAACAATGCCGGCGTCATTGAACCTATCTCACGGATTGAGGCATCCGATCCCGAAGCCTGGGGGAAGGTCATCGATATCAATGTCAAAGGCGTTTATCACGGCATTCGCGCCGTCGCTCCGCACATGCTTGAAAAAGGCGCCGGAACAATTGTCAATATCAGCTCTGGAGCGGCCGTTGGCGCCCTTGAAGGCTGGAGCCAGTATTGTTCTTCCAAGGCAGCCGCACTGTCGCTCACACGGTGCGCCGACAAGGAGTTCGGAGACAAGGGACTGCGTGTGGTCGGCCTCAGCCCGGGCACCGTTGCGACACAAATGCAGGTGGATATCAAGGCATCGGGCATTAATCCGGTCAGTCAGCTCGACCCGGCCGTCCACATACCCTCAGAGTGGGTCGGTGAAGCGATTTGCTGGCTGTGCACGAATGCCGGCGATGCCTACCGGGGCGTCGACTGTTCCTTACGTGACGAGGACGTTCGCAAGGCCGTCGGTCTCATAAAATAGGCATTCGGAATCAAAAGAGGGCCGCAATGCGGCCCTCCCATGAGATCGACGTGTCCGAAAGACCGGATCAGATCCCAGCGAAACCGTTCAAAACCGGAGGCTGCTCCAGCATCGTTCCATTCCGCCCAGACTTTCGGGCCACGATCGGATACTCACTAGACATGGGCACACCTCCTTTCAGTTGTTGCAGACGCAATAAATGTGAGGCCGAAATCTCAACGAGACAAGGCGAAAATCATGTTTCCCCTGCTTTCGAGACGTTGATCAGACAAGTCTGTTACCGAGAGGCAACAGCATTGTCCGCAATTGTCTGGAAGACACCATCAAGCTCAGCTGCGAGCTCGGCGAGCGCTTCCCCGCCTTCTTCCATATAAGGGGCAAAAACAAATCCAGGCGTTTTCCAGGACAATGTACCGGTGCCATCACTGTTCTCGGTGACATAGAACCGGATAGGCGCTTCAATGCCTGCGGCAACCGAGGCTTCCAGCATACGGATGGCATAATCGTTTCGGTAAACGCCCATGATGCGATTGCCGGGGATTTTCAAACCACGGCCTTTGGCTCCGGACGAGGCGCTGGCCTGCGTGACAAGAAGCATCTTTTCGGCTTTCACCGCCGCTTTGACGCTTTCAACCAGGTCGGAATAACTTTGCTCAGTCGGGATGACTTTCCAGCCTTGCCGGTCCGAAAGGCTGTCGGCCTGAGAGACGCCAGCGGTGACAACCAGCCAGAAAAAGACACTTACCAATAGACGCATATTGCTTGTTCCCGCACTCGCATAGTCAATTCAGGTTCCCCTGGATCCGCACCCTAGTGTCCACCTCCCTCACAACGCACTCACAATACGGTGTGCCGGGATTTCTTCAGCCCATGCCGAGCCTTAGCCTCAACCTGGTACCGGCAAGACTTCCCAGAAAACCGAAGATGAGCCAGAGCCAACCGTGCAGTGAACCAGACACCAGTCCGCCCAGATAGGCGCCGATGTTGCAGCCGTATGCCAAGCGTGCGCCGTAACCCATGAGCAGGCCTCCGGCGAGTGCAGTCAGCACATCACGCCGGCTGAGATGCCAGATCGGTGCGAACCGGCCAGCAAGCGCCGCTGCCGCCATGGCCCCCAGAATGACGCCAAAATCCATGACGGAAGTGGTATCCCGCAGAACGGAGTTTTCAAGTGCACCCCGCTGCCAGGTCCAATAGGGCCAGGTTTCGACCGGCAAGCCGAGGGCATGAAAGGCCTTGGCCCCCCAAAGGGCAAACGCGGAGGTTATGCCCCACGGCCGACCGACCACGACAAAGGTTGCTATGCCAACAACAGCAAGCATGAGCGCCCCCAACATGGGCGACCAGGGACCTTTTAGAAAACTCTCGGTCCGCCTTGCAGGCGCGATCTCGCCGTGAGCGCTTCTCTCGATCCGAAGCGTCAACAAGGCCAGCGCTCCAAGTACTGCCGCAGTCGCCAAAAAAGCTCCATGAGGCCCAAATTCGCGAACGAAGGAGACCGCCGGAAATTTGGGCAGCCTTCCCCAGAGATGCAGATGCGCCGTTGCAGCTACTGAGCCCAGAACAAAGGCTGCCAGCGTAATCATCATCCGGGTAGAGCCGCCACCGGCCGTGAAGAGGGTGCCCGAGCCGCATCCACCGCCAAGCTGCATTCCGATACCAAACATGAATGCACCCAACGCAGCAGCAACGCCGAACGGAAAGACAAACCCGCCCGTTGGCCAACCGAGTGACCCGCCCCAGGCGATCAGCGGAAAAGAAACTGCGCTGGTCAGAAGGATCAGAACAAACTGTGCCCGCAAGCCGCCGCCGCGCTTTTCAGTCACGATGCGGCGCCATGCGGCCGTAAAGCCGAAGCTCGCATGATAAAGGGACAAACCGGCCAGACCGCCGATAAGCGTTGCTATAGCTTGCCGGGAACCGGCTTCTCCGTAAGCGCCGATCGCGACGAGGGCCAAGAGAGCGAGCGCAATGCCTGTCACCATCAGTTGAGACTTTTGCAAACTGGCCGTCATGTCCGTGTGATCCCGATTCACTTTGATTCCGTATTTCTCGAAGAGCAAAAGTCACGGTGTCACGATTGGCCATAATTTCGCAACGAAAGTATCTTTTGGTGGCCTACACATTGCCAACACCTTTTTGTGTTTTGCAGTTCAAGTGAAGCCTGCAGATTTTAGCGGTGACAAAGTATTGGCTGGCAGATGCCGAACGTCTTGACGCGGGAACAACGCGGCATTGGACCAGCCCGAAGAGATATAAAGGCCTGACATGCGTCTTAGTGATCAATTTGGGTATGATTTAACACTTGCCGACAAGGACGCTGTTGCGGCCTGGAATGCGACTGTGAATGCCTTCCTGGCTCATGGCAAGGCAACGCCGGGTCATCTTGAAACCTGTTTGAGCCTGGCGCCCGATTTTGCGCTCGGCCATGCCACACGCGGTCTTTTCTGCCTACTGCTCGGCCGGCGCGAGCTTTACGTAACAGCGCGCGAATGCCTTAAGGTGGCGCGCACGTCCGCTCAAAACACACCTTTGACCGACCGCGAAACGGTCGTCCTCGATGCGCTTGACATCTGGCTTCAAGGGTTTCCGACCCGCGCAGCTGACGTCCTCGATGCCCAACTCGTCAAATATGCTCAAGATGCGTTGCTGATGAAGCTCATCCATGCGATCCGCTTCGTATTGGGCGATTCCGTTGGGATGCGGCAATCGATTGACCGTGTGTTCTCCGCATATGACGAAAACCATCCCTCATACGGATACCTGCTCGGATGCCGCGCCTTTTCGCTTGAAGAGACCGGTGACTACCGTCAGGCGGAAGCGTCCGGCCGCAGAGGTCTGGAGTTTGCCAAGGACGACGCCTGGGGTCTTCACGCCGTGGCCCACGTTCACGATATGACGGGACGTGCCGAAGAGGGCGCCGGCTGGCTGGAAAACCATCCGAACGGATGGGCACATTGCAACAATTTCGGCTATCACGTGTGGTGGCATCTGGCGCTGATGTATCTCAGCCAGGGCGAAGCTGACAAAGCGCTCGCGCTTTACGACAACGATATCCGCAAGGATAAGACCGACGACTACCGCGACATCTCAAATGCCGCGTCGCTTCTCGTCCGACTGGAACTGGAAGGCGTCAATGTCGGCCCTCGCTGGGATGAACTGGCGCTTCTGTCCGACAAACGGGCCGAAGACGGCTGCAATGTCTTTGCCGACCTGCACTATCTCCTCTGCCTCCTGAACGGCGGCCGCCGGATGGGTGCGGATCGTCTGCTCAACGGATTGAAGGAACGGGCGCAAAGCGAAACGGATATCGGCCGGGTTTCCGCCGAGGCCGGTTTGCCGACGGGGCTCGGACTGGAACAATACCGCAAAGGCAACTATGCATCAGCCTTTTCACTGCTGACTTCAGCCAGGGACAATCTGAACATCATTGGCGGTTCCCATGCCCAGCGCGATGTCTTTGAACGGATCACCATTGACGCTGCCTTGCGGGCCGGGTTCTCCTCTGAAGCAGAAAATCTGATCAAAAGCCGCACCCACAAGCGCGGCGCCCTTGACAGTTTTGCCGAACAGCGGCTTGAAGTCTGCGACAAGATGCAACGCGCAGAGCGGGTCATGGAAGACGACAGCCTGAGGGCAGCCGGATCGGTGTAATAACCGCCCGCCTCTGCAAGCCACATTTTTGGACCTGACGTGAACGCACATCACCAGACGAAACGCCCCCGTGACCCGCGGCTCGATTTTTTCCGCGGGATCGGAATGTTCATCATTTACGTTGCCCATGTGCCGTGGAACTGGTGGACTCTTTGGATCCCGGCGCGTTTCGGCTTCTCGGACGCCACGGAAATCTTCGTTTTCTGCTCGGGCATGGCATCCGCCATCGCCTTCGGCAAGATCTTCGATGTGCATGGCATCGGTATGGGAACCGCCCGCATTCTGCATCGAATGTGGCAGGTCTATTGGGCGCATATCGGCCAGATTCTGGTGATCGCGGTCGGGCTCGTGATGATCCACGAAAGTGGCTATCTCAAAGAATGCTGCGACCTGACCCAGGATTATGTCGCGTCCTTGAACCTCTGGCATCTTTACAACAAAACTGTCGTGGCCCTGCCCGGTTTGATGACATTGACCTGGGTGCCCAATTATTTCGACATTCTGCCGATGTATATCGTGATCCTGGCACTGATCCCTGTGATCATGCTGGCCTCACGCGTGTCCGTTGCAGCCGCCTTTGCAGTATCGATCGGTCTCTGGCTCGCCTCTCAGTTCGGCTTTCTAGACCTTCCGGCAGAGCCCTGGGTCAATTCCGAAGGCGAACACAGAAAATGGTTTTTCAACCCATTCGCCTGGCAAATGCTGTTTTTCACCGGTTTTGCCTTCATGCGCGGCTGGATCCCGGCACCGCCCGTAAACCGCAATTTGATCCTGTTCTGCGCGGCAATTGTCGTCGTCACGATCCCTTTTGCCTATTTCCGTATCCATAGTGAACATCAGTGGAATGTGGTTTGGGCCCGGGACGTACGCGAAATGATCCGTCCGCTCTGGATCAAGACCGAGTTTGGCCTGTTCCGCTATCTCCACTTCCTTGCTCTGGCTTATCTGGCCTGGGTCGCGGCCGGTGAACATGGCAAGCATCTGCTCGGACATGGCGTTCTCTGGGGCCGGTTTGTCAAGATCGTCCAAAAGGTTGGTCAGCAATCACTCGCCGTTTTCATGGCAAGCCTCGTGATTGCTCAGGCTGCTGCCTTGCTCCGTGACATGGTCTGGGGGCGTGGTGATTGGTTGCCTCAGATCCTGAGCAATCTGCTCGGCATTCTGGCGCTCATTCTCGTGGCCTATGTGGTCTCCTGGTACAAGAGCCAACCCTGGCGCAAACCGCCCTCGGTTCAATCGGGTGGATCCCCCGACATGCCCAAGCCGGCAAACCGCGAAGACGCCGATGAAGCTTCCAATACAAGGCCCGCTGGCAAGGAACAGGCGCTTACCTAAAGATAACAACATCGTCTGCGTTAGCTGGACGGTGCCTATGCCATAAACAAAAACACCGGCCAATCGGCCGGTGTTTTTGTTTAATTTCTGAAGTGTTGTCTAATGAAGCGAAGCCATTTCAAGGTCGGCTTCGAACGCATTGGCAACGGCTGCTTCACGGCTGTCAGCCAGCAGGATCGGCGTGCCGTCCGCATTTAGAAGCGCATAAAGCGTCATGTTGTCGTGGAGCGGTGGAACTTCCGGAAACATTTCCTTCAGGTCCCGCGCTTTGATCGGTTTGATATAGGCAACATCTCCGGTACCCAGTTCCGTCAATTCGTCGACGGACATGGCGGTTGTGAGATCTGCGCCGTCTGCCCAGTCCGGGCTATTTGGGTCGTGCATCAGTCAATTCTCCATAAGTTGGTCGACGAGGGTCTATTCGCCGCTGGAGATTTCTATTTTTCTTATAACACGTTCCGGTTCGGGACGTGCCAGGTCGATGGACAAGAGGCCATCTTTGAGGTCAGCTCCGAGGATCTCTATCCCCTCGGCCAACACAAATGCCCGTTGGAACTGCCGTGCGGCAATGCCGCGATGCAGATACTGGCGGGATTTGTCGTCTACCTGCCGGCCTCGGATCACAAGCTGACTCTCCTCAACGGAGACATCAAGCTGCTCTCTGGTGAAGCCGGCCACAGCCAACGTTATCCGGATTATATCACCCTGACCTTCGGATTTCGGAAGTCTTTCGATGTTATAGGGCGGGTATCCGTCATTCGCGGCCTTGGAAACGCGATCGAGCACACGCTCGATATCGTCGAACCCGAGCATAAACGGGCTAGAAAACGCTGACATGCGTGACATCCTCAAAGTCCTTGTCGAAGCGACCTTGCGCCCGGACCCTCTTAAAGGCATCCGGACCGGAGACAGGCTCCGTTCAATATTAAATATGGCGCTTCGTTAAAATTGATTCAAGGAGACGCATTTTCGGGTCGTTTTCAGATACGTCTCCCGGACATGTTCAGAACTCCGGCCGCAACAAAGGATCGCGTTTCAACAACTTGGCGAGTGCAGAAACAGCTTGCCTTATAAGGGGCTCATGGCGTTCGTCCTGATGCATGACAAGCCAGCGTTCTGTTTCAAGCTCTTCAACCGGTTCCGAAACCCGAACAAGATCGGGGTAAGCCTCACCGACAAACATGGGCAACAGCATGCGCGCATGTCCCTGCCGGACCAGAGAGAGCGCCAAAGATGCCCTGTTCACCGTGATCGTGACGTCGGCGGCGTGATTTTCCATCATCCAGACAGCCGTTGGAAAAAGCGCTTCCTTTTCAACCGGACTGACCCAGCCGATTTTTTGATCTTCGGTAATTTTGTCTGACTGATATGCCGCAAACCGGACGGTTCCGACCTTTCTGCCAGCCAGCCACTCCTGTTTCGGCCTCTTGTTGCGGATGCCGATGTCGATCTGCCGTCGGGCAACATCCCTGTTCCTTGGGTCGGCCAGAAGCTCTGGCACCCAACCTGAGCCCGGCGTCCAGAAGCCGTCCAGATTGTCCATCAAAAGCCGCATGGTCCAGTCGCCTGCCGATATTCGAATACGCCGTCGCGCTTGGCCTGTGTCCCGCCAGGCGGCAATGGATTGAGCGGCCTGATCCATATCTTCAAGCTGCATCAGCAGTTTTTGTCCTGCGGATGTCAGTTGATAGCCACGCGCCTCGCGCTCTACCAATCGGGCATTCAAGCTCCTTTCAAGAGACGAAACGCGTCGCCCGAGCGTTGCGGCGCTGACACCTGTCTTGTCTGCGGCTCCAGCCAGACCACCGGCTTTGGCGACGGCCAAAAACAGTCTCAAATCTTCCCAGTCGATGTTTCGTTTCATTTTTGAAATCTCAATTTCAATTAGAAAACATAGGAATATGCACTTCTTATGAGATTATCCGCAGTGATCCTCCAACACCAACCAATTTTGAAGGGAGCTGCGAATGCACATTCCTTATTGCCTGCCTTTGAAACGCGATGGGAAGCGTGGAAACACGCCCGACTGGCAAGACCCAATCCGGGGCCTTTACCCGAACCACGCAGAATTCTGGCCCTCAGAACCTCCTGAGCACCATCAAATGTTGCAACGGCACTTGCGCATGGCACGCAAGCGCCGTCGGTTGATGCTTATCAAACTTCTGAAGTGGTGTTTGGGTCGCCCGCTCGAGGGCGCCAGAGCGCGGAATGTGACGGTTTCCGAAGAGGGCCGGAAAGGCATGACCCCGAACACTCACACCAGATCGAAATCAAAGGAAACTGTTTCTTTCTTTCACCCGCTGCAAAACGGGTCGGCCGCGCCACAAACTGAGACGCGACCGCTTCCACTCAGTTCGACGTTGCCAAAAGCCTGCTGCCATGGGGATTGTCGATAACCATTTTCCAGCTCCCGTCCGGCTGGCGCCGAAGCACCGCAACCGAGAGACCTTCGCCGGTGACATCCCCGCCTTCCGGATCGGTGCCTGTCATCTTCCAGGGCGCTATATGGACAGCCAGATCGCCCTGGACGATCACTTCATGGCCCGAATAGGAAAACTTAGGCGAAACAGAGCGAACCTGTTCGAAAATCTGCCGTGCCGTAGCGCCATCGGAAACCGGCTCCCCCGGTTCAAAAACAATCGACTGATCGGCCTCGTAAGTTTGCATCACCGTGTCGATGTCTCCTTTTTCAAAGGAACTAGTCATTGTCTCGATCAGGCTAAGGACATTTTTCTGGTCGGTGGTCATATCAGGGCTTTCTTCCGCTTTTGTGGGTGTTGAAAAGGTCAGCATTGCCGCCACCATGGCAGCTCGACAAGCGATCCGGCGTTTCATTGGTTTCTCCGTGATTTCAGGCATGGCGGGGCCAGTCCCGCCAGATGCCCGGCTGGTTGAAGTTGATACGTGTCTGGCTGAACTGCGTCGTTAGAGCTCGGGCGAAAGAATTCTGCGCAACCTCGTGCGAATATCATCCGGACAGGCGTGCGCGGGGACGCTGTGCTGAAGTTTGAGTGTTTTCAGGTCGTCGACAACGGCATCTATCTGCTGTCTTGCCTGCACATAGCCGATGTGGCTTTCTGCCGAATTCGGATAAACTCCAGCCTGGACCCTGCCTCCATTGATTGCAGCAGGCAGGCGGCGTGGGCAGCTGCATTTGGCTTCACTGGCGACAAGTCCGCAATGACGGCTTGTGAAGCCCTCAACACCCGCCCGGGCACGAGACAAACGCTTTCGGAACGTAGCCGGCGTGAGTTCAAGGATCTTCGAGGCTTCAAGATGATCCAGTTCCAACACGTCTCCGAGAACATAGGCAAGTCGCAGGTCCAAGCTCAGGCAAAGGAGCATTGCCATGGTGCATGAGACCCTCAATTCATTCAAAAGCAGTGCCTGATCGGGTGCTTCGGGAGGATCGGCGACCAGGCCGGTTTCAAGGTCTGCCGCAAACACCTCGAAAGTCAGGCCCAGGTCCCGATCCCGGAGTTTCTTTGCTTTGACCAGGTACCGAACGGCAACCTGATAGGCCCAGGTCGAAAATGCGCTCTCGTTGCGAAAGGTCGAGAGCTTGGTCAGTATCTGGATCAGAATTTCCTGCGTTGCTTCACGAGCGTCTTCCGGATTGACCAGAATGCGCCTCGCAAGACCGTGAATCAGGTCCTCCACGCTTGAAAGCACCTTTTCCAGGGCCAGCCTGTCGCCATTTTGAGCAGCCGTCACCGTCGCTGCCGATACATTTGCCATCACCAATTTGTCGCTCCCTCATTGGGTTCTCGAAAGGTTAGAGGGACCGACACGCAGATGTGTGACACGATTTTTTTCAACTTAATCTCCTTGCGTGGCCGGAACCGACACGTCATCTTGCCGTTTCCCGCCGAGAACTCCGACCTCAGTTTGACCTAGAGCCTCACGATGACACGCGACGAATTTGACGCCTTTTGCAAGTCCCTTCCCGCGACGACAAACGTTATTCAGTGGGGCAACGCGTCCGTGTGGAAGGTTGGCGGCAAGATCTTCGCCGTTTGTTCCAGCTGGGGCGAGGGTGCTCATCCGAAGGTCAGCTTCAAGTGCTCTGACATTTCCTATTCGCTTTTGACCCAGCAGGAGGGTTTGATCCCCGCGCCATACCTTGCAAGAGCCAAGTGGGTGCAGATGGAGCAGGAAAACGCCCTATCCGATAAGGACCTGAAGGCTTATGTCGAGGCCGCCCACAAGATCATCGCGGCCAAATTGACAAAGAAGCAGCAGAAAGACCTTGGCCTTGCCGACTGATTTTACCGGCAAGTGGCGCTCGCTCAGCCTGCTGATGGTGGCTGAGGTTGCGGGCATGAGCCTTTGGTTCATGTCGGCTGCCATTCTCCCGGATCTCACCCGCGAATTTGCCATCTCCGAGTTTCGTCAGGCTGCCCTTTCCAGCGCCGTGCAGATCGGCTTTGTTGCGGGCGCTCTCGCTTCTGCCCTTTTGGGGCTGGCAGACAGAATTGATCCACGCCGTTTCTTCGCATTTTGCGCCATTCTGGCCGCGCTCTTCAATGCCAGCCTGCTGGTGGTGGAACCGGGCGGCAATCTGTCGATACTGGCCCGGTTCGTTACGGGAGCCCTGCTTGCAGGGGTCTATCCTGTGGGCATGAAGATTGCCGTTGGCTGGGGCAAGGATGATCGCGGCCTTCTTGTTGGCACGCTTGTCGGTGCATTGACGCTTGGATCCGCGGCCCCGCACTTCCTGGCGCTTCTTGGCGGCACAGACTGGCGATGGAGCCTTTCTGTTGCTTCGATCGCAGCCGCCGCCGGAGGTGCCCTGTGCCTGTTTGCAGGACTAGGCCCTTTTCATGCCAAGGCACCGCGCATGGAACTCAAGGCTATCCTGACAGCCTGGACCAACCGCAAGATCCGCTTCGCCTATGCCGGATATCTCGGCCATATGTGGGAGCTTTATGCCATGTGGGCATGGATCGGTGTTGCACTGACAATCTCGTTCAGCAGTCAGATGTCGTCTGATGCCGCGCTTTCGCTCTCCAGACTGATCGCATTTCTGACCATCGCAGCCGGAGGCATTGCCAGCGTGTTTGCCGGCCTTGTGGCAGACCGGGTCGGTAAGGCGAATATCGCCATCCTAGCGATGGTCGTCAGCGGTAGCGCTGCAATTGCCTCTGCGCTCACATTCGGTGGACCAGCGTGGCTAACAATCATCTGTGTGCTCATCTGGGGCGCAGCCATCTTGCCGGATTCCGCCCAGTTCTCGGCGCTGGTTGCTGACTATGCCCCGCCCGATCAGGCCGGCAGCCTGATGAGCTTTCAGACAGCACTCGGATTTGCGCTGACATTCTTCACCGTGCAGCTCACACCGGTCGCCGCCGACTGGCTCGGGTGGCCCACCGTCTTTGCGTTCATGGCCATTGGGCCTGCGCTGGGGATTGCTGGAATGCTGAGACTGAAGAAAATGAACTGAAGTCTTTCAAAGCACATCAGGGCATTATCAGCTCAAACTCGGCGAACCCGAAATCCTTTCCGTTGATCCTCAGACTCACCGCTTGAGTGCCGCCATAGTAAACCCGCGTGGTGATCGGTCTGATCGCATGTTCTCTTTCAAGCTTCACCACTTGGCCGGGCTCCAGCTGGAGTTTCGTCCATTTGAAGACTTTCGGGGAAAGCGCCCCATTCGCCTTTTTGAAGTGAACCAGATAGTCCAGCACCAGCGACTGCGTTCTGGCAGACGTTGACGTCAGTTCAATGCCGAACCCGAGCGCATCGCCATATGGAACGACCTTCGTTGAGATCATTGGTCCCGTCAGTTCAAGCTCCGGCGGGTTGAGCCCAAACGCCTTCAGTGTTGCAGCATGACCCTGCTTTATCAAAGACCGACAAGCATGCCGGACCAGCTTCTCCCGGTCTTTATCTGCACTCTTCAGCCAACGCGCTGCGGTCTCGGCAACCAGATCCGGGTGGTCCTTGGCTATATCATTGAGATGATTGGCGACAGAGCGCCGGACATATTCTTCCGGGTCGTCTTTCAGGGCTTCAAGAAGCGGCAAGGTAGGTGTCGGATCGGCCACCAGCTTCTTGAGCCGCATGCCCCAGGGCAATCGTGGTCGTGTGCCTTCTGAGACAAGTCTGCGCACATGAACACTCGGATCGCTTACCCATGGTGACATGATCGCCAGGGCACGGTCCTGGTCCTTGTCGAGAAAGGGCCTGACTTCGAATTCCGCAGTTGCCCGTTTGGTCATTTCCTTCAGGAGCGTGAAGGACTTCTCGAAGTCGTCGAGACCGCAATCCGTGACAACCATTCCAAGGGGCATCATGCCCCAACCGCGAATGCCCTGATCATCACTTTTGCGGTCGACATCGGTATCGGCCACGGGATGCAGCATGGCCTCAAGAACACCAAACCGGTCATCAAGCCCTACCGGCAGAACCTTTCCGGTGACATCGGCAATTAACCGCGCGCGTTCCTTCAGTTCCAGGGTTCCAAGGTCCTCCAGGATCTCGGCTTCATAGGACTTTCGATCGAAGCTTATGAGATGCCTGTCGAGATGCCCTGCAAGGCAGCGCACCAGATCCGGCGAGAGGTGGTTCTTGAAAGGCTCCAAGTTTTTGCTCCTGGCTTGTGTGTCCTCAACGATGTGCCAGAAGACGTCTCATCTCACCAGATGGCACGACACAGGCTCCTGACAGGTAATGTCAGGAGCCTGTCAGTTGCCTTGTCTGGCGCGCGTCCCAAAACAAAAGCCACCCCGGTTTCCCGGAGTGGCCAATTCGGGTGCGGACATTCTTTGGCTGCCACATCACCTGATTGCAGATCTGTCAGTCAATCCGTTGTCCGGTGGCAGCATCAAAGAAATGCACGTTTTTGGTGTCAACCTTCAGGTGCATGGTCTCGCCCGGTTCGTGATGGGCATGGCTGGAGACGCGTACGACTATTTCCTGCCCGCCGTCGCCAAAGCTTGCATAAACGTAGCTTTCCGCGCCGACAGGTTCCAGAACGTTCACCGTCACCTCAAGGTTCACACCATCGCCGTCAGTCGGCCCGTCAACCACATCAAGATGTTCAGGACGTACGCCAATGATGTAGCCATCCTTGCCCTTGGTGTTCGCTCCGCTGAGCCCGCTGCCGGTTTCAAGAGCAAGCCCGGTGCCATCCGCCTTGACCTTCAGAAGGTTCATTGCCGGAGATCCGATGAAGCTCGCCACAAAGGTCGACGCCGGGTTGTCGTAAACGTCGATTGGCGACCCGATCTGTTCGATGTTGCCGCCATTCAGAACGACAAGACGATCGGCAAGCGTCATGGCTTCCAGCTGGTCATGGGTCACATAAACGCTGGTGGTGCCAAGCGACCGCTGCAGACGCTTGATTTCCACACGCATCTGGACGCGCAATTTGGCATCAAGGTTGGAAAGCGGTTCGTCAAACAGGAAGGCTGCCGGTTCACGTACAATAGCGCGACCCATGGCGACACGCTGACGCTGACCGCCGGAGAGCGCCCGGGGCTTGCGGTCGAGATAATCGCCGATTTCAAGAATGCGCGCGGCTTCCTTGACCCGGCGATCGATCTCTTCTTTGGCCATGCCCCGGTTTTTGAGGCCGTAGGCAAGGTTGTTATAGACCGACATATGCGGATAGAGCGCATAGTTCTGGAACACCATCGCGATATCGCGATCTGCAGGGTCGACCTTATTGACCAGCCGGTCGCCGATCTTGATGTCTCCTGTGGTGATGTCCTCAAGCCCTGCAATCATACGCAAAAGCGTGGACTTGCCGCAGCCGGAGGGACCAACCAGAACGATGAATTCACCGTCGTCGATATCGATGGAAACGCCTTTGACGGCTTCCACTTCACCGGCATAGACCTTCCGGACCGTGTCGAGAGTAATCGTTGACATAAAGTACCTCTAATTTCTCACTTGTCGCTCTCGACGAGTCCTTTGACGAACCAGCTCTGGAAGATCACAACGACCAGCACGGGCGGTATGATGGCAAGTATTGCCAAAGCCATGGCCTCATTGAAGTCCGGGATCTGAGCACCGACCCAGACCTGCAGGATCTGCTTGATGCCGCGCACCAGCGTGAACAGGCTCTCGTCCGTGGTGATCAGCGTCGGCCAGAGATACTGGTTCCAGCCAAAGACGAACATGATGATGAAGATTGCCGCAATCATCGTCTTGGACAGCGGCACTAGGATATCCTTGAAGAATTTCCAGGGGCCGGCGCCGTCAATGCGGGCTGCCTCCAACAATTCGTCCGGAACAGACATGAAGAACTGGCGGAAGAAGAATGTGCCGGTCGCAGAAGCAATCAGCGGAACAATCAATCCACTATAGGTGTTCACCATGCCAAGCGACTGGACAATCTCGTAAGACGGCAGGATGCGCACTTCCAGAGGCAGCAGCAGTGTTGCAAAGATCACCCAGAAGCAGAGTGTTGCCATCGGAAAGCGGAAATAGACGATGGCATAGGCTGCAAGCATCGAGATGATGATCTTGCCGATGGCAAAACCGAAGCCGAGGATCATCGAGTTCTTAAGCATGACGAAGCCGTCGACTTCCTTGGTAAAGCCACCAGCCTCAAAAAGTACCTTTTCGTAGTTTTCCAGAAACTTGCCACCCGGCAGGAACTGGACACCTTCCTTGTAGACCGTGATTGCATCGTGGGTGCTGGTCAAGAAGGTCAGCGCAACGGGCGTGACCATGAAAAACACACCGGCCAGCAGGATCAGGTGATCTGAGATCTGAAGTTTGTTCATTGCCGCCCCCTTTTACGTGTAGTGCACGCGCCGCTCGATCAGGCGGAACTGAATGACTGTCAGAACGAATACCATCGCCATCAACAGAACCGATTGCGCCGACGAGCCGCCAAGGTCATTGCCGCGGAAGCCGTCGAGATAGACCTTGTAGACCAGGGTCACCGGGTTGTTGCCTGGCTCGTTCTTCACGATGACATCGATGATGCCGAACGTGTCGAAGAAAGCGTAGGTGATGTTGATGATGAGAAGGAAGAAGCCTGTCGGCGCCAGAAGCGGGAACGTGACCGTCCAGAAGCGGCGCATGCCGGAGCGGCAGTCAATGCTGGCCGCCTCCTGCACCGACTTTGAAATGCCCTGAAGCCCTGACAGGAAGAAGATGAAGTTGACCGGTATCTGTTTCCAGACAGCCGTCACGATCATTGCAAAGCTGGTGTCGAAATAGTCCACACCGATCTGCATCCTCCAGCCGAACAGCGCGAAAAAGTCGACGATTGGCCCGACGTGCTGATCGAACAGCAGAACACCGATCAGACCGGCAACCGGAGGAGCCACCGCATAGACCCACATCAGCAGGGTCTTGTAGCTGGATGCACCCCGCAGAACCTTGTCAGCCTTGACGGCCAGCAGAAGAGCGATGCCAAGAGACAGGAATGTAACGAAGAACGTGAATACGCCGGTAAAACGCGCGACACGACCGTAGTCGGTCGAGGTCAGCGTATCGCTGAAATTGTCGAGCCCCACGAACGTTGAGCCGAAGCCAAAGGGATCTTCCAGATAAAACGATGACTGCACCGCTTCGGCCGCCGGCCAGAGAAAGAAGATCGTCACGATGGCCAGCTGCGGCATCAGCAGCATGTAGGGCAGCCACGGGGACTGGAATTGAACTTTTTTCATATGAGTTTTTCTTGACCCCCGGGAATGGGTAAAGCGGGTCACCAGATAAACCGGCAGACCCGCTTGACGTTCATGGAAATGGGGGCGCTTCGGAGCGCCCCCATTTGGGGTAGGTCAACCTGAACTTAGTTGCCGGTGGTCTTGGAGAAACGCTCAAGAAGCTTGTTGCCATCTGCTTCGATGGTCTTGAAAGCATCTTCAACGGAGGTATCGCCAGACATGATCTTACCGTACTCGCGGTTCATGACGTCGCGGATCTGAACGTAGAAGCCCATGCGGTAGCCCTTGGTCCAGTCGCCGCCCGGCAGGGTCAGCTGCTTGATGCCGATTTCGGCAGCAGGCGTGGTGTTGTAGTAACCGTCCGACTTGGCCAGTTCGTATGCAGCGTTGGTGATCGGCACATAACCGGTCTCTTTGTGCCACATATACTGAACTTCCGGAGACGTCAGGTACTCGTAGAAGGACGCAACGCACTTGTTTTCTTCGTCCGGCTTGCCGGCCATTGCGAAGAGAGCTGCGCCACCGATGAAGGTGCCGGTGCCAGCGCCGTCAACAGCATCCCAGTAAGGCAGGTAAGTTGCCGAGAACGGGAACTCAACGGTTTTGGAGATACCGCCGAACGACCCCGAAGAGCCGAGCCACATGGCCACTTTGCCTTCGTTGAACGGGGTCTGGTTGTCGCCCCAACCAGTGCCGTAGTAACCGAACAGACCATCGTCCAGCCAACCTTTGACAGCGCTGAAGTGATTTTTGATCGGCTCACCGAAGACCAGCTTGGTGTCCTTTGAACCGTCGTAACCGTTGTTGTTGGTTGCGAACTGCAGGTTATGGCGGGACTTGAAGTTCTCGGTGAAGATCCAAGGCAGGTGAGACTGTGCAAGCGGCACATAGCCTGCTTCTTTCAGCTTCGGTGCGATTTCCGCAAACTCTTCCCAGGTCTTCGGAGCTTCAACACCGGCCTTTTTCAGGGCGTCGACGTTGTAGTAGAGGATCGGTGTGGAGGAGTTGAACGGCATGCCGATCATCTTGCCGTCACTGTCGGCATAGAAGTAGCGAACGCCATCGATATAGTCTTCGATGCTGAAGTTGGCACCGGCGTTTTCCAGGATGTCCTGGGCCGGAATAACGGCACCCTTGGCTCCGATGATGGTCGCTGCGCCAGCATCGAACACCTGCAGAATGTTCGGCTGTTCACCGGCACGGAAAGCCGCGATGCCGGCTGTCAGGGTCTCTTCATAAGTGCCCTTGAAGACCGGTGTGATTTTACAAGCGTCCTGAGAGGCGTTGTAGCCGTTCGAAATGTCGACAACAACTTCGCCCAGACGTCCACCCATGGCGTGCCACCAGGCAATGTCGGTTGCCGCATATGAAGCGGAGGATGTGCCCAACAGGGCAGCCGCAGCGACAAAGCTGGCGACTGTTTTACGATAAGCCATGTTTATTTGCTCCCATCTCGAAGGGCATTTTTCGCCCCGGTCAGCAGTTGGTTTTCACGATACTGAAATGGCTTCATCAGCATCTGAAAGGATAACGCCTGCGTTTCGTATTGTTTTCATATGAACGTTGTATGACGCTCATATGAACATTAAAAGACGCCCAG
Source organism: Roseibium porphyridii (assembly GCF_026191725.2). Lineage (NCBI taxonomy): Bacteria > Pseudomonadati > Pseudomonadota > Alphaproteobacteria > Hyphomicrobiales > Stappiaceae > Roseibium > Roseibium porphyridii. The sequence continues at coordinate 5,648,158 of NZ_CP120863.1, forward strand.
ACCGCGTCCGCAAGTGGCAACAGATGAAAACTTGCATATTTTGTTCAATCGCCGAGAGGCCGGCTATTTTTTTCTTCATATCGAAGACCCCGCAAGACAATGGTTTTCCCGCGGAGTCGCGCGCTTTTTTTCAGCGCGAACCCTTCATTGATGCCATCATTTTCAAGAGGTTTAGCCGGATCGTTTGAACGGGCTTTGGTGAAGCTGATTTCGTAAATATTTCTATTAATTCAGAAATTTGGGCGAATGCGCGATTCCCCTGAGGCATTCAACACCTGTCAGGCAGCTCACTGGTCGTAAGCCTTTTTGAGCCCTCAGGCGTCCTGACCGAAGATCCGTTTCTTGGTGCTGGAGGATGAATGCAACAGCTTGTTGTAGATATAATGCTTGCTTCGTTTTTCCAAAAACCGAAACGCGTATTCAACGCGGCCTTTCAGGCTTCTGCTGACTTGCGGACCCGAGGTCAGGTACCTGCGGATGCGTCCCTCATCACAGAGCCGATCCACCCATAGCTTTTCCGCATCCCAGTCATGAGTGTGCTGTTTGCCCTGATGGGTAAACCCGAACAGATGGATCTCCACTTCGGGCATGACATCCAGAATTTCCGCGATGATGGACGCCCCGGTCGTCGGGTTGCTTCGTTCAAACGGATCAAATTCCTTGAGGTGACCACGTGCTTTGGTTATCGGGCCGAAGCCCAGATGGGACTGTTTGCACTCCTTGGTGAAGAGCCAGTCGACGTCCCCATTTTCCCGGATATCATTCACCCAGACTTCAGGCGCACGATGCAATGCGACAGGATTTATCCGCTTGCTCATATAGACGCGCGCGCGGTTGAGCAGCAATGCATCGACCCGTTCGCCTGCCGCGCCGCAAGCCGGAGCGCTGTTGAACCGCAGTACAAAATCGGCCTTGTCGATCATATCTGCGTCGGCCTTCGAAACAGGCCCGTTTCCGACGATGGAAATCGTTTTGATCCCGCGCTTCTTCAAGTCGCTTATTGGCATGAAATCTTCCTGAATGCTGCACCGGGCCGTATAGCAATCCGATTCTCAACCGGCAACGGCTGTTTGCGGTCCGGCCCGAGTGGCCATGGCACGGACACATGGCCAGAACACACTGCATCACGGCCTTTTCGACAACACGGTTCCGCAAACGAATGGCATCCGCTAAGCTGAATTCATTGTTCGTTGACCTGGCACAGCATGACCTTGCCCTTCTCTTCTGTCTTTCCGTTGAAAAAAGCGCGCGCGCATGAAATCTGCGGCGACAGCGCCTTGGTTTTTGCCGCAGCAAGTGCCGGACTTTCGACAGGCACTGTTGTCTGGATTTCCGAAAACTGGCGTCCGACGATCAACCCGGAAGGCCTGTCTCCTTTCTGTGACCCGGGCAAACTGCTTCTGACCCGTGCCGACAGCCAGCTGAATGTTCTGGCCAGCGCCGAAACGGCACTACGGTCCGGTGCTGCCGGGCTTGTCGTGGCAGAACTTTCCAGCACCATCGGGCTGACGGAAGGGCGCAGACTGCAGCTGGCGGCGGAAGCCGGAAGAACGACCGCACTGCTTATCATTCCGGATGGCGCGGGAAGCAATGCGGCAGAAACCCGCTGGCGCTGCACCGGCGTCCCGGCCGGACAACCGGCGCCGCCCGGACAGCCTGGCCCCGCCTATGGCACCCCTCGTCAAAAGGACCATGACTCGACTCATTGGCGCTGGTCGCTTATAAAGAACAAAATAGGAACATTGTCAGAATGGATTGTCCGTTGGGATGCAGCGACGCATCGTATCATTGTGGTTTCCGAGGCTGGCAGCTGAGCGCTCCTTGCGCGCTCAGCCTGTCGATGCGCCTTTTGCTCTGACCCTGTTCGATCGAAATTCAGAACGCATTTACGACCTGTGTCCCCGTGCCGAAGCTGCGGGTCTCAACCGCGGCATGACGCTTGTTCATGCGCGCAGCTTCTGTCCCGGACTTCTGACCCGTCCGGCTGATCCTGTGACCGATCAGCGTTTCCTCCGCCTGCTGGCCCGGTGGGCGGTGCGTTACTGCCCCTGGGTCGGTCTTGACGGTCGGGACGGACTTTTTCTCGACATAACCGGATCGGCGCATTTGCTTGGCGGAGAGGCTCCGCTTCTGGACGACATAAAAAGCCGCCTGATCCGCGCCGGCCTGACCGCAAGGCTTGGCCTAGCTGGCACACCGGGCACAGCGTGGGCCATGTCCCACTTTGCCGAAGGCATTGCTGACGATGGTGAGAACCTTGCCCGTATCGGCCCACTGCCACTCTCTGCCCTGCGCCTGCCCGATCAGACCTGCACCAGCCTTGAGCGCCTCGGCATAGCAACCGTGTCGGAGCTCTATAATCTGCCACGGGCAACCGTTGCCAGACGTTACGATCCGGAGGTTCTGCGCCGCCTTGACCAGGCGCTCGGCGATATCCCGGAACAGATCTCACCCCTGAAGGACGAGATCAGCTTTGCCGTACGCATCACCCTGCCTGACCCGATCGGGCTTCTGGATGATGTCATGGCAGCGGCCCGGCGATTGATCGATCATCTGTGTGCCCGCTTGGACATTGCCCAGAAGGGCGCGCGCATGCTCAAGATCACCTTCCGCAGAGTGGATCAGGAGAACCAGTCGGTAGAACTGAAGCTTGCCCGGCCGATGCGGGATGGCGACCGCATACTTGCACTTTTCGAGCGGGGCGTCAGCGCCGTCGATGCGGGATACGGCATCGACATGATCCGGTTGGAAGCGGTGGAGGTCGAAGAGCTCGGCATGCGCCAGCTGGACCGGGCCGAAGGCCGGGAAAAGGACAGTCTGGCGGATCTCATCACCCAGCTCGGCAACAGGGTTGGCCTGGAGAATATCCAGCGGTTTCACCCCGTCGACAGTCATATTCCCGAACGCAGCTTCAAACTGGTCCCGGCAGCCTATTCCAGCCCGGCGCCTGCCTGGCCTGCCCAACGTCCACGCCCCTTGCGTCTGTTTCCCCCAGAACCGATTTCAGGGGTCGGGTTCGAGCCGCCGCGCCGCTTCCGCTGGCGGGGCCGGTCCCTGAGCACCGCAGAGGCTGAGGGGCCGGAACGGATCACACCGGCGTGGTGGGAAAACGATCAGGACTGGGCGCATGGCCTGCGCGACTACTGGCGCGTGGCCACTTTCCAGGGCCAGCGCCTGTGGTTGTTCCACACGCCGCAACACCCGGCCTGGTTCGTGCAAGGGGAGTTCGGCTGATGACCGCACCGATCCTTGCCGACGCCGTCTTTCCCGAACCGGCCCGCTATGCGGAGCTGTGCGTCACATCCAATTTTTCCTTTTTGCGCGGAGCTTCCCACCCGGAGGAACTGGTAACGCGCGCCGCAGCCCTGGGGCTGGACGCAATTGCCATTACCGACCGCAATTCACTGGCAGGCGTGGTGCGTGCCTTTTCCGCACTCAAGGAGATCCGGCGGACAGCGGAGGAAGGTATCCAGATCCGGTCCCATTCGCAGATCGATTCCTCCTCCCGGCAGGAGACCAACACCACACCACCGCTCGCCGTCGCACTTGCCAAAAGGCTGCCACGGCTGATTGTCGGAGCACGGCTGGTGCTGCAGGACAGCCCTGTGGAATGGGTGGCCCTGCCAACGGACCGCACTGCCTATGAACGGCTCAGCCAGCTTCTGACACTTGGCAAGCGCCGAGCCGAAAAGGGTGACTGCCACCTGAACCATGCCGACCTTCTGGCGGCCGTGGCCGGCCTGATCCTGATTGCCCTGCCCCGGCCTTCCATGACGGCATGTGCCTCACAGGCCGATATTTGCAAGACGGCACGTGCGCATATCCGCGCGCTGCGCCAGGAAGCGCCCGGCCATATTTTTCTGGGAGCGGCGCCGCGCTATGACGGCACCGACCAGGCCTGGTTCCGCACCTGTGCCCAGGCGGCCCATTCACTGGCAGCACCCATGATCGCCGTCGGTGACGTGCTGATGCATCACGCCGGGCGGCGACGGCTGGCCGATGTCCTGACATGCCTGCGGGAAGGCTGCACCATCGATCAGATCGGAACAAAGGCTCTGCCCAATGGCGAACGGCGGCTGAAGGCGCCCGAAGATATGGCTCGGCTTTACCGTCACCATCCGGCGGCGTTGCGCCGAACCCTTGAAATCGCCACACGCTGCAGCTTTGACCTTGCCGAACTTTCCTACGAGTACCCGGATGAGATCGCGGATGGCGAAAGTCCGCAGGAACGGCTGGAACGGCTCACTTACAAGGGCCTTCAAAACCGCTATCCGGCCGGCGTACCCGAGCACGCCAGGGCACTTGCGGAAAAGGAACTGAAGCTGATCCGGAAGCTTGATTTCCCTGCCTATTTCCTGACCGTTCACGACATCATCCAGTTTGCCCGCAGCCGTCATATCCTTTGCCAGGGACGCGGTTCGGCCGCCAATTCGATCATCTGTTATGCGCTTGGCATTACCGATGTGGGACCGGAGACAATCACCATGGTCTCCGAACGGTTCATTTCCGAACACCGCGGCGAGCCGCCGGATATCGACGTCGATTTCGAGCATGAACGCCGGGAAGAGGTGATCCAGTATGTTTATGAAAAATACGGTCGTCACCGTGCCGGGCTCTGCGCCACGGTGATCCATTTCCGGACCCGCGCCGCGATCCGCGAGGTGGGCAAGGTCATGGGGTTGAACGCGGATGTCACAGCCGCCCTTTCCGGCCAGATCTGGGGCAGCTCCAATTCCGGGCCGGAAGAAACGCGGATGAAGGAGATCGGTCTTGATCTGAGCAATCCGCGCATTTGCCAGACGATCGAGCTGATCAAGGAGATCATCGGTTTTCCGCGTCACCTCAGCCAGCATGTCGGCGGCTTTGTGATCACGCAGGGACGCCTAGACGCGCTTTGCCCGATCGAGAATGCCGCCATGGAAAACCGGACCGTCATTGAATGGGACAAGGACGATATCGACGCCCTCGGCATCCTGAAGGTAGACATGCTCAGTCTCGGCATGCTGACCTGCATTCGCAAATGTTTCGAGCTGCTCGACACGCACCACGGACGGCAGTTGACCCTCGGCTCGGTGCCGCAAGGCGATACGACAACCTATGACATGCTGTGCAAGGCCGATGCGATCGGCGTTTTCCAGGTGGAAAGCCGGGCGCAGATGAACTTTTTGCCGCGCATGCGTCCCCGTGAATTCTACGATCTTGTCATTGAAGTTGCGATTGTCCGGCCTGGCCCGATCCAGGGTGGCATGGTGCATCCCTATATCAACCGGCGTCAGGGCAAGGAAAAGATCAGCTTCCCCTCCAAAGCGCTGGAAGAGGTTCTGGGCAAGACGCTCGGCGTGCCGCTTTTTCAGGAACAGGCGATGCAGATCGCCGTGGTTGCCGCCGGCTTCACACCGTCGGAAGCCGACAAGCTGCGCCGGTCCATGGCCACGTTCCGGCGTATGGGCACAATCGGCCAGCTGAAGGACAAGTTCATTTCCGGCATGCTGGAACGTGGCTATGAGCTGGAGTTTGCCCAGAACTGTTTCAGCCAGATCGAGGGGTTCGGCGAATACGGCTTTCCGGAAAGCCACGCAGCCGCCTTTGCCATGCTCGCTTATGTCTCGGCCTATCTGAAATGTCATTTCCCGGCTGAATTCGCCTGCGCATTGCTCAACTCCCAGCCGATGGGTTTTTATGCCCCGGCACAGATCGTGCGCGATGCCCGCGAGCACCAGGTGGAGGTGCGCCCCATTTGCGTCAACACCAGCGCCTGGGACAACACGCTGGAGCGGCGTAGCGATGGTGCGCTCGCCCTGAGACTGGGCTTCCGTCAGATCAAGGGACTTCGCGAAGAGGACGCCGACTGGATCGTTGCCGCGCGCGGCAACGGCTATCCGGACACCGAAACCCTGTGGCTTCGAACCGGCGTGCCGCCCGCGACGCTGGAGCGTCTGGCCGAGGCCGACGCCTTTTCCGGCATGGGCCTCAGCCGTCGGGCCGCACTCTGGCAGGTAAAGACAATCCGCAGCCCCAAACCACTGCCCCTCTTCAACGACCCGATCGACGGCGAGGCGATCTTCGAACCGGATGTGCTGCTGCCGGCCATGCATCTGGGCCAAGAGGTGGTGGAGGATTATCTGTCGACCCGTCTGACACTGCGCGCTCATCCGATGGAGTTGCTGCGCCCGCATATTCCACGCCTGACCCCGCATGACCGGTTGCCCGTGCTCTCCCCCCGCGAGGCGCGTCATGTTTCGGTCTGCGGCCTCGTCATCACCCGCCAGCGCCCAGGCACGGCTTCAGGTGTGATCTTCTTGACGCTGGAGGACGAAACGGGTGTTTCCAACGTGGTCGTCTGGCCGAAAATGTATGAAAAATATCGCGCCGCCGTCATCGGCGGGCGGCTCTTGAAAGTAACTGGCCGTCTGGAGCGCGAAGGCATTGTCGTCCATCTGATCGCTGATCATATCGAAGACCGCTCCCGTGATCTCGCTCTTCTCGGCCATCCCAGTGACAATGCGCTGGGGCAAACGACACCCAAAACCGACGACGTGCCTGCGCACCTCAAATCAGACGCACCAAAACCAAGAGCCATGCACCCGCGCGACCAGGCCAAACGCCTGTTTCCGAGCCGGGATTTTCACTAAGACACGCTTGCAAAGACCCACCATCCAAGCCTGTACCAACGCACTCTTCAGGCTTGATTGACAGTTGAAACTGGCATTTATTATACACTGTATAAAAATGGAGAGTTGAATGCCAACCGGACACACAATGATGGCCATGAGCCTGGATGGTTTCGTCGCGCGAAAAGACCACACGCTCGACTGGTTGATGAAGCTCGACACTGAAGGTGAAGAGCACGGATTTGCCGAATTTCAAGAGGGCATCGATGTCATCGTCATGGGTACAGGCTCGTTCAGAACGGTTCTGAGCTTCGGTGAATGGCCCTATCAAAAACCGGTGGTGGTTCTGAGCAGAACCATGCGCGAAGAGGACATTCCCGACCACATAAAGGGCAAGGTTGAATTCAGCCAATTGTCACCTGACGAACTGATGTCTCATCTGGGTGAGCGTGGCATATCGCGGGTCTATGTCGACGGAGGCGCAATCATCCATTCATTCCTGCGTGCCGGCCACATCGCCGATATGAGAGTTGCGGTAGCACCCGTACTCATTGGCGACGGCATTCGCATGTTTGGAGACCTAACCAAGGACATTGATCTGTTTCTTGAAGAGGTGAGCCAGTTCCAGTCCGGCCTGGTCCAAATGCGGTACAGGGTGATCTGACAATGGTCCGGAAAAAGACCCCGGGTCGCCCGTCAAAAGGGGCTGCTGCGTTGTCCAGAAAACATATCATTGCCGTTGCAGCGCCGCTCCTGCAGCAAAAAGGTCTCGAAGCTGTGTCATTTCGGCGTTTGGCGGAAAACCTCGGCGTGAGTGCGATGGCAATCAAATACCATATGGGCAGCCAGCGGGAGCTGCTGTTCGCATTGGTAGAGCACAGTTTCAGGGACACGTTGGGCACGATCAAAGGAAAAAGTCCTGCCGAGCGTCTCCGCCATGTGCTTTCCATGTACTGTACCCGTGCCCTGGAACACCCGAATGCAGTCCGTTGCATCCTGAACGACGCTTCGCTCATGAGTCAGGAAATCGTTGAGATTACTGAAGAAATAAGAAAATGCACTCAACTCTTGAACGATGGCGACCCGAAGGACGTCATGCTCAACCTGCTGGTAGATTACACGCACGGTTTCGTCTTTTCAGCGGTCGCAACTGGCTCCGACACTTGCCTCACGCAGGAAGACTACCTGCGCAGCATCGACTGGACGCTATCACTGTGCCGGGACCGGAAGATTTCGACACCATCTTCAAGCCGGCACTACTGAGTTGAAATGCGATGATAGATCAAAGGGCGATCGTCATCGGTGGCACCGAAGCGGACGATGCCCGTCTGTTCATCGCGAACCAGGAACCTGTCCCTGATGTCGAAGAGCTCACCGCCTTCGCAAACTGCGCGTGAATTGAAACGGTGAAGCTTGCCCTCGTCGGTCAGACGACCTTCTGCCACAATCCAGCCTTTTCCGTTTTCGCAAAGAGAGAACACCGAAGGAACCACACGGATATCAAACTCGCCCGGCTCCTTGATAGCAATCGACAAATAGTCAATGGAGCCATCGAGAGCATCAAGTCCCTTGTAGAGCCCCACCCAATCCGCATCGTCCGCTAAAGCGGAACCGGTCAGAACAGTCAGCCCTAGAAAGGCGGAGGTGAGCAATCGATTGAACATGTTTCAATCCCTTCGTGCGTCTCAATTGCGATCACGATAGTCGGTGACCACGAAGAAAATCACGGATTGCAACAATCCGTCAAAACATCCGCTAAGGCCTTGAAGAACAGGTGCCAGGCCTTTCCGTCTGCGAGCGATACATCGCATGCAAAAAAGTATTGCTATCTGCTGGCATTTCATTGGCGTGTGACTTATGAGTGAGCAAATGCTCATTATTGTCTTGAAAGGCTCGTCATGCGCGCTTCATCCATCCTGCTTTCCATAGCGCTTCTCTTCAACTTGGCTTATCCGGCTGCCGCGCAGCTGACTGAAGCGCAAATCCGCAACGGTTTCAAAGACCACGCGGCGATGGCCCAGTATTATCGTTGGTATCAATATTACGAGCGCCCGGATGGCGGCGTTGCCAACGCGCTGGATATCCTCAGCAAGGACGTGACGATCACGTCCGGTCTGGGCACCGCGAACGGTCAAGAGGAATACAAGGAACGCGTGGCAAAGCTTCCGGCAACCTGGAAGAACGCACACCATGTTCAATCTGCCGAGATCACCCACGGCGAGGATGGCAAACTGACGCTTGCCGCGAAGATCATCTATCAGAACCAGGGCATGCTTCCCGATGGGGCCGTTCGACAGGCCGACCTGAGTTACACCGTTGAAATGGTGCCTGGCGAAGATGTGCTTCCGCTTCTATCCAATGTTCTGATCGAACAGGACAGCGATACCACCGTCAAAAGCTTTCAAGATGCCTATGCCGAGAACCGGCTGCGCAGCCTTGTTCACTATTGGCTCGCCCTGATCGAGGACCCCTCTCGCAACCCGGAGCCCGTTCAAGAAATTCTTGCAGATGACTTCTCACTGAATTTCTCAAGTGGTGCCATCACCGACTTTGACGGTTTCAAAGCTTGGCTTGCCGGTCCTGCGTCGCAGGTCGCTGCCAGCACTCACGTCATTTCCAACTTCGCGGTCGAAGATCTTGGTGCGGAAGACTACGCGATCACGATGGATTTCGATTGGGCAGGCATAACGCCTGATGGTGTCGAACTCATCGCCAAGACACGCCATACCTGGCGAGCAACCAACGACGTAGAAGAACGGTTTGCACGCATAAAATCCGTCGATGTGGAAGTGCTCGAACCCTTTCGACCACGTGGAAACTGATCTCGCCAAACAGTGCGGATTGCCAAAAGAGGGCCCGTGTGAAAAAGGTCTGATACATGGACTGTCGGACCTGTCGACGTCCTAGACAAATCGAACCCGGGCTTTCTATTGTGCCGGTATGACAACCGAGCAGTACCCCAAGATAACCAGCAGCCGCATTCGTGCGGTCATGGCTCCCCTGGCACTCCCGCACAAGACGGCATCCGGCACACTGGAAGCTGCCCCCTTGGTCCTGATCGACATATCCAGGAATGACGGGATCACCGGATCGGCGTATCTGTTTTCCTATACGCCGGTCGCACTTGAACCGCTTGCCCTTTTGACCAAGAACCTGATCAATGGCCTTGTAGGCGAGAGTTCGGACCCAGCAACCGTGAATGCGCTGCTTGATCAACGCGCCCGGTTGCTCGGAAATCAGGGCCTGCTGGCAATGGCAATCAGCGGTATCGACATGGCGCTGTGGGACGCCGACGCCAAGCGGGCGGAGAAGCCCTTGTGCAAGTTGCTGGGCCAAGGATGCAAACCCGTCCGCGTTTATGACAGCCTTGGCCAGATGCCACCGGAGGAGACTGCCCGCGAAGTCGAAGCGTCTCATGAACGCGGGTTTCGCGCATTCAAGATCAAGGCCGGACACCCTGATCCACAAGTTGATGCTGCCGTTGTGCGCGCGATCCGAAACGTCGCCGGCAACGATGTCTGGATCGCGGCGGACTTCAATCAGGCGTTCGATGTCGACGAAGCCATCCAGCGCATGAAGATACTCGACGATGAAGGCCTTGCCTGGATCGAGGAACCGGTTCATGCCACCGACTATCTGGGGCATGCCGTTGTTCGCTCCAACATCCGCACACCCGTTCAAACAGGTGAAAACTGGTGGGGAATTGCCGATATGCAAAAGTCGGTTGCCGCGAAGGCTTCAGACTTTGCGATGCCGGATGCCATGAAAATCGGCGGCGTGACCGGTTGGCGCCGGGCAAGCCAACTTGCACAAGATGCATCGTTGCCGGTTGCAAGCCATCTGTTTGTCGAGATCTCGTCCCATCTTCTGAACGCGACGCCAACCGCCATGATCCTGGAATGGTTCGACATTGCCGGAACGCTTGTCGCGAACACGCCCACCATCCGAGACGGCCATGCGCTCCCGTCTTCGGAGCCGGGCATCGGCATTATTTGGGACGAGTACGCTATTTCGAGCATTTCAGGGTAGCGCGCATTGCCTGTTAAAGCTGCAAGACCGACTTCACGGATCCTGCGCTGCTGAACGACCAGTCGATCGGCTGGTTTTCCAGAAGATAGATAATGGAATTGTCGGGCTTTAAACCAATATCGCCGAGACGCTGCCTGACATCGCGGTAAAGCGCTTCTTTCTGATCGTCTGTGCGTCCGCCAAGCAGCGCGATCTCGATAATGATTGTTTCGTCCGGGTCACGTAAGCCCAAAAATGAAGGATGAAGAATAACGTCTTGCGGCGGGTAGCGCGTCACAAGGCAGAAAAAGTCGTCCGGGTTCACCGCACACGTTTCCACCAGACTGTCATGAAGTAACCGATTGATGCTGTGGCAGATCGTTGACGGCAGTTCCTGCGGGACGTGGATTTTATTCATCGGCATCTGAGCCCCTTCCTCTTTGATTGAAGTTCTAGGTCACGTTATTCTTGATTTTTTGTTGGAAATAGATCGATTCTAGCAAAGATAAATTGCCTGAAAGTTTGGAATGGCCACACATCTAGCACCCGAAATTGCAACATTCGTGCGCGTAATTGACCTGGGATCATTTGCTTCGGTCGCCGACGAACGGGGACTGACATCTTCCGGTATATCCCGCACTGTTTCGAGGCTTGAAGCATCACTGGGGTTCAAGCTGTTACACCGGTCAACCAGGCGCTTGACATTGACACCGGAAGGCGAAGTGTTTCTTCGACATGCACGCAACATTCTTGCAATGCTCGAAGCGGCAAGGTCGGACATTTCAAAGGAAACCGAATTCGCCCGCGGCCACCTGAAAATCAACAGCGGCTCAGCTTTCGCCCATCACAAGCTGGCACCGATCCTGCCCACATTTAACGAGGTTTATCCAGATATCACGGTCGAAGTCTCAATCGACGATCGACGTGTGGACCCCTTTGCTGAGCATTCCGACATCACGATCCGTGTTGGCGCCTTGACCGATAGCGATCTCGTTGCTGTCCGACTGGGAACCGTATCAAGGGTGATCGCGGCCAGCCCCGCCTATCTGAAAAAACACGGGCAACCGACTTCAGCGGCGGACTTGCTTTCGCACAATTGCCTGCTTTTAAGGGGCTTCCCTCACCAATCGGTGTGGCCGTTCCGGGAAAATGGCGAACTGATCGACATTGAAGTTGCCGGTACCTTCACCTCAGACAGTGCAGAAATGCTGCTGCAGGCGGCAATTGCGGGTCTCGGGATCGTGAGGTTGGGAGACTTTCTGGGAGAAGAAGCTCTCAAGTCCGGCAAATTGTTTCCAATTCTTCGCGCAAGTCACATCGAAAATGCACAAGCTATTACCGCTCTGATGCCACCGGGACGCCAGTCCCTTCCGCGCGTCCGGGCGATGCTAGATTTCCTGAAGGCGAAAACCTGATGTCTTCCGATCTTGTGCAGTCAGAACTCCTTGCGCGTTAGAATTCGTCGGCAAGCGCCTCCAGCCTGTCCCGATCCTTGATGACCAGCCAGCCATCTCGCAGCGAAATCAGGCCGGCTTTTTGCCATTTGCCGAGGCAGCGATTGACGCTTTCACGCGTGTTGCCAATCATGCTTGCCAGTTCCGACTGGGATTGGGAAAGCTTTTGAAGCGGACGGTCGCTTGACCCTGGAGCTGTTGTCGTCAACCTGAGCAGAAGCTTGGAGAGGCGCACTTGCGTATCCAAAAACGCGACCTCGATCATACGCTCGTCGGACCGGCGCACGCGTTGACACAGAAGTTCGATCAAACGGATCGAGAGTGTTGGATTTCGGCTCAGGACGTCCAGGAACGACCGGCGTTCAAGCACCACAAGCGCACAATTTGTGAGCGCATCGACATTTGCCGAACGTCCGCCTCCGTCCAGCATCGCAATCTCTCCAAAGACCTCGCCGGTCTGCAGGTCATTCAAGGTTATGTCCCTGTCGCCGGGTGTCATCATCGAAACGCGTACGGAGCCTTCGGCGATCGCCATCATGCTCATGCCAGGTTCGCCCATGGCGAATATTTTCTGCCCCGCCTCATAACGCTTCACATAAGAAAACTCAGCCAGTTCCTTTCTGGCATGGCTGTCAAGCGCTTCAAAAACAAAGCTTTTACCGAGCAGCTTTTCCTTGTTAAATTCGTTAGATGCATTCATGGTTTTTTTCTCAAAGGGCATGATGCGCACGACATTTCTGGGAATGTCCGTGACTTGTTGAACGACAGCTCTAGGTGCCTTTGGGCAAATTGGAGCACGACTTGAACGTTCCATTTAGGACATCGATGATGAAAAAGTATGTCACTCTAGCCCTATTCTCCATTCTAATTGCTCTCACAAGTACTTTTTCAAACGCACAATCTCTGATTGGGTGTACGCGGACAGACTTGGCTGACCCCGCCCGGGTTGTCTATCAGTGTCAGGGTGGTGTCGTACTGGAAGCAGAGGCAGCAGCAGCCCTCGGGGTGATCAAATCAGACCCTGATCAACGCCCTTCCGAGGTTGAGGTCGATTCCGATGCCGTTCTGATCGAGGTTGCCCCTGCAGGTGGTCCTTTTCAAATTCGCACACCACACGCGATCGCTGCGGTCAGAGGCACGGTCTATGTTGTCGATGTTACTGCAGAAGGTACATCCGTCTTTGTCAGCGAAGGCGAGGTCGCAGTTTTCCGCGAAGCCGGCGGTGACGAGGTGACGTTGACCGCTGGTGACGGTGTTGATGTTCGAAACGGCGAACCGCTTGTGGTTCGGCAATGGCCTGAACGGCGGGTACGTGCATTGCTCAATCGCTTTGGCCGATGAAGCCGAAGCTTTCCCGATGGATCTTGCTGACTGCACTTGCCGCCGGACTGATTTGGTCGGGTCTGCTTGCCTTTATTCATCTGACCGGAAGCGCAAGCATCCTCGACCGGTTTGAAACAGTTTTTCTTGATCTGAAGATTGTCGTTGCGGGCGAACGATCCCCACCCTCCGAAGTGGTAATCGTTGCCATTGACGATCAGACCGTAAGCAGAGAAGGGCAATTTCCATTGCCACGAAACCGGCTGGCCGACCTCATCGGCGCGATTGAGGCAGCCGGAGCAAAGGCGATTGCAATCGACATCCTGCTGCCAACCACATCAGACAGTTCGCATGACACCGATCTGGGTGAAGCCCTCAAGAACTTTCCCTCCGTCATCGCTGCGGTTGGCAGCCTCGAAGATGCGCTGCCGCTTGAGAGCAGCGTTCCTGTTGTTGAAACCGTAATGGTGCCCGCAGCACGCGTCTCCAGGTTTTCAGAAACGGGATTGGCCAATATCGTCACCGACACCGGGGGCACGCCGCGCCATATTCCGCATCTTTTTTTGACACCCGAAGGTTTGAAGCCATCCTTCAGCTTGCAGGCATACAGCCAGTTCAAAGGCGAGCCTCATACCTTTGCAGCAAACGGAGTGCGCATCGGGGAACAATTCAGAGCGACCGACCTTGGATGGCACATGCCCCTCAATTACTATGGTCCGGCAGGCACAATCCCGACGCTCAGCGCTACGGTACTTATGGAGAACGGTTCAACTCCCGAGGTGCGCCTGCGGGACAGGCTGGTCGTCCTCGGCGTCACAGCGACCGCGGTCGGAGACCGGTTCAGCACACCGTTTGATCCCGTCTTGCCTGGGGTTGAAATCCAGGCGACAGGGCTTGCCAACCTTCTCGATCAAAGCGCTCTCATACGGGGGCCTGAGACCAGAAGCCTCGATGGTTTGGCCGCTGTCAGTATTACACTTCTCGGCCTTCTCGCGGTCGCTTATTTCTCGTTGGCTCAGGCCTCGTTCATCTATTTGGTACTTCTGACCGTGTGGCTGGTCTTCACAGCGGCAGCATTTACGCACGGGCACTGGCTCAACAGCGCCCTGCCCTTGGCAGCAAGCCTACCGCCTGTTGCCGGACTGATCTTTGTACGTCAAATCTCGGACCGCAGATGGGCCCGGCAACACCAGATCGCACAGCAGGAGCTTGCCAGGTTTCATGCACCAAAACTGGCAGAACGCATTGCCGGGGATCCCGCGTTTCTCCTGAAGCCCAGGGAACAGATGGTTGCAGTTCTGTTCATCGACCTGTCTGGATATACGGGTCTTAGCGAACAGCTGGGGCCTGCCGCAACCCGGGACTTCCTGAAAGAATTCCATACGGTCGTCGTCAATGTCGCGTCCGCAAATAGTGGTGTTGTCCTTGATTTCATGGGCGACGGTGCGATGCTCGGATTCGGCATCCCGGATCCGGCCTCAAGCGATCCTTTGAATGCCTGCAGGTGCGCTTTTCAGCTCGTCGAACAGGTGCACGACTGGCTCGCGTTTAAATCGTCAATGTCGAAAGGGTGCCGGCTCCGTGTCGGCGGGCATGTCGGGCAAGCTGTTCTTTCCCGCCTCGGACACGAACAGCAACAGCAGATCACCGCGACAGGTGATTGTGTGAACGTGGCCAGTCGGTTGCTGGAAGTGGCGAAACATCATGGCGCTCTGGTTGCGCTCTCGTCCGACCTCATTGCAGCCGCGGAGAATATTTCTCCAAAGTCTCTGACGGTACCAAGGCGCGAAACGGAGGACATTCGAGGCCGGCAAAAATCGCTCAACGTCGGCCTCTGGAAATCACACGAAGTCCTGCTGAGTTCCAAACGGCTTTGAGTGTCCAGTCAATGCGTCGACAGCCGTGCAGTATGTTCCTCATCAAGGCCAGGCTGGAGACTTGCCTGTTGCCGGGCCGGTCGAACCGATGACACTCACAGCATCCGGAAGAGCGTCCGATCCTTCCTGATCGTATGATGAAACACCACGGCGCCAATGTGCAGCACAAACAGGACAAGCAGGATATAGGCGCTCCATTCATGAATGGCAGACAGTGTCCAGGCAATATCCGGGCTCTTGCCTATCGGGCTCCAGATCTGAACCAGACCAAACCATTTCAGCGGAAACCCGTGAGCATTGGTCGCCAGAAACCCGGATAAGGGCATGATGATCAGGAAAAGATAGAAAAGGCCGTGAACCGAGGCCGCAGCATATCGTTCGATAGCAGGCCCCTCGTTCTCAATAGGTTTTGTCAAAAGCTTGTTGCCAACCCGGATAAGCATCAGCCACAGAACGATGAAGCCAAAGCTTTCGTGCAGCAGGTAGAATGCGGATACGACATCCTTTTTTGCGAACCCAATCATAAGGCCGAGGGGCCACGTGATAAGAACCAATACGGCGACGGACCAATGCAGAAGCCGCGTAACTGAACCATATCGCGCGAAGGGGTGAACGGGCTCTCCTCCGCCTTGAGAGGTTTCTTTGAAAGAAATGCTGTCTGTCACGGGTGTCTCCAACGGTCCTATGAGCTGCTTCTATTGAGGGCTCAAGTTCAATTTAATGCAAGGTTCGGCGGATGTGTTTCCACTGCACGGCAGTCAAGCCGGTCCGCCAGGGTGGGCTCTGCATCGACGAGATCAGACGTAGGCCTGAATGGGATTTCCGACATGCGGCATGCCATGGATCTGCGGCTGATCTGCACGAAAACCGAAGGCGTCCCGTTCATCGAACAAAAACTCGGACAAGTTCTCCATGATGCGGGCTCTTGCGCCCGGCACGTGAAACCTCAAGTTTCGCAATCCACGAACGTAATCGGGAAAAACCGGGTCGCGCGCACCTAATGGACGACGGAAGGCCAGCTGCCTGTCGCCGAAGACGGGCTTATAGCCAAATATGGAAAGCCCAATCAGTTCGCGTGCCAGGACACGCGGAATGTTTTGCCGTGTGTCCCAGAACATTCGCAAATTCCAGCTAATGAATTTTTTCCAACAAAGCTTCTTGAACTCAGGCGTGTTCCGGACGAAACCCGCCGGCACATTGCCAAATCGCGCGTATTGCTGCTCCAACTCCCGCAATTCATTGCCAAGGGTTGCCTCACATTCACGCCAGAGACCGCGTTCATAGGGCTCAAGCGTTATGACAAACTCATGGTTTGCAGTTGCACCCCCGACGATCAGAGCGTCGTTGAGAAGTGGCGTCCAACGATCTTCACTCAAGATACTGCCCAGCCCGCAAACCGGCACAACGTCCCTGGTCGGGAGACGGGTGTTCACTGGCAAGTCCGCGTCGTTTACTTCCTCGCGCGCTGCTTGTGCAGCGTCGGCCAGTCTTGCTGTTTCCCTTTCCTGAATGCCGTTGGCAGCAGTAAGGCCGAAATTCATGATCAGGTTTCTAGCCTTGCGGATTTCGGTACCACCGAGCAGCACCAATCTCAGCTGATTTTGGCCCGTCGCCCGATACAGCCTGTAAGCTGCCCGGATGTACATTGTCATGGCAAGATCTCTGTCCCAGGACGGCGGAATGAAGCGACCCACCCAGGCGTTATCTTGCCGGTAGATGTTTTTGACGGCTTGGACTTCTCTGTTGAATGTCTGGAAATTCATCAGCGGCATGGGTCTTTCCTCCCGATTTGTCCCGAAGGAGCGGTTCCGATACCTGCAAGATGGTGGAAAGCAATGCGAATGCCCTGTGACCGAGAACACTTCACATCTCGGGAAATGAGAGAAAAGTCTCGAGAACATCCGTCGGGTCGGTCAGTCGTGCTCAAAACCGCGGTAAGTGCCGGATCGATGGATTTTCCGACAACCTGAAAAAGGCTCGAAGTGCTTCAAACCACATCGTGAGAGCACAAGACTGGCCAAGTCGAAAATCTGTGCCGTGCAGCACATTCTTCAGCCTCTGATCATGTGAAGAAGACATCGGCTTTGGGTTGGTGTCGACGGGGTTCTTTATTAACTTCTGAACATGCTTCAGATCTGTGCAATAGCAAATCGATCACAACTACGTTGGACGCCTGTACAAGGTTCTTTCGCTATGCTAGCGAAATTGTCGTTCTACTGCTCGTTCGAGCAACTATTTCAATGGGATACTTCAAGCATGAAATCTTTCATACCCGGTTGCTTTCCGTTGTCATTGGCAGTCGCGGGAGCGCTGGTTTTTTCAAGCCCCGTGCTGGCCCAGGAGACTTCCAGCCGTGGCAAAGCCATGATGGTTCTGGATGCCTCTGGCAGCATGTGGGGCCAGATTGACGGAGTTCCGAAAATCTCAATTGCACGAGACGTGATCGACGGAGTTCTTGGAAAGTGGGACCCGGCCGTCGACCTGGGTCTCATGACATATGGCCACCGGCGCAAAGGCGACTGTAACGACATTGAGGTCGTTCAATCAGTCGCACCACTCGAGCCCAATAATTTCTCTTCGCTTGTCAGGGGCATCAATCCGCGCGGCAAAACACCTATTTCGGAATCGCTCATGCGCGCCGCACGGGAATTACGACATGTTGAAGACCCCGCCTCCGTCATTCTGGTCAGTGACGGCCTGGAAACATGCGAGGCGGATCCTTGCCTTGCCGCAACACTCCTTGAAAACAGCGGCATCGATTTCACTGTCCATGTTGTCGGCTTCGACCTGACAGATGAAGAAGCGCGTCAGTTGCGCTGCATTGCTGACAATACTGGCGGGCGGTTTCTGAACGCTGACAATGCAAACGAATTGACCGAGGCTCTTGCGGAAACTGTTGTTGCAGTCAGCGAAGAAGTGGTTGCCAAGCCTGTTGAACCAAAACCAGCACCCCCTGTTGTGCCCAAAAAGATCACCGAACTTGATCTCGACCGGCTGAGCTTTGACGTCCACAAAATCGAAAAAGATGCCGCTTCCGGAAAAGTTGTCGCGACCGGAACGTCAAACGGCGTCGGTTGGACGGTCACAGCCAACAACATTTACGAGCCCTATTCCAACGTCAACGGCGGTGCGAGCTTTAACGATCTTCCTGGCCGCTATGACGATCTGCATGTCGGCTCTGACTTTACGATCACCTTTGATCAGCCTGTTACCTCGATGCTTGTCGTGCTTGCCAATGACAATGACACGGGAGATGGGCCGAACTTTCAGGAACTCCCGCCCGTTGATTTTATCGACGCCAGTAACCCCGACGGTGGCACTCAGGTGAAAATCGAAGATAAGGGGGGCGCGCTGTTCTATTACTACGACATCAACATTACTTCGATGACCCACGTGAACGACAACGGCATCAATGACGGTTGGGACCTGGCATTCTTCGTCTTTCCGACGGCCAACTGATCAGTTCAAAAAAAGAAACAAATGCCGTCCGGCCACCCGGGCGGCATTTTTATCCGTAAATCTCGTTGAAGGTTGACTTCACACAGAGCGGATCGAATTTCAGCGCATTCAATTCAAGCCTGGCCAATTTCTGTTTGCCTTGGAAATATAGCCGGAGATGTCGCGGCTCCAGGTCCGTTGAACGGATTTGGAGTAGTTCACATAGAGCTTGCCGGCCACCACTTTATACGCGAGCGGATCGACCCCGACCTTGTAACCGCGGGAAACGCCATAAGCGCAGTAGCCGTCAAACTGAGGGGCATAACTTGCAGGGTTCGCCAAAAAGGCATCCCGGTTGCGTGATGATGAAAACTGGTAGGTCAGTCCACGGTGTTGCGCTGTGAACTCGGCGCGGCCCTGTTTGGGGGACTTTCCTGAAAAATAGGTCACCGGGTCGTAGCCAGTCAGTGCAAGCGGGCTCTTGGCAAAAGACGGCAACGCCGATGTCGCGACCATCGCACTACCGGCAGCTGCGGCAAACAAACCCAAAATTCCTCTGCGGTTGATCATGAACTTTCCTCGGTTGACCGCCGTTGCCTTAAGGATGTTGCGCGGCGAACTGACATTCAATGAACAATCATTTGAACGATTTGGCTTGTTGGTCTCCATTTTTGCGGCTTTTGGACTCCTGAACGCAATCTGCATCTTGTGCAAAGGGGTAGAAATCGCCGGATCACGAAACCGTGAGCCTGGTTTATCGCCCGTCCAGCCATGCTGAACTCGGAAATTGCCACAAACGCACTATACTTTTGATCGGCCGTGTTTGGTCCCGAAGGCACATATGGGCGCCACTTCCGACAGGAGAGACTTTCATGACCGCCGATCTCATCACCCGCCGCAGACTTCTCGCTGTTGGAAGCGCTGCCCTGGCGACGGGCACATCTGGATTGCTGGTACCTGCGCAGGCACAAGGCATAGCGCCAACGCGTTCGATGCGTGGGGGCTCCAACAATTACCGTCCCGGAGCTCCAATCGTCGATCGTATAGGAGGTGGCGGCTTCTGGATGACTGGAACCGTCCGTCGTGCAGGCGATGGAGTACCTCTTGCCGGTCAACGCATTCAAATATGGGCACACACGACGGAAGGGCATGAACGCGACCCGCAAAGCCACGGCGCTACCCTCACGGATGCCAATGGCAACTTCCGTCTTGAAATGCCTCAGATCGTGCCGGCGTTTGGGCAACCCCATGGTCACCTTGCCTACGACAGCGAAGAGTTTGAAACGGTGTTTCTGCGTCCCGTCATGTCCAGCTCGAAGGATACCAGCCTGGAGGCGCATTTCGTCCTTACTCCGGCCTGATCCGACTTGAGACTTCATGAGATGAGCCGAACGCGCGGCTATCTGGTCTGGAGCGTGCTTGCCATTGTTATCGCGCTGCCGATTTTGGCGGCTGCGACAAGCCCCCTGCTCGCCTGGCGTCAACCCGTTTACATTCTTGCCGGATTTGCCGGTGTTGCGGGCATGGCTCTTCTCCTGGTTCAGCCTCTGCTTGCTGGTGGCTACCTGCCCGGGCTCACTGGTGCACGCGGACGGCGGATCCATCGCATCACCGGGGCCCTTCTGGTTGCCGCTGTCCTGCTTCACGTAGGCGGACTTTGGATCACCAGCCCACCGGATGTCGTCGACGCCTTGCTGTTTCGTTCTCCAACGCCGTTTTCCGTATGGGGCGTACTTGCCATGTGGGCCGTGCTTGCCGCAGCTTTTCTTGCCGCGTTTCGTCGTCGCCTGCGTTTGAAGGTGCGCATATGGCGACGCACCCACACAGCTCTCGCGATGGTCATTGTCACCGGTAGTGCAATTCATGCCCTTTTGATCGAAGGTACGATGGAAACCATGACGAAATTCGCTCTTTGTGCCCTCGTCATTATCGCGACAGTGAAAGTTATGGTGGACCTGAATATATGGACGAAGCGGTCGCGACGCGAAGTCTGAAGGCCAGTCTAGAGGACCAGGAACTGTCCCAAAGCGCGTCAGAAGCGCTTTCGGCGGGTTGAAGATCTTGCCGCGACGGCCTTGCTATGCTGTGTTCGGGCGTGCGCGGCGCGCACGAGCCTTGCCCGAAAAATGAGCCTTCCATGTTCCGTGATCTAACGTTTCCAGCCACCTATATGGGGCTGCTTGCAGCCTTTGTCGGATACTCGGCCTCCTTTGCCATTGTGCTTGCAGGCGTTAAATCGATGGGCGCCACAGATGCGCAAGCAGCGACCGGGTTGTTTTTTGCCACCATCGGCATGGGCATCTGCAGTATCTGGCTCCCGGCCGTCACGCGGATCCCGGCGGCGGTTGCGTGGTCAACTCCCGGCGCTGCGTTCCTTGCGGCAACCGTCGCGTTGCCGGGAGGCTTTTCAGAAGCTGTCGGAGCCTTGATCTGCTGTGCAGCGCTGATCGTCGTGACCGGGTTCATACCTGCGCTTGGACGTGTTGTCGCCGCTATCCCGAAGCCTATTGCAAACGGGCTTCTGGCAGGTGTCTTGTTGAAACTGTGCTTTGCACCGGCTTTGGCTCTGGGAACGATTCCCTTGCTGGTATTGCCGGTTCTTCTGGCCTGGCTCATCGGGCTGGCCTGGAACAGACTTGCTGCAATGCCGTTTGCCGTGATCGCCTTTGTGATCGTTCTCTTCTTCGCGGTGAATGGCGACAGCGGCACTGCCGCTGTGGAAACGCAATGGCTGCCGGTTTTTACGCCTGTCATGCCGACTTTTTCCATCCATTCAATTGTTTCCGTCTCTTTACCGCTCTATCTCGTGACAATGGCCGGTCAGAACATTCCTGGCTTCGCCGTATTGGAGCTGAACAAATACCCGGTCAATCGGCAGCCCCTGCTTCAAAAGACCGGACTGGTGAGCCTTTTGATCGCACCGTTTGGATCGGTGCCGGTCAACATGTCCGCGATCACCGCTGCAATGATGGCTGGAGAAGACGCCGGACGCGATCCGGCCGGGCGTTACTGGGCTGCCATCGTGTCTGGAATTGCCTACACACTTCTGGCTTTTGCAGCTGGGCTTGTGACGTCTCTGGCAGGTCTCGCTCCGACCGATCTGATCACCGCCGTTGCGGGGCTGGCGCTGATCCCGGCTTTCGTCAATTCCATTTCGGCAGCTTTCAGCGACCGTGACCAACTTGAGGCGCCCGCGTTGACCTTTCTGATCGCAGCCAGTGGAATGATGCTCTTCGGTGTCAGCGGAGCCTTTTGGGGTGTCGTTGCAGGCAGCATTGTCTGGATTGCAAAGTCACTCGTGAAGAAGCAGTCCACATGATCGAAACGTGAAGCGGCGTTCTTGATCTCAACCTCCTCACGAGAGTTTTGTGTGCATGTGAACAAATGACTCCGCAGACTGGCATTGGCCAAGCGGAGGATGCCATGCCACTGACACGACGCGGATTTACGGGAATGCTTGTCGCTACCGCCGTCACACCTGCGCCATTGAGAGCACAGGACGACCCGGTTCTGGCGGCCATTCGGTCTCCGCTATACGGCACCAGTTCCGAGTTCGCGAAAGGCATGGTCTTCCTGCGTGAACGCGGCAATCCGGACGTCGTGCCCGCGCTCTTGACCAGCATGAGATTTTCCAGAGGGCGGCAGGGCCGGATTGCTGAGGTGATGGACGAATTGGCGGGCCAAAAGTTCGGTACGGACTGGTTCGAATGGATGCTCTGGCAGGAACGCAACCCGCAGATCGTCCCCCATCCGTCACTGATCCCTTTCAAGCGTGAGGTTCTGCTTGGGATAGACGAAAATTTCGACGTCTTCCTGAAACCGGAGCATCTGGCGCGCGAGCAGATGAAAATACGTTTCGAGGAAATTGCCTGGGGCGGTGTCCGAAAGGACGGAATTCCATCCCTCGACAACCCAGACCTGCTTCCAGCCGCCAAAGCGGATTACCTCAAAGATGATGACCTCGTTTTCGGCATCTCTATCAACGGTGATACCCGGGCCTATCCATTGCGGATCATGGGTTGGCATGAAATGTTCAATGAAGTGATCGGCGGTGTTCCGGTCGCGCTGGCATACTGCACGCTGTGCGGATCTGGCATCTTGTTCGAAACCAAAGTAACGGGTCGGAGGAAACCGCTGGTTTTCGGGTCGTCCGGCTTCCTTTACCGATCCAACAAGTTGATGTTCGACCGGGAAACCCATTCGCTATGGAACCAATACACCGGCAACCCGGTCGTAGGTCCGCTGGTGGACAGCGGGATTGAGTTGAAACAGCGGCCCGTTGTGATCACCAGCTGGGGGGCCTGGAAAGCGTCCCACCCCAAAACCCGGGTCCTGTCCTTGAATACCGGCCACCGGCGTGACTACGGCTCGGGTGTCGTCTACCAGGACTACTTTTCTTCTGCCGAACTCATGTTTCCGGCACTGGTTGATCAATCCAGACATCGGCAGAAAGACTATGTCTTTGCGATCCGGCAATTCGGGGCTGCCAGGGCTTGGCCACTGGATGCATTTGAAGAGAAATCGATTATCAACGACGCAATTGCAAATACGCCACTCGTCCTGATCGGCAATCCTTCAAAACGCACAGTACGCGCCTATGAGCGCGGGGCCCATCAATTTGAGCAGCGCGGCGAAACGCTTCTCGATGAAACCGGGCAGACATGGACTGTGACAGAGACCGCGCTGGAGCGCGTGGATGGGAAAACGCTTCCCCGTGTCGCCGGCCATATCTCCTATTGGTTCGCCTGGGACAATTATCTGGGTGATGCTGCGACCGTATATGGCGGTTAACGGTTTGATTTTTTAACGTTTGCCTTCGAGCAGGCTGATAGAAAAAACGCAGACAGCAACGTCATATGCCATCGCTGCCATAGCTGTCTTTAGATCTCACCTGTGAGACATTTGACTAACCTAGATGCAAACCAAGAAATACAACCTGCCTTACAAATATAAGCAACTGCACCGCCTCGCATGAGTTGCACGCAAGAAGCGGTTTTACGCCAGATTTCAACCAAGCAGCTCAAAAATAAGTTATTGGCAAAATAATACTGAAGCTTCGCATTGATTTCACAGAAATTCGCCCGATTTAGCCGTTACCAGACTCTGAAAACCGCTGACAATGCAAGTTTCCCGAGCATCTGAGCGCAGGAAATCATCTGTGTTCCATCTGTGGAGAGATTCTATGACTTCAAAAAGCAAGGCAGGACTTTTGAACGTTTTCTCTAGGTACACACCGGCACCATTGGTGGCGGCACTGACCATCGGCCTGTTCGTCCCGGCAGCAGCGGCGGAGGACCGCAGTGACTGGCCGACAAGCTTCTCGGTCGGCACGGCAAGTCAGGGCGGAACCTATTTCGTATATGGCTCCGGCTGGACAAATCTGGTTTCAGATCAACTCGGCATCCCGGGCGGAGCCGAGGTCACAGCCGGACCGGTGCAAAATGCAGCGCTTGTCCAAACCGGTGACCTTGATTTCGGCATGGTCACCATGGGACCGGCATTCGACGCCATCAACGGTGAAAGTGCTCTCGCGCCCGGACTGAAGCATGACCAGATCCGGGCAATCTTCCCGATGTACAAGACCGCGTTCCATATCATGACCCTGGAAAGTTCCGGTATTGACAGCATCGATGACATTCCGGAAGGCGCGACTGTAGGCTTTGGGCCGGTTGGCGGCACCCCTGGAACGTACTGGCCACGGTTCTTTGATACGTTCGGCAAGTCCGTGACTGCGCGCCACGGCGGAGCGGCAGATCTTGCAGGCCAGCTTCAGGATGGTTTGATTGATGTCTACACTTGGGCGGCAGGGGTCCCCTTCCCGGCATTCTCGCAAGTCGAAGCACAGGCTGACGTCAATTTCATCGGTATGACGGACGAGCAAGCCAAACAGATCGCTGCGGACCATCCGGTATCTCTTTTCACAATCCCTGCCGGAACCTACCCGTCCCAGTCCGAAGATCATGCAAGCGTTTCCATGTGGAACTTCGCGATCGCTCGCGCTGATCTACCGGAGGACTTCGTTTATGCGGTCGTTGATGCTGTGATGAGCAACAATCCAAAGATGCTCGACATTCACAAAGCAGCTGTCGAAACCCTGCCGGAAAACTACGACAAGAACGCCTTCATCCCCTGGCATCCGGGCGCTGTGCGCTGGTTCAAGGAGAATGGCTTCGAGATCGACCCTGCCCTAGGCGGCTGAGCGATCCGGAACACGATAGATAATTGCCTTTATCCCGGGCTGCAGGACAGTGGCCCGGGTATAAAATGTGCCAGATCGAGACCGAAACGTGATGTCTGACGCCATCGACCCCGTTCCCGCCCAACGGGACGAATCTGCCAGCCACGCCTTACGGGGCTGGCAGGGGAAGTTGTTCGGTCTTCTGTGTGTGCTTTATGCAGCCTGGCATCTCTACAGTCTCAACATCGCACCACTTGAGACCTGGCTTTTCCGCATACTGCATATTTGCGGAGCTCTCGTTCTCGGGTTTGGGCTAACAAGCGTCCTGCTCACCGGTCCGGACAATCGCTTGCGTAAAGTGGCAATGGAACGGAGCGTTGCACTCATTGCTGGACTGCCGGTGATCTATGCACTCGTGCTGACCCTTTACGGTGTCTTTCAATATTGGAACGCGGGAACAGTTGAAAACCCCGACACGACCTTTGCCTATTTCGGGGTTTCGCTCGCCGCCGGCACATTGTTGGCGATTGTGGCCGGATGGTTCCTTCGCGGAAATGAGGGCCGTATTTCCTCAATTGACTGGGTTCTGGTGCTGGCCAGTATTGCGTCGACCGGCTTTATTGCGCTCAGCCTTGATGCCTTGAATTTGAGGCTGCGCGCGGGTACCCCGTTTGCGGATCCGCAAAACGCCTGGGCTGCATTCGTTGCCATGGCGCTCATGCTGGAACTTACGCGCCGTGTCGCGGGTCTTGCCCTGGTTGCGATTGCCGCAATTTTTGTCGGATATGCCTTTTTGGGGCCGTGGCTACCCGGATTTCTGGAACATCGCGGGTATGATGCAAAACGATTTTTCAGCTACGTATTTACCGACAACGGCATTCTTGGCCCGACAACCGCCGTCTCTTCCACCTACATCATTCTTTTCATTATTTTTGCAGCTTTCCTGCAAAGTTCAAAAGTTGGCGACTATTTCGTCAACCTGGCCTTTGCAACAGCGGGCCGCGCACGTGGAGGGCCGGCCAAGGTTGCCGTCTTCGCCTCCGGACTGATGGGAATGATCAATGGCACATCTGCCGGCAACGTTGTGTCGACAGGCTCGCTGACGATCCCGCTGATGAAGCGTGTGGGATATCGCTCACAATCGGCAGGCGCAATCGAGGCTGCTGCCTCAACCGGTGGCCAGATCATGCCTCCGATTATGGGGGCCGGCGCCTTCATCATGGCCGAGATCACCGGAATTCCCTATACGGATCTCGTCATCGCAGCCCTGATACCGTCCGTGCTTTATTTTGTCTCGATCTATTTCATGGTCGATTTCGAGGCGAAACGCCTCGGCATGCGCGGCATGACCAGTGACGAAGTTCCCAAATTCAGAAAGCTCGCCAGGCAGGCGTTTCTGTTCCTTCCCATATTCATTCTGGTCGGCTCTCTTTTCCTCGGCTATTCGGTGATCCGTGCCGGCACGCTCGCGATTGCATCTGCCGCGGTCGTGAGCTGGCTGACGCCGTTTCGCATGGGTCCGCTCCAGATCATCGAGGCACTGCGCAATGCGTCGCAGATGTCCATTCAGATCATCACGGTCTGCGCAACGGCTGGCATCATTGTCGGCGTGATTTCACTGACAGGTGTCGGCGCCAGGTTCTCTTCATTGCTGTTCGAGCTCGCCGAAACCAGCAAACTGCTCGCACTGATTTTCGCAATGATCATCTCGATCATTCTGGGCATGGGCATGCCGACAACCGCAGCCTATGCCGTTGCTGCCTCAGTGGTGGCACCGGGCCTGATCGAACTCGGCATCGCGCCGCTGATCGCGCATTTCTTCGTGTTCTATTTTGCAGTCGTCTCCGCGATTACTCCGCCAGTGGCCCTCGCTGCCTATGCCGGCGCTGCCATTGCCGGAGCAGAACCCATGCGCACATCGGTGACGGCGTTCAGGGTCGGCCTGGCCGCGTTCATCGTACCGTACATGTTCTTCTACAGTCCCGGTCTTTTGATGGAGGCCAGCTGGATCGAAATCATCCGCAACGCAATTACCGCCATCATCGGAGTCTATTTCCTGTCCGGCGCGGTCCAGGGCTATCTGATGAGCCCCCTTGCTCCGGTCTGGCGCATTCTGCTTCTGGGCGCCGCCCTTTGCATGATCTCTGGCGATTGGCGGACGGATGTGATCGGCATCGTGCTCGGCGCTGCGCTTTGGTTGAAATCACGTCATGACGTTGAACGCGTCGCCAGGGAAGCCTGATTTCCTGGCGGGACAATTTGCAACTTTCATCCGCCGATTGAAAGACCGCAAAACGGTAACTTATCGCAGGAATGCCGCCATTTCCTTTTTGGCTTTGGCAATGTAGTTCTGGCGGCTCTCCTGGGTTGAGCTGTCCATCTTGTAGTGTGCCAGATAACGGGTCTTGCAACGCGGTTTTGCGAGGAGCTTGATGCCACGCATGATGGTTTTGCGCCCGGGTTCCCCCACGAACTTGGACACAAACCAGCTTGCACCGCAGGTCGTCACGATCCCGATGTGCGAAATGTTCTGCATGTTAGGCCGCAAATCCTCAGTCGCGGTCGGCATGATGAACGTCTCATGCGGTACCCAAACCCGTTCCAGCCACCCTTTCAGCATTGCCGGAAGACCGAACCACCAGGTTGGATAAATGAACACGATTGCCTCACACCACTTGATGTCGGCCAGATCCTGCGCAATCGGCACGGTGTTCGACTGCGGTGTGTGATAGCCCCGCCGCTCCTGCGCGCTCATGACCGGGTTGAAGCCTCTCGCATAAAGATCCGTCAGGCGCACATCGTGGCTGTCTTCCTCTAAAGCCCCAACAACGGTCTTGCACAATGCGGCATTGAAGCTTTCTTCACAGGGATGACAATAAACGACAAGAACGCGCATGCACTCGGCCTTAAGGAACAACACCATGCAGGCAGAATGGACAAACCGCCTGCGTCACTCTCGTACGCCGCGCCTCAGCCTCGCTGAAGACCGGGAAACAGGAAAACCTGACCGCTATCGTAATCGTAATCCGGGTTCTCCCAGGCAATCATCTTGCCAGGATTGAGCAGGCCCTTGGGATCGGCTTCCTGCTTGAAGGCCAGTTGAACCGCGTCGGTCTGTTTCATGCCGCCTTCTTCCAACGTGTAACGGTGGGGATTGAAAATCGGACAGCCGTTATCTTCGTGCAACCGGATGATCTCATTCAATCTTTCTTCGCTGGTGTAGCGCACGATTGGCAATCCGAAACAGGTGATGTCGCCGTCAAAACGGACATATTCCAGATGTCCAGGTACCTCATCCCCAAACAGTTCCTGCATCTTCCCGACAAGTTCGACCTGGTTCGGAAACGGGTAGAGAACCTGGAGATAAGTGATCTCTGGATCGACCCGAAGACCGCGCAATGTCGTGTGGTTCCAGGACAGCTCATAGGCCGGAGGAAGCCGCCTCACATCCTCGTCGCTTGCCTTGTCCGAACGATAGAGAACCTCACCACTAGGCTGACGGGCGACGAACGCCTCAAACGCCGCCATGGCAAACGGGGCCACCATCAGAACGGCGACGGACTGGTCTTTGCGAATGAACTTCTGGTGCCGGAGGAAATAGTCGTGCGGAACCGGTGCGGCCACGGGCGCAATGTTCTTGGTCAACAGGCCGTCCTGGTTGGCCAGAGCGTCGGAAAACCTGACCGCATCCATGAAGTCATCAAAGCCGACCAGAACATCAACCCAGTCGTAACTTGCGGTCAACGGCATCTCGATCTCGGTAATGATGCCGTTGGTGCCATAAGCATGCATCACCTTCTGCAGATCGTCGCCTGTCATCTCCAGAATTTGAGGATCAGCCTCCATCGTGATGACCCGCAAACGAATGACATTGCCGAGATCCCTGAGCCCCCCCCAGTTGATTGAACCGACCCCGCCCGAACCACCGGCAATAAAGCCCCCGATGGTGGCTGTCCTGTAGGTGGACGGGTGCATCCGCAATTCCTGTCCGGACTGTTCCCGGGCCGTCTTGTCAATGTCGGACATGATAGCGCCAGCTTCGACGACGACCGAACCTGTCTTGACTTCCTTGACGGCGGTCATCTCCGCCATATTGAGTACGACACCGCCCGACAATGGCATCGCCTGTCCGTAGTTGCCGGTGCCAGCACCCCGTGTCGTCACTGGTATGTCGGCCGTAAAACAGGCCTTCAGTACACGGATGATTTCGTCTTCTGTCTTAGGGGTCACAATCAGGTCGCCGGTAACGTCCTCCAGCTGCTTTTTCAGGACCGGCGAATACCAGAAAAAATCACGGCTCTTCTGCTTCACGATTTGCTGGTTGTCCTCGATCTTGAGGCCGTCAAGATCGGCTTTTAATGCAGCGATGGCGCTCATGACTTTGGTTGCCTTTCCTGAAGAATTTGATCGAGTTCCCGATAATCGGGCAGTGTTTGGTCAATGAGAGTTCCCGCGCGCAAAACGCTGCGTGGGCCCGCCGGGCGGGACAAAAGTTCGTTCCAGTCCCGCGCCCCAAACAGCACGAGATCGGCCGGTGCTCCGATTTCCAGTTGGCCTGCCCGAATATCCATCAGTTGAGCAGGTGTCGTTGTGACCGTGC
The DNA here is from genome assembly GCF_026191725.2 of Roseibium porphyridii. Taxonomy (NCBI): domain Bacteria; kingdom Pseudomonadati; phylum Pseudomonadota; class Alphaproteobacteria; order Hyphomicrobiales; family Stappiaceae; genus Roseibium; species Roseibium porphyridii. The sequence goes on from NZ_CP120863.1 coordinate 5,677,644, forward strand.
TGATCCAGTCGCCGATCGGATGATCGAGATGCAATATCCGGGTGGCTTGCGTATAGACCTCGACCATGTCCAGATCGCCATAGGCATAAAAAGGGTCACGGGTATTGTCGGAGGCAACGGCAACAGAAATACCGCGCTGCTTCATTTCGTGCAGTAGCGTGACGCCCCGGCGGCGCGGTGTCCGGCCCTCTACGCGATCCTGAAGATACATGTTGCACATCGGCAGTGAAACGATGGCAATCCCGGTTTCCGCCAACAGATCAAGTGTCCGGTCAATCTCATCTGGTTGATGCACCGACAATGAACAACAATGACCGCATACGATCTTGCCGTCGAATTTCAGGCGTTGTGCTGTTTCAGCAATGTGGCGCAGTGTGACCACAGCCGGGTCCAACGTTTCATCCACGTGAAAGTCGAGGTCGAGACCCCTGTCCATGGCCGCTCGAAAAACATCTTCAAGATGCCTGTCCAGATCCGGGATCATATAGGTCACAGCCCCCATGATCCCGTTGGCATTGCTGACCTTGTCCGCAATATCTGAAAGATAGTCGCCATCTTCGGCAAGGCGGTCGATCCCGAACAGGCAAACGCCCTGGAGAGTGATGCGACCGCGCCATTCGGCGCGCATTTCTTCGAACACTGGCCAGGTGATGTCTTCTTGCGGCGGAATGCTATCCAGATGCGTGCGGATCGCGGCTGTTCCGTGCGCGTAGGCACATTTCAGGGAAAATTCCATGCGCGCCCGCAGGTCATCCGCCGACCAATAATCGATCCGGTCTTCGCCGACAGCTGTAAGCGCTCCCATGAAGGACCCGTCCGGATTGGCCTTGCGTGGCCAGATGTGCCCTTTGTCGAGATGGGTATGCAGGTCAACAAAGGCGGGCAAAACCAGACCTTTGTCCAAATCCAGACCAGGTTCCACACCAGTCATGGATCCTCCAGGTGCGACTTCAAGAAGCTTTCCATCAACGACCTTAAGGTCCATCGCCAACAGGGAGGTGGGATCCGCACCCTGCATATCGGCGAGCAAACACGCCGGAACGGTTGCATTCTTGATGATCCCGGTTCCGTTGAAACCGGACCCCGTTGCCGGTCCCATCTATATCTCCCGCTTCAGGGCACTTTCATGCCATTTGCGCAGGAGCAAATGCGACAGGAGGTTCATGGTCAGGAATATCAGGATCCCGGTAACGGAAATCAGAATGAGCGCCGCGAACATTCTCGGCATGTTCAGCCTGTAGCTTGCCTCCAGGATCTGGTTGGCGAGCCCTGACCCCGAGCCAGCGGAACCGGCGACAAATTCGGCAACGATCGCCCCGATCAGAGACAGGCCTCCGGCAATTTTCAACCCCCCCAGGAAATAGGGCATTGCTGCGGGCAGACGCAAAAACCTCAGGGTTTGCCAGCGGCTTGCGCCATAAAGCCGGAAAAGGTTCTGCAGATTGTGATCTGCTGAATTCAGTCCCAGCGTCGTGTTTGAGAGTATCGGAAAGAACGCGACGATCCAGGCACAGATCAGGAGCCCCGCCGTGATCGAATCCACATAAATCAGGATCAGGGGCGCAATTGCGATGATCGGTGTTACCTGCAAAATGACCGCGAATGGAAAGAACGAAATTTCGATCCATTTGGACTGCGTGAACAACACCGCCAGTCCCAAACCACCCAATGTCGCAATCAACAGGGCTCCGAAAGTGATCTTGAGCGTATTGAGAAGCGCAACGCTCAAGATGCCCCAATCGGCAAGCAACGTGTCAAAAACCTGTCCCGGTCTCGGCAGGATGTAATGTGGAATTTCGTTCCAGACGCAAATCCTGTCCCAGAGATAAACCGACAACAGCAATATGACGACCGGCAACACCCATCTGCCAATCGTTTCCCGTCGAGCCGCACGCGCACGCTTCATTTCCTCAGCATCAAGAGGAATTTCCGTCGCGCCTGCGGGCATGGGTGACTTGTCGGCAATGTCTAAGGTCATGATCCAGAGCTGCCCAGAAATCTTGAGAAAATCAGATATGTCATCAGAGGTGATCTCCCGAGTTCATGGCCTCGTGAAGTGCTTCCGAAACGTTTCGGCAAAAGCCGCTGTAGACGGATGATGTCCTGAAATCCTCGTCCCGCGGATAAGGTGCATCGATGGCCATGTCATTGACGACACGCCCGGGCCGCGCTGCCATGACGACGATGCGGTTGGAGAGGTAAACGGATTCAAACACCGAATGGGTCACGAAGATGACCGTCCAGCCGAAGGTCTCCCACAGACGCAGAAGATCGTTGTTGAGCTTGAAGCGGGTTATCTCATCAAGTGCAGCAAACGGCTCATCCATCAATAGGAGCTTGGGCTTTGTCACGAGAGCACGTGCAATCGAGACACGCATTTTCATGCCCCCTGACAATTCCCTTGGATAGCTGTCCGCGAACTGGTCGAGACCGACACCTTTCAGTGCCTCCATGACCTCGTCATAGGCAGCTTTTTTCGAAACACCCTTAAGGCGCAGCGGCAACCAGACATTCCCGAAGACGGTCGCCCAGGGCATGAGGGTTGGTTCCTGGAACACGAAACTGAGTTCATGGTCCTTCTGTCTGGATTCTTCCATCGGCCATTCAACCCTGCCCGAGCTTGGGCTCGTCAGGCTTGTGATGATCCGCAAGGCGGTGGATTTGCCGCATCCCGAAGGGCCCAGAAGAGAAACAAATTCTCCCTGACGAATGTCGAGTGACAGATTGTTCAGTGCCACCGTTCCATTGGAAAAGGTTTTTGAAATGCCTTTGAGGGAAACGATGGGCTGTCCGATGCCCGTGTCTGTTTGCATATCTGCTTGTACCATGGCCGTCATGTTAGAATTGTCCGGCCATGGTTGCATTTTTCATGTGTGTCACGGAAGCATCCTGATCAGTTCGCGGTCAGCTCTTTTTTGCGATCCAGACCTACGCCATTGTTAACGAATTCAAGCGTGTAGGACTTCGTGTAGTCGACGTCTCCGTTGACGACACCTGCCGCGACCATTTTTTCAAAAAATGACTTGTTACGCTCATCCGTCATGGCGCCGATGCCCATTGTGAGCGCATCACCACTGTCCACGATTCCGTAGGATTTCAGTTTATCGATCGAGAAGGCCAGCTGACCGTCGGTCATGCCCGGATTGTCCTTCTTGATCATTTCCAATGCCTTGGAATTGTCGCCGTAAAGGAAATTGACCCAGCCGATAGCCGAACCGTCGACGAAGCATTTGACGACTTCCGGTTTGGTTTCCACCAGCTCGGTCCGGGTTTCCACCGTGGTCGAATAGGTGTCATAGCCATAATCGGCGATCAGAAATATGTTCGGCTCAAAGCCGCCTTCCGTTTCGATGGCATAGGGCTCAGACGTAATGTAACCCTGTTGACCAAGCTTCTTGTCGGCCAGAAAGGGTGCAGAGTTATAGGTGTAAGGACGCACCTGTTCGTCCTTGAAACCAAACTCTGATTTCATCCATTGATAGAAAGAATTGAGACCGCCCTTCCCGATCAGGAGATTGATGTCCTTGAGGCTTTCCCAGGTATCCAGACCCTGATCCGGATGCGTCATCAGGATCTGCGGTTCTTTCTGGAAATGAGCTGCCACAACAGTGGTTGGGATGCCCTGTTCAATCGCAGAAAAAGCCTGAAGCATGTTGCCGCCCATAAGGAAGTCGATTTTTCCGACCGGCAACAGGATGCGATTGTTGGCTTGCGGTCCACCGGGCTTGATTTCAACTTCAATGCCGCAGGCTTCATATGTGCCATCGGCGACCGCCTGATAGTAACCACCATGTTCTGCTTGAGCGACCCAGTTTGTACCGAAGGTCACTTTTTCAAGCGCATGCGCGCTTGTCGACGCCATGACGGCGAGCGTCGCAAGTCCTAAGTTCCGAGACAATCCCATTTCCGCGTTCCCCGTTTTCGTTACACCAAGCAGGTCAAACTGCCCACGACGGGCCGAATGCTCTGCCGCTGTGCTCGAAAGCCCTGAGAGCGGAACAGGCAGGAAGAGAGCCCTCGTGTAAAAACATTGGCCCGCTTGTCGTGCTGCCCGTTGGTTACATGAGCAGCCCGCAAAGACTTGCACATTGCCGCACCATTGTCAGCGCAAAAGTTAATCGTGCCCTCAATTTGAGCAATGGCATCTAAATTACGCAACCACGGAAATTGCGTGCAAGCGGCAGTCGCGATAGCTTTCCGTTTTTGACATGAGGACAAGCCACTTGAAACGCGCGCACATACCGCCAGACATTCGAGCGCCTTTTGCTCGGTATAGCCATGCAGTGGAGATCCCCGCAGGGCATCGTCTTCTGTTCGCTTCGGGCCAGCTGGGTATTGCAGCCGATGACCGAATCCCAACCGACATTGAGGGACAGACGACGCTCTGTTTCGAAAATGTAAAGGCGATCCTCGCATCTGCCGGAATGACGATGCAGGATGTGGTACGGATCAATTCCTATGTAACCGACCGTGTCCACTTGCCGGGCTATATGCGCGTCAGGGATGGTTTCATTTCCGAGCCCGCACCAGCATCAACATTGATGATTGTTTCGGGTTTTGCCCGAGAAGACTTTCTTGTCGAAGTCGAGGTTGTTGCCGCGGCACCTTGAAACGCCTTGTCGCTGAACGAGCGCGCGAAACCTTCAGAAAGAACTGAGGAGAAGACCCTACATGCTGCCCAAACTCAACTGGCAAGACATGACCACCACGGATTTCGACGTACCGTCAATCAAGGAGTGGATTGCAATCCTGCCGGTGGCTGCAATCGAACAGCACGGGCCGCATTTGCCGGTCTATACCGATACGGCGATTGCGCAGGGTCAGGTTCAAAGGGTGATGGAGCTGGTTCCGGAGACCATACCGGCAACCTTCTTGCCCGTGCAGGCGGTTGGCAAGTCAAACGAACACATATCCTCGCCGGGGACGCTGACCCTTGGTTGGGAAACCGCGCTCAAAGCCTGGACGGAACTCGGTGACAGCCTCGCCCGTGCCGGGGTCAGAAAATTGGTGGTTGTGAATTCACACGGAGGAAATGTGCCGTTGGTAGGCATCCTCACGCGCGAGCTCAGGATTCGGCACAAGATGCTCGCCGTTGGCACCGCCTGGGCGCATTTTGGACAGCCGGAAGGCGTTTTCTCAGACCATGAACTCACCTTTGGAATACATGGCGGCGACGTGGAAACTTCCATCATGCTGCACCTGCATCCCGATCTGGTAAAAATGGACAGGGCTCAGAACTTCCGCTCCGCTCAGGAGCGATTCGTTTCAGACTTCACGCACCTTCGTGCTCATGGGCCACATGCCTTCGGCTGGAAGGCGCAAGACCTCAATTCCGCCGGCACCGTCGGCGATGCATCCATCGCGACCGCCGACAAGGGCCGCCAATCTCTGGATCATGCCGCCCGCGGTTTCGTTGAGCTGCTGCATGACGTTCATGCCTTCGATATGAACATGCTCGCCGATTGAGTAAATGCCAAACAGCTCTACCAGATTGAGGAGCCCTGCCATGTCGCCATCGGACCTTAGAAGAGATATTCTTGCCCGCAGTTCACCACTTGTCTCGGCTGAAGAACTTGAACTTCTCTTGAAGCAGCCAGGCCTCAAACTGTTCGATGTACGCGGAACCTGGAGCAGCCCAGCCAGAGCGTTGCCTGACGACTACGAAATGAGCCACATTCCCGGTGCGGCTTTCCTCGATTGGACCCGCCGGTTCATCGATCAGAGCAAAGCACTTCCGCTTGCATCTGTCGCGGATCGGGATGCAGCCCGAAGCGCATTCAAGGCTCTTGGCATCAATGCGACTGATCTCGTCGTTCTCTACGACAACTACCATCACATGCTGGCAGGTCGCGTCTGGTGGGCAATGCGGTATTGGGGTTTTGACAATGTCCGTGTGCTCAACGGAGGCTGGGTGCGTTGGACCAAGCTGCAAAAACCTGTGACATCCGGCACAGCAGAAGTGTCACAAGGTGACTTTGAACCTGTGCAAAGAGGCGATTGGCGCACCAGCCTTGAGGGCTTCATCGAAAATCACCAGAAATCATGTGTCATCGATGCGCGCGGGTCCGCCGGATATGCCGGTAACGCAGACGACCCACGCACCGGACATATACCAGGTTCCTTGAACATCCCGTTTTCAGAACTCTTGGACCGTGAAACCGGCCTGTTTTTGAACCGCGACGCCTTGTCAGACGTGTTAGACGAAAAGACTCCTCAATGGAGGGAACGACCGATCATCGCGACTTGTGGTTCTGGCTACGCCGCAACGGTCACTTTGCTCGCCTTAACCGAACTCGGCAACGAAGCACGTCTGTTTGACGGATCCTTTTCGGCATGGAAACAGGACCCGGCCAGACCCGTTGAACAAACACGGTAAAAAGGCCGGGCCGTCGATAGACAGATCAAACCTTGAGGGTTTTTTCGGAGGTTAGGCCGTTCCGCGAACCGGGCGGTTGTTTTCGATGTTGAACTTCATTCCGTCGAGAAGTTCTTCCAGATCCGGCCGCGCCGCCGGTCCATTGGAAATGTCCACGAGCATCAACGTGCCATCCGGCCGTATCCCGAAACTGCCCGGTTCAGCAAAAATCTTGTCAGTTTCAGCGTCCGAGAGAGGCTCTGAAACATAAAGCCCAAGCGAGCGCATCTGCGCCTCGCTCATTCCGTAGCCAAGCTCGAATTTCCAGCCGAACTCCTGCTGGTCAGCCCGCGCCTTTTCTTCGCTGTCGGCTGAAACAACCACGACGTCCAAGACATCGGTCCAATTGTCCAATGCTGCATTCAGCTTGTTCAAGAACCGCTTGCAGCGCGGACAATGCTTGCCACGATAGACAAACATCATGGTCCAACGGTCTTTGGGTTGACCGACGGCGACCGTACCTTCACGTCCGAGTACCGGAAAACGCATTTCCTCGAGACGTTCGCCCACGCGTGGTTTTGGAGAAGACATTTGGTGTCCTTCGTTTGATTATTGACTTGAAACTTCGCGATAGCCGAGAGGCAGCGGAAACAGCGTGCGCCAAAACCGATTCGCCGCTGCAAGATAGCAAAGACCGCAAGAGATAGTGCCCCGCGCATGTTCAATATGCGTTGAGCTGCCCGGGCTACACGTTTTCAGGTTGAGCGGTCTGACAGTTCTGTCGACTCTATCATGCAAACCGTTTCGCACCTGCAACGCAGATGACGACCAGGATCGTGACACCGATCATGGAGGGCGCGATCGGTTCAGCCAGCAAGAAAGCAGCAAGGATAAGACCGAAGAAAGGCTGTAACAGCTGCAGTTGTCCTACGCCCGCGGTGCCGCCGATGGCCAGGCCCCGATACCAGAAAACGAAACCGACAAGCATTGAAAAGACGGATACGTAGGCAAGGCTCAGCCAAACTGGCAACTCCAGATCAGAGAAGGACTGCGGATATGTGACCGCTGCCAGACCTGCCATGAAGGGGAGTGACAGGATCAGCGCCCAGGATATCACCTGCCAACCACCCAGCCGACGCGAAAGCTGAGCGCCTTCCGCATAGCCCAGACCGCAGGCGACAATCGCGGCCAGCATGAACGCATCACCGGTCAAAGATGCATCCGCACTCTGGGACAATGCAAACCCGACGACCGCCGCACTGCCCAGGATCGAAAAAAGCCAGAACAGGGGTGCGGGTCGTTCTCCGCCCCGCACCACGCCGAATGCCGCCGTCATCAAAGGCAACAAGCCAATAAACACGATGGAATGCGCCGCGGTGATGTGCTCCAGCGCAAGGGCTGTCAAAAGCGGAAAGCCGATGACCACGCCTAACGCAACAATCGCAAGCGATTTCAGGTCGGAAACAGATGGTCGCCGTTGCTTCATCAGACCAAGCAGAAGACATGCCAGAACCGCAGCAAGCACTGCCCGGGCAGCCGTCAAAAAATACGGGTCAAAACCGCTTACAGCCACCCGCGTGGCCGGCAGTGAACCACTGAAGATCAGCACACCAAGCAATCCGCTGCCCCAACCGGAAAATGAAGAGTTCATCGCGACAAATCCTTTTTTGGATTTGTAGGTGGATTGGGCCAGCAAAGGCAGATACAGATCAATACAATATTTAAAAACTGTATTGGTTTTCCTGACCATACAACGGAGCCGAAGGTGACAGAAGCAACACGCCGAAACCTTGTCGTGGAACATATCAACCGCAGGATCCAGTCCAGAACACTTGGCCCGGGAGACAAGCTGCCTTCGGTTCGCGGACTTGCTGCCACCTTGCAGGTGTCTGCGTCGACAGTCGTAGAGGCTTATGACGTTCTGGTGGCTGAAGGCATCATTTGGGCACGGCGCGGTTCCGGATTTTTTGTCGCCGACAGGGCTCAACCCTTTGCAGTGTCTCAAACCGGGCCACAGCTGGAGCGTGAGGTTGACTCCCTTTGGGTCGCAAGACAATCGATAGATGCGGAAAACGACGTGACCAAGCCTGGCTGTGGTTGGCTGCCAAGCGATTGGATGCCGGTTGATGCACTGCGCCGGGCCATGCGTCAGGTTGCGCGCGCCAGCAGTGCCGTATTGACCGACTACGGCAACGCTCAAGGACACCTGGAGTTGCGGCACCTGATTGCCCGCAAGCTTCATGATCAGGCCATCGAGGCGGGCCCGGACTGTATTCTTTTGACGAACTCGGGCTCACAGGCCCTGGATCTGGTCTGCAGACTTTTGCTCAGTCCAGGGGACACCGTTCTGGTTGACGACCCGTGTTACTTCAATTTCCACGCCCTCCTCAGAGCCCACCAGATCAAAATCGTCAGCGTGCCCTTCACGCCAAAAGGCCCAAACCTGGCGGCTCTGGAAGACATTCTGAAAGATCAACGCCCGCGGCTTTATCTTACCAATTCTGCGCTGCACAACCCGACCGGAGCGACGCTCTCAGCCACAACGGCCCACCGTGTCCTGTCGCTTGCCGAAACGCATGATCTCATAATCGTGGAAGATGCAATCTTTGCCGAATTTGAACCGACGCTTTCTCCACGCCTTGCTGCGCTGGACGGGCACAACCGGGTCCTGACAATTGGCAGTTACTCCAAGACACTGTCGGCCTCCTTGCGTTGCGGCCACATCGTGGCCCGACGGGACTGGATCGAAGCGCTGACGGATTTACAGGTTGCGACCAATTTTGGTGGACCCAGCCCGATGGTGAGCGAAGTGCTGCATACGGCCTTGACCGATGGAGGCTACCGCAAACACATGGAGGCCCTGATTTCCAGGCTCGACCGTCGGCGTTCCCAAATGACCAGAGAACTAGGTGCATTGGGACTGAAGCCGTGGGTAAAGCCCCGAGGTGGCTTCTATCTCTGGTGCGAGTTTCCCAACCAGATCGACGCGGCTTCCGTTGCACGTCGGTCTCTGACACGAGGAGCTGTTTTCGCCCCGGGCAACGTCTTCAGCGCATCTCAGAGCATGTCTTCCTTCATGCGCTTCAACGTCAGTCAACTGGAATCCGGTCACCTGAAATTGCTCGGCGAACTGATAAAAGCCGGCGATACTGCGGACAGAACCTGACCTTTGGGAACGAACCCTAGAACCAGAATCCTTCCCGGCGCCAGATCGTCAGATTGCCGCGAACGGGAGGTGACGGAGTTCCGCCTAGAATGGTGAATTCCATTCCACCGTTGATGCCCTTGCCACCAGTTTGCTTCAAGGTGACCCATTCATTGCATTGCGGGCCGCCGCTTGAGCTCTGACACATATCGATGCGCACGCTCTTCTCATCGATCTTGTTCCAGACCCAGTCGACAATTGCGACATGACCATTCCAGACCATGAAGTCGAGCGGTTTCACTTCATGGACGTCATCGATGTTGATCTTGGCAACGTGCTTTGGATAGTTCTTAGGTGAAACGCCGTAGTACTTGTCCCACTCGCCGGTATAGATCAGGAAATTGGCTATGAAACCGATGCAATCCATGCCGAAGAAACGGTCCTGAACCATCTGCTGCAACGCTGCACGGTCCGACATCTTGTCAAAATACATTTTCTTGATCTTGCCGGTCTGCTCGACATCCTTGGAACCGTCCTTTTTTGCGCGTCCACAGACATCGACCTTGTATTTGTCCATCAGCTCCTTGTTCTTGAGCATGAAATTCCAGATCTTCACAAAGGCCTTGTCATTTCCCTGACCCTTCAGCGCCAGATCAATCGCCTTGCCGCCGACATGCTGATTGAGGTTGATGCCACTGGCATCCTTGATCCATCTGAAATTCTTATAAAAACTGGTCGCGCTGTCATTGCCGCCGTTGCCACGGTCCTTACAAAGATACTGACTCAGCTTGACAGGACCTGCACTGGTCTGGAGACCCGGACTGGTGAGATGGTCTACGTAATGGTATGGCAGGAAAAAGGACTCAGCCACATTCACTCTCCCTAAATTGGCCCCCGCATTTGGCCCCTTTTCGGTGTCGTGACCAGCATCAGATCCCTGAGTACCGGCGTGGCTAAATTGCAAGGACAGCGGGGTCCTGTCTGTCTTCTACATCACACATTTCTCATCGATATACGTCGCAGCTTCCTTATTTGGACGCTGGATTGGGCTCACTCCTCACTATTTGCCTGATGATCGGGCAGAGAAGCTGAGCCGACTAATTTTCTTCGGTTTCCTGATTGCTGAGCAACAATTCATCGCCTAGTCTTCCATCATCGGCTTCGGCCGTCGACTTCACTACCTGTGATTGCAATTCGATTGATAGGCAGTTGCATGACGGATCAGTGCAGTCAAACTGAGGGAGAGAAAATCGTGACAAAATTTAAAGAACAAGAACAGTCATTCGACGAATTTGACGAAGCCATCAATCCGCCACCGGAAGTGACCGAATTCGACCATGTGGTCGATGAGGCCCTTTCCAGGCGCGGGTTCCTTGGGGGCGTCATGGCATTTGGTGCCGGATCGTTCGTGCTCGGCACTTCTGTCTTCGGTGCCGGAGAGGCCGCAGCGCAGAATTCTCGCCTGGGCTTCAAACAGGTGGCAGCCAACACGCTCGACGACATTACCTTGCCCGATGGCTATTCCAGCCATGTGGTTATTCGCTGGGGCGACCCGATGTTTTCCGGCGTTGCTGAATTCGACCATGCGACCCGCGGAAACGGCGAAAGCCAGGCCGGTGCTTATGGCGACAACATCGATGGTATGGCCCTCTTTGAACTTGGTGACGCGTCGGTTCTGGTCAACAACAACGAATATACCAACCGGAAGATCATTTGGGGCAATCGGCCGGAAGGAAAGTCGGAGACGGATGACGATGTCCTGAAGGGCATGATGGCGCATGGCGTCTCGGTGATCGAAATTGCCAAGGGCGACAATGGCTGGGCGCTGGTCAAGGACAGCAAATACAATCGGCGCATCACGCCTCAAACCGAAATGGAAATTACGGGGCCCGCAGCCGGTCATGCCTTGATGCAGACGGAAGCCGATCCGGCCGGAAAATTGACAAAGGGAACCTGGAACAACTGCGGCAATGGACGCACGCCCTGGGGCACCTATCTTGCCTGCGAGGAAAATTTCAACGGCTACTTCTCGTCATCAAATCCGGATATCGAGCGAACCGATGCGCAGAAGCGCTATGGGGTTAACGTTGAAGACTGGGGCTATGGCTGGGCCCAGATCGATGACCGGTTCGACATTGCCAAACACCCGAACGAATCCAATCGTGCGGGCTGGGTGGTCGAAATCGATCCGTCAGACCCGACATCGACACCCAAAAAGCGGACCGCACTGGGCCGGTTCAAGCACGAGAACGCCGAAGTCGTGGTCAATGGAGACGGACGTATCGTTGTCTATATGGGTGATGATGAACGCGGCGAGTTCCTTTACCGGTTTATCTCCGACGGTGTTTATGCCGAAGGCGCGGACAATTCCGATCTGTTGGCTGAAGGAACGCTTTATGCCGCGAAGTTCCATCCAGACGGTACCGGTCAGTGGCTGGCGTTAACGCCAGAAACGACAGGCATGGCGTCGGCTGCCGAGGTCGTGATCAATGCCCGCACCGCTGGCTCCAAAGTTGGCGCGACAACAATGGACCGGCCGGAATGGGTTGCTGCCAACCCGAAAAAAGCTGAGATCTATTGCGCTCTGACCAACAACAAGAACCGCGCAATCAAGCCCAATGCAGGCGGAGACCCAACTCCGGCTATGGGTCCTAACCCGCGCGCGGAAAACCACTATGGACAGATCGTGCGCTGGTGGCCTTCAGGCGGCAACCACACCAGCGACAGCTTCACCTGGGACCTTTTTGCTCTGGCTGGCAACCCAACTGTTCATCAGGACGCCTACGGCGGATCGGTGAACATCAATGAGGGCAACATGTTCAATTCGCCGGATGGGTTGTTCTTTGACACCAAGGGCCTGTTGTGGATTCAGACCGATGGCAATTACTCCAATGAGGAGGATTTTGCCGGACACGGAAACAACCAGATGCTGGTGGGTGACCCTGCGACCGGCGAAATCAAGCGGTTCCTGGTTGGCCCGAAAGAATGCGAAGTGACCGGTGCGGCAATGTCCAGCGACGGCAAAACACTTTTCGTTGGCATTCAGCACCCTGGCGAGCGTGGTGATTCGCATTGGCCTGAAGGCGGCGACAGTGTCCCACGTTCTGCCGTTATCGCGGTAACTCGGGATGACGGTGGCCAGCTCGGCTGACGTCACAGTTGATCGAACGAAAGACCGGCGCGGCAATTGCCGCGCCGGTCTCCTGAAAGCCAAGCGACTTTTTCAGATAGACGCTTATCCGCGTAGCCGATGATGCAAGATGATCGGCACGGCCAGTTCTTCCTCATCCGCCAGATGCCGGTCGAGAAAGGCTTCTATTGTTTCGGCAAGGCCGTGCAACAGACCGGCTTCTTCACGTGCCTGCGGTTCATCCAGCCGGGTCAACTTGATGGCCCGGTTTGCGGTCTCAGTGAACTCGTCCAGGACACGGTCGAGTTCCTGATGATCCTTTTCCAGGATTTCAAGACCTGCATCAAACCTGGGATCGGCGGCAGAGAGTTCCGGGAAATAGTTTCTGTCTTCCCAGGTATGATGACCGTGAAGGTTCGCGACCAAGGCATTTCCATAATATGACAGCCGTCCTGCATAGTCATCGGAAGCGCGCCCCTTGGCCAGATACAGCTCGGTTTCAGTCCGAACCAGCTCCCCAAGTTGGCGGAACATCTGATGTGCACCCAGCCAATGCCTGGTTTTGTCCTTGAAACCGGGATGCGCCTCCCAGCTGTCCCTTGGATAGTCATCCAGCAGAAGACGCATTTCTGCGGGCATGTCGTTTGTGCGTAAATTGAACGTCGGTGTCATCGTCTTCTCCTTTCTCCATCCTGTAGTTCCCGTAAAAACGCCTTATCAGGCAGACCATCATCGGTGCATTCGACGCGACAGATTCGTGCATTTGTTTCCGGGACATCAGAAGAGCCTTATGTCGGCATGCCTTTACCGGAATTCCAGTTGTTCGGGTGCAATGCGGATATGCAGAATGTGCTTATGCCGGCAACCAATCGAGAGATTTACGTGTGGGACAGCGATGCTTCAGCTGCGCGATGGCGCAACTGTGAGCGGAATTCCATCTCGCCTGACTTGCATTTTCGGGAGATCGACCAGAGTGTTGACTCACTACAGTTCCAGACAACGCACACTCAGCGAGCTTCTTTCAGCCCATGGCAACGATCGAATATGTCTATTCCGCTCATTCCGGCTATGCCTATCTCGGTTCAGCGGAATTCATGCGGATTTGCGCCGACAATACCGTCACACTGATCCACAAACCAATCCTGCTGTCTCCCGTGATAGATGCCCAGCGGGCTCCCTCGTTTCGAGGCCGGACGCAACAGCACGTGGACTATTTTTTCGGTCGGGAAATTGAACGATGGGCCGAGTTTCGAAACGTACCCATCATCAATTATCGACCCAGCCAGCATGATGCCGACTACAGTCTTGCCTCGGGAATGATCCTTGCTCTTGGCGAAACCGGTCCGCAGACGGATGCCATGGCGCATGGGCTGTTGGAAGCCCATTGGCGTGACGACATGGATCTTTCAGACCTGTCTGGCCTGAAAGCGCTTGCCACCTCGCTAGGGCACGATGCTGATGCGCTTCTTGCAAAGGCAGGCTCAGAGGAAATGCAATCCAGGCTGCAAGCCAACACGCGTTGGGCGCAAGAGAAAAACGTTTTCGGTTCACCGACCTACATCGTTGATGGCGACCCTTTTTACGGGCAAGACCACCTTGAGCTGGTGAAGCGTGCACTTCATACGCCTTTCAAGGCTCCCGGTTGGTCAAATCCGCCCGTTAAATAATGTAAGCCTTTACCGGTCCTTTTGATTGGCGACCTGAAAGGTTGAAGTGCCAAGTCAGTCGGCAGTCCTGCCCTCTCTCCGGTGCTCAGTTCAAAAGTTCGCCGTTTTCAGGGAACAAAGTTCAGGACAACAGTTCCTGAATCACATGGGCCTGCTGCTTGCGGCCGTCGGGATCTGCTGCCGTCTTGAAACGGGTGAACTCCTCACCCCATTTGGAGGTACGCTTTCGAATGGGCGGCTCATTCGCCTCGACACACTCAAGGACCACTGAGGCGACCTTTTCCGCTGTCTGGTAGATGTCGCTGCCTGCGGCCCTGCCCTGTGCGCCACCGATGTATTTCTGAAGGATGGGTAGATATTCATCCTCCAGCAGGCCACCGGTCTCCTCGACCTGTTTCATGACATTGGCTGCGAATTCGGACTGGATTCCGCCAGGCTCTATTGTTGTGAAATCGATGCCGAAATTCGGCGATACGTAACTGGCCAAAGCTTCTGTATATCCTTCGACCGCAAATTTGGCAGCGCAATAGATCTCATTGAACGGCTGACCGACCAGGCCGCCAACCGAGGAAACAGTGACGACGTGTCCTTTGCGCGCTTTGCGCATATGTGGAATGACCGCTTTGGTGCATCGGACAACGCCCATGAAATTGACGTCCATGACCCAGTTGATTTCTTCTTCGCTCGCCTGTTCCGTTGTGCGCACATATCCGGCACCGGCATTGTTGATCAGTGTGTCTATCCGCCCCGTGGTAGCAATCACATGTTCGACGGCGGCGTTGACGCTTGCACTGTCCTGAACATCCAGTTGCAACACTTTCAGCGATACGGCG
This sequence comes from Roseibium porphyridii, assembly GCF_026191725.2. Classification (NCBI taxonomy): domain Bacteria; kingdom Pseudomonadati; phylum Pseudomonadota; class Alphaproteobacteria; order Hyphomicrobiales; family Stappiaceae; genus Roseibium; species Roseibium porphyridii. Next base: position 5,692,774 of record NZ_CP120863.1, read on the forward strand.
GCATCTTCAGCTGCGGCATCGAGGTGAGACCGCTTGGAAAGGTTGCGCATCGTGGCATAGACCGTGTGACCCGCCTTGGCAGCCTGCACAGCGATTTCGACACCCAGACCCGTGGATGTGCCGGTGATGAGAATGACTTTAGACATGGCAGGTTTTCCTGAAAAATGACGGGTATTCGACGCACAGGCACAAACCATCTTCAGATCGGGTCGCGAGAGCCGCGAGTGGCGGCATCCATTGGTCCGCTGCGGATGCAGGGCTTGCCGCGTGTGCACCAGTAGCACTCTTAATTAATGAGCAATTGCTCATTGTCAATACGGATCGGCCAAATCAATCCATGGTGCAATTCGATCCGGATTGGTAAGTAGGGGGATAGCGAGCTTCAGGAGACACATTTGGCGCGACCAAAGACAGGCGACAAACCGCAGGAATTGCGAAAGGCAACCGTTGACGAGGTGGCGGCAATCGGCTCCACAGCCGTTTCCGTCAACAAGGTTGCCGCTCGGGCCGGTCTGAGCGTCGGGACGATTTACAGGTATCACCGAAGCAAGGACGAGCTTCTGTTTGCGGTTTTCCTCGACGTCAAACGCGACATACATGACGCGATGATGTCGGCTGCTGCACAACACCAGGAAACAGCCGATCGCTTGCGGGCCATGTGGTTCGCCCTTGTCGACTATGGCTTTCGCGCACCTCGGGACTTTCAGATGGTTGAGCTGATGAGCACCGAGACGCGAATTCAAGCCAGCGACAATGAGGAACTCAAGCGGCTCATGTCCGAAGTTCTGGCTGAAATTCAACAAGGAATCGACGATGGGACGCTTGTGAAAGCGAATGTACGGACCATCGAAACAGTCCTGGCTTCGCCGGCAATTACGCTTGCGCGCCGCGTTGCGATGGGTCGCCAGGGCATCGACAAAGAAGAAGTGGATCGAATATTTTCATTGGTCTGGCGCGGCGTTGCCCACGACCAGTCAACCTTTCAGACCCGGGCATAGCTTAGACAGCGTGCGGCCCAAAGCACATGCCAGACATCGTGGGGCAATCGACCCTCAGATCAATGTGCCCATCAGACCAACCAGCAGCGAGGCCATGACCACCAGGCTCAAAGGCATTCGGAGCTTCGGGTACCAGGAGGGTGCGTCACCTGACCTTGAAGCTGCAACGTCCTGGTAAAGCACAAGAGCGAAGGCTGCGACCATCACCAGCAAACCGGCAGACAAGGGCAGCAGCAACCCGGCCCAGGCTATCAGGGACGGAACGACGCTAAGCGTGAGACGCGTGACCTGATTGTCTGTCGCGCCTGTGTTGCTGATGGCGAGACCCCACTGAATGCCTCCGAGAAACGAGAGAATGACTGCGCCGTAAAAAGCAATCGCCTGTGCGGCCCAATTCGACCAGCTTTCAGGTGCGAACACACATAGAAACGCCAGGCCCGCAAACGGTATTGCTCCCGTTCCACCTAGCCAGCGCGCTGCCACCGGTACGGTCGCCGGATTTTCCGGATCTCCAAAACCGGTAGCGCCTTGAGCTGAGGTCATCACAAAGGTTCTCCTGTTCCCTGGCGCTCTGTTTCCGAAGCGCAGTGTTTCAATTTTCCTGACGGCGCATTTCATCGCGGCGCATCGGCATCTGGTCGATCAGGGCAAAGACTTCGTTCGCTGACACAGGCTTGGCAGAGCGTAATTTGATACCGGTGTCCTTTCCGAAAAGCATGATTTCAAAATGTTCGCCAGTCTTGCGCGCATAGTCCCTCAAGTCCGGACCGGAAACGTTGAGGTCAGGTCCGATCGAGGTATTCACTGCTTCGGAAACAACTTCCAACAGGATCAGGTGCCTCTCCTCAAACCCCTTTTGATACCGCGCAAATTCGCTGCGCTGCGCGATCAGGTCCGTGTCCTCAACATGCGGTGCGAAAACAACAATCAAACGGTGCTTCCAGGCCCAGGCTTCTGGAACCTCTGCAGCGCTGGTCTGAGATGGCAGAAATGCTGCGGCAATGACGGCAAAGACTGCTTGAATGCCTTTCAAACTCCTGTTCGCCATATGTCAGTTCCTGTTCGCCATTCTCTGCGTTCAAAAAACCTACGCATGTCACATGTGATCGGATTTCATGCCAGAATATATGAACCATGCTGATCTCCTTGGGTTCTGCCGCCTGCCGGGTGACTGAAACCGACCGTGAACCAAGTCGAAAGAAACTGCGTACATCAGGCATCTGAAGGTGAACCTACGGCTGGCCAGCCCGTCCGCTTTTACAAGGACCTGTCAAGAATGACTCGTCGTCCCAGTCTTGCTGTTCTAAAGACCAAAGCTCTGAAAACGACTTCGGCTGCGCTTGTGTCGATCGGAACGGTTTTCGCACCATCGCCTGAAAGTCACGCGGCTTCCGGAAAGCCAGTCACCTCGGCGCATGACTTCACATTCGAAATGGCATTCGGCGACCCGCTTTCCATGAAGGAATTTGCTGGAAAGGCCGTTTTGGTTGTCAACACCGCAACCGAGTGCGGGTTCAGCGGTCAGCTTTCCGGCCTGCAAGAGCTTCACGAGCGCTACGAAGGTCAGGGACTTGTTGTGCTGGGAGTGCCATCCAACGATTTTGGCGGTCAGGAACCGCGTTCGGACGATGAAATTGCAAGGCATTGCAAAGCTGAATATGGCGCGACTTTCACTATGACGGCCAAAACGGTTGTGAAAGGTGAGCACGCTCATCCGTTCTACCGATGGGCTGCGCAAGAGCTGGGTGTCACTGCCAGGCCATACTGGAACTTTCACAAGTACCTGATTGATCCAAACGGGCAACTGATTGCCTGGTTTGCGACGCCGACCTCGCCAACGTCCAGAAAACTGATCTCAGAGATTGAACGTGTGCTGCCCGGTGCGGCAAGAGGCTGAAACAGGCACACTCAGCCCTTCGGATTGCGCCACATCAACGCCGCCTCACTGACCCGCGCCTAGGTTTCTCCACCAGGAAGTCCAAACTTCAGGAGAAACGAGATGGCCGTATCCGATTGGGAAGCTTTCGTCACACAAACGGATGAGCGCATGGCGGCAGTTCGCAAAGGCGTGCCGGACGTCGCTAAAGGATTTGGTGCACTCGCCAAGGCCGCCACGGCACCCGGTGCTCTCGACGCAAAGACAAAGGAGCTTATTGCGCTGGCCATCGGCATCACTGCGCGATGCGACGGCTGCCTGGCATATCACGCCCGTGCGGCGGCTCGTCTTGGCGCAACCCGGGACGAGATCCTCGAGGTGATCGGCGTGTCCGTCTATATGGGTGGTGGCCCCTCAATGATTTATGGGGCTGAAGCGCTGGCCGCATTTGACGGCCTTGGCGAAGGCAGCTGAAGGCCTTGTTTGCACGACGGCTTGGGAGGCGTTCGTGACTGTGCACCTCCCTTGTCTGAAGCGGCTGCCAAAGAGCATTGGCCTCATTCACTCAGGATCGGCTCAAAGCCTTCAAACTGGGGATGGCCGACATATAGGCCCTTGTTGTTACCGGCGTTTTTGTGGGCTGCACGAAAATGCTCCGATTTCGTCCAGTTGACAAAATCCTCGCGGCTGTTCCAGACCGTGTGGGTCGCGTAAAGCGTCGTGCCATTTTCTTCGTCTTCAGGCCCCTTCAACAAATGGAATTTCTGAAATCCGGGGACGTCATTCAGCCTGGAATCCCGCTCACGCCAGACCGTTTCAAAAGCATCTTCCTGACCGTTCTTGATAGCGAAACGGTTCATGGCGATGAACATATTATCTCTCCGGGTTCGATTTCGGTGATGCTGCTCGAATAGTAAATATGACTATGAAATTCAAGTTACCTGAGCACGCGTTGACCCTCAAGGTTCATACCTGACATAGGCGAACCGGCGGCTGTCCGGCGCCCAGGAGGGAACATTCAACGTGCCCTGACCGCCAAAAAGGCTGAGCAGTGCATTGGGTTTTCCGCCCTCCGCCGGTAAAAGACGCAATTCCACATCCTTGTTGGCAGGATGGCCTGACGTACCTGCCTGATAGGCAAGATAGACGATATGTCGGCCATCAGGTGAAGGGTGCGGAAACCAGTTGACACGTTCATCCGCAGTTATGCGTTGAAGATCCGATCCGTCCGGCCGCATTCGCCAAAGCTGAACATCGCCGTCCTTTTCGCCATTGAACCAGATCCAGTTGCCGTCCGGCGAATAATCCGGACCATCGCAATGGTCGAAGTCTGTTGTCAGCTGCGTTTCTGCACCGCCCGTGACAGAGCAAGTAAATACCTGGAACGAACCGCGCGTCTCTTCGCGTTTGCCGACATAAGCCAGCGTCTGGCCGTCTGGAGCCCATCCATGCCAATAAGATGGCGTTTTTGATGTCACACGCACCGGCACGCCGCCATCGACCGGAAGCGTATAGATGCAGCTTTCCGGTGTTCGGGACGCATCACTGATGACGAGCCACCGTCCGTCCGGCGACAAACCGTGATCGTTGTTAAGTGCCGTTGCAAAACCGGTGTCAATTTCAATCAGGGAAGGTGCGGCAATTGGCAGTCGGAAGAGACGGCCGTTACCATTTACCACCAGGGTATCACCATCGGGCGTCCAGTTTGGTGCTTCCAGGTGGCGCTCTGTCTCATAAATGATGGTTTCCCTGCCGGTTGCGATATCAAGCGTTGCAACAATGCTTTTCAAGGTCCGCTCCCGCGCGTCAGTTTTCCTGGATCACATGAGGCACAAAGCGTGAAAGATCCTGTGTGATCGGATGACGGTCTTCACGGATACAGATGCCGGAAGCCTGACCACCAATGATCCAGGAACCGATCATCGCGTAGTCGTCTCCGAATTTCGGGGGCTCCGTATAGGCCTGCAGAATATGCCCCTCAGCACCATAGCTTCCCGGTGTCGTCAACTCCTCATTGCCGATCCCGCGCAAGGTTATGTTGGCGCCTTCTCGGCTGAAAAAGGGCTTGCGAACATGCGCACCCGCGAGAAACGCCTCGTCGGCTTCCCCTTCGAAGAAAGAGGGCAGTAAATTTGGATGCTCCGGAAACATTTCCCAAAGCAGCGGCAGAATTGCCTTGTTTGAGAGTATCGCCTTCCACGGAGGCTCTATCAGCTGCACCGGAGCGCCGGGCAGATACGGTCCATAATCCTCCCGGAACATGTCTTCGTAGGGATACAACTTGAACAGCGCATCGATGACAAATGCATCGCCGTCTGCAAACCGGCCCTGCTCGTCAACGCCGATGTCCTCAACCGCGACAAAATGCGGGATTAGTCCCGCCTGCTTTGAACAGTCTTCCAGGTAGCGAACTGTCGCACGGTCTTCGTCATGATCCTTCGAGGATGCAAAATGAATGTGGAAACCCGGAGCAAACATGGCCGCGAACCGTTCAATCAAGCGGTCCTGCACCGAATTGAACTGATCAGTGTCTTCCGGCAGCACACCGGCCTTGATCTGTTCTTCCAGCCACATCCATTGGAAGAAGCCGGTCTCGTAAAGAGCCGTAGGTGTGTCGGCATTGAATTCCAGCAGTTTTGCTGGCCCTGTGCCATTGTAGAAGAAGTCGAAACGACCGTAGAGCGAAGGCGTTTCGGCTTCCCAGGATTGCCGGATCCAGGACCGGTAATCCTGCGGTATTGCGATCTTCTGTAAAAGCGCGTCGTCCCGAACGATCCGATCCACAAGCTCCAGGCACATGCCATATAGTTCTTGCGATGGATCCTCGATATCGTCCTCGATCTCCTTGAGAGAGAACGAATAGGCCCTGCTTTCGTCCCAGTACGGCGCGCCATACATGGTGTGAAAGCCGAAGCCGAGCTTCTCAGCCTCTTCTTTCCAGCCGGGTCTTCCGGGAAGCTCTAACCGTTTCATTGCAGAGGGCGGATCAGAGTTTTTCCAACAGCGCCTGAACATCATTGCGCTGGGGGTTTTCCAGAGCCTTGATCTTTGCTTCCAGATCAGCGCCGCTTTCAAGTCGGGCTTCCTCGTCAGCTGCTTCCAAGATGGCCTGCTGCTCGGCCTGGCGTTGCTCAAGCCTGGAAAGGCTGTCGACGGCACTCGCCAGTTTTCCATCCGAGGCAGTGGTGTTGGTGGACGCAGCTTTCTGCGCCTTGATCAAGGCTTCGTTTGCCTTGGCGCTTTCCATCTTGCGCTGAAGCGTTTCGATCTTGTTTTCCGACTGGCGGATGGTGCTGTCCATGCGCTCTTCGGTGGACTTGTACTGATCGAAGAGGGCCTGATCGGCCTCGGCCTTGTCTCGCAATTTCAGAATGCTTTCGATGATCTGAACCGCCAATGGCTCGTCACCCTGCGCCTTCGCGGTGCGTGCAGCCTCGGTGCGACGCTCAATCTCGCTCATCAATTCAGCGACCGATTTTTCCTTCAGTTTGCGGTTGGCCACCATGCGGGCCTTTTCGTCCTTGGCCGCAGATATCGCCTGCCTCGCCTCGCGAACTTCCTGCTCCAGGATTGTCATCAGGTTCGCATCTTGAATGGATTCGGCCGCGTCATTGGCATGGCCCTTGAACGCTGTGATCAATTTGCCCCAAACACTCATGTTCCAGATTTCCTTGCTTGATGAAACGGCTTTAAATTGCAGCGCTGACCTTGGGGCCAACGTCGGCGGCGAGTTCAAGCGCACTGTTGGAAATAGTGCGCAGCTCCGTTTCGACGGAATCCAGTGTCGAACGTACCGACATTGCGCCAAACAGTTCGTAATACTCGCGACCGTCGATCATATCGATGGAGAGCGCACATAGCGGCAGAAGCTTCTTGTGGTTGCGCAGCATCATTGCCTCGAACGCGCCCGGATTGTCCTGTGCGTCGCGCGGCCAAAGCACAGTCGACGTCAGGATCTGGGTCTCACCAAGAGCCATGAAAAGCGTGATTTCGCCTGCGGAGCGGAGTTGAACCTCAAGAACATCCGATTGTGCTTCGTTGATCTTGCAGCTGATCTCACCTTCTGCGAATGACTCCGACGCTTCGAGCGCGTCCTTGAGTTCCTGCAATGTCCAGGGGGTCTGCCGTGCGTTCATCCAATCGCCTCCAGATTTTTCGCCGGGTCCACTCCCAGCATCGAACAAGTAGAAGTGAAACCAGACCGTTTCAAGCGGTTTTTGTCATCGGCCTGCGCGTTTGACAACCAGCGTCCCTCTCGTCACATTATGGGCCGAACACAAGCGGGGGCCATTAGCGCGCTGTGCCACTACTGCAACTCGTCATATCACGACTTTATCAGCACATACTGGAGCTCAAGCTCTGGCTGCTGTCGACATTAATTTGCGGATATCTGCTGATCTCCTGGCTCCTGTTTTTTCTTGCGGGCGAAGCGGGACTGACCAGCAACCCGCTGACTTTTATCTATTTCGCCGCCACGACCGCTTCAACAGTCGGGTATGGCGACCTTTCACCGGAGACCGAGGCCGGGCGCATGGTTGCCGCCTTCTGGTTTTTTCCGGGGGCCCTTTTGATATTCTCTGCAGTTCTCGGCCGGCTGACAGGCATGCTTGTGGAAGGAGTGAGACGTATGGCTGACGGAAACGGTAACTACGAACGTATTCAGAACGCCACGGTCATCGTTGGATATCACCGGGACAAGACCCCCCTCATGGTTGAGAACCTGGTCGCGGGTCAGGACGGTGACGAAAAGATCATCATTCTTGCAAGCGAAAAGAACGTCGAAGTGCCGGAGGGTGTCCGCTTTGTCAGGGCTGAACGACTGGACGCACTGCAATCACTGCGCCGCGCTGCCATTGCCGGTTCGCAGAAAGTGCTCGTCTATGCGGCAACGGATGCGGAAACCTTCAACACCTGTCTGGCGATTCGAGAGCTGAATGAAGTTGTTCATATCGCGGCTTATTTCGAAGACAGAGACACTGCAAAACGGGCGGGAAAACTGGCCAATATCGAACCGGTGGTCTCCAATGCCTGCGAAGCACTGGTGCGTGCCGCGCAAGACCCGGGGGCCGGTGAAATTCTGATGGCTCTTTCCACAGCTGGCCTCGGCGCAACGATTTATTCAGCCGTTGTCGAGGCAGACAACCCGACGGCGACCGGTATTCTGGAAAAGGCGCTCGCAGGATCAGAAGGAACGTTGATTGCCGTCTCTCAGCCTGAGGACAAAAGCTTTGTCTTCCGGCCCTTCCCGGACAGTTTGAAGTCCGGCGGATCGGTCTATTACCTTGCCAACAAACGGCTCAGTGCGAGTGAGATCACCTCGGGGCTGGAGGGAGCCGATGTTCGGATCACTGTTTAAGCGCAACAAGGAATGGCAGCCTCCCGAAGTTCTCGGACTGACAATCGGGCGTGGCATCACATTCGACCCGATCGCGCTTCGCCTGCTGCCGGAAGACAGCCTGATCGAACGACCCGATTCAACGCTCATGATCACCGCACAAGGCCATTGTGACCTTGGCGAACAATCCCACATGCACCGCTTTTATCCCGATGACGATCGGTTTCTGATCCAGTTTCAGGGAGGTGACGGCCAGAGCGACGAGCGTGTCGATGAAATAATGCTCTGGTATTTTTATGACGTGCAGTATCCGTCAGGCGATCAGGAATGGAACCGCCTGAAACAGTCCATTCGCCAGAACAGCTACACGCTGGAAGGCGAAGACGGCAACCATCGGTATGAGCGCGCCTGGTTCGATACTTCAACCGGCCCGGAGGATCCGATGACTTATTGGGAGGAGGTTTGCGACGACCGGTCTGGCAGCGGTCGCAGGCGAATCTTCCAAACCGCCATGTTGTATGCGCGCGGCCTGAAAGACGGTCGCGATGAAATGCTTCTTATAAATATGGAAGAGCCGGACAATGCGGAACGCAGCATTGCGTTCATGATCGGCTTTCCCCTCGAACGACATAATTTTTCAGTTTAATTCACTTCTGACTTCAGTGGAGACCAAAATGGCCGACCTTCAGGCGTCCCTCACAGGCATTCTTCCCTTTATCGCCTATTTCGCCGCAGCAATCGCAATGCTGCTGATTTTCATGAAAATCTACACCGTCATGACACCGCATGACGAAATGGCCTTGATCAAGGAAAACAATGTTTCGGCATCGGTCGTCTTCAGCGCGGCTTTTCTAGGTTTCTCTTTGCCGCTCGCCAGCGCGGCGGCCAACTCGCTGAACATTGTCGATTTCATTATCTGGGGCATTATCGCCTGTTTCGCGCAACTCGTCGTCTATCAGATTTTTCGCCGCTTCTACCCAAAGATCACCGACCGCATTGAACGAGGTGAAATTGCGATCAGCATCAAGCTCGCGGCCATTTCGATCACTGTCGGCCTCCTGAACGCAGCCTGCATCACCTACTGACAATCCTGGACGAACGTATCCGAGACAATTGTCCAAATTGCATCAGACCGATTTGACGGTCGGGAGAAAATTCATGAAACGCTCGAAGTCGATCAAGCTGGTGGTCATGGCAACGACATCAGTCACGCTTGCCAGCTGCTCCGATGAACCGGACCTCGAAGGCCGGGTCTACAAGACCGAAGAAGAGTGCGTTACCGACAGCTTTGTTCCAGATGAAGTCTGCGCACAGGTCATTTCGGCCGGCAAGCAGATTCACCAGACCTCGGGGCCACGCTACAACACAGTCAATCTGTGCGACGAACAACACGGCAACAATTCCTGCCTTTTCGAAACGGAAAGCGGACGCGATTTTTATTCGCCGCAACCGTCCGGCTATTTCGTGACCGGGGCTCTTGCCGGACTGACAGGTGCTGTCGCCAGCCAGGCTCTGATGAACAACATCAGGCCGGTTTATCCGGAGCGTGGCAGTAGGCGCTACTATACATCCGGCGGATATTATGTCGGCAGCTACAGCGGTGGCAGCTGGCGAACATACAACGATGCTGTCAAGACGGCGCCCAAGCCCGCGAGAGTTCAGACCAGAACATCCGTTGCCTCGCGTGGCGGTTTCGGCAGCCGATCCAGTTCCGGGTCCCGCGGCGGCTAGGCCGTTTCCACATCTTTAGGACACTGGCCGGATTGGTGTTCTGTCCGGCCACCTCTTTGGTGTGTCTCTAGTCCAGCCGCGCTTCCTTTTCACGGCGTTCAAACGGCACTGTTCTACCATCTGCCGTCAGCTGACAAATGGAGGTTGGCGCACCGTCTTCGTCGAGTTCGACCAATCCGATACCGGACGCGTTCAAGATCCGTTGCCCATGCGGTGTTCCTACCGGCTTGCGCGGAATGACTCGCATGCCCCTGCGCTTGGTGAACCAATTCAGCGGCGACCGCGGGGCAAAGGCCCACCTGTTGCAGAAGTCGAAAACACGGATCAGTTTTTCCGGCCAGGTATTCTTGATGCCGGAACTGCAGATCTGCCAAATCTGCGGGCTGTCCGGTTCTTCGCCATTCAGGCTCGGTGTCACCTGGCGCAGCTCAACGTCATAGACAAAGGAATAGTGGACGTCACCTGACAGGATCACAAAATGCCTGGGCGTATTGCGGTGGCGGAAAACATTCAAGATTGCGCCTGCTGTTCCCGCATGCGCCATCCAATACTCGGCATCAACCATCAGTGGTTTGCCGATGACGGTGAAGAATTTCTGGACAGTCTCAATGAGTTTGACACCAAAGATCGGCGCAGCGGACACCAGGAGGACAGAGTTCTTGCCGCGCAGGTGAGACTGAAGATCCGTTGCCGCTTCCCAGTCCAGCAAGCCGGACGGATAATGTGAGTTGCGTTCCGAACGCCACCGGCGGGTGCGCGTGTCCAGAACGATCAACGGCGGATCGGTTTGCCATTGATAGTCCCAGTCCTCCAGAGCCAGAAGGCCTGTGATCGCTGCTTCGTGGCTATCTGACCCAGGGTCAGACAACGCATCGCGCACGAACGCTTCCTGGGTCTTGCGGAAGGTTTGCGGGCAATTGCCCCAACCCTGGTTCAGCGCATAGGCGATAATCGCGTTGCCGATCACCCGCCGGGCCAAAGGGTGCCCATAGGCGGCCTGCTCCCAGGCAAGCGACAGGTTCCAGTCGTCCGTCACATCGTGATCGTCGAAAATCATTGCCGTCGGAAGGTGGGCCATCAGCCGCCTTACGGCCGGGAGGTCCGAAACGAAGGCCTTCAAGGTCTCCGTTTCTTCCGCATACATCTTCATTTCCTTGTCGGTCAGGCCATCAGGTGCCTGGAAGTCCGGCATGTCCTGCCAGACGGACGGCGACCAGACCAAAAGATACATGGCCAGCATTTCCGCCAAGGTGAAGAGATGATTACGGGCATGCAGGGAGGTGAAGATCGGTTTGCTCGTACCGCCGAAGAGAACGTCAAACACCCTTGCGTTCTGATCGATTTTCGGCAGCAACCCGTCGCGGCGATAGAGATAGCCACCAGCCGCATGCAAGGCATGGCCAGACTCGGGAAGGCCGGTATCCAGACCGCTCAGGGTTTCGTCATGCAGACCAAGCTTCTGAGAAAGTGCCCCGATCGCCTGCACCATCGGACCGGCCACGTCATCCACATAGACCTGATCGCCGCTCATGACCAGAAGCGATGGCCAGCCTTCCTCATTCGTGCCAGGGGTCTCGCTGGTTGGAAGGCGCGCTTTCAAATGGGCATCGGCGGCGACCAGACCGTCGCCGGCTTCGCTGTGCGGTTTGCGGCAGGAGCCGTGCAGCAGGGACTTGATCCTTTGGGGCACCATGAACCCGGGGCGACCGACGCCCGGATAGGTAAGATCGGGTGCCCAGATCGTGTGATCCTGCCAGCCGCTCGCCTGATCGTCTTCAAGTTCCAGGCTGATCCGATAGCTGATCCAGGTTTCAGCGGGGAGCGGTGCGTCAATCGGCACATCGATCAGGAGATAGTGCAGCCTTTCGCCCGCACTAATGCAGGATAGTTTTTCGGTGCCGGGCGTCAGAACAAATTCCATTACCTCTGAGGCTTCCGCCTGCAGCTCCAGTTTCACACGGGCGGGTGCGCGCACGGCCAGCCAGATGGCCACGCTGTCAGGCGTCACCTTACGCAGGATCGGGCCTGCCAAAACTGCGGGAAGGCCCATCTCAGGCTGCATGTGCGTCTCCGTCTGCCCCTATCATTTTCAACAACAACGCATGATCGCGCCTGGTCTGGGCAGCGTAACGTCGTGCAATTGCAATCAGGTCTTTCCGTGTGGCTTTCAGGGCCGACGCCATGGCCCGCTCAAAGCGCACCGAGCGACGATCACCACGAGAATGTGTTCGTGCAAGAGTGACACCACAAGCTTCTGCATAATCCTTGAGCGCCTTCGCCGGTTTCCCGGTGCGCAACAGGTCCTCAGTATCCACCGTCAGTCTTGCGTGATGGCGCGAGCGCACAAGCCAGTGCAAACCGCTCCAAACGACCTCATCCAGCACAAGATCAGGACGGCGCATCATACGACGCTGACAATCCACAGTCAGATGCGCCGGATTCATCCGATTGACCGGTGAAAGGTCCGGAAAATGATGGATGACTGCTGCTTCGCGTTGTTGCTTCACCTCAACGACATGGGTTTCCCTGAAAGTCTCGGCGTCAGGAGCTGCGTCCGGCCCAACCAGAAAGTAGTACCGTTCGACGCTGAGCGACCCGGTGCCCGCCCCGATGCGCCTTGCGACATCCAGCACGTCATCATCGAAATGCGGCCCGAACACCTGCCTCAGCTCGCCCGCAAGATCAGGGCTGACCTTGGCAAGTTTGTCGGAGGATGGATCGAAACGAAACCCGGCTGCTGTCCGCCTCGTCAGTTTGGCGACAGACGACTTTTTCTTAAAATGTTTGCCACCTGCAGACCTGGCTTGCGCCTTTTGGATAGGCTTTCTCAGGAAGTGCCCGCTGGTAAAACGCTTCAATGCCTCGTCGCGCTTGTCAGTATCCTTCACGATCTGACCCAATGTCTTGCGATAGGACTTGAGGAAGCGTTTTGACGCTCCTTCGGCATCCTTCCGGGTCGGGTGAGTAGTGTTTTTGAATTTCTTCTCATTGCGATACCGCCCGGCAACGAGACCTTCCAGAAAATCCGCAACCAAAAACAACGACACACAAAACCGCATTAGATCGAAAGCAGCGTGGCCCGCAGCTGCATCGTCATAGTCGTTGGGTGCCCAGATCACCGTATCTCCGTAGCTGCCGTTTTCGGTAAGGAAGCCGAAATTCGCCAAATGACAGTCGCCCACAATGCGTGTCAGCGGCACCTCGAGGAGTACGCTTGGCAGACTGAAGGTTCCAACGGAAAGATCGGCATAAAAGAGCTGAGAAGCACCCCGCAGAAACTGAAACGGTGACGCAGCCATTTTGATATGTTTTGCCAGCACAGGACGCGCATCCGGCGCAGCACCGTCAATGCGCTGAAGCTCCTGTGAAATCAACAACTGGCGTTTTCTGCGCGCGTTCATTCGATGCCTTAAGTGCGATGTGCAACCGGATGCCGACCCGGTTCTGAAAACCTCTCTGGCAATCTCACATATGTTTACAACATCGCGCTGGCAACCAGGCTGATACAATCGGCGACAAAGAGCCGTGTTGTGCGGTCCGAGCGGCGGCAAAGAATATCAGAAGCAGGCAACGGTATCGGCATCGCCCAGCAAGGCCCTCAAGCCTCCGCTCAGAATAGATATTCCGAGTTCGCCTGCTTTGCGACAACACCGATCAAGCAGCAAAGGCAAATGCAAAACTGCCAGTGATTGCATTTAGGATATTCATGAAAGGGAGTTGTGAAGGAATGGTGGAGCCAAGGGGAATCGAACCCCTGACCTCTTCGCTGCCAGCGAAGCGCTCTCCCAGCTGAGCTATGGCCCCATGTTCCATATGCGTCCGGGTTGGGATCCCGGCGCTGATGGGGGCGGAACATAGTCACACCGCCCCACAAGATCAAGCAGAAAATCGCCGTTCAGTCTTCGGCTTGTAGAGATTTGTACACACAAGCCGAAATCTTTTTTAAGTCAACCAGTTACCGGTCGGTATCTTCGTCAATCTCGACGCGGATACCCGGTACGGCTTCGTCGTCTTCATCTTCATCGTCGATGAAAACATCGTCGCTGCTATCGTCGTCGTCTTCCTCGAGATCCACGTCGGTATCGTCGATATCCGGCACATCGTCGCCGTCAGAACCTTCCGCTTCCGCATCCGCTTCTTCCAGGGTCACGATTTCCGGTGCGGCGGTGTCTTCCTCTTCTTCATCGTCTTCCGGTTTTTCCTCAACCTTGGCCGCCTTGGCCGCACGAGAGGTCATCACCGCTTCGAAAACGGTACCGCATTTCGGGCACGTAACCGGTTCCCGATTGAGATCGTAGTATTTTGCGCCGCAGCTCGGGCACAGTCGCTTTGTGCCAAGTTCAGGTTTTGCCACTGTGCTTACCCTTCGTTTTATCTAGCCGACTTGAATTGGTGGGCAGCCCCATAGCTGCAAGCCGTTTCGCTGTCAAAGGCAAATCGATAGAAAAATGTTCGTTGACCCATTGTTCTGCATGTTGTCGAAAAAATTTCAAGCGTCAGCCCGGTTTTCCCCACTCGCTTTTTTGTCATACACAACTGCCTGGCAACAGTGATCCGGCGCACAGAATGCCGTTAGCTGAGAATTGCATGGGAAAAGATGACGAAGCCGCATTCGCGTGATAGGACGTGGCACCTTTTGACAACCGATCCAATCCGCGGACATTGAAAATGTCACATAACAACGCGCCTGCGCCCCTCACCACCAGCTCAGGCAGCCCCCTGACCGGCACTATCCGGGTGCCGGGCGACAAATCCATCTCGCACAGATCGCTGATGTTCGGAGCGCTTGCTGTCGGCCGGACGACGGTGACAGGACTTCTGGAATCAGAAGATGTTCTGGCAACCGCCGACGCCATGCGCGCCGTTGGCGCGACAATCGAAAAACATGACGATGGCCGTTTCACGGTCGACGGCATCGGCCTTGGCAGTTTGCTTGAGCCGGAAAGCGTTATCGACTTCGGGAATGCAGGCACGGGCGTCCGCCTGACCATGGGCATCTTTGGCAGTCACAACATCGCCGCCACCTTTGTCGGTGATGCATCCTTGTCGAAGCGACCGATGGGCCGCGTTCTCAATCCATTGCGCGACATGGGCACAAGTGTGATTGCCCGCGATGGCGACCGTTTGCCTGCGTCGATCCGGGGCGCAGAGCTGGCGATGCCAATCACCTATCGTGTACCGATGCCATCCGCCCAGGTGAAATCCGCCGTCTTGCTGGCCGGGCTTAATGCGCCGGGTGAGACAACGGTTATCGAACCGATCGCAACGCGCGATCACACGGAAAAGATGCTGAAGGGTTTCGGCGCCCAGATCAGCTTATCTCTGAATGACGACGGTGAACGGGTGATCAAGCTTCAGGGACAGCCTGAGTTGAAGCCCCAGGACATTGACGTGCCAGGTGATCCGTCTTCTGCGGGCTTCCCGCTTGTCGCTGCCCTGATTGTCCCAGGCTCTGACGTCACCATTGAGAACGTTCTTTTGAACGAACATCGCACCGGTCTGATCACAACGCTGATCGAGATGGGCGGTGATATCGAGATCGTCAACAAGCGCGAAACCGGAGGCGAAGAAGTCGGGGACCTTCGCGTGAAATCCAGCTCACTGAAGGGCATCACCGTGCCCGCCGACCGGGCACCCTCAATGATCGACGAATATCCTGTTCTTGCGATTGCCGCGGCTTTTGCCGAAGGCGATACCTTCATGCCCGGGCTGGAAGAACTGCGGGTCAAGGAGTCCGACCGGCTGGCGGCTGTTGCACGCGGGCTGGAAGCCAATGGCATCCCCTGCACCGAAACGGAAGACACGCTGACTGTCACGGGTGGTGCCAATGCGATTGGCGGCGGCACGGTCACGACGCATCTGGACCATCGAATTGCCATGGCATTCCTGGTTCTCGGCATGGCGGCGCACAAACCGGTAACTGTCGACGACGGTGCCGTGATCGCGACCAGCTTTCCCACTTTCACGACCTTGTTCGAAGATTTGGGCGCTTCGCTGTCCGATAATGCCAGCGAGGCCGCATGATCATCGCTATCGACGGGCCGGCAGCGTCCGGCAAGGGCACTCTTTCCCGGAGGCTTGCAGATCACCTCGGCCTGAGACACCTGGATACCGGCCTGACCTATCGGGCTGTTGCAGCCGCCCTGCTGGCCAAGGGCCTGCCACTTGGTGATGAAGCAATTGCAATCGAGATCGCCCAAAATCTGGATCTTGCGCAAATGGACAAGAGCGTCCTGTCGGCGCATGAAATCGGTGAAGCTGCATCTCGCATAGCTGTTTTGGGTGGGCTGCGCGAAGAACTCGTCAATCTGCAGCGCCGCTTTGCCGAAACGCCTCCAGGCGCCGTTCTCGACGGGCGCGACATCGGCACGGTCGTTTGCCCCAATGCGTCGGTGAAGCTCTTTGTGACTGCCTCGGCAGAAGCGCGCGCACGCCGACGCACCGACGAAATGATTTCCAAAGGCCAGGACGCCAATTACGCCTCCGTTCTGGACGATTTGAAGCGCCGCGACGAACGTGACAGCCAAAGAACTGTCGCGCCAATGAAACAAGCGGACGATGCGGTCTTGCTTGATACGACAGAAATGGATATAGAGACCGCGTTCCAGGCAGCTGTGGATATCGTGTCCCGGGCCAAGGATTGCTAGATAGCAATGTGGGGTTCACCTTTGGTGCGCCCCTGTTTGTGCATCCGGAACGGACAGGCTGAAAGGCCAAAGGTTCTTTAAAAGAACGACAATGAGATTTCGGCAGGACGCAACCAAAACCGCGCCCTGTGACGAAACCGGATTTTCCGGCTCCCGCCCCGCCGGCCCGCTTCTTGTAAGCGGAAGGATCAGCGAGAACGCGATCCCGGGAGAAGGCCGATCCGGAACGCAACACCAACCCGCCGGCGGTGCGCCAACTGGCGCCAGGAGAAAGACTTGACTGATTTTAATCCCTCCACCGAGGATTTTGCGGCTCTTCTCGAAGAGTCCTTCGTCCAGAACGACCTTTACGAAGGTGCTGTTGTTAAAGGCACCGTCGTTGCCATCGAAAAAGACCTGGCCGTCATCGACGTCGGCCTGAAAGTTGAAGGCCGTGTGCCGCTGAAGGAATTCGGCGCCAAGGGCCGCGACGGCGAAATGGGCGTCGGGACCGAAGTTGAAGTTTACCTGGAGCGTGTCGAAAACGCTCTTGGCGAAGCCGTTCTGTCGCGCGAAAAAGCCCGCCGCGAAGAAAGCTGGGTTCGCCTCGAAGTCGCCTTCGAAGCCAACGAAAAAGTCAACGGCCAGATCTTCAACCAGGTCAAAGGCGGTTTCACCGTCGATCTGGATGGTGCTGTTGCCTTCCTGCCGCGTTCCCAGGTGGACATCCGCCCGGTTCGCGACGTGACCCCGCTGATGCACACGCCTCAGCCGTTCCAGATCCTGAAAATGGACAAGCGTCGCGGCAACATCGTCGTATCACGCCGTGTCGTTCTGGAAGAAACCCGTGCGGAGCAGCGCTCCGAACTGGTCCAGAGCCTGGAAGAAGGTCATACCGTGGAAGGTGTGGTCAAGAACATCACCGATTACGGTGCATTCGTCGACCTCGGCGGCATCGATGGCCTGCTGCACGTCACCGACATCGCGTGGCGCCGCATCAACCATCCGTCGGAAGTTCTCACCATCGGCCAGACCGTCAAGGTGCAGATCATCCGCGTCAACCAGGAAACGCACCGCATCAGCCTCGGCATGAAGCAGCTTGAAACCGATCCGTGGGATGGCATTGAAGCCAAATATCCGATCGAAGCCAAGTTCACCGGCCGCGTGACCAACATCACCGACTATGGTGCATTCGTCGAACTGGAGCCGGGCATCGAAGGCCTGATCCACGTTTCCGAAATGTCCTGGACCAAGAAGAACGTCCATCCGGGCAAGATCGTTTCCACTTCTCAGGAAGTCGAAGTGATGATCCTGGAAGTCGATCCGGTCAAGCGCCGTATCTCCCTGGGCCTCAAGCAGACGCTTCAGAACCCTTGGGATGCATTTGCTGAACAGTTCCCGGTCGGCACGAATGTCGAAGGCGAAGTCAAGAACAAGACTGAATTCGGTCTGTTCATCGGCCTCGACGGCGACGTGGACGGCATGGTGCACCTGTCCGATCTCGACTGGAACCGTCCGGGCGAGCAGGTCATCGAAGAGTACAAGAAGGGCGACATGGTCAAGGCCGTCGTTCTGGATGTTGACGTTGAGAAAGAGCGCATCTCTCTCGGCATCAAGCAGCTCACCGGCGACCCGATGGAATCCGGTGCTGCCGGCGAGATCCGCAAGAACTCTGTCGTCACTTGTGAAGTCATCGAAATCAAAGACGGTGGCCTGGAAGTCAAGATCGCTGACAGCGACCTGACAGCCTTCGTACGTCGCGCTGATCTCAGCCGTGACCGCGAAGACCAGCGTCCGGAGAAATTCTCTGTCGGCGACAAGTTCGATGCGCGCATCACGCAGTTCGACAAGAAGACCCGCAAGGTTGCAGCGTCGATCAAAGCGCTGGAAATCGCAGAAGAGAAGGAAGCTGTTGCTCAGTACGGTTCGTCCGACAGCGGCGCTTCTCTCGGCGATATCCTGGGTGCTGCTCTGAAGCAGCAAACAGACGACTAAGCCTTCCGGTCTCTTTCAAGACCAGAAACGGAAAAGCCCGGCAGCGATGCCGGGCTTTTTGCTTTGATTGGCAGTTCGCCGCACGCGACAGCACCGGCTTCCCGGAGATCAAGAGGTCGCTGTTTCGGTTTGAAAAGGGTACAACCTTCCACAATCGAGAGGCTGGCGTTGTTGGTGATCTTCCAAGACAACTTGCTGCGCAATGTCATGTGTGGTTGCGAAATACGGAAATTCAAACTGAAAGACGCCGGCAAAATCGTTTGGGAGGCCTCCACACATATCCCGGCTTTTGCTGTGGTATCTGCCGCCCTTTACATTTGATAGCTGTGCTTTAGGCTGCGTTCTACGACGAGCACCCGCCGACAAGCTGCGGCCTCAAAACTCACCCCTCAGACAGAATTGCGAAACGCATCATGACCGAAGCCAAAAGCGGCGACACGGTTCGTCTTCACTACAAGGGCACACTTGACGACGGTTCCGTGTTCGACAGCTCCGAAGGCAGAGAGCCCTTGGAATTTACGGTCGGCTCCGGCCAGATCATTCCGGGTCTCGACCGCGCGATACCGGGCATGAAAGTGGGGGACGAAAAGACCGTCAATATTGCAGCTGCAGATGCATACGGCCCGGTCAATCCGGATGCCCGGCAGGCTGTGCCGCGTTCAAACATTCCTGAAAATGTGCCGTTGGAAGTCGGTCTCCAGCTACAGGCGCAGACCGAGAACGGGCAGATGATGACAGTAACCGTGGTGGAGGTTGGCGAAGCTGAAGTGATCCTGGATGCCAATCATCCCCTGGCAGGAAAAGACCTGACCTTCGAAATCGAGATCACCGGCATCAATTAGGCCTGACCCATTCAGGCCCGAAGTTCAAAAGCCCGCGATCAAGCGGGCTTTTTTCATTGGGGGAAGTCAATCGTTCATCCTACTGGGTAGGCTTGGGATCCGGTTCGACCCGTTTTTCTTTCACCAGCGTCTCTTCCATGAACACAACGTAGATGACGAGGCCGACGGTCGCGGTTGCGGCAAGGCTCAAAAAACCGACGGTATAGCTGGTAAACTGAACGATATATTCAGCTGCAATGTTGCTGAGCGATGCTCCGATCCCGATCAACATCGCAAGCACCCCTTGCGCGAAATTGAAACGGCCTGTCCCCGCGGTGATGTCCGCAAGAACCAGCAGAAAAACCATCGCGAAGATACCGTTGGCAACACCATCGAGCGCCTGAATGGCAACAAGAGCGTAGGTGTTGTCGAACTGACTGAACAAAATACCCCGAACAGGCAGCACCAGAAATGCGATCAGCAGCAAGGGTTTACGCCCCCAGACATCTGCTTTTTTACCACAAAAGATCGCCATGACGATCATCACGAGCTGGGCCGCGATCACACAGGCCGCCGTGAAGGCGATGCCGTGTTGTGCGTCGCTGTTGGACGACAGTTTCTGGCTGACGAGCGGCAGCATGGAAGCATTGGCCGAATGGAACAGAAAAATGCAGATGGCAAAAACAAGCAGCCGCCTGTCTTCGAACAGGCTCAGAATGCCTTCCGGATTGCCCGAACCGGTGTTTTCTTCCGCCACTCCGCCGCGGGCCAATTCGTGATCGATTGCGTTTCTATTGATCAGCAGGGCACAAATGATCATGCCGCAGGCCATGGCTGCCACGAGCCAGAATACGCCGAGCGGCGACCATGTCAGCGCGAGTATGGCTGCCAGAACCGCCGCGAGCATGTTGCCGGCGTGGTTCCATGCCTGGTTTGCACTCGTCTGCCTGGTAAAATAGGCATGCCCGACCAGACCCAGAGTGACCGCAGCAATCAGTGGCCCCAGGAATGCCGACGCCGATCCGATCAGGATCTGTGCGGTGTAGACCGCGAAAGCATCATTGAAAGCCAGGATTCCAAGAGTGCTGATTGCAATGGCAATCGCGCAGCCGATCAAAAGCGTTCGCTTCCACGTTACGCTGTCGACGATCGCACCGGCCGGGGACTGCATCACGACAGTCGCAATGCTGCCGGCTGCCAGGGCAAACCCGATTGAACCGGGAGACCAGTGCTGCAAGGAAAGCAGATAGATCGCCAAATAAGGCCCAATCCCGCCGACAACGTCGCCCGCAAAAAAATTCACTCCAAGCAACGGTCTGTTCAACTGCATGCTACCAGCCTTTGAAATGAGAGGAGCCTAACGTAGTCAGGATTCATCACAAGCAGAAATTAGTAAAGCAATTGAATACATCTCGAAATAGCATAATAGTGTAGGCAGTTCGACAAATTCGGATGGATTAGATGCCTTTGAGTTTAATTGTATCTATATTTGTATTTTTCTTGATTGCAGTACGACAATGGCTTCCAGACTGGCTGAAGATCTGGATGATCATGACCTTTGGCGCAATATTTCTATTGATTACCGGGACTATTTCCCCCTCAGAAGCCTTGAAGGCCATCGACTGGAACGTGATTGCGTATCTTTTCGGCGTGTTTGCCATTTCTCATGCTTTGTTTGCGTCGGGTATTTCGGAGAAAGTCAGCAATTGGATTTGTGCAGATAGCCGTTCAATTCCCCAGATCCTGCTCTTTTTCATTTTGTTCGTCACCGCTGTGTCTGCAGTGCTCACCAACGATGCGGCCGCTGCTATTGGAACACCGATCGCAATAGCAATCGCTGCGAGCCTCAATATCGCCGCGTCGTTGCCTCTCATCGCCCTGTGTGTCTCCGTCACGGTGGGTAGCATGTTTTCTCCTGTGGGCAATCCCCAGAACCTGCTGATTGTGGCCGATGGGCATTTCAACAATGCGGTCGGCACGTTTCTGGAGTGGCTGGCGGTGCCGGCACTGCTATCGCTCGGATTTACGCTCTTATGGTTCTGGTATTGCTTTCGCAAAGCTCCAACGGGAGACGCCCCTTCCAACGTCACACCGGACGAACAGAACATGCGTCAATGGCCTGCCCTTCTGGCAACCGGTCTGTTGTGCGCCCTGGTCATTACCGACAGTCTGGCACATGAGACTGACTGGTTGCCCGATCTTCCTCTTGGAGCCCTCAGCCTTATCGCCGCCGTTCCGTTGTTTGTATTTTCTTCGCATCGGGTGCAACTGATCAAGGAAGTTGACTGGCACACGCTGATTTTCTTCGTGTCCATGTTCATAGTGACCGGCGCTGTTCTAAAATCGGGCGCCTTGCAGGAATGGCTGAGCCCCTGGCACGACCAACTGGGCGATCCTTTGCTGGTCACCTCCATTTCGTTTTTCGGCAGCCAGGTGTTTTCAAATGTTCCGCTGGTGGAAATCTACCTTAATCTTCTGGAAGGTCATGAGACGGCGACTTTGATGCTTCTCTCCGGCATATCCACGCTCGCCGGCAATCTCTTTATCCTCAGCGCGGCCAGCAACGTGATCATTGTGCAGCAAGCTGAAAAGCATGGCGTGACGCCCTTTCAGTTCTGGCAATTCACGGTCTACGTTCTGCCGGTGACGGCCTTCTCTCTCATCGTCTGTTATGCTTGGGTTGCATTCGTGCGAAACGCTGCCGGTTAAAACCGATACCGCTTCCAGGCCCTGCAAAATTCGCCCACGTTACGCGAAACCGCCGCAATCTGATGCGAAAGTCGCGATAAGCAATTGCAATTGCTCGTTCGCTCACTCTATTTAGGTTATTGGTTTCATACGATCTTATCCGGAGACCCCAATTCCATGTCAGTTGATGTTGACGCGCTGGTAGATAGACGTCGTT
Organism: Roseibium porphyridii; assembly: GCF_026191725.2. Classification (NCBI taxonomy): domain Bacteria; kingdom Pseudomonadati; phylum Pseudomonadota; class Alphaproteobacteria; order Hyphomicrobiales; family Stappiaceae; genus Roseibium; species Roseibium porphyridii. Next base: position 5,715,061 of record NZ_CP120863.1, read on the forward strand.
TGCGGCGCAAAGTGACGTTCTGGCGGGTGGCGACCTTTGTTGTAATTGCCGTAGCCCTGATCAGCGGGCTGGTTTATGTGTCCGGAATATCTGGACTGTCCAAGCGAAGTGCTCACATCGCCCGCATACCGATCGAAGGTGTCATCATTGAAGATCGCAAGACGCTGAAAATGATCGAGCGGATCGCCAAGGCGGAAGCGGTCAAGGGCGTTGTCATATCAATCAATTCACCCGGCGGCAGCACCACAGGTGGCGAAGCGCTTTATCAAGCGCTGCGCGAATTGTCGGAAAAGAAACCTGTCGTTGCTGAAATTCGAACGGTCGGCACATCCGCTGGCTATATGGTTGCGCTTGCCTCGGACCATATTGTTGCCCGTTACAACACGATCACGGGTTCGATCGGTGTTTTGTTTCAGTTCGGCAATATTCAAAAGCTGATGGAAACGGTCGGCGTCGAGATGGAGGCTGTCAAAAGCGCACCTCTCAAGGCTGAACCGGATTTCTATTCACCGACAACACCCGAAGCTCGTGCCATGCTGCAGAGCCTGGTCAAGGACTCCTATGACTGGTTTGTCGGCCTCGTCGCCGAACGCCGCGACCTGTCTCCTGCCAAAGCACGGGAACTTGCCGACGGCCGCATCCTGACGGGTCACACAGCGGTGGAAGAGAAGCTGGTCGACGCCATTGGTGGCGAGGACAAGGCCATCTCCTGGCTGGTCGACGAGAAGGGTGTTGCCAAGGATTTGCCGGTTGTCACCTGGAAGGCAAACGAAAACCTTGAAGAGTTGCCATTCTCGTCCCGGATCTCTCGCGAATTCGGAAAAGGCATCGGATCCGCCCTTCTAAATCCCATTAATGACGCTAAGGGGCTGATTCCTCGAGGTCTTACGCTTGACGGGCTCGTATCCGTTTGGCAGGCTTCAGACGCGGCAGACAATAATCATTAAGCGAGGGGGCTCTCCATGATCAAATCTGAGCTTGTACAGCATATCGCCGAGCAGAACCCGCATCTGTATCAGCGCGATGTCGAAAACATCGTCAATGCCATCTTGGACGAGGTCACGGAAGCTTTGATGCGTGGTGACCGTGTGGAGCTGCGTGGCTTCGGAGCGTTCTCCGTCAAGAACCGCCCTGCCCGTATCGGCCGCAATCCGCGCACCGGCCAGAAGGTGGAAGTTGACGAGAAATTTGTTCCCTTCTTCAAAACCGGCAAAGAAATGCGTATACGATTGAACGATGGTGTGGATCACGGCGACGACTGATTGCGCTGCCGGTACCGGACCATCTAACATCAAGTTCTGATTTGGAAAATTCCGGGAGACCCCAGTGACCCGCTTCATCAGGAATGTGATTTTGTTTGCGATTGCAGTGGTTCTGGTGCCGCTTTCAGTTGCAAACCGGCACACGGTTTCCCTGTCCCTGAACCCGTTCGATCCCCAGGATCCAGCAATGACCGTTGAGGGCGTTCCATTGTTCTGGGTCATTTTTGCCAGCCTCGCCGTCGGCATTGTTGTCGGCGGGCTTGGGGCATGGGCAAAGCAGGGCCGTTGGCGCAAGGAAGCGCGTGTTAAACGCCGCGAGGCTGACAAGTGGCACAAGGAAGCCGACCAACTGCGCGAAATGAATACCGCTGCACAACCGGCATCCGGCGTTAAGGGTTTGCCAGGACCAGGCAACCGATCAGCGGCTTAAGCGCCGGCTTTTCAGATGAGGATCATCTCGAGCGGTGAAATTGACGCCTGTCTTGAAGACCGGCAGGTTCTGGAATCTCTGAGACGCGCTTTCCGTTCCAACACAATTGCCCCTGAGATCGGTGCCACACGGATTGGCCGCCTCAACCAGCAAAGCGGCAGCTTCTCCTGGCAACCGGCCTGGACAGACTTTGAGGCACAGGGCGACGTCAGTCGCGGCTATGTCGGTTGCTCGATCGAGTTGGCTCTTCCCGAACAAAACGGCCAGTCATCAGGTCTGTATCTTCTTTTTTCCGGTTCTGCCGGGCAACCAATCGCATTGCTCGATGGTGTGCGACTTGCCGATTGGCGCACGGCCGGGCTCCATGCCCTGGCAGCCAGTTACCTGTCTCGCGAGGACACGTCGCGCCTCCTGATCATTGGCGACAGTCCGCTCATCCCGCGGCTTGCATGCGCATATGCTGCTGTTCGAAATTTTACCTCGATCCTGCTCTCCGGATCGTCGAAGGAGATGCAAAAACGCCTGTCCGGCCTGCCTGCGCTCAATAAAGTTCACATCGGAACAACAACTGAGATCCACGACGCCCAGGAAGGCGCAGACATGATCTGCATCGCGGGACCCGACAAGGACACGGGGAACCATCACCATCTGACCTATCTGGATCCACCGGCCGGTTGCCACATTGACGTTGTCGACGCAAATGCCAGTCTTCCAACTGATCTGCAAGAGGAAGGCAGGCTGTTCACGACAGACCTGAAATCGCCACCCTTCACGCATTTGGAGTGGGCTGCGGACTTGAAGGATCTCACCCAGGGCAACAAGGCTGGGCGGCGATATTATGGCCAGAGAACCCTGTTTCTTCATGGCAATCGAACAGCGATTGCAGACTATGCATTGGCAACACACATTTTTTTGAGGTCGTGACCTCTGGAACTTCGACCGTTGAACACCAAATCTAGTCGCAGCAGGGGGAGACCTTGGGAGCGTGTGTCCTCAAACGAGTAAAAAACTCACAACCGGATACGCTTTCGATTTGTCGTTTTGCAAAGGAGCAAGACATGTTGACGACACTTGCATATTCGGCAAGCCTCCCAGTCGTCGCGCTCGGAACGATCTTTTACGTTTCCGCGACATTCGGGCTTGTCTATTAGGCACAAGGCGAAAAGCCGGTTCGTGGGAACCGGCTTTTGTCCTTTTTGACCCCTCATTTTCCGGTTGCTGATACTTCACACAACAAACGTAATATACTGACCTCGCCAGCCGCTCTCAGTCTTGTCTGCCGGCATTGCTGCCGTATCCAGGCAGTTTCCATCCATAAATGATCGCACCGCCGCGCAGGCCGAGAGCGAGAAGTGCCGCAAAACCGGCAGCCAAAGCGTTTGGTATGTCGAACTGAACCAACAGCACGAAGCAACTCGCGCCTGCAAAAGCCGCACTGACATAGATCTCAGGTTTGACGATCGACGGTGGTTCACCGGCGATCGTGTCTCGCAGAATTCCGCCGAAAGTTGCCGTTGAAACACCCATCAGGATCGCGACAAGGATCGTGTCGCCAACGGACAAGGCCTTTGCTGCACCCATAACAGAATAGGCGGCGACACCGACAGCATCTGCCCATCGCAAGGGCTTGCTCAGCCGCTCAAGCCAGTGCGCAAAAAACCAGACAAAAACGCTGACAATCAGGCAAACCAATACATAGGTTTCGTTGACCACCCAGAAGACGGGGACACCGAGCAACAAGTCACGCAGCGTGCCGCCTCCGATGCCGGTTAACGTCGCGAAAAAGAGAAACGCAATGAAATCCAACTGCTTGCGAGAAGCGACAATTCCACCGGTTACAGCGAAAACGGCAACGCCAAGATAATCAAGAATTTGAAATAGCATCTGCGCCCCCGGGCATTCGTTTTCATTTCATCCGGGTTTGGCGCTGCGGCGTCAAGACCTGATGCCTGGTTCGGTCAGGCTGGAGAGGTTATAGGCGACGCGTAGTGCCCAGGAACTGAAAAAGCCGCTCCCTGGTGTAGGAACGGCTCGATCATTTTTGCATCAATGCTGCCTTCAGGCGCTCTTGTCGACAGTTTGTCCTGCTTCTTCAGAGGCACCGGTCGCCTGAGCGACATCCTTGGGACCGCCTTTGGAAACGCCGACCATGGCTGGACGCAAGACCCTTTCGCCGATCACGTATCCGGCTTGAACAACCTGGACGACAGTGTTGTTCGGCACTTCCGTATTTGGAACCTCGAACATGGCCTGGTGAAAGTTCGGATCGAATTTCTGCCCCTCAGGGGTCAGCTTCTTGACGCCGTTCTTCTCAAGCTGATTGAGAAGATCCCGTTCGATCATCTCAACGCCCTCGATCAGGGAGGCAACGCCGGCATCCGCATTGCGGCGATCTTCTTCCGGCAGGGCCTCGAGTGCGCGGCGCAAATTATCAGATACCGTCAGCATGTCGCGGGCAAAGCCGGATACAGCATACTGCCTGGCGTCCTTGATCTCTTTTTCGGTCCGGCGGCGAAGATTTTCCATCTCGGCCATCGTCCTGAGAGCCCGGTCTTTCAACTCGGCATTTTCAGCGTTCAGAACTTCGACCGGATCTGCGGCAGTCTCTTCGACCGCTTCAGACTGCTTTTCTGCAGCTTCGGCGCCCGGTGTCGCCTCTTCCGGCTGTTCTTCCGGGGTTTTGTTTTCGTCGCTCATGGATGTTCCGTTTGCTCTGACTGTTTGCGGATGCTTATAGAGCCACTTGCCGCCCATTTCAAAGCGTATTGGCGGACAAGCATCAGCTTATCCGCCAAATGCACCCAAGGGGCCTGGGCCTGTCCGCAAAGTGGTGGTTTTAAAGAGCGCTCTTGATCCAATCGGAGAGCTTACCCTTCGGAGCAGCACCAACTTGCGTCGCCATCGGCTCACCGCCTTTGAACAGGATCAGCATCGGAATCGAACGGACACCGTATTTCATCGCCATGTCCTGGTTTTCGTCGATATTGAGCTTGGTGATCTTGACCTGTTCGCCCATTTCCTCGGAAATTTCTTCAAGGGCAGGGGCAATCATTTTGCATGGGCCACACCATTCGGCCCAAAAGTCGACAACAACCGGTGCGTCGGAATTCAGAACTTCGGTTTCAAAAGATGCATCGGTAACTTGAGTGGTAGCCATAACAGGATCTCGTGGTTCGGAGGAAAACACCTACACGATGCAGGTGTATCAGTTGGCAAGAACGTAGGAAGCGACACGGCCTCCGTCAAGCGGATGTGCCATCAGGACGCAAACCTGCAAATGTCTCATCGAGTATGTGGGCCGGAATCTCCATCAACTCGGGTTTTGCCGTCCAGAGCAGACACGCGGAAATGACGGTGTCCGGGTAAATCTGTTTCAGCATTTCTCTGTAAACACAAAGCTGTGCGCGATATTCAAGTGGAATTTCCTCTGCCCGATCCGGCGGATTGAAGTTTGTTTTGTAATCCACAATCACGACCCTGTTATCCTCAACCAGCAATCGGTCGATCTGTCCGGATATCTCCACTTCCGTTCCATTGGCTGCGCGAATCGTTCCGACGAGGGGAACTTCAGCGAGTGCATTGCCGGCAAACAGAGGTTCGAAATCCCTGTTGGAGAGAATGTCATCGATCTCGTTGAGCAACCGTTTCCGATACGTCGCAAATTCAGGCTTGAGCGCCTGGTTGAGGTAGCTATCGGCAGCCGGTAACCGGTCTTCCTGTTCAAGATCTGGCAGCAACTCCAGCAGTCGGTGAATAAGCCGCCCCCGCTCAAGTGGCCAGGACTGCGGTTGCCGGCCCGCCTGAAGGCGCGCCAAGGCCGGGATCGCTTCAATTCCCTGCTTTTCTTCCATCGCTTCGAAGGCGCGAGATGGCTGAAGCCGTTTCTTCTTTGGCAACGCGCGAACATGTGTCGTCAGCCAGCCCGGAAGCGCTTCACTTGTCGCAGCATTCTCGTCCGCTTCTTCCTGTCCGGCTCTAGCATCGGCTGTCGGCTCCGCACTGCTCTTTTGCCAACGCCACCCGTTTGTCTCACCCGTTGCATCAATTAGTTCACGTGCATCAGGTTTCAGGGCCCTGCTGACCAGCGAATACCAGCAATTTTCGTGAGCGCCTCGTTTGGGCTCCCAGCCGCATACGATCAGCCTGTCTTCTGCGCGTGTCAGGGCAACGTAAAGGAGGCGCCGATATTCTTCTTCCTGCGCCAGTCGGAGATCTTCGATTGCCTCGTCATGCCACACAGTTCGATCCGCTTTCGAAGGCAACCAGACCAGAGCAGGAGGCATCAGATCATTGCCAAGGCGTTTGCGCGGTAAAAACGCAGGATCGTGAATAGCGCTGACCGGTGCGGCGCCCGGGTCGACCAGAATGACGATCCTGGCTTCCAGTCCCTTTGAACCGTGCACGGTCATGATCCGCACCATGCCCTTGGTGTTGGTCAGCTCACGCTTGATTTCGGTCGGCGCGGCAGCCGTCCAGGCCAAAAACCCTTCCAGACCGGGCGCCGCAGCCTGTTCATACGCAACGGTCAGGGCCAGGAACTCGTCAAGGACGTCATCAACCTCGACCCCAAGCCGCGCACGAAAGGCCTGACGCCCACCGTCTGCGCCCAAAAGCCTGGCATAGAACTCAAACGGAGGAACGAAGTCCGCCCTTGAGCGCCACTCCTCCAGGCGGGCTCGCACATTTTGCCATTTTTCTGATGTGTCGGAGCGTTTGACGAGCATCTGCCAAAGTGTGCCGGGACGAATATCTGCCGCACTTTTCCGGGCAATTTCCAGAAGGTCCTCGTCGTCAAGACCAAAGAGTGGGCTTTTGAGTACGGCGGCAAGCGAAAGATCGTCTTCCGGCAGAAGCAGGAAACGCCCGAGAGCCGAAAGATCCTTTACAGCGATATGATCCGTCAGCACCAACCGATCGCTACCGGCTGCCGGAATGCCCAATCGCTTCAGTTCTCGGTTGAGCGCTTCAACGAAGGGGCCGCGCTTGCGCACTAAGATCATGACATCGCCGGGATCTGCGGTCCCGTCGCGCATCCATCGGGAAATTTCACCGGCAATTCGCCTGGCAACCTTCAGCATCGGGTTGTCGGAACCGACGTGGTCTATCGGCTGTCGCCAATCATCGGGTTCTGCAATCTCCGTTTCCGCCTCCAGCGGCCACAAATCGACAATACCCGGGTCCTTTCGAATGGCCTCATGCTTCGGAGCCTCGGCGATCTGTGACAGGCCCCGGTAAGCTGTCTCCTCGTCGAACACCTTGTCGACCGCACCAAGGACGTCCGGTGTGGAACGGAAGGAAAGCTGCAAATTAACCGAATGAAACTCTTGCTCTGCCGCAGCCGCCTTTTGCGAAAATGACCGGCGCATGGCATCGAAATAGGCTGGAACTGCACCCTGGAACGAATAGATGGACTGTTTTTCATCACCGACGGCAAAGAGCGTCCGCGTTCTTTCGTGAGCGCCGCTGCCTGCAAAAAACTCCGATGCGAGTTCCTGGACGACTTCCCACTGGCGCGGACTGGTATCCTGTGCTTCATCGACCAGAATGTGATCAAGGCCCTGGTCCAGCTTGTACTGCACCCACTGGGCAGCATCCGACTTCCTCAAAAGCGTTGCCGTCTTGACTACAAGGTCTTCGAAATCGAGATACCCTCTGGCCGTTTTTGCAAGTTCGTAGTGGCGGATCACCGCGTCGGCAAGACGCAAAAGAGACATGGTTCCGACATAGGTCGCCACCTTGCGACGCTCTGCCAGAAGCGACAGTAGTCTCGCCTGCTCTGCGACCAGAGCATCAACCATCTCCGGGAACTCAGCGGCGACCTTCTTCGTGGCGAGGGACTTGCGCGGCTCAAACTTGGCCGTCAGGAAAACAGGCAGCCACGCTTCACGAAAGGCGGACGCATTTTCGAGCCTTGCTGCAGCTGCTATTTCATCAGCGCGTGCCTGGTCTGTCTTTGCACCGGTTCTCAAAGCTTCGGCATAACTAAGACAGCTATCCAGATCGAGACTGCACTCGTTCTGGAACCGAAGATCAAAAAGATCAAGCCGTGAAGTAGGATCCACCTCCAGCAAATCTGCGAGTTCCGCGATCGCCCTTTCCAGGTCCCCGGCATCAACCGTCCAACGACGAAAAGCGTCCCGGTTCTGAATGAGTTCATCCAGAGCTTTCTGAGCGCCGCCGTCGCTCATAAGGTCAATAACGGAATTCAGGGCGGTCCCAAACGCACTTTCCGGTTCCATCTCGGCCTTGTGCAATACAACCGCGCGGGCTTCGGCCATCAACTCGCCAGCAATCCGATCGTCCAAAACCGCAAAATGCCCGGCGACATTGGCTTCAAGCGGAAACTGATGCAGCAAAGCTTCGCAGAAGCCGTGAATGGTCTGGATTTTCAAACCGCCCGGCGTTTCCAGCGCTTTGGCAAACAATCTGCGTGCAAGCGCCAGTCGCGCGGCACTGGGCTTTCGGCCCTCGATCTCTTCAAGTTCACGTGCAAGCGCTTCGTCTTCGACTGTCACCCACTCACCAAGGATCTTGAAGACACGTGTCGCCATTTCGGCAGCCGCCGCCTTGGTGAAGGTCAGCGCAAGAATGCGGCTTGGATCCGTGCCGTCCAACAGCAATCGCACGACACGGCGGGACAGAACGAAAGTCTTTCCAGAACCAGCATTGGCACTCACCCAAGCCGAGGCCCTGGGTCTTGAAGCACGATCCTGCCGTTCTTTCGTCAGCTGGGGGATGTCAACGCCGCTCATGCCGGATCGTCTCCGCCAAGAGCCCATTCCTGCGAACGTGCCAGGTGATCGAAATCGCCGTCCATCTGCCGGCCACGCATCACCCTTGCGCGCGACAGATAGCCTGTCTTTTCATCAGCATAATGTGCAATGAGCTGTTCAAGACGGGTCCATGCATCTTCTGCCAGATCCGCCAGTTCAACGTCCTTGGGATTGCGCAGGACGTCTATGACCGGTTCCAGACCCCCCTTCAGCTGCAGGTACAGCAACTCGGTCAATGGCGCGTCTGCCGGAACGTCCTTGAACCCGGAACGTTTGATCATTGCGGCTTCTAGTGGCAATTGCGGAGCCAGAAGCGCATCAACCAGTTTCTGAGACGGCACCTGACCGGTTTTATAATCGATAACTGCCAGACCTCCTCCCTCCAGGAGGTCAATCCTGTCCGCGCGGCCGCGCAACCGGAACTCAAATCCCGGAAGCTTGAGGTCAACACCTCCGCCAATTTCCAGATACCGTCTTTCCAGTGTCTGAGACCGGATTGCTTCGTAGCCGACAAATCCTGCGGCGATGCGCTGGAACCGCGGCCACCACAGTGCGCGTATCGCCGGGAATGCATCCAACGGTCGAAAGAGCTCTTCCCCAATCTCCAAAAGAGCGTCAACAGCACTGCTGTCGAATGGGCCTTTCCAGTTCGACAGGAAATTTGCCAAGGCATCGTGAACAAGGTTGCCCTTGTCCGCCGCGCCCGGTTCACCGCCAATCGGCTCAACAGGTTGGAGATCCAAAACATGACGGGCATAGACCGCATAGGGATCTCTGATCAGGCGTTCAATCTCGGTGATCGAAAGAGTCTTTGGCCGTGCTGCGAGCGGCGGACTTGGCCTCGGCCTTGTTGCGGGCGTAACTGGCCCCGGTGCCCGGTCAAGCCGGCCTGCCAGAGACGTAAAGCGAGCGCCTTGCTGCTCCATGACACGGGCGATATTGGGTCCGGCCAAAGTCGTCAGCCGCTGGAGCCACCGTGAGGCAACGGTCGGTGCTCCATCCGCCCTGGCGGCACGGGTCAGGAGAACACGTCCGGCACCAAGTCCTTGGGAAAAATCATGGGCCGCAGCGCCGAGCCGGCGCTCGGGAGGTTCCAACCCCATGTCTCTTTTCATCGGTCGGTTCAACCAGGGATCGTTTCTGGTCCGTTGCGGCCAGACACCTTCGTTCAAACCACCAAGGACAGCGAAATCGAATGACTGCAGGCGGGCTTCCATGGGACCCAAGATCTGAACGCGCATATCGCCTGGCACACGCCGGCGGACAGCTTCACCAGACATCAACGCAGGCAGGACGGATGACCATTCGCGCGGCACGATTTCCAGACCGCTCGAGCCGGCTTCCAGCAAACCCGACAAGAAGCCGGCGAGCGCTTCCCCTGCTTCTCCGGCGAACAGCTCGTCAACCGACCCGGCTTCATCCACCGCAACTGACTGCAAAATGTCCACATGTCTTCTGGCAAGTTCTGTGACATCCAGAGGTTCGGAGCTGTTTGCAATCTCCTCCAGCGGCTCAAGAGCTGAGGCGAGACGGTCCACAAGACCAGCAATCACATCCCAGTCTTCATCATGAACCTTCTTCCAGCGCGGCACATGAGATGCACTGGTGGCAGCTTCCCGACTGGCCTCAACGGCTTGTTTCAAACCGGCAGTGCCGGGGCGCGCCCTCGGTCCTCGCAGGACACCACGTTCAAGCGCGCGTGCAGCAGAGCGAATATCCTTTGCCTGCAATCCGAGCCGTGCAAGGGGGTGTTTGAGAAGAGCCAAAAGGTCGATCGGTTCGCACCCCTCCAGCGCGAGTTTTGCGGCAAGGATCGCCAACACTGCAGGCGCAGTCTGGTCCAGGGGGCGGCCCGCACTGTCATCGACCTGAATGTTCCAGCGCGCCAACTCGGCTGCGACACGCCGGGTCAGCATCCTGTCCGCAGATATCAGTGCCGATGTCTGACCAAGTTCAATCGCCTCCCGCAAGGCAATGGCGACGCTCAAGGCTTCGTCCGCCTCGTTGCGAGCGGTCAGAATTGCGACATCCTGCAACGCTTTCGCCCGATCCTGCCCGGAGCGCTGCTGAAGATATTGTGTCCAACCGTCAGAAGTATCCGCTGGCCGGAGAGCCTCGGACACCAGCTCTTCACGCAGCTGCAACTCAGGTGTTCCGGCGCTGCTCAACGGAACAACATCAGCGCGTGACGCCTTCAGACGGATCAGCAATTGTTTGAGCGAATATTGCGGATGAGACGGTAATATCGATGCCGGCTTTGCAGCCGCGATCTGGCCAGGCGCTGGGGCCTGACGTTCACCGAGCGCTGCCCATGACCTTTCATCAAGATGATGATCGAGGCCGGGCAGCACAATGAGGCCCTGGTCCAGTTCGGCAACCACTTTCAGAAGCTCTGCAGTTGCAGGTACGGAGCCAGTGACCCCAGCAACAATGACAGGCCCCTTTTGCGCAGTTGACTTAAGGCGTTCAGCTTCTCGCCTGATCAGTGCCGAACGGCGCGCTTTTGGGTCCATTCTGCCGAGCTCTGCCAAATGAGCCGGCCAAGCCGTCTGGACAATCTGGAGGAAATCCAACGTGATCTGCCAGTAACGCGCATGATCCTCCGGCACCAGCCCACCCAGCCCGGACCAGTCCGCCTCTTCCGTTTCCACTTCATCCATCAATGTCAGAAGGTCTGCGGCGAGCCAAGCCGCATCAGCAGTCGATGCCGGCAGACCCAACGGTTCGTCCGAACGCAGGCTCAAGGCCTCCCGACGCAGCATTCCCTTCCACGCCTTCACCAGCCGTGTCATAGCCAGATGCCGCTCCAGAAGAGGTATGGCAGGCGGAAGCGGCTCCAGATCGGCATCACCGCTGAGGCCCTGAACGTCCTCATCGGCGTCCCCGACCGGACGGATGACAGGCAAAAGAACAGGTTTGCCGCCAAACTTCTGCTGAAACAGTTCCGGCAAGAGCCGGGCCGCACGACGCGTCGGCAGATAGAGCGTGACCCTAGGCAAAAGCAATGGGTCATCAAGCGGCCGAAACCCCGGCAAAAGTGACCCGTCGACCAGCGTATCTACCAGCGTTTTCAGAAACGGAACGGAGGGTGGAACGGTGAAGAGGCTCGGTCTTTCACCCATTCGTCAGGCCGCGCTTTCGCGCACTGCATATTCCGCGGCATGGATGGCTTCCGGTGTTCCAATATGAAGCCAGAGCCCTTCCATCTGCACACCAAACAGGCGACCATTTTCAATAGCCCGGTCAAAGAGCGTATTCATGGAGAAAGGGCCTTCCGGCGCGCCTTCAAAGAGACGCGGGTGCAAAATGGTGGCGCCAGCATAGGCAAAGGGTGTCACACCCTTTTCAAGACGGCGGGTCAGTGCACCATCCTTTGCCATGTCAAAGTCACCGCGGCCGCCATATCCCACTGACTTCACCGTTTCAGCGACAAGCAGAAGTGCATCCATGCGGGATTCATCCCAGGCATCGATCATGTGTTCCAGATTGGGTTTTACCCCTTCAATCCAGTAACAGGTGTCGGCGTTCAACTGGAAAAACGGTTCGTCACCGAGCAACGGCAAGGCTTTCGTGATACCGCCTCCCGTTTCCAGAAGCTGTTCGCGTTCATCGGAAATGAGAATTTCCATATCCTGGCGCCGGCGCACATGCACCTCGACAAGATCAGCCAGATAGTGGACGTTGACGACGCAGGTCTTAACACCGGCCGCCGATAGCCGATCCATGCCATGATCGATCAGTGCCTGACCATTCACTTCAATGAGTGGTTTCGGCGTCGTCGCCGTCAAAGGGCGCATGCGTTTGCCGAGACCTGCTGCCAGGATCATGGCTTTCGATGGACGGAACCGTGTGTTGGTCATGGATCATGCTCAATTGATAGTAGACCGGCATCGCACCCTTGCAGGCTCAATGCCGGAAACCGTTGTACCAGTCTTTCAGTTCCGACAGATTCGGCCTGTCAAGCACCCGGTCGAGATAGCCTAGCATACGGGGCAAATGGCTCAAATATGCCGGCTTGCCGTCCCGTCTGGCGAGCCTGACGAAGATGCCGATGATTTTGGAAATCCGCTGCGCTGCCATCACCGAATAGGCAGCGGAGAACCCAACCTTGTCAAAACCCTGCGACTGATTTTCCCTTAAAGAGACATAAGCATCAAAAAGGGCTGATTCCAGATCCTGACTGATATCCGTTCGAGCGTCGAGCAACAGCGATGCAACATCATACGCCACCGGACCGTAGACCGTATCCTGGAAATCGATCAACCCGATCCGATCGGTTCCTGTTGCGTCGTACTGCCAAAGCAAATTGGGTGAATGAAAATCGCGTAAAACCCATCCGTATTGCGCAGAGGCTATGGATTGCAACGTCTTGCGCCACAGGTTTTCAAACGACACCCGCGCGGCGACATCAACCGCTCGCCCGGTTTTTTCAGGCACATACCAATCCAGAAAGAGCGAGGCTTCGGTTATCAATGCATCCGACGAATAACCGGGCACCTCGTAAGTTCGGTATCCGTCAACTGGAAGTGATCTTGGCCAGGTTTGACCATGCATATTTGCCAGCACTTCAACGGCGGCGAAATACCGTTCCGAGACTGGAGCACCGTTCTTGACGATGGTTTCGCGGCCCAGATCTTCGGCCAGAACAAGCCCCTTGTCAGGCTCGGCTTCATAGACTTTCGGCGCTCGAAATCCACGTTGCCGGAGTTCCGCCCCGATCGCCAGAACCGAGCGGCAATCCTGCGCCAAGTGCACACTGGACATATAGTCGGAGACGCCTTGAGCGAGCGTGTTCTGGTGAAACGGCCAGCGCATCAGCACGGCCGACCTGTCATTCGCGGTAACCGTTTCGAAGGTCCGCAGCGAGGCGTCACCGGCCAGAAACCGCCGTTCAGCATCCGGAAACGAAGAACGTTCCAGAAAGGTTCTGATCTCGTGCGTTTCCAAAGTTCGAGCTTGCCAGGATATGTCCGCTGCATGAAATCGAAACAGACGCTTGTCCTCGGCTTCATCGGGCTGCGTGATCTGGATCCAAAGGGCCTTTTCGGGCAGCAGCTCCTCTGCCTTCTCCGGCCACTCAATCAATGCCGCCCCGGTTTCCAAAAGATCTTCAAGACCCAACTCTTCCAGTTCTTCGGGGTCCTCAAGGCGGTAAAGATCAAGATGTGACAGATCGAACCGATCGAACTCGTATGTCTGAACGAGCGTAAAGGTCGGACTTGGTACTTCCAGCTCAGGGTCCTTGGCGAGGGACCGCACAAGTGCACGGGTTAAGGTGGATTTACCAGCGCCCAGATCTCCCGAGAGGCAGACAACATCGCCGGCTCTCAACATGACGGCCAGATCATTTGCCAAGCGCCGCGTATCAGCTTCGTCGGCAATCGTCAGTTCGAGGAAAAAGTCGGGTATGGACCGCAGCTGGTGATCTGCCATGTTTGCTCTCTGGCCAGCGGTCTATTCGGCAGCGGCCTGGTCCGCCTGTTCAGGCCGAGCCGGGAAAGCGCATGTGACCGTTGTGCCATTGCCCTCATCGGAATCGATCTCAACCGAACCACCATGGAGCTCAACGAAGCTCTTGACGATGGCAAGACCCAAGCCAGCGCCCTGTCGCCGTGCACCCGTGTCGTGACCGACAAACCGGTTGAAGACCTGCGTCAGGATCTCTGCCGGAATGCCGTAACCATGATCCTTGACGATGAATTTTACCGTATCGTCTTCACGGCTACAGCTGACATCGACGACACCGTTTTCTTCGGAGTAGCGCACCGCATTGGCAATCAGATTGAACAGGACCTGACGCAACCGTTTTTCGTCGGCAATCATCATGCCGATATCGGCAGGTACCTGCGTCCGCAAATTAATCTTTGCTTCGGCAATCCGGTCCTTCAACCCTTCAACCGCCGCAGAGACCGTGGAGGCGACGTCAACCTCGCCGAGGTCCAATTCCATGATGCCGGCATCGAGCGTTGCCAGATCGAGAATGTCGTTGATGATGGCGAGCAGCGCCGAGGACGACGATTGGATGTATTCGGCGTATTCGCCCTGCTTTTCTGAGAGTTCGCCAAATTTCGGATCGGCCAGAAGTTGGGCAAATCCAATGATGTTCGTCAACGGCGAACGCAGCTCATAAGACACATGCTGGATGAAGGCGTTCTTGATCTGATCAGCCTGCTGCAGAGCCTCGTTCTTTTCAAGCAGCGCCCGCTCGACATTCACGCTGTCGGTCACGTCAACGAATGTGACAAGCGTGCCGCCGTCCGGCAGAGGAACCGTGGCATAGTCCAAAACGTCGCCGTTGTGCCGCTCAAGGCGACTGACATTTTGAGTACGGTTGTCCAGAAGGCCGGTAACGTTGCTGGCAAGCAGATCCCAAGCCTCTTGCTCCGTGTCGCTCAGAACACAGGCTGACACAACTTCCTTTACGTGCGGAAGTTCTGCCAGCCGATCTTCTCCGAGGCTCCAGATGCGGCCGAATGCAGGGTTCCAAAGACGAAGGCGCCCGTCAGAGCCAAACACGGCAACAGCTTCCGACAGATTGTCGAGCGTTTCGCCCTGGACCCTTGTGAGGGCATTGTACCGACTTTCCAGATCCAACTGCTCAGTCACGTTTTCATAGATATAAGTAACGCCGCCTTGCGGATGCGGATTGGCGATCACGCGCAAGGTGCGCCCATCGGGCAGGTGCCACCAGCTTTCCCGGGCTTCAAGAGACTGGTAGCTCTCCAGCATCTTGTTGCGCCAGACCCGATAGTCTGCCTGTTCAGGCAACTTGCGTGCAGCCCGGAGTGCGTCGAGCACGGCGCCGTCTTCAGGCTGGCCTTCCAGGAAGGACGGGTCCAGATCCCATAGCTGACGGAAGGCGGCATTGTAGAATTGCAGTTTGCGGTCGCTGCTGAAGATCGCGACGGCGGCAGCCAGCTGGTCCAGCGTCCGGCCGTGAAATTCCTCAGCGCGTCCCATTTCCTTGCGGGACTGTTCCAGCTCACTGATGTCCACGGCAATACCGGCTCCGCCGACATTCGCATTGACATCAGTGACTTCAAAGACGCGGCGTTCACCTGAAGCCACAATTGGAATTCGGGCTGAGAAGCAACCATCTTCAGTTCGCTTCACGGCCATGGCCGTGCGAGCTGCTGCGTCGAGGAAAGTGGCCCCTTCCTTCACGGCGGCATCTGCCGTCGGCATTTCGACCGCCTCCGCATAGGCCGCGTTCGCCCAGATCAGATTGCCTTCGGCATCTCTTTGCCAGGCAGGTGCGGGCATGGCGTCAAGCAATGCGTGCAGCATATGCAGCTCGCCTGATATCTTGGCGTTGCGTGCGGCAAGCTCGGCTTGCATCTGACGCTCGCCCGTCAGGTCGCGCAGCCGAAGCACGACGGCTCCGCCCGTCGTGCGGCCAAGTGCCTCGACATAGCTGCCGGTTCGGGTCTTCAGTGTTGTGGTGAAGGCCTCACCCGTCCGGAACAACAGGTCCAGATGCCGTTCCAGATCTCCCGCGCATTTGGCGGTCAGCCAGCTGCCGAAGGCAAGCAATTGTGCCGGAGGACGCGGAACACCGGATGTTTCGGGAAGGACGCCCCAGATCTGGGGCATTGCGCCATTGCCAGTCCAGACAATCACCCGCTGCTCGTCGGTGTTAAGCATGGCTTCAAGCCGGTCCACCCGGAACTTGAGGTCACTCTTTTCCTTTTCCAACGCGCTGGTTAGCTGGGCGGACTGCTTGCGATGACGGACAAGTGCGACGGCAGCAGTTACAGCAAACGCGCAAATGCCGCCAAAAGCACCAAACAAGATCATCGCACCGGGATTGATTGCTGCAGCGGTGTCGGCGAGCATGTCGGCATAGGCCGGAACGCTGGACAAGCCAAAGGCCGTCAACGCCGTACCACCAAGCGCAACCGTTTTCGGACTCCAATCTCGCCACGTCGCGCGTGATCGCGCGCCGTCCCTGCTGCCTTTCGGCATCTTATGATCCCCTTAGTGCCGCCTTGACCCGTTTTTTGCGGGCTGCAGCTCCCGGATTCTGGGAGCAAATCAAAGACATCTGCCTCCTGGCCTTTGATTCGCTTAAACCATAACCTTTTTGAGAATCACGCAGAAGAGTCCGTTGCTGAAAAGTTAACAGGACCCGTCAAATTGAAGGGTCCTGCATTTTTTTGTTCACAGCACCGAATCGAGGCGATCACTACATCTAGTGGATCACCAATCGCAAATCAGTACTTGTAGTGTTCCGACTTGAACGGACCAGCCTTATTAATCCCCAGATATTGGGATTGCTCGTCGGACAATTCAGTTAACGTGACACCGAGTTTTTCCAGGTGCAGACGAGCGACCTTCTCGTCCAGGTGCTTTGGCAGCACATAAACTTCGTTCTTGTACTCGTTGCCTTTGGTGTAGAGTTCGATCTGCGCCAGAACCTGGTTGGTAAAGCTTGCAGACATCACGAAGCTCGGATGGCCTGTTGCGTTGCCGAGGTTCACCAGACGTCCCTGCGACAGCAGGATCATGCGCTTTCCATCCGGAAATTCATACATGTCCACCTGATCCTTGACCGGGCGCAGCTTTGTGTTCTTCAAAGCGGCAACCTGGATCTCGTTGTCGAAGTGGCCAATGTTACAGACGATCGCCATGTCCTTCATGCCACGCATGTGGTCAAAGGTGATGATGTCCTTGTTACCGGTTGCGGTGACATAAATGTCGCCCTCCGGCAGTGCCTGCTCCATGGTCTTGACTTCAAAGCCGTCCATGGACGCCTGCAAGGCACAAATCGGATCGATTTCAGTGACGATCACGCGGGCACCTGCTCCGGCGAGTGACTGTGCAGAACCCTTGCCGACATCGCCGTAACCGCAAACCACCGCAACCTTACCAGACATCATGACATCGGTGCCGCGACGGATACCGTCGACCAGAGATTCGCGGCAACCGTAGCGGTTGTCGAACTTGGACTTGGTGACACTGTCATTGACGTTGATTGCCGGGAACGGCAACGAGCCGTTTTTCTGCATCTCGTAAAGACGCAGAACGCCCGTTGTGGTTTCTTCCGAAACACCCTGGATCAGGCTCTTCTGTTTCGTGAACCAGCCCGGGTTTGCAGCCATGCGCTTTTTGATCTGCGCAAAGAGACATTCCTCTTCTTCAGACGTCGGATTTTCAATGAGACCGGTTTCTCCGGCCTCGACCCGTGCGCCAAGCAGGATGTACAGCGTTGCGTCGCCGCCATCATCGAGGATCATGTTCGCACCTTCGGGGAAGTCGAAGATCTTGTCGGCATAATCCCAGTATTCTTCCAGCGTTTCACCCTTGATGGCGAAAACCGGAACGCCCGATGCGGCGATGGCTGCTGCTGCCTGATCCTGTGTCGAATAGATGTTGCAGGACGCCCAGCGAACTTCAGCACCGAGTGCAACTAGCGTTTCAATCAATACCGCGGTCTGGATGGTCATATGCAATGACCCGGCGATGCGAGCGCCCTTAAGCGGTTTGCTTTCACCGAATTCAGCACGGCAAGCCATCAGGCCCGGCATTTCGTGTTCGGCAATTTCAATCTCGGTACGGCCCCAGTCGGCGAGCCCGATGTCCTTGACAATGTAGTCGGTCATTAATGTGTCCTGCTGTTTGAGCCAGCGTTAAAGGCCAGGCCTTGAGAAGGGCATTGAGCCAGCCGGTGACTTGAAACGAGACAAGTATGGCGGCAGCCCCAGGCTGATTTCCGAAATGCTTCCCGGAAATCCTGCGGCGGTTTATACCTGCCCAACGAACATGACGCAATAAAGATATAAAGAATTCTTTATATCATTTAAAATTCCTTGCCAGGCCTCAATTCAGCAGTTCAACAAGAACGTCGAAAGTGACGGAAACATCGTCATTGGCTTCCGCAGAAAGATACACGACTGTCACGCCATGCTCCGGGACATGTCGCACATCAGCGGAAAATCCGACATCGCCACCTGAGTGACCAACCACTTGTCCCAGATCCGGATCGGTTTCGATTTCAACTCCCATACCGTAGCCCTCACCAATCGGGTCTTGCAGCAGACGCACGATGCTGTTCCGGCTCAAGACGTCGCCCTCGTTGAAGAGAGCACGATAGAACGACGCGATGTCTTCGGCGTTTGCCACCAGTCCACCATCGCCAAACCCGAAACCGATGAGAAAGGCGTCAACAGGCTGGAGGCCGCTGCCAAAGTCCTCATTTCCCTGCACGAAGTCATCCGGCCCCACACCAAACCCGAGGACCTGCACCTCTTTGATACCGGTCGGTAGGAAAATATTTTCCGAGAACATCCTGTTCATCGAAGAGCCGGTTGCCTCTTCAAGAATGATCTGTGCCAGCAGGTAGTTGCTGTTGGAATAGTCATAAGCGTTTCCAGGAGCAAAGAGACGGCCCTCATCCGCAATCGTCCCAACAGCCCAGTGAAGAATTTCCCTAGCGGTCTCGCCCGCCGCGACCCTGGACAGGCTTTCCAGATAATACGCTTCGTCCAGATAGTCCGGCAGCCCGCTTGTCATGGTAAGCAGATGAGCAATGGTCAGATGATCCGCGCCGCCGAGCCCGTCAATGACGTTACTCGGCAACCACTTTGACACCTTGTCATCAATGTTCAGCACGCTCTTTTCATGAAGCTGCAGCAAGGCAACGGACAAAAACAGCTTGCCGAGCGAAGCAGTCAGAAAACGACTGTTACGCGCAGTTGGATGACCAGATGGCCGTTCCACGCCACAGGTCAGCCAAGCCTTCGCGTCAGGTGCCTGGACATAGAGAACCCGAGCCGGTCCGTGCGGCGAGCAATCCGACCCATGAATGTCCTGAAGGAGCTCTTCCAGATCGTTAGTTGTTTGCGCATGCAGCGGCAGCACAATTGCAACAATTAGGATCGAGAAAAGACATGCGAGGCAAGACAGGCTGCGCATCACGAACTGACCTTACTTTCTGTAGAGGTCTTCACGTGTTGGCGGCATGCCGGACAGGCCCTTGGTCCGCCGAGAGGTCACCGTCTGAAAAATACCAATCGAACCACGTTCAAAACCCAGCGAGACGCCGATCAGATAGGCCAACCAAAGACGGTATTTCTCTTCGCCGATTTCGGCGATGGCCGCATCCTTGACCGCCATCAGGTTCTCGGCCCACAACCGTGTGGTTCTGGCGTAATGCTCGCGCCAGGCTTCCACGTCGTGCACTTCGAAGCCATGAGCTTCGAGATTGGTCAATGTCCAACCGATATGGTCGACCTCTCCACCGGGAAAGATATAGCGCACAAGTGCCTGATATTCCGGCTTCTTACGGCGGAAGGCTTTCAAATCCTTCTTGCCGCGCCGGGTGATCGCATGGTGGAGGTAAAGCCCGCGCGGCTTTAACAGGCGGTGCACGCTCTGGAAATAATTGTCATAGTTGTCGAGACCGACAGCTTCGAACATTCCGATGGAAGAGATCTTGTCGAACTTGCCATCCATCTCGCGATAATCGATCAGCTTGACCGAGACCTTGTCTTCCAGTCCACGCTCTTTGATCCGTTCTTCAGCGAGTTTCAGCTGCTCTTCGGCCAGCGTGACACCGACAGCGTTTACGCCATAGTGTTCGGCAGCGTGACAGATGAGCGCGCCCCAGCCGCAACCGATATCGAGCATGCGCTCGCCGGGCTTCAGTCGCAGTTTCCGGCAAATCATGTCCAGCTTGTCTTTTTGAGCTGTCGCCAGATCGTTCGACCAGTCCGTGAAATAGGCACAGGTGTAGACCATCTCCGGATCCAGAAAGAGACGATAGAAGTCATTGGAGACATCATAATGAAAGGCAATGTCGTCCTTTCGACTGCCAGAGCTGCGGTCTGCTGCACGTCCGGCGTCCAGCCCGTCGGTCTGCCCTTTAACGGCATTGCTGCCCAACAGAAGCGGCAATGCGTTTTTCAGAAGCAAAGTCTTTTTCAAGCGCTTCCGAATTTCGCGGCCTTTGACCTTGGGTCTTTTGTCCGCAAAATCAAAAATTGTGCCGCCGCGTGGGTCGATCCTGCCTTCGGAGTAAAGGTCGACGACCGTCTTGATGCCCGGACGGCGCAACAATTGCGTCAGCGCCGTTTGACCGAGCGCGATCCGCATTCCATTTTCCGGCAATTCGGGAGGCACCCGGCTTCCGTCCCAGAGTTCAAATCCGAACTCAAGCTCGAGCGCTTCATGAATATGGGTCAAAACGGCTGTTGCGGATGAAATCAACCGGTCTTCGGAGTTTCCTGCCATCGTTCTCCTCAATAAAGCTGACGGGAATGGCCCGAAGGTTGCGGAACGGGCAATAAGAGTCAGTCAGTCTCGCCGAAACCGCTTTCAACCAGTTCTGAAATCGCTGTCAAAGCCTCTTCAGCGTCAACACCTGCAACACAGACCTTGATGCAGCACCCCGGGCTGGCAGCCAACATCATCAATCCCATGATCGACGTGCCACCAACTGTCTGACCGTCTTTGGACACGTTGACTTCTGCCTCGAAGGTTTCGACCAGTTTCACAAGTTTAGCCGATGCCCGCGCATGAAGGCCGCGCCGGTTCACAATGGTGAGATCTCTTTCCAACGGTGTGTCTGCTGTCATGTTTTTTATTAGTTCTGTCCCGACAGCACCTGACTAGCAACGGAAATGTATTTTTGCCCAGCCTGGCGAGCCTCGTCGACAGCTTCTGCCAATTCGCGATCTGCCCTGACACTGGCCAGTTTGATGAGCATGGGCAGATTGACGCCGGCAACCACCTCGACGGACTTGCTGTCCATAACCGAGATTGCCAGGTTCGACGGTGTTCCACCGAACATATCGGTCAGCAAAACCACACCCTTGCCGGAATTGGCTGCTTCGACGGCCGTTAGAATGTCCTGCCGACGCTGCTCCATATCGTCATCCGGACCTATGGAAATGGTTTCGACCTGTTCCTGAGGCCCGACAACATGCTCCAGCGCCGCCTTGAATTCCTCGGCGAGACGCCCGTGGGTCACAAGTACTAGTCCAATCATGTGTCGTTCGGCCTGACTATCGTGTGTTATCTGCTCAGGGTTCCGGTCAGAACCCGGAACGCGCCGGGCGTTTATCAGTCTGATGCACTCTCTTCAACCGTTTGCAGACATGCAAGCAAAAAAGATCCTCGATCCCTTAAATATAATCCAGGTTCCCTGGAAACAGCGCGCGAAGCGCCCAACGGATCATACGCATGCTATTGACTGGCCGGTCTTCAGGACACTTCAGAGCCGGGACCTGAATGCCCTCGAGCATCACATGATCCAATCGGTTTTCAGGTAGCCGTTCCAAATCACTCAACGGCTGAAGGTCAATGACAAGATGCACCTGCGCCCGGTGGTCAACTGCCTGTTCAACCAGACCGAAACCACGCACTTCCATTCGTCCACGGATCGCCTCCGGCGCTTCAGCGAGAAGCCGTGTCCCCTTGCCACTCAAATAAACATAGTCGTCCGAAACGAGCCGCCCGAAGTTTCCTCGAGACGAGGCCGCTTCTATCAGAAGGTCACACAGTGAGGTCTTGCCGCTTCCGGCGCTTCCCCGGATCAACAATCCGATCGTGCCGACAATGGCACAATTCGCATGGACGGCTTCAGCTGTCACTTACCCGGTCCAAGCGGCAGATAGATTACAAACCTTGCCCCGGCGATTTTCTGGCTGCCATCCGCGCCCTGCTCAATACGGTTCGTCGCCGTCAGCGTGCCGCCATGCGCCTCGATGATCTGCCGTGAAATCGACAGGCCGAGACCTGAATTGTTTCCGAACCCTTCGCCGTCTGGCCGGTCGGTATAAAAGCGCTCAAAGATCCGGTCGGTGTTTTCCGCACGGATGCCCGGGCCATCATCATCGACCATGATCTTGAACCCACGCCCCTCCCGGCTGAGATCAACCCGAACAGTTCCGCTTGACGGAGAAAAGGAACGGGCATTGTCGAGAAGGTTGCTCATGACCTGACCCAGGCGAATGTCATGACCTTGCATTTCGTAGGGCTTGGCGCCTTGAGCATCAGCGACTGCCAACTTGACGCTGGCATCGTCAGCACCGGCCGTCTGATTGGCCGCGTCCGCCATGTTGCGCAGCAATTCCGCAATATCGATGGTTTCAGCCTGGATCCTGGCAAGCTCCGCATCGAGACGCGAAGCATCGGAAATATCGCTGATCAACCGATCGAGACGGCGCACATCGTGCTGGATGACTTCCATCAATCGATCCTGCGAGTTCTTCGACTTGGCCAGCGGCAACGTCTCAACGGCACTCCGCAAAGAGGTCAGCGGGTTCTTCAGTTCATGCGCAACATCCGCCGCGAACCGCTCAATCGCATCGATCTTGTCGTAGAGCGCATTTGTCATCTCGCGGAAGGAGCGGGCCAGATGGCCGATTTCATCCTGACGATCTGAAAAATCCGGGATCTCCTCACGCGAGGCCGAAGATCCACGCCTTACCCGGTCGGCAGCGGCAGCAAGACGGCGCACCGGTCCTGCGATCGTTCCCGCCAACAGGATTGACAAAAGGATCGTGACGGTCGCAGCAAATAGAAAGACCCTGATGATCGCTATTCGCTCCGCGCGGACGATGGCATCAATATCCCCACCCTGCGTGGAGAGTAGCAGCGCTCCCAAAACCGCCCGGAACCGCTGGATCGGAACGGAAACCGAGACAATCAATTCACCCCTTTGGGAAATTCGCGTCACGCTCGCCGGGGACCCGGCAAGCGCAGCTTCGACTTCCGGATAAGCCCGGCCATCGCCTCCACCGACTTCCTGATAAAGTGGCAAGTCACCCTGCTGAAGCCAGCGCTTGGTCCATTGCCAGAGCGAATTCCAAAATCCCTCTTCTTCTGCCGTAGGCGGCGGCAGATCAAAGCGCAGGATCTGGGCACTGGAATAAAGATGCCGGGAATCGAGGATCAAGATGCCTTCAGGGTCATAGATCCTCGCCCGCGTTTTTGTCGGCGAAATCAGACGGCGCAATACCGGTCCAACCCGCTCGGGATTGATCGGAAAGTCCAGGCTGTCGAGATCGTCGGTTGTCGGCGTTATGCTCTCACCTGCCTGCAGCTGTAAAAGGCGTTCAGGGTCAACCGTGATCGTGCCGGTATCGACCGTGGCCGAAGCTGCAATCGCACCGGCAATGATTTCACCTTGAGTGAGCAGGCTCTGAACACGGGCATCAATCAGTCCGGCGCGAAACTGATTGAGGTACAAAATGCCGATTACGAGCGCCAGCAGACCAACAAGGTTGATCGCGATGATCCGCCGCGTCAATGACGACAGCACGTAGGTTCCGAAGATCCGGCCCAGCTGATTGAGAAGGCGCCTGCGAATGCGCTTGTTGCCGAGACGGCGCAAGCGCGAGCGCTCCGAACCGTTTGCAGGTTCGGTTACCGTGCCGTCTTCGACGCTCTCGCTTTCAACCGCCATTCAGGCTCGCTCTAAGGTATTTGGACGCTTGCGGTCCAGTCAGGCTTCCCGGAACCGGTAGCCAACACCATAAAGTGTTTCGATCATGTCGAAGTCGTCGTCAACAACCTTGAACTTTTTCCGGAGACGTTTGATGTGGCTGTCGATGGTCCGGTCGTCGACATAGACCTGATCATCATAGGCTGCATCCATCAACGCGTTTCGGCTTTTAACGACACCCGGGCGCTGCGCCAAGGCGGACAGGATCAGGAATTCCGTAACAGTGAGAGTGACCGGCTTGTTGTTCCAGGTGCAGGTGTGCCGTTCCTGGTCCATCACAAGCTGGCCACGTTCCAGCAGTTTGTCGGCGTCGTCACGCGGGGCAGAGGCATCCTTTGGCTGAGCCCGGCGCAACACCGCGCGCACACGCTCGACCAGCAGACGCTGCGAAAACGGTTTGCGGATGAAATCGTCTGCACCCATCTTCAGACCGAACAATTCGTCGATCTCATCATCTTTCGATGTCAGGAAGATTACCGGCAAATCGGAGTTCTGACGAAGACGGCGAAGCAATTCCATCCCGTCCATGCGCGGCATCTTGATATCGAAGATCGCCAGCTCCGGCGGATCGGTCTGCAATCCGTCCAAAGCCGATGTTCCATCGGTGTAAGACTGGACGCGATACCCTTCCGCCTCCAGTGCAATTGAGACTGAGGTCAAAATATTACGGTCGTCATCGACCAAGGCAATTGTCGGCATGCTTTGTGTTTCCATTTCCGGCTACGCACCGATGGCAAGCTTTAGTGTATCACACAGCGTTTGGCCTGCTAAATGCGCATAAATTAAGGCAAACCGCATGAAGAGATGCGTTGAAAATCTGAAAATCGCCCCTACGGAAAGCATTGATGGAGTGCGCGCCGAGAAAATTCAAGATGTCGCGGACCGTAAGATCAATAAAGGCGTTTGACGCGACCAAGCAATGAGCACGGCCTCAGATTCGACCAGGCGGATACGCGAGTCTTGCGCGTTTTCTTTCGATTTTTTCGCCAATTCGAACATTCCGAAGGTTTCGGTTTTTTATTCGCGATCCAAATTAAACATCGGAAAATAAACGCGGGATTTTAATCGATTAAACAATGACATAGCACTTTTGGTGGTCTTGCTGCCCCTTGGGCATTCCACTACGTTCGCAGCCCTCAGCGCCGGATCTGTCAACATTTTTGCTTGTCCGGCAGCGACAAACACGCCCACATCACGAGGACTGCGGGAACATGAAAGAAGTCGGTGTCAGGAATCCTTCCAAAGGTTGCGATATTTTTGGTTTTAAGGGCCTGAAGGCGCTCTATTGGAACCAGAATGAGCCTGCACTTTATGAGTATTCTCTTTCTCGTGGTGAAACCCGGCTCGCGGCCGGCGGCGCAATTGTCGCGGAAACTGGCATTCACACTGGCCGCTCCCCGAAAGACAAATTCGTCGTGAAAGACGAAAGCACCAGAGATACCGTCTGGTGGGACAACAATGCGCAAATATCCAAGGCGCAGTTCGATCAGCTTCTGTCGGATTTTCTTCAGCACGCGGAAGGAAGGGAGCTCTTCGCCCAGGACCTTTATGGCGGCGCAGACGCGACCCATCGTCTGCCGGTACGGGTCTTTACCGAATATGCCTGGCATTCGCTCTTCATTCGCAACCTGTTGCTGCGCCCTGAACTCAGCGACCTCGATGGCTTCGACCCTGAGATGACGATTGTCGATCTGCCAAGTTTCAAGGCCGATCCCGACAAACACGGCTGTCGTTCGGAAACGGTTATCGCCTGTGATCTTACCCGCAAGATCGTTCTGATCGGGGGGACGTCCTATGCCGGTGAAATGAAGAAGTCGGTCTTCACGATGCTCAATCACCTGCTGCCGGCAAAGGGCATCATGTCAATGCACTGCTCGGCAAATGTCGGCGCGCAAGGCGATACAGCGGTCTTCTTCGGCTTGTCCGGCACTGGCAAAACGACGCTCTCTGCCGATCCCAGCCGTACACTGATCGGCGACGACGAACATGGATGGAGCGAAAGCGGCGTCTTCAACTTCGAAGGCGGCTGTTATGCCAAGACTATCAAGCTCTCCAGGGAAGCCGAGCCAGAGATTTTTTCCACGACACAGCGTTTCGGTACAGTCCTTGAAAACGTCGTCCTGGATGCTGCGCGGGTCCCGGATTTCGACGACGGGTCAAAAACCGAGAACACACGAGCTGCCTACCCGATCCACTTCATTTCGAATGCAAGCGATACGGGCTGCGCGCCGATGCCAAAAACCATCATCATGCTGACAGCAGATGCGTTTGGCGTGATGCCGCCGATTGCGCGACTGACACCGGCTCAGGCCATGTATCACTTCCTGTCCGGGTACACGGCAAAAGTCGCAGGAACCGAAAAAGGCGTCACCGAACCCCAAGCAACATTCTCGACCTGTTTCGGAGCACCTTTCCTGCCACGCCATCCGTCAGAATACGGCAACCTTCTGAAAGAGCTGATCGCCAAGCACAATGTGGATTGCTGGCTGGTCAACACAGGCTGGACCGGTGGTGCTCACGGAACCGGCCATCGCATGCCGATCAAGGCCACACGCACTTTGTTGCAGGCCGCTCTTTCCGGCAGTTTGAATGGTGCAGAATTCCGAACGGATCCCAATTTCGGTTTCGAAGTCCCTGTTGCGGTCTCCGGCGTCGAGACAAAAATGCTCACGCCGCGGGAAACATGGGCCGACAAGGATGCTTATGACATACAGGCATCGAAACTCGTCCAGATGTTTGTCGACAATTTCGAGACCTTTGAAGCCCATGTCGATGGCGCTGTCCTGAGCGCTGCACCGGCCTTGCGGGTCGCTGCTGAATAAAAGCCCAATAACATTGTCCCACACAACTTGATCGGCGCCGGGCCTTCCGGCGCCGTTTTTCTTTTAGGCCCGTGACCGGTCAAGACCGCTCGCACAACGCGACGTCGACTTGGACTTAAGCGCACTTTCTTAGCCGTCAGAAAAGCCTATATTGAGAACTCCTGCGACCGAACCGGGCTCACGAAGGAGCGCTCTTCATGACCACCGAAACTTCCTCGATACCCGACGTATTGAAAACCGCCGAGGCTTGGCGAAACTCAGGTCGACCCGTAGCCCTGGCCACAGTGATAGAAACCTGGGGTTCAGCTCCACGTCCGGTCGGCTCACATCTGGTGATCGACGCTGACGGCAATTTCGAGGGATCGGTCTCCGGGGGTTGCGTGGAAGGTGCCGTCGTTGCAGAGGCTATCGATGTGATCGACACCGGCCGCCCAACCACGCTTGAATTCGGTGTTGCCGACGAAACCGCCTGGCAGGTTGGACTTTCCTGCGGGGGACGTATTCGAGTTTATGTTGAACCTGTAAACTGACTTCTGGACTTGCCGTGCTTAATATTGAAACCCTTCTCGCTTTTGCCGCAGCCACCGCCCTGTTTGCCTATATGCCCGGGCCTGCATTGCTTTACACTGCTGCCCAAACGATAGCCCGAGGCAAAAAAGCTGGCTTCATGGCAGCCTTGGGCATACATCTGGGCTGCTACGTGCATGTTTTTGCCGCAGCTTTCGGCCTTTCAGCGATTTTCACCGTCGTTCCGACGCTCTATTTTGCGTTGAAGATCGTGGGAGGCATTTATCTGGTATTCTTGGGTGTACAGATGATCCGTACCCGAATGGTTGCCGGATCAACGCCTGACCTGCCTCAAAAAACAATTCGCCGGGCTTTTGTCGACAGCATCCTGGTTGAGGTCTTCAATCCCAAGGTGGCGATTTTCTTTATCGCCTTTCTTCCACAGTTCGTCAGCCCGGACGCCGGCTTTCCGATCTGGGTTCAGTTTCTGATCCTCGGCACGTTCGTCAATTGCGCATTCACGTCTGCGGACATCGTGACGGTCCTGTTTGCGAGTGAAGTGAAAAAACGTTTGACCAAATCTTCCAAAATTCAGGACCTGACACGCTGGTTAGGTGGATCGCTGCTGGTTGGACTGGGCCTCAAACTGGCAACGGACCGCGCGTGACACCATGGATCTTTCTCTTCTTCAAGAGCTGAACAGAGACCGAGAGAACCGCAATGCGGCGATCCTTGTTACCCGCATGTCGGATGGCACACAGCGGCTGGTGCACAGGGATGGGAAACTATCAAGTGATCCGCTTGCCGATGACCTTGAACGCAGGTTTCGGTCCGGCAAATCAGGAACCGTGGAAACAGACGACGGCGACTTTTTTCTGACGGTTTCCGTTCCGGCCCCTCGCCTCGTCATCATCGGTGCCGTTCATATCAGTCAGGCCCTTGTTCCAATGGCTGAAATGGCCGGACTGGACGTTACCGTGATTGACCCGAGGACCGCGTTTGCAACTGAGGATCGTTTTCCCGGCAGTTCGCTGAAGGCAGACTGGCCGGAAACTGTTCTCAAAGAGACGCCCCTTGATGCCTACACCGCCGTAGCTGCTGTCACTCATGACCCGAAGATAGATGATTTTCCTTTGATCGAAGCCCTGAAAACCGAATGTTTTTATGTAGGTGCCCTCGGAAGCAGAAAGACACATGGCAAACGCCTTGAGAGGTTCAAGGAGGCAGGGCTTACTGATCTCCATTTCGATCGCATTGATGCGCCCATCGGGCTTGATATCGGTGCGGCCTCCCCTCAGGAGATCGCGGTTGCCGTGCTCGGTTCCATCATTCTTGCCTTGCGCAAGGCTCCGGAGACCGCCAGATGAAATTCGGGCCGTGCCCTGTCGACGAAGCAACCGGCTGCATTCTGGCCCACAAGACCCGATTGGGCGAGCGCACCCTGAAAAAGGGTCATGTGCTTACCCTGCAAGACTGCAACGAGCTATCCGCGGCAGGTGAAAACAGCGTTGTCGTTGCCCGTCTTGAAGACGGCGATATCGGAGAAGACGAGGCCGCAACGCGACTTGGACTTGCTGCCAAAGGCAAAGGCATCGTCGTTGATACTGCCGCGACAGGCCGCATGAACCTAAATGCCGAGCAGGACGGTATTCTGGTGATCGACGAACAGGCGGTTACCAACGCCAACAGGATCGACCCGGCAATCACATTCGCAACGCTCGCCAATCACACCAAGGTCGCAGACGGCCGCATGGTCGCGACAGCGAAAATCATTTCTTTCGCCGTTCCGGGAGCCCAGGTGGAGGCGGCAATTGAGGCGATACACATGGCTGTTCGTATCTGCCCGTTCAAATCGCACAAGGTCGGTCTTGTTGCAACGGAGCTGCCTCACCTCAAATCGGCAACGATGGACAAGACGAGGCGAGTTCTGGAACAACGCCTGAGACCAAGCCAAAGCAACATCCTGGACGAAATTCGCGTGCCCCATTCCGAGCCGGAAGTTGCAGCCGCTATCAAGGCTCTGGCAGACAAGGGAGCCGATTTTCTGGTTCTCTTCGGAGCTTCGGCCGTGGTTGACCGGTATGATGTTCTGCCCGCCGGGCTGGACCTAGCCGGAGGCAAGGTGAAACATCTTGGAATGCCGGTTGATCCCGGCAACTTGCTCATGCTTGGGGAGTATGATGGCAAGCCTGTGCTTGGGGCTCCAGGATGCGCCCGCAGCCCGAAAGAAAACGGGTTTGACTGGGTGCTTGACCGATTGATCGCGGGCCTGGAGGTGAGGCCTGAAGATATCACGGCGATGGGCGTTGGAGGCTTGCTGATGGAAATCGGGACAAGACCACAGCCGCGCGAGGCGAGACGCACAAGCGACGCCCCCAAGGTCGCGGCAATCATACTTGCCGCCGGAAAATCGTCGCGCATGCGCGGACCCAACAAACTGCTTGCCGAACTGGATGGAAAAGCTCTCGTACGGTATGCAGCCGAAGCTGCGACCAATTCAGGTCTGAGCCAGACTGTTCTGGTGACAGGCCATCGTGCCGACGAAGTCTCAGCACCTATTGCCGATTTGCCTGTAACAGTGGTTCACAATCCGGACTTTGCTGACGGCATGGCCGGTTCGATCCGTGTCGGAATGGATGCTCTGGAGGCTGACACAGATGCCGTGATTATTCTCCTCGGAGACATGCCACGGATTGATGCAAAGGTTCTGAACACTCTCATTGCCACATATGGTGCGAAGAAGAACAACCTGATCATCACGGCAACAGCAGAAGGAAAGCGCGGAAATCCCGTGCTTTGGGACAGGCGCTATTTCTCTGCACTGAAGTCCTTGAGCGGTGATGTCGGTGCACGGCACCTGATTGCGGAAAACCCGGGCTTTGTGGCCGAAGTGGAAATCGGCGCTGCTGCCCGACTGGACCTGGATACTCCAGAGGCGCTGAAAAAGGCCGGTGGCGTCCTTCCAGAAAGCTAGCGCAGAGCACATTCTTACCAATGATTAACCCGGTATGCACTCAGCGCAAGTCCGCAATGCCAGGTATACTATTGCATTTTTGTGACATGCCGCTTATGTAATGCCTGCGCTTGCTGAAGGGTGCCCATGGAGGGTTGGACTGAGTTGAGGTCCGAAGCGCCTATAAATCCGATTTCTAACAAGAGCTGTTCGGATCCTCTCCTCCCGAGGATGGTCGAGCGCTTTTGTTGCTTGGCGAGAATAAAGGAAAACGACATGGCTGACTTGTCTCTCCCGCGTCCGGGCTGCTGTAAATGGGCAGAAGGCGATGCTGGTAACTACATCTTCCCGTGCAATAACCGCGTTGAAGCGGGCGTTTCTTATTGCTCAGAACACAGCGCAATCGTCTACATCCCGCCGGAAGAGCGTCGTCGCAACCGGTCAGGTGGTGGCGGTATGAGCCTGTCCTTCCGCCGTGCGGCCTAACTGAATTCAAGCTGCTCAGAAACAATAGCAGTTCTTTCGTGGGTCTCCCACGTACCTTTAGACCCGGTCTCTATGGCCGGGTTTTTTATTGTCTGATCGCAAGATATCTCTGGGCGATCCAAGCTTGATCTGACAACAAAGAAACCCAATACAACCATAGGGTCAACCTTGATAGTTCTGCGCTATTAAAAATTTAGATACGATGTAAATTCTACTTATATTCTGTATTTAATTATTTCCAACACCTTTTAATTTCGTTGAGATTACGCGAATACTAAAGTTTTCAGAGACAGTTTTCTTAAAGTTGTAAACATTAATCTTTTATTGCGAATGCTCGTGTACGTAATAATGGTCTATATTCGATCCAGGCAGACCAATCGAAAAAGGGCGAGTCCTGTATGGAAGTCTCGCAACCGCCAAACGAATCCGATCGGCTCAAGGCACTTCATGCCTTGCAGATCCTGCATTCTGAAAGATTGCCGGAGTTTGATGCTGTCGTTGAGGCTATCGCCACGGTATTTGAGTGCCCAATATCGCTGATATCCATTGTTGATAAAGACCAGCAGTGGTTCAAAGCCAAATGCGGTCTCGACGCCGACAGCACATCGCGAGATGTATCCTTTTGCCAGCATGCGATCCTTTCCGACGACCTGTTCGTCATTCCAGATGCCCGAAAAGACGCTCGCTTTCGCGACAATCCTTTGGTCACAGGTGACCCGTTCATTCGTTTTTACGCCGGCTGTCCGATATCCATCGATGGTAAGAACAGGTTGGGCACCTTGTGTGTCATCGACCGCGAGCCAAGGTCGCCGAGCGACGCACAGTTGGCGCAACTCAAACGATTCGGAAAAATTGTAGAGGGCTTGATCAAGTCGCACAGGGCGGAACTGCAGGTGCAGGATGCCCTCGACAAGGCCGAAGCGGAGAGCCGGCTCGCCACACAGGAAAGCGAACTCCTTGAAGAAATTGCGACTGTCTCCGGTGTCGGCGGTTGGGAACTGGATCTCGACACCAACCAATTGATCTGGACAGACAAAACCCGGGAGCTGCACGAGGTTGACGCCGATTTTGTTCCCAGCGTCGATACCGCGCTTTCTTTCTATGCACCCGATGGACGTGAAATCATAAGTGATGCGGTTGCCCGTGGCATTGAAGAAGGTATCGGCTGGGATGTCGAACTGCCTTTCATAACCGCAAAGGGCAACGAACTCTGGGTCCGGGCTGCCGGACGACCCATTTTCGAAAACGGCCGCGTTTGCAGATTGGTTGGAGCATTCCAGGACATCACCGAACGGCTTATGTCCGAAAAAGCTGTCCGTAGCTCCGAAGCCGTGCAGCGTACGACACTGGAAACCCTTCGCGAGGGTATCCTGGTTCTGAGCGCAACCGGACGGATCCAGTCACTCAATCCGGCCGCAGCAAAAATGCTCGGCCTCACCGCAAAAACTGCAGCGGGCCAAAATGTCCAGGATCTTATTGCAAATATCCGGTTTCAAACAGAAGACGGCAAGGCGGACGATGACGTTCTGACCAGAGCCGCAAAACTGCCGCACGAAGTCAACAACCACATCGTCAAGATGAACCGTTCAGGTGTGTCTTCATCAGTCTGGCTTCGGATTGATGCAAATGCCACGGCGAGCGCTGGCGGAGCCGGATTGGATCTCACCGTTGTTTCGCTCGCGGACATTACCGAGACAAAACTCCAGGCTGAAACGCTTCAGGTCGTCTTCGACAACATTCACGGCGGACTTGTCTACTACGATGAAAACCGTCGCCTTGCCGCCAACAATGATTATTTTCAGCAGCTGTTGAAGCTGCCGGAAGAGTTTATTGACACAAAAGCATCGCTCCAGGAAGTGGCCGGTTTCCTGGCTCGCCGCGGAGATTTTGGACCGGGAGACCCCGATCAGCTCATCAAGGAACGCTTTTCAGTTTTCGACAATCCCGAGCCACACGTTTACGAGCGCGCCGGGCCAGACGATACGACGCTTGAAATTCGAGGAAACCCGACACCCAGTGGCGGCCTCGTAACAAGTATCTTCGATATCACGGAGCGCAAGCGGACTGAACAGTCACTCAAGATCTCGGAGGCCGTCAATCGTGCCACCCTGGCTGCTGTGTCCGAAGGCATCTTGTTGTTTGATTCAAACGGCATCATTCAGGTCTGCAATCCGGCAGCTGCCGCCATGGTAGGGTACCGAGCAGATGAATTGGTCGGAATGGCGGTTCAGGACCTGGACGTCAACATACAGTGCAGCCTCAATGGTCAGCATTGCGACCCGTTCGTTCTTGCCGTGGATGATCCCGATTTCGTTACGGACCTGATTGCGAGCATCACGCCTCACGATAGCGAGACCAGCATCTGGTTGCGAGTAAACGCGAGATCAATCGACCCTTCCGAAGAATTCGGCCTGAAGGGCGTTGTCGTTTCGATGGCCGACATTACGGAAACGAAAGCGCAGGCTGATCAGCTTCAAATCATTTTTGACAATGTGCCTGGCGGCTTTGCCTATTTCGACGCAGGCCATCAGCTGGCCTTCTACAATGACGAATTGATCGAAACATTGCAGGTTCCTCGCGATCTCCTGGAACAGAAGCTGCACTTGCTCGACTATTACAAGTTCAATGCTCAACGCGGGGACTATGGCCCTGGCGACCCGGAAGTTCTTGCACTGGAAAGGTTCAAGGCGTACCCACCTGATCAGCCCCACGCATTTGAACGGTCGACGTCAGACGGTCGCTATCTCGACATCAGGAGCACGCCGCTGCCAAGTGGCGGCTTCATCTACAATTTCTTCGACATCTCCGAACGGCGGCGCATGGAAGAGAAGATTGCGGAAAGCGAACGCCAGGCGCATCTGCGCGGTGACGAACTTGAAGCTATTCTTGCCAATATGCGTCAGGGCGTCAGCGTTTTTGACAAGACCGGACGTTTGTCTCTTTGGAACCAACAGTATCTCGAGATTTTCGGCAAACCGGAAGGTGAAGTTCGCAAGGGTGCAAGCCTCGTCGAGCTGATTGAGGCCGAAAAGGCACGCGGCGAGTTTGATGGAGATGTCAAAGCTCATGTCATGGATCTGATGATCCAACTGTCCGCCGGTGATGTCGTCCGTTCCAAATTCAAACACCCGAGTGGCAGGGTGGTCAGTGCCGTTCATGCCCCGATGCCGGGCGGTGGTTGGATTGGCACCCATGAGGACATCACGTCGCAAGAACTGGCTGCTGAAAAAATCGAATACGCGGCACATCACGATATGCTCACCGGTCTTGCCAACAGAACACTGTTCAACAAGACACTCGATGAAGCTCTCGACCGCGCCATTCTTTCAGAGCACACGGGCGATCTGCTCTTACTGGACCTGGACCGTTTCAAACCAGTCAATGACACGTACGGTCACGATGTCGGAGATGAAATTCTCAAACAGGTCGCCGAACGAATGAAGGCGTGTGTCCGCTCAACCGACCTTATTGCGCGGCTCGGCGGTGACGAATTCGCCATTATTCTCAATTGTACCGGAGAACATACGGCTGAAATTGCTGCGCGCATTGTGAGTAACATCGAACAGCCGTTTACGGCACTTGGACACACGGTCTCCATTGGTGTGAGCGTCGGCATTTCGCCAATCTTCGGCGAAACCGAAGATGTAAGTCCGATCATCAAGCAGGCAGACATCGCTCTTTACGAAGTCAAGAAGAACGGCCGAAATGGCTTTCGGTTTTTCGACGGCAATCTGACCGACGCAACTGTCAACTAAGACAGTTTCCATGAAAAAGCGCGGCCCGTTGCCGGACCGCGCTATCAATCGAATTACCCGTTAGAGGGTGGCCTCAAGCCTTGTTCAAGGCTTCAACCACATCCTTCAACTGTGCCAGGGTGTTTTCAGCACGCTGTTTGGTTGCATCATCCTTGGCGTCAGCAACGTCTTCTTCAGCGTTTTTGATCGCCTGATCAAGCTGCTCCCGGCTGATTTCGCCCACAGGCACAGCCTGTTCAGCCAAAACTGTCAGGCCACCGGCTGCAACATCGGCAAAACCGCCACGCACGAAGTATTCGTCCCAGCTGTCGCCGTCCCGGCGCACTTTCAAAATGCCGGGCGTGATTGTCGACATGAACAGGGCGTGGTCTTTCAGAACGCCAAACTCGCCCTCTGTGCCTGGAACAACAACTTCAGACACCTGTTCGGAGAGGAGCTGGCGCTCCGGCGAGACCAACTCAAACTGGAAAAGTTCGGCCATTTGGCGTCTTCCTTGTCAGTCAAATTTCAGATGGGCAAGCCATCAGCTAAGAACCGGACACCGTGTACGGTGTCCAGAGATATTGGAGCCTTAAGCGGCTTCGGCAGCCAGACGCTGAGCTTTCTCGATCGCTTCGTCAATGGAACCGACCATGTAGAACGCTGCTTCCGGCAGGTGGTCATACTCACCTTCAACCAGGCCTTTGAAGCCTTTGATCGTGTCTTCCAGAGCAACAAGCTTGCCTGGAGAACCGGTGAAGACCTCGGCCACGAAGAACGGCTGCGATAGGAAGCGCTCGATCTTACGTGCGCGAGCCACTGTAAGCTTATCTTCTTCAGACAGCTCGTCCATTCCGAGGATGGCGATGATGTCCTGAAGTGCCTTGTAGCGCTGCAGAGTGACCTGAACCGAATATGCGGTGTTGTAGTGCTCTTCACCGATGATACGGGCATCCAGCATACGGGACGAGGAATCCAGCGGATCCACAGCCGGGTAGATACCTTTCTCAGCGATGGCACGGTTAAGAACCGTGGTCGCATCCAAGTGGGCGAAGGTCGAAGCCGGTGCCGGGTCAGTCAAGTCATCGGCCGGGACGTAAACGGCCTGCACGGACGTGATCGAGCCTTTGGTCGTGGTGGTGATGCGTTCCTGCATCGAGCCCATGTCCGTGGCCAAAGTCGGCTGATAGCCCACAGCGGACGGGATACGACCCAAAAGCGCGGACACTTCGGAACCAGCCTGCGTGAAGCGGAAGATGTTGTCGACGAAGAACAGAACGTCCTGACCTTCATCGCGGAAGTGTTCAGCAACCGTCAGACCGGTCAAAGCAACACGAGCGCGGGCTCCGGGAGGTTCGTTCATCTGACCATAAACAAGTGCCGCTTTGGAGCCTTCTCCGCCGCCTTCCTTGTTCACGTTGGATTCAATCATTTCCCAATAAAGGTCGTTGCCTTCACGGGTACGCTCACCAACACCGGCGAACACGGAGTAACCACCGTGCGCCTTAGCGATGTTGTTGATCAATTCCATGATCAGAACGGTTTTACCAACGCCGGCACCACCGAACAGGCCGATCTTACCACCCTTCGCGTAAGGCGCCAGCAGGTCAACGACCTTGATGCCCGTAACCAGGATTTCAGCTTCAGTGGATTGCTCGATGAATTCCGGAGCTTCCTGGTGAATGCCGCGCTTGGTTTCGTGCTTGATTTCACCAGCGTCATCGACAGGCTCACCAATCACGTTCATGATGCGGCCCAGCGTGCCGTCACCAACCGGAACCATGATAGCGGCGTCCGTGTCGATCACTTCCTGACCGCGAACCAAGCCCTCGGTGGAGTCCATCGCGATGGTGCGAACCGTGTTCTCACCAAGATGCTGCGCAACTTCAAGCACCAGGCGTGTGCCCTGGTTGTCAACTTCAAGAGCGTTCAGGATCAACGGCAGATGGTCATCGAACTTGACGTCGACAACGGCGCCGATGACCTGGGTGACCCGTCCGACTTTTTTGTCAGCCATATCCCTAATCCTCGTATCGATCCCGTTAGAGCGCTTCAGCGCCCGAGATAATTTCAATCAATTCCGTCGTAATCTGAGCCTGGCGCTGGCGGTTGTAGCTGATCGTCAGCTTGTCGATCATTTCACCAGCGTTTCGGGTCGCATTGTCCATTGCGGACATACGAGCACCCTGCTCAGACGCAGCGTTTTCCAGAAGAGCCCTGAAAACCTGCACGGAGATGTTACGCGGCAGAAGATCCGCAAGGATCTCGCCTTCGTCAGGCTCGTATTCGTAAACCGGCTGCGCGCCGTTATTGCCCGTATCTTCTTCGGT
The DNA here is from genome assembly GCF_026191725.2 of Roseibium porphyridii. Classification (NCBI taxonomy): domain Bacteria; kingdom Pseudomonadati; phylum Pseudomonadota; class Alphaproteobacteria; order Hyphomicrobiales; family Stappiaceae; genus Roseibium; species Roseibium porphyridii. Next base: position 5,751,806 of record NZ_CP120863.1, read on the forward strand.
TTCAAAGCTTGCCGGGATCAACTGCTGGGCAGTCGGCTCCTGGGCAATCACCGATTTGAACGTGGCATAGAAAAGCGTGCAGACATCGAATTCGCCATTTTCGAACATGCCGAGAATTTCGCGACCGATTTCGTCAGCATCTGTGAAACCAACATGTTTCACACTGCGCAGATCCACGGTTTTGATAACGTACTGCCCAAGCTCGCGCTTCAACGCGTCATAACCCTTCTTGCCAACGCAAAGGATTTTGACCGTCTTGCCGTCGGCGATCAGGCTGCGTGCCTTTTCACGTGCGAGCTTGGCGATATTGGTGTTGAAGCCCCCGCACAGCCCACGTTCAGCCGTAGCGACGACCAGGAGATGCACCTGATCGCTGCCCGTACCGGACATCAGCTTCGGAGCGTCGTCGCGGCCCTCAAAAGCCACCGCGAGGTTGGCCAGCACGGCGTCCATGCGTTCCGCATAGGGGCGTGCAGCCTCCGCAGCTTCCTGAGCACGACGCAGCTTCGCCGCGGCCACCATTTGCATGGCCTTGGTGATTTTCTGCGTCGCCTTCACGGAAGCGATGCGGTTTCGTAAGTCCTTCAGGCTCGGCATGGCCGCCCCTGCTCCTTATCCCGGCGTGTGGTCTTAAGCGAAGTTCTTGGCGAACGCGTCGACGGCAGCTTTCAGCTTACCGGTCAGATCGTCGTCGAGAGCCTTCTTTTCCCAGATGGCGTCCAGCAGGTCCTGGTGTTCACCACGCAGGAACAAGAGCAAGCCTTCTTCGAAGTCTTTCACCCGGTCGACCGGATGCGTATCGAGATAGCCGTTCACGCCAGCGTAGATCACGGCAACCTGCTCTTCCGTTTTCAGCGGCGAGAACTGCGGCTGCTTCAGAAGTTCGGTCAGGCGCGCACCGCGGTTCAGCAGGCGCTGCGTTGTGGCATCGAGATCGGAGCCGAACTGCGCAAATGCCGCCATTTCGCGGTACTGAGCAAGTTCACCCTTAATCGGGCCGGCAACCTGTTTCATCGCCTTGATCTGCGCTGAAGAGCCAACGCGGGAGACCGACAGACCGACGTTCACGGCCGGGCGGATACCCTGATAGAAAAGGTCGGTTTCCAGGAAGATCTGACCGTCGGTGATCGAAATCACGTTGGTCGGAATAAACGCGGACACGTCGTTGCCCTGGGTCTCAATGACCGGGAGCGCCGTCAGGGAGCCGCGGCCATGCTCTTCATTGAGCTTTGCCGAACGCTCCAGCAAACGGGAGTGAAGGTAGAAAACGTCACCTGGGAACGCTTCACGTCCCGGCGGGCGGCGCAAAAGCAGAGACATCTGACGGTAGGCCACAGCCTGTTTGGTCAGATCGTCATATCCGATCACGGCGTGCATGGAGTTGTCGCGGAAGTACTCGCCCATGGCGCAACCGGAGAACGGTGCAAGGAACTGCAGCGGTGCTGCATCGGAAGCGGTCGCGGCGATAACGATGGAATATTCCAAAGCGCCGGCGTCTTCCAGGGTCTTCACGAACTGAGCAACGGTGGAGCGCTTCTGACCAACCGCAACGTAGATGCAGTAGAGTTTGGCGTCTTCATCGTCAGAAGCGTGCAGTGGCTTCTGGTTCAGGAACGTGTCGAGAATGATAGCTGTCTTGCCGGTCTGACGGTCGCCAATGACAAGCTCACGCTGACCACGGCCAACCGGGATCAAGGCGTCAATTGCCTTCAGGCCGGTCGACATCGGCTCGTGAACGGATTTACGCGGCAGAATACCAGGTGCCTTAACGTCCACACGGCGACGTTCGGTCGCTTCGATCGGGCCTTTGCCGTCAAGCGGGTTGCCGAGCGGGTCGACAACGCGGCCAAGCAGGCCTTTGCCAACCGGGACTTCCACGATGGCGCCGGTCCGTTTGACGGTGTCACCTTCTTTAATGTCACGGTCAGAACCGAAAATAACGACACCGACGTTGTCGGATTCCAGGTTAAGAGCCATGCCCTTAATGCCACCTGGGAATTCGACCATTTCACCAGCCTGAACTTTGTCCAGACCATAAACACGGGCGATACCGTCACCGACGGAGAGCACCTGACCAACTTCAGAAACTTCGGCTTCCTGGCCAAAGCTCTTGATCTGGTCCTTGAGGATTGCGGAGATTTCCGCGGCCCGAATATCCATCAGCCGACCTCTTTCATCGCGAACTTGAGTGAATTGAGCTTGGTACGCAGCGAGGTATCGATCATGCGTGAGCCGACCTTGACCACAAGGCCACCGATCAGAGCAGGATCAACATTCGCTACGACGTTTACGGATTTGCCCGTGGAGGAAGACAAAGCTTCCTTCAGGGCGGCGACATGTTCGTCGGACAATGGGGCTGCGGAGGTTACCTCAGCCGTTTCCTCGCCTCGCTTGTCTGCGAGCAGTGCGCGGAATGCCTTGATCATGCCGGGAAGAACGAAGAGGCGCCGGTTACGGGCGGCCAGCTTCACAAAATTTGCAGCGAGGCCGGAAATGCCTGCTTTTTCGAGAAGTGCAGTGAGCGCTGCAAGCTGCTCCTCAGCACTGAATGCCGGGCTCTTCACGAGACGGTCGAGATCTTCACTTTCGGCAAGCATGCCTTCGAAAGCAGTAAGATCCCGTTCCACGTCAGACGTTACGCCTTCGCCCTCTGCAAGGTCGAGAAGGGCGGATGCATAACGCTGTGCCACGCCGGATACGAGAGATACGTTGTCAGTCACCAGGTCCGTGCTCTCTGACTTTTTCCAGACCCGCAAAACGGCCAGCGTTCGCAAGGTATTGAAAAAATGAATGATTTCGAGGTCAGAAGGTATGACGGTTAAACCGTTCCCCCAAAGCCGCGCCTCAATTAGCACAGGGTTTCCCAGTGTGCAACTTCGCCAAAAGACTGTTTTTGACGATTCATAGGGGTTTTTTGATAGGCAGGCCTAAAAAGCCATGAAGATCAATGTCTCCGCCCCCGTCTAAACCTTTAGACGGTTTTGCGGCAGCAGCGATTTTTTATGCGCCGCGCGACTTGCTGCCTCGCGGCATCTCCGTGGATCTGATCGCAACAGGCTCAGTAGCTGACAAGAGGCTCGAACCCGCCGAAGATCATGCGCTTCATACCCATGATCTCATTCGCATTCGGCATGACCTCCTCCCAACGAGGGTCCGATTCCATCGTGGCCATACAGGCGTCGGCCGTTTTTTGGTCTGGCCAGACAATCCAGGAAAACACCACGGTCTCGTCGTCCTCCTTTTTGACCGCCATTGGAAAAGAGGTGACTTTTCCGTCCGGCACCGCCGTACCCCAAGCCTCGCAGCAACTCAGCGCCCCGTATTCCTTGAAGAGAACCCACGATTTTTCCGCGATTTCCTTGTAATCTGCTTTTCGTGCCGTCTTCACCGGCAACAAAAACCCCTGAACATAGGTCATTCACTTGCCCTCCTGGCTGGAAACGGATGCAAGCATCGCATATGATTATGTTGATATCAACGTAATCATATGCGATGCACCCGGATCTGCCACTCTCGACAACACATGAAGTCCGCGACCGCTGTCTGTGCCTTCATCTGCAGCGCGCGGCGCGTCACGTGGGCCGCCGGTTTGATGAAGCATTGCGACCGTTCCAGCTTACAAACGGGCAATTCTCCCTGCTCATGGCGCTGAACCGGCCCGTCGCACCAAGACTGGGGGAAGTTGCCACGTTGCTGGTCATGGATCGCACCACGCTGACCGCAAATCTCAAGCCTTTGGTGCGCCGTGACCTATTGACGATAGAACCGGACCCTGCGGACCGGAGAAGCCGCAGACTGTTGCTTAGCGATGCCGGCAGAATGTTATTGATCGACGCCTTGCCTGTCTGGCGCACCGTTCATGAGGCAATCGACGCCGAACTGGCACAGGTCGAGAGTGCCCCGATCCTGAAGCAACTGCTCGCACTCAGTTTCGATTGAGCTGATCGTTGTGTCTGCCCATTAAAGAAAGTGCTGCGGATCGATGTCCACCTGTACGCGCAGCCCCTTTGTCGGTTTCGGGCCCTGCCCGAGCCAGCGTCTTAAATAGGTCTGTAGGTCAAATTGACGCGGCGCCATTGCCAGCAATCGAAACCGGTATCTTCCACGCACCATCGCAAGAGCTGCTTCGGCCGGGCCGAGCAATGTCACAGCCTGATCGTTTGGCGCTGACCGCGCCAGCGCTCTGGCGTACGCTTCAGCGAATGACTTGTCTGGCCCTGACACAATGAGCGCTGCCAACCTTCCAAACGGAGGCAATCCGGCCGACCGCCTTGCTTCGATTTCCGCCTGATAAAAGGCATGTTTGTCGCTCGACAACAGCGCCTTGATCACGGGATGGTCGGCATTGTAGGTCTGAAGAAAGCCCTTTCCACCGCCAGTTACCCGGCCTGCGCGGCCGGTCACCTGCGCAAGCAGCTGAAATGTTTTTTCCGCAGCTCTCGGATCCCCGTGGGCGAGACCCAGATCGGCATCGATAACGCCGACCAGTTTCATCTTTGGAAAATTATGTCCCTTGGCGACAAGTTGCGTGCCGATAACGATGTCGGCACCGCCCTCTTCGACGATCTTCATTTCCCGTTTCAAGCGCTCCGGGCCGCCAGCGATATCGGACGAGAGCACCAGCGTGCGCGCCTGGGGAAAGAGATCCGAAACCTCTTCGGCAATTCGCTCTACTCCAGGCCCGCATGCCACCAGACTGTCACTGCTGTGACAGGACGGACAGGATTGCGGAACCGGCTCGGAGTGACCGCAATGATGGCAGACGAGCTTCTTTTGAAACCGGTGCTCCACCAGCCAAGCGCTGCAATGAGCGCACTGGAAACGATGGCCGCATGTTCTGCAGAGCGTCAGGGGCGCATAGCCGCGCCGATTCAGGAACAGAAGCGACTGATCACCACTGCCGAAGGTTTCGCGAATGCCGTTTACAAGAGCGGGCGCAAGCCAGCGACCGCGCTCCGGACCATCCAGTCGCATATCGATTGCCTGCAGGTCCGGCAGCGAAGCCCCGGACGCCCGTTCAGGCAACTCATAAAGGTCGTACCGTCCCTGCTCCGCGTTGACGATACTCTCAACCGATGGCGTCGCGGAGGCCAGTACGACGGGAAACTTCGAAATGTGCCCCCTGACGACTGCCATGTCCCTGGCACTGTAGGGAACCCGGTCATCTTGTTTGAAAGCCGCGTCGTGCTCCTCATCGACAATGATCAGGCCGAGTTCCTTGAATGGCAGGAACAGTGACGAGCGAGCACCGATGACGACCCTGACATCACCGGAAGCTGCCCCGCGCCAGACACGGGCTCGTTTGCGCGGTGTAACTTCCGAATGCCACTCTGCCGGATAAACGCCGAACCGTTGTTCAAACCGACGCAGGAATTGTTCGGTCAATGCAATTTCCGGCAGCAACACCAACACTTGCCGGTCCCGCCGCAAAGCTTCTGCAATCGCCTCGAAATAGACTTCCGTCTTTCCCGATCCGGTTACACCGTCAATCAACGCGACACTGCCGCCTTGTTTGGAGAAGCCGCGGATCAAGCCTTCTGCCGCGGCTTGTTGAGAAGAGGTCAGCGGTTTTTGCGAATAATCGATCTGTGGTTTGGGGAGCGGCAACGCCGCCGGCATCATGACCACTTCCAAAACGTCCTGATTTATCAACCCGTCGATGACCGATGGCGAAACCCCGGCAGCGTGGGACAAACCGCTTTTCGTCCACGCAAAACCGTCTTCCATCGTTGCAAGGACGCGCCCGCGAGCTGCGGTCATTCGGTCCGGTTCAGCACCGTCGATGCGGCGGACACCTGGAACGGGCGCTTCCGGTTCCAAGGCTTCCTCCGATCTAAGCACCATACGCAACACCATGCCGGGCGCGCCGAGTGTCCAAGAGGCTACCCAGTCGACGAAACGCCTTAGATCCTCATCAAGCGGCGGGGTCTTGTCGTAGACCCTGGTAATGGATTTCAGCTTTTTGGGATTAATTGCTGCGTCCGGCTGATCGTCCCAGACAGCACCGATCACCTCACGCGGACCAAGAGGTACCTTGACGATTGTGCCGGGCACTACGGTTTCGCCTGGCGGCACCTTGTAAGTATAGGCAACCGGCACCGCAACGGGCACCAAGACACTGGCAATCGCTTCAGGCAGCTCTGAGTCGTCAAACAGCACGGAGTATCAGGTCCTCACCGTCGCTTGCCAGCTTGTCCGGTACATGTGGCAACACCTCGAATTTGAAAAAACAATGCCGCCGTCTCGCTCAAGCGCAAGCTCCGTTCGCCTTGAGGTACGTACCGCAAAAAAATCATCCACCGAAGAATCAGGGGTTCTTCTTGTCATCATCCTAGGGTAAAGAGAGCGCAGCTGACCACGCAAACGTTTTGCCCCGCTACCGGGATAAGACATCCGGCGACCGAACGGGCGCCTCACAAGGAGTACGAATTCATGAAATTCTTTGTCGACACTGCCGACGTCGCTGAAATCAAGGAGCTGGAGTCCACCGGTCTATTGGACGGTGTGACAACCAACCCGTCGCTGATTGCGAAATCCGGCCGTGATTTCAAGGAAGTGATCGCAGAAATCTGCTCGATTACAGAAGGCGACGTTTCAGCCGAAGTTGCTGCAACCGACTTCGACACCATGATCAAAGAAGCCAACGTGCTGCGCGCGATCGCAAATAATGTGGTCATCAAACTGCCGTTGACTTTCGACGGCCTGAAAGCGTGCAAGAAGCTGACGGAAGAAGGCACGAAGACCAACGTCACGCTGTGCTTTTCCGCGAACCAGGCGCTTCTGGCCGCGAAAGCCGGTGCGACCTACATTTCACCGTTCATTGGTCGCCTTGATGACATTCATGCCGACGGCCTGGAGCTGATCAGGGAAATCCGAGTGATCTATGACAACTACGGTTACGAGACGGAAATCCTGGCAGCCTCCATTCGCACGCCGAACCACGTCAAGGATTGTGCCATCATCGGTGCCGATGTTGCGACCGTTCCCCCGGCAACGCTGAAAAGCCTCGTCAAACACCCTTTGACCGACAAGGGTCTTGAAGCTTTCCTCGCCGATTGGGCGAAGACCGGACAGAGTATCCTTTAAGCAAACAAGAAACGTTACGGCGTTGCAGTGGACGCATCGGGCTCAACGGTCCGGTGCGTTTCTGTTTTTGCCAGGTCATCCGGAACCGACGTTTGAGCTTTGCGTGAAGGGCGAAACAGCTTCAGAGCCAACTTACCCCACACGGCAAACGGATAAAGGATCAGTTTCACGACATCGTTTTCCGGAACGCCTTTCGCACCCAACGGTTCGTGGCAAGGGCCAGGAACGTAGTATGTTCCAAAGACAAGATCGAAAACCGGAAAGATGTTTGCCAGGTTTTTGCCATAGGCTTCCGGCAAATCTGCATGGTGCCATTGGTGCATGCGCGGTGACGCGATCACATATTTAAACGGTCCGTGGTCCCAGTCGACATTGAGATGGACATACATGCTGTGAAGCGTCAGCAGAACGGCCCCCATTCCCATGGAACCTGTCGGGAAACCCAACCAGCTGAGCAGCAGGATGTAAGACAGGGCCATGATAACAGACTCAAGAAAATGAATCCGATAGGCCGTAAGCGCATTCATATCCGGGTCGGAATGGTGAATGGCGTGGACTGGCCAGAACCACCTGTGATGCATGAGCCGGTGGTTCCAGTAGTTGGCGAAATCGTAGCAGACGATCGCCAACGGAACGAGCAGCCATGCCGGCACACCCTGCCAAAAGCTCTCGTCGATTCCGGGCAGGCCAATTGCGTCATAAAACTGCTTAACCGGGTAGGTCAGCAGAAGCACCGCAGGTGCAAACAGCAAGCTTACCCACCAGAACGCTATGTTGGCACCAACACTTTTCAGTAGCCGCCGCGGCCAGGAGAACCTGTATCCACGCCGATGCAGATCGACCAACAAAATCACAAAGAGAAAAGCGATAGTTGCCGCAAACGACAGGCTTTCAAGACGGTTGTTGACCAGAAACAGAAACAGTTCCTGCAGCCGTTGGGCAAAATCTGCCAATACGTCCACCGAGGCAACTCCTTGCGAAATTCAACAAGCGTTTTAGCAACCCTTGCTTAAGTGACGGTAAAGTCGTCGCCGCCTGCGCTTTGCGTCAAAAACAATTCCCTTGTTAACGGAACAGTTGCGTTCTTTGAGTGTAATCGAGTGCCATGCCCACGATGTCTGCCGAACAAGATGCCTTGCTGACCACGGCCCAGCCTGATCTCAATCATCGGTTGGGTCTTTGGCTGGACCACCTGTCGGACGAACGGCGCCTTTCGGACAAGACACTTCTGGCCTATGAGCGGGACTTGCGCCAGTTTCTGAGGTTCTTGACTATGCACTTGGGTGGAGCGCCGTCCCTGAAAGACATTGCGGCCTTACGCCCGGTTGATTTTCGCAGTTTTCTCGCGAGCCGACGCCGTCAGGGTGTGCAAAGCCGTTCTCTGGCACGTGGACTTGCAGGCATTCGATCCTTTCTGAGGTTTTTGGAACGGCGCGGCGAGGTCAATGCTGCAGCTTCTTCGGCAGTGCGTCCGCCTCGCCAGGCTCGATCCTTGCCCAAACCCGTTTCCTCGAAAGATGCCGTCGATATCACCAGCGGCGATTTCGGGATGGAAGCAGAGGCATGGATAGAAGCGCGAAATGCAGCCGTACTGACACTTCTTTATGGCTGCGGACTGCGCATTTCCGAAGCGCTGTCATTGACGGGTGACGCGGCGCCAAAACGTGAAACGAAAACGATGCGGATCATCGGAAAGGGTGGCAAGGAACGGATCGTGCCAATCCTGCCTGCAGTCGGCGAAGCCATCGAGCAGTATCTGAAACTCTGTCCGTATGCGGTCAGCGCAAAAGGACCGCTTTTTCTGGGTGCACGCGGCGGACCACTCAATCCGCGTATGATCCAGCTGGCCATGCAGCGCTTGCGCGGTGCACTCGGTCTTCCGGACAGCGCGACGCCTCACGCCTTGCGCCATTCCTTTGCTACTCATCTGCTGGCCGGAGGCGGTGATCTCAGAACCATCCAGGAGCTGCTCGGACATGCCAGCCTTGCTTCTACGCAAATCTATACGGAAATCGACGGCGCGCATCTTCTGAAAGCTTACGACAAGGCGCATCCGAGAAGGTGAGTTTTGCGTGTTCCTGAGAGGTCATTCCAGTCTTGGCAATTCATACACCGAGCGTGTTTTGTCATCGGGAAATACTTCCCGCGCGATCACCTTACCACCCAGCTTTTGAACAAGTTTGCGGGCAGCTTCATTGGCATCATCCATATGCGTTTCCACCAAAGACCAGCCATAGCTGTCATAGGCGTGCTTGATCGCCGCTCTTGATACTTCGACGGCTGTTCCAGTCCCTCTCGCTTCGGGCAAGAGCCACCAGGTCAGCTCACGCCGGGGCCAGCCATCCGGCCAGACAAACCCGCAGCCACCGATCGCAGCTCCGCCTTGTCTAGGCACAATCATCCAAAGCCCATACCCGCGCAGGTGCCAGTGTCCAACATGCCCGGCAAGCGCCCTCCAGGATTGATCATCGCGAAGTGGTCCGCCATAAAAACGCGATGCTTCGGCATCGGCAAAAAAGGTTCGATATACCCCAAGGTCCTGCACCTCGGGTGGGCGAAGCAGAAATTGCTCACTGTGGAGTGAGTGCATACTAACTCTCTGTTTTGACTGATGAGATTCTTAACGACCTTATCACTTTGCAAATGCGAATCTAGCAGGCGCGATGGTAATCGGTTAGGTTGAAGTCAACCACTCGACGTTTTTTCACCGAAGACACGTGGGAGAACAGACATGCGCATGGTGATGCTTGCAATCGCCTTACTGATGTTGTCCGCAGCGCCGTCACTTGCGCAGCGGATCTACTGCCCGATACCGGAAGACGGCGCCTGGCTCAATCCGGATGCCGAACCCAAACAAATCTCGCGCATCGAAGTGGAAAGCCGTTGCGAGAATGAACAGGTGAACGTGCGTGTCCGGGCCTTTACGTCCTGCATCCCGCGAGACTGCAAATGGGGTTGGACCAAAGCGGAATTGCGTTCAGATGGCGCAGTCGAGGTTTTGCTCGTCGGTTTCCTCAGCAGCAAGCAGATCACCTTGAAAGCATTCGGCGATCTTCTCGACACCCATGTTGTGAACATCGTCAATGACTTGTCGGAACCTCGGCGCGAAGTCACCTATAATCTCAGGCGCAAATGAAACTGTTTTGCGCGGTCAAAAACAATCGGCTCCCGTTTTTTCCTTGCCAGATCCTCGATTTATCTTACGCAACGTTATGCTGCGTCTTTCGAACGCGGCCTGAAGACGGAGGCAGAGCATGCGTCTATTAAGCACCGGTGTTGCGGCCCTAGCCCTGACGGCATTTGCAATTGTTCCTGCAAGTGCCTGCTCCTGGGGAAAAACTGCAAAGTCGAAAAACATGACCGTCGCTGACACGACCGTCATACCCGAAGTTGACACAGATGTTTCCATCGCGACCAATGATCTGAGTGATGAAACACTAGAAGAAGCAATCGTTCTACCGGTTCCAGGCGACAAACCAGCCGAGTGAACCGGCTCCTCAAAAGAGCTCCAATCATGTCCCGCTGCTTTGCAGCGGGACTTTTTTGCATGGGCTTTGCACATATTCTGCTGAAAACGGCCCTCAAGGCGCCGCGAAGCGAGTGCACCACCACTCTTATTTGCTGCAGCAACCAAGTTTTGGGGTGCAAGATTTCATGATTTCAAGACGACTGTTCTTAAAGGGGCTTGGATGCGCCGTCCTTGGAGCGATTTCGGCTCCCGCCTATGCGATTGGAGTTGAACCCTTTCGCCTGACGATCAAGGAGTACCGGCTGACGCCGCCCCGCTGGCCCAAAAATCTCCGGCTCACTGCGGCTTTGATAGCCGACCCTCATATTTGTGACCCCTGGATGAACCTGGAACGGCTGAAGTTCGTTGTTGGCCGCACCAACGCGCTTAAACCGGATATCATCTTGATGCTGGGAGACTACGTGGCGAGCCACAAATGGCAGTATGATTCGATCCCACCACAGGCGTGGGCAGATATTTTCGGTGACCTGGATGCGCCGCTCGGCACGCATGCCATCCTTGGAAATCACGACTGGTGGGATGACCACGAAGCCCAACTGATCGGAATCGGCCCGACCAAGTACGGTCAGGCCCTTCTCAACGCCGGAATTCCGCTTTACCAAAATCGCGCCGAACGCCTTACCAAGGATGGCAAAGCCTTCTGGCTGGCTGGACTTGATGACCAGCTTGCCCTTTTTCCCAGCCGCAAGCGAAAGCAGAAACACTGGCGTGGACTGGATGATCTGCCAGGAACCCTTGCCCAGGTGAATGACGATGCGCCCGTGCTACTCATGGCACATGAGCCCGACATTATCCGAAAGGTGCCTTCTCGTGTGAGCCTGACCGTCAGTGGTCACACGCATGGCGGACAGATCAATGTCATGGGTTATAAGCCCGCATTCCCCAAGAAACACGGGACGAACCACATCTATGGTCATATCGTGGAGACCGAAGGAACAACCCTGATGCGCCATTTGAGCCTCAAAACGAACCCAAGACACTTGGTCGTGTCCGGCGGTCTTGGTTGTTCAATCCTGCCGGTGCGCTTCGGCGTGCCGCCGGAAATTACTTTGGTCCACCTTGGCGATGCCAAAACCACGTCCTGACAGCTCTCTTGTCATCGAGAACTGCTTGAACAACGCTTTCCGGCAGACACCAGAATTCCCTACACGGCCTGGTGGGATTGCGCACTGTCCTGACGATACTCCCGGATAGCCTGCACGAAAATCTGGACTGCCGAGCTCAGGAACAGACCCGCCATCAAACCTGCCACGATCAGGTCAGGCCAGGCGGTTGTCGTGCCCCAAACACCGAGAGCCGCCACCATGACGGCCACATTGCCGATTGCATCGTTTCGCGAGCAAAGCCACACGGACCTTACATTTGCATCCCCATCCTTGTAACGCACCAGCAACAGCACGCTGAAAAGGTTGACTGCCAAAGCAAGAAAGCCGATCGACCCCATCACCGCGGCCTGTGGAACGCCAAGAACAAACACCTGATAAAGCGTTGTCGCCGCAACCCAAATACCCATAAGAAAAAGGCTGCCTCCCTTGAAGAGGGCCGCGAGCGCGCGTGTCCTCAAGGAAGCGCCAATCACAGCGAGTGAAATGCCATAGGTCACGGCATCGCCAAAGAAATCCAGCGCATCGGCCTGAAGAGCTTTTGATCCAGCTGCCTGACCTGCTGCCATTTCCACGACAAACATCCCGCCGTTGAGCGCAATCACCAACCAGAGGCGACGGCGATAGTCTTGCGACATGCCGTCAAAGCGTTGATTTGAAGTGCCGCAGCACGCACCCATGGTTCACTCCTTGTCGAATCGAGCACTTGAATTCTCGACTTTGGCCCTTTCTAATTGCTATAGCGACTAGAGCTTCAAGAGGTTTTTGATGGATTTTTCAATCGGAGAGTTGTCCCGCGAAACCGGAGTAAAAGTCCCAACGATCCGGTACTATGAAAAAGAGGGGTTGCTGGAAGCGCCCTTGCGGACCGAAGGCAACCAGCGCCGTTATCGTCACTCGGACCTTGAAAGACTGCGTTTCATCCGGCACTGCCGAGACCTGGGGTTGTCGATGCAAGCAGTTCGGGATCTTATCGAACTCAGCCAACACCCCGACAAACCTTGTGCTGAAGCGGACCTGATCGCGGTGGATCAGCTCAAGGCTGTCCGGCAACGCATCGCCCACTTGCAGAGACTTGAAACCGAGCTAAGCCGTATTGCAGACAGCTGCAAAGGTGGTCACACCGTTACAGAGTGCAACGTTCTCAGAGCATTTGCGGATCACGGGCTTTGCAAGGATGCTCACTGAGGTGAAGGGAGTATTCGCGACGTTGTTTCGTCACCAAAGACTTTGACCGACACGCCATCTTCCAGTCTTTCCAGTCGCAAAATCCGCCACCGTTCAACGGGAAGATTGCAGGACTGCCGACCCAACACACAGGAAAACTGCAGGACGCGCCGATAGTCCGGATCCGGCCACACCTTCTCAGCAACATCATGCCGGCCCTTGAGATACCCTGAAATCGTGTATTCGCTCACATACCAGGCATCGCCTTTCTTCAGGTCGAGAAGGCTTGTCGGACGCCCTTTGGGAAAGGTTCCACCCCACGTCCAGGCGAGCGCACCGCGGGTATTTTGGTTCAGGTAGTGCTGAGCCATAGTTTCATCGACAAACACGCGCTTACCATCTGACAAATCCTTCTCATAGGCAGCTGTCACCGCTTCGGAATTTTCCACTCGATCCGAGAGAATGTAAAAGCTGAAGAAATTGGCCGACAGAGCCAGAAAAAGGATGGCGAAGAGAGTTGCCTTCGCCTTGAGCCACCTCGACCCGACCACCGCATCCAGCGCGATCAGAAAAACCATTGAAGCCGCAAGGTTCCGGATCAGGGCTTTGTCGTGAAGAAAGGCCGCCAAAAACTGACCTGCCGCGAGAGCAGCGCAAATTGCAGCAGCGGCACGGTTATGGCGAAAGACGAGCGTTGAAGCGCCAGCGAACAGGACCGCGCGAAGAATTGCCTCGTCGTTGAAACCACCACCCGTTGAGCGGCTTGCGTGGAAGGTGAACTGCTCAAGAAACTCGGCAAATTCAAAATCAATTGACAATGCAAATACCGCGAGCGCCAGCAAGAGGGCAGCAAAACCTTCACAAACAATTCGCAACAATCCTGCCTGACGCATTGCCAGTCGCCAGATCTCGATCACAGCGATAGCACCAAGGCTCCAGGCAAAGAGCGACGGCGCTGCAAGAGGCGCAATGCCGAAAAGAAACTTGCTGAAGATGCTCACCACAGCGCCCGGTCCTGCGTTGTCCCTGGTGCGGGAAGCCGCTGCGCACAGCAATGGAAGAGACACGCACAGGCCTGACACGAAGAACAAGGCACCCGTCAGTTCCAGACGAAAGCCGGTAACGACATACAATGGCGCAAAAAGGAGCGGTGTGAACATAGCGGCAAGGCGCAAATCCAATCGCAAGCAGACAATCACGAAAACCAGGTTGGTCAGCGCAAAGCACAGAAACTCAAATGCAAGCAGCGCGGTCGTATCGGTGCCAACCACAGAAAAGAACAGCCCGGCGAAGATCAGATGCAGCCTTGGCTGCAAATGGTAGTTCTCAAGGCCGGGAAACTGGACCGCGAGCAGACTGTTCCAGTGGCGCCCACTCTCGGCAAATTCCATTGCCCAGGGTACAAAAAAAAGGTCATCCACATTGGCAATGCTGCGGTCGGGCCAAAAGAAAACCAATCCGCAAAGCAAAGGCAGTCCCAGCGCGGCCATGAAAACCAGCATGCCTGCTTTGTCATTTGATCCGTTTTCAGGCTCGTTCAGCGTCAAAGATCACCTGACTGCTTCAACAAAAAACCGGGAGCTCTTGTCACACAAGAGCCCCCGGCTTCTAACCGCTATTCTGTACCGGCGCTCTGCTTGGCCGAAAAATCGACGGTTCTTTTAAGAATGTATTGGCTTGGCAAACGCACCGAGAGCCGCCTCCTTGACCGCTTCAGACATGGTCGGATGAGCATGGCATGTTCTGGCAAGATCTTCCGATGAGCCGCCAAACTCCATAAGAACAGCTGCTTCATGGATCATCTCACCAGCGCCGAAGCCGACGATGTGAACACCAAGAACACGGTCTGTTTTGGCGTCAGCCAAAACCTTGGCAAAGCCATCCGTCTGGTTCATGGCCCGTGCGCGGCCATTGGCCGTGAAAGCGAATTTGCCGGTCTTGTACTCTACGCCGTCGGCCTTCAGCTCTTCTTCGGTCTTGCCGACAGAAGCCACTTCCGGCTGGGTGTAGACGACACCTGGAATGACATCGTAGTTCACGTGGCCTGCCTGGCCCGCCAGGATCTCAGCAACGGCCACACCTTCGTCTTCGGCCTTGTGAGCCAACATGGGGCCGGCGACAACGTCACCAATGGCATAAATGCCATCGACATTGGTCTTGTAGTGCGCATCGATCTGAACCCGGCCACGTTCGTCGATCGCAACGCCAGCGGTGTCCAGACCAAGTCCTTGCGAGTAAGGACGGCGACCGATAGCAACGAGGACGATGTCCGCTTCAATGGTTTCCGCGTCGCCGCCTTTTGCCGGCTCCACCGTAACGGCAAGGCCTTTGCCTTTCTTCTCAACGCCAGTGACTTTGGAAGAAAGCTTGAACGCCATGCCCTGCTTTTTCAGCATGCGCTGAAAGTTCTTCGACACGTCTCCGTCCATCGGGCCAAGGATCTTGTCCATGAACTCAACGACGGTGACTTCGGACCCGAGACGGTTCCAGACCGAACCGAGTTCCAGCCCAATCACACCGCCCCCGACGACGACCATCTTGCCTGGAACCTTCTCCAGTTCCAGAGCTCCGGTCGAGGAGACGACCTGTTTCTCGTCGATCTCGACACCTGGCAAAGGCATAACGTCGGAACCGGTGGCAATAACGATGTTTTTCGTTTCAACCACGGAGACAGCACCATCGTCGGCCGTGACTTCAACTTTCCCCTGGCCCAGGATCTTGCCCGTACCGGTGTGTACGTCGATCTTGTTCTTCTTCATGAGGAACGAAATGCCGCTGACATTGGCGTCCACCACGTCAGACTTGTGTTTCATCATCGACGGCAGGTCGAGTTTCGGCTTGCCCACCTTGATGCCTATCTTTTCGAACCCATGCCCGGCTTCATCAAACATTTCCGATGCATAAAGCAGCGCTTTGGACGGAATGCAGCCGATGTTGAGGCAAGTGCCACCGAGGGTCGCCCGTTTTTCAACGACGGCCGTCTTCAGGCCAAGCTGTGCAGCCTTGATTGCGCACACATAGCCGCCTGGGCCAGTTCCGATGACGACGAGATCATATTGGGACATTTTGGTCGCCTTTGCCTCTTTCACTTCTGGTTGGATTTCAAATTCATGGGAGGATCGACCGGCCACCGGAGACGTCGAGAATGGCGCCGGTCGTGTAGCTGGAACTTTCTGAAAGCAGCCAGATGATGGCTTCTGCCACTTCGTCCGCAGATCCGGCACGTTTCATCGGAAGCTTCGACTGCAGCTGCGCAACGCGGTCCGGCAAGCCGCCAGACGCGTGCAATTCCGTATCGATAATGCCAGGCCGAACAGCGTTTACGCGGATGCCTTCATCTGCGACTTCCAGAGCCAGGCCAACCGTCATTGTGTCGATCGCGCCTTTTGAGGAAGCATAGTCGACATATTGGGACGGAGATCCGAGCTTGGAGCCCGCCGAACCGAGGTTCACGATACCGCCACCGCTGCCGCCGTGCCGCGTCGACATTCGCTTGATCGCTTCGCGTGCACAAAGGAACGAGCCGACCACGTTGATGGAGAACATTCTGGTCAGACGTTCGGCTGTCATTTCATCGACCCGTTGAGAAAAATCGACGACACCCGCATTGTTGACAAGTCCGGTCAGCTGCCCGAGTTCATCCGCTGCGTTGAAGAGAGCAAGAATATCAGCCTCCCGCGACACATCAGCCTGAACTGCAACGGCCTTTCCACCAGCCGCTTCAATGTCAGCAACCACGGCATCCGCAGCCGTCTTGTTGCCTGCATAATTCACGATCACGGTGTGGCCAAAAACGCTGGCCTTGCGGCAAACACTGGCGCCAATGCCTCGGCTGCCGCCTGTGACGATAAGAACTTGATCGGTCATCTTGTCTCCGACTGAGACCCCTGGTGCTATTTAATCGGACGCAAATTGTCCGTCGCTCGCCCTTTGGCCCAAGTGCCAAAGAGTGAACCGTCGGGGTTGATTTGATAGATCACGGGGTCGGCCTCACCCCAGTCAACGACGAGCTGGTTTCCTTTGACAGGCCCCTGGCCGTGGAACGTGTCGCCAGCGATTTCCCAGCGGATATAGGCCGTATTGTCCTTCACCGTTATCGTTGCCCGGCCCTGATAAGCAGCGCCGCTCGGATTGGTGCCCTGAACTGAATAGGTGCCTTCAATCTGCGGCGCGAAGACTGCCTTGGGCGCAGCGGGGGCCGGATTGGAAAGCCACGGCAACGAGGTGAGCGCCATGACCGCCACAATCAAGGCGGCGGCAAGCTTTCTAATGAGTGGCAGCAGTGAAGCCTTCGGTGTCCTTATGCCCATCAGTCGCCTCCTTATCAGAATTAACGTTCGGCCAAGGCCAGTCGCAAACCAAAGCCTGCAAATGTTGCAGCAACTGTCCGGCGCATCCACACAAGCACCCTGTCGCTGCGCAAGATCCGTTCGCCGATGAGCGATGCAAACATGCCGTAAACAACAAAAACCAAGAATGTCATCGCCATAAAGACAGCCCCGTGCAAAAGCATCTCCAGGGTCGGATTGCTTGCAGCCGGACTGACGAATTGCGGCAGGAATGCAAGAAAGAAGACCGTCAGCTTCGGATTGAGGATGTTGATCAGGAAGCCCGTCCAGGCCGTAGCGGCAAAGCTCTTGGCGTTGCTTTTGTCGGCCCTCAAATCCATTGGTCCGCTATCTTTCAGTGTTTGCCAGGCCAGATAGAGCAGATAGGCGACGCCTGCATATTTGACGGCCGTAAACACCAACGCACTGGTGTGCATCAAAGCCGCAAGGCCGACAACGGACGCCAGAATGGCCGGAACAATTCCGAAGGTGCACCCAAGAGCGGCGGCTATGGAAGCCTGCCGCCCCTTACCGAGGCCAACGGCCACGGTGTAAACAACCCCTGTTCCGGGAACCAGCACCACGATCAGGGCGGTTATCAAGAACTCCAGACTCATGATGCGGTCCCTTTTCTATGGGGTCGGCTGGTCCGGATTACAGATCCAGAACCAGACGCTGCGGGTCTTCCAGGCTTTCCTTGACGCGGACCAGGAAGGTCACGGCTTCCTTGCCGTCGACGATGCGGTGATCATAGGACAAAGCCAGATACATCATCGGGCGGATCACCACCTGACCGTTGACGGCCATCGGCCGCTCCTGAATCTTGTGCATGCCCAAAATGCCCGACTGGGGAGCATTCAGGATCGGAGACGACATAAGCGAACCATACACGCCACCATTGGAGATGGTGAAGGTGCCACCGGACATGTCTGCCATGCCGAGTTTGCCGTCCCGGGCCTTGCGACCAAGATTGCCGATTTCCTTTTCGATCTCGGCAATGGACATTTCGTCGGCGTCACGCACCACCGGCACCACAAGACCCTTGTCTGTGCCGACTGCAACACCGATGTGGCAGAAGTTCTTGTAAATGATGTCGGTGCCGTCGATCTCGGCGTTAACGGCCGGGATTTCCTTCAGCGCATGCGTGACTGCCTTGGTGAAGAAGCCCATGAAGCCGAGCTTGACGCCGTGTTTCTTTTCGAAAAGGTCCTTGTACTGCTTCCGCAGCTCCATCACCGGCCCCATGTCCACCTCATTGTAAGTGGTCAGCATGGCAGCAGTGTTTTGAGCATCCTTCAGACGGCGCGCGATCGTCTGGCGCAGCTTGGTCATGCGCACCCGCTCTTCGCGCGTTTCATCCTGAGCGGCAACTGGGCCACGCGGGATGGCAGCCGCCGCCGGAGCCGAAGCTGCAGCCGTTGCACCGGACGCGATCGCGTTGATGACATCCTCTTTCAGGACCTGACCACGCTTGCCGGACCCGGCAACCTGATCACCGGAAAGGTTGTTTTCCGCCATCATTTTCTGAGCAGAAGGTGCTGCCGGCATGGATGTTCCGGAAACCGCTGCAGGAGCTGAAGTCGCTGCAGCCGAAGCAGCTGCCGGCGCTGCAGCGGCACCAGCGCCGGACGGGTCGATCTGGCAAAGAAGTATGCCGGGCTGAATGGTCGCGCCGGTTTCAGCGGCAATCTTGACAACGGTGCCTCCAACAGGAGCCGGCACTTCCTGAGCAGCCTTGTCTGTTTCAAGTTCGACGAGCGTGTCATCGGCCTTGACCGTGTCACCGACCTTGACGCTCCACTCTCCAACCTCGGCTTCCGTCACGGATTCGCCAGCACTTGGTGCAACCACGTCCACCAGTTCGGCAGCGCCCGAGGATTTAGCAGCCGGAGCGCTTTCTGCCTTGGCTGGAGCCGCAGCTGCAGCAACAGCGCCTTCGGCGATCTGGCCGAGAAGGGCTCCAACTTCAACCGTATCACCTTCGTTGACCACGATGCTTTCCAGCGTACCTGCCGCGGGAGCAGGAACCTCAACCGTGACCTTGTCGGTTTCCAGTTCCACCAGTGGCTCGTCCTGACTGACGGCATCCCCCGGTTTCTTGAACCATTGTGCAATTGTTGCTTCAGAAACGGATTCACCCAGCGTGGGCACGCGAATTTCGGTTGCCATGGTCGCCTTCTCTTAAAATTACCTGGCCAGTCTTGAGAAGAGGGCCCGAGGGCCCTCCCGAACGGGATACGTTTAGTTTCCTAGTGCCTCTTCGAGGAATGCCTGCAGCTGTGCCAGATGGGCCGACATCAGGCCGGTTGCCGTCGAAGCCATTGCCGCCCGGCCTGCATAGCGTGGACGCTTGTGTTTGGCATCGATCTGGCCGAGCACCCACTCAATGTAGGATTCCACAAAGAACCAGCTGCCCATATTTTTGGGCTCTTCCTGACACCAGACCATTTCGGCCTGCGGGAAGCGCGCCAACTCGAGCATGAGCGCCTTCTTCGGGAACGGATACAGCTGCTCAATTCGCATGAGATAGACATCATTGATGCCGCGCTTCTCACGCTCTTCAAACAGATCGTAGTAGACCTTTCCGGAACACATCACGACACGACGGATCTTGTCATCTGCGACCAGCTTGCTTTCGGCGTTGAGGTTCGGACCCCAATCGTCCCAAAGCAGACGGTGGAACGTTGAATCCGGGCCGAGCTCTTCGATCTTCGAAACGGCTTTCTTGTGGCGCAGAAGTGATTTCGGCGTCATCAGGATCAGCGGTTTACGAATGTCACGGCGAAGCTGGCGGCGCAGAATGTGGAAGTAGTTTGCCGGTGTCGAACAGTTCGCCACCTGCATGTTGTCTTCCGCACAGAGCTGCAAATAACGCTCAAGACGAGCTGATGAGTGTTCCGGCCCTTGGCCCTCATAACCGTGCGGCAGCAGGCAGACCAGACCCGACATGCGAAGCCATTTGCGTTCGCCTGACGAAATGAACTGGTCGAACAAGACCTGGGCGCCGTTGGCAAAGTCGCCGAATTGCGCTTCCCACATGGTCAGTGCACGCGGCTCGGTGAGCGAATACCCATATTCAAACCCAAGAACAGCTTCTTCGGAGAGCATCGAGTTGATGACTTCGTAGCGCTGCTGATCTGGCGAAATATGGTTGAGCGGGATATAGCGACTTTCGTTTTCCTGATCATAAAGGACAGAATGACGCTGAGAAAACGTTCCGCGCTCGCAGTCCTGACCTGAAAGGCGGATCGGGTGCCCTTCCTTCAGAAGCGACGCGAATGCAAGCGCTTCAGCGGTTGCCCAATCGATGCCTTCACCGGTCTCGATCATGCGCTCACGATGGTTCATGAAGCGGGCGATGGTCCGGTGGATGTTGAAGCCGTCCGGAACATGGGCAAGCGCCCGTCCCATGTCCTTCAGTTCCTCAAGCGGCAGTCCGGTTTGACCGCGGCGCGGGTCATCTTCGTCACCCGCGCGCTTCATGCCGGCCCACTTGCCGTCGAGCCAATCGGCCTTGTTGGGCTTGAAGGCCTGACCGGTGTCGAATTCCTCGTCCAGATGCTTGCGCCACTCGGCCTTCATCTGATCGACGTCTTCCTGTGAAAGCAGGCCTTCGCTGATCAGACGCTCGGAATAAAGCTGAAGTGTCGTCGCATGCTTGCGGATCTTGCGGTACATGATCGGCTGCGTGAACGCTGGTTCGTCACCTTCGTTGTGGCCGAAGCGGCGATAGCAAATCATGTCGATAACCACCGGACGATGGAACGTCTGACGATATTCGATTGCGATCTTGGCCGCAAAGACGACCGCTTCAGGATCGTCCGCATTGACGTGGAAAATCGGCGCTTCGATAACCTTGGCCATGTCCGACGGATAAGGAGAGGACCTGGAGAAGCGCGGATTGGTCGTGAAACCAATCTGGTTGTTGATGATCACATGAACCGAACCGCCGGTGCGGTGACCGCGCAGCGCTGAAAGACCAAAACACTCGGCAACAACGCCCTGGCCGGCAAACGCCGCATCGCCATGCAGCAGCAACGGCAAAACCGTGTCGCGATCAACTTCAGTGGTTTCGATGAAATTACCGTTGTCGTCGGCGG
Source organism: Roseibium porphyridii (assembly GCF_026191725.2). Lineage (NCBI taxonomy): Bacteria > Pseudomonadati > Pseudomonadota > Alphaproteobacteria > Hyphomicrobiales > Stappiaceae > Roseibium > Roseibium porphyridii. The sequence goes on from NZ_CP120863.1 coordinate 5,773,119, forward strand.
CGAGCTGATCCTGCTTGGCGCGGGCCTTGCCCAGAACAACGGGATTGACGATCTCAAGGTGAGATGGGTTGGCCGTCAGCGACAAATGGACATTGTTGCCGTCGAACGTCCGGTCGGACGACGCACCAAGGTGGTATTTCACATCGCCGGAACCTTCCACGTCATCAGGTGCGTAGGAGCCGCCCTTGAATTCATGGAAAATGGCGCGGTGCGGTTTGCGCATCACCTGGGACAACACGTTCAGGCGGCCACGGTGCGCCATGCCGAAGACGATTTCCTTCAGGCCCATCTGCCCGCCACGCTTGATGATCTGCTCCAGCGCGGGGATCAGCGCTTCACCGCCATCAAGACCAAAGCGTTTCGTGCCGGTGTATTTGACATCGAGAAACTTTTCGAAGCCTTCCGCCTCAACGAGCTTGTTCAGGATTGCCTTTTTGCCTTCAGAGGTGAACGCAACCTGCTTGTCCGGCCCTTCAATGCGCTCCTGTAACCAGGCTTTGGATGCCGGGTCGGAAATATGCATGAACTCGACACCGAGCGTGGAACAGTAGGTCCGCTTCAGGATGTCGAGCATCTCGCGGATGGTGGCGTGTTCCAGTCCGAGAACGTGGTCGATGAAGATCGGTCGGTCCCAATCGGCTTCCGTGAAACCGTAGGATGAGGGATGCAGCTCCTCATGATCGCCCTTGCCGCTCAGCCCGAGCGGATCAAGATCTGCATGCAGGTGACCACGCATGCGATATGCGCGGATCATCATCAGGGCACGGACGGAATCGCGGGTTGCCTGGTGCACCTGGGCATCCGAAATCGGTTCGCCCTTGGCTTCAGCTTTCTTTTTGAGCTTGTCGCCGATCTTCTGTTCAATCGGTGCCCAGTTGCCGTCAAAAGCGTTGACGAGATCGCCATTTGCTTCAAGCGGCCAGTCCTTGCGTTTCCAGGTCGCCCCGCGTGCCTCTTTCAAAACGGCTTCTTTTTCGTCCTGGAAAGACGCAAAGAATTCCCGCCAATCGGCGTCCACCGAATTCGGATCCGTTTTGTACTGTGCGTAGAGGTCTTCGATATAGGCTGCGTTGGCGCCGTAAAGCAACGACGTCAGTGCGAATACGTTGTTCGCTTCCTGCCGTGCCATGTCCTTTAGCGGAGGTTTGCTCCGCCCTTTTTGTTTAGGCGGGCCGAAAATAAGACCCGCGGCCGGTTCCCTACAAAGACCGATGAAATCATCAGCCCCTCGAATAAGTGTTACGGCACACAATTTGCGCCGCAACCCATCCTTTCACTATGCAACAGGAAACGTAAACCGTTTCCGTGCACTACCCGCAAATAATTCTGCGATTTTAGCTCTTCAAGACTTCGAGAAGTGTCTCACCAAGCTTTGCAGGGGACGGAGACACCTTGATACCAGCCGCTTCCATGGCATCGATCTTGTCTTCCGCACCACCTTTACCACCGGAAATCACGGCGCCGGCATGGCCCATCGTCCGGCCAGGAGGTGCCGTGCGGCCTGCAATGAACCCAGCCATCGGCTTCGAACGGCCCTTCTTGGCCTCATCCTTCAGGAACTGAGCAGCCTCTTCCTCGGCAGAGCCGCCGATTTCGCCGATCATGATGATGGATTGAGTCTCATCGTCAGCCAGGAACATCTCCAGGACGTCGATGAACTCGGTGCCTTTGACCGGGTCGCCGCCGATGCCGACAGCCGTGGTCTGTCCAAGACCTGCGACTGATGTCTGATAGACGGCTTCATAGGTCAAAGTGCCAGAGCGAGAGACGACGCCAACGGAACCTTTCTTGAAGATGGAACCGGGCATGATGCCGATCTTGCACTCTTCCGGGGTCAGGATGCCCGGGCAGTTCGGCCCAAGCAGGCGTGAATTGGACTTGTCCAGTTTCGCCTTCACCTTGACCATGTCAGCAACTGGAATGCCCTCGGTGATGCAGACGATGAACGGGATTTCCGCATCGATTGCCTCGATGATCGCGGCGCCGGCACCTGCCGGTGGAACATAGATTACCGATGCATCAGCACCTGTTGCGTCCTTGGCTTCGCCGACCGAAGCATAGATCGGCAACTGAGCGGCGCTTTCAACGCTGCCCCATGTTTCGCCACCCTTTTTGGGATGAACGCCGGCAACCATCCTGGTGCCATAGTACTCAAGCGCCTGCTCCGTATGGAACGTGCCGGTCTTGCCGGTCAGGCCCTGAACGATGATTTTCGTGTCTTTATTGACGAGGATCGACATTTACGCGCCCCCCTTGACGGCTTTCACGATTTTCTGGGCGGCGTCGTCGAGATCATCAGCGGCAATCACGTTCAGGCCGCTTTCATTGATGATTTTCTTGCCGAGCTCCACATTGGTGCCTTCCAGACGCACAACGAGCGGAACCTGCAAGCCGACTTCCTTGACGGCCGCAACAACACCTTCCGCGATCACGTCGCAGCGCATGATGCCACCGAAGATGTTGACCAGAATGCCCTTCACGTTCGGATCGGACGTGATGATCTTGAATGCTGCCGTCACTTTTTCTTTCGACGCACCCCCGCCAACATCCAGGAAGTTTGCGGGTTCAGCACCGTAGAGCTTGATGATGTCCATGGTTGCCATGGCAAGCCCGGCACCATTGACCATACAGCCGATGTCACCATCGAGCGCCACATAGGCGAGGTCATGCTTGGACGCTTCGATTTCCTTGGCGTCTTCTTCCGTTTCGTCGCGCAGCGCCATGATATCGTCGTGGCGGAACAGCGCGTTGCCGTCGAAGGAGACCTTGGCGTCAAGGACACGCAGATGTCCGTCTTTCATGACGATGAGCGGGTTCACTTCCAGAAGGCTCATGTCTTTTTCGACAAAGGCCTTGTGCAGGATGGGGAACAGCGTCATGCCATCGTCACGCGCTGCACCTGTCAGTTCAAGCGCATCGCACAACTGGCCCGCATCAGCACTGGTGACACCTGTTTCAGGGTCGATCGGCAGCGTGATGATTTTTTCTGGCGTTTCTTCGGCAACCGCCTCGATATCCATTCCACCTTCTGTGGAAACCACGAATGCAGGTCGGCCAACCGTGCGATCAACCAGGATGGAGAGATAGAGTTCACGCTCGATATCAGCGCCGTCTTCAATATAGAGGCGATTCACGACCTTGCCCGCAGGGCCGGTCTGCTTTGTCACCAGCGTGTTGCCAAGCATTTCCTTGGCATGGGCCGTTACTTCATCCAGTGAGAAAGCAAGGCGAACTCCGCCTTTGGCGTCTTCCGGCAATTCCTTGAATTTGCCCTTGCCGCGGCCACCAGCGTGGATCTGGGTCTTGACCACCCAGAGCGGGCCGGGAAGTTTCTTTGCCGCAGCTTCCGCCTCATCGGCTGAAAAAATGGCCACGCCTTCTGCAACCGGTGCACCGAACTGCTTCAGCACTTCCTTGGCCTGGTATTCATGAATATTCATGTGTCTCCCCCGTTTTCGGAGGACCGCTCTTTCAAGTGATCGAAAGAGCGGTCGCTAAGTCCTAAAAGCGGGCGCTCGCTTAGCCGAGCGCCGGCTGAATTTTCTTACAAGCGTCGACCAGACCGTCGACCGCAGCAACGGATTTGTCGAAGTTTGCTTTTTCCTCGCCCTGCATGTCGATTTCTATGACACGCTCAACGCCATCTGCGCCGATCACGACCGGCACACCCACGTAGGTGTCTTTCAAACCGTACTGACCATCAAGCGCAGCTGCGCAAGGCAGAACACGCTTTTTGTCCTTCAGGTAGCTTTCCGCCATCGCAATGGCAGAAGAAGCCGGCGCATAGAAAGCAGATCCCGTCTTCAAGAGACCGACGATCTCCGCACCGCCGTCGCGTGTGCGCTGAACGATTTCTTCCAGCCGCTCAGCAGTGCACCAGCCCATCTTGACCAGATCCGGCAGCGGGATGCCTGCAACGGTGGAATAGCGGATCAACGGCACCATCGTGTCGCCATGGCCACCCAGAACGAATGCCGTGACGTCTTCGACGGAAACATTGAACTCATCGGCAAGGAAATAGCGGAACCGGGCACTGTCCAGCACGCCAGCCATGCCGACAACCTTGTTCTTCGGAAGGCCGGAGAATTTTTGCAGGGCCCAGACCATCGCATCGAGCGGGTTGGTGATGCAGATGACAAACGCATTCGGCGCATATTTGGAAATACCTGCGCCGACTTGCTCCATAACCTTAAGGTTGATTTCAAGCAGATCGTCGCGGCTCATGCCGGGCTTACGTGGGACACCCGCGGTGACGATAACAACGTCGGAGCCTTCAATGGCTTCATAGCTGTTGGCACCGGCCAGTTTGGCATCGAAGCGGTCGACCGGGGAAGACTCGGCGAGGTCGAGCGCTTTGCCCTGCGGAACTCCTTCCGCGATGTCGAAGAGAACGATGTCTCCCAGTTCCTTCAATCCTGCCAGATGAGCGAGCGTGCCGCCGATCTGACCAGAGCCGATCAAGGCAATCTTGTTCCGCGCCATTTCGAAAGTTTCCCTTTACGTAAGATGGAACTCTATGCCATCCTCTGATGACTGAGGATGGCACTACTCTCTTTGCCGCCCCTGCGCAAGTTCGCCAAAAGAATATTGCGCGAGGCGAAGCAAAATTTCTCTTTTCTTCCCGTCTGCGTAATTCTCCTATAGGGAATGCAGACTTATGCGTGTATTTCCCGATTGTCTCCCGCAAGGTACGCTTCGGACCTCATTTCGATCAAGCGCGAGGCCGTGCGGTCAAATTCAAAAGCTTCCGTGCCATCTTCTCCAACATAGAGATCCTGCGGCTCGGCCTCAGCCGAAATGACCAGCTTGATGCCGTTGTCGTAAAGCGTATCGATCAAGTTGATAAACCGCTTTGCTTCATTGCGCCGAGCACGCGACAAGACCGGCACATTGTCCAAGAAAATGGTGCTATAGGCATTGGCGATGCGGAGATAGTCACTCGCGCCAAGCGGCTGCATGCAAAGGTCGTCGAACGTAAACCTCGCAGCACCGGAGGCAACCGCTGGCACCGGTATGAGGCGGCCCTTGTTTTCCAATTCTTCGGAATGAGGCTTCATCCCATGCGTGAGCTTACTGAAAATTTCGTCCATCTGGGTATCTGCATCGCTGCCGAGTGGCGTGACATAAACCGGTGCTCCGGCAAGTTTCTCCAACCGATAGTCGGTCGGTGAATCAAGATGCAGAATTTCCACACGCGACTTGAGCATTTCGATAAACGGCAAAAACAGTTGCCGGTTCAAACCATCCATGTAGAGACGTGACGGCTCCACATTGGACGTCGCGACCACCACCACGCCGCGCTCGAACAGCTGCGTAAACAATCGCCCCAGGATCATGGCATCTGCAATATCGGTGACCGAAAACTCGTCGAATAGCAGCAATCGGGTTTCTTCGGAAATCTGTTCGGCAACCGGAGGGATCGGGTCATCTCCCTTAACCTCGCCGCGCTTATGCGCCTGTCGGTGCGCATGAATGCGCTCATGCACGTCGGTCATGAATTCGTGGAAGTGAACCCGACGCTTTCTTCGGATCACCGTGACCTCATAGAAGAGATCCATCAGCATCGTCTTGCCACGGCCGACCCCGCCCCACATGTAGAGGCCCTCGACTTTTGCCCATAGCTGGTTCTTCTTGTTGGCAAACAGCCAGCCAAGTGAACTCTTCTTTGAGGCCAGACGGGTTTCGGCGAGGCGTGTGTTCAAAAGATCAAGCTGATAAACTGCTTCCCTTTGGACAGGATCTTCAGTGATCTCACCGGACGCGATCAAAGCATCGTAGCGAGCGCTCATGGCGCGGTTGACCGGCAGTTCCATATTCAAGGGTGCTGCTCCCTCCATGAGAATTCATGGGGCGGTGAGTATCCAAGGTGCAGATTGCACAAAACCTTTGGGCGAAATACGGTCAATTTGCCGCAGATGCAAGTCGTGAATTTGTCTTAGGGCGTCTTGCCATGTCCCGGAAAATTCATTCAACCGATTGAAATCAAAGGTTATCAGCACATGCCTGTTGTTTTGCGCGAGCACGATCCCGACTGGCAGGAAGAAGCGGAAAAGATCATTTGCGATCTGCGCCAGGTGCTCCCGGACGACGCTACGGGCTTTGAGCATGTTGGTTCGACATCCATTCCGGGACTCAAGGCAAAACCCAAATTGCATGTCGACATTCTTTTGAAGCCGCTAGCTGACCTCAGCAAGTTGCGCAGCCGCCTGGTCTCGTTCGGCTATGTCGATCACGGCAACAGGTTCCGGCATGACGAAGTGCAGTTGACCCGACAAACGGGCAAACGCTTTGCTTCCGTTTGCCCAGATCAGTCCGGAACGCTCATGAACCACCGCGTTTGCCTTTGCAACGCCGGGTGTGCAGCAGCAGCAGACAGGGTTGCCTTTCGGGACAAGCTAATTGGCGACCGAACGCTCGCACTGCAGTACGAGGCCCTCAAGGAGCGACTGGCTGAAGATCACAAAACCGGCACTTTTTGGCTCAATTACTCTGCAGGAAAAACCGCGTTTATCGAGGACGTGCTGGCTTCATCTGTTGGGCGGTGAAATCGCAGAAATGAAAATGACCAGTCCCCAATATTGAGGACCGGTCTCTGGTTCAGCGCAAATTGTTCTGCGCAATGAACGCTTTGATGTCATTGAGTTCTTTGATCAACATTTCGGCCCGCTGCCCATCCACGCCGATCGCGCAGCCCAGACCTTGGGGCACTGAAAGCGCTGTTTTGTAAAGATCCTTACCGCTTTGGGTCAAGAATACCTGAACACGTCGCTCGTCTTCCGCACTTCTCTGACGGGTTACGAAACCAAGCTTTTCAAGCCGCTTCACCAATGGGGTCGCAGTTGCCTGATCCACTTCAAGGCTCTTGGCAATGTCCTGTACCAGAATCCCGTCGTTCTGCCACAGGACCATTAGCGCCAGATACTGCGGATATGTAACGCCCATCGTCTCGAGCAGAACTGCATATTCCTTGGTGATCGCTCTGGATGTCGAATAGAGGGCAAAACAAAGTTGGTCCTCTATTTTTAGTAGGCCTTTCTCGTCAGTCGTACAGCTTTCCATGATGAGTCCTATTGGATAGTGCGCAATTTTTTAGACCAGTGCGACATTTGTTTCAAGACCCGGCATCTCTAACCGACTGAAATCAAGCACAATTTTCGAACACCTCGAAAAACGCTTGACTTTATACCTGATATATAGCTTACAAATAAATAGTGCACTAATTATTTGTCTATCCTCTCTCGAAGGAAACTATCATGACCTCAATTCGAAACTTCCTCGCCAGCGCCGCAATGGCAAGCGCCATGATCTGGTCGTCAGGTCTGGCAATCGCCTCAGATCTGAAAGCCAACTCAGTTGTTCTTGTTCACGGCGCATTCGCCGATGGCTCAAGCTGGAGCAAGGTAACGCCCCTTCTGGAAGCCGCAGGTCTTGACGTGATCGCTGTTCAAAACCCGCTTGAATCGCTTGCCGGCGACGTTGCGTTCACAAACCGTGCGATTGATCGTGCAGAAGGTCCAGTGGTCCTCGTCGGCCACTCCTGGGGTGGCATGGTCATCACCGAGGCGGGCGGACATGACAAGGTCCAGTCACTAGTCTACGTGGCCGCTTACGCTCCGAGTGAGGGACAGTCCCTGGGTGAAGCCGCCGAGCTTGAAAAATTCCCCGCTCCCGGGATCGGCGCTCTTCAAAAAGATGACCATGGCTATTTCTTTCTTTCGAAAGAGGCGGCTGCGAAATACTTCGCACAGGATCTGCCAAAGGATCAGACCGATTTCATCGCAGCAAGTCAGGGATTGCTGAACAGCTCTGCACTGGGAGAGCCGGTCAGCACCACGGCTTGGAAAGACAAGCCGAGCTTTTACGCAATCGCCGGCGAGGACCACATGACACCGACAGCGCTTCAACGCGAGTTCGCGAAAAAGATTGGTGCCGTGTCCAGGGAGATTGCGTCAAGTCATTCCATCATGGTGTCCCAGCCGGAGTTTGTCGCCAATCTCATCATCGAAGCAGCCAAGTGACGCTCATTTGAAGGAGGACAAAATGAATCAGAAATTCAAGACAATTGCTCTAGCTGCATTGACTTTGACAACCCTTAGCGCGGCCGCCATCGCGCAAGACAGCCGCACGCCTGTCTATGTTGCCGGGAACAAGCCAATTGCGCCTTATTCGCCGGGGATCAAGCTCTCAAACGGGATGCTGTTTGTCTCCGGTCAGATTCCCTATGTTGAAGGAGCAATTCCCGACGCGGCAAAGAATGACGTCAAAGCCCAGACTAAAATTGTCATGGAGAACCTACGCGGTGTTTTGAACGAGGCCGGCTACACCTTCAACGACGTTGTGAGGGCGACCGTCTTTATTACCGACATGGACAATTATGGCGCGTTCAACCAGGTCTACGGCACTTATTGGTCAGAAGGAGACATTCCGCCTGCACGAGCTGCCGTCGAAGTGGGCGCTCTTCCCGGTTCAAAACCCGGTGCGCCGGTGATGGTTGAAGTCTCAATGATTGCGGCGAAATAGATCGTCAACGAAATAGGCTGCGTCCAGATCAACTGGACGCAGCCCCGATAAATTTTAAAATCCGACTGGATTGTGCGCTATCGAAAGATCAGTGTGGTCTTGCGGCCATTTTGCATTTCTTGCAGATAAAGAAGCTGAGCAACAAGATAACACTCTGATTGGTCATCCAAATTCGCTTTCCGACCACGACCGTCGGTCAACAGCCACGCGTTTCCAGACTTGACCACATCGCACTCAATCGGATCTGCCGTATCGAACCCGGCTTTCGTGATAAGCTCCAGCCCGTCCTTGTCGGAACTGGCCTCCTCAACACCCTTCACCTGCATTCTGAGACCGCGATAGGTCTTCTGCACGGCAAGTGCTGCGACAATAACGGTGACAACGTCATCGCCGTCCATTGCCGCAAACCGCATAACCCCGCCGCCTCTTGGAATGGTCGCATTGGAACACGGTGTTCTCTGCACATCGCCCAGCGGCGTCCACTCTGAACGAAGCGTGACGGTTGCCGGTTGCCGGAGGGCACCCATTTCCTTTGCCAGACGCTTCTCGGCGGCACGTTGGGGGTCGCGCCCCGGCCTTTCAGCGCGTGCCGGCTTGCCGGCAAGAATAGTTCCGCCGATGCGCAGACGGCGAAAGACAATGACATCCCGCATGAGGTCAGTGCGTTCTACACGCCAACCGGCATCCAGCCAGGCATTTTGATGCACAAGACTGCCGCCCGAATTGGCCCACCACGTTCTGTGTTCCCGGGCACTTTTCGGCAATGATGAACCGATGATTTCTTCGACTTCATACAGCTTGGCTGCCCAGACAACATCGTCTAGTCGAGCCAGGTGTTCGCGCAATGGTTCGTATTTGGACATTCGCACAGCCTTTCCGGTAGCCATGCAAATATACACTCATAGCGCGTACTGTAAAGTAAAAACACGGAGGTGTTTTAACGGAACAATGAGATCGCTGATCCGGAGGAGGTTTGACCGTTAAACTGCCCGGGAGAGCTGGAATAAAGCTGTGCGACGATGGCCCCGGAACCGTCCTTCAAAACCACCTGATTGCCGTTCAAATCCCACGCCGAGATTCCGGACAATGCTGGCGTGGCACAACCTCTGGTATTAGCCCGGTAGCCGCCGGACCACGTCGTGAGCGTCATAAACGCCATGCAGCTGTCACCCGAGGAAGACAGCTTCCAACCGCCCAAAAGATCGGTTCGGCCAACCTCTTTCGCATCGGACGGTGCAGCAACAGGATTGCTCGCAAGGTCCGTTGGAGCAGCGTTCGGGTCGGTCAAGGTTGTACCCGGTGGAGGTGCGTTGGGATCAAGAGGATCAAGTGTCCCGGTTCCGACCGGCGTCGTCGGCGTTGCCGGCAGCGGAGCCGCGTAGTTCCGGTTGCCCGAAAACCGTTGGCAAGCGGCCGTCAGAACCACCAGACCAACAATCAAAACGAACTTTCCCGCACGCATCATGACGAATCAATCCCTCATCTCCGTCCCCATATGGTGCATCTCTTAGCCCACAATTTGTCGAAAATCCAAAATCACGAAAAAAATGCACAAAAGAGCAGGGTTCCCTTTTGCCACAAAAGGCAGCGACAGCAATCAGGCAACGTCCCGTGCCGTCGGCGTAGACGGTATCTCGGGTGGTGCCAGCAACCGGTCGATTGCGGTCCTGATCTTCAAGAAATATCGGGCACTTGCTGCAAGCCCCTACCAATGTGGTGGCTGATCGATCAGCGCCAGATCAGCCAGGTAAATGAACCCGTCGGGAACAACCGCATAGGGCAGCAAAAAGATGTCGACCGGCTTTGGCGTCTAACCCTTGGCATCCACACCCTCGGCAGCCAGAAGTGTTTCGACATGTCTGCTCAGTCGGCCAGATGGTGCAGGGGCCGCGGAAAAGGCTCGTATCAGACCTTTTGCTCTCGAATACAGGCAGGCTTCCGCGAGCGGGCCACGCAAAACATTGTTCGGACACAGAAAAAGCAAGGTGGTGTTCGACAAATTGTCACCCCTTCTCAGAACAACAGAAATGATACGCCAGCAGCGACATGCTCCTATCCCTCCTTCTGGAAAAGACTATGACAGGAGAAGTCCGCCACCGTTTTCATGAGGATATCTTTGGAACAAATGCACGATTTCGACTATTCGTCTGTGCCTAGGCGGTGATCGGTATCGTCATCACCTGCGTCGCGCCGACGGTTTGTCCTTGAATTTGAATTGGAGCGAAAAATGTCGATTGCACTCTGGTGCATCCTGATTGCCGCAATTTTGCCGATCCTGTCTGCTTTTCCTGCCAAGCTGAACAAGGACTTCAACAACGCCCTGCCACGAGATCCGGACTATTGGCGCGAAGGATTCAGGGCACGTGCACAGGCGGCTCAAGCGAATGGATTCGAAGCGTTTCCATTTTTCGCCGTTGCCGTTTTTGTCGCAATGAGCCAGGGCGCGGATCCTAATTGGATCGACAGACTGGCTGTATTGTTCGTGCTTTTGAGACTGATTTATGTGTTCTGCTACTGGATGGATCGGTCGACACCACGATCGCTGGCATGGGCGGCAGCCTTCTTGACGATCGTGGGACTATTCACCAGCTCCTTGTGGAGTTGAATTGCGACAAGGCGATATTTAGATCGGTAAATTCTTCAAGGAGAGTTTGCACCATAGGTTCTATTTCGCTAACGATGCAGGGACGCGTAGCAGGTTACCGATGGGCAGAGGTGCAGTGTGCGGACGACAGACCAGACGACAAACGCCTTGCCGGCTCGGCGTGAGGCTGCGCTCCAAAAGCAGCTTTCAGAACAACATATAGTTGATTCTCTTATCGCCGAACGCGGAAAACTTGTGATGGCCAGCCCCTGGTGGCCCATCATCAAACCGTTTGCCTACAAGATTTTACGCTACAGATCCGCGGTCGACATGGCGGACAAGATTGCTCAAATGGAAGCTGTCGACTGCTTTGCTCACTTGAGTGGCCTGCTTCAGCTTGATGTCACAACTATTGGGCTGGAGCGCGTTCCCGCTCAAGGACCTGTGGTTCTTGTTTCAAACCATCCGACCGGCATTGCCGACGGCATTGTTCTTTACGATGCGATCAAGGCCTGCCGCGACGATCTGTCCATTTTCGCCAACAGAGACGCAATCCGCATTAACCCACGGCTGGCGGACATGATTGTTCCGGTCGAATGGCGGGCTGATTTCAAAAGCAGGACGAAGTCTAAAGAAACCCTGAAACTTGCCTCATCCGCATTTGCAAAAGAACGCGTTGTGGTGCTCTTTCCATCCGGCCGCCTTGCCCATTGGCATCAAGGCAAGTTGACGGAACGACCCTGGATGACTTCTGCGTTGGCACTGGCGCGAAAAAACAAGGCGCCGATCATCCCAATGCATATGGGCGGGCGTAATTCAGGCCTCTTTTATTTCCTGGCCAGAGTGTCGACGGAATTGCGCGACATGACAGTCTTCAATGAGCTGCTGAACAAGAAGAATGCCAAGTTCAACGTGCATTTCGGCAAACCTATCCGGCCGGAACGACTGGCTGGCGATCTCAGCGACCTCGCCGAGCAGATGCGTGTTCACTGTGCCGAAACACTTGCAACAGATCCGAACGCAGAATTCTGATTTTCGGGTGTCCGGCTGATCGGGAAAGCTGGTCATCCACAGGTGCGATTTCCCCTTCATTGCCCTGACTGTGCGAATAAGACATGGTGCGGATGAAGAAAGGGAACCTTCTCGCTCATGCCAGTTTCGCCCGCGATCGCCGCGCAGGATGCCCTGCCCGTTCAGCCCGCCGTCGCGCCGCCGGTTCTTCCCGAACCAAAGCCGCTTGCGGTGCTGCAGCAGGTATTCGGCTACAGCAGCTTCCGTGGCAAACAACAGGCTGTCATTGAAACACTGAGCGACGGCAACGACGCTGTCGTGCTGTTTCCGACTGGTGCCGGGAAGTCTCTTTGCTTTCAGATCCCGGCACTTTGCCGTCGCGGTGTCGGCATCGTCGTTTCGCCGCTGATTGCGCTGATGAAAGACCAGGTCGGCGCGCTTCAGGCCGCTGGCGTAAAGGCTGCGGCGCTCAATTCGACACTTTCACCGGACGAGCAGGAAGCGTTGCGAGAGGAGCTCCGACACGGGAACATAGATCTCCTTTATGTAACGCCCGAACGTCTTGGGAATGAGAGTTTCCGCCGTTTTCTCGACACGCTTGAAATTGCCCTCTTTGCAATCGACGAAGCGCATTGTGTCAGTCAATGGGGCCACGATTTCCGGCCGGAATACCTGTCGCTTTCGTGCCTCCGTGAGCGTTACCCAGGTGTGCCAAGAGTTGCCCTGACCGCGACCGCAGACCCACACACCCAAAAGGATATTCTGGCCCGGCTTCAGCTTGAGGACGCCGAGGTGTTCTCTTCCAGTTTTGACAGGCCCAACATCCGCTACGAAATCGTGGAACGGACCAACCAGCGACAACAGTTGCTGGATTTTCTGAAAAAACATGCAGGTGAAAGCGGCATCGTCTATTGTCTGTCACGGGCCAAGGTTGAGGACATTGCCGACTGGTTAAGCACAAAGGGAATCAGAGCACTTCCCTACCACGCGGGTCTGCCGACAGAGCAACGCGCAGCAAATCAGGATGCTTTCCTTCTTGAAGAAGGACTTTGCCTGGTGGCAACGGTGGCCTTTGGCATGGGGATCGACAAACCCGATGTTCGTTATGTCGCACATCTCGATCTGCCGTCTTCCGTTGAAGCCTATTACCAGGAAACAGGGCGTGCCGGTCGCGATGGCGCGCCCTCTGAAGCCTTCATGGCCTATGGCATGGCGGACCTTGTGCAGCGTCGACGCATGATTGCCGAAGGAGATGCCCCAGACGAGGTGAAAAGGGCGGAGAACGCCAAGCTGAATGCGCTGCTTGGCATTTGCGAAACGGCTGGCTGCAGGCGGCAAGCGCTTCTGGCCCATTTCGGAGAGACCTATCCAAATCCTTGCGGAAACTGCGACACGTGCCTGTCGCCGGTTGAAACCTGGGATGGGACCGAGGCTGCACAAAAGCTCATGTCTGCGATCTACCGCACCGGCCAACGCTTCGGCACTGGTCATGTGATCGATGTTCTGATGGGAAAATCGAACGAGAAGACCAATCGTTTCGGACACGACTCTCTGACCGTTTTCGGAATCGGTCAGGATGTCCCGCAAAAGACCTGGCAATCGATCGCCCGTCAGTTGGTCGCAGCCGGTTATGTGGATGTCGACCACGCCCATTTCGGCGCTCTGATCCTGACCGAAAAGGCGCGCAACGTCTTGCGCGGCGAAGAAACGCTGGCCTTGCGTAAGGACCGCAACGCTGCTGGCTTGAAAAGAACACGCACATCACGAACTGCTTCAATCGCAGACGAGCTGGATCACGAAGACAAACTCTTGTTTGAGCGGTTGCGCAGGCTCCGAACCCAGATTGCGCGTGATCAGAGTGTTCCCCCCTATGTGGTTTTTCCAGACGCGACGCTCGCAGGCATCGCTGCGGCGCGGCCGGTGACAAAAGACGCTCTGCTCGCAGTTTCCGGTGTCGGACAATCCAAGATTGAAAAATACGGCGATACGTTTCTTGACCTGGTGGAAGCGTTCGAGGCCGGGGTATGATTTCGTTTACCTTAACGCATTCTTGATAGTTTTCACCCGATAAGACCCTCAAAGGTTGTATTCAGGGGTCTATCCATGCGTTTCACATCTCTTGCTGTCATTGCCATGTCATTCGGGGTTTCGGTTTCCCAAGCAGCAGACATGCCGACAGAGGTTCTTCCTGTTGCACAATTCGGATCGCCGGAAAATCTACGCCTGAAACCCGCAGGCTGGACCGGTTTCAATGCCGTTCTGTTTGCCGGCGGTGGTTTTCTTCAGGGAAGCGATAGTCTTGGATTGGACGCCTTCTTCAGGTCAGCGCTTTTCGGAGGATCACTTGGATACGATCACCAGTTCAACAACATCGTGTTTGGTGCAGGCGTCGAGGGTGCGTTCACGAATTTTCGCGGCAACTCGAGCTCGGGCAATTTCAGGCAGAAATCCAATTGGCTCTCAAGTGCGACCGTTAGAATTGGCTACGATGCCGGCCGATTCATGCCGTACCTTTCCGGCGGCATCGGCTTCGGCAACTACGAAATTGAGCGCAAGAGCGATGGTGCCAGCGACGAGAACACTCAGGTCGGGTATGTTCTCGGTGGGGGACTTGAGGCGCGCATCACCGAAGGTCTCTTTGCGAGAGCCGATTACAAACACTACGAATTCAGCGACCAGCGTTACACCGTCCCGGGGACACAGAGTTTCACGGCTGAAGGTAACGCCGACATTTTCCAGCTCGGGGTTGGTTACCGCTTCTGATCAACCGACAACCGCTGCCTGATCACGCTTCCGGACGCAAACAAAGCTGATAGACACCTGTCAGGTTGCCCAGTGTTTCGTCGTTCGGATGCGTCAGAAATTCGTCGATGATCTCCCGCAAGGCAAGGTGCATCTGCCGATGCTGTCGCAGACGCCTGTAAGAGGAGCCAAGCTTGTAGATCTGGTCGATTTCTTCACGCGTGAACAGATCGAGACCGGCGATGCCAAGAACCACACCGAGATCGGCGTGAGTGCGACGGCAGAGATTATGTGCGACCAGAAATCCGAAAAGACCGGTCACGAACCTGTTTTCGAAAGAAAGTTGGTTGAAGTCGCGCCCGACAACAGCCAGCACGACCTTCATGATGACCACGGTCGCCTCGGCCGTAAACTCGGTCGGAGTGTTGGTGTCTCTGATTTCCAGATCGGTTTCTTCCAACAAGCCGGCAAGGCCGGCACGCAGGCGATCTTCCGTTTCTACGGCCCTCAGTTCGGAAATGAATTCCGGCTCCGCTGCAGTTCGACTTCCAAACAAACTTAGCATACCAGCGCCCTCCCAAGGGTGAGCCCACATAATAAATTGTAGCGCAAAGTTACCCTACGGCAAACAAGACAAAGCCTAAGGTTGAATTTTCATTCAATCAGTGATGCGCAACACATTTCGGGCGCTGGGGATGCCCGTTCGTTTAAGACCCTGCTTTCGGTATACCTTTGAAGGCTTCATCCCCCCACACGGCCTTTACTCGCGCATCGCGGCCACAAGCCTTGCGATAGCCTTTGTAGGCCTGCGCGCGCGTGACATAGCCAAACCTCGTCAGGGTGCGAACGTCACTCTTGTAATAGGCCTGATGGTAATCTTCTGCGGGCCAGAAGACGGCGGCGCCTTCGATCGGCGTCACGACCTTGCCGCCAAGGATCTTGTTGGCTTTATCGAGTTCCTGTTTAGCTTGTTTCGCCTGAGCATCGTCCAGCGGGTGTATGGCCGTTGAATACCCAAAGCCCCGATCGCAGAACTGACCGCCAGCATCTGTCACATCGACTGTGCGCAAAAAGATCGCGACAAGGTCCGCGTAGCTGATTTTGCTTTCGTCAAAATCGACTTTCACGACCTCGCGATGACCACCACGTTCATAATTCTTGTAAGTCGGGTTCTGTGTCTTGCCACCGGCATAACCGGACACCACGTCTCGTACACCAGGCAACTTTTCAAGATCAGATTCAACGCACCAAAAACACCCACCTGCGAAAACGGCTGTTCCAGCCTGTGCAGGCGCATAGTGTGCGGTGCCGAGCATCAAGGCGGCAAGAATAAGGGGCAGCTTGCGCTTCATCAGTAATCCTCCATCGGTTACCACAAAGAGGTAACGTAACGCAGGAGAGAGGCAACTCAACTCACATGACCCGCCCAGCACAAGACCGTGAGTGCCACGTGACGAAGTCGGATGGGTATCAATGGTGTTCAGGTCGCCGTGTTGCCAACGCGATCGACAAAAGGGCCGCAATAGCAAACGGGCGAGCCATATGGCCCGCCCGGGGTGCCTTTGAAATACCCTTTTCTATCGAGGGCAACGGCGTTTCAACCAGGTCTATGTTTGCTGTCCCGACCAATCGATACGTTGCGTCACGAACATCGTCACTGCCAGTGCAACGAACGCGATGACGGATCCGATCAGCAAAGCGTAGTCCTGCTCGCGCATGAGTGCGTACAAGACAGCGAAAATGCTCGCCAAAACCAGGAACATTACCATGCCGGCAACCTTGCTGCGCAGTGATGTGCCAACATAGGCAGCATTCAAGAAAGTCGCCGCCAGTGCCGCTATCAGATAGGCCAGCGCGTAGCCGACATGTTCCGCGAAGGCGAGCAGCATCACATAGAAGATGATCAAAGCCAGTCCGACCAGGCCATACTGGATCCAATGGAAGTGCCATCCGGACCGCATCTCGAGCACAAATACCGCCAGAAAAGTCAAGCTGATGAAACCGATGGCATATTTGAGCGATCTGGAAATCGTCTGATAAAAATCAACAGGTTCAACGAATTTCACACCCAGCATCTTGTCCTGAAGGGGCACCGAATTGGTAGTCAGAACTTTCGGAATGCCGCGAGCCAGATAGGGGATGGTCCAATTTGCATCAAATCCATTTTCAGAGATCTCACGTGTTTCGGGCAGGAATGCCCCCGTGAACCCAGGATGGGGCCAGTCTGACTTGAGAGCTACCTTGGTGGTTTGCCCGGCAGGCGCAACATAAATTGCCCTGGAGCCATTCAATTGCAACGGAATGTCGAAGGTAAACCCGTCTCGCCAAGTAGCGTGCGGAATGGCAACATTGATGCCTGACGGGTTTTGAGCACGGCCCGCCCGGTATTGCGGGTTCATCGCGAGCGAGCCCAGGCCCGGCTCGAATGGCAAAGACTGCACTCCATTCAGCTTCAGGCTGACTTCGCTTTTCAGCGCCCGGACATCGCCGATACCGATGGTTAGAACGGCCTGGTTGTAGGCAACGTTTATTGTCCCCCCATGCATGGCGCGGAACATATTGGTGGGACGCGCTGCAAAGCGACCACGCAACTGCAAACTCCCATGATAAACCGGCAGTGAATAGATCGACTTTTTGCGGTCCTCGACTCCAATGTCACCGCCAATCTCCAATACTTCTGGAAACAGGACAGCCGCGCGCTGCACAACCTTGGTTACGCTCTTGTCGTCAATCTCTTGCTGGTAAGTCTCGGTGTAGGGAACAACCAGATAAGGGCCGTTCACTTCCTGCGTACCACCCCAGGATTTTGCAATATCACGCGCGACCTCTTGCGCCCGATCGGCGCGCTCTTCAACGAGTACCCAGACAAAGACACTGGGTACCAAAAGCACCATCGTTACGAAGCCAATCAAAACAAATTTGACGGCAGGTGAGTTTAGAAATGATTTGGATTTGCCAAGACCGCCGTTTGAATGCGGCCTGGGACTATTCGCAGGTTCTGAATTGGTTGTGTCTGAACTATTCATACTATCGGAAACCCTCTGCAAGGCGGCGCCCGACCAGATCGGATGCCTTATCAACGCAAACAGGTTTCCATCCAATCCGGGGAAAGGTTGGACGCATTCAATGAGGTTTTTCGCATTGATTTTGCAGAAAGCGTGCAGCGTTCCACAAAGTCCGATCGGCTCCTGTGATACTCAAAACCACACGCAACAGGTTCGGTAGGGCCCTTCAGATGCACTTGCGCCGGATCTTCGCCGCACTTATGTCGAAGCAGTCGTTCACAAGATTTTGCAGGTCCCATGTTCCAAGCCGCTTCCAGAGCAATGTCTCAGGTTTTTGAACCTCCGTTTCGCTCAATTTTCTGGAAAATGCTCGGGTTTACACTTGGGGTCCTGCTGGTTGTCTGGATCACACTCCAGGGTCTGGTCGTCAACTTTGTCGAGTTGCCCTACGGATGGATGGACACAGCGCTTTCGATCCTGACCGGCATTGGCGCAATCTTCGCGCTTGGCTTTCTGATTGCGCCGATCTCGGCACTCTTTGCGGGCCTCTTTCAAGATGACATTGCCGACATTGTCGAGGCGCACGATTACCCTGGTGACCGTCCGGGCCGTGCACTGCCATTTGCACAATCAATCGGCCAGACCATCAAATTCACTGGCGTGGTCATTCTGGGGAACATATTTGCACTGCTTCTGCTGCTGGTTCCCGGCATCAATCTGATCGCGTTTTTCCTGGTGAACGGCTATCTGCTGGGACGGGAATTCTTCGAATTTGCAGCAATGCGCTTCATGCCTCCAGCCGAAGCAAAAGCATTCAGGAAAGCGCGGAGCGGAACCGTGTTCCTTGGTGGTCTGGTCATTGCCGGATTGTTGGCGGTGCCGATCCTAAACCTGGTGACGCCGATTTTTGCCACGATTTTCATGCTGCATCTCTTCAAGATGCTCGCAGCAAAGCAACCAGGTTACTCCAGTATCGATCAAACGAACTAACTGCTCTTTCCGAATGGTTACGCTGCCTCAATACTGATGGGCCTGCGATTTCTGGCGTGCTTTTTTGTCAGGCTTTTTGCTCACGGAATTTCTGTTCATCCGGCCGCGAACCTCTCCTTGTCTGAGTTTCCGGCAATTTTGACGGTTCCTCTCCGCAAACGCTTGCATCCGGCTCGCCAATCTGAAGAACTGCCTCTTCAAGCGGAAGGCAGATATGCAAAATCTTTTGACAGACATCGCGACAGCAGCAGCTTCCAACCCCGACAAGGGCAGCGTGGCAACCTATATTCCCGAACTTGCGGACATCGATCCCAAGCAATTTGGAATTAGCGTCGCGCTGGCAAACGGGGACGTGTTCTGTGCAGGCGATGCTGACACGCCCTTTTCGATTCAGTCCGTGTCCAAGGTTTTTGCACTGGCCCTTGCGCTTGGGCACGTCGGCGATCAGTTGTGGAACCGGGTTGGCCGCGAACCCTCCGGCCTGTCGTTCGATTCAATCTTGCTGCTCGAGCGGGAGGACGGAATTCCGCGCAATCCGTTTATCAATGCCGGAGCCCTGGTGACGACAGACACCTACCTGTCCGGATCGTCACCACGCGAAGCACTGGCCGCACTCTTGAGATTTATGCGCGCAGCTGCCGACGACGACAGCATCCACATCAATGAGGATGTCGCCAAATCGGAAATTGCGACAGGGCATCGAAACTTTTCGCTGGCCCACTATCTTGCGTCCCATGGCAACATGCGCAATCCCGTCGACAAGGTTCTCGGCACCTATTGCCATCAATGCGCGGTGGAAATGAGCTGCCGCCAACTGGCGCTCGCTGGACGTTTCCTGGTCGATTCTCCCGCCATGCCGACACTTGTCTCTTTCGAACGTCGCCGGCGAATCAATGCACTCATGATGACTTGCGGCCACTATGACGGCTCCGGCGACTTTGCCTTTCGAGTTGGAATGCCCGGCAAGAGTGGTGTCGGAGGCGGCATTCTGGTCATTTCTCCAGGGCGTGCAGCAATTGCCGTTTGGTCACCCGGGCTGAACCGCTATGGCAATTCCAAACTGGGTACGGAAGCCATGGAATCCTTTGCGCACAGCACGGGTTGGTCCGTTTTCGGAGTGCCCCATCCGGGCTGAGTATTCCACCTGATTGCGGTGACGCATTTAAACGACACAAACCGACATCGCACAAAAGATCCGGTTCCCGCCTGATCTCTTTCGTCGGTCACTTTTTGTCACCGTGTGAATTAAAACGATTCAGAAGTAGTCTCGGCTCGTTTTGGCCTTTAGGATATTTTGACGTTTGAAGGCGTTGGCGCTAGAACCCCTCTAGACAACGCTTTGATTTGCTTACGTTTGCGTAAACGTAAACTTGAGTGAAATGAGCTAAGGATGTCACGTTTGCCTGCGTCGCTCAGTTGCCAATGCGATGCGTATCCAAAAGGCCGATGACGCATTCTTAGCTCATGTCGCTCTTGCGTCGTACGGGAGAGGAATTCCATGTCGAACGCCGATCTGCGGGGCAACCGCCCGCTATCGCCCCATCTTCAGATTTATAAGCCTATTCTGACGATGGTCATGTCCATACTGCATCGTATCACCGGTGCAGCACTCTATTTCGGCACCATCCTTCTGGCATGGTGGCTCATTGCTGCAGCAGCCGGGCCGACCTATTTCGATTTCGTCAACGAGATTTACGGCTCAATCCTTGGCCGCCTGATCCTGTTCGGTTTCACCTGGGCGCTGGTTCATCACATGCTCGGTGGCCTTCGGCACTTTGTGTGGGATATGGGCGCTGGCTTTGGCAAGGACGCCCGTGAATGGCTCGCCAAGGCGACCATAGTTGGCTCTGTCTCGCTCACGCTGATCCTTTGGATCATCGGCTACATCGTTCGATAAAGGAGAGCGTCATGACAGATATGCGCACACCCTTGAACAAGGTTCGCGGACTCGGATCGGCAAAGGAAGGCACAGACCATTTCTGGAAGCAGCGCCTGACAGCTGTCGCCAACGTGTTTCTGATTTCATTCTTTGTGATCCTGGTGATTTCGATGCAGGGTGCAAGCCACGGCGATGTGATCGAAACGCTCAAGAACCCGCTTGTATCCATTATCCTCCTCCTGGTGATCCTATCCGGCGTCTATCACATGAAACTCGGTATGCAGGTCATCATCGAGGACTATGTGCATGGCGAAGGCGTCAAGTTCCTGGCGCTTATGGCAAACATCTTCTTTTGCGCCTTTATCGGCTTCGGCTGCATTTTTGCAGTTCTTAAAATTGGCTTTGGAGGCTGACCCGAATGGCCAACACGTATGAATTTATCGACCACAAATATGATGTGGTCGTTGTTGGTGCCGGTGGCGCAGGCCTGCGCGCAACTCTCGGCATGGCTGAACAGGGACTTCGCACCGCCTGTATCACCAAGGTTTTCCCAACACGCTCGCATACCGTTGCCGCACAGGGCGGCATCGCCGCGTCATTGACAAACATGACGCCGGACTGCTGGGAATGGCATATGTATGACACGGTCAAGGGTTCGGACTGGCTCGGGGACACCGATGCCATGGAGTACCTTGCCCGTGAAGCGCCCAAGGCGGTCTATGAACTTGAGCACTACGGCGTGCCATTCTCGCGAACCGAAGATGGGCGTATCTACCAGCGCCCGTTTGGCGGGCACATGCAGAATTACGGTGAAGGCCCTCCCGTGCAGCGCACCTGTGCGGCTGCCGACCGGACCGGCCATGCCATCCTGCACACGCTTTACGGCCAGTCTCTGCGCAACAACGCCGAGTTCTACATCGAGTATTTCGCGCTTGACCTAATCATGTCCGAGGACGGTGTTTGCCAGGGTGTGATCGCATGGAACCTCGACGACGGCACCATGCACCGCTTCTCAGCCAAGATGGTCGTGCTAGCGACCGGCGGCTACGGACGCGCTTATTTCTCAGCAACGTCTGCCCATACATGCACCGGCGACGGCGGCGGCATGGTGGCACGCGCGGGACTGCCGCTTCAGGATATGGAATTTGTGCAGTTCCACCCGACAGGGATCTACGGGTCCGGTTGCCTGATCACGGAAGGCGCCCGCGGTGAAGGCGGTTATCTCGTAAACTCCGAAGGTGAGCGCTTCATGGAGCGATATGCGCCTTCGGCCAAGGACTTGGCGTCGCGCGACGTTGTTTCACGCTGCATGACGATGGAGATCCGTGAAGGCCGCGGTGTTGGCAAGGACAACGATCACATCTTCCTGCATCTGGATCATCTGGATCCGGCGTTGCTGGCTGAACGTTTGCCGGGCATTTCGGAATCCGCGCGCATCTTTGCCGGTGTCGATGTCACCAAGGACCCGATCCCGGTCTTGCCAACCGTTCACTACAACATGGGTGGCATCCCGACCAATTATTGGGGTGAAGTTCTGAACGCGGATGGCGACAATCCGAACCGTATTCAGCAAGGTCTCATGGCTGTGGGAGAAGCAGGCTGCGCATCGGTTCACGGCGCCAACCGGCTTGGGTCCAACTCGCTTATCGACCTTGTGGTGTTCGGCCGTGCGGCTGCGATCAAGGCAGGTGAAGTCGTTGATCCGAAAGAAGCCGTTCCGACCCCGAGCGAAGCATCCTGCGACAAGATCATGGATCGTTTCGACACGCTACGGAACGCCAACGGGTCTATTGCTACGGCCGATCTTCGCGACAAGATGCAGCGTGCCATGCAGGAAGACGCTGCCGTCTTCCGGACGCAGGAAAGTCTTGAAGCCGGGTGCACTCGCCTGAGCGAGATCTGGGGCGAAATGAAAGACCTGAAAGTCACCGACCGGTCTTTGATCTGGAACTCCGATCTGGTGGAGACGCTGGAACTGGAAAATCTGATGGCCAACGCCATCACCACGGTCTATGGCGCGGAAGCCCGCAAGGAAAGCCGTGGTGCGCATGCGCGCGAGGACTTCAAGGACGGTCCTTTCTCCGGACGGAACGACGAAGAATGGCGCAAACACACCCTGGCATGGGTCAATGACGCGGGCGAGGTCAAACTGGACTACCGCCCTGTGGTTCTGGACCCGCTGACCACGCATGACGAAGGCGGGATCGACCCGAAGAAGATCGCGCCAAAGGCGCGCGTCTACTAAGGAAGCAGCACGTTGAGCGAGGCGGCAACTCTCCTGGACACAAGCAGTCCGTTCGGCACCTACAGGGCCGAGCGGCTGGTTCGTGCCGCCTGGCGTCTGGCCGACCGGCACGACCTGTCCCGGGGATTGCGCAAGCGTATTCGCGCCTTGGTCGCAAGGGTTTTCAAAGGACCTTATGACCTGGAGGCTGACGGCCTGAAATTCCGGATCTATCCGGGTGAGAACTACGACGACCGTAAGATACTGGCCAAGGGGCGGTTGCCCGAACGCGAAGAACACAAGCTGATCGAACCGTTGCTTGGACCCGGCAAAACATTCGTCGACGTTGGAGCAAATATCGGTTCCTACGCGATTTTTGCCGCTCGTCATGGATCCAAGGTTGTCGCGATAGAAGCCAACCCTCAAACGGCTTCCAAGCTCAGCTTCAATGTCTTCGCCAATGCTCTGGACGGTATCACGGTAATCAATTCAGCTGTCGGTCCGCGCGAAGACACGTTGCCGCTTTGGCATGAACCCAGCAATTGCGGGTTCGCCACCTTTGTGAAGGATTTGACCAGCGGCGAATGGGCTGGTGACTGGTCAAAGACCTTCGTCAAGGTCAGGCCGTTGACCGCTATCGCGGACGACCAGGGACTTGAGAGAATCGACCTCCTGAAAGTGGATGTTGAAGGGTTCGAAGACCGGGTGGTGCTCCCCTTCCTGAGGCACGCGGACAAGCCACTCTGGCCCCGCGTGATCCTGCTTGAAACGAATTGCCGGCCTTATTGGACCGAGGACTGTCTGAGCGAATTGGCAGACCGAGGGTACGAGATCACCGGCCAGACGAATGACAACATGGTCCTTGAGCTTAAAGAAGAAGCTTGAAGACACTCAGGCCCAGGACGCGAACCGGGCCCAACGCGGAGCAGTAACAAATGGTTCAGCTGACGCTTCCTCGGAACTCTCAGGTGACGGAAGGCAAGGTGTGGGACAAGCCGGAGGGGGCGACCAACCTGCGTGAATACCGCATCTATCGTTGGAATCCGGATGATGGACGCAACCCGCGTGTCGACACGTATTTTGTCGACGCGGACAATTGCGGGCCGATGGTTCTGGACGGACTTATCTATATCAAGAACAAGATCGACCCGACGCTGACATTCCGACGCTCCTGCCGTGAAGGCATCTGTGGTTCCTGCGCGATGAATATCGATGGCACCAACACCTTGGCCTGCACCAAGGGTACAGATGAAATTGCCGGAGATGTGGTCAAGATCTACCCGCTTCCACATATGGCAGTGGTCAAGGACCTGGTGCCGGACCTGACACGTTTCTATGCCCAGCACCGATCCATTGAACCCTGGCTGCAGACCGTTTCGCCAGCACCTGAAAAGGAATGGCGCCAATCCCATGAGGACCGCGTCAAGCTGGACGGCCTTTATGAGTGCATTCTGTGTGCTTGTTGCTCCACGTCGTGCCCGAGCTATTGGTGGAACGGTGACCGGTATCTCGGCCCGGCCATTCTGCTTCAGGCCTATCGCTGGCTGATTGACAGCCGCGATGAAGCAACAGGCGAGCGGCTCGACAATCTGGAAGACCCGTTCCGACTGTACCGTTGCCACACGATCATGAACTGCTCCCAAGCCTGCCCGAAAGGCTTGAACCCGGCAAAGGCAATCGCCGAAATCAAGAAAATGATGGTGGAACGGCGGGTCTGACCTTAGCTGACTACCTGAACTTTAAAGGCCGTCCAATGGACGGCCTTTTTGTTTGCGGACCACCGATGTTGTGTTGCGTCCTGCTCCGGTGAGCGAAAACCGCATTAGGGCGTTGATACGTTCCCATCGGAGCAATATTCAAGCCTTTATTCGATGAAGCTGTGATTGCAGTCACAGCAAAATTAGTCGTGTGCCGTGATAGTTAGTCACTGCTTAGAAAAACGTCAAAATACTTATAATTCAGATAGTTACGCCAGCCTCGTCAAAGCAGACACTTGATGTGGGCCAAATTGTTCCAGCAAACCACTCAAGGCTGAAACCCATGCAGGAATTTTGGAAACATCCCGCACTGTCCTATCTGCAAACCTCGTTCTTTCAACACCACTCGAATATGTACCCCGCAGATTATGGCAGTCATTACAAGTCTTTGCCTGTCCCCGTCGGCAGCTCGGTTATTCGGGTGGCGGTGAATGGATACCGATCCAACTACACGAGTGCACGCAAAGCCGAATGCAACGCGCTTCTCAGGGTTGTCCGAAAATTCTGCGACCAGCCAGGAAGCGCCTATCAACAAGCAGGAGAATGGACCCGCACCTGTCAGGCCCGCGTCGTCTCCTGTTTTGCTGGCCAGGGCTTGCCGGAGGAAATTTCCCTGCTGTGTTGCCTCGCTGTCGAAAGCAAATTCAAAACTATTGGCGAGTTGCCGCAATGGGCCTGGGCAAATTTCGGCATGGACTGCGTCGGCTTCGTCAGTAGCTATCTGATCGCTCTCGGCCAATTTCAAAAGATGGTGACATATATTCCGAAGTACAAATTCATTGCCGATGTTGCCAGATCCGTCGATGATATCAAGTATGACAACGCCATCCTTTGGGCCGATGTTGAAGGCGGTAATGCGAAGGTTCGTCGAAATCCCGGGAACAAGTCACACATCGCTATCGTGGAGTGCTGGGAACAATACGGCAGC
Source organism: Roseibium porphyridii (assembly GCF_026191725.2). Taxonomy (NCBI): domain Bacteria; kingdom Pseudomonadati; phylum Pseudomonadota; class Alphaproteobacteria; order Hyphomicrobiales; family Stappiaceae; genus Roseibium; species Roseibium porphyridii. The sequence goes on from NZ_CP120863.1 coordinate 5,798,759, forward strand.
ACCCTCTACGTGGCGCAATCGGCCAGTTCAAAGAAGGGTGTCGACTTTGACCGGGTTTATGAAATTGTGCAGGAGCCCAAGTCCAGCCAACGGGACCGCGCCTATTGGAAAATCCGCCCGAAGGGATCCTATACGACCAGCAAAGTGGTGATTACAAAATCCATTCCGATTTTTGCCGGCTCAAACTGATTGAATACGCCGAGAACTACTCTCGCCAGTCCCATTTGCCTTTGAGATCGGATTTGTCGATCGCCAGTCCGGCGATTTCACCGTGCGTGTCGGTTGAGACCTTGACGTATTCCCTGGACTGCCAGACCGGATAGCCCCCCTTGATGATATCAACACCGATCTTGATCGTCTTGTAGTCGAGATCCCGCTTGGCGACCGAGCCACCAATGGCATAGCCTTGCTCGTAGACACCGGCTGTTTGAGAGTTTGTCAGAACCAATCCGAACCCGATGGTCCGGCCTTGGCGGCTGGGGATCATGGCAGCTGTCGTTCTTGAAGACGCCTTCATTCGTCCCAGTTGCACCGTCGCTGGCAAAAGCTCTCCCGTTCGGTCCTTCTTGGTGATGTTCCGCGGATCTTTCGGATTAGACCCGCTGAATTTGACTTCTTCCTGCTTGAAACGGATCCGAGGATCATATCCCCATTCATCAATGCGTATGGCCACGTTGAAGTCAGTGCCGTCCGGTTCTGGAATGCCTTCGATCTGCAAGATGAGTTCATTGCCCGAGGATGGCGTCAAGCGCCATTTGGGCTTTGCGTAATACCAAGCGTTTTGTGTGCCAAACGGGATCAGCTTTGTCTTTTCGTACCAGAACCCGACACCTGCTCCAAGACTCGGAAGGCACGGAAAAATGTAGTACTTCTGAGGATCGCGATTTTTCAGATAATCCTTGTCGAGTATGTTTTCCGACTCGCCAACAAGGATGTTGAACGCGGTCTTGAATTCGTTCGAACCCGCGATCTGCTCGATGTTTTCCTGGTTCTTTAAGTAAGCACTGATGATGGGCCTGAGCTTAGGCATCAAGGTGGTGAGGCCTGCAGCCATTTCGACTTTCTTTTTTGAAATCCACTCCGTACCCAGCGACGCTTGCCAGTCATAACCACCATCGCTGAGACTCAGCGACTTGAAGTGTTCGAAATCTCGAACACCGCGCATAAAAACAAGCGAGGGTGCGTCGAGATGCGCTTGAGCCATTGCACCCACTCTTGCGCCGACGATCAGCGCATCCAGCCGGTCCCGTTTTCCTGAAAGGCTCCACAGGGCGCATGCCGTCCCCGAGCCGCCGAGGATAAATGAAGCGTTTGCACCACCGACCGTAAATCCGGCCCAAACATCCGCGAATGTGTTTTTGCTCACCAAGAAACCTCAAAAAATGATCACCAGATCTGCCAGAAAACTCTGGCATGCTCCTCACAAGAAAAAGTAGAGAAAAATCCACTTAAACCTTATGCGTGGAGTGAAATCAGAAGTAACAGCCTTTCAATAACAACAGACTTCCACTCATCAGGCGTTAATACTGAAAAAAGATCAGATTTCGCGCCGAAACACAAGCCTCCAAGACACCGATAAAAATTGTAACTGAAGAGAAAATCTTAAAATCCTGGACAAAAAATCGTGAATACAGCCTGGTTGCTCCAGTTGTCTTTCACGCTGCTCAATAATGCAGCTTCGATTTTTTTGATTGCACGCTGATAACAGCTATTTTGGACACGAAAGCCGGGCCTCCGGACAGGACGAATGACAGCTGGAGAAAGCCCGCATATTTCAGAATTGCGTTCGGGCCTTCAGCGCCTGTGCAAGTGTACCTTCATCCAGATAATCGAGTTCCCCACCAACCGGCACTCCGTGTGCCAACCTGGTGACATTGACCTCAAGATGTGAAAGCTGATCCATGATGTAGTGGGCTGTCGTCTGGCCCTCAACCGTTGCGTTGATCGCAAGGATGATTTCGCTCAACGGCTCATTTGTGCAGCGATCTATCAGGGTCGCCAGGTTGAGATCGTCCGGACCGACCCCGTCAAGCGGAGAGAGAGTGCCGCCAAGTACATGGTAGCGGGCGTTGACAGCTCCGGCGCGTTCCAGAGCCCACAGGTCTGCAACATCTTCGACAACGACCAGAACCGACTGATCGCGTTTGGGATCGGCGCAGATAGTGCAGGGATCCGACGTGTCGACCGTTCCGCATGTGCTGCAAATACCGATTTCGCTGACCGCGACACCCATGGCCTCTGCCAGCGGGACCAACAGCTGGTCCTTTTTCTTGATGAGATGAAGTGCAGCGCGGCGCGCCGATCGTGGTCCGAGGCCCGGCAGTTTTGCGAGCAGCTGAATCAGCCGCTCGATTTCCGGCCCCGCGACACTTTTCTGCGCCATGTGATGCCCGCCCGTTTCTTAGAACGGCAGCTTCATGTCGGCGGGCAAACCCAGTCCACCCATGAGCTCTTGGGTTTTTTCCTGAATCAGGATCTCAACCTTGGCTTTGGCTTCCGTGTGAGCTGCCATGATCAGATCTTCCAGAATTTCAGCTTCTTCTTCCTTCAACATCGACGGATCGATCTTCAGGCCTTTGAGCTCACCCTTCCCGTTGAGTGTCACAGTGACAAGGCCGCCGCCGGACGAGGCCACCGCCTCAATGTCGACGATCTGCTCTTGCAGGGAACCCATCTGTTCCTGCATCTGCTTGGCCTGTTTCATCATCTTGAGGAAGTCCACGGGATCTCTCCTTGAATAAGCATGTGCGCCGAACCGGCGACCTTCATTTGACGATAGCGTTTAGAAGAACGTTCAATGAATTACCAGCCCCAACTCTCTGCCCACATATCGGCTGGAGTGTGGGCAGCATCAAGTCCGGGGATGCTTCACTGATCCGCTTTTACCTGCATTCGAGCAACCCGAAACAGCTTCTACGCCTCCTTGAAACAAAGATAGAAAATCCTCGCAATGAGATAGAGCGCAACGAAGAAGAAAACACTGATAATCGTCAGTACAACGAGGAATTTGGTGAAGTCGTCGATGCCGCTTTTGGAAATGACAAACATGGACAGGAACGTGACGAACCCGGTCACGAAGAAGAAGATGAAATTCCATTTGATCTTCTGATCTCTCACCGTTTTGGCCGCGAGATCATCGGTTCCGTCAATCGTCTTCGTCATCGCCGAGCGCCTCGCCTAAAAGGGGGTCTGAAACCATCGGATCTGCCAGAGCAGCTTCGTCCTCTTCCGATACCTGTACCTTCACGTCGACGACCTTGGCCCCGGGAAAAGCTGATAGCAAGGCCGCGACGGTTGGATGAGACTTGGCGTCCGACAGCAGTTGTTGCTGGTTGGCTTCCTGCTCTTCATGAATGGTTGGACGGCCCTGATTGCGGGAGACAACCACGAACCATCTCTGGCCAGTCCATTCCAGCAACTTTCGACCGAATTCGCCCGCGATATCGGCAGGTGCATCTTCTGTGGGTTGAATTTCGATCTTGCCCGGTTCGAACTTGACCAACCGCATCTGACGCTGGATGGCGACCTTCATCGGAATATCGCGTTTTTCCGACGCCAGCGCGACACAGTCATGCAGGTTTTTCAGGCTGTAAGCAGGCTCTGCCTGTACCTGTGGCTCGGGGGCAGCCATTGGCTGCGTGTCGGACTTCGGCATACCGCCTTCGATTGCGGCAAGTTGAGGCCGCCCCAAGGCTTGTACCGGCCTTGCCTGCATGGTGGGCCCGCTTCCGGCAGGTCCTGAACCATGTGAGGCTGCAACGGCCATCGCCGTTCCACCACCGCCGCCCGGGTCGCCGCTACCTCCCGAAGGAGCTGTGCCTCTGGGAGCGGCCGCACCCGCGAGCGGATTTTGCCCATTCTTGATCTGCGCCATCAGGTCGCCTGGATCCGGCAGGTCGACAGCATAGGCCAATCGTACAAGAACCATGTCTGCGGCTGCCAATGGCTTCGACGCCGCCTGTACTTCCTGCACGCCTTTCAGCAGGATCTGCCAGGCGCGGGACAATAGCCGCACGGAAATCTTTTCAGCAAATTCACGGCCACGCGCACGCTCTGCTTCTGTCACCGAAGCTTCGTCCGCGGCCTTTGGCGCCACCTTCATGCGCGTCACCAGATGGGTAAAATCAGCCAGATCCGTCAGGACGATGGCCGGGTCCGCACCGACATCATACTGCGCTTGAAGTTCTGCAAGCGCCTTTTCAATGTCGCCGCTCATCAAGTGCCCGAAGAGGTCAATAACTCTTGCCCGGTCGGCCAGACCAAGCATCTGCCGCAGATCACCGGCTTCGATTGCGCCCCCACCATGCGCCATCGCCTGATCCAGCAAAGATAGCGAATCGCGAGCAGACCCCTCACCTGCTCTGGCGATCAGCATCAATGCCTCATCCGAGATCTGAATGCCTTCCGCGTCGGAGATCCGCTTCAGGAGGCCAATAAGTTTCGACTGATCGATCCGGCGCAAATCAAAGCGCTGACACCGGGAGAGAACCGTGATCGGAACTTTGCGAATCTCGGTGGTCGCAAAAATGAACTTCACGTGCTCCGGCGGTTCTTCAAGGGTCTTGAGCAGACCGTTGAAAGCCGCATTGGACAGCATGTGCACTTCGTCGATGATGTAGACTTTGTAACGCGCTGTGGCTGGACGGTATCGGGAGGCGTCAATGATTTCGCGAATGTCGTTGATGCCGGTATGGGACGCGGCATCCATCTCGATCACATCTACATGGCGTCCTTCCATAATCGCCTTGCAATGGGTGCCTTCCTGATCGAGCTTGACTGTCGGCCGGTCGGCGACACCCGGCACCTCATAGTTCAGCCCCCGCGCCAGAATGCGCGCTGTTGTCGTTTTTCCGACCCCCCGCACACCTGTCAGCATCCAGGCTTGGGCAATCCGGCCTGTATCAAACGCGTTTTCCAGCGTTTGAACCATTGGCTCCTGACCAACCAGATCCTCAAAGGTCTTGGGTCGATACTTTCGCGCAAGCACACGATAAGCGCCATCCTGGGTGGCGGGTTGCACCACACTGCTGTCGCTGATCAGACCGGGAGCTTCGCTGGCTCCCTCTTCCGGAAAACCTGTCTCATCCATGAGCCGCACAATAGCGACTTTTTCGCAAATATGGACGGCTTATTAAAAAGATTTCTGTGTGTGAAGGTCGCACCTCACGTCAAGCCAACTTGATGGTGGGTTCAAGCGTTGAAACGGTCCGGCATCAGGAAAACGGTCCTGGCACTTCTGCTGTTCAAACGGTCTGGCGAGTACCAGTTTCCCATCACGGACCTGGACATTAGATCAGTGTTTTTCTCCATGAATTCACCAAAGGTTTCATGGGTGGTTGACGCCATTCGCTCTGACAGAAGGCTCAAGAAGGCGAGCGTAACGGTCAGATTGAACTTGTCCGGCGCACCTGCCTTGCCGGCAATCCCCTGTAGGGCCCTGCAATAGGTGCGCGCTGCGTCCAAAAAATCGTATCTCTGCAAAATCTGGCAGGCGACACCAATGTGGTCGACGTGGCTGAAGCCGCGTGCATCGAGTGTTTCCGCCTCAAAACAATCAGCCAGTAGCCGATAGTCCCTATCTGTCACCACGTGCCTCTTCCTTTAATTTGTGGCTGTCCTCTGCCGAAAGCTCCAGGTCGTAGACGTTTTTAAGCTGTTCGATTTTGCCGAGTGTTTCTGCTGAGAAGGGCGGTTCGTTTTCAAAGCAATGGAGCGCCATGCCTTCAATCAGATCCCCCAATGAAATATCAAGATGTTCCGCAAGGCCTTTTAGAACCTTGAGAAGCCTCTTTTCCAGACGAACACCTGTCTGGACGCGTTCGATTTTTTTGTTCATTTGTTATTTTGGTACCAAGGTACACATGTTGTCAACATGCCTCATACACCGCTTGAGCGTGAACTTGCAGAAATGATGGGGGACCAAGGAAGACCAGGCACAAAAAAACACCGCTCCAAAGGGCGGTGTTGCCTGCAGCCATCTTGTGGCTGAAATGGGTGGGAGGCTGGCACGGCGACCCGTGCCGAGGCTCGTTAGGGCTGCTTCCTTCCGGATCTGACCCGGTTGGCGAGTGGCTCGTCCACCACCAACCTCCCGAGCGCCTTATATCAGATGCCCCCAGGGGTTTGGCAAGGGCTGGAAAGATGTTTTTTCGACGATGAATTCCATCGAAACCAAGAGCTAGGGGCGAAGCGTTGCCAGCTTCAGTCCAAATCCCATGAATACCAAACCGGTTACTCCCTTGAGCCATCGCTGAAACGAGGGGTTTCCCGCCGCTCGGCTGACTTTCGCAAGCAGCATGATCATGGCTCCGAACCAGAGCGCGTTGATCAGGGAATGCGTGGCGACAAGCATCATGGACGCGGCAATCGCACCCTCGCCGGCTGGAATGAACTGCGGAAAGGCTGCCAAATAAAACATTGAAACCTTCGGGTTGAGCGCATTTGTGAGGAAGCCCTCGCCAAAGGCCCGGACCAGCGTGCGTTTGTTACGCGCCGGTTGAACAGTCGGAGCGATCGCCTTGCGGGAAAGCGCATCGCGCAATGCTTTCAAGCCAATCCAGAACAGGTAAGCCGCACCCACCATCTTGACGACAAAGAAGGCTTCGGCCGAGTGCACCAGGATCACGGAGATCCCTAGAATTGAGAGCGAACCATGCAAGAAAAACGCAGACACGAAACCGCCGACATTCGAAAAAGCTGCAGCTCGCCCTGATGTTGGAACCGTCTTGGCTATCAGCACTCCGTTTGGCCCCGGAGACATGACCAGTAATGCTGCAACAAGCGTAAAACTTAAAAGTGTTTCCAATGACATGACAAAGGCCCAGTGACTGATAACAGAGTCTTCCAGGCAGAGAATGCGGAAGACCGGTTCACATGATCTGCAATCTAGCTCTATGGTGTTGAATTGCAATCCGGGACGTGCTCGCCTGCGGATTGCGCAACCCCGTCTCAGTGTTCACGGATCAAAATCATGTCCTCTTTTGCCATCAATCCCCGTCTGGAAGGCGACAGTTTTTTCGTTGAAGATTTGCCGCTGTCCCAGGTTCGGCTGATGAAAGACGCAAATTATCCCTGGCTCATGCTGATCCCCCGGGGGTCCGATCTTGTGGAGCTGATTGACCTTACCGCTGAAGACCAACAACAGCTGATGCGAGAAATTGCGGTGACCAGCACGGCCCTGAGGATGGCCACGGACTGCGAAAAGCTCAATGTAGGAGCGCTCGGCAACCAGGTTTCTCAATTGCATGTTCATGTGATTGCCCGCTTTAGAACGGATGCCGCCTGGCCAGGACCGGTCTGGGGCGCTGTACCTTCAATTTCCTATGAACCTGAGAAAGCGGATAGCCTGATTGCAGATCTCCGGCGTGCTCTGGCCGATGCTAAAGCTTAATTAGAACAGGTAACGAAAAGACCCTGCGCTGGACAGCTCCCAACCACCGACTTAGTGTCAGGCATCGACCAACCCGCCCTTACCTTTTCAAGGAATACTAGATGCGCGCGCCTGCTGCCGGTCTCCAACCGATGGAGATGAGTTTTCTTGGCAACACACTCGACCGGCAATCCACGAGACGGGGTGACAAAGCTTATATTGAAGGGCTGTTGCAAAGACCGGATACGCAGTTCGTCCTGTCGACGGACAAGACGCTTGTCTTTAGGGGCGATGACATCCAATCCATTGGCCACAGCCTTGCCGAAGCTGTTGCTCTGGGCGCCGAAACCGGGGAAATGGTGTTTCTCGGGCTAAGACCTGAAAACGGCCAAGCCGTGTTTGCAACCACCATTCCACACTCTGACGAAGATCTGTCTGAGCGACCGGGCTTGCAATCGATCGACTTGAGGAACCTGGCGCTGAAAAACCTTCTGTCACCGGAAGACCTTGGCGCGTTGGCACAGGCAAGAGCACTGATACACTGGCATCGTACACACCGCTTTTGTTCCAGCTGCGGCGAACAATCAATCATGGCAGAAGCCGGATACCGGCGCGATTGTCCAACCTGCGGTGCGCCGCATTTTCCGCGCACCGATCCCTGCGTGATCATGCTCATCACCGATGGTGATCGTGCCTTGCTTGGTCGGCCCGCACGGCTTCCTGAAGGAATTTTCACCACACTTGCCGGTTTCATGGAGCCTGGGGAAACCATCGAGCAGGCGGTGCGGCGCGAAACGCTGGAAGAATCAGGAATTGTGGTGGGTGAGGTCCAGCTGATCTCCAATCAACCCTGGCCATTTCCGGCAAACCTGATGCTCGGGTGCGTCGGCACCGCGACCACTTTCGATATCGAAATTGAAGATGACGAATTGGAAGCCTGCAAGTGGTGCAGCCGTGAGGAAGTCCGGCAAATGGTCGCCGGCACTCACCCTGAAGAACACAAGATACCGCCGTCTATTTCGATCGCCTATGAGCTCATCATTGGCTGGCTCGATGGAGTAATCTGATGACCTGGTGCGTTTACCTGACCCATCCTGAAGTGAAAATTGATCCCGACGTCCCCGTTCCCGAATGGGGCCTGTCCGACATTGGCCGTGAACGGGCAGGCAAAGCGACATTTTTGCCCTTTGCCAAAGAGATCAAACAGGTGATCTCCAGCGCCGAGGTCAAGGCTGTTGAAACCGCGCAGGTGTTTTCGGGCCGCATGAATGTTTTTCACCGTGTCTTGCAGTTTCTGCACGAAAACGACCGCAGCGCCACCGGCTTTCTTCCCCCCGAGGAATTTGAGGAGACAGCGGATGCTTTTTTTGCCAACCCTGCTGCGTCAATTCGAGGATGGGAAAGAGCTATTGACGCTCAGGATCGCATCGTGAACGGCGTCCGTAGCGCGCTGCGACATATTCCGGATGACCAGCCGGTGCTTTTTACCGGTCACGGCGCTGTCGGAACGCTGTTGATGTGCCACTTGATGGCAACGCCGATCTCAAGGCACTTTGACCAGAAACGCGGCGGTTGCTGGTATCGTTTCGAAAAAGACTGGCTGAGCACCCAAGAAGGGCGGCATTTGGGCTGGACAGAACTCTAAAGACGGTCGGTCCCGGGCTCGGATCGTGATAGGCTGCGGCGCTGTTTTAAGACCGTGGAGCCTGCCTGTGATCCGCCCCTTGTCGTTTTTGTTCGCCGCCCTCCTGATTTTCGGCAGTCAATCATTGCCGGCGACAGCGGGCAAATATGACAGCCAGTTCCGGCAATTTCTGCAGAGCGAAATTATTCCGGCCGCCCGAAAAGCCGGTGTTTCACAGGCGACACTCGACAGGGAGTTGTCCGGTCTCACTCCGGATACGTCACTTCCGGGCCTGGTTGGCCCTGGTGGCAAGGGCGCACCTCCGAAAATCAATTTCCAGGCGGAGTTTCGAACGCCTTCGCGTTACTTCAGAGACAGCCAATTCAATTCACTTGTGCCTGGCGGGCGCCGCCTTATGCAGAAACACGCCTCAGCACTTCAGCGAATCGAGGCGCGATATGGCGTTCCCAAGCGGATCATTCTGGCGATCTGGGCGCGTGAATCGGGTTATGGCGGAGCCAAAATTCCTCACGATGCCCTTCGGGTGGTCGCCACTCAGGCCTTTATGGGTCAGCGCCCGGAGTTTTTCAAAGGGGAGGTAATCGCCGCACTCAGGATCTTGCAGAACGGCGACATTTCAAGACGTGCGATGAAAAGTTCCTGGGGTGGAGCCATGGGCCAGCCGCAGTTCCTGCCCTCGTCCTATCTGAAATATGCCGTCGATTTCGACGGTGACGGCAAGCGCAATATCTGGACATCACAAGTCGACACCATGGCTTCGATCGCGAACTATCTTGCCGAACATGGTTGGGCAAAGGGCCGTGACTGGGGCTATGAAGTCGTCCTGCCTGAAAACGTCTCTTGCACACGCGAAGGGCCGGACAACCGGCAAAAAATTTCTGCCTTTGTGCGAGAAGGTGTCAAACGTGTCAGCGGGCGACCTTTCCCCGATCATGAATTGAACAAGCCCGGGAACATTCTGCTGCCGGCAGGTCGGTATGGACCTGCCTTCATTGCGACCGAGAATTTCTATGTGATCAAAGAGTACAACGAGAGCGATACCTATGCTTTGTTTGTTGGACACCTTGCCGACCGCTATGGCAGCAACAAGGCGTTTGCAGGCGCATGGAAGCCAATGAAAGAAACCACTCGTGGCGCGGTTCGGAACCTGCAACAACGGCTGGAAGGCCTTGGGCATGATGTCGGTGGCGCCGATGGTTTGATCGGCTTCAAGACGCGGCGTTCGATCGGCAAAGACCAGGAAAAGAACGGTTTTTTTGCGACGTGCTGGGTCGGTTAAGGACCCAAGAACCAACTGCCAACCTTCAGCTGATATGGCTCACCCGACTTTTCGAAGGGCGGCGTGCTTTTGAGTTGCATGCGCGGCTCGCATAGTGCCGCGAAAGTGAGTTATGAATTTTTGCTTTTATTTTTTATTGTTTTACGATAATTAATGAACTCCATTAGCAAAGTGGAGTTCCTCGAATGTTTGGACTAATGTTCCAGCGCGCGATCCTGTCGTCGTGCCTGAAATCTCTGTTTATTGCCGTTTTGGTGTCCCTGGGTAAAACCGGCCTTGCCCATGGCGTGGACCTTGACGCGTTCAATCCCGCCAAGACCGATCCGGAGCAATTCCTGATCGCCGTCCAACATTCACAGAGGCTGAAAGTGCCGACGAATGGAGCCCGCATGAAGGTCGTCATGCGCGAGAAATCGTCCGGGCGTGTTTTGAAACAGAAAGAGATTTTTCTGACAAGAACGTCGCTGCCCAAGGAATCCGCTTCACAATTCCAACGCGATCACGATGAAACGGTTTCGATTTTTCGAATTCCCGGAGCCCAGATCGACGAGTTACGCTCCCTGCAGGCCAAGTTTCTTTCAATGCCGGAATCGAAACGGAAGGCCATCAGCGGATCGTTGATGATCGATGTTGCCGGGTGCAAAGTCGATCCGGAAGACAATGGGCAAATGTTGATCTCAACCTATCTGAAAACGTCTGAGCTGCCAGAGTTCGTTGTCCTTGCTTCGGACTATGACTTGAGAAACGTGCCTACAAAACAAGGCGCTGAACAGCACGACCCGATCAAACCCTGTCGCTGATCTGGATATAAGGCGTTGTTGGTTCAAACACCAACCACGCCTTCCGGAGCCGTCTCCAGGCGGAAGGCTGCAGCCATCAGCGCCTTTGTGTAGTCGGTTTGGGGAGCGTCGAATATCTGCTCTGACGGGCCGGATTCCACAACCTTTCCCTGGCGCATCACGACAACTTCGTTGGCGAGCGCACGAACGACCTTCAAATCGTGAGAAATGAACAGGTAAGCGAGACCGTGAGCTTTTTGCAGGTCCCTCAGGAGATCGACGACCTGTGCCTGCACACTCATGTCCAACGCCGATGTCGGTTCATCAAGCATCACGAATTTGGGCTCCAGGACCATGGCCCTGGCGATTGAAATCCGCTGCCGCTGACCACCGGAAAACTCGTGCGGATAACGGTGGCGCGTGGACGCATCAAGGCCAACTTCTTCCAAAGCATTGGCCACTTTTCGGTCGCGCTCTTCGGGGGAAATGTTCGGGAAATGAACCAGAAGGCCCTCGCCTACAATGTCGGCAACGGACATGCGCGGACTTAATGCGCCAAAGGGATCCTGAAACACGATCTGCATGTCCCGCCGGAGGGGCCGCATTTCCTTCCAGGAGTTGGTCTGGATCTCATTGCCGTTGAACGCGATGCGGCCGGTGGAAGATATCATGCGCAGGATCGCCAGTCCGAGCGTCGTCTTGCCGGATCCGCTCTCGCCTACAATCCCGAGGGTCTGTCCTTCGCGTACTGTGACGTCGATACCGTCAACGGCCTTGATGTGATCTACAGTCTTTCGCAGCAGACCGCGCTTGACGGGAAACCAGACTTTCAGATTGTCGGCCTGAACCACAATCGGCTTGTCCTTGTCGGTTGCCGGAGGTTCGCCTTTTGGTTCGGCCGCCAGAAGGTGTTTCGTATAGTCGTGTTGCGGCTTGTCGAAAATATCGGCAACCGGCCCCTGTTCGACAATCTTGCCCTTGGTCATCACGCAGACCCGATCGGCGAACTTACGCACAATGCCCAGATCATGAGTGATGAAAAGCATGGCCATGCCCTGCTTCTTTTGAAGATCCTTGAGAAGTTCCAGGATCTGAGCCTGAACCGTCACATCCAGCGCCGTGGTCGGCTCGTCTGCAATCAGAAGATCCGGCTCGTTGGCGAGCGCCATGGCGATCATGACGCGCTGGCGCTGGCCGCCCGATAGCTGGTGCGGATAGGATTTCAAGCGTTTTTCCGGCTCTCTGATGCCGACCTGGTTCAACAGCTCAAGAACACGTTCACGCGCCTTTGCATCACTCATGCCGCGGTGAATTTTCAGGATTTCAGAGACCTGCTTTTCCACTGAATGAAGCGGATTGAGAGACGTCATCGGTTCCTGAAAGATCATCGAGACGCCGTTGCCGCGCACTTCGCGAAGTTTTTCTTCGCTTGCCTGAAGCAGATCCACGCCTTCCATCATGATTTTCCCGGAAGGATGCGATGCGGTCGGATAGGGCAGCAGACGCAGCACCGATTGGGCGGAGACAGATTTCCCGGACCCGCTCTCGCCGACCAAAGCAACGGTCTCACCCTTTTTAAGATCAAAGGAGATCCGGTCGACGGCGAGCGTCTGGCGTTTGCCCTGCGTGAAGGCAACGGACAGGTCTTCGACCGAAAGGAGGGTTTCGTTTGTCATTGTGATTTCCTCCCTAGCCCAGGCTCTTGCGCGGGTCGAATGCATCGCGCACGGCTTCGCCGATAAAGATCAGGAGGCTGAGCATGAGCGAAATCACCACAAAGCCGGTTATGCCTAGCCATGGGGCCTGAAGATTGTTCTTTCCTTGGGCCAACAATTCACCAAGCGAAGCCGATCCGGGTGGCAGCCCGAACCCGAGAAAGTCCAACGCCGTAAGGGTCGATATCGAGCCATTCAGGATAAACGGCATGAATGTGAGCGTTGCCACCATCGCATTCGGGAGCAGGTGCCGCCACATGATGACCGGATTGGACACCCCGAGCGCTCTTGCCGCGGACACAAACTCCAGATTTCGACCTCGCAGGAATTCGGCCCTGACAACGCCGACCAGCGCCACCCAGGAGAAGGCGAGCAGTATGAAAAAGAGAGTCCAAAACCCCGGCACCAGGAACGAAGAGACGATCAGGATCAGGTAAAGGGTCGGTATTGCGGTCCAGATCTCGATAAAGCGCTGGAAACCGAGATCGACCCAGCCACCATAATAGCCCTGAACAGCGCCGGCAGCGATGCCGATGACAGAAGACGCGAGAGTCAGGGCCAGGCCAAAGAGGACGGAAATCCGGAACCCATAGACCATGCGGGCCAGCACATCACGGCCCTGATCATCGGTGCCGAGCCAGTTCCAGTTGCCTATGACGCAATTCGGATCCTCGGCTCCCATCGGGTAGCGCGCGCAGCGTTCTTCCTTGTTCATGGTCCAGGACGGCGGCGCCGGGGCAGGAACCGGAATGTTACGGTTCACAGACCGATGATTATAGCGAACGGGCGGCCAGAGCATCCAGCCATTGGCTGCTATTTCTTCCTGAATGAAGGGGTCCCTGTAGTCTGTTACGGCCAGAAAACCACCGAATTTTTCTTCAGGATAATCCACGAATACAGGTGCGAGCAGTTCACCCTTGTAGGACACCAAAATGGGGCGTTCATTGGTCAGGAATTCCGCCAGCATCGCCATTGAAAACAGCACCAGGAAAATCCAAAGCGACCAAAAGCCCCTTCGGTTGGCCTTGAAATTCTGCAGACGGCGGCGATTGATGGGCGAAATACGTGAAGCGGTATAGGGAACGAGGTCCGCAGTGTCGTTGTGTTCGGTGACCGGTCCGTGATCCGTCTCGACAAAAGCTGCTTCTATCGCCGGCTCGTAGGCCACTGCCTCGCTTCGGGAATCGCCGATATCGAAGCTGCCACCTGTGTCGTTGCTATGATCGGATGACATGGCTCAGACCTCCCTGCTTTCGAAATCGATCCGGGGATCGATCCAGGTGTAGGTGAGATCGGAAATGAGGTTCACCAGAAGTCCCATCAGCGAGAAGATATAGAGTGTTGCAAAGACGACGGCGTAGTCGCGGTTGATCACCGATTCAAATCCAAGCAGACCCAAACCATCGAGCGAGAAGATTGTCTCAATCAGCAAAGAGCCGGCAAAGAATGAAGAGATGAATGCGCCTGGGAAACCGGCAACGACGATCAGCATCGCGTTGCGGAACACATGCCCGTAAAGCACCTGACTTTCGTTCAATCCCTTGGCCTTGGCAGTGATGACATATTGCTTACGGATTTCGTCCAGGAAGGAGTTCTTGGTCAGGAGCGTCGTTGTTGCGAATGCAGACAGCACCATGGCTGTGAGTGGTAACGCCAAGTGCCAGAAATAGTCCGCAATCCGGGCTGGCCAGGACAGAGATTCCCAATTGTCCGACACCAGGCCTCTCAGCGGGAAGATGTCCCAGAAGGATCCGCCGGCGAACAGCACGATCAGGAGAACAGCGAAGAGAAACCCCGGGATGGCGTAGGCGACAACCACGACACCGGATGTCCACACGTCGAAGCGAGATCCGTCACTCACGGCCTTGCGGATGCCGAGCGGGATCGACACAAGGTAGGAGATCAGTGTCATCCAGAGACCGAGAGAAATCGAGACGGGCAGTTTCTCGGCAATCAGGTCAATAATTCGAATGTCCCTGAAGTAGCTCTCGCCGAAATCGAACCGCGCATAGTTCCAGAGCATATTCAGGAACCGCTCAAATGGCGGCTTGTCAAAGCCGAATTGCGCTTCCAACTCGGCAATGAATTCCGGATCAAGACCTTGAGCGCCGCGATATTTGGAGCTGACCGCGTCAGCCGATGCAGCGCCGCTGCCACCGGAGGAATCGTTCCCCCCTCCGAGCATATCGCTGCCGCCGCCGCTAATCCGTGAGGTGGCCGAAACATCGGTCCCCTGAAGCTGCGCTATGACACGCTCAACCGGGCCTCCCGGCGCGAACTGGATTATCACGAAATTTATGGCCATGATTCCGACCAGCGTCGGTATCATGAGCAGCAATCGGCGGAGAATATAGGCGCCCATGGATTACGTGCATTCCCTTTATCTTTGGCCTTCTGAAGCGGGCCGGAGGTGTCACTGTCGGAAAGATTACCCGCCTTTGCCGAGTTTTTGCGCCTTTTCCTGATCTATCCACCAGAGTTCTTCAACCGGGAAGAAATAACGCGGCGTTTCTTCCGGAAAGCCATAGACATCCCATAGAGAGACATTGTGGACATTCTTGTACCACTGGGGAATCCAGTAAAATCCCGAGCGCAAGACACGGTCCAGAGCACTGGCTGCAGTGTTCATTTCCTCGCGAGACTGAGCCGCGATTGCCTTGTCGATCAAGGCGTCGACAACAGGACTTGAGATACCGGCGGTGTTGTAGGTTCCTGGCGTTGCAGCTGCCTTTGATCCCCACAGTTCGCGGATAGTGTCGGAAAGAGTTGGCGCAAGCGAATACCGGCGGCTTGCAATGTCAAAATCATAGTCGTTCAGTCTGGCCTGGTACTGGGCCGGATCGACAATGCGCAAGTTGGCCTTGATGCCGAGCCGTTCCAGGTTCTTCAACAACGGATTCGTGATCCTCTCGAAGGCAGTCGTGTTGTTGATGAATTCAACTTCAAACGGCTTGCCGTCCGGCCCAATCAGCTGCGGACCATCACGCTCATAGCCTGCCTCCTTCAGCAACTGGCTGGCACGGCGCAACAGCTTTCGGTCAAAGCCTGAACCATCGCTGACCGGCGGAGTTATCGGCTCACCGAACACGGTCTCCGGCACTTGATCCCGGAAAGGCTCCAGCAACTCCAGTTCAGCTGCCGATGGTAAACCTTCAGCTTTCATGTCCGAGTTTTCAAAGAACGACTTGGTACGTTTGTAAAGCCCGTAAAAGAGGTTCTCGTTGGACCACTCGAAATCAAAGGCATATCCCAGAGCCTCGCGAACTCTCGGGTCCTTGAACTTTTCCCGGCGCGTGTTGAAGAACCACCCTTGTGCACCAGATGGACGGCCATCCGGGAAGTCACGGCGCACGACACGGCCATCCTCGACAGCCGGGAAATTATACTCCGTTGCCCAATTCTTGGATGAAAATTCTTCTCGATACAGAACATCGCCTTTTTTGAAGGCTTCGAAAGCAACTTGTCGCTCCCGGAAGAATTCCAGTCGGATGGTTGAGAAGTTGAGCTGACCTTTTGTGACCGGAAGATCATTTGCCCAGTAATTTTCAACCTTGTGATACTCGACATATCGACCGACCGCATGCCTGCCGACCTTGTAAGGACCGGATGACAATGGAGGGGTCAGCGTTGACTGCTTGAAATCGTAAGCGGTGTAGTAGCGTTTGGAGAAGATCGGATAGTCGGCAGCTACCGCGAGGGGGAAACTCCGCGCCTGCGTTCCATCAAATTGAAACGCAACTTGGTGCTCGCCCAGCACTTCTGCATCCTTGAGGACGCCCAGCGGCTGGCTCAGCAGAGGATGTCCGTCGGCTTTCAGCAACATTATGGAAAACGCGACATCCTCGGCAGTCAGCTTGGACCCGTCATGGAACCGTGCCTCCGGCCGAAGATTGAATGTGAACCTGTTGCCGTCTTCAGAAACTTCGACTGTTTCGGCTACCAGCCCATAGACAGCATCCGGCTCATCGTAGGCTCGGACCATAAGCGTGTCGAAACAAAGCTCCATCCGAGGGGGCGCGTCGCCCTTCAGGATGAATGAATTGAACGTGTTGTAGGTCTGTACATTCTGATTGAAGTACCAATAGGGCGCCTGAAACGAGAAGGCTCCCCCTTTCGGCGCCTCCGGGTTGACGTACTCAAAGTGGGTGAAATCCGGCCCATATTTCAAGTCTCCGAAAACCGACAGGCCGTGCCTTGGGCCCTTTGGTGCCGCAAGAGCCATTTTTGCCGAAAGGGGTGTCGAAGCCGCAACTATTGCCGCTCCGGACAGTTGAAGCATTTGACGGCGTGTCGGAGACAAACACTTCTTCATCACTTGATCGCCTTCGTCTTGGCTGCCAGCTCTTCATCGTACCACCAGATCGTTGGAAATCCGGTGCTGAACTCAGGCATCTTTTCCGGATGTGCAAAGCGGTTCCAGCGCGCGGTTCGCGTTTCATCGGAATAGAATTGCGGCACCACATAGTGGTTCCACAAGAGCACGCGATCCAGCGCGTGCGTAGCAGCCACCAGTGTCTCACGGTCTTCTGCAAAGATAACCTTGTCGATCAGCTTGTCGATTGCTGGGTTCTTGATGCCCGCATAATTGGCCGAACTCGGATTGTCGGCAGATGTGGTTCCCCAGTATTCCCGTTGCTCGTTTCCGGGCGAGAGCGACTGACCGATCGCCAAAACGACAGTATCAAAATCGCGCGAACGTACACGGTTGATGAACTGGGACGTATCCACGAGCCGCAAAATCGGATTGATGCCGATGCTCTCAAGGTTCTTGGCATAAGGCAGCAGCGTCCGCTCGCTGGCCTTGTCCCGATAGAGGAACTCGATGCTGAGCTGCTCACCGGTGTCGGGGTCGACCATTTTGCGGTCTTTCAGTTCATAGCCCGCTTTGCGCAGAAGTTTTACAGCCTCGCGCAGGTTCGCCCGGACGTTTTGCGGGTTTCCACCAACAGGGTTGGTGTATTCCTGAGTGAATACTTCCGGCGGAACTTCGCCCCTAACCTCTTCCAGGATCTCCAACTCCTTGCCTTCGGGAAGCCCCGATGAAGCAAGCTCCGTACCTGCAAAATAGGAATTGACGCGTTTCAGGAGGTTTGCCGAGACGATCTCGTTTGTGGTTTCGAAGTCATAGGCAAAGTTGAGTGCTCGACGCACGTCCGGGTCCTGGAATTTTTCCCGGCGCTGGTTCAGGAAAAAGCCCTGCATGACGCCGGAAGACCTGTCGGGAAAGATTTCCCTGACAACACGACCATCTTCGATCGCAGGAAAATTGTAGCGCTTTGCCCATTGGCTTGAGCTGCGCTCAAGATGATAGTCGTATTGATCGCCCTTGAAGGCTTCGAACTGAACTGCATCATCGAGAAAAGAGATGTAGCGGATTTCGTCGAAATTGTAGGTGCCGACCCGAATGGGCAGATCCTTGCCCCAATAATCGTCGACCCGTTCGTAGTTCACCTGCCGGTTGGCCGTGAAATCCTTGATCCGGTAGGGGCCAGAGCCCAGCGGCGGTTCAAGCGTTGCTCTGGAGATGTCGCGCGGCTCGCCTTTGCTGTCTGTGCCCTCCCACCAGTGCTTTGGCAAAATGGTGAGCTGGCCCATGATTTTCGGCAGTTCACGATTGCCAGATGAATCGAAAGTGAAGCGGATGACCCGGTCATCTACGATTTCAGTGTTCGTGACATTCTGGAAATAAAACTTGCGCTGTGGATCGAGCTCAATTGCCTTTTCAAAAGACCAGACGACGTCTTCCGGTGTCACGGGCATGCCATCGTGCCATTTGGCATCGGGATTGAGACGGTATTCGACCCAGGAATAGTCCTTAGGATAACGGACCGCGTCTGCCAGAACACCATACTGTGCACTGATGTCCTCTTCGTCGAGAGACGGCTCCATCAGGCTTTCGTAAATGATCAGGACGCCAGGGCCAATATTGCCCTTTTGAGCCAGGATGTTGAAGGTATCGAACCCACCGCGGCTCGCCAGGCGAACTGTCCCTGCAATCGGCGCGTCTGGATTTACATAGTCGAAATGAGGGGCATCCGGGCCATATTTCGGCGTACCGTTCAAAGCAGCAGCATGTTGCCATTCGGGTTCTTCTGCCTGTGCCGGACCAGTACCTAATGCCGTAGCAGACAAGGCTCCCGCCAGCACCATTCCTGCTGCGGTCTGCCTGATAGAACACCAATTGAACACCATGGGCTTTTCCGTCCCTTTCCTGTTTCCCAGGTCCAAATCACCGGACCTTATGTAAACAGTGTAGGGACGCACTGACCAAACGTCACCAGCTGGTTGGCAAGATGACAGAAATTTAACCGGCCTGGATCACTCCCTTCTTAGGAGCGTCTTGTGAATTTTGCTTAGTTTTGGCCTTCTGAGCGTACATTCGACCGTCAGCAACTCTTAGTAGGTCTTCGACAGTTGCTGCATCCCCTGGATAGCTTGCCGTTCCAATGCTTGCCTTGACGTCAATCCGTGCTCCCGAATACTCAAAAGCGCGCGACACGTGGTCGGACAGTCTGGTGAGAAAGGACTTACGTTCCTGCCTGCGCATGTTTCCAGGGGTCAGGACTATGAACTCATCGCCGCCGACGCGTGCGACCGTATCAGTCCTGCGAACCTGGTTCTGCAGCCGTTGACCCACCTCCACCAGCAACCGGTCACCAACCGAATGCCCGTAACTGTCATTGATCGGCTTGAAGGCATCCAGATCGACATAAAAAATCTCGAAACCGGAACCGCTGCGTTCGCACATGGCGGCGAGCTGCATCATCCGGTCTTCAAGGAGCCGCCTGTTGGCCAACCCGGTCAAGGGGTCATGCAATGCCATTGACCGGACCTTGTAGACCTCACTGATCAGAAGAAACGCCATTGCTGCAAAGACCAGAGACAGGAAACTTCCGACCAGTTGGGTGATCCAGACCTTGTTGCCCATATTGGACCAACCGGCCTCCGGATAGGCGATCAGCTCCCAATCCAGTCCCCCGGGCAGATGAAGTGGCAGAGATACAAAATCGAGGTTCTCAATCGCCGCAGAACCAAATATCACCGCAGACTGGCTGTTTACGGCGTTCTTGTTGAGAAGCGCCATTCGAAGTCCATCGACGCTTTCCCTGATCCCGGCTGACGCCATCAAACCTGCTTCGTCCAGGACAAGCGTCACGACACCCCAGTAGGGCCGGTCCTTTGTGGCCTGGCCCGGGAAAGACGCCGGAAAAACGGGAATACGGATCACGAGAGCCCGCCCGCCCTGAACGAGCTCAAGCGGCCCGGCAATGACAACCTCCCGGGTGAGCATGGCTTTGCGTATCGCAGGCCACTGGGCGGTGTTCATTCGGTAGTTGAGACCAATGGCGGCCTGGTTCGGTTCAAATGGATAGACGGCTCGCAGAATGTTGTTGGGTGCAAGACCGATGGAACGTATCGACGGGTTTTCCTCGATCAGGTCAATCGCAATTTCACGATAGTCTGCCATGTCGAATGGTGCATCGGTGTCCTGGGAGACCACCGATCTCAATCCAAAGCCGTAGGCGACCGTGCGGCTCAATTCACCTTCAAGCCGAGCGTGCACTTCAGACAAGTTGGCGATCACTTCGCGCTTGTGTTGGGAAACGAGTTCGTTGCGTACGAGCTGGCCCACATGCGCTGTCACGGCAATTCCGACGAGGAAACACGCGACAGCAACGATGGAGGCGGCAACCGCTCCATTTGTTTTGCCCAGCAGATCTCTCGTTAGACTTATGCCCATGCGGCCCACACCCGACCTTCGCCCGCGTAGCATATAACGTGACGTCAGATTTGTTAATTTTTCGCCCAGTTCCAACAAAAAAGCCGGGCTCCAGGCCCGGCTCTTCCAGAATTTTCAACAGATAGCAGTGCGACGATGGGTGTTTTACTCTGTCGGCAGTGGCTTTGGCGAAGCAGAGAGCTCACGCATGTAAGCAATCATGTTGGCCCGCTCTTCCGGCTTGCGAAGGCCGGCAAAACCCATTGACGTGCCAGGGATGTATTTCTTCGGGGAAGCCAGGAAGGACTCAAGGCCTTCATATGTCCACTCGGCGTTGGCCGCACCGTATTCGTTCATGGCGGCAGAGTATCCGAAACCGTCGACGCCGCCAGGCTTGCGACCGACCACATCCCAAAGTGCCGGACCGACCTTGTTGGCTCCACCGTCATCAAACGTGTGGCAAGCGGCGCATTTCTTGGCGACTTTCTCACCTTCGGAGGCCGAGGCTGCGAGTAGCAGCTCTGAAATCGGCACAACGTCCGGCTCAGGCTGAACTTCAGAAGTGGAATCTTCCGCGGATGCCACGACAATCTCATAGCCCGGTTTGCCGGGGATTGTCGGGTGGAAGATGATGTCGGAGACAATACCAACACCCATTGTCAAAATCAGGACCATCAGGATCGCACCGGCGATCTTGTTCAGCGTGAAGGAATCCATTCTCTCCGGCTCCAAGCTCATACGCGTCCGAGCCCGCAGTGACACTGCGAGCCCTATCAGCTTTTCGAATTTTGCCGGAACCTACAAATTTTTTGACCTTGCTGTCCATAGCTTTAAAAGGGCATCTGATACGACAAACGGACGCGGCAAGGTTTTTTTGTGCCTTTTCTGCCCGTCCGACCGAATGGAGACCCGATTGACTGCCGCTCTTGTGATCATACCCGCCCGTCTTGCGGCAACACGCCTTCCGCGCAAACCGCTTGCCGACATTTGCGGAAAACCAATGATTGTGCGTGTTCTCGAGCAAGCCCAGAATGCGGATATCGGCCCAGTCGCCGTCGCTTGTGACGACAAAGACATTTTCGATGCCATCCAGGACCATGGGGGGCAGGCAGTGATGACACGTGTCGATCATGCGTCCGGCTCGGACCGCATTCATGAAGCTGTCGGACTGGTTGATCCGGACGAAAAATTTGAAGTGGTGCTCAATGTTCAAGGCGATGTGCCCCTGATTGCACCCGAAGCGATTCGGGCAGCCTTTGCTCCGCTGACCGTTCCTGACGTCCAGATCGGAACCATCATGACGGAGTTCACGAACCCGGACTTCAGAGACGACCCGAACTTCGTCAAGGCTGTCACGACCCCAAACGGTGAAGGGCATCACCGGGCGCTTTACTTCACCCGAGCACTTGCTCCAAGCGGCGAAGGCCCGCACTATCACCACATCGGGATTTATGCCTATCGGCGGTCCGCCCTGGCAAAGTTTGTCGCCCTTTCGCCGTCCCCGCTGGAGCTTCGCGAAAAGCTGGAGCAGTTGCGTGCGCTCGAGGCAGGCATGCGGATCGATGTGTCCGTCATTGACAGCGCACCCATGGACGTGAACACCCCGGAAGATCTTGAGCGCGCACGCGCAGCCTACCGAACATTCTAGAAAGTCAGGCTTTTTTACCCATGTCAGATAGAAAAAGAATTGTGTTTCAGGGAGAAACCGGCGCCAACTCCCACATGGCCTGCCGGAGCGTTTATCCCGATTACGAGGCTATCCCTTGCGCGACCTTCGAGGACTGCTTTTCCGCAATGGCGGATGGTTCGGCGGACCTTGCCATGATCCCGATCGAAAACTCTGTCGCTGGCCGTGTCGCAGACATCCATCACCTTCTGCCGAAATCCGATCTGAATATCATTGGCGAGTATTTCATGCCGATCAGGTTTCAGCTGATGGCGCCCAAGGGTGCCCGTGTGGAAGATCTGAAGAAGGTTCAAAGCCACATTCATGCGCTTGGACAGTGCCGCAATGTCATCCGGGAACTCGGTCTGACCGCCGTAGTTGGTGGTGATACGGCCGGTTCGGCGCGGCAGATTTCCGAGTTGAATGACCCAAGCGTCGGCGCACTCGCGCCAGAAATGGCTGCCGAGATCTACAATCTCGACATCTTGCGCGAGAATGTTGAAGACGCTGCGCATAACACGACACGGTTTGTTATCCTCTCCCGTGACAAGATGGAGGCCGCGCATAACGGCCAACCGGTTATCACCACGTTCATCTTCCGTGTTCGAAACGTACCGGCTGCGCTTTATAAGGCGCTCGGAGGGTTTGCGACCAACGGGGTCAACATGACAAAGCTGGAATCCTATCAGCTCGAAGGCCAATTCTTTGCATCCATGTTCTACGCAGATGTGGAAGGGCACCCGGAAGACCCGGCGGTGGCCCTCGCCCTTGAGGAGCTGGCCTTCTTCTGCGCGGAGCTGAACATGCTCGGGGTTTACCGCGCCAGCCCGTTCCGGGAAAAGATCAAAGAACCTGAGGCCAACCGCGCCCTCAGACCCAATCCAAATTCCTAACGTCACCCCTGGCGCTATCAGAGGACAATATGACCGAAACCAGATTTGATGCCCTGTGCATCGGAAATGCCATTTGCGATGTGTTTGCACATGTTGAAGAAGATTTTCTTCTCCAGGAAAACCTGATCAAGGGGTCAATGCGTCTGATCGATACCGAAGAAGCAGTGCGTCTCTTCAACAAGATGGGGCAAACCGTCAGGGTCTCCGGTGGCAGCGCCGGCAATACGGCAGCCGGTATTGCGTCTCTTGGGGGACGTCCTGCCTATTTCGGCAAGGTGGCAGAAGACGAACTGGGCGACAGCTACTCTCACGACATGAACGGAACAGGCGTTTATTTCAACACACCGCGCCTGCGGGAGTGGAAGCCGACTGCGCGCTCGATGATCCTGATCACACCCGATGGTGAGCGCACCATGAACACCTATCTTGGCGCCTGCACCGAATTCAGCCCGGCCGATGTGGACGAAGAAGTCGTTGCCGCAGCTGCGGTCACTTACATGGAAGGCTATCTCTGGGATCCAGAAGAGGCCAAGAAAGCGTTCCTTAAAGCGGCTGAAGTTGCGCATCTGAACAATCGCAAGGTCGCCTTGACGCTTTCCGATTCCTTTTGCGTTGACCGTTACCGTGACGAATTTCAATCGCTTCTGTCCGACGGCGTTGTCGATCTTCTGTTTGCGAACGAGCACGAACTCAAGGCGCTCTACCAAACCGGCGATCTGGACACGGCCATCAGTGCCGCCAAGGAAAACGGCGCACTGACAGCCCTGACGCTCGGCTCCGAAGGCGCAATGGCTTTCGACCGGGATGAAACCGTGAAAGTTGACGCGAAGGACGTTGCCAACGTTGTGGACCTGACAGGTGCCGGTGATCTCTTTGCGTCCGGTTTCCTGTTTGGCCTCGCACGCGACTACAAGATCGCCGATGCGACTGAGCTGGGCTGCCTATGCGCTGCGAGTGTCATCAGTCACGTTGGCGCACGCCCGGAACGCCCGTTGAAAAACCTTGCGGCACAAAGCGGTTTCGAAGTCTAGAAAAAACAAAGGGGCGATCACTATCGCCCCTCTAATTTTGCCGTCCTGGCATTTTGCTGAAAAGCGAGGCGTCAGTCGGCAAGATCCTGCATGCTGACAACGCCGCCGTTTTCATCGAGCCGATAAATGATCGGCGTGCCGGTTCCAAGCTCGCGTTTCAGGATCTCTTCCGGGCTGAGGTTTTCAAGCTCCATGATCAAGGACCTGAGCGAGTTTCCATGGGCAGCGACAATTGTCCGGTTGCCAGCCAACACACGCGGCAGAATTTCAGCCTTGTAGTATGGAAGCACCCGCTCTGCCGTCATCTTGAGGCTCTCGCCGCCAGGAGGCGGTACATCATAAGAGCGGCGCCAGATATGGACCTGGTCTTCACCAAATTGCTGACGGGCCTCATCTTTGTTCATGCCTGTCAGATCGCCATAGTCCCGTTCATTCAACGCCTGGTCCTTGAACGTTTCCAGACCGGTCTGTCCGAGCTCATCCAGAATAATATCGAGCGTTTTCTGCGCACGCGACAGAACCGAGGTGAAAGCGAGATCGAATTCCAGCTTCAAATCCTTGAGCTGCTGTCCGGCCTTGTGAGCTTCGGCAACTCCCTGTTCGGTCAGGCCAGGGTCCTTCCAGCCGGTAAACAGGTTCTTCAAATTCCATTCGCTTTGTCCGTGACGGACAAGCACAAGAAGGCGATCCATGCCGTGCTCCTTAAGCTTCGATCTCAATTTTAGTCGTCCAGGCCGAGAACGTCGGCCATGGAATAAAATCCGGGCTTTTGATCAAAGCCCCATAGCGCTGCCTTCACGGCACCGCGCGCAAATAGCTGCCTGTCTTCAGCTCTGTGAGACAGTTCGATCCTTTCACCTTCACCGGCGAAAATCACGGAGTGTTCGCCGATAACCGATCCCCCTCTCAGGGTAGCAAAGCCGATATTGCCCGTTTGCCTTGGGTCCATGATACCGTCTCGCGTGCGCACCGAGTGGGTTCCCAAATCGAGCCCACGTCCTTCGGCCGCGGCCTGACCAAGCAGCAGGGCCGTCCCTGACGGCGCATCAACCTTGTGTTTATGGTGCATTTCCAGGACTTCAATATCGAAGTCGGAATCCAGCGCAGCGGCGGCCTTGCGCACCAAGCTGGCAAGCAAATTCACGCCCAGGCTCATATTGCCGCTCTTGATTATGCGCGCATGTCGCGCTGCGGCACGAAGAGGTTCGTCCTGCCCCTCCGCCCAGCCGGTCGTGCCAATGACGTGGACGATCCGGGCTTGAGCGGCCAGTTCGGCAAAATAGAGACTGGCTGGAGGTGCGGTAAAATCGAGAACGCCGTCCGCCTTGGCAAAAGCGGTCAGCGGATCGTCGGTGACGGGCACACCAAGTGTCTCGGTACCTGCAAGATCTCCGACGTCTTTTCCCAGACAATCAGCGCCTTCCCGCTCGACTGCCGCGACCACCATTGCACCCGGTGCTTCGGTTATGGCGCGTGTCAAGGCCCGACCCATTCGGCCACCAGCTCCGACGACCACCAAACGCATCTGCGCCATTACGAACCCCTCAATCAACTTTCGAAGGGGGTATAGCAGTTTCGCACAGGGAGGCAAACGCTTGATATGGCGCTTGACGGCAGTGCAGCTCCGTATAATTCCTTGTAAATATTACTAGGATTAGAACTCGAACTTCACAGTCAAGACTAAGTTAATTCCCGTATTTTTGTTGACTAAAATCTTTCCTTCAATTCACGTAAGATAAACTTTGAGCGATTACAGTGATGCTTCCGATTGCTTAATCTTACAATTGTGAAATCCAATCAAAGATTTCATGATGGTGTATTCGGATGGTCTGAGAACCAATGAAGAATGATGTGACCAAATTGACGCCGGGGCTTCGAGGGCGCTCCAGATCTGGAAATATCGCCTTTGGCCATGACAGCCTGATCCCACTCAACCAGGCAGGTCTTCTTGTTGCGCAAACTCTCGGTCACACTCCCAGCGCCCGCGGAGAGCCGCATTGAAGGGTCGGTTTTCATTTCCATTCAGTCGCCTTGTCATGGCGCTTTTCGCCATCGGATTGGTCGGCACGGGGATAGCCCTGTTCTGGGTCACCTATATGGGAAGTCTGTCGATCGCAGAATACGAAGTTGCGCGCAGCGCCAAGTCGAAGGCGACGCTGGCGCGTCTTGTTTTCAACCAACATTTGGACCAACTCGAAGGGCGCATTCGCACGGTAGCAAGCGACCCCGCGCTTCAAAACGCACTGGCTGAAAAGGACGAAGCGGCGGCAAAGGCAATTGTAGAACAGGCATCGCAAAGCATGACCAGTGCTGTTCTCGACCTGTTGCTGATCGATCTTCCCGATGAAAAAGGTTGGGTCAAAAGCAGCCTCGGCCTGATCGACCTGACGGATCAGTTGCCTTTTGATGTTCGTCAGGCCATGCCTCCCGATATCTGGATCACCTATTCCAACCACCATACTGACCCGATGGAAGTTACGGCTGCCTTGTCGATCCTGGTGATCGATCCGGATACGGGGCAACTTCTTGGCCGGGTCTTTGGGGGCACGTCGGTCACCAGTTCATTTTCGCTTCCAGGTGTGCTTGCCAAGAACCTGCAGGTCGATGACATTTCATTCGCTCATGACGATCACATCGTTGCCGGCATCGGTGAGCTAATGAGCGACACACTGCATCACAGGGTGACCACCGGATCAGAGGATGTTCAGTATCTACTTGAAAATGATCAGCTTTTCGTCATTGCGCCGCTAATCGCCGATCTTGACGGACACATGTTGTCCGCCATTATCAAGCAGCCGATTGACACGCTCAAGAATGTCAAGGCAACCTATAGCCAGCTGTTCCTACCGTTTCTCGTCTATACCGTTTTGCTGGCGCTGTGTGCGGCGCTGCTGGTCAACAGGATAACCAGCGCCAGCCTCGGCCGGCTGATGCGGTATGCCATGAATTTGCGCCAGGATCGCCTGGTTTCCGCTCCTCAGGCCGGACTGATTTCCGAGTTCAACAAACTGTCTGCAATGTTCCAGACGGCCTTTGAAACTGTCAGGAACAGGGATGCCCAGTTCAAGGACATGATCGACGGTTCGCTGCACGGCGTTTTGGTGCATTCCAACCGGCGCGTCCTATATGTAAATGACGCTCTCCTGAAGATGCTCGGGTATGAGCCCGGCACGTCCGAACAGCTGGTGGGAACACCCCTTCTGACGTTTTATGCACCTGAAGAACATGACCGCCTGCGCAGTTATCTGAAGATGCGCGGAAGCGGCGGCGCGCCACGCGTATATGATGTCAAAGGGCAACATAGAGACGGGCACACAGTCTGGTTCGAACAGCACGTTCGTCTCACGGAATGGCGCGGCGAGAACGCCCTTTATGTAACGATCACGGATATCAGTGAGCGCAAACGTCAGGAAGAACTGGCAACCAAGAATGCCAATTTTGACATTCTGACCGGATTGCCCAACCGACGCCTTCTTCTGGACCGGTTGCGGCAAAGCTTGCAGCGTAACCGGCATGACGGCGTTCTGACAGCATTGATGATCCTCGATATCGATCGCTTCAAGATGGTCAATGAGACCTATGGACCGAAGGCGGGCGACCGGGTGATCGAAAGCGTTGCCTCCCGGCTAACACAGACAATGGGACCGGACCAGACAGTTGCGCGCATGGGCGGCGACGAATTCGCCATTATCCTGTCCGACCCTGAGGACCGCTGGGAAATCGAAAGGATTGCAAAGGAGATCCTGACCGATATCAGCGACCCGATTGAACTCGAAGACGGCACTCGTGTCGTGCTGTCCGGCAGCCTTGGCATAACGCTTGCGCCAAATGACGGTGACGACGATGAAGTCCTGCTGTTACAGGCCGACACCAGCATGCACCAGGCAAAGGCAGAGAGCGGCACCAGTTACAGGTTCTTTGCCACCCGGATGAATGAACAGACTGCCCGTGCAGGTCTTGTGGAAGCGTCATTGCGGCGTGCAATTGAAAATGACGAGCTGCACCTCAATTACCAACCGATTGTTGACTATGCCTCGAACAAAGTCGTTGGCTGTGAAGCGCTGGCACGCTGGACGGACAACAAGCTGGGCGTCGTTCCACCGACAGAGTTCATTCAGGTGGCCGAAGAATGCGGTCTCATCGTTCCCCTTGGCGAGTGGGTGCTCCGGGAAGCCTGCACTTTCTTTCAGTCCTGCAATCGCAATGGAATGAAGCTGGAAAGCATCAGTGTGAACATCTCACCACGCCAATGCCGTGAAGAGGACTTCCTGACCCGACTTCGCGACATACTCCATGACACCGACATGGATCCTGCACATCTGTGTCTGGAAATAACCGAAAGCGTGATGTTTGACGATCAGCGAACCAACCCGGTGGAGATCCTGACCGCGATCAGCTCACTGGGAATAAGGATATCCCTTGATGATTTCGGAACCGGCTATTCCTCGCTCAGCTATCTGAAACGCCTGCCGATAGACACGCTGAAGGTGGACCGCGCCTTCGTTATGGACCTAGAGCAGGACCAGGACGATCAGGCGCTTGTCCAGGCCATCATTTCTATGGCGCGTTCACTTGGGATCAACGTGGTCTGCGAGGGGGCTGAAACGCTGGAACAGTGTGATCTGATCCTGTCATTCGGTTGCCAGCTGATCCAGGGATACCATTTCGCCCGGCCAATGGCCGGTGTCGATTTTCACGGATATCTCGTCAATATGAACGGGACTGATCAGGTCGCAGCCGAGGCCGGTTGATCACACCGAGCAAAAATTCATCAGGCAGACAAAAAACGGGGGCCGAACGGCCCCCGCTTCTACTATTCAAGCTCTCAAGAAGGCTTATTCAGCTTCTTCTTTCTTCTCGATTTCCTTGCCGGTCTCCTGGTCAACGACTTTCATGGACAGGCGAACCTTGCCACGCTCGTCAAAGCCCATCAGCTTGACCCAGACCTTGTCGCCTTCCTTGACCACATCGGTGACCTTGCCGACTTTTCTCGGAGCAAGCTGGGAAATGTGAACCAGGCCGTCTTTGGCGCCGAAGAAGTTCACAAATGCGCCGAAATCAACGCATTTCACGACAGTACCTTCGTAAATCACACCGACTTCCGGTTCAGCGGCTATGGAGTTGATCCAGTTGACGGCTGCCTTGATAGCCTTACCATCGGAAGAAGCAATCTTGACGGTGCCATCGTCTTCGATGTTGACCTTCGCACCGGTCTTTTCAACGATTTCACGGATGACCTTGCCGCCGGAACCGATAACTTCACGGATCTTGTCGACCGGGATCTTCATCACTTCAATGCGCGGTGCGTGCTCGCCGAGCTCTGACCGGGCTTCCGTAATGGCGTTGGACATCTCGCCAAGGATATGAATACGACCGTCCTTGGCCTGCGCCAGGGCAACTTTCATGATCTCTTCGGTGATGCCGTCGATCTTGATGTCCATCTGCAGGGAAGTGATGCCCTGTTCGGAACCGGCAACCTTGAAGTCCATGTCGCCAAGGTGATCTTCATCACCGAGAATGTCGGACAGAACAGCGAAGCGATCGCCTTCCTTGATCAGACCCATTGCGATGCCCGCTACAGGTGACTTGAGCGGCACGCCTGCATCCATCATCGCAAGGGATGTACCGCAAACGGTTGCCATGGACGACGAACCGTTGGATTCAGTGATCTCAGAGACAATGCGGATGGTGTACGGGAACTCATGATGCTGAGGCAGCATCGGATTGATCGCCCGCCAGGCCAGCTTGCCGTGGCCGATTTCGCGGCGTCCCGGAGAGCCCATGCGGCCGGTTTCGCCGACGGAGTAAGGCGGGAAGTTGTAGTGCAGCATGAAGTGAGACTTCACAGTGCCTTCCAACAGATCGATGAACTGCTCGTCTTCACCGGTGCCAAGGGTGGCAACCACCAGGCCCTGCGTTTCACCGCGGGTGAAGAGGGACGAGCCGTGTGCGCGCGGCAGGATGCCGACTTCAGAAGAAATTGCACGGACGGTCGACAGGTCACGACCATCGATACGTGAACCCGTGTCGAGAATGTTGCCACGGACAACTTCAGCTTCCAGTTTCTTGAACTGTTCGCCCAGAACGTTGGATTCGACGGCTTCGCCCTCAGCGGCATTGTTGATCAGTGCCTCAACCACCTTGGCTTTGGCAGCGTCAACCGCATTCTTGCGTTCGGTCTTGGACGTGATCTTGTAAGCTTCGGCAACTTCACCGGCGACCATAGACTTGATTTTGGCGAGGAGCTCGGAATGGTCCGGCAAGACCAGCTCACGCGGTTCTTTGGCAGCGGTTTCAGCCAGCTTGATGATGGCGTCGATCACGGTCTGGAAACCCTTGTGACCGAACATCACGGCACCAAGCATGGTGTCTTCGTCGAGTTCCTTGGCTTCCGATTCAACCATCAGAACTGCGTCGTTGGTGCCTGCGACAACAAGATCCAAAGACGATTCCGGCATGTCGTCAACCAGTGGGTTGAGGACGTATTCGCCGTTGATGTAGCCAACACGCGCGCCGCCGATCGGGCCCATGAACGGAACACCGGAAAGGGTGAGGGCTGCGGAAGACGCAACCATAGCCAGAATGTCCGGTGCATTTTCCAGATCGTGGGACAGAACGGTGATCACGACCTGCGTGTCGTTCTTGTAGCCATCAGCAAACAACGGCCGGATCGGCCGGTCGATCAGGCGTGAGGTCAGAGTTTCGTGCTCAGATGGGCGGCCTTCACGCTTGAAGAAGCCTCCAGGGATCTTACCAGCGGCAAATGCCTTTTCCTGGTAGTTCACCGTAAGCGGGAAAAAGTCCTGACCAGGCCTCGGTTCCTTGGCGGAAACGACTGTCGCCAGAACCTTTGTTTCACCGTAGGTCGCCATGACGGCGCCATCGGCCTGACGGGCAACCTTGCCCGTTTCGAGAATGAGCGGACGTCCGCCCCAGTCGACTTCTACACGATGAATGTCAAACATCATCTGTCCTTGCAAGTTTGCCCGCTGCCGGCTGCTTTCGGTACAGCACGGCGAAACGGGCACATTCCCGGTCGGCCCCGGATGGGCCGGTTACCGGTGGACAGGCCACGGGCAAGACAACGAGCTGCTTTCGCCACTTTTGTGGAAAGAAGCCGGCAATCCTGCCCCATGACGTGTCACGAGGCTTCTATAGAGCGTTTATCAACAAATGGAAACGCTCAAGAGCCGATTGGTGGATCTCCCAGCGGCAATTTGTACATCTGTGCCTGCCGAAGGTGTCTCCAAAGAAAAACGCGGCGGGAATTCACCCCACCGCGTTTACCGAATTCAGTCTTCTTAGCGACGAATGCCAAGACGCTCGATGAGCGACTTGTAACGCTCTTCGCTTTTGCCGCGCGTGTAGTCCAGAAGAGACCGGCGCTGCGCAACCATCTTCAGAAGGCCGCGGCGGGAATGGTTATCCTTGCCATGGTCCTTGAAGTGTTCGGTCAGGTTGTTGATCCGTTCTGTAAGGATTGCAACCTGGACCTCCGGAGATCCGGTGTCGCCTTCTTTGGTTGCGAATTCCTTCATGAGCTCAGCTTTGCGCTCTGCAGTAATCGACATCGCTCTTTCCTTTCAAAGAGTGGTGGTCCGTTGACCGGACACGTTGAACTGCCGGAAACCGGCCTGATCCGAATGTCTCCAGAGCCGAGATGTCGTTCAGCAAAGGATCCTTTCGGACGAATTGAGCCTTAGTACTCAATGGCGGCGGTATATGGCAGAAAACCGCCAGGAAATCCAGAGTTTTCTTTTCCTGTAAGTCAGGTGCCAGGTTGTGATTTTCCAAGACTGCGGACAGCTTCTTTTTGAGGTATCGCGGTTGCGCCACCGGCCAACGCCGATTGGTGAGCCCAGGTATCGCTATTCAGCTCGCACCATTCGCTTCGCCCCAGGATTTCATTGCTTCAACAACCGGCAAGACCGATGTGCCCAGGTCCGTCAGCGCATAGTCGACACGTGGCGGAACTTCCGGAAAGACGGTTCGGGAAATCATTCCGTCCGATTCCAGCTCTCGCAATTGTTTGGTCAGCATTTGTTTGGTGATATTCGGGACTGCCCGCTGCATAGCGCCAAACCTGTTTATCCCATTGAAAATGCAGAACAGAATGACCGGTTTCCACTTGCCTCCGATCTTCGACAGGCAATAGGTCACCGGACAACCGGATTGCGGATCTGGAGCCATTGGTATGATTTTCATGACTATCTCACAAAATAATGACTAGTTGCCACTAACTCACTTATGCTCATACTCGGTTGTCATCGTCAAATCTTGGAGATGACCATGGCTTTCCGAAACCTTTGCCTTCTGGCCATTCTGTCCGGGCTACCCTTACCGGCATTTGCCAACGACACTTCGCTGGATGGTCTAAAACGCCGTATCATTGGTTCCTGGTCATCCATATCCTGTGAGTTAAGGCCGCAGCAAAACCTGCAAGACCCAGGTCTTGCGCCAACTTCCACTTATCTCAGACGGGAGTTTTCCTTTGATGCCGACGGCAAGTTTGCTGCCACCATTACTGTTTTCGCGGACGCTGGCTGCAAAAGCCCAGCCATTGCATTCGACTTCGCCGGAAGTCTGGTTTGGCATGACGCAAATCCTGCGGTCGAAGGCGCTTGGTCTCAGGATTATGTGCTTGACCGGAAACTTGAACTCACCGTTTTAGCGCCGCCGATGGCGGCGCAACTGAACCAACTGCCTCAGGCCGCCTGCGGCACCGGGGCTTTCGTTGTCGGTGAACGCCGTGACATTCTTGGACAGCTCTGCGTCCTTCTGAAATATGTTGAAGGCAGCAAGCATGTGGTCGACCACGATCTTCTATACGTGCGCGAAGACACACCGAACATGCTGTTCATGGGCGCAAAACATGTCGATGGAACCGGGTTCTATTTCCCTGAAAACAGGCCTCTTGTCGGCCTCCAACAACCGATGATCAAACTCAAATGACTGTAGCTGCTGGCTTGGCAACCGACATTCTGCGAGGTGTCTTAAGGGAAGTCATGACTTTGCGGGTGTATCTGACCTGCCTTGTTGCAGCCGGTGTGACTTTCCTTCTCGCACAGCTTGGCATTGATGCAGCCATCAATGATCTTGCGCGCCTGCAGGAACCGAACACGTCTCTGTTTTGGTCTGCATTTCCGATGCTTGCCGGCCTCGTAATGCCACTGCTCGTGCCTGCTGTTTTGGTGTTCACGGGCGAAACGAAGCTTGCGAAGACGACATTTACAGCATTCTCGGCAACGCTCATTATCGTCTCGATTCTCAAAGGGGTGAGCTCCCGGGTTCACCCGGAAGCCATTCATCCAATTGGCACACTGGCCAAGTCACAAGTTTTTCGGTTCGGCGTTCTGGAAAGCGGATTTTCCAGTCTGATCGAAGGCTGGCCGTCGGGCCACACCGCAACAAATGGTGCTGTTGCATTGGTTCTGGCCTGGTCCACGCCGTATCGCTGGTTGGCGCTATGTGCCTGGGGCTGGTTTGTCTGGGTCGCGTCTGCAACTGTGTTTGGCATCAACGGCGATGTTCACTGGCTGTCGGACACGATTGCCGGCCTGCTGATCGCGTCAACCGTTGCGCTTCAGATAAATTCAAAAACCGGGAAACCTCGCGAACAATGACGGGTTACCATAAAGTCCGTTCAAGGGATCACAAATGAAACACACGGGTCGGCTGAAAACGGCCTTTTTCAATCGTGCCGATCGCGACAGGCACGTCGGCGTGGCTGGCAAAGGCAACGTCCGTATTCAGCGGAGCGTCCCGGCCGCGCAGGATAATTGCCATTCCTTTACGGATCTTCGCTGCATCGTCGAGTGAGACCGAGACCTCAACCAGTTCATCCATTGCGTCGCGGACCGGCAAAACAAATTCAGCGACAAGTTCCTGAACATCTTCGCTGTCCTGCAAATCCTCGGCCGCTTCCAGGATCTCGTCGAACTTGATCAGATCGCCTTCCCCAAAGGGGCCGACAAGCAACCGGCGCAATTCCGTGACATGCCCACGCGTGCCCAGCCTGCGGCCAAGATCCCTTGCGAGCGCGCGTACATAGGTTCCTTTGCCACACTCAGCCTCGAAAATTGCGCGGTTATCATCCCGGCAGCTGACAAGATCGAGACGGTGAACATCAATCGGTCGGGCCTCCAACGCGACAGCCTCACCTTCACGCGCCAGATCATAGGCCCGTTCACCGGCAACCTTGATTGCCGAGAATTTGGGTGGGACCTGCATGATCGTTCCGGTAAATTCGCTAAGGACAGCAGCAATCGCATCCTCGGTCGGCCGAACGTCAGATGAGGCAATAACCTCGCCTTCGGTATCGTCAGTGTCGGTTTCAGCGCCCCAGGTCACTTCAAATCGATAGACCTTGCGGCCATCCATCACAAATGGAACCGTCTTCGTGGCTTCACCAAACGCAACAGGCAACAGACCGGAAGCCCTTGGATCCAAAGTGCCTGCGTGACCCACTTTTTGCGGCGAGAAGATGCGTTTTATCTTACCCAGCGCCTCGTTGGAGGTGATGCCGTAGGGCTTGTCCAGGACCAGCCAGCCATTGATGGCATTCTTTTTTCTTTTGACCTGTTTTTGCCGTGCCATTTTTTGCTCTGTCATAGAAAAACGTCAAAGCCCCATGAGCACCCGTCGGTCCGAGCATGCCCGAGCCTTGAAGAGCTTCCGTCGTGACCGGGGACTGTCGGTATCTAGTTGCTTTCGTCGTCCAGGTCCCGGGCAACGTCCGGAGAATGAAGAAGTGACCCGATGCGGTCGTCATCATCAAACCGGGTGTCGAGCACAAAGCGCAAATCGGGCATGTATTTCATGGTCAGCCTGCGAGAAACCTGTCCACGAAGATACTTCGCACTGCGGTTGAGTGCCTTTTCGACATTTTCGGCATTCTTTCCACCGAGCGGCATCACCAGGCAGGTTGCCAAGCGCAGGTCGGGCGTCATGCGAACTTCCGGAATCGTGACGATTACACCGTCCAACTCCGGATCTGAAAATTCACCACGCGTAAGGATGTCTGACAGTTCCTTGCGAACCGTTTCGCCTACGCGCAATTGACGCTGCGATGGGCCCCTGCTGTCCTGTCTGTGTTGCTTTGCCATTGTTCTGGTCCTATCCGCCAGTCTTCCCGGTTTGCGCTTGAATGCCGCACGATGTTCCGGGGCCTGTCGCATATCCTGCGCGGTTCACGCGCTCAATTGAAAAGAGCGCGCTTTCGCGCGCTCTTTTGTCCGACTTCCGAACTCACAATCGGCAAGCGCCAATGTCGCCCAGAAAATTTTAAACGTTTCCGACTCTCAGAGCGTGCGTGCGATCTGCTCAACCCGGAAACATTCGATAACATCGCCCGGACGCATGTCCTGATACTTGACGAAGTTCATGCCGCATTCCTGACCGGACTCGACCGATTTGACCTCATCCTTGAAGCGCTTGAGCGTGCCCAATTCGCCTTCGTGGATAACCACATCGTCGCGGATGAGACGGACATTTGCGCCACGCTCGACCACGCCTTCGGTAACCAGACAGCCCGCAACCTTGCCAACCTTGGAGATGTGGAAGATTTCCTTGATCTCCGCATTGCCGAGGAACGTCTCGCGGCGCTCCGGCGACAAGAGACCGGACATGGCAGCCTTGATGTCATCGACTAGGTCATAGATCACATTGTAGTAACGGATCTCGATGCCATCGCGCGAGGCAGCTTCGCGAGCCTGCTTGTTGGCACGTACATTGAAGCCAATGATGGGAGCCTTGGATGCCGCTGCCAGCGTGATGTCGCTTTCGGTGATGCCACCGACGCCTGACAGAAGAATCCTTGCACCAACTTCATCAGTGCCCAGCTCGTTGAGCGCATGAACAATCGCCTCGGCAGAACCCTGAACGTCCGCCTTGAGAACCAGCGGGAATTCCTTCTTGCCGGTGTTCTGTGCACTCATCATCATCTGTTCGAGCGAGCCGCGAGCAGCGGACGCAACCACAGAGGCTTTTTCACGAATCTGACGCTGACGATAGTCAGTGATTTCGCGAGCACGGGCTTCGTTTTCGACAACAGCAACCATGTCACCAGCAGCCGGCGTGCCCTGGAAACCCAGAACTTCCACCGGTTTGGCGGGGCCTGCTTCCTTTACCTGCTTGCCATTCTCGTCGAGCATCGCACGGACCCGGCCCCATTCGGCACCAGCCACAAGGATGTCACCGGGTTTGAGTGTACCCTTCTGAACCAGAACGGTTGCAACCGGTCCACGGCCACGATCGAGCTGCGCTTCGATAACAATGCCTTCAGCAGTACGATCCGGATTGGCCTGCAATTCCAGGACTTCCGACTGCAGCAGGATCATTTCAAGCAGCTTGTCGAGGTTGGTCCCGTTGAGCGCAGAAACTTCGACATCGATCACGTCACCGCCCATGGATTCGGTCACCAGCTCTTCACTCAAAAGCTCGGTACGAACCCGGTTCGGATCAGCGCCCTCCTTGTCGATCTTGTTGATCGCGATGATGATAGGCGCGTCTGCGGCCTTGGCGTGCGCAATCGCTTCCTTGGTCTGCGGCATGACACCGTCGTCGGCGGCCACAACCAGGATCACGATATCCGTCGACTTCGCACCGCGGGCACGCATCTGCGAGAACGCAGCGTGACCAGGCGTATCGATGAACGTGATCTTCTGACCATCCTGATCGACCTGGTAAGCGCCGATATGCTGGGTGATACCCCCTGCTTCCCCGGTAACGACCTTGGACTTGCGGATGGCATCAAGCAGCGACGTCTTACCGTGGTCAACGTGGCCCATGATGGTGACAACCGGTGGGCGCTGCTGAAGCGTTGCCGCATCGTCTTCCTGGGTGAACAGGCCTTCTTCCACGTCGGCTTCTGACACACGCTTGACCGTGTGGCCCATTTCCTCGGCGATCAGTTCAGCCGTGTCAGCATCGATCACATCGTTGATCTTCAGCATCTGGCCCTGCTTCATCAGAAGCTTGATCACATCCACTGCACGCTCAGCCATACGGTTGGCAAGTTCCTGGATGGTGATGGCTTCCGGCAAAGTGACTTCCCGCGAGATCTTCTCGCGAACCACCTGCTGCTGGCCACGCTTCGCCTTTTCCTGGCGGCGGCGCATCGATGCCAGCGAACGTGCCCGCTGTCCATCGTCACCTCCTGTTGCCGCAGAAATCGTGAGCTTGGACCGGCGGCGGTCTTCACCAGCACGCGGACGCGTCGTCGGTGTCGGAGCCTGCTTGGGTCGCTTGACTGCACGAAGACCCTTGTTGTTGTTCCGGCTGTCGTCTTCGCTTGCCTCACGGGCAGGCTTGGGACGTGCCGCAGGGGCTTCTTTGCGCTTGCCCATGTCATCAAGGCTTGGCGGTCTGCCGCCATCGGCATGCGACGGCTTGCGACCGGCAGGTTTTCTTGCCTGGGCGGGCGCTTCACTTGCCGGAGCAGCAGCCGCTTCGGGCTTGGCTTCTTCGACTGCAGGCGCTTCCTTGGCCTTTTCAGCGGCCACACGGGCGGCTTCCGCCTCCTGCTTGGCACGCTCTTCAGCTTCGGCGCTTGCACGCGCTTCTTCTTCCGCCTGACGCTTGGCGGCTTCTGCAGCCCTGCGTTTTTCGTCTTCCTCGCGCCGAATGCGGTCTTCCTCGTCGCGCACCTTCGCCATCTGGAGAGCCGCTGCACGTGCAGCTGCTTCTTCCTTGGTCAAGGTCCGCAGAACGTTGCCGTTGCCTTTCTGGCGCTGACCGGACGCAGAGCGCCGGGCCTGCTTTGCTGCCTGAGGATCAGGCTGCTGCGGCTTGCGTGGCTCTTCACCCGATTTCTCAAGGCGTTGCGTTGCCGGTGCCGGAGCTTCCGGCTTAGGCTCCTGGCCTGGGATCACAACACGACGCTTTTTCTTTTCCACGACGACGGCTTTGGACCGGCCATGCGAAAAGGACTGCCGAACAGTTCCCTGGTCGCCACCCCCGCGCTTGAGGCCAAGCGTCTTGCCACGCTCAACGCTGATTGTCTTGTCGCCTGGATTCTTCGTATCGCTCATATTGCCTTCAGTCCTGCGCAACTGCCCTGTCAAGCGTTGCTCGTTTCGCTGCCAACCGCGGTTGGTGCTCGAAAACTCTCCAATTCGCGCACCCGCGCCAAGAAGTTTTCGCTCGCCTGCCCGTCAAGCAGTGCAGCATGTATCACATTTGACCGGCCCAATGCCAAATCCAATTGGTCCGAATCGAACAAACGGACGATTTGGCATCCGTTTGCAAGTTCCTCTTGGCCGGCAGCCACTGCTGCCAGCTTCCGCACCCCGTCATCTGCAGCGTCCGAGGCGTGGATAAGCCCTATGACGGGATCCCGCCGCAGAGCCGCTTCAACCTTTGCAAATCCGGTCACCAGTTCACCGGCCTTGCGAGCCATGGACAATGCCTGCAACGCAGATCGTTCCATGAGCCCATCAACAAGATCCGCCAGTCCCGGTTCGACACGGGCTTCACCTTTAAACCCCCTGCCGAAAACCTTCTTCCGGTCTTTTTCGGCAACGGCAACAATTTCGTTCGAAGCCGTTACCCAAACACCACGCCCGGGAAGCACCCGCTTCAGATCCGGTACAACCCGGCCACCGGGATCAAGCACGAACCGGATCAGCGAGCTGATCGGCTGAACCTCCCGGGTGACGGCGCATTGCCGTTCGGTCGGCTCATTCTTCCTGGGCACCTTGCCACTCCTTCAGGGCCACTCCTTCAGGTCGGCCATGTTTTCGGTCTTTACAAAACCGTTCAGATCGACCCGTCCACATCTTCACCGGAGCTGGAGCGATGCAGAAGCGGTCCGTTGACCACAAGCAACTCCGTCCGAGCCTGTCCCTTAGCCTTACCCGTTCAGGATCGCACCGGCCGGGGCTTCTTCTGCCGGCACTTCAACAGCTTCGACAACTTCTTCTTCGACTTCTTCGGCTTCGGCTGCCTGTGCCGCAAGCTCTTCTTCAGTGATCCAGCCTGCCGCGAGACGAGCGGACATCACCATGTTTTCTGCATCGGCGCGAGAGACGTCGAAGTCGGAAAGGGCACCTTCGAAACGCTTGGTCTCACCATCCTTGCGTTCGGTCCAACCAACCAGGTCGTCAGCAGCACAGCCTGCAAAGTCCTCGATGGTCTTGATATCGTCCTTACCGAGAGCCACCAGCATAGCTGTTGTCAGGCCATCAATCGAGCGCAACTCATCAGAAACACCAAGCGCAATACGTTCTTCGTCCTGCTTGGCTTCCAGTTCGCCGAGATAATCACGGGCACGCGCCTGAATTTCAACGGCGGTATCGTCGTCGAAGCCTTCGATCATGGAAATTTCTTCAATTTCCACATAGGCGACTTCTTCAACCGACGTAAAGCCTTCAGTTGCAAGCAGCTGACCGACCATCTCATCAACATTGAGCGCTTCCATAAACAGCTGTGAGCGTTCCAGGAATTCTTTCTGACGACGGTCGCTTTCTTCCTGCTCCGTCATGATGTCGATGGCCCAACCGGTCAGTTGAGATGCAAGCCGCACGTTTTGGCCACGGCGACCGATCGCAAGAGACAATTGGTCATCAGGGACCACAACTTCAATGCGTTCGGCGTCTTCATCGAGAACAACTTTCGCAACTTCAGCAGGCTGAAGAGCGTTGACGATGAATGTCGCCGCTTCATCATTCCACGGAATGATGTCAATTTTTTCGCCTTGCAACTCGCCGACAACCGCTTGCACGCGACTGCCGCGCATGCCGACGCAGGCGCCGACCGGGTCAATGGACGAATCCTTGGAAATCACGGCAATCTTCGCACGGGACCCGGGATCGCGCGCAACGGACTTGATTTCGATCACTCCGTCATAGATTTCCGGTACTTCCTGTGCAAACAGCTTTGCCATGAACTGCGGATGCGTGCGCGACAGGAAAATCTGCGGCCCGCGCTGCTCGCGGCGAACGTCATAGATAAACGCGCGAATGCGGTCACCAGTGCGGAAGATTTCACGCGGGATCAGCTCGTCACGACGAACAATGCCTTCGCCACGTCCCAGATCCACAATAACGTTGCCGTATTCCGCCCGTTTGACGACCCCGTTGATGACTTCTCCAACGCGGTCCTTGAACTCGTCATACTGGCGGTCGCGCTCAGCTTCGCGAACCTTCTGAACAATTACCTGTTTGGCGGACTGGGCTGCGATCCGGCCGAAATCAAGCGGCGGCAACGGCTCGGCAATAAAATCGCCGAGATTTGCTTCCGGGTTTCTGGCCTGTGCATCGGTTAGCGCAATCTCGGTGGAGACGTTTTCAACCGCCTCAACAACCTGCAGAAGACGCTGCAAACGGATTTCGCCGGTCTTCGGATTGATCTCAGCCCGAACTTCCGTTTCAGTCCCGTAGCGCGAGCGTGCCGCCTTCTGAATTGCGTCTTCCATTGCGTTGATGACGATCATCCGGTCGATCGATTTTTCCCGAGCGACCGCGTCAGCAATTTGCAGCAGTTCCAGCCGGTTCGCGCTGATTGCCATTTTTCACTCCTCTTGCGCCAGGGTAGGTCCTGTCTCGTATCCGGCGCGTTTGTCTTTGGCCTCTGAGCATTCGGCTCAGCTGGGCGTGTTGTCCTGTGCCAGCTCTTCAGTCTGGTTCCGGGCGGCCAATGCCGCCTTTTCCGCTTGCAGAGCAGCTGTAATCAAATCGTCGGTGAGCACCAGTTTCGCTTCGCCAATATCTTCAAGCGGCAGATCAACGGTATCCTTTTCGCCATCGGCCGCATCGGGCAAACGGATCTGAGCCGCGCCGTCCTGCGCGCCCAAGAGCAGTCCGCGGAACCGCTTGCGGCCTTCCTGCATGACTGTCATTTCGATTTTGAGTTCGTGTCCCGCCCAACGGTTGAAGTCTTCCGCCCGCACCAGGGGTCGGTCGATGCCCGGAGAGGAAACTTCAAGGTGATAGGCCCGGTTGATTGGATCCTCAACATCAAGCGCCGGCGAAACAGCGCGGCTGATGGTTTCGCAATCTTCGACCGTCATGGTGCCGTCTGGGCGCTCTGCCATGATCTGCAATGTGCAGCCATTGGCGGCGCTGATCTTGGTGCGCACCAGACGATAGCCGAGGTCTTCAATGACCGGCTCAACAATTGCGGCAACACGAGCATCCAGGCCCTGTTCCGTTACAATTCTCGGTTCGTGTGTGCTCACACTTGGCTCCTTAAGAAGCAGTTGCCTGCTTTTGAGCATCAGATGCACCTGATCGTCGATTTACATAGGGCAATCCTGCTCGAATTCGTTGGTTTCCGGCGCTAGTTAAGCAAAAAAGAGCGGGTCCCCGGCGGGCCCACTCTCAAAGTGCTCAGATAAGCCGTTCGAGGTGAAACACCGGCTGTATAACGCCAAAGCCATTGTAAACGCAAGAGGCCCGACCAAATTCATCAAAGAAGTTGGAGCGACAAAGACTTTTGCGCTTTCAATGCAGTGAATGCGTCAGATCCTGCGAAAGGTCAGATACCTTCCGACACGGCCTTCGCGAATGGCCTTGTCCTCATAGCGTGTACCTGGCCAACCTTGCCAGGGTTGCTTCCAGTCGCTTGACGTTGCAGCCGTCCATTCAAACTTCGGATGGTCACGGCAATGCCGCAGCGTCCAGTCGATATAGGTATCGATGTCGCTGGCAAACCGGAATTCTGCACCCCGCTTGAGAGCGCGGGCGTAGCGGTTCAGGTTCTGCTCATTGATGAAACGGCGTTTCCAGTGACGCACCTTCGGCCATGGATCGGGATAAAGCTGGTAAGCAAGATCCAGCGAAGCGGGTGGCAACCAGTCGAGCACATTGACGGCGTCGTCATCATAGAGCTTCACATTTTTCAGCTTCTCGTCGACCACGGCAGCAACCGCCTTGGCCATACTGCCGACAAACGGCTCAATGCCTATGAAGCCTGTTTGCGGCTCCGTGCGTGCGCGATGAAGCAAATGCTCTCCACCACCAAATCCAACCTCGAGACAAATCCTGTCGATGTCGGCTTCGAAGAGGCTTTTGAGATCCTCGGGCGCCGGACCGGTCAAATCAACAGTCAGTCGTGGCAGTTCCCGGGCCATGAGGTCTTCACGACGCGGGCTGAGTGGCTTGCCTTTGCGCCGACCGAAAAAGGAGCCTTCGTAGCGTTCAGTCATTCTGTTAAAACGCAGATCGCCGGCAGTTCACCGGCGACCTCCTTCTTTGCCTTGTCAGCTGGTCTGCGCTTATCCCGCGAGCGGGCGAAGCTGATCAACCAGATCTGTCTTTTCCCAAGTAAAGCCACCGTCAGCGTCCGGCTCGCGGCCAAAATGGCCATAAGCTGCGGTCCGCTCGTAAATCGGATTGTTGAGCTTCAGGTGCTCCCGAATGCCGCGCGGGCTCAAACCCATCACATCACGAAGCGCTGCTTCCAGTTTCGCCTCATCGCAATTGCCCGTGCCGTGAAGATCGACATAGACCGACAGCGGATCGGAAACGCCGATCGCATAGGACAGCTGAATGGTGCAGCGATCTGCAAGATCAGCAGCGATGACGTTCTTGGCCAGGTAGCGCGCGGCATAGGCGGCGGAACGGTCAACCTTGGTTGGGTCCTTGCCGGAGAAAGCACCGCCACCATGTGGTGCAGCACCGCCATACGTGTCGACGATAATCTTGCGGCCTGTCAAACCGGCGTCACCGTCCGGACCGCCGATTACAAAAGCGCCAGTCGGGTTCACGTGCCAAACCGTTTCGCCCGAAATCCATCCATCCGGCAACGCCTGACGAATGTAAGGTTCAACAATCGCTTTCACATCTTCCGACGTCAGAGCCGGGTCGAGATGCTGCGTCGACAGAACGATTGATGTTGCAGCAACAGGTTTGCCGTTTTCGTAGCGAACGGTGACCTGGCTTTTCGCGTCTGGTCCAAGTGCCGGCTCTTTGCCGGACTTGCGCGCGTCGGCAAGCAGCTGAAGGATCCTGTGCGAATAAAGGATTGGTGCAGGCATCAGCTCGGCAGTTTCACGGCAGGCATAACCGAACATGATGCCCTGGTCGCCGGCGCCCTCATCCTTGTTGCCGCCAGCATCCACACCTTGTGCGATATGAGCGGACTGAGCATGCAGGTGCACTGCGATGTCGCAGTTTTCCCAATGGAAGCCATCTTGCTCATAGCCGATGTCTTTAACCGCCATGCGGGCAAGATGCGCCAGATAGTCGCCGGTAATGCTTGCCGGGCCACGGGTCTCACCTGCGATCACGATCCGGTTCGTCGTGGCAA
Organism: Roseibium porphyridii; assembly: GCF_026191725.2. NCBI lineage: Bacteria > Pseudomonadati > Pseudomonadota > Alphaproteobacteria > Hyphomicrobiales > Stappiaceae > Roseibium > Roseibium porphyridii. Next base: position 5,842,104 of record NZ_CP120863.1, read on the forward strand.
GCGTTTCACAGGCAACGCGTGCTTCCGGCATTTCTCTGAGGTAGGCATCGACGACGGCATCGGAGATGCGGTCGCATACTTTGTCCGGATGCCCTTCGGACACGGATTCAGATGTAAACAGGTAATTCTGACGTGCCATTGGCGATCGTCCTTCTGGGAATGAATATGACTGAAGCGGCGAATGACATCGCCGCTTCGAGTGCATCAATCTTAGAAGTTTTTCGCCACGTCAAGCTCGCGGTCGAATTTTGTTAGTCGTCACCGGCCAGTGAACGGACCAGATCGACAATTCGACGACGCACTTTTGGGTCTTCAATCCTTACGAAGGCTTTGTTCAAAGACAGGCCTTCCGAGGACGACAGAAAGTCGACGACATAGGAAGTTGGCTGTGTTTCGCCAAAGCCTTCGGCCTCTTCAGGTGTTCCGGGAGCATCTTCGAAGAAGAAGGACACCGGCACTTTCAAAACTGTCGCAATATGCTGCAACCGGCTTGCACCAATCCGGTTGGTACCTTTTTCGTATTTCTGAATCTGCTGGAAGGTGATGCCGAGGCTCTCACCCAGTTTTTCCTGACTCATACCCAGCATCATCCGCCTGAGTCGAACTCGGCTTCCTACGTGAATATCAATCGGATTTGGAGACTTCTTACTGGGCATATGCGTCACTCTTTCTTCTTCTCGCGGTGAATGTCCGCTCGTTTTCGTTTGCAACAGCTCCTCTCAAGTCCTCCCACAAGGTCCCAGAGGATCGAAGTTTGCCCGCAACTTTACACTGGTGCATGAAGCAGCCTTCAATCGGCTATTTCACGGTTGTATCACACTTCCTTCACTCAACTCAAACAATTTTTATCAATCTATACGCGAGTCGCGGTTGTATTGTGAGATACCCGCAAATACTACCAATGCGATTGAAATAATCAGCACGGGCAAGTCGCCAAATACCCCATAGAGAGTTTTGCCTAACCTCTGCGGAAGCTGCCCGTCTATCACTCCCTTTTCGAAGATATCAAGCTTGCGAATGACTTCACCCTTGCCGTCAACAATGGCGGAAATCCCAGTGTTTGCGGCTCTAATCATCGGAAGCCCCGTTTCGATCGCCCGAAACCTTGCCTGAGCAAAATGTTGATAAGGCCCAGGAGTGTGACCAAACCAGGCATCATTGGTTACATTCAAGAGAAAATCGGGGCCGTCTTCAGCCCCTGAAACACTTCCCGGAAAGATTGCTTCATAGCAAATCAGAGGTAGAAACCTGGAACCCTGAGAAACACTGAGCGGTCGGCGTTGATAACCCGGGCTGAACCCTCCCGGAAGTCCGGCAAGATTGGTAATGCCAAGACTTTCCAGAAAGGATCTGAAGGGAACGAACTCACCAAAGGGAACGAGCCTGACCTTATCGTAGATGCCCTTCACAGCCCCGTCCCCGTCGACGACATAAACGCTGTTGAAGTATTCTGTTCCCCGTGGTCCGGCCTCGGCGCGGACGGCGCCCAAAACAAGCTCGGTGTTGTCCGTGAGCACTTGCGCGATCCGGAACATTGCGCCCGGTTCCTGCGTCAGCAAAAAGGGTACCGCCGATTCCGGCCATATCACGACGCGCTCCTGCCCAACGCGCGCATCGCCGCCGAGCGGTGCAGCAGTCATATCAAGAAATGTCCGGAAAATGAGATCTCTGAATTCGGGCTGCCATTTGTCCTGCTGGTCAATAGACGGCTGCACGACGCGCACATCCAGGTCGGAGGCCTTGGTCTCAATCGTCTGAAGCCTGTATGTTCCGTAGCCGGCCATAACAAACAGCATTGTCGCCGCAAGACCGACAACCGACATCCGTTGTCGCAACGGTTTGGTATCTGCAAGGACTGCTGGGGCGGAAAAGATGGCGACAATCAAAAACGTCAAACCATAAATTCCAATCACGCTCGCTGTCTGAGACAGTGTCAAAGACCCGGAAAATCCATATCCGAATGCATTCCAGGGGAACCCGGTCAGAACATGGCCCCGCAACCAATCTGCCAACGTCAGACACGCAGCAAGAAGCAGAATGCGCCGGAACCGGTCGCTCCAGAACAGCGCAGAAAGAGCTGTTCCGATACCGGTGAAGAGCGCCAGACCGATCGGCATCGCCAGAACCGCAAAGGGCATCAGCCAGGCGAAACGCTCGGCTTCGACCAAAAACGCTGCCCCAATCCACCAAAGACTAGCGAGAAAATAGCCGAAGCCGAAGAGCCAGCCCAAACCAAACCCGGTTCGGAAGCGCCTCAGGGACCCACCGGGAACCGTCTCCAAGGCACCATCCAGAAGCCAGACCAGGCATGGGAATGTAACCAGCAGGACAATCGGCAGATTGTATGGAGGCAGCGCGAGAGCTGAAAGGGCTCCACAGGCAATGCACAACAGCCATCGCTGCCACCCCCACGCCAAAAGAAAATAATTGGGCAGGGCGGACAGCCGTTGAGACAACCAATGCATCAGAAACCTATTCCCCTTTGAAGTGCATTGGAGCTTTGTCGGCTCCAGGCAGGAGGGTCAAGGGTTTATTGCCTGATATCGAAGCACTGACGCATCAACCGCTCGTGCCGGAGACGGATTTGCGTGCTGGTTCTTTCGCCGAATCTCGTTCAGAAGCGCTTTGGGTTGCCTCGCCCTGGGCTTGTTCCGAAGTCGCCTGGTCGCTCCGTTTATTGCGCCGCCGAAGCTCCTGAGGCCGAATTTCGGTCCGGCGGCGACGGATCTTCAAACGCTTGATCCTCCTGGGATCGGCGTCCATCACTTCGAATTCAAAACCCGGGACCTCTTTGGGCACAAACAGCAATTCGCCACGTACAGGAACCCGTCCTATCGAGACATAAAGCAGGCCGCCCAGGGTATCGACATCCTCAGAGATTTCACCGCCGGTCAGCCGCGTACCGAGAGCTTCATCCAGTTCTTTCAGTGGTAGGCGCGGGTCAGCGGTCCAAACGCCTTCCCCCTCGAGAGCGAGCATGGATTCTTCGTCCTCATCATGCTCATCTTCAATGTCACCGACCACTTCTTCGACGAGGTCCTCCAATGAAACCAGCCCGTCCGTGCCACCATACTCATCAATGACCAACGCCATCTGGATCCGTCCGGCTTGCATTTTCGCCATCAGGTCCGTTGCCGGCATGGAGGGTGGGACAAACAGGAGGTCCCGCAACAGATCCGTTTCCTTCAGCGAAACCGACAGATCGACACTGGACAGGTCGAGATCCGGCCTGTTGTGACCATTTCGGGCACTGCCATTGAGGCTGTCAGGTTGTGTCTCGGTTGCATCCTCACCGTTTTCCACAGTAGTTGCAGGGCGGTTTTGCGCACCGCGCTCCGCGATAAAGGACATGACATCCTTTATGTGGATCATGCCACGCGGATCATCGAGCGTATCTTCGTAGACTGGCATGCGGGAGTGGCCACTTGTCTGAAACAATTCCATGACACGACTGAGGCTGGTATCGAAATCAACTGCGTCGATATCCGCACGCGGGATCATGGCGTCCTCGACCCGCAATTCTCTCAGGCGAAGAATGTTTCCCAGAAGCAGACGTTCTTCCGGCGAAAAGGCTGCATCATCGCCGCCCTCGCGCGCGAGTTCGTCTTCAAGGTTTTCGCGCAGGCTCGAAGAGTGTCGCCCCAAGCGCAACACGCGTTTGAGCTTATCCAGAAAGGCCGCAGATCGCTGCGGCTTCATCTCTTGCGGGTCTTCCCCTTCCGGGGACTGTCCTGAGGAAGCGGCCTTGGGCTCGCTTGCAGGACTTTCAGGTTCACTTACGTCCATCATCCATCAATACAAGAACGCCACATGACATGATGCCATTTAACTGCCTTCCGCCACAAGTGGCCTGTCAGCGTAAGGGTCATCAATGCCTATAGTGGCCAATATGGTTTTCTCAAGGCTCTCCATCAGTTCAGCCTCATCATTTTCCTGATGATCATAATCGAAAAGATGCAGCAAACCGTGAACTGTCAAATGGGAAAGGTGATCGTCAAATTCAATTCCCAGTTCTTCTGCTTCGCGCGTTATGGTTTCAAAAGCAAATACAAGATCGCCCAAAAGCGGTCCATAAACATCATCTTGCGGATCACTGCCAGGAAATGACAGCACATTTGTCGGCTTGTCCTTTTCTCGCCATTCCATGTTCAATTTGCGGATCGCATCATCGTCAGTGAATAAAAGCGACACCTCAGATCCGCGCTGAACCTCAAGGTCCGTCGCCGCAAATGCAGCTGCGACCGCTCGCGTGACAATCTTTTCCAAGCGAGTTTCATCTGACCAACCAACCGCCTCGATCGACAGATCGATTTGAAACCCTTCCGGCAAGCTACCCGACATTCTTTGCCCCGGCTCTCAGGACGCTGCGGCTTCACGCGGTCTTGGCGGAGCTCCATCCTGACCATTGTCGCGGTTGCGTTCGTTGAACCGGCGCTCACGTGCCACAGATTCTTCTCGGGAGGCGTTGTCATAGGCGGTGACGATGCGTCCGACCAACTCATGGCGAACAACATCGGTCTCGTTGAAACGAATATGCGCAACCGCCTCGATGTCTGTCAAAAGGCCCAGAGCCTCACGCAGACCTGATTTCTGACCTGCAGGCAAATCGATCTGACTTGGATCACCTGTCACGATCATCTTGGAACCTTCCCCCAGTCGGGTCAGGAACATCTTCATCTGCATCGACGTGGTGTTCTGCGCTTCATCAAGCAATACCACGGCATTCGACAACGTGCGGCCGCGCATGAAAGCGAGCGGTGCAACTTCGATCATACCGGACTGCAGCCCGCGATCCACTTTTTCGGCAGGCATCATCTCGTAAAGCGCATCATAGATCGGCCGCAGATAAGGATCGACCTTGTCCTTCATTTCGCCAGGCAAAAAGCCTAGACGCTCGCCAGCCTCAACGGCGGGGCGGGAAAGGATCAGTCGAGCAACGTCGCCACGTTCCAGGAGGGCAGCCGCATATGCGACAGCCAGAAACGTCTTGCCTGTCCCGGCGGGACCTGTTCCGAAAATCAAATCCGCCCGATCCATGGCGCGAATATAGGCGTCCTGGGTTGGCGTTCGAGCAACAATTGTTTTCCGGCGCGTCGCGATCTGCGCAAAGGCCAGGCGCGACTTCGGCTCCAAGGTTGGCAATGGCAATTGTGCTTCGGCAGCCGCCGCCATACGCAGGGCGCCGTCCACGTCACCCGGATGAAGTTCCTGACCCTGCAACAATCTTTGATACATCGCCTCAAGCGCGGTGCGTGCCTGTGCGCATCCGGCACGCGACCCTTTCAGCGTCACCTGATTGCCGCGTGCAATGGCGTCAATTCCGAGCCGCTGCTCGATCAGCGCAAGGTTCTGGTCAAACTGACCGAACAGGTCTCCGATCAGCCGGTTGTCTTCAAAAGCAAGGACAATGTGGGTCATATCGGAGGCCGAGGCGGCGGAAGAAGATTGATCCGTGGACTTGCGGGAAGAAGATTGGCTGTCGCGCGTCAAATGACGTCTCCTGTTCTCAACCGGCTTTCGCCTGGATGGCGCCGGCATCGTCTCGTTCATCTTGCCCGGCATTCAGCCGTCCGAACAGCGAATTAGATCCGATCTCTACGATTTCCACCGCTTGTACACTGCCAATCAGGCTTTCCGGTGCGTCCAGCTGAACTGGCTGCAGCCAGGGAGACTTGCCAACAAGCTGCCCCGGATTTCGACCTTTCTTTTCCAAAAGGACATCGCAGGTCATACCAAGCCGGGAAGCGTTAAAGGCTTTTTGCTGCTCGCTCACAAGTGCCTGCAATTGGGCAAGACGCTCGGACTTGAGATCTTCCGGCACCTGCTCGTCCATCGTCGCTCCGGGCGTGCCAGGGCGCTGACTGTATTTGAATGAAAACGCAGAGCCGTATTCGACGCGCCGGATCAGATCCATCGTGTCCTCAAAATCCTGGTCCGTCTCACCTGGAAACCCGACTATAAAGTCACCGGACAGCGCAATATCGGGTGTCGCTTCCCGAATCCTGTCGATCAGGCGGAAATAGTCGTCGCGTGTGTGCCGCCGGTTCATCGATTTCAGGATCTTGTCAGAGCCGGACTGCACCGGCAGATGCAAATAAGGCATCAAGGTCTTCAGGTCCCGGTGTGCATCAATCAGGTCGTCATCCATGTCACGCGGGTGGCTCGTGGTGTAACGCAACCGGTCAAGGCCGTCGATTTCCGACAAGCGGCGCAGCAACTTTCCCAGGCCCCAGGTGGTTCCGTCCTGTGCTTCGCCGTGAAAAGCATTTACGTTCTGCCCGAGCAAGGTCACTTCACGAACCCCGGCTGACGCCATGCGTTCGGCTTCTGTGACAATTTGCGCAACAGACCGGGACACTTCTGCGCCGCGCGTATAGGGCACAACACAGAAAGTGCAGAATTTGTCACACCCTTCCTGCACTGTCAGGAAGGCAGAAGGCGGTCGTTTCAGAACCGGTTTTTCCGCATTTGCCGACAGATGATTGAACTTTGCGTCGATGTCGAACTCGGTCTCGACGACTTTCGATCCCTGCCGGGCTTTCGACAGCAGTTCAGGAAGCTGATGGTAGCTTTGCGGCCCGACAACCAGATCAACGATCGGTGCGCGCCTGGAAATTTCTTCGCCTTCGGCCTGCGCCACGCAGCCCGCGACACCGACCATCATTTCCTTACCTGACTTAGACCTTGCTTCCTTTACCTTGCGGATCCGGCCGAGCTCGGAATAGACCTTCTCTGCGGCCTTCTCACGAATATGACAGGTGTTCAGGATGACGAGGTCGGCATCTTCCATATCATCGGTCGCCTGAAACCCTTCCGGTGCCAGCACGTCTGTCATGCGCTCACTGTCATAGACATTCATCTGACAGCCGTAGGTGCGAACGAAAACCTTGCGGGTGTTGGTCAACTCTTCGGGCGCTACATTTTCTGACGCGGGTACGGCAGATGTGGTCGTTTCAGCTTCTAGGTCCGGGCGGCTGGTCATTCGTTCCTCGTGGCCATCTTTTCGAGGCCGTCATGTCATGAGTGCCGGTGCCTTTGGCGGGGGAACTTCATTCCCGCTCGCTTAAATCAGTCTCGCCTTTTCTTTCAAAACGAGGTGCACCAGAAATTCAGGCGCCAGCTTTACCGGTTTTTTCTGCATTTGAGAAGAACTCGAAAGCCTCGAGATCATCTGTTTGTTCACTTTCGAGCGGCTTTTGAAGCAAGGAGGCAATCGTCATTGCCCTCACATCCCGCTCAAGCTTTCGGGTCAACGCTTTCCGGTCAGTGTCCTTGTCGACCAGAACGGGGTCTCCCCAGCGAACGATCACGTCCAGCGCACCACGCGAAAAAATACCCCATAGGTGACCAGGCAGCTCCATATCGCCATACCAGGCAACGTGAGGCCGATGTGCCCGGCCCATCGGAAGGCCATAAAAACCCTGATAGGCCACCGAAAGTGGCTGAACCCAAACCCTGGACGTTTCGTCAGACCCGACAGCCCTGGTGGCCGCACCAAGCAGCGCTGACCGGAAAGGCAACACACAGTTACCGTCGTTGGACGTGCCTTCGGCAAAGAGCACCATGGCATCGCCTTGCGCCATCCGATCCGCAATCTCATCGGCGACCTGAGCCGTCTCGGAGCGTCGCGTTCTGTTGACGAAAACCGTGCGTTGCAACTTGGCCAGAAGTCCGAAGACCGGCCAGCCAGACACTTCAGACTTCGCAATGAAGGAGAGCGGCATCAGCGATCCGAGTACAGCGATATCCACCCAGGACACATGGTTGGCCGCGATCAGCAAGGGCCGGTCGATTGAAGGCTCACCAATCTGTTTGATCTTGATGCCTGCCAGCCGGGTTGCAATGCGATGCCAGATTTCGGGCAGTTTCCTTTGAACTGGCAGCCGGAATTTGATGGCAATCCACTGCAATGGGATGAGGACCAACGAGACGACCGTCAAAAGAAAAATGATGATGCCTGCCTTGATCTCAGCCATCGCCCTTGTCGTCCTTGGAAGCGCTCAGCGGAACCCCATAGAGTTCCAACCTGTGGTCTACCAGCTTGTAGCCGAGCTTCTTTGCAATGAATTCCTGCAGGGCCTCGATTTCTTCGTTCCGGAACTCGATGACCTGCCCGGAGCGTAAATCGATCAGGTGGTCATGATGTTCATCCGGAACTGTTTCATAGCGTGATCGGCCATCGCGGAAATCATGCCGCTCGATCATGCCGGCATCTTCGAACAGCTTTACGGTGCGATAGACGGTAGAGATGGAAATACCCGGATCGATTGCGACGGACCTGCGATAGAGCTCTTCCACGTCCGGGTGTTCTTCAGAGGCTTCCTGGATGACCATTGCAATGACACGCCGCTGTTCCGTCATGCGCATGCCCTTGGCTATGCACAACTCTGCGAGCGTAGGTTGCCGGTCGTCCGTCATCAAAAGCCGCCTAAGGTCCAATTGCAGTTTCGTGCTACAGCGCTTAGCGAAGATCGATGCGCATGACAAGCGCCGTACCGTCGCCGCCGCTTTCACTGTAGTAGCCCTTGCGCTTGCCGACCTCTTTGAAACCGAGCCCGCGATAGAGAAGCAGGGCGGCTTCATTCGCGGCATCCACTTCCAGAAACAGATGACTGCACCGCTCGGCGTAAAGCCGGAACAAGGAGGCTTCCATGAGCTTTTTTCCAACGCCGCGGCCGCGTTGTCTGGGCTGTACCGCAATTGTGATGACTTCCGCTTCGTCGGCAACTGTGCGCAGAACAACAAATCCAAGCGGCGCCCGTGTTCCATAAGGGCTGGCTCTGCGCGCAACCAATATCGTCACACCATCTTGCGCTTTCATCCGCCCGAATTCGTCGGCGTGCCAGTTGTGTGCGAAAGATGCGGCGTGAATCTCGGCAATCTTGGGCAGATCCTCGTCCAGCGCCTCTTCAACGACCGGCGGCTGGGTCCAGAACCACCAAAAACTCATTGCCGCTCAATCCTTCCCCTGGTTTGCGGTTTTGCGTCCGGGGGCCGCAAATACAGCGGCGAAGGAGACGAAACAACGGGATCCGCAGTCAACCCGAGCTCAGCAACATCCCGGATACCCGGAAATCCACTCACGGACAAGACACGCTCACGAGGCAATCCCAATCCATCGGCGATTTTGTCAGCTGCCGAGCCCGCCAACCTTACTTGGTCAGGCAAGTCACCTGCAAGATCCTGCAAGGAGCGCACGGCGGCCTGACCTGCAGGAAATCCGTCTGCGTCAAACTCCTGACAATAGACTTCGTCACCCTTTCCGGTCAGTGCGACCAGGATCGGCGCCCCGCCATCTTGAGGTGCCGCTGCCCGCGCAATCGCGGCCAGGGTCGTGATCCCGACAACGGGTTTTCCAAGCACAAGCCCAAAACCACGAGCAACGGAAAGTCCAACGCGAAGACCTGTAAAACTGCCGGGACCAACAGTCACCACGACCCGGTCCAGGTCTGCAAATGCAGTCGATGTCTCGGCCATGACCTCACCAATCATGTCCATCAATGCTTCTGCGTGGCCACGGCCGATTTCTTCCATACATGCCTCAAAGCATGCGGTTTCAGCGCCGTCATCAAGGACAGCGGCCGCGCAATTTGCAAGGGCAGTGTCTATCGCTAGAACGCGCATACCGGATCAACCATAAGTCTCGCTGCTTATGCCACTACCCCGTGACCTGAGATATGTCGAGCCAAGCTTTGGGCCTAAGTCCAATGGGGGGCTTGCGTTCCACAAAGAAAGCGAGTCGGAAATAAAAACGGCCCGGCGATAAGGCCGGGCCGTTGAAATCGAAAGAGAATTTCGTTCAGATCGGTCGAACTTCCTCAACCTCGGGAACAAAGTGGCGCAGTAGATTTTGGATACCGTGCTGCAATGTTGCCGTTGAAGAAGGGCAGCCGGCGCACGCGCCGCGCATGGAAAGATAGACAATTCCTTCCTTGAAACCCTTGAAGGTGATGTCTCCACCATCCTGGGCAACGGCCGGACGAACGCGCGTTTCAAGGAGTTCCTTGATCGTTTTCACTGTGTCCGTGTCACCTTCTTCGAAGAATTCACCTTCTTCGGTGTCTTCTGCCTGGCCGGCCGTCATGACCGGTTGGCCCGACATGAATTGTTCCATGATGACACCAAGGATCGCCGGCTTCATGTGCTGCCAGTCGGTTTGGTCCTTTGTCACCGTGACGAAGTCGTGACCGAAGAAGACAGCCACAACTCCGGGGACATCAAAAAGTTTTTCCGCCAGAGGCGAAGCGCCCGCATCTGCCCTTGAGCGGAAGTCATATGTGCCCTCTGGCAAAACGACCTTGCCCGGCAAGAATTTCAACGTGGCCGGATTGGGGGTAGCTTCCGTTTGAATGAACATGATCGTCGTCCTTGCGTTTCTGAAACGCGCCCGAATTAAACGGGTGTCCTGCGCCTCTCCATATCGCAAAACACCGATGAGTTCTTTTAGACCATCTCGTAGCAGTTTGGAACCGTTAAAAACTAGATAGGTGCTCGAACGCCGCGGTCAAGCAGACGTCCTGAGGGAGCTGCTGTTTCCAGGCGTAAAATCTGCCAAGCGCTCTAAGCCTCAAGCCAGGGCAGAAATGGAATCGTCGTCCAGGTTCCCCGGCACTATGGTAACCGGAATGGGAAACGTTCCCGCTGACTTTCCTGCAATCGATGACACAAGCGGGCCCGGACCTTCCGACCCTGTGCTGGCAGCCAAAACCAGGATCGCGATATCGGCGTCGGCTTCAATCAGCTCCAAGATTTCTTCAGCCTTTGCCCCTTCCCGAACAACGGTTTCAGGTTCGGTACGTGCGACTGACCGAACGCGCCCAGCGGCTTTGGCAAGGGTGGCTTCCGCTTCTTCCTGAGCTTCCGCGCGCATAATGTCTTCCACGCCAAGCCAGTGCTGAAAATCACCCGGTGCAATGATGTAGACCAGAGTGACCACGCCCCCAGTGCGTGCCGCACGTTTGGCTGCATAAACGATTGCCCGATCACTTTCGGGCGTTTCGTCGACCACGACCAGAAATTTCCGGCGGTGGCCTTCCTCGTTGCTTTTGCGAATAGCTACCATGCGCGCATGCTGCCATTGCTCTGCGCGCATCGCAAGCGGCGAAATCGCCGCTTGCCTGAACCGGCTTTTCTTCCAACCGGCTTAGAGAATGAACTTCGACAGATCCACGTTCTTGGCGAGATCACCTATGTTTTCATTCACAAACTCGGCGGAGATCTCAACTTCCTCGCCCGATTTGTCGGGAGCCGTGAAGGAGATTTCGTCCAGGATCCGTTCCATTACAGTCTGCAATCGACGCGCGCCGATGTTTTCAACCGAGGCATTCAGATCTACAGCGACTGACGCGATTTCCTCGATTGCGTCTTCGGTGAAGGAAAGCTTGACGTTTTCCGTTTCCATCAGCGCAACATACTGTTTGATAAGGCTTGCCTCAGGTTCTGTCAGAATCGCCCGGAAATCTTCCTTGTTGAGTGCACGCAATTCCACCCGGATCGGCAGACGCCCCTGCAGTTCGGGCAGGAGGTCCGAGGGTTTGGCCACATGGAACGCGCCTGATGCGATGAACAGAATATGGTCGGTCTTAACGGGGCCGTGTTTGGTAGACACCACAGTGCCTTCAATCAACGGCAACAGGTCTCGCTGAACGCCTTCGCGAGACACGTCGCCACCCGCCCTGCCTTCGCGCGCACAAATCTTGTCGATCTCGTCAAGGAAGACGATACCGGAATTCTCAACCAGCGAGATCGCCTCTTCGACCACTTTGTCTTCATCGAGGAGCTTGTCAGACTCCTCGTTGATCAGAAGATCGTAAGATTCACGAACCGTGGTCCGCTTCTTCTTGGTCTGGCCACCAAAGGCCTTGCCCAGAAGGTCCGACACATTCATGACGCCAACGCTTGCGCCGGGCATGCCCGGAAGATCGAAACTAGGCATCTGTGCCTGTGCACGGACCTCGACTTCGATTTCCTTGTCGTCCATATCGCCGTTGCGCAGTTTTGTGCGGAAACTGTCGCGCGTTGCCGGGCTTGCATTGGCTCCGACGAGTGCGTCCAGCACCCGCTCTTCGGCAAGTACGTGGGCTTTCGCCTTCACTGACTCCCGCTTTTGATCGCGTATCAGCGTGATACCGGCCTCAACCAGATCGCGGACAATCTGCTCGACATCCCGGCCGACATAGCCAACTTCGGTGAATTTTGTCGCCTCCACCTTGGTGAATGGCGCATTGGCAAGTTTTGCCAGCCGGCGGGAGATTTCGGTCTTGCCAACACCGGTCGGCCCGATCATGAGGATGTTCTTTGGCAGAACCTCCTCGCGCATCTGACCTTCAAGTTGCTGACGGCGCCAGCGATTGCGCAGCGCAATCGCCACTGCCCGCTTTGCGTCCTTTTGGCCGACAATATATCGGTCGAGTTCTGAAACAATCTCTCGTGGAGAAAAATCGGTCATCGTTTACGACACACCTTCTTCATTATTGTGTTCCATGAGCAAGCAATCGTCGGTGCGGCCAAGAAGATCCTCGATCTCCCGAAACCCAGCCTTTCGGTAGGCGTTGACGGCCCTCAGATTTGCAGGGTCCGGATCAATGATGATCCGGTCGTACCCTTCCCGGCGCAGCTTCTCAACAAATGCACTCAAAACTCGGGTTCCTATGCCCTTTGACAGATCCGCCGCACTGGCGATTGACAAGTCCACGCCAACCGCTTCGTCAGGCAGCAACTCCAGCCAGGGATAGTCTTCAACCCATTCGGTATTCTTCTGATCCTTGATAAACCAGACCTGGATATAACCCGTCTCTATGCCGTCGATCTGGAAAAAATAGGGACGCGTTGTGTCCTGGCCAGTCAGCATTTCCCTGACGTATCCCAGCTCTTCAGTCGGATCGCCCCACCATTCCCGCCAATGCGGCCTTACCATCCAGTCCGACAGCAGGGGCAAATCTTCCATTGTCACCGGGCGAAACGAAATCATCGAAAATCACTCGACGGTGTCCAGAGATTCCACGGTTACACTGGCATTTGTGTAGACGCAGATTTCAGCCGCCACCGCCATTGCCTTGCGGGCAATGGTTTCTGCGTCGAAATCCGTATCTGCCAGTGCACGACCGGCAGCCAGTGCGTAGTTGCCTCCGGAGCCGATGCCCATGACACCGCCTTCAGGCTCAAGAACGTCACCGGTTCCGGTCAGCACCAGCGACACATTTTTGTCGGCAACCAGCATCATCGCCTCAAGCCGGCGCAGGTAACGGTCGGTCCGCCAATCCTTGGCCAGCTCGACGCAAGCCCGCATGAGCTGCCCCGGATATTGCTCCAGCTTTGCTTCCAGGCGTTCAAACAATGTGAATGCGTCGGCTGTTGCACCTGCAAAACCGGCAATCACTTCACCCTTTGCAAGCGGCCGCACCTTGCGGGCGGTGTGCTTGATCACGGTCTGGCCAAGAGACACCTGTCCGTCGCCAGCTATGACAACCTTGCCGCCCTTGCGTACCATCATGATCGTCGTACCGTGCCATTGAGCAGGTTCGCGCGTTTCACTCATCAAGTCCTCATAAGTCTCTTTTGTCTGCCGCCCTATGTAGGCGGCTAACACGGCATTTCCAAGCAATCATTGGGACAAGCAACAAAGGCACGGGTTTCAACCTCAGTGCGACATCTCGATCCTTGTTGCTCTCAAGAGGGCATCCACCAACCGGTCGAGCTGACCGCTGATCCGGTCATCGGTGAGATCTCCCTTCTCGTCAAAAGCACCTGATGCACGGGGAATGGAGACCATCTGAGGCAACACCATTGCACCCAGTCCGACCTCAAGGATCGTGCGCATGCCGATCAGGCCACGCATGCCGCCGAACCCGCCCGGTGAAGCTGCTCCGAGTGCAAAGACCTTGTTCTTATAGGCTTCACCCGGCTCCTTGACGCGGCTTATCCAGTCCAGAGTGTTTTTCAAAAGCGGTGTGATGCCGGCATTGTATTCGGGGCACGACAGAAAAATACCGTCCTGACCATGAAACAAACGTTTGAGTTTAATGGCATTTTCGGGCACGCCGTCGCTTTCTTCCAGGTCACCGTCATAGACCGGCAAGGGATACTCCTTCAGCGACAAATGCGTGACTTCTGCGTCCAGAATGGCCAACTTCTTTGCCACCAGCGCCACGAGCTTGCCGTTCAGCGAAGCGCTCCGGGAAGAGCCGGAACATACGAGGATCTTTGGATTGCGCATCTAATATCTCCAGTTCACAGTCGACCATAAGACAACACCGCCAAAGGTGTTTGCCCGAATACGGTAACTAGAGCGTTGTGCACGAATTTTGGAGGCTTAGTGGCCTTTGCGGTAAACCCAGACCCGCGCTGGCGGCAGGTTTTTCCAAACCCAGTCCGAACTGAACACCGAAACGGCATGACTGTCCGGCTTGACGGGTGCTACGAGCCCATAGGAAAACTGAATAAAGGGCGCCCCAGGCTTGAGCATGTCGAGTGCATCTGCCAACAGAGCCTTTCGAACTGGCTCTGGCCTCGTCAGCAGCGGCAAGGATGAAACAATGCCGTCAAGCTTGCCCGACCTGTTGGAGCGGTCAGCGAAAAATCCGCCTTCACTTTCAAGGCTTTCACGCAAGGCATAGGCATCCCCTTGCAAGACAGTCAGACCTGGATATCTGAGGCTCAGGATCTCACAGAATTCAGGGCTGTATTCAACAAGGTTGAGATGATGGTTGGCAAACCCACGATCGATCAGCGCTTTGGTCACCGCGCCCGTACCAGGTCCAAGCTCGACGACGCGGCAATGAGGACGCGGTGTCAGGAATGAGGCCATCTTTGCAGCAAGATCGGGACCTGAGGGTGTAACAGCTCCAGTCCTCAACGGGTTCTGCGCCCAGGATCGTATGAACTTCATTTCGTCGAGCACTTTTGCCCGGACGGCATTGGCCTTGACGATCTTCTCCCGAAGGCGTTCCCCGCGAATCCCGCTACGCTTCAACATCTTACCTCACTTCCACCCAGAAAATGAATATAGGGGGACTTGTCAGAAGATGCTACGGCTGGGCGCACAAATTGCACAAACTCACGGATAATCTACAAGCGCCCCCGCCTATCAGGCACCGAGATTGTCTATGAAATCCTTCACCTTGGAGAAGAAACCAGCAGATTCAGGATGGTTCTCACCGGAGGATTCTTTCTCAAATTCCGCCAGAAGTTCCCTTTGCCTGCGTGTCAGGTTCGTCGGTGTCTCGACAGTTACCTGAATATACATGTCACCGTGTTGGCTGGTGCGCATGATCGGCATGCCCTTGCCGCGCAAGCGGAACTGCTTTCCTGTCTGCGTACCTTCCGGCACTTTTACCCGACTGGTCGCGCCAGAAACGGTCGGCACATCGAATTGTCCGCCAAGCGTCGCCGTGCTCATGGAAATGGGTACCCGGCAATAGAGGTCCGCGCCATCGCGCTGAAACAATTCGTGGGGGCGGATCGACAGGAAGATGTAAAGATCCCCTGCAGGACCACCGCGCACACCGGCTTCCCCCTCTCCGGCAAGCCGAATTCGGGTTCCGTCTTCGATGCCGGCGGGAATATTGACTGACAGCGTACGGTCCTGGGTCTTTCGTCCCGACCCGTTGCAGCCTTCGCAAGGATCGGTGATGACCTGTCCGCGCCCCTGACAGGTCGGGCAGGTACGCTCAAGGGTGAAAAAGCCCTGTGCCGCACGCACGCGTCCGGCCCCACCACAAGTGCGGCAGGTAGTCGGGCTGGTGCCCGGTTTTGCTCCGGAACCAGAACAGTCATCACAAGTGATGCTGGTCGGAACTTCGATCTCAACCGTCTTGCCGGAAAATGCGTCTTCCAGCGTAATGTCAAGATTGTAGCGCAGATCGGCGCCGCGCTCACGGCCACCGGACCGACGCCCGCCACCCATGCCGAAAAATTCTTCGAAGATGTCGGACATGGTGGAGGAAAAATCTTGCGCACCCGCGCCGCCGCCGCCACCGAATCCGCCATTTTCGAACGCTGCATGCCCGAAGCGATCGTAGGCGGCCCGTTTCTGCCCGTCTTTCAAGGTGTCATAGGCTTCGTTGACTTCCTTGAACATGGCTTCGGCTTCGCCGTCGCCCGGATTGCGGTCCGGGTGATATTGCATTGCCATTTTGCGGTAAGCGCTTTTCAGCGCTTTTTCATCCGCATCGCGTGAAACGCCCAGCACCTCGTAGAAATCACGTTTTGACATCAAGATCTCTCGGTCTTGTTGTTGCACCGTCGGCAGCCTGGACGGGTCCGGCGCCAGGAACGAGAGGGGCTCGTTATATGTTCAATTGATCCAGACAAAGCCCCACCCGCTTCTATTACGGCGAAAGCGCCGGGCTCATGTGCCCTTGTGATCAGGCAAGCAAGCGTCCGGCGCCAGACTTGAACAGCCAGCCGGGACACGGCTGGCTGTCGTTTTTCAGTTATGCAGACTTTTTGTCGTCTTCGTCTTTGACTTCCTCGAAGTCCGCATCGACAACATCGTCTTCCGCCTTGGCTTCGGCTTCTTCGCCGCCTTCGCCACCGGCTTCCGCATCGGCCTGTGCCGCCTGATACATGGCTTCGCCAAGTTTCATGGATGCTTCGGCCAGCGCCTGGGTTTTGGCCTTGATGTCTTCAAGGTCTTCACCCTCCAGCGAGGATTTTAGCTCTTCAAGTGCGGATTCGATTGCAGCCTTGTCGTCTTCGGAGACCTTGTCTCCGTAGTCTTTCAGCGACTTGTCAGTGGAATGAACCAGCGACTCGCCCTGGTTCCTGGCTTCAACCAGTTCCTTCCGCTTCTTGTCCTCATCCGCATGGGACTCAGCATCCTTGATCATCTGATCGATGTCATTGTCGCTAAGACCGCCAGAAGCCTGGATGCGGATCTGCTGTTCCTTGCCGGTACCTTTGTCCTTTGCCGAAACATTGACAATACCGTTGGCATCGATGTCGAAGGTGACTTCGATCTGCGGCACGCCACGCGGCGCCGGAGGAAGACCAACCAGGTCGAACTGACCGAGGACCTTGTTGTCCGCAGCCATTTCACGCTCGCCCTGGAAGACACGGATGGTCACAGCCGTCTGATTGTCTTCGGCCGTGGAGAACACCTGGCTCTTCTTGGTCGGGATCGTCGTGTTGCGGTCAATCAGGCGTGTGAAGACACCACCGAGCGTCTCGATACCGAGCGACAGCGGAGTAACGTCCAGAAGGAGTACGTCCTTGACGTCACCCTGCAGGACACCGGCCTGAATCGCAGCACCCATAGCAACGACTTCGTCCGGATTAACACCCTTGTGCGATTCCTTGCCGAAGAAGGTGTTCACGGTTTCCTGGATCTTCGGCATGCGGGTCATGCCGCCGACGAGAACGACTTCGTCAATTTCACCAGCTGCCAGGCCTGCGTCTTTCAGAGCGGCCTTCATCGGGTTGATGGTGCGTTTGACCAGATCATCGACCAAAGACTCAAACTTGGCGCGAGTAAGCTTCAACGTCAGGTGCTTTGGACCGGATGCATCCGCCGTGATGAACGGCAGGTTGATTTCGGTCTGCGAAGAGGACGACAACTCGATCTTGGCTTTTTCCGCGGCTTCTTTCAGACGCTGCAGGGCCAGTTTGTCGTTCTTCAGATCAATGCCCTGATCTTTCTTGAACTCAGCTGCGAGATAGTCGACCAGAACCATGTCGAAGTCTTCACCGCCCAGGAACGTATCGCCGTTCGTGGATTTCACTTCAAAGACGCCGTCGCCGATTTCCAGGATGGACACGTCGAACGTGCCGCCACCAAGGTCGTAAACAGCGATGGTTTTGCCGTCATTCTTGTCCAGGCCATAGGCCAGCGCAGCTGCGGTCGGCTCGTTGATGATACGCAGAACTTCCAGACCGGCAATCTTGCCGGCATCTTTGGTTGCCTGACGCTGTGCATCGTTGAAGTACGCCGGAACGGTAATAACCGCCTGGGTCACAGTCTCGCCGAGGTAGCTCTCAGCCGTTTCCTTCATTTTCTGAAGGATGAAGGCGGAAACCTGGGACGGGGAGTATTTTTCGCCGTTTGCCTCAACCCATGCGTCGCCGTTGTCGGCCTTGACGATATCGAAGGGAACCAGTTTCTGGTCCTTGGCGACAGTCGGGTCGTCGAACCGGCGCCCGATCAGGCGCTTGACCGCAAACAGCGTGTTCGTCGGATTGGTGACTGCCTGGCGTTTCGCCGGCTGACCGACAAGGCGTTCGCCATCGTCGGAAAATGCCACCATAGACGGCGTGGTGCGTGCACCTTCTGCGTTTTCAATTACTTTGGGATCTTTACCGTCCATGACGGCGACGCACGAGTTCGTCGTGCCGAGGTCGATACCAATGACCTTTGCCATATCTGCCTCTCTTTCTAGCAAACCAGACAGACCCTAGAAGGCGTCGGTCCGGCTCCTCTCACTTGTAATCCGGGGCCAGCCCGGAGATCGCGCCGGAGCACATGCTCAGGATTTGGCGCGAAGCTTGACCGCTATATAGGTGGATGAAACTTTGCCTGCAAGACATCTGTTTGCTGGCAATCGCCAGTCATCACCGATATTTCTTGCCTGATCGTTACCAAGATCGGATTTCGGATTGTCGTAAAAGTCAATTTTACAGAAAATCACCATGCAGATGTGGCATTGCTCCAGGGGAATACATCCATGAAAGACGCCAATTTGTGGAACCGCATTGCGGCTTGCCATCCAGATGCCGTCGAGGCCGATTTTCCTTTTTCAAAACGACTGGCACGGGACAATGGCTGGTCCCATGGGTTCGCGTTGCGCGTTATCACCGAATATCAGCGCTTTGCTTATCTCAGCAGGCTGGGTTCAGGGATGGTCACGCCAAGCGACGAGGTCGACCAGGCATGGCATCTGCATTTGACTTATACAAAGCATTATTGGGGCCCCTTTAAGGATGCACTTGGAGGCCCATTGCACCATATGCCGACCAAGGGCGGTGCAGATCAGAATGCGCTGTTTAACGACGCCTACGCCAAAACGCTGGCATATTACCGAAGCGAATTCGGAGAACCGCCTGCTGACATTTGGCCTCCAGCCTCCGTCAGGTTCGGGAAAGCACCGCATTTCCAACGCCTAAATACACAAGATCACTGGATAATCGCCAAACCGAAATGGTCCAATAAGCTTCAGACCGTCTACGAGACCGTAAAAGCACTGCCTGGCGCCGTGCTTGGCGCAGGCGCCGCGCTCATCGCATTCCTGCTGGGAAGCAGCCTGGCCTTCGCTCATGGCTCTCCAGCTGGCGACACGCTGCTGGAACGGGTTCGAAACATGTTCTGGCATTGGGCTACGGAACATACGATCGTTTTCGTTTTGTGTGTTGCCTTGGTTGGGTTTGTTCTCCTGGCGCTTTTCAAAAAGGCAACTGGTGGCAAGTCGTCGGGCTGCGGTTCAGGATGTACTGCAGGCGGCTCCAGTGGTTGCAGTTCTTCCGGTTGCGGCGGGTGCGGCGACTGATACGAGCTCTTGAGCAAAAAAATGCAAAATACCTCTCTTGGCGGGCCGGACGGCCTTAAGTATTTGCCTGGGTACTTTGACCGCGCCGCTCAGGAATCGCTTCTGAGAGAGGTGCGATCATGCGTTGCCGAGGCACCGCTTTTCCAACCGGTGATGCCACGAACCGGGAAAGCCTTTTCCGTAAAGATGAGCAACTGCGGCCCGCTTGGCTGGGTCTCCGACATCAACGGATACCGCTATCAGCAAGCGCATCCAGATACCGGAGCACCATGGCCCGGCATTCCTCTCGCCTTGCAAGAGCTCTGGCGGGAGATCGCTCCAACCGCCCAGCCACCACAGGCCTGCCTGATCAACTATTATGAACAGAGTGCCCGAATGGGTCTGCATCAGGACCGGGACGAGCAAACATTCGATGCCCCTGTCATTTCGGTCTCACTTGGCGATGCAGCAACCTTCCGGGTTGGCGGTTTGTCCCGCAAGGACCCGACGAGATCCTTTCGCCTTCAGTCCGGCGATGTTGTTGTGCTGGGTGGAGAAGCCCGGCTCGCCTTTCACGGGATCGACCGGATATTGAGCGGAACATCAAGCCTTTTGAAGAACGGTGGCCGCATCAATCTGACCCTTCGGCGCGTCACCGCCATCTAAGCAGACCGCCGGCGGCCAACGTTAAAACAAGGCGATCAACGCCGCTACGACGATCACGATATTTGCCAGCAGGCAGACCACGAATGCAATCGTACGTGGCCCTCCGGCAACCCTGCCTACACCAGCATAGTAGACGCCCCAGAACAAAAGCCGCGCAGCCAGATAAACACCTGCAGCCACATTCACCAACAACGGTGACACGCCGGCTACGATTGCAATCAGGACGGCAGCCAGAAAGGCTGGAAAGCTCTCGGCAGAGTTCTGATAGGTTCGAACCGCGCGAAAGCTCAGTTTCGTATGGTCGAATTGCAGCGGCATGCCGGGAACCTGCTCCTCTTTGGCAAAGGCAAGCGGAGCGGTCAGGAAGTTCTGGATCAAGACGATCAAGGACAGTGCGGCGACTATTGTCAAACCGGGCCTATAGGCATTGAGGTACGGGGCAACTTCAAAGAGATTTTCCATTTTTCGATCCGAGTTCTTTCAACAGGATTTGCCTTTCTTGCTCGCAATCAATTTATGTTAAAGAACATTTTTTGGTCCCTGATATTCTTTCCAGATCAGGTCCGGGAGACAAATTTGCCTTACGCCCCAGAACACAAAACCAAAACGCGCAAGCGCATCGTCGAGTGCGCACGTATCCTTTTTAACCGCCACGGCTTTTCAGAAGTCTCTATCGATACGGTTATGGCAGAAGCTGGTCTAACCCGGGGCGGTTTCTACAATCACTTCAAAAACAAGGATGAGCTCTATGCAGAGGCTGTGGCATCCTTCCTGAACGGCCGCGGAAAAACCTGGCGCGACGAGGCAGGTGTTGACCCGGTCAATGGCGGTCCGCAGACGGTTCGGGACATGATCGAAAGCTACCTTTCGACCAGACATCTCGGTGATCTGGAAGGTCAGTGTCCGATGATCGCTCTGCCATCCGACGTCGCACGGGCAACACCTGAAGTTCAGTCCGCGTATGAGGCCCTGCTGCGGGCAATGATCTGGCTGTTTGAAAACAATTTGCCCGAAGAGCCGACCAAAAGAGACAAGGCAATTGGGCTGGCGGCGTTGTGCGTCGGCGGCATGGTGTTGTCCCGGACCATAGACGACGACACTCTTGCGGAAGAGATCCGAAGCGTCTCGAAATCCCTTGCCCTGAAACAATTGGAAACCGGCGAACGCTCCTGATGTTCAAAGCTCCCGATATGTCGCCTCAAAGGTGACCGGAAACGCAACCGAACGGGCGATGTAGCAATAGTTGTGAATTTCGTGGTGAATTGCATCGGCTTTTGTAAGGTTCGTGCCTGCCGGGACCACAATGTTCGGTTTCAAAATTACCTGCAAAAACCGGCCTGCGCCATTTTTCTCCGTTTCACCAAGACCCAATGGGAAATCCTCATAGGCGCTCACTGCGATGCCAGCGGTGCTGGCCAGATGCAGATACCAGAGCATGTGACAACTCGAAAGCGCCGACAAAAGCAAATCCTCCGGGTTGTGGAGCGCCGGGTTTCCACCAAGCAACGGGTCGTTGGAACATTGCACGACAGACTTGCCCGGCGTTCTGATTTCCCAGGTTCTTTCATATCCACGATAGGTTTTTGTCCCGTCGCCCAGGTTTCCGGTCCAGACAATTTTCGATGTGTATTGGTGGTTGGTTGTCATCTCGATCTCCAAAATGTATACATTTATACATTCTTGAGTTTCAGATTTGTCAAGTCCATGATGACGCCGGTCGAAGGAAGGGTTCATGTCCGCTGAGCAGATTGCCGCCACGTTGGAAACTGAAATTGTCGACGGCCGTTTCCGACCGGGCGAAGAACTCAAACAGGGTGAAATCGCGAAACGATTTGCGATCAGCCGGATCCCGGTCAGGGACGCCCTCCAACTCTTGGCATCTCGTGGGATGATCAGCCTCGTCCCCAATCGGCGCGCACGCGTCATCAGTCTGGAACCGGCTGAAATATCCGAAATTTACGACCTGAGAGTGCTGTTGGAAACGGACTGCCTGCACCACGCCATCAAACAGATGACGGAAAACGATCTGGGTGCGATTGAAGTTGCTTACGCACACTCCTCGATCGATGCGGGCACAGACCGTTGGGCTAGCGGCGACTGGGCCTTTCACCAAAGTCTCTATTTACCTGCACGCAGGCCGCGACAATTGAAGTTGATTGAAGAGCTTCGACGGACATGCCGCATTCATATTGCCGGGTATGGTGTCTTGCCGGCGCAAACCAGGGACTGGCTCGAAGATCACAAAAACATCTTGTCGGCAGTGCGCAATCGCAACACGGCCGACGCACAGGACATCCTGAAACGGCATATCATGGACGCCTGCGCAATGCTGTTGTCTGCCTGGCCCACCGAAAACACTGGTTCCTAGCCGCAAACGAACCCAGTCACACAGCAGCTCATGTCTTACCGGTTGGGCGGTAATTCGCTGCCAAAGCGGTCAGAACGCCTGATAAGTCAAAAGCAGCGCGCAGACTGCAATAACCCAAAGAGCAAGTCGGCCGGATCGCGTGTGCCTTGCTTCTGCCTTGCCGATGGCTTCCGCGGTTGCATCATCGAACCGAAGACCGCTGTTGGTCATTTTTTCAAGTTCAGCCGACATGCGACCGATGCGGTCGGCAAACAACGGCATGTCGTTTGCGACCCGGGCGAGTGCCGACAATGCGTCGCCTGCGTCCCGGAACTTTCCGACCGGGCCAAGATTTTCAGTTATCCAGCTGCCGACAACCGGTTCGGCCGTTCGCCACATATCGAGATTGGGGTTCAGGGACCTGGCAACACCCTCGACAACGACCATCGTTTTTTGCAGCATGATCAATTGGGTCTGGGTGCGCATTTCAAACAGTTCGGTCACTTCAAAAAGCTGAGTCAGCAGTCGGGCCATGGATATCTCGCTGGCATCGTGACCATGGATCGGCTCCCCAATCGCACGGATCGCCTGCGCAAACATGTCGACGTCCTGATGGGCCGGCACATACCCGGCCTCAAAGTGCACTTCCGCAACGCGCTTGTAGTTTCGCGTGATGAACCCGAACAGGATCTCGGCCAGAAAACGGCGTTCACGTTTGTTGAGCCGGCCAGTGATGCCGAAATCGACCGCGACAAGCGTGCCGTCAGGTTCGACGAATAGATTGCCCTGGTGCATGTCCGCGTGAAAAAAGCCATCTCGCAGCGTGTGCCGAAGAAAGCTCTGAATGACGGATGCACCTAGAGCTTCCAGATCATGGCCATCTTCACGAAGACCATCAACATCGGACATTTTCCGGCCATCGATCCATTCAAGGGTCAAAACACCCTTGGATGTGTGAAGCCATTCCACGCCTGGCACCCGAAAGCCCGGGTCTTCCGCAATGTTTTCTGCCATTTCGGAAAGCGCGGCAGCCTCGAGCCTGAAATCCATTTCCATGGCGACGGATTGAGCGAGCGTATCGACCACGGCAACCGGACGAAGTCGACGCGACGGCGGATGGAACCGTTCCGCAAGACGGGCAACAAGGTAATAGCTTTCCAGATCTCTTTGAAATCTTCGGGATACTCCCGGACGCAACACTTTGACGGCGACCTTACGATCCACCCCGTCCTTGTCCCTTATGACGGCCGGATGCACCTGAGCAATGGATGCTGCTGCAACGGCTTCGCCAAATTCGACAAAGATTTCGTCGACCGGGCGGTCGAGCTGTTCGGAAACTGCCCGCCGCGCTGCCTCATGTTCAAACGCCGGCAGCCGATCCTGCAGTGCAGACAATTCACGCGCGGCATCTTTGCCAACGACATCGGCCCGCGTTGCCAGGAACTGACCAAGCTTCACATAAGAAGGACCCAAGCGATTAAGAGCGTCTGAAAGGCGCAGATCTGCACTTTTGTCTTTGACCGCGCGGCGTTCCAAAAGACGGGCAATCGCGATCCCGAAACGCGGCCCCGCTGGAAGGTCAGGCAGATTGACGAGGCTGAACACGCCTTCGCGCGCCATCACGAAACCGGCCCGCATCAGGCGGAAAAGGGACATAACCGGAAATGCCATCAATCAGAATTTCCAACCAGAATGCAGCGCGGCGATACCGCCGGAATAATTGCGATAGGTGACCCGTTCAAATCCTGCTTCCCGAACCATCTCCGCGAAGCGCTCCTGGCTGGGAAATTTGCGAATGGATTCCACCAGATACTGATAGGGATCGCCGTCACCCGTCACCCACTTTCCCATGACTGGGATCGCATTGAAGGAAAAGGTGTCATAGACCTTGTCCAGCAGGGGCACATCGACTTCGGAAAACTCCAGGCAAAGAAAACGGCCTCCGCGCTTCAAAACACGCCGGGCCTCCCGCAATGCTTTCGGGATGTCCGGGACATTTCGGATGCCGAAGGCAATCGTATATGCATCGAAACTCTTGTCAGGGAATGGCAGGTCTTCTGCGTTTCCCTGGCTAAAGGTGATCAATTTGGACAATCCGGCTTTCGCCGCTCTGTCGCGACCGACACCGAGCATGGATTCATTGATATCGCAAACCACGGCGGAAACCGTTTCGTTCGACCGATTGACAACACGGGTTGCTATATCACCGGTGCCACCGGCAACATCCAGAAGCTTCCAGCCTGACTTGTCCGCCCTTGGCGGTGCAAGGAACGAGACCATCGCATCCTTCCAGACCCGGTGCATCCCGCCGGACATCATGTCGTTCATCAGGTCGTAACGGTCAGCAACCTTGTGAAAAACATCGTCCACAAGCGCCTGTTTGCTTCCCTCGGCCACCTTTGTGAAACCGAAACTGGTCGGCATGTCCTCCGGAGTCCGGTCCGAAGCTCCGCTGCGTGCCTGTTGCGTCATGAATGCGTCTCCAAGATCAATCAGTTCAGCCTCAGCCCACCGGTTGATCACCGTTCCTGTTCTTGAACAGATCAGCCCACCTTTTCGCGAGCTGCCGTTGTTCTGGCGGATCACAAATCCATTTAAGGTCTTCAAAGTGCGCCGGAACATAGTACAAGCACCGCCCGAGCGCTATCTTTGCCGGCCGTGGACGCCATATGCCGCAGGCCGGTGTGAGAATGTCAGACCTCTTAGCGCGCAACCGAAGCGGAGACCAGTCTTCAGATGCCTGAATTGCCGGAAGTTGAAACCGTCAAACGCGGCCTGTCGCCCGCATTCGAAGGAGCCACGCTGCGCAAGGTCGAGCAAAACCGGCCTGATCTTCGTTTTCCGTTTCCGGAAGACTTCGTTGGTCGGCTGACTGGGAAACGGGTCACCGCCCTGTCCCGCAGATCCAAATACCTGCTTGCGGATATCACCAGCGGGGATGTTCTGGTCATGCATCTTGGCATGTCAGGGTCTTTCCGCATTGAAGCCGACTATGAGGACAGTGCTCCCGGTAAATTTGCACATGCCCGCAGCAAGGACACCAAGCACGATCATGTGGTCTTTCACCTTGAAACAGCCACAGGAGATCCCGCGCGCATTATATATAATGATCCGCGGCGCTTTGGCTTCATGGACCTTGTGCCACGAGCCACGCTATCTGCGCATCCGCTTTTCAAGGATCTTGGACTGGAACCTTTGGGCAATGAACTGAGTGCGGAAACGCTTGCCGGTCTATTCCAAGGTCGAAAATCGCCTCTAAAAGCCGCCTTGCTGAATCAGAAGCTGATTGCAGGTCTTGGCAATATATATGTGTGTGAAGCACTTTGGCGCAGCGGTCTGAGCCCGGAACGCTCTGCCGGGAGCATTGTGACGAAATCAGGTAAGCCGACAAAAAAGGCGGTCGCCCTCGCAGCCAACATCCGGGAAACACTCGAAGACGCAATCAAGGCCGGCGGGTCATCCTTGCGAGACCACACACAAACCGATGGTACGCTTGGCTATTTTCAGCATTCTTTCGCGGTCTATGGCCGCGAAAACGAAAGCTGCCGGACACCGGGCTGCAACGGCACGGTAGCACGACTGGTGCAATCAAACCGCTCTACCTTTTATTGCCCGCAATGCCAGACCTGACAGTCCGGCCTCTATCCCTTCAGCCAAACTTGCCAGACACGCCTCGTGTCGGTTAGGCATGGCCGGTAAGTTTGACATATCCGAGGGGCCGTTCATGGCGGCAACCTCCGGCCTTGGGAGCGCATTATTATGGGATACGAGAACATCCGCGTTGAAAAGCGCGGCAAAGTAGGCCTGATCACTCTGGACCGGCCGGAAGCCCTGAATGCGCTCAATTCAGCGCTGGTCGCAGAGCTTTGCACGGCCCTCGACAGTTTCGATGAAGACGAGCGCATCGGCTGCGTTGTCGTCACGGGTTCGGAAAAGGCTTTTGCAGCCGGTGCCGACATCAAGGAAATGCAGCCTCACAATTTCTCATCCGCCTACCAGACCGATCTGATCACGCCATTTGATCGCGTCTCGCGGAACCGCAAACCGATCATCGCAGCCGTCGCCGGATATGCGCTGGGCGGGGGCTGCGAACTGGCCATGCTCTGCGATTTCATCATCGCGGCCGACACCGCAAAATTCGGCCAGCCGGAAATCACCCTCGGCGTCATCCCCGGAGCAGGGGGTACGCAGCGTCTGACGCGGTTCGTTGGCAAGTCAAAAGCCATGGAGATGGTCTTGACCGGTCGCATGATGGATGCCGAAGAAGCTGAGCGGAGCGGCCTTGTCAGCCGGATCGTTCCCGCCGACGACCTTCTGGAGGAAGCTCTGAAGGCCGCCGAGAAAATTGCCGACTTCTCGCTCCCCGTCGTGATGATGGCAAAGGAAAGCGTCGACCGGGCGTATGAAACAACACTTTCAGAAGGCGTGCGGTTCGAGCGGCGGGTCTTCCAAGCCCTTTTCGCGCTGGAGGACCAGAACGAGGGCATGAGCGCCTTTGCGGAGAAACGGTCACCGCAATTCAGGAACAAATAATCTTCCGCGTATCAACGACAAAGCCGTTGACGACAAGCCCAAGCGCCATTATAAGCAGCGCCCAATCGGTGGCGGACTTCCGCCGCCGTTGTTTTTTGATCGGGTCTTACCGGCTTTGACGCCTTGGTCCGATCGCCACCGGACCCTAGTCCCCATTACCGATCAGGATTGAGCCCATGGCCAACACACCATCGGCCAAGAAGGCGGCCCGCAAGATTGCCCGCCGGACGGCCACCAACAAAGACCGCAGAAGCCGCGTTCGCACGTACCTGCGTAAGGTTGAAGAAGCAATCGCTTCTGGCGACCAGAGCGCAGCAAACGACGCTTTCAAGGCAGCCCAGCCGGAAATCATGCGCGCAGCGTCCAAAGGCGTGATGCATGCAAACACTGCGTCCAGGAAAGTTTCCCGCCTCAACGCCCGCATCAAGGCACTTGGCGCCTAATTTTTCCGTGAAATCAACGTTCAAAAGACCCGGCCACAGTGCCGGGTTTTTTTTAGCCATGCAATTTTGTGGATGACAGAAATAGGCCCGCTCCAGCTTCACAACCTTCAAAAATACGCCACATCAGAGTGTCAAAAAATATTTATATTTTTCAATATCTTATGGGTATGTAGGATCTAAGCGGCGGGATCAAACCGGATTCGATACGAGTCAAGGTATCTGTTCCGAAATTTTTTTTGAAATCGCTGTTTTTCATTTGTGACAAGACCGCTCAGAGCAAAAAGTCATTGCGGTAAAAAGCATTTGTTCCTTTGCACACAGGGAACGGAAATTCGGTAACGCAGGGGCAGAAACCGGCATCTGCCAAGAAACGTATTAACACGCTGTTGCCCCACAAGGCCCTGTCTGTATATTAACAACACGGCTGGCGGCAAAGACCGGCGATTAACCTAAAACTGGTGCTTGGAAAAACAATGTATAAGTCAAACAGAAATATAGCTGAGCACATGTCACATTGGCCGAGTAGCGAATACATTAACGTGTTCAGTCTTAACGGCGCTTAGCGATAGTTCGACTAATACTCCTTCCGAAAATACTAATAAGCAAATTATAACCGATAGCGCAAAGCTATCGAAGGGGGCGTCTGTGCAACTTGAGGGTGGTTACGCAGGAAATTTAAGCGCGCAGGAGGCTTTTCAGCAGCTCTCCGAACAACAGGACGCTGTTCTTGTTGACGTGCGCACACAAGCGGAATGGGCGTTTGTCGGCATCCCCGATTTGCGCCCTATCGGCAAGGAACCTGTGTTAGCGGAATGGCAAAGTTTTCCGTCGAGCGGACCAAATCCGGATTTCGCATCGACGGTTTCAAATCAGCTGGTCAAAAAAGGACTTGACCAAAGCGCTCCGATCTATTTTCTGTGCCGCTCCGGCGCACGGAGCCAAGCAGCTGCAATCGCGCTGACCCAAGCCGGTTATACGCACTGTTACAATATCTCTGATGGATTTGAGGGGCCGCTGGACGCAGATCGTCACCGCGGCACACAGGCCGGCTGGAAAGCTGCCGGCTTGCCTTGGATTCAGAATTAGCTTCCCGCATTCAAGACGGGGTGGCGGCTGGAGTATATCCACTGCCAAACGAATAACCGTCCCAAAAGGGACATCATAATGCTGCAAAAGCAGCAAGGCGTCGAAGAATGGCTGTGGCGGACCGTTCTTCACAAAGTACAGGAGGCAGATGAC